>NZ_LWBP01000191.1 GCF_002078015.1 Niastella populi | reverse complement strand
TTACGAAAGAAATTTGATATTGACATTGCTCTCATGTTCGCTTATAATAGCTTCTACTCTACAACTGATATGTATGATACTGTATATGATTATGCTTATTCGCTAATAGGTAAACACGGGATTGTTGGAGTTAGGAAACAAAAAAGATCTGTAGGTATCATTTGTCGTGTTAATAAAAAGGAACTGAAGATCGACCTTGTTCCTTGCAAAGCAACCAAAGGCCTTAGAAACCAAGGTTACTTGTGCGTGAACAAAGAGACGTGGTGGTCCCAAGATTCAACTTATACCAAAACCAATTTCCACCTGCTTAACAAACAGCGGTTGACCCATACACAAAAAAATCTTGTGGTATTATTGAAAGAATGGAAGCGTATTAATAAGGTACCTTTGCCTTCCTATCTTTTGGAAAACCTGGTATTGGACGCCTATCGATATAACCAGGGTATGATTCCGCGTTCGCTGACGGATAAATTGATTATGGTGTTCAATTTTATTGCGAAAAATCTTAATACAGCCTGTATTCGTAGCATAGAAAACACAAATAATATCCTTACCGAAATTCCCGATGGTGATAAAGCTGATATTATATATGCATGTAAGTCGGTGGTAAATAAGTTTAATTATCAGCCTAATTCTATTATTAAGAATTTTACTACCAACAACGCATAATATAATTATTCCAGCTATATAACTTATTTTTTATTAGTAGAATATTGTTCATGAACTTCACCAGGTGTTCGAACTACATCCCACACCCCGTACCGAAGTGTAAAGCCTTGTAAATGAAAGTTTACGAGGCTTTTTTGCTGGTATCCCTGATGGGTATATCGAACTATGAAAAAAACAGGGCCACAAAATTACGTATCACAAACTGCGACCCCGGGAACTATGGCTTACATTGAATTTATTATCCGAGCCCATGAGATGACATCATTTCTGGCATCTGGATTCATGTCTGCCAAATCCTCTTCGCTGATCAGTTTATCAGCCAGTTGAGCACCTTATATCATCTTCGCATACCTTATTGTCATACCGTTGTGCAATGTGCTTGCACCAAGATAGCACCGCCATTTTTCAATTCTCATATTAAATAATTAAGTGCTTGATAAATTGGTTGCGGCGCAGGATTTGAACCTGCGGCCTTCAGGTTATGAGCCAAGCTTCCTCAATTTTTTTAGATAATAATCTCTCATAACGTGACTTATTAGTTGTTTTAAATTTTAAATTCTCCTTTTTGAAAAAATGTTACTGATGGAGAAAAGGTAGATACCGTCCAGCAGAGTGCCCCGGTCAAATAAAGCCGAGAGGCTGCCTTAGCAGCCGGTGACGAAGGATACGAGCATTTGACGGTGCACGGGGATGGTATAAACCGACTACTCAGAAAACATGGTGAAAGGGGGAGTCTGTTAAGGGTGGATAAAGCAGGTAAATGTCCGGCTAAATTTTATTAATGTAAAAGACAGATAATGTGGAACTATTCATCTACATCATCAAATATGCTTCTCGTCGAAGTAAAATCGGGAGTTGACTTAATTTTATTCAAATTACGTTTGGGTAGACCTCTATTCTCATCTTGAGATTTTTCCTCTATCCAATCTTCTGCTTTTTTTCGTTCGCTTGATACAACATCATCAACGTCAGGTAAATTATAAACTTTCTCTAGCGTCTTAAGCATTCCTAAATAATCATCCATATGATCCTCTGGATCGTCTTTTTCTTTATAACTTGATTCAAAGTCATCTCTGATTTTATCCAGGTTTGGAATTAGTTCGGTATAAACTCTATCTTGTAAAATACGAAGTTCATCCTCATTAAATACAGTCCGAACATTATCATTTTTTAACGCATAAATATCCCGGCCATCTATCGCACATTGAGTTAGGCGGTTGACAAAATTTTTGCGCTCTTCGTCAGGAAGGAGATCTAGTTCATGCAGGCGAACAACAAGAATTACTTCTGAAGACGCTGAAAAATACAATGACGGATCTGAAATAACTTTTAAAACCTCCGGATTTGCGGCTATATAAATTTTGAGAAAATCTTTAGAACAGCGGCGGGCAAGAAAACCGTAAAGTGCAGACGTTGCTCCCCAAGATGAAAAAAATGATGTCTTATATTTATCCGTTGTTTTAAAATCGCTCAATCTTTCTAAAATGGCTTTATAATAATTTTGAGGGATAATTACAGCTCGTTGAACACCGACATCGCCGCATGTAATTTGATCGATTAACTTTTCGGTGGATGTGCCAGTGATATAAATTTCCAGCCACTCAGGATTTTCTATTAAAATTGACGCATAAGAATCGCCAATGGTTGGGTGTTTAAATCGCCAAAATGAGTTGTCGTTTAAGGTGACGTGTTGAACCATGCCTCCTTTAAGAGCTAGCAAAGACTGAATTACGCCAGCAACAGAACTTCCTAAGCGCTCAATTGCCGGGTTTTCAATACCGGTAAGCGTTATAGGACTTTCAAGCTGCCCATTTCTCATATAGATAAGAGCGAGTGCAGCTTTACTATCAATATCCAGTCCCTTAATCACTTCTTGTAGAAAGCGTTCTTGCTTATCTATATATTCGTTCAGAGTATATTCATGAAATATCAAACCTTCGGTAAATATTGGTTCGGAAAGCCTTCTTGCCGTTTCCGGTATAAAACGCGGATGGCTTGCAACATAGTCCAGATGGGGCTTAATTGCGGATAGAAATTTCTTCGTTTGTTTTCCCAACTTTAAGTGATTGTATAGAATTTGCTTTTTTTCTTCCAGGCTGAGGTTATGTACATCAATGACTACCTGGCCTTCTTGAAGTAGAGGGAATGCTCCTTCTTTTAAATCGTTTCTAGCTCTATTGTAGATATAGTCTCTTGATGTCATAACAATTTTGACACCTTGTTTCAGCATTGCCTTAACCTGCGGAAAGATATGATTCCATGAATTGACCAGGGATGACTCATATTGAGTGACACCGAAAGCATCATCAATCCAAAAAAACTGCGCAGGATTTATCGAGTTCCATCGAGCGACTACTTCGTCCGGCCTGTCAACCTTTACTGTAAAAGCTCCCCATTGATCCAGGGCGGACATGGCTAACATTGAGGCAATTGTTGTTTTTCCTGCAGCGGGTTCTCCTATTAATAAAACAAAGCTATGTTTGTTGAGCGCCTTTAATGCTTTATTATATGAATCAGTAATGACAATTTTTGCGAGTTCATCTCTTAATGATGCTAATAGCTCTTTCGCCTGGTCATATGCACGTTGATCCAAAATTTGGCTTAAATCTCCCAATCCATATAAGCGAGGGACAGAAGTTCTTAGACTTTTGCTTTCATGAATTTGTTGGCAAATCCATGTTGATCCAAAAATGAGCGTATGCTTAACTCCCAGAGCCTTGAATTTCTCTTTTATAATTTCATCCTGCTGGCCTGATATTCCTGCATTTGTTAAAATTACATAGCAATCGCACCTGCCAGCTTTAATTAAGCGCTCAACTTTTGGAAGCTCGTCTGTTAAATCAGATAGCGTTAGGTTTGATTCAAATTTAGCGGTGAACTTGCACTGAATAACAAATTTTCCTTCTATTGTTTCCTTTCCCGTAGGCTTCCATTTACCTGCAAAGGCACCGTCTTTTCCTGCATCATTTGTATCAAGAAAAGATTCTACTGTCTGGCCTAATATATCCCTGGTGATGCTCAGACATAACTGTTGAAAGCTATGCCATCCTAGCTGGTGGAGATTATAGTTAATACTTGCTGACATATTATTCTTCAAACCTAAGCAATTCAACTACATATTGCCATTTTTTTGAATGAAAACAAGATTTTTGCATCGAAAGATATACCTATGATGGCTAATTGTAAATTTTTAGTCGCATGCCTTAGATTCTAACCAACTTAATCTAAAAATATCCTATTTGCCCTCATAAGCAATTGTATTTCAATTTATAACTTCATTTTTAACCCATAAAGATTTCTTAGCGAATCAACAATCCGGTTCGTACTCCGCCCCAACAGGGGTACAACCTTCCGAAAGAGGAAAATGTACAGAGGGCTGTTCTAACAAGAGCAGCCCTTTTTCTTTGATATTATTGTAGTTGTGCGCCAGGGCGGCGTGGAGGCGGGGTGTTCGAAGCGTATGCCCGTCATATACGAGACCACCTTCGAACACTTTCTTTAAAAGAGCCTGTTTACCGGCCAGTGAAATTTTCAAATAGAGATTTCTGAGATTCGTTAAAACCGGCATGGCCTGTTGTAGCTTCTCTAAAAGATTTGTGTGGGATTTAGCGAGATTACCGATTGCTGTTTCCAGCGCTCCCTTTTCCGCAGATAATTTGGCGAACCATTTTTTGTAGGTGACCATTTCTATTTCATCATTGATCATTCGCTCTTCCAATCTTTCTATTTTGATAATTACCTCATTTAACTTTTGCACCTGCGCTTCCTGCAGCAACTTTCTGTCATTCGTTTCCTGTTCCAGGCTTTGAGTGGCATACTTACTGATCTTATTAAGTTGTTGCGGTGTAAAACTCAAACCCATAAGCACCTTTTCAATCAGTTCGTGCATTTTCTCACCCCGATAATTCCTGTTTCTTTCTTTTGGACAGCTGTAGTACATGTAATATTTGTTCTTACCCTTGCTATAGCTGGCCGTTAAATGCCAGCCACAATCGCATTTAACGATGCCGCGTAAAGGAAAATCTTCCCTTGGTCGTGTACGGTACCTGGGCCGGTTATTTATTTTGTCGTTGGCAATCCAGAAATCAGCTTCACTTATTATTGGTTCATGCAAAGCCTTTACAAATTTTTCCGGCTCGCCATTATAGGCAGGCAGGCGTAACAAAGCTGCATAAATAGGGTTTGTAAGCACCCGCATGATGGCGCTGTTACCAGACATGGTATATCCTATTTTGCGGGCTTCTTTCGAGATAAGCGAGGGCGAAATGCCGTTGATGAATTGCTGGAAAATAAACCGGACAACGGGCGCTTTCAATTCATTGATTTGTAAGGTGGGCCTACCCTCACTATCTCTTATATTATTATAGCCGAATGGCGCATTGTTAACCACCCTGCCGGCAGCCATGGCATTACGAAGACCCTGGGCAGTTCTTTTTCTAATGTTCAACAACTCATGATTCGCCATTAGATATTTAAAGGCCCGGCCAAGAAAAATACCAGGGTCGGTTGTATCTATATTGATAGGTTCATCGATAGCCACCACCTTAACACCATGTTTCTTTTCCAGGTGTTCAATTTTAGCAAGTGCTTCACTCAGGTTCCGGCTGAACCGGTCATGATCTTTGATGACCAGGAAATTCACCCGGCCTTTACAAGCTTTGATGAAGTTTTCCAGCGCGATGTAATCGGGCCGGTCGAATGTGTCGGAACATTCGCCATCATCGCGAAAGATGGCAGACATGGAAACGTTATTCCTTTGGCAATACTCCCTGATCAGGTTCTCCTGTGCATCGAGGGAGTACACCGATTGATCCTTTTTGCTGATCCGCACATACCCTATTGCTGTCTTCATTTTCGTTAAGAATTACCTGAACAATTAATGATGCAATTAACTTCAATAACTCCTCCTCATTTTCACACATCACAATACCCTTTTAAAATTACTTTGACACGACTAACGTTCGCAGTTATAAATTTAAAAAGGTTGCGGTACTTTATTGATATTTCACCACTTCAGAAATTGAAAGGGTGGTTCTCTTTTTAAAGAGTGTGCTCGACGATGTTACTTGGGCTATAATTTTTGAAATTTAAACTCTTCTTTTTCTGTGTAAACTTGTATCACAAAACAGTTGGATAAATACGTATGGTGCTACTATAAATTTAAGATTGTTTCTCTTTCAAAATGTCTGTCATTACTTCAGTGCTTTTTTGTTTGTAAAGCATCATGAGAAACCGGGCCATCGAGCGAAGATTATGGCTACATGTCTGCTTTTAATTTCGAAGACAAATGCCCGTTTACTGAAGCTATTTCGGCCACTGCATATAAAGGCATCCTTTTAATACCTGCCCATTCGCGGCAGTAAGATAGCCAGGCAGGCTGCTATCGGCAAGATGTAGTGTTGTATCACAACACAGGTTTAAGTCGGACAAAAACTCCGGAGTCGTTTTTGTTTATTACAGAGACAAAGCCTATCGGCTTTCATTTATTCAAACCAATGCACATCGAAAGGAGTTTTGAACAGTAGCAAATAGAGACAACCACGAGATTTTTACCTGCCTCCCGTTGATGACTGAATGGCAGCACCAATAGCGAAAAAGATAATCACAAATTGAGGCGAGCTTTGTATCACAATTCTTCCTTTTAACGGCTGGCCAAAAGAAAGAAAAAGGAAGAATAAAAATGGTTACTTGCCTAAAGCATAGCCAGGCTGTTTTTTGCCCTCTTACCTATGCCCGAAATACCATACTTACAATACTGATAAGCCGCTTCCAGAAGACACTCAAGATCATTGAAAGTAAGCAACACTTTTATCGCTTTTAACTGAACCGGATCAGATGCATCAATATCAATTCCGGCCTGCAACCAATCTTTCAATTCCTGCCTGATATAAGGCATGGAAAACTTTTTAAAAAAGGAACAGAGGACATCATTGGGATTGTCAGCCTGTTCGTGCGTTAACAGGTATACTTTATCATATTTAACAGGCCGCCTGGTAACATTTGCTCCGCTGGCATTTATGTGTATTACATAAATAGCTTCCAACAACAGTTCCAGGTCAACAAATAAGGTTTGCAAACCTGTACGGCGATCTTCCTCATCATAAACATGACTCTGATTGATAATAACCGCATGGAACCAGCGGTTACAATTCGCTCTGAAATAATCGAAATCGATGCTATCAAAAACCCCGGCGATGGTATCCAAAGGATCAGCCTTTACCAGTTCTACATCAAGTACTTTCCGTTCACATACAGCATTCATAAGGCTATGGTTTAAGGTTAGCAAATGGAACCTGCATTCCTTCCTGGGAATGGATCATCCAGCAGGCTTCTATCAATTGTTCAATTTTCTCATAAAAGAATAAGTGGTTATTGCGTTCGCGTGGGTCATTTGAGACGCAGTTCGGGCTGCTGGAAACGACCGTTACAGTCCAGCCCCATAAGATCTGTCTTATATCGTTCAGGTGATAGCTTTGGAAAAACTCATATAGAACTGAAAGCGGGTCGCTCTTTTCCTGCTCGTTTAACCGGAGCGGCGTGTTATACCATTCGGGGTGAAGGTTAGCCGTTTTGCCAATGAAATTGACTTTGCAAGCGGATTCGTTTATTGGCTCTACCATATGTAAAAGTTTTAGGTTACAAAAGGTAAATGAGCCTGCAAGGGAAGGTGAGCCGGAACGGATTAAAAATGGGGCCAAAGATTATAGGGTTGGAGCCCACCTACCCTTTGCCGAACGGGCCCTGACAAAGCCCACTACCCATCGGGTAGCCGAAACACAAAGGACAAAGTGAGCCCAACCCTATAGTAAATATAAGGACTGGGCACTTCACTTACCATCCTGTGTTTCGCGAATTGTCAGGTTCGTTCAGCAGGCTCGTAAGCACTATAAAGTTAAAGAAAAACACTAATACATGTATTAGGATGATAAAAATATTCTTTCCCTTACTTGCATGGATACATGGCAAAGGAGATACAGAAAAATAAGGTAGACTGGTTTATAATAAACAAGGTAAAGGAGATCCGCACAAAGAAAGGATTATCCCAGGAAGACCTGGCTGCGCACCTGAATATATCAGCTGCATATATAGGCCAGGTAGAGAGCCCGAATTTCCGGGCGAAGTATAAAACCTTACACCTAAATGAGCTAGCAAAGTTGCTTGGCTGTTCGCCACGGGATTTTTGGCCGGAGAAGGCGTTGTGAATGTGATGTCTGCTCTCCCATTTCTAAGACCTCTAAAACGAAAGCCGCCGCTTAGTCATATTATTAAATTAGTTGAAAACTAATCTAATTTATCTTAATTTGTAAACAAATTTGCGAATTACGCTAATATCATGGCGAAAAACGAAATCAACAGAATTCGAGTTGTATTAGCCGAAAAGGGAATTACAAATAAATGGTTGGCGGAGAAATTAAAAAAGAATCCCACAACAATTTCAAGATGGTGTAGTAATGAAATGCAGCCATCACTTGAAACTCTTGTTAAAATTGCAGAAAAACTTGCTGTTGATGTAAAAGACCTTATCAACTCAACAACTAATAAAAGGTGAAACAATCTGATATAAAAATTATCAAGTCCCTTGGCTCCATAGGGTCAGAAACTCTGAATGGTAAAAATTATAGTAGGGATGACTTTGCACGAAGTATTATCAACTATCCAGCTATGATGGTTCCATCTGTGCAAGAACCAATAATTCAACGCCTATCCCAAGCACTCAAAGGCGATATAGGATTGATAGATCCGTTCATGGGAGCCTCTAATACACTGGTTACAGGAATGAAATATGGGTTAAACATATTTGGGCAAGATATAAATCCATTGTCACTTTTAATTAGCCAAGTTAAAACGCACTACTATTCAGCAGAAGAACTTGAAAATGCAGAGGAAAGAATTTTGAATGTAATAAAGGGAGACAGGTCAAAAAAAACTGAGGTTAAATTTCCAAACATTGACAAATGGTTTACAAAAGAAGCTCAGACTGACCTTTCAAAAATTTATAGAGCAATTCTTAAAGAGAAAGAAGTCAATATACGTAAATTTTTCTGGACAACTCTCGCCGAGGTGATTAGATTAAACAGCAACGATCGAACATCTACTTTTAAGCTACACATGAGACCCTTGGAAGAGATTCGCAAACGGAAGATCGCATGTATCAAAAGCTTTGAAACAATATCAAAAAGAAGCATTAAAAGTTTGACAACCTTCTGCGAGGTACTAAAGCAAAATGGTTTTATCAAAAATGGGAAGTATTCTAAATCTCTGGAGATAGCTTGGGCAGACACAAAGAAAGAAATTAAAACAAAAAGGACATTTAACCTTTTAATTACCTCACCACCGTACGGTGACAATCAATCAACTGTCACTTATGGTCAATTCTCGTATCTCCCATTACAGTGGATACCTTTAGAAGATATTGACGAAAGTATAACGTTTGATTATTTACGTTCAACTTTAGCAATTGATACTGAGAGCCTAGGCGGGACAACGAACAAATCACAGAAAGAGATGGATGAAATTGTTTATAACAAATCGAAAACATTAAAAAAATTTATTAACCAATTTGAAGGTGTAGAAAGAAGGCGTGCAGATAAAATTACCAGATTTATTTATGATTTGGATTCAAGCATAAATAACATGCTACCAAAACTAAGCAAAGACTCATATATGGTCTGGACAATTGGCAATAGAAACGTCAACAAAAAAGAAGTAAAAAACGATATAATTCTAAGTGAATTGATGGATTCAAATGGCATAAGTCTTTTCACCGATCTTGAAAGAGACATACTAAGTAAAAGAATGCCAGGGAAAAACAATATTTCAAATACTATGAGCAAGGAGAAAATTCTAATATTCAAGAAATCGAGTTAATGGCCAACAAGCAATATCATTTTGATATAACACCACACATTGTAAAACAATTAGGTGAGCAACTAGTTTCAGATGAAATTACAGCACTTTTAGAATTAATAAAAAATTCTTATGATGCGGATGCATCCTATGTCTCAATTGAAATCAATACCACTGGACAATACCTTAAAGGCCAACTTTATTTTCCTAAACATAAAGGCTTTATAGTTGTCGAAGACGATGGATTTGGCATGAGCGAAGATACCATCATGAAATCTTGGCTAATTATTTCCTATTCCCAAAAGCGCCAGTTAAAAGAAGCAAAAAAGACAACACCGAATGGACGAACCCCGCTTGGCGATAAAGGTCTCGGCAGATTAAGTACTCAAAGGCTAGCAGACTTCTGCGAAATATTCACCAATGAGAAAACATTGCAAGGAACTCATATTGCCTTCAACTGGAAAGACTTCGAGAAAGAAGAGTCATTAGGTAAAGTAACCGTAAAAGCAACATCCTATAAACCGAAAAGAAAACACGGTACAACTTTAGTCCTAACAAATTTAAACCATGCAGAAGTTTGGGAGGGAGATAATCTAGAAAAATTCAAAGGCCAAGTTTCCCAAATAATTTCCCCCTATAAAGAAAATCGCCCCTTTGATGTGTATATAAAAATAAATGAAATAGCCGTTGATTTAGACAAGTCAAATGAAGAATTGAGGGATTTAGCAATCTCGCGCTTTGAATTTAATTTTGATAGTTTAACATTAGTATTAAAAGGAAAAACCAAATTAGCTAAGTTTATTGGCAATAATAGAGATGATTTTAAAACTTTTCTTGAGAATGATAATGGCCGGAAATTTTATAGCTTCTTAAAAAAGAAACATAAGGATATACATATAAGCTCAAACAGTTTTTTTATTCATTTTGAAAGAAAGTTTGATTTCAATAAAGATATTGGAGGGTTGGAAATATTTAAAGGAGAGAGGGCAAACCCAGGACCTTTCTACGGAGTAATCGATGAGTTTACGTACGATAATTGGCTATCAAACGACGAGAATCTAAGAGAAATATTCGGCAAAATGTCCAACTATAGAGATTTTGCTCAAAGTCAAGTAGGAATAAAACTATTTAGAAACGGATTCGCAGTAAAACCCTTTGGAATAAATGGAGATGATTGGCTAAGGTTAAGAGAATCACAAACAAGCGGAGGGTCATACTATACACTTAGACCTGCTAATGTAATTGGCTATTTTTCGATTGATGAAGGAGAAAACGATAAACTTCAAGACAAAACGGATAGAGAAGGTTTAGTTTCGAATCCATATTCAAGAAACTTCTTCACTATTTCATACTTTATAAGAGATGAAATTAATCGTTACCTTGAGAGTATTAGAAGGTCATATAATGAATTTCTAAAAGAGTATAAGACAGTAAATAGTGGCATTAAGACAGTAAAACAAGCATTTGATCAACTAAAAGATACTCAAACTAAAACGGATGAAGTCAAAGAAGAGTTTAAGGAAGCAGTATCTACGGTCAGCAAAGCCATTTCTGATTCAAATAAAATTATCAAAGCTGTAAAAAGCAACCCTCTATTTTCTACTGATTTGGAAAAGCAAACGGTAAGTAAAGTAGAAAATATACTAAAAGAGTTACTCGCCATACAAAATACATTAACAAAACTGGAAAAAGTTATAACACGGGCAGAAAAACTTACCGAGGTTATTAATGTACTTGAGCCTAAAATACATGTCCTTGAAGAACAGCTTGATAATTTTTCAGAACTAGCAAGCTTAGGATTAACAGCCGAATCCGTAAGCCATGAGTTTGCTTCCATTGCAGATAGATTAGCAGAGAAGTCTAGTTTGTATTCCAATAAAGTTCGCAACAAAAAAATGACGGACTCGGATATTTATGTTTTACTGGAATACATAAACAGTACAGTTAATGGCTTAAAAGTTCAGCTAAAACATCTGGATCCGGCATTAAAATATAACAAAGAAAAGAAAACACCGATAAAACTTTCTGTCTTTTTTAAAGAAGAAAAAGAATACTATAAGAATAGGCTTGACAAGAACTCTATTGAATTTAAACTTATCGTTAGTAAAGATTATACTATTACCATAAATAGAGGAAAGCTTGTTCAAATTATCGACAATCTTATAAATAACTCCGAATACTGGCTCAAAGAGAAAAGAAAAAGTGAACCTAAATTTAGTCCTTCCATTGTTATTAAAATTGATAACCCATGGCTATATTTTTATGACAATGGTTACGGAATAGCACCTGCTATCCAAAATGAAATTTTTGAGCCCTTTGTAACTACCAAGCCCAAAGAAGAAGGTAGAGGACTTGGCTTGTTTATAATACAACAACTACTCGATTCATCGGGTTGCTTAATCACATTGGAACCGTCGTTAAATGAACACAAGAGGAGGTACATATTCGCAATCAATCTTTCTAACATCATTCAATAGAAATGAAGCAAGGCATTAATCAAACCCCTGCAGTTCTTGCCGACACATTTAAAGATAAAAGCGAAGCCCAGGCAAAAACAGCTTTATTAAATTTGCTTTCACAATTAAAAATTCAAAAGATTGTCTATATAGATGATAGATGCTCTATAAATGAACTAAAGGAAGCATATGTAGGAAAACTAAAAGCTCATTACGACAACAAGCCAGAAGAGCTGGATTTTGTAAACTGGGAGCTTCCAGAAGCTCCTTTTGAAAAGGATATTATTAAGATATGGGATGAAAAAGACGATGCCCAAAGAAGGGAAATCTTCTTAAAAATAATAACTTTTGAAGGCAATAATGAGGAGCTTGAAAATTCCACTGCACCTTTGAAACTAAAAGATCTTTTAAAGGATAAAATTGAATTGTTGTCACCTACAGAATGGATTGAAAAGAAAAATGAAATATTAAGCAGCTTAACAGCCACCAATAAAATCCTATTTCTATTTGATATAGAATTTGTGCATGCACCATTGCCCGATTTACGAGATGGTAGAGACTTGGCATTCGAACTGCTTCAAGATAAAAAGATAAGCGAATATTTACATTGCGGCTTATTCTCCCACCTATTTGACACCATTGAAGAGTATGATAAAAGAAGTGAATATTGCAACACACATAATTTAGAGAAAGAAAAATTCTACACAATTTCAAAAAAGAGATTCCAAAATAGTTCATATCTACCAGGCTTGGCAGAGGGCATTAGAAATACTCTTTTGATCAATGAAGTAGAATCGCTTAAAAAAGAAACCTCAGCAATACTCAGAAGTTCATTTTCTCAATCAATTCAAGAGATTAATTCTCTAACACCAGAATCATTTAACCATATAATTCAAAGAAGCTCAAAACTAGAAGGTGTTTGGGAAATGAGCACACTCATCAGAATTTCAAATATCATAACCACCAATAGCGCTTTGACTCGGCTGCTGCCCAACGATAAACGAAAAAAAATAAATCAATGCCTTGAAAAAATACGTTTAGTTGAAAAGATAAAAACAGGAAGCGAAACTCCGATTGTAAAGTCACAGGTTATTAAACTAAGGGAAAAAGAACTATATATAAGTAATGAAATTTTGAATCGTTTGCATTACCCAATATCAAATGGAGATATTTTTAACATTGAAAACAAAGATTATATCTTACTTGTTCAACCTTGTAATGTTACACTCAGGAGTAGCGGTTCTAGAGATAGAAAGTATAATATAGGTTTTTTGGTTGAATTAGAAACGATAGACCAAGATAATTATTTAAAATTCAAAAAGGGACAGCTAGCCACTTTGGAAATTGTTGAGGATGTTACGTTACCTAATGACAAAGTAAAGATTGTTCGTTACTCGACATTTCAGCCGGTAAGCTTGTCACCCCTAGATCTAACTGTTTTTAACAATGATGGGTCATCAAAAATGAACTTAAGTGAATCTGAAAGCAATTCGGCGATCTTACAAGATTCATGGAAAAAAAGGTATAAAGACCTTTATAAAGAGTTTTCTGAATTTAGTGAGGGAATAAAGACTTATAGAAAGATAAAAATTGCAAATAAAAACACCATTAAAAAATCGATTTTTAACGGCCCTCTTTTTTCTGGATTTAAAATAGATAACGAAAACTGCCTATCTAAATCTGGAAAATTGTTAGAGTTTAACATTAAACGGGTAAGTCATTATAGATCCCCATTTTCAGATGATCTTCTGCAAAAATTCATGCTGTACTTATCTAGAAATGCGTTTGACCATGATTTTTCCAATTAATTAAGTGAAATTAAACGACCCTACTGCTATAAATACTATCGACCGGAAGACAAAGAATACAATCAACGAATTCATTCAGGTGTTCGCCCCCACTCCCGTACGCGGTACAACAAATCGTGGATCATGCTGAAAAGTTGGGGAGCAGGAATGGTTATTCTTAATATAGAATGTATTCGGGCCATTTTTCCCTTTTTTAGTATATTGCACCAGGTTATACCATTGGCAGCATTTATTATTCATTCCGCAATCAGCATTCTTTCTACACAAGACAATCGCCAGACCTTCACGAGACTTTCACAAGACCTTTACGAGACCCTCACGGGACCTTCACGAGACCTTTACGGGATGTAAATCTTATGGTAATGGCTTCGGAGTGCATTTGCAATGGTCTTGCACTCCGGTTGAACTACTATTAAAAGCCAATGAAAGTATACTGAAACGGGTAGTTGTATTTATGTGAATAACCCGGGAACAACCTACAGATTGCCTGATGACACACTGGCGATTGCCTCACACACCAGGTATCGGTAGAGGGGCCGCAGGCAATCCCCGGCGTATCTCAGTACAATACCCCGGCTATCTGGCTACCTTTAACGTACAATGCAGGTACCATTACCCTACCATGTTTGACCATAAATCCCCCATTTTTTTGACCTGATCCCAAAAAGTCACTCTTAAAGCAACTTTTTGCATTTCAAACAGCGCGTCCACAACCGGACAGCTCAGATTTATTTGGCTCAAAGAGAGTGATTTCATGAGCCGAATAGCTTGATTATCCGGCTCATGAAATTGAGTTATGGTTTAAGTTGGGTTGGTACTCTTTTAATCTTATTCCGGTACAAAGATTTTATGTGTGCAACTTATCTCTTGACTACCTTAATTGGCTTTTGGCCGGCCTTGCCTGCCCTGATAAAATAAGTGCCCGATGGCAAATTGGTTATATTCAGTTTTAGCATGCCGTTTTTCCCTGCAAACTTATTCCGTAAAACCACCCGTCCTTCTATATCTATCACCGTAATCTCTGTGTTAGCCGGTATATTGGTTACCGAAACAAAATGGGAGGCCGGATTAGGAAATGCCTGCATGTCGGCTTTTCCATTCGTTGACATACCAGTTACAACAACCGGCGCCAGCGAAGCTGCATCCGCAGCCACAATTTCAATAGACGACACCTTGTCGTTCCAGCCATTGTCTACAAGGCAACCGTCGTCGGCGGTAAGCGACAAACTGCTCCCCATAAAATTATCATCCCAATATAATAGAACCCTATAGCCTGAAGCCACCCTGATAGATGAAATATCATCGTTCCTGACGCCGGCCGCTATTAAATTGCTTAACGTATACCTGCCAACACGCAAAGGCACGCCGCCACCCGTGTAGTTGCAGTCTTTATAAACGGTAGCATATTGATTGGTAGTGGAAGCGTAAGGGCAGTTGATCAAAAGAGAAACGGCCGTAGATGCGGCGAATCCGGAATAATAAGTTCCCTGGGCGGCTCTGGTATCCCAACGTGTTGGTATAATGTTCTCGGTATTGCGATTATTGTAAGCCACGCGTGCATTCAATTGCAGCCAGGAGATAAAATCAGGCCGGTTACAATCTATGATATACCGCCGTGCATAACGCTGGAAGATGCCTTTGAAGCCATTCAGGTCGGGCCCTTCTTCATTATTGATGACACCCGAGTTGTACATATTCACCTTCGTATACTGCGCAATGTTGACTGCATTCGTCAGGTAAGATGCATCTCCCGTGTGATTAAACAACATCACAGACGCACCGAGATATGTTCCCTGGTTATAGGTAGAGCTCCAATAATTAATGGTACTGCCGTTTCTGCTATCATACACCTTACCGGTAGCTGGTTCAAAAAGATTGTTCTTCGACCAGTTGTACAGGGTAATGGCTTTGTTAACATAACCTATGTCATTAAACGCCTGGTACAAATACATACAAGCTACCATCGCGGGTCCATTGATGCATGAATTGGTGCCGGGCGTACCTTGTTTCCATACAAGCCAGTTGCCATTGTCGCGCACGGCACGGGCATACATCTTATCAAACTGATCTTTAGCCTTATTGAGATAAGTTTGGTTGCTGGTTCGTAGTCCCATGCGTACACAGGCAAGCACCATCCAGGTGATATCATCATTGTAATCATTCCACATCCAGTCCTGCCCTTCTTTATTGAGAAAAAGCAGGTACATTTCATCGAACATGGTTTTGTACTTGAGGTGACCGGTAACCTCAAACGCGTCTACCACTATTTCCATCATTTCGGCAACGCCCCAGAACCCTTCATTGGGTATGATCTGATTGCCCGTTCTGGCATCGTAATACTTCGTTTTCCAGGCGGCAAATATGGCATCGGCAATAGCCGCCGTTGGCGCAGCAGGCCGCTCATTAACTTTTTCAAAGCCCCATCTTTGGTTGGAATTGCTGTTGTTGGTCCACAACACTACATTGGTGCCGTCGGCCGATCCACCGTTCGTTACATCAGCGGAAAAGCCGGTGTTGCCGGCAGACCTGATACTGAACGAAGCATCGCCATTGTTAACAATGTTCCAACGCACCTGGTTATTATTGGTATTATCATTCTGGTTGATGTTAACCGAATTTGCCGGCGTGGCGTTAGCCAGATGCAAGTACTTTCCGGTACCGATGTTTTGAAAAGTATAGTTGTTGCCTGTAATATGTACTACCCTCCATCGTTCAGCATCGCTGTCGGTGTCGGTCCAGATATCTACATTGGCGCCATTCGACAAGGAAGAGTTACTTACATTCAGCAATTTGTTATTGCTTTTCGAGCGGATCTTATAAATGGCCCCTGATTCAATGCCGGCGGTTTGGGCAATAACATCAGTAGCATGTAAGAGCAGTAATGCTATAGCAGCACTTAGGAAAAGGTGTTTCTGTTTCATGTGACAAGTATTGTTTGGTGATAAATACAAATAACGAGGTAGCCTAGGCTAATATATTGATTTAGCAAGTTGCACCTATCATTACTGCAGCAAAAGATTCAATGAAATATCCACATACAATCGATTTCAGGCTTGAAAAAACGCCTGATTTGCCATACGCCACTATACGATGGTTGGCGGTGGCGCTGCATTGTCACTAACCTTAACCAGTGCCCATACTTATCATCCTGCCTAAGATTTGAAGGTTTTGTTTAGTGTAAATTAGTCGCCATTAAAGTGAGACCCTGCTGGTAAAACCACCTTGTGAAGTCTGCAATCTTACTTTTTCAAGGTTCAGAAGAAAATCGGCGAATGCCGGAAGGTGTTCAATCTGGCTCCCGTACCCGGCACAAGAAATTCCAAAAATCAAAAAGGCAAATACCAATACGAAAGGTGTGGAATTTGCCTTTTAAGGATATCCCGATTACTGGTACAGGTTGAAAAGATTGATTAGTGCTCTTTATGTATGAATAATAGGTAGCGGTTAGTGCAAGCAGTTGTTTGGAGTAAGATTCCCTAAACAGGGGTTGCTTTTTGTCTTTATCTACCCGAATGAACAGATCATCCCACAGCTGAAGACCGTGCAACGACTATTTCATCTTTTGATTCAGTTCCTTTCTTTGCACCGAAGTATGCAACGGCCGCACCAAGCAGCAGGCTTACAAAGGCGAGTATTGCTGCCGTTGATGCCGCATCCGCAGCTTTATCTGCAACCTCTCTTGCCTTCGCCTCTGCTTCCTGTTTCATCTGCTGCATTTTTGCAGAAGCCTGTTTTGAAGCAGCTATCCAGTTATCTGCTATTTGTTCCGCCTCTGCCCTGCTCTTACCGGTTCGCGCAACGATAACATTCACCACTGCGTTTCTATCCACCGCCTGTGCAACATCTTTTCCTTCAGCAAAAAGTTGACCCAGCAATCCATCTACCTGTACGTCTGTATATTGCGGAGTTACCGCATTATTGTCGGCTGTAATTCCTGCATTATCCACCGACTGTTTTGCCCGGTTTTCCAAAGCACCGGGCTGTAATTCTGGCTTTCCTGTCTGCTTAAGTAATAGCGTAGCTTCATTTTTGAGTTTATTCAGGTCCACATTTTGCAATTGCTCCCTGATTTCAGGTGTCGCTGCTTCAACGGCTTTTGCGGCCACATTACCAACAGTACTAAGCGTGTTTCCGACCAGCCTTCCTACCCCGCCAAGTATACCACCTATTGCTGTTGTAACAAAATAAAGTGTAAGAAGAGATACTATACTCCAGGTTAACAGGCCATGTATGGCGCCATCAAATTCCTGATTGGTCTTTGACAGCCGACCCGCTACCCAGCCACCTGTAAATAAGGCTATTAGACTCGATATTACATACCAGATCGCTGTGCCCACGCCGAGGCCCTGCACCGGGTTTTCTTCTGTTTTAGGATCAACAGTGCTTAGTCCAATACCTATACCCAGTAAACTGAGTGTAATTTGTATAACTACCGCTATCAGTACACCAGCAAATACTGCCGCCCAGGAAATGCGCTTTACTGAAGCAAGTACACCTGGTTCACTCAACACGCTGGTTCTTTCTAATCTCGCTTCCATAATATATGTTTTAGTTAATACGGAAATTTTCATGCTCAGCTTATTTCAGCAATATTCCCGCAGCAGTGATTAGAAAATTACCCACTCCATCTGAATGGATAGTCCCGTTACGGGTATAAAAAACCTGATGTAATAGAACTCAATAAATCACTAATCGATTTGTAATAGTGAAGCCGATGAGTGAACTTGTACTGTTTTCCTTTACCGATGTTGCGGCCTTAATTAGTGTGTAGTCCTACCTTCACCTGGAAAGCAAGGCAAGCCCTCCCCCGGTCTGTGTTTGATAACTGCGTGGCTGCGGCTGAATCTTCATTGCGGGTCCCCGGCGGCGGGCTCGCTATTTAGGAGAAGCGCCCGGCGCAGCGGCCGCATGGGACATCGCCGCCCTGGCCAGCATGTTCGGCATGATGATCGGCTTCCTGAACGGGACCCGTGTCTTTGAGTCGGAAGGTTTACAGGTGGCCGATCCTGCCAATATGGTCCTCAACATTGCAGTTATGACAGAGGGTTTTGAGTGCTGAATATCAGCATTTGCCGGGCCGTTCCTGTTTTTCTGACCGATGTTTAGTCATGGTCCCACGTTTGTTTTAAAGAATGGCTGAATTGTTTTGTATCCGGGCAAAAAAGTTATCTTAGCGCCTCATGCAACGCCTGATCTATTACATTTCATTACCGTTCATTTATTTGCTTTCCCTCCTGCCCTTTCCAATCTTATACAGGGTCAGTGATGGGTTCTATTTTGTCCTCTTTTACGTAATGGGCTATCGCAAAAAAGTAGCCCTGCAAAACCTTCGCAATTCTTTCCCCGAAAAATCGGAAAAAGAAATAAAAAGATTGTGCAGGGATTATTACCACTACCTCTGCGATCTCTTCCTCGAGAGCTTTAAAACGCTTACGATCGGGCGGTCGGCCATGTTAAAACGCTGCACGTTAAGCCCCGCTGCAAAAGATATTTTCGACCGCTATCACAGTGAAGGGAAAAGTATCATGCTCGTGATGGGACATTTCGGCAATTGGGAATGGGCAGGCAATACTTTCAGCCTCACGTGTAAACAACAATTGTTTGTAGTATACCACCCATTTGGCAATAAGTATTTCAACGGCCTGATGTATCGCATGCGCACCCGTTTCGGCACCGGGCTTATTGCAATGAAAGACACATTTAAGGACATGGTGAAAAACAAAGCGAAGATCACCACCACCGCCTTTATTGCCGACCAGACACCACAGCCGGATAATGCATTCTGGACCACCTTTCTCAACCAGGATACTCCGGTTTTCAGAGGTACCGAAAAAATTGCCAAAAAAATGGGTTATCCTATTGTTTACATAACAATAAAGCGGCTGAAAAGAGGTTATTACAACATTCTGGCGGAAGTATTGTCGGAAGATGCCAAAAATACCGCCGAAGGAGAAATATCAGCATTACACACAACCAGACTGGAAAAAGATATTCGGGAACAACCAGAAATATGGCTCTGGACACATAGACGATGGAAACACAAACGCCCTGCAGAATTACATTAATTGTATAAAAACCCTTTAAATAAAACATGCAAAAGAAACCGGGCCGGGAACTGATCCTTGCCACCAAGCCATTTGCCAAAGAAATTGTATGGAAAAGCTGGTTCTACAGCCTGTCTACCTTAACGATCCTGATTGCCCTCTTTGCAGGCATTTACTTTTTAGATAATATCTTCTTACGGATTGCCTGCAGTGTCGCCGCCGGGCTTACTATGGTGCGGATGTTCGTTATTTACCACGATCACCAGCACCATACCATTCTTCACCGGTCATTGCCCGCAGATATTCTTTTCAAAATATATGGCATTTTTATTCTCGCGCCTGTCAGCATCTGGAAGCGCTCGCACGATTACCATCATAATCATAACTGCAAATTATTCAGCGCCAGTATCGGTTCATACCCGGTTATGACCAAACAAAAATTCCTGCAGTCTTCCAAAGCGGAGCAACGCAGCTACCTGGCCATCCGCCATCCGCTCACCATTATGTTTGGCTATATCACCATGTTCCTCTACGGCATGTGTGTGCGCTCTTTTATCAGCGCACCCAAACGCCATTGGGATTCGCTGGTGGCTCTTATCGTTCATATTGGTATCAGCGCATTTATTTTTATTAAACTGGGCTTTATCACCTGGCTGCTGGCGGCCATAGTGCCATTTCTGCTGGCTTTTATGATAGGAGCCTACCTGTTCTATGCCCAGCATAACTTCCCGGGCGTAACCTTCCGTGAAAAAGACGATTGGTGTTATGAGGAAGCGGCGATGTGTTCCAGCAGCTACATGGTCATGAATCCCTTCTGGAGATGGGTTACGGCAAATATCGGTTATCATCATATTCATCATATCAATTCACGCATTCCGTTCTACCGTCTTCCCGAAGTAATGGCCAGCATTCCGCAATTACAGGAAGCAAAAACAACTACATTGAATCCGCTGGATATAGTAGCATGTTTCCGGTTAAAGGTGTGGGACCCAAGCACGGGCTCAATGGTGGGAATTAAATAAAACATGCGGCGTACCTGAACCCGCATTAAAAAAAATAAAGATCCCGAACTGAAAAGTTTGGGATCTTCTATTTGTAAGAATAAATACCAATATTGCTACGCTTTGTCTTTGATCATCTCCCACTTATCCGCTTTACTGAAACGTTACTTTAATCATCCTGTTTACAGCCGGCAGCGTTGTAAAACCATTGGGGTTTGGCACTTCCATAATGGGCTTGCTTTCATTGAGCGGCGTACCTGCCAGGTTGAATTGTGTAATACCGGCTCCCGGGAATTGATTTATGGCCGTTCCGTTATCGAACAACTTGATTGAGGACGACAGGTCGCCCTTTTCATCGGCATCCCAATCATTTCCCGAGGTGGCGAAAAACCAGTCGTTTGAAAATCCATACATCGTTGCAATTGCGATCCGGTCGCCTTTCGCTACCGATAACATTTGCGACACCATGCCACCGTCGGCGCCATCGATCCGCGGAAGCAGCACGGTACTTTTTCCTTCTTTGAGTACATACACCGATCTAACGCCCGGCTTCGATCTCAAGGCTGCCGCCAGCAAATCGGCATTGCCATTCTGCGCCAGTTCTTTCAATCCTTCGCCGCGGTCTAATTCCCCTGTTTTAAAGAAGGGATTTTCCTTACCCTTATATACCACCACCAATATCGGTGACAAAGGAGTAAAAATGCCGGTCTTTTCCATCAGATAAGCACTCATTGCCGAGATATCGCCAGCCTCTGCAATATCAGTGAGCCCGTTTGCAGTTGGTTTACCGGCTGTATAAACCGGCTCAGGCAACAGCAGGTTTCCGCCTGCCACATAGGAGATGGCCCATACCCCGGGACTAAATGGAGTTTCATTGGCGGTGCCGCCCGATTTGTTGGTAATGGTAATGGTGAATGTAGAATTGCCATCATATGCGAGGGATGCCTGCATTAGGTTAGAAGCGGCCAGGTAAGTGTTGCCATTATCATCCATCCCATTTACTTCTTTAATGTTTTTGGCCATTGCTTCAGCCGTTCCGGGATGGGTTACCGCAGCGCCGGGCGCCTGGTTCACCCGGGTGCCGTTATCCCACAGTTTTATCTGCGCTGATACATCCCCGGTTACCGGCGAACCATCATCGTTGTACAATTTAATGCCCGGATTTTCCGGCGCAAAGAACAGGTCGTTGCTCCAGCCATACATCGTGGCAAATGTCAGGCGCTGGTTTTTGGCTGCGGAAAAACTGAATGAAACGGATTGTCCGGGAAAAATTACAGGCGGCGTACCGCTTCCCCTGAAAGTACCTGATTGTACCAGCGGCTTGCTGTCGAGTACGTTTTCAATTTTTATGGTACCCGTCCGGTCGGGCGGGTTATCATCATCTTTTTTACAGGAGCCCAGGAACAACACTGAGGCAAATAATACGTAGGCTTTTAATGAGTTGTATTTCATTGTGGTGAGTTTTATAACCCAAAACAAATGAAACCTTGTCCCACAGGTGTTGCAGAATTATAACAAAAGTATCACAATGGATCAAAATGTCTTTTATTTAGCACCTTTGCTGTATAATATCGATATGGATATCAAAACAGTATTGATCATTGAAGATGATCCTAACATCGTGGAACTGCTCAGGATCCACCTTCATGATCTGGGCTGCAAAGTAACCACTGAAAGCGATGGCCAGAAAGGGCTGGCTACCGCCAAAGAAGGCCTGTTCCACCTTATTATTCTCGACATTACTTTGCCCGCATTGAACGGCCTCGAGATCTGCAGGAAAATAAGGCAAACAGACCGGCATACCCCCATACTGATGCTCACCGCGCGGAGTGAAGAAATAGACAAAGTAATGGGGCTGGAAACGGGGGCTGATGACTACCTCACCAAGCCCTTCAGTTTAAGGGAACTTATTGCGCGGGTAAAAGTTATATTTCGAAGAAGCGAAGAATTTGCGATCGATAACCTTCCCGCATCCACCACTCCCCTTCTAAGTTTTAGCGGGCTGGAAATAGACCTTGACAAACGAAAGGTTATGCTCAACCACTGCCGTATAGACCTTTCACCGAAGGAATTTGAGCTGATCACACTGCTGGCCTCGAACCCGGGTAAAAGCTACAGCCGGAAAAGACTGCTGAACCTGGTATGGGGATACGACTTTGAAGGTTATGAACATACCGTTAACAGCCATATCAACCGGCTACGCGCTAAAATTGAAGAGGATGTATCCAATCCACGATTTATATTAACCACCTGGGGCGTAGGCTACAGGTTCAATGAAGAATTATAAATGTCTGTACGAACTATTAATGGCAACCGGCTTTTCTGGAAGATCACCGCTGTATTTTCCGGGCTGCTGATCGTATTGGGAATCGTTTTTGTAGCCATCGCTTCGAGGTTCTCAAAATCGTATTATATGGCGGCCCACCAGGAGCTTTATGGAGATATTGCCCGGCACCTGGCAACTTTTACCCAGCCTTTTAAAAACGGCAAACCAGATACAAGCGTAACACATGATATTATCCATTCTACCATGGTTGCCAACCCCAGCGTAGAAGTGTATTTACTCGATACCGCCGGTAATATCAAAGACTATGTTGTACCTGACACCACCGTACAGATGCACCAGGTGAATATTGACAAGGTAAAGCAGTGGATAGGGGCAACAAATATGCAACGCCCGTTGGGTGATAATCCCAAACAGCCCGGAGAACCCGGCATTTTTTCCGCTGCACCGGTATATGAGAACGGACACCTGGTAGGATATGTATATGCCGTGCTGGCCAGTGAAAAACAAAAAGCCATTCTGCATGCGCTTGACAATAACCTGTATATCCGCCTCGCCAGCTACATGTTTTATGCAGCGCTGGTGGTAGCGTTCATTGTAGGCATTGTTACGTTCTTCCTGATCACCGACAGTATCTGCCGCATAGCCGGTGTAGTAAAACGATTTAAAGAAGGCGACTACTCTGCACGCATAGAAGGTTATGATAAAGGGAACCTTGGCATGTTAACATCCACTTTCAATGAAATGGCAGATGTGATTGTAGACAATATCGACAAGATATCGGCCACCGACAGGTTCAGGCAGGAACTTATCGCTAACATTTCACACGACCTTCGCACACCGTTATCCATAATGCAGGGATATGTAGAAACGCTGATGATGAAAAAAGACCAGCTCGATGCAAAGGATATCGAAAAATATCTTACGATCGTGTATGACAGCAACAGGAAGCTGTCGGTGCTGGTAGAGCAGCTTTTTCAGTATGCCAGGCTGGAAGCCAACCTGGTAACCCCACAAAAAGAATCGTTTTTGATCGATGAGCTTGCGTCTGACATTCTCTCATCGTACCAGTTAAAGGCAGACACCCGGAATATACGACTGCACCTGGATAAGAGCGGTAACCTGCCCCCTGTTTTCGCTGACCTGGCACTAACGGAACGGGTGTTTCAAAACCTGCTCGACAACGCCTTCAAATTTACAAACGATGGCGGTTCGGTAACAGTTAAGCTAACCCAAAGCAAAGCCGGAATAAAAGTGCATATTATCGATACCGGTATCGGCATTGCAGCCGAAGAGCAATCGCTGATCTTTGAACGGTATAAGCAACTAAAGAAAGAACACACTTCTCAAAAAGGAATGGGTATCGGGCTTGCTATTGTGAAAAAGATCCTCGAGCTGCACCAGGCGTCTATTGACGTATTCAGCGAACCCGGCAAAGGCACAACATTCAGGTTTGAACTGCCTTACAAAAACAGCCCGTTGAACGTTAACGCATTTGCGTAAATTAAAAGCATCTGTTATACTAAAAAAATATCCCCGGCCAGTGAAAGTACCTAAACATTAATACCCGGATCGCTGTTTTTATTCCATGGCTAGAATATTTATAACCGGTTCTGCAGACGGTCTTGGCCTTCTTGCGGCAAAAGCACTGGCAGCCGAAGGGCACAACGTTGTTTTACATGCCCGCAACCCCGCACGGGGAACTGAAGCAAAAAGAAAAGTACCAACAGCGGAACCCGTATTAACTGCCGACCTGTCGGACATTGAAGCCACTAAACAACTGGCGGCGGAGGTCAATGACCTGGGAAGTTTCGATGCCGTGATCCATAATGCAGGGGTTTATCAGGTTTCATCACAACTGATCTTTGCAGTGAACACCTTAGCGCCGTATATTCTCACCAGTTTAATTCAACGGCCTGAACGATTAATTTATTTGAGCTCCGGCATGCATTTGCAGGGCAGGCCGAACTTCGAAAACTTCAATGTAAACAGCGGCCGCATAAGCTACTCCGATTCAAAACTGCATGTACTGATGCTTTCCATGGCGGTAGCACGCAAATGGCCGGGTGTTTATTCCAACACGATCGACCCCGGTTGGGTGCCAACGAAAATGGGTGGCCGCGGCGCCCCGGATAATCTTCAAAAAGGATACGAAACCCAGGTGTGGCTGGCCACAGGAAACGACAGCAATGCCAGGGTAAGCGGTCATTATTTTCACCATAAAAAACAAAGAGCTTATAACACTGCCGCCGATGACATAACTCTGCAGGAAAAATTGTTACAACTATGCGAAACAATTACCGGTGTTGCCTTTCCGCAATAGCATCCAGCACTATTGCGATTGGGAGCCAACCCTGCCGATCACAATGAAAAAGGGTTGAATGCCAGCAGTATATCAATCGATGAGAACCGGCTGCAGTTTACTCAAATATAATCACTTCTTTTTGCGGTTATGCCACCGTCAATGGCACCAGGCAAAGCACATCTTTACCGCTCGTATAGATCTCAAGGCAATACCCTTTTTTATCCAGATCGGGATGTTGTAAAAGCTCCTGGAAAGTTCTGCCGATGACCGACTCATCTTTTTTCCAATCTACCAGCATTTCACTGGCATAAGTGCCTTTTCGTATAATGAGCGTTTCGCAACCCAACTGCTCCGCTTCACCGGGAAATGATTCTTCGACCGCCGCTTTATAAACTATTTCACCACGTTCATTCATGTGGCTGATACCATAATGCGTTCTGGTGGCAGCATCGGCCGCCAGGGAATGCAACTTTTGAAATGCATCGCCCACTCCCATAGGAAATGAAGCAGCCTGCACATAAATGACCTTTATATCTTTTTCGTTGATATATTTCTCCATATTGTACATTTTTAATGATGCTACAAAGCTACTATCTGTCATTTTTTGTGAGGGGTGCAATCAAGACAAACCAGGGGGGTGATTGTGACATTTTGGAGCAACCTCCACGCATTGCAGAAAATTTTTCCGTGAAGTTTATGCAAAAAGCATGGGAGTGCGTCTATAAGGCTGGCCAATAATTGTTAAAATGGGAAGATCATTATTCATTTCCTTGCTGTTTATAGCAAGCCTGAACACCGGCAGTGCCCAAACAACTAAAGAGAACAGGAAACTGTTGATCTATTCGCCCCTGCGTACCTTTTTTCAGCAAAATCCTTCCTTTAAGGAAGTAGAAATTTACGGGTGGGAACCGCGTGGGTGCAACCGCCTTACTATCAAATCAACCGATTCACTAGCTAACCGGCAATTTTTTGACCTGTGTTTCGAAGGCGATAAATATTTATTTGAAAAGCAATTCGGGAAATGGCACCTTCCTGATTCGCTGGTAGAGTCGTTGATCGATCATAAGGCAGACTACTGGCATGCAACCGTCAATATCAGATACGATTCCGTCTTTATTGCCACTACCCATAAATACTATCCTAAAGACGATTATTACTTTGTAAGGATCAGGGACTCTATCTGGTACATAAAGGGCACGGCTGCCCTGGAAAAGGAATTACAGGCTTGTATTCAGCATATTTCTGCGGAAGAAAAACTCACCGATTCTGTTTTCATTTTTACAGCGATCCTGAAAAAAGACAGTACGATAACCGTTGACAAACAAATAACCTCAGCAAACAAAACTTACGCAAAGGCTTTAACCGAAGCGCTTAATAAATCGCATCCCTGGATGCCCTATATGCATGGAGGAATGGCGCTAAAGTTCTATATGAAGTTCTATGTCAGGATCAATGAAGACCGTACGGTAAGGGTGGATTTCAGGCAGCCTTAAAGAATCAGACACCCACCCACAGGCGTTATCGAAAGCCATTTTGATGATAAACATGCGGCGGAAGAGCCGAAAACTCACCCCCCAATTTGTCCAGATCAGCATATTGCTGCCAATTTCTAATAAAAAATCTTGCACGTATGGTTTTCGTTCATTAACTTTGAAATGCAAAGTACTTTCATCATGAATGAAAAGCCAGATTACGCCCGTGATATAACTGAGATCCGCTCTATGATGGAGCGCTCGTCCAAGTTCCTGTCGCTATCAGGTTTGGCAGGCGTAATGGCCGGTATGTATGCCCTGGCAGGCGCTTTTATTGCTTACCGGGCGCTCGATTTCAATCCCGGTGACCTGGGCACTGCCACCGACAGTTCTTTATGGAAGATCGTTGTGCTGGCCCTGCTCGTTCTTGTGCTGGCGCTTGGTACTGCTATTTATCTTTCCTGGAGAAAAGCGAATAAAAGCGGTGAAAAATTTTATAATGCTACCACAAAGCGGGTGGTGAGCGCAATGGCAGTACCCCTCATTGCCGGCGGTTTGCTGATGCTTGCGGTATTGCTTAAAGGACTGGTTGGCCTGATAGCCCCATTTTCACTAATATTTTATGGACTGGCTCTATATAATACCAGCAAGTTCACTTACGATGAAGTTAAAACGATGGGACTGGTTGAAATAGGGTTAGGCCTCACCGGCACCTTCTTTATAGGTTATGGGTTATTTTGTTGGGCCCTGGGTTTTGGCGTGGTGCATATTGTTTATGGCATTTATTTGCATTACAAGTACGAACGGTGAAAATATCAATCAATGGATTACATAAAGCGTTTGAAAACAGGGTCAGGCTCGGCATTATGTCGGTGCTGGCTGTCAATGATATGCTCGACTTTAATTCACTGAAAGATTTCTTCGATATCACCGATGGTAAACTGGCCAGCAATATGAAAGCCCTGGAAAAAGAAGGGTTTATAAACATGAAAAAGTCGTTTATCGGGAAAAAACCCAACACTAAATATTACATGACGAAGAAAGGTAAAAAAGCATTTGAAGATCATTTGAAAGCACTGGAACAATTACTAAAATCACAAAAATAAACATGAACCCAACAACAACTGAACACAGGTTGCCGCATACACGGAACATAGCAGCGGCTTCTAATGGGTTAAAAGTATAGCCATATTTTTTTGCTCCTACACTTTGAATTTCAAAGTTCTTTCAATTTAAACTATTCAAAAACAGTGAACATGACACCAAACACCAACGCAACCACCCGCACCAACAAAGGTTCCTTAGCGGTACGAATGCTGATCGGCGCAGCGATCGGCTTATTACTGATCTGCTTTTTTCTTATTACGGCCGATAGTCCCGATCCCGCCTGGCCTAAATTATGGATAATAAGACCATTGATCATAGTTCCGCTGGCTGGCGCAATGGGTGGCTTATGTAATTACTATCTCGTGAATTACCATGGCATGATCGGATTGAACAAATTAATAGCCATTATACTAAGCGGGATCATATTTGTAATTGGCTTGTGGGTTGGGATTATATTAGGACTGGACGGCACATATTGGAATTGATCGCATCTGTTAACAATCACTATTCAATAATTCATTCAATAAATGATGAAAGACCAGATCCTCGGCCACCTGAACCATCCAGGTGAACTCGAAAAACTGTACAGGAGCAATAAAAGTTTGTTCAGGCGCGAATTCAATTCGCTTTACCCCGAAATCCAGGGCAGCCGGTTTGCCGTTTTCTGGAATGAAAGGCTGAACTATGAACGGGATGAAATCAATTGGGCTAACCGCAGGGAATTAATATTTGTGGTCATCGCGATCATTGTCGCAGGACTTACCGCAAAACTGCCTGCCTTTTTGCACATAGATGAGGAATACTTCTATACCCGGAACGCAGGTTTCATCATCTTTCCGGCGTTGTCGGTCTATTTCGCCTGGAGGAACAAACGATCGACCGGTAAAATTGCAATTATTGCCGGCCTGGCGCTGGCAGGATTACTGTTTATCAACTGGCTTCCCGATACCCCGAAAAGCGATACCCTTATGTTATCGTGTATGCATATGGCATTTTTCCTGTGGTCATTGTTAGGATTTGCTTTTGTTGGCGGCAAAGACAGTAATGGAGAAAAACGGCTGGCCTGGTTATGTTTTAACGGCGACCTGGTGGTAATGTCAGCGCTCATTGCCATTGCGGGTTTTATACTATGCGGGGTAACCGCAGGACTTTTCTCATTAATTGGTTTCAATGTTGAAAAACTCTACCAGGATTTTCTTCTCCCCTTTGGCCTTCCTGCCGTGCCTGTTTTGGGAACTTACCTCACCCAAACCAACCCGAACCTTGTAGGGAAAGTTTCGCCGGTGATCGCAAAAATATTTTGTCCGCTCGTACTGGGCATGCTGATCATTTATCTGGTTGCCATTGTGATCACAGGTAAAGATCTTTATAACGACCGCGATTTTCTGATCGTGTTCAATGCACTCCTGATAGGCGTTATGGCAATCATATTCTTTTCTGTTGCCGAATCGACGAAAACAACAAACAGTAAAATAGAGATCTGGACGCTCGCATTGCTTTCAACCGCAACCATCATTGTAAACAGCTTTGCATTATCGGCCATCCTGTTCCGCATTTCCGAATGGGGCCTCACTCCCAACAGGGCCGCAGTGCTTGGCAGCAATGTGCTGATACTGGTAAACCTCCTGCTGGTAACAGTGCTTCTTTTCAGGGTACTGATCGGGAAGAATGAAATCACTGAAGTGGGGAAGGTTATTACCTATTATTTACCGGTATACTTTATATGGTCAACAATCGTGATCTTTTTATTCCCATTCCTTTTCGGGTTCAAATAAAGCAACACACTACATCAAAACCATAAAATGAAAATTGATCTTATCTTAGCATACGTGCAGCGGTACGAATTCGGGCACGAAAGGGATTTTGTGCTGCAGGCGCACCGGACATTGTGGAAGCGATCGTTCTCACCCCTGTACGCCTTCAAAAGGATCATGCGCGGACTATTTACCTTAAGCGCGGGCGCCTTTCTCCTGTCGGCATTCATGAATTCGTTTTACTGTTATAAGAGAATGAGAAAGAATTATCCCGTCGACATGACCAAACGGAAAAACCTGAACAAACTGGTGGAACCACAGGTACGGTCTTTCGGTGAAAATGCTATGGAATATGTATCTACGTATAGTTAGTAAAAAACGCAGTTGTAGAATCTAATAAAAATGGTAAATTGATGCATTCCTGATGCCAACCAGATGCTTTAATATACAAACCATACCTGAGTTTCCTGTATCCAGACTATACAGGAAGTTCGGACTGCAAATTTCCGGTTATCTTATCTGCACCTGCCTATGCCTTCCCTTGTTTGGAAAAACACACCATGTAGGCGCAGGGCAAACTTATACTTCACTTGCACAGGCTGTTGCGGTTACATTACCCGGTGATACCATAATGGTGCATGAAGGGAAGTATGCCGGCGGTATTTCCATTGCCAGGTTGCAGGGCACTAACTTAAAGTGGATCTATATTACTCCGGCGCCGAACGCAACCGTTATTTATGCGGGCGGTATCGCTGCCTGGCATATGACAGACGCCGCTTATGTGCAGGTAAAAGGTTTCATTTTTGAACAGCAAACCGGCAACGGGTTCAATATGGATGATGGAGGCACGTATGATACGCCCTCGCATCATATTATCTTTGACGCCTGTACTTTCCGGAATATCAAAGCAAAGGGCAACAACGATCTGCTTAAACTATCCGGGGTAGATTTCTTTGAGATCAAAAACTGTGTCTTTCTCAACGGAGCAACAGGCGGCAGCGCTATCGATATGGTAGGTTGTCATGAGGGTTCCATCACGAACAACCGTTTTGAGAACCAGGGCAGCAATTCTATACAGGCCAAAGGCGGAGCAAAAAACATCAGGATCGCATTCAATGTTTTCAAAAACGGCGGTCAACGCACGCTTAATTTGGGCGGATCAACAAACCTGAAAATGTTTCGTCCGCTCGACGCCCGCTACGAAGCCGCGCAACTGACGGTTTATTCGAATATTATCATCGGCTCCGATGCGCCAATTGCCTATGTAGGTTGCGTGCATACCGAAGTGATGAACAATACCATTTATCTTCCGCAAAAATGGGTGATCAGGATCTTACAGGAAACCGTAGATACTTCCCGCTTTTATCCCTGTGGAAATAATTCTTTTAAAAACAATATCATTTACCGCAATAACCGGGTGAGCACCGATTGCAATACCGGCGCAAATACGACTCCGCAAAGTTTTAATTTTTCCGGCAACGTTTGGTATCATGCGCAAAACCCTGCATGGACAGGCCCTGTCCTTCCGGTGAAAGATATCAATAGCATTATTGGCAAAGACCCGCTTTTCAATAATGCCGCATCAGGTGATTTTACATTGCAGGCGGCTAGTCCGGCGGCAGGCAAAGGATATCAAAATAACGGGAAGCTGTGAGATCAGCTGCAAAAAGCCTTACGATCCGGCTTCAATCTTCTTTATGAATTTCTCCGGTAAATTATAATTATTAAACCCTTCCCATTTCCCTGCCTGCAGCAATCCTTTTGGTGTACCCAGAAATTCCTGCCGCCTTCACACCTGAGGCGGCCTTTACTTATTATTCTATACACATTTCACTGTATTGCAGTCAAACAGAATGTTAAAACGTTTACATCATACCGGTGTTACAAAACAAAATGGCATAAAATTCGTGATTACAATGCCATTGCAGGTACCTGCTGGCAATTATCTATAACCTATAAAAACAAGTGCAGTGAACCGATTTGTGTGGGTGTTGCTGTTATCGGCAACAGTAGCTTGTAGCAAAAAACAAACTCATCTTCCGGCAACCAAAGAAAACCCTTATGCCGGCTATACGGAATATCTTATCCCAGCCAAACAACATTATGCAACAAACAATGTCTACCAGACAATAGACAAAAAAGAACTGCATTTCACGGCCATCTTCGACAGCAGTTGTATATACACCAACAATAATGCGGAAAACGCATATGACATCAATAAACTATACGGCTTCAGCGACTGTGGTTCCCTTCACCACGAGAATAGCGCCCGCGTGGGCTGGCTATGGAATGGGAAAATGATTGAATTGTATGCTTATTGCTATACGAATGGCATTCGCAAAAGCGCGCTGCTTGGAACAACGCTAATTGGCACACCTGCCGAACTGAGCATCAGTATTCAACCCAACCAATACCTGTTCACCTGTAACGGATCAAAAACCACGCTGCAGCGCCATTGCAATTCCAGCAACATTCTCGGCTATAAGTTATATCCATATTTTGGCGGCAACGAAACCGCTCCGCATGATATTCATGTGTTTATAAAAGAATCTTAAGCACACATAATTTCATAATCCGGAAGGTACGAGCCAGGCAAAAAACGTTATTACTAAGGTTTTAAATTAACCCGGCCCGACGATGAATTTACAAGATCGTATACTCAACAGGCTTCGCTTCAAGCAAAGGCCATGAAGATGACCCGGTTACGTCAGATCTTCGCAATAAGCTTAAAAGGTTTCAGATCAAAGATCACGATCTCATTTTTATCGGTCTTGTCGTATTTACAATAGTTATTGATATAATAATGCTTCCCGGTCACTGACCCCTGCATGACATCCTATTCCAATGTGCTTTTATTTTATATAATTACATCCCCAAAGATCCGTTTAGCCATAATTTGCGGGCCTGTCTTATTCCAGGCTTACACACTTATCAGGCAAAATAACACGTTTATTGTCCAAAATAACACACTTATCAAGTGTATCCCTATAAATCTAAAATGTTGTTATAGTTTTATGCCTTAAAATCATAAACCGCGCCGATAGCCAGTTTAATGTTCATAACAACTGAACATCCGAACTATGGCAAATAGTTACATATTGTGCGAAATATAAAAGTGAATATCTGCATGAACCAGGCAGGCAAGAATATGACATTGCAAACCGCATGGCGCTCAATGGGGCAAACATATGCAACGGAAATTAATGCAATGATTGATTTTGGTGAAAAATTCGGATGGGATAACTGGAAGAAAGAAGAACCGGCCGACAACAGAGAAGAACTGGCTCAGGAAGTACTTACACTTTTAAAGAAAGCGAACAGGGAAGGTACCATCTCCACATTCAGAGAAAATTTTCCGCCGGCATATGCGCCTTTTATCAATATCATTCAGGAGCAGGGACAGAATATCGAGAACCTATGTTACATAAGCGATAATAAAATTGCCTTTATTGTAGGTTCTGCTTATGAAAAGAGAAAGGCCTGGTTATTATCGGGTAGCACCATCGTCAGGCTTCGGGATAATATACAGTCCATTGGCAGATCGCCCAAAAACAATATATATGCTATTGTAGAAAACGGCGTAGTAACTACATACAATGGCTGGGACGGACCTAAACTTTACGAATTCAAACTGCCCCCGGTAAACGAGCTATCCATTTCTCAAACAATCCCTTTTAATAACGGCTTATCGGTTTTACTCACCTCTCCGGAAGGCATTTATTTGCTCAATACCCGCGGCTACCAACTCATTCACCCTGTTCCTGACCCCGATGATAAAGAATGGACACCGAATATCCATATGGAACATGCCGCCGTATCGGGCGACAATGCTCTCATTGCAGTGGGCGATCAATCTTCCATACACCGCATACTGAACAGCCAGGGCGAAGAAATTGCCGGCTTCGGTCCGCAATCATCTTATCCGCATTACGCCCTGTTTTCGAAAGACGGGGAACAACTGGTGCTGAATTCATGCCATTTCTATAACGGTGTTACCATTGGCGTTTCTACCACCGGCATAAACGGCCTCACTATTGAATCGCATACCCGCGACGGCCGGTACACGGTAATCGATGAAAACTGCCGGGTGTATGCTGCAGTAGCCACCTCATCGTACTATATTATGGGCGATGTTGGCGGTTATATAAAAGCATATGATGCTACCGGCAAACTGATCTGGCGCTATTTCCTCGGCTCCACCATCACAGGCATGACGATCTCCGATGATGAAACAACCCTATGGGTAGCCGCCTGTTCGGGAATGATCCATCAACTTAAACTCGACCAGGGACAAAGAGACGATCATTCCATCGGCAATGGCAATCACTTTGAAGAGCTGAGGGCCATATTCTGGAAAAACGAACCGCACCCGCTCATCTGGTGATCTTCTCAATAAATAAAAACTTTCCCAATGTTTACACTTCGGGAAAGCTTCATCACAAGTCCCGCACGATCATCTATCTCACTACGATTTTCCGGATATAACTATCGCTTCGGTTTACAATTCTCACCAGACCCACTCCACCCTGACTTACACAAGGCAAATTAACAGCGCCTCTCCGCATAATGCCCACCATGCTGTAAAACAGCACACCAACCGCACACCGTAGTATAAACTTAAAATGAAATAAATGTTATCAATAAGTATGCGGTGTTCATTAATTCAAGTGCGCCCTATTTTCGCGTCGCAAAAGATAGCCGTTAACGTCATGATATCAAATTATGACCGGCTATAGTACCGATCGTTTGTTTTGTTCGTCTATATAAAACCGGTGCACTAAGCCTGGTGACAGCAGCCCCTCCCCGATCATTATATATTCTTTTATATTTAAAAGCGACCCTGCAATGAAGAAATCATTCGTAGCAAGCCTGCTATTGCTATTGGCAATATTTACAGGCAACAGACTAATTGCCCAGACTACCCAGGCCTCCATCGTTGGTGTAATTACCGATGATAACAAAAAACCGGTACAGGGAGCAACGGTACAGTTGTACAACGAATCGACCGGCTTCACTACCGCAACGCTGACCAATGCAAAAGGCGAATACATTTTTAAGGAACTGCCACTGGGCGGCCCCTACACCATCAAAGCTTCATTTGTTGGTTACGGTGAGCAGAAGCGCACTGATTACTTTTTAAACCAGGGCGACCTGTTACGGGTTAACATCATTATGCAGGTTTCTGCAGCCAGCATGAATGAAGTTACGGTTACAGCTACGGGGCAGCGGAAAAAATCGGAAAACTTCGGCGCTGCTACCTCAGTCACCGCCCGTGACATTTCGCGGTTACCGGTAAACGGCCGCAACTTCACATCCCTCATCGACCTGTCGCCCTTAAGCAGCGGCAGCAATCTGTCGGGACAATTAGGCTCTTCTACCAATATAACCATCGACGGTACTTCAGCCAAAAACCCAACCTCCAGCAGCGGTACCAATAACCGGATCGGCGGACCATATGCCATGTCTATGGAGGCCATCCGAGAATTCAAAGTAGTAACCAACCAGTATGACGTTACCTTTGGCCGTAGCGGCGGTGGTACTATCAGCACCGTTACAAAATCAGGTACCAATACTTTTTCAGGGAGCGTATTTATGTTTTCACGGGCCGACTGGTTATCGAGCAAATATGATATGCGCGGAAACCGGCGGTTAAATGATTTCTCTACCAACCAGTATGGATTTTCATTAGGCGGCCCCCTTATCAAAAATAAAGCGCACTTCTTTATTGCCTGGGACCGCCAGGATGACGCCCGGCCTTTACAGATCGCCGATATTCAATCACCAGCCGATGAAAGACGGCTCGGCATCCACACAGATACATTGAACCGCTTCCTCGGTATTGCCAGAAGTAAATACGGCGTCGCCAGTTCGCCTCAAACCGGGTCATTCGATAAGAAAAGACATACCGATGCCGCTTTTGCCCGGGTCGACTGGCAGTTAAATGAAAAAAACCTGCTTACCATCCGTGATAACTATGTAAACGACCGCGCCCCATTGGGCCGCAACGACAATACTTCGATCAACCTGTATGAAGTATATGCAGACGCGCATGCATGGAACAATAGCTTCCTGGCTACTTTACGTACAGTGGTTAATTCCAAACTGACCAACGAACTGAAACTACAGCACCTGTATACTTTTGAAGAAAGCACACCGGGCAGCCAGTTGCCCAAACAAAATATTCCACGGGCAATTGTAGAACGTATCGGCAGCAGAGTGAATGGCTCTAACGTAAACACGAACATTCAATTGGGTGGACAACGCTATTCACCGGAACATTTTTATAACAATGTGTTCCAGTTGGTGAATAACGTTTACTTAAACACCAACAGGTTCAACTTTACATTTGGCACCGATATCCAGTACACGCACATGAACTCTTTGTATGGCAGTGAAATGAACGGGCGGTTTTATTTTACCGGCATGAAGAATTTCGACGAGCTGAGACCTTACCGGTATGCCCGTGAGGTTGCACTCGAAGACGACCCAAGCGTTGACCAAAACATCCTGAATGCCGCATTATATGCGCAAATGAAAACACAATTGATGCCCGGCCTTGATATGACGGCAGGTTTGCGCGCCGATTACACCAACTATTTCAACCGCCCTAATTTCAACCAGGTGGTGTTTGATGAACTGGGATTTGAAACCAACCGCTCTTTAAAAACACTTCAGGTACAACCCCGTATTCAGTTCAACTGGGACATCAACGAAAAACACAGGGATTACGTGCGCTTTGGCGCCGGCATATTTGGCTCCGACATCAACAACTACGCCATGATCAACAACATGGTTTTCGATGGAACGAAAGTGCTTTCCGTAGACATTCAAAGCGACATTCCCACACCTGACTTTCCGGCCTATCGCAATGATCCGTCAACAGCGCCGGGAAAAGACCTGCTCAGCCGCAGCGTTCCTACCATCAATATGAATGGAAAAGACGCACTGATACCCGTAGTGTATAAAGCCAACGCTTCATACAGCCGGTTTATCACCAACAACCTTAAACTCGGCGTTACGTTATACGCTACACTTGCGCGTAATAATTATATGTATGTTGACCGGAACATGGTCGATGAACCCTTCTTCCGCCTGAGCACCGAAGGAAACCGCGGCGTGTATGTTCCCGCCAATAGCATTGCCATAAACGGTACCAGTGATTGGATGAACGGCCGTAAGAGCACTGCTATTGGCCGTGTTCTTGAACTGAACAGCGAAGGCAAAATAAATCAGTATGCATTTGTGTTCGATGGCACCTGGCGCTACTTCAGAGATGGCGAAGTTTCTTTCAGCTATACCTGGAACGATTCAAAAGACAACACTTCGTATAATGGCGATGTAGCCAATACTGCAACCCTGGGACTTATGGTAAATGACGACCCGCGTAACCTGAACAGCATGTCGTACTCCGATGGCCAGTTCCGTCATAAAGTTGTATTCTATGGAACGCTGCCAACATTTTATGGTGTAAGCGTGGGTGTTCGCTATTCAGGTATCGGCGGCACCCGTTACTCGCTGGCGGTAAACGGAAACGTGAATGGCGACTTCGTAGCTTCTAACGATCTGGCTTATGTTTTCGATATAAACGACACCAAAGTGCCTGAAAAATACCGCACCGGTATCACCAACATCCTGAACAATCCCGACGCCAGCAAGAGCGTTAAAAAGTATCTTGAAAAAAGCATGGGCGGTATTGCTGAACGCAACGGCGGCATCAATCGCTTCAATGGCGTTTGGGATGTGCGCATCGCTAAAAAATTCACCTTCCGGAAAAAACAATACGTTGAACTGTCGGCCGATATTTTCAATGTAGAGAACCTGATCAATAAAACCTGGGGCGCCAGCAAAAACCTGGGCAAACAAAATCTCTATACCATTAACTCAACAAATGGTTTCGACCAGGCCACGCAAAACTATAACTATGATGTAGGTGGGAATACCGGTGTTATAACACCCGGCGGCAACCCCTGGCAGATCCAGATCGGCATTCGCTGTGGATTTTAGTTCCGGTCATTATAAGTGAAAGCGTCCCGATTATTTGTCGGGACGCTTTCGCTTAAAGTTTAGCTTTCTGAAAAAAGTAAAAGCACTATTTATGTTTGAACTGGTAAAACAGTCCTAATTGCCAAACCCGGTTCTGAAAATCGTTGTTCCTGTCTTTTGTAACGTCAGTTAACCCAAGATTATAACGGGCATCGATACCTAATCCATTCTTACCTACATAACCTGCACCAAAGCTCCACGAAAAATCGACATTGCTGAAATCATCAACATCCGTTTCCGTATTTCCACTCTCCCATTCAGAAGTTGTTAAAATACCTAACTGCGGGCCGGTTTGTAATCTGAATCCATTGCCAAACATATACTGTCCCAATACCGGAATGTTGATGTAATTCAGTTTTAATTTACCATTGTTGTATTCAGCTCCCTGCGTACTATATACGAGCTCCGGCTGAATGGCAAAAGAACGGGTAAGATGAATATGAGCAAGACCGCCAAGATGGAATCCGGTTTTAGTGTCTGCATCATTATCGGCGGCATCGTTTGCAATGTTCGCAAAGTTTATACCACCTTTAATACCATATTGCACATGTTGCGCGAAGGCGCCTTTGATCAGTAATAACATTACTGCCGAAAAAATAATTCTCTTCATAATGCTGGTTTAATTAAACAATACATACTAACTATTGCAAAGGCAATACCAGCCCCGCATTATGGCGTGCTTACAATTTAATTTATTGAATATTAGAAATTTCGCACTGTAGAATTCCAACCGCTTTTTTCGTTTTTAATCTGTAGCTTGCTTTTATAAATGCAATAAATCATGGAATCGCATATAGTTAAAATAAAAACCGTTCTGCAGGTCACACATGATGTCAAAAGCTTTCGTATTGAAAAACCAAATGGTTATCAATTCGTGGCCGGACAAGCAACGGAGGTAGCCATTAACAAACCCGGCTGGGAAAACGAGCGCCGACCCTTTACTTTTACTTCCCTGAATGACGAACCCACCCTCGAATTCACTATAAAGCGATACATCGGGCATAATAGTGTTACCAACCAATTGCATCTACTGGTTCCCGGCGATGAACTGATATTACATGATGTTTGGGGGGCTATTGAATACAAAGGCCCGGGATATTTTATTGCCGGCGGTGCGGGCATTACACCGTTCATTGCCATCCTGCGTCAACTGCATCGCGATAACCAGCTAGCCGGGAACACCCTGTTCTTCGCCAATAAAACCGCCGCTGATGTTATTTATGAAGAAGAATTTACTTCCATGATGGGAAAAAATGCTGTTTATATTCTTAGCCGCGAACAAAAAGACGGCTATGAAAACGGAACGATCAATGCAGATTATCTGCGTTCTCATGTAACCGATTTTAACAAACATTTTTATGTATGCGGCCCTGATAAAATGGTCGCAGACATAAATGCTTCGCTAACGACCCTGGGGGCGAAACCAGACCTGGTAGTATTTGAAAAATAAAAAAGGTGGTCTCTCTTAAAGAGGGACGCACCTCGATCTGCCATATAATCTGAAAGTGAGCCGCCCCGAAAAGGGCGGCCCACCTTTTCATATCCACCCCTTATTCTTCGCTGCCCTTCTTCTCATAATAAACTCTTTCGCAAATACACCGATCAGCAGCAGGCCAAAAATAAAACCACCAATATGCGCCGCATAAGCCACCCCGCCGGCTTCTTCACCACCCAACGCACCCAGCCCATTTACAACCTGGAACGCAAACCATACGCCCACAGCAATAAATGCCGGCACCGTTATAATTAAAAATAAGATCCAGAGATGGATGCCTTTGCCGGGGAACAATCGAAGATATGCGCCTAATATGCCTGAGATGGCGCCAGACGCACCTAAACTGGGTATTAACATACTTTGTCCAAATACAAGGGTACTGAACACATGGCTTAAGCCCGCCAGCGAACCACACAATAAATAAAAGAAAAGATATTTGAGGTGCCCCAACGCATCTTCTATATTATCGCCAAAGATCCACAGGTACATCATATTACCCGCCAAATGCGCCAACCCGCCATGCATGAACATGGATGTAAACAAAGTGAAAAAAACAGGAATATTGGTAATACCGAGGCCAGGTACGCGGAAAGTTTCTCCATCATACGGGTTTATAGCCACCTTCGATTCGGTTACGATATCGCGCCCGGTAAGTATTTCAGCCGGCACGGCAGAATAGGCAAAAGTAAAATCATCGTTCTGCCCTAACCTTTGCCAGTAAACATATACAAAAATATTAAGCGCTATAAGCAGATAATTGATAAAAGGGAATCTTTTCCTGTCCCGGTTATCATCACCAATAGGAAATACCATCTTTTTTTCTCAAAAATAGGCAAAAGCCATACCTGTTGCCAGGCAATTCATACTTTTTACAACATTATAGTGAATATGTTATAGTTGTATAATAAAGCAAGGACTGGTTTCCATCTGTGCTATAAAGTTTGAATAACAATTGTACAGTTGAGCGTTTACAAACAACCGGTTGTTTTAACCTTTATGCACCGTTGCCACAAAAGCATCGATGGAATTTTCTACCAGCAGTTTTCAAACACGCCATTTGGTATCACTTTAAATTCACCCACTTTTTTTTACACCATCGCCGGTGATTTTTTAAAAGCATTCAAAGATGCCGGTAAACCGATACCCGTTCTCTTACGGAAGCTGACGTTATTTTCATGCAGGAATTTTTTCGATTCCTGAACAAAAAACCATGCATCGTATAATTCAAAATATCAGCCGGGCCGGTTGGAACGATAAAGTTATTGCCATCATGATCAATCAAATAACCCTGAAATCAGCGCCTATCTGCAAGCTATTATTTATGTGCAATAATTTCCCCAGGTTCAATGAAGCTTCCATATCACCAAATATGCTTTCGCTATAGAAAAAGCAGGAAGTTCAGTCTTTGCAGACATCTTACTTCCGGCCTCTTCTTACCACTTCTTTCCAATTATCTTCTACTGCGGGTAGCCATCATTTTGGGTAAGATCAACATTCAGCTCCCGTTCCGATTCCTATCAGGCTGATAAGAACACCAATGCGGTAAAATACAAAGTAGCTACCCAGCTAAGAGATCAGTTGTCACGCGATGCGCATCATTCATCGATCTTACAAAACGAAAATTATTTATCGCAGGCTTTTCCTTACGAGCATACCGAGTTGAAGAAACGCATCCGCACAAGCATCGACACGCTGCCTGAAAAATGCCATCAGTCATTTATGCTTTACCATTACGGAAACATGAGCTATTAAGACATTGCGCAGGAAATGGGCATTTCAGTTAAAACCGTGGAAAAACATATTGGTAAAGCCCTGCAGGTATTGCGCAATGCTGAAAGAAGAAAAACTTATCGGCGTAGCGGTGCTGGTAATAAGTACGCTCGCCGGGTTAAAATAATAACCGTGCCACCCGCCGCCTGGCGAATGACACGGATGCAATCTTAAAAGCGCTGATCTATGAAAAGTAGGTACCGCCGTTGATATCGATATTGGCGCCGGTGATAAAACTGCTTTCATTACCGGCCAGGTAGGCCACAAGGTCAGCCACTTCGCCGGCATTCCCTTCGCGGCGTAATGGCGTTGCATTGGCAACGGCAGTGCGCACTTCCGGTTTGGTGAATGTATCATGGAAGGTAGTGGCGATCATCCCGGGATCTACCGCATTCACCCGGATCCCTTTTGGCCCCAGTTCTTTGGCCATTGCACGCGTGAACGTAGCAATAGCACCCTTCGATGTAGCATATGCCGATGCGCCAAAACCGCCGCCATCTCTTCCGGCCTGCGAAGAAAAATTGATAATACTGCTTCCGGCCGGCATATACGATACTACTTCTTTCGTCATCAGGAACGCCGATTTCACATTCAGGTTAATTACGTGGTCCCAAAACGCCTCGTCCATATCGGTGATGAGCTTACGGCCAACCATACCGCCGGCAACATTGGCTAAAATATGGATCTCATGGCCAAAGGCCTTTTTCGTTTCAGTTACCAGCCGCGCCACTTCTTCCCGGTTGGTGATATCTGCTTTTACTAGAAGCCCTTCCCCGCCGGCCGCTTTTATCAGGGCCAGCGTTTCCTGCGCCAGTTCTTCACTGCTGTTATAATTCACTACCACCTTTGCACCTTCCTGCGCCAGCTTTACCGATACGGCCCTGCCAATGTCTCTTGCTCCGCCGGTTACTATTGCTACTTTTCCTGTAAGTTTCATTATGGATGTTTTTAAGTTTTTATTCAATGTTTTTTTGACGAGGCTATAAAGGTTATACATGCCCAGGCAACAGGCACCATGGCGGCGCCCATTATAAAAAATGAAGTATAACTGGTACGGGTGATCACCGGAACTATCCACGTAGTGATGAGCGTACCCAATACTGCAGCTGTGCCGCCCAAACCGGCTACCGTTCCAACATTCTTTCCATTGAAATAATCGCCGGGTAATGTTTGCAGGTTATTTATCAGAAATTGAAAGCCGAACAGGGTACTGCTGATCAATGCAATGGCCACCGAAATATTATCTTTCAAATGTTCAAGCCAGGCGGCAATGCAGATCAATGAGATCAGCATTAAAACAGACCCAATGGCCATAGCGCGTTTTCTTGCCTTTGCTGCCGGCATACCCCGCCTGATACAATGAGAAGAAAAAAATCCCCCGGCCAGTCCGCCAATGGCGGCAAACAAATACGGCACCCAGGCAAAGGCCCCCACCTGTTTCATATCGAAATGATATTGCTCTTTTAAAAAGGTAGGCAGCCAGGTAACGAATAACCACCATACGGGATCTATAAAAAAACGGGAGCTGATGATGCCCCAGGTATTTTTGAATTGCAGCAACTGTTTCCAGCTATATATTTTTGTTTCGGGAATGGTGTTTGCGGTATTTGTATGGCTTTCCAGAATATGCGCTCGTTCTTCTTTGGTGATCCAGGGATGTTTATCGGGTGTATGCTTATTGATAAGCAGCCAGGGAATAACCCAAAGTATTCCCAAAATGGCAATGGCGGCAAAGGTCACTTTCCAGCCAAATGCCAGATATAGAGAGGCTATTACCGGTGCAGCTACAACGCTTCCCAGCGAAGCGCCTGCGCCAAATATTCCCTGTGCTATGGCGCGCTCTTTTGCCGGAAACCATTCCGCATTGCTCTTGGTTGCGCCGGGCCAGTTGCCCGCCTCACTGATACCCAGTAAGAAACGGAATACGCTGAACGATAAAATACCTTTTGCCAACGCATGCAACGCAATGGAAATACTCCAGCCAATGATCGATATGGTTATTCCCAATCTCGTGCCGATGGCATCCATCAGTTTACCGGTAACGGTTTGCCCAATGGCATAGGCCACCATAAAAAAAGAAGTAATAAATGCCAGTGCGCTTTTGCTATCCGCATCGGCAATTCCAAAATCTTTATAAATGTAGGGCCACATGAAATTGATAGCGCCCCGGTCGATATAATTGATGATGGTGGCCACCCCAATTAAGCTCACAATGTACCAGCGCAACCCCTTTATTTTAAAAGCACTGTCCGGTACCGGTATCTCAGCTATCTGTTCTATGTTTTGTGATACTTTCAAATGACAAGTTTTTGAAATGATCGTTTTTATTAATAATGCGTTACCCGTAGTTTATAGATCACCACTTCCCCATAAGCATCGCATGACTCACCGGCTACTTTTTTATGCCCCTGGCAATTCGATTGTACATATGCGCCGGCTTTAAAATAAGCGCCTGAAAAATGAACAGGGTAAGTTTCAACCAGTACATCGTTGTAATAACTTTTCACCTGTCCGGCTGCTACTTCAAACTTTACGTTGAACTTTGCGCCCAACTCATAATTCTTTGTCAATACTGCGCCATCGGCGCCATTATGATCTATGAACAATTTTTTGCCTTCCAGCCTGAATACGATCACATCATCACCGGCATCGTGAATTTGACCGGCCACAATATGTGGTTTTACATTGGGCAAGTGCGTAATGGCCTGTTCTATTTCCATGATATGCGTTCCCGCATCGGACGACCAGCTGGCGCCGCTTCGGCCATTGTTGGTCATTTCGCGCAATTCACTTCTCGGGTATCCCGAACCGCGGGTTGTGATGCCGCCGCAATTGGCTCTAAACACTACGCCCGTATTTGTTGCATTGTTTTGAAACCAGGGAGCTATTGAATAGGCCGCCAGTTCCGGTTGTTTTATTTCGTCTGATCTGCCATCCTTATTTTTATCAAGCGGTATATTCAGTTTCCAGTTGGTGAGGTCCAGCACATTGGCGGGATAGTTCGCTGCCTGCAGGCTGTCGCCCCTGTACGATGTTGAAATAAAAGCGACCAGTGCGGCCACTAAAAACACCCTGCTCTTTTTTTTCATACCGGTTACTTTACAATGTTTAATTCCCGCAGGAAACTGATGATCGATTTATTCAGTTCTGAATTTTTATCGGCCGGGAATTTGCCATGCTGCCCGCCCGGAATGGTTACAAACTGTGTTTTAACACCTGCTTCCTGTAACTTCTTATGCAGGTCAACCGATTGCTGATATGGCACAACAGGATCAGCGTCTCCGTGCACGATGAAAACCGGCGGATTGTTTTTATTAACAAAGCTGACAGGCGATACAGATCTTATGAACGCTTCGTCTTTAGCTTTGTCACCCAGCCAGCGGGTGGCCGATTTACTGGTGATATGTGAGCCATAAGCCCAATCGTTCACATCGGTGATCCCATATTTATCAATAATAGCGGCCACTTTTATATTTTCCACTCCCTTACAGTTACCATCGAAGCGATGGTCGTTTCCCAGGAGGCCCGCCATCAATGCGAGGTGCCCGCCGGCACTGCCGCCCATGATCACGATTCTATTTACATCTACATTCAATGCCGCCGCATTCCTGACAATATACACCAATGCGCATCTTGCATCTTCCACAGCTGCAGGTGCGGTAGCCTGCGGCGTAAGGCGGTATTCAATATTCGCCACGGCAAAACCTGCTTTGAAAAATGTACTAAAACCGGTCTGCGACTCCTTGGTGCCATGGTTCCAGCCGCCGCCATGAATATTTATTACAATCGGCGCCGGCCCCATATCCTTGGGCGCCAGGTAAAGGTCAAGTTTTTGTTCCCAACCAGGGCCCGAGGTATACACAACATCCAACAGCGCATTATACCCTACAGGATAATTTACTTTCTTTACAGCATCTTCCTGGGTAAACCCGGTCAGGCATGCCAATAGCCCTGCCATTATCAATGACATTTTTTTCATCAGAAAAAGTTTTAATTTATATGCTTAAAAAACGGTGTAAGTTCATTTAAGAAAATCTTCGCGGTGGGGCGAAAACACATCTACCAGCATACCGGCCTCGAGGCATACACAGCCATGGATGATATTTGGCGGTACATAATACCCGTCGCCTTTGCGAATGATCTTCTTTTCATCGCCAATGGTCATTTCAAATACCCCACTTTCTACATATGTCACCTGTGAATGCGGATGCTGATGCAGCGATCCAACACCGCCTTTTTCGAATTTCGCTTTTACCAGCATCACCTTCTCGTCATACCCGTAGATCTGCCGCTGAATGCCATTACCAACATCTTCCCATGGTATCTCCTGTTCAAACTGAAACTCATTGCTCTGTAACATATATGCCTATTTAATGGTAATAAATGATAGTTTGTTGTTGTACTGTAAATTGACTTTGTAGGTTACCTTATTATATGTGAACGTAAAAGCAGTATTATCGGCATCATCGCTCACAAGTTTTATATCTTTTGTCTGCGGTTTAAAACCAACCGTGTACTCCGCCACCGGATTGGTTTTCCCATGGGGTTCGGTAATATTGATAAATGTATGCCCCGCCGCTGCTTTTGTCGTAATGATATATGCTTTCTCATTTCGCAGATTGAAGTCAGGATCATTTGCCCCACAGGTCACAAACGACACGCTGGTGTTGGTATCTGCCAGGAAGGTAGTTGAATAGAAGCGTTTGTTATTGATGAAGGTGATTACGCCATTGGCGGTATTCATTTTGGTTTCGCCGTTCACCCACAAATGCTGATAGCCGTAATTGCCGCCCGCAGGCAGTAGCTGCGTTTTGCTGGCGGTAATGGGAAAATTGCTATCGGTTAAATGGCCCTGGTACCAGAATGGCAGATCGTATTGATGCGGCGCTGCGCTTTTGGCTTTGAACACATCTATCAGCAATGGCATGGCAGCGCCCTGAGGTTTGAACAGAATGGCCGTACGTACCAGTTGCACACCCTCGAAAGCATGATCCTCTTCGGCGCATACTACCTGGTATTGCGATGTTGCATTGAAGTAAACCAGCCGGGGGGCTGATCTGTCACCGGCCTTTTCATTGGCCCTGTACTGCGATTGTTTATCTACCGCTATCGTATTGTGCGCAATGGTTTGTTTACCCCAGGTAGTATTCTCCCTGGTATAGTTACCGCCGTTTTTTGTTTCGATATTTAAAAAACGAACTGCGCCATAATCGCTGAACACTTCGGTATTGTTATCATAGTACAGAATATTCAACCGGTCGAAATGGCCATGGCCCATTCCCTGCGACGCCGCTTTCATCACCACGCATGCCTGGTCGTCATTACTGCCCCATCTTAAAATTCCCAGCCCACCTTCGTTTCCATCGGCGCCATCGCTGATCCACACCGGTTGATAAGCGAACGGTTTTGTTTTTCCCTCGGCAATCGCTTTGGCCACTTTTACCCCGGCATCGCTGACAATCACCCTTTTCTGCTGTTGTGCAATATCGAGCAGGTCATCGGCCGACTGCATATCGCTGTACGCTATATCAACGGCATAAACCAATTCTTCACTTTCATAGGTTTTGTCCTTCATGGCATCGTTTACCGGGAAGAATACTTTATTGGTATAGGTGCATTGCAGGGCGGTGTTCACCGCTTTTTTCAACAAACCGCTGCGATAGTTATAAATGCCCAGTTCGGGCTGATATTGATGTATTGTTTTGGCAAAAAGTATAAAGGGCAGAATTGCATAACGCTGGTAATAGGGTCCTTCGGTATAATACCCATCGGGTGAGAACAACCGGTTCAACTGCGCCAGGAAACCGCTTTTATCATCTTTTTTGCTGCCATGCAAAGCCATATCCACCCATTCCTTTCTGCCACAAACATAACCGGTCATTCCCACTGCGGCAACCGACCATGTGCCATGGTTATGGATCCTGTTGAAAATGTCGCCATTTACCTCCGACAGCTCTTTTACTATGGGTTCAAACAAATTGTCTTCTATTTTTTTTCTTTCATCTGCGTTCAGATAGTCGTAAATACAATCGTATCCCTGTATCACATATACCTGCCATACGCAATCGTTCAGGTTTTGCCAGAACATTTTACCACCCGGCGCGTCCTTGCGCCTGGGATGACGCGGCCAGGTATTATATACAGCTGCATATTGCATCAACAATTCTTTTACATACCGGGCATATCGATCGTCGTTGGTTATTTGCCAGGCTACACCACAGGCCAGTATGTTCTGATAGTTCTTTTTATGTTGTTCATGCGTAACGCCGCCGCCCGCATCATGCGGCATGGGCACATCGATCGTTGCTTTAATTGCTTTGTCTGCATCCTTTTTCAGCTCTTTCCATGACTGCTGCAGCAAAGGATACCTGGCAACCCCATTGCGAACGTTCTCTATGTTCTGCCGGGTAAGCAATATGGAGGGATGCTGTTGCGCCTTTGCGCTTTGCAGCAATCCGGCGATCAACAACCATACTAAACACAATCTCTCTGTTCGTGGCATTCGTTATAATTAGTTTACACCCAATCGTTTTCCATCGGCCGATTTCAGGGTGCCCGCAGCCAGCCTGAAATCGTACAGTGACGGATCGTTAAATACAGGGTTATTGTAATAAATATGTTTACCGGTAACATTATTGAAGAATGAACTTACGCGGCCGCTTTTATAAAAATTGCAATAGTCTACCCTCAGTTTGTCCCAGCTCATTTCCTCAAACCAGATGCAACGGCCGCCGGCGCCGCTTTTGTTGAATACACAATTGGTAACGCTGGCGGTTTGCACACCCGGCAGTTTTACCACACAGCCCTGCATGCGGTTATCCACCTCATTGAAAGTGCAATGGTCTATAACCACGTTGGGGCCGGTGGTACTTTCATCGTTGCCGCCGCGATATACATTGATGGCTGTGCTCAACATATTGGTAAATACACAATTCCTTACCAACAGGTGCGCTACGTTGTAAATACCTTTGTCATCTTTCTCTGCCGAGAAATCGATACCCGTTCCGGAATTATGATGAAACAAACTGTTGGTAATGATCACCGAATCGGCATAAGTGCTTTTGGTTCCACGGATACAACCGGAACTACTTTCATTGAAATTGAAGAATACACAATCATGTACCTGTAAGCGGTAATGACCGTTCATGGGTTTGGTGGTAGTGCTGATGGCGGTTTGCACATCGCCATAACTTTTATACGCGCTGTTGAACTGAACATGTTCCAGCGTTATACCGCCGCCATTTTCGATAATGACAAAAGCCGGCAAACTTTTCGCACCGGTGTTTACCAATTGCGGTTTGAATTCACCATCCCTTCCTTTGATTGTTATAAGGGTACGGATCACCAATGGTTCGTCGAGCTCATACAGGCCGGTATCGGCTAGCTGAATGATATCGCCGGGTCTTGCTTTGGCTACAATACCTGGCAGCTCTTTGCTTTGTGCTGCCGGTACCGTGTATGTTACAGGAGCGGTTAGTGCCGGCCCTGCCGGTTCATACCATCTGGCGCCGGCTTCGTCAGCATCCATCCAGGATACCTGCTTCAAGCCTACCCCGTTTGTATGAACGGGCAACGTATAACACCTTCCCTTATAGGTAACATTTCTTACACCGCTTTTACCGGCAGGAGAAAATCCTTTAGCCAGTGCAGCAGTTCCCTGAACAATAGCCGAGTTGCTTTGGAACAAAATACCGCCATCATTATTGGCGTCTTCATACAAAAGATTACTTTTAGAGGAGATCAAATTGTTGCGAAAGACAACATTCGCCGGAGCCGCGGTTCGCTCGGGATCTTTACCAGCCCCGAAAACTATGCTTTTACAACCTACAAATGTATTGTGATCTATTTCCACATCTTTTACCTGCACATAGCGGTTAGGTAATGAATTCGGAACGCCATTCAATACGCTGAATGCAGCATGAAAGCGCTCGCCTGCCAGTTCTATAAACAGGTTATTGCTAACTTTATGACCGGGATTGATGATGCGCACGCCGCCTGTATGCGGCATTTGATTACCTATAAATACGTTGCCGGTTACAGTATTGCGTTCTCCATGCCGCAGCACCAACCCTCCTTCGCATTCATAAAAAGTATTGTTGTTGATCTGGTTGTCGCAACTTTTTACAGAAATGATCTCCACTTCTCCACTGCAGCGTTCAAAATAATTGTGGTGAATGCTGGTGTGTGAGGAGGTCAAAGCATAGCGGGACACGCCAACCCGAATGGTTTCGCCCCCATTGGAACCCAATGGCAGTCTTCCGTTAAAATAATTGCTGTCTATTTCGTGATAGTTCTGCTGGCTGCGTTCATCATTCAGTTCAACAATGATGGTTGTACCGCCGGTTAATTTACCACCAATGGTACAATGGTCGATGCGGTTATGCCGCCCCCATAATACGATCCAGCTCTCGTTATCAAAACGGCCGGGTTTGTTATAATCATTGATCACACAGTTGGTAAGGCGACAATTATTGGCAGGTTTTTCATTGTTCTTTCTGAACTCTACTACAGCGCCATTTTCTGCAAAACCATCAACAAACTGAATACCTGACACCACCACATGGTTACCGCCAAACCTGATGAACGAGTTGCCGGTAAATTGTACCGTCCCCGGCGCTTCGGCTGCAATTACGACCGGCATTTCTTTGGTACCGCTTGTTTCTATAACCAGGGCTACATTATTCCACCTTCCTTTGTTGAGCAAAATGGTATCGCCCGGCTGCGCTTTTAACAACGCCTCATGCAGTTGTTGTTTATTGCTTACCAGCATTGTAGCGCCACGCGCTTTCCCAACAAGCAGTATGAAAACAAATAACCAGCAATATTTTTTAAAAACAGCTGCAAGCCGCAAGCCGCAGGCTGTACGCAAATACAAAATGCGGTTACAGTTTTTGCTGGTTTTCATTTCAACATTTAGTGATGGACATTCGTTATTCAATATTTCACTTTTTCGGCTGAAAATAATAATTGAGTTTTGGCCAGATGGAACTTACTATGGCAACATTTCATTATCCTGTATGTCTTAACGAAATTTTTCAACAGACGTTCCATTTCTCTATTCCCGATTTTCAAATACTTCATTTCTTCCTGCTTACCACCCTTTCTTCTCCCTGCTTATCCTCAAAATATCATCGAGGTGCGCAGCCATTGCCGCACCGGCCGCATCGGCATCCTGATCGGCAATGGCCTGCAATATTTCATGGTGCTCTGCCATCGCCTGTACACCGCGGTTATCGCCGCAGATCTTTTGATCGATGATGTTTTTGATGATATCGGGCAACAACATCAGTAGCATGCTTTCAAACACCGAGTTCTTTGTGGCATTGGCAATCCGCAGGTGAATGAACATGTCTTCCTGCACCGCATCCTGTTTGCCGTTCACTTTATTATCGTAATCGGCTACAGCAGCCTGCAACAAGGCCAGGTCATCATCGGTGCGCCGCATGGCTGCCAGCCTTGCCGCGTTGATCTCCATATAATAGCGGGCTTCTATCAGGGCCGCAAAATCATCCTTATTGAAGTTGATGATATCGGTCAATACACCTTCGATCATTTTTATATTGTAACCCGATACATATGTTCCGCTTTGCGGCGAAGTTTTCAGCAAGCCAAAGAACTCCAGTTTGCGAATGGCTTCACGCACATAGCTGCGGCCAACGCCCAATCTTTCTGCCAGCACCCGTTCGGCCGGCAGTCGGTCGCCCGGTTTCAATTGCCCTGTGGTGATCAACTGTTTTAGCTGTTGGATGATCTTGTTGGTCGGACTTTCCACCTCGATGCTCTTAATGCTTTGAATTATGTCTGATGTATCCATAATGCTTTTATTTTACAGGTGTAAGGTTAATGATTTTTTTTATTGTTCTTTCATAATGTCGATAGTGAGCGTAGAAGTTCCCTGTGAGGGAACCGCTACCACGTTCACCGCATTAACTTTGATCAATATATTTTTTGTTGCACCGGTACCGCCGGCAGGCGTTACTTTGGCCCAGATCAGCGATGATGTTGTAAAAGTAGTTGAGTTGGGTGCATTTGCCGTTGGTGCGGCCACACCGGTGAAAAAGGCATCGTTCAATTCCGTGATGCTATTGTCATTGAACTTTGTTTTAATATTACTTTCGGCCGATCCTGTTCCCAATACCCTGAATTGGGTTTTCTTCAAAGTAGTTGAGGTGGGTGTTGGCGGCGCCCATGAGGTACCACTACATTTAAAGGTCGACAACGTACCTGATGAAATATTCGCCGGGTTATTGAAAGCGATCAGGGGCGTGCTGTTACAGAAGATGGCAAAATCAACCCGCGTATTATAGCTGGCATCGTTGATCACCTCACATGGACCAACAACCGGCGCTGAAAGTTCCCCGGTAAAAAAACAACTGGTTGAGTTGGTGCCGGTAAGCCCCTGCGCCATCATGGTAAGATTTTTCCAGTGGTAGTATGGAAGAATGGTAACCGGCACCGAAGCTGCATTCTCACTGTTGCCTGCATCTTTTGCCACTACCTTACAGGCGGTAACCGATGCGTTGTAGCCAAACGAGGTATAATTAAAGGTATAATTATACTCATTGGCTGTTGAGCCCGTAAGCACGGGCGTAACCGTTCCCTGCATCGTTTCCACATTGCCTGCAATAGCATATACCGTAACTGCATTAAGGGGAGTATAGGATTTCAGCGTACCGCTGATCTCCGGTGTTCCATCGGGCAAAGCGGCCATAAGGGCATCGGTACTGAAAGTGATCACCGGTTTAAACGGAATGTTTACAAACTGCACCAGCGTCTCTGTTTTCAACCCGTATATATCTACTGCTGTAACCTTTAACTGCCCAGCGCCATCGCCATAGGTATAATTATAGTTGATGGCAACTTCTTTGGCGCCATTCCCGGCAATACTGTCCAATACCTCGAAATTACCGCTCCGGTTATCGGAAATATAGATCTTCGACAACCCGGTTTCTGAAGTAGCTTTTGCAGTGATAGCGGTGTTACCGTTTATCGCAGGTGTCATTTTATCGGGCAAACCGGTGACCACCGGCGCGTTGGGATCGAAATAGCTGATCTTTATGATCTTTTCAAAGGATGCATTATTATCCTGTACGCACAACAGTTTCAGGCCCTGTACCGCCGACAGGTCAATGCCCGCCCAGGAAACTGCTTTTATTTCGAACCGGTAGTCGCGGCTATTTTCCGCCGGCGGAAAATCTACCTGGATAAGCGTATCCTGTTTGCCCTCGCGTTGTAAGTAATAATAGATCACTTCCATATCAATGGTCGCATTTATGTTACCGCTAACGGCGGCTTGCGGCTGAAAACTTTTTAAAGCCACATTGTATACATACTCATCACTGTTCAATGTGCCTTCCGGCTGTACAAAGTCTTTCTTTTGACAGGCAACCATTACCAGCGTTATCAACGCCGCCATGGCCGGCAGATTAAAAATGGATGATTTGAATATTTTTATCATATCGCAGTCATTTGTTATCGGAGACATATTGTGTCTTCCATTATCACATTATCGAATTATCACATTATCACATTAATATCCTTTATTTTGTTCAATCGCAATTTCATTATTGGTGTCCAGCTCACGTTGTGGTATCGGCAAAAGCGGTCGTATATTGATGTTCGCCTGTAACTCAGTTAACAACAAGGCAGGTTTGAACCGTTTGTAATGCGTATCGTATTCCGAAGAATAATATGCCTGCATAGCTGTTACGAACTGCCCGGTGCGTATCAGATCGAACAGGCGGTGGTTCTCGAATGCCAGCTCGAGCCTTCTTTCATCGAGTAATCTGGTAAGGAAGTTTGCATCGGTGATAGCTTCGTCGCCCGATGCGGGGTACTGATAAAAAGCAGCGGAGAAAGTACCTGTGCCCGGGTATATTCCGGCCCCTGCTCTCGCCCTGATACGATTGATGATCTCAACAGATGCCGCATCGAAACCCAATGCTTCAGCTTTCATCAGCAGTACATCGGCAAACCTGAGAACCGGGAAATCGTTCTCGGCATCGTTCTTTATCATCACCGGCGAAAGGAATTTCTTTACATAGTTCAGGTTATTATACCGCGCTATAGTGGCGTCTTTCCGTTTATCGGCAAAACTGCTGGCAGGCATGATATATTTGGCCACCATATTGTCGGTAGGATAATTCAAACCCGACCCGTTGCCATTGACAAGGGCGCTGCCGCTGTTCAATGCGGCAAAGGAATTGGCCATATAATTACCCAAACCCAGTCCACCGGCTTTATACCGCACGGCAAAAACAATTTCCCTGTTCATTTCATTACCGATCGAAAACACATCAGCATAATCGGACAGCAGGTCGTGACCGCTGTTGCTGATCACATCTTCCAGCAATGGCAATGCGTCGGTTCTGCGGTTGATGGTAAGGTATACTTTCGCCAGCAGCGATTTGGCGGCCCAGATGGTTGCCCGGCCGAGGTCTTCCTGCGCCATAGCGCTAAAGGTTTTCCTGGCCATTAATTCCTGTGCTGTTTCCAGGTCGGCAGTGATCAATTTATAACATTCTTCTACCGAAGAGCGGCCGATCGATTTCAATGCAACAGGATCTTCCTTTTCGGTGAGAATAAATACACCGCCATATAACCGCACCAGGTTGAAATAATGATACGCCCTGATGAACAATGCCTCCCCGGCCAACTGTTTCCGTTGTGCATCGCTCATTTGCGCAACAGGTTCACCCAACGCGATCTTTCCGTTGGTATATTCCACGCCCAAACTTCTCAACACGTAATTGGCGCTACGAATATTTTTATAGGTATAATACCAGTAGTCATACACCTTGTCGTGCGATGAGTTCTGTAAATAAGTGTTCAGATCATTCAATTCAATATTTGGCACCGACGTACTGCCCGGTGAACCCTGTTTTGAAATATCAGACCGCAATTCGGTCATCATCCATTCTGTTTCCAGCGGCTTTTGCAACCCATTATAACAACCGGTAAGGGCTACTTTCACCTCTTCATAGGTGCGGTAGTAATTCTCAACCGTCACATTCGACCCGGGCTTCAGGTCAATGATCCGGTTACAGGCCGTGAGGCCGGCAACAAGCAATATGATGGAAGTTTGTTTAAGCAGTTTCATGACGAATATTTTTCTATGGCAGGCGTTAAAAATTAATATCGATCCCCATCGTAACAGTTCTTCCGATCGGAAAACCACCGCGCTGATAACCGTCGATCAGCGGCGAAGCGTAGGCGCCTGAAGTTGTTCTTGCTTCAGGATTGATTCCGCGGTAGTTCTTCGACATAATGTAAAACAGGTTCTCACCCGCAGCATACATTCTGATGCCGTTCAGCTTCATGCGTTTTACCTGTTTGGCCGGTAATGAATACCCCAGCACACAACTGCGCAGGGCGGCATAGGACCCATTCTCTATTACATGATCGGTCAGCATCCAGTCGCTGCCGTTGGAAGCATACGGCGTTTTGCCATCGCCGGGAAAAGCTGCACTCACCCACCGGCCACCGGTATTGTAATTTTTATTGTACCATTTCGATTCGTTGTAATAGGCATCGCCATTCAATACGCTGGCGCCCTGAACTCCCTGGATCACAAACGTGACATCGAACGATTTGTATTTAACGGTATTGGTAATACCCCAGGTAAAATCGGGAAATGGTTTGCCCAGCACGGTGCGGTCGGCTTCATCGATGATCTTGTCGCCGGTAACATCTACAAACTTCAACCCGCCGGCCACAAAGTATTTCGACATGGCGCTGGAATAACCCGCCGCTTTGGCATCGGCAATCGCCTGATCAGATGTCCAAACGCCATCGGTTTTATACCCAAAGAACTGCACCGATGGCCGGCCTACGATCGATGCATAGATCTCGTTTCTTTCACCGTAGTTATATTGAAATGGCTCGCCGCCCATTTGCAACAGCCTGTTGCGGTTACCCGAAACGTTCAGCATTGTTGACCATTGCCAGTTCTTTTTGCGCACATTCACTGACGACAATTCGAGCTCCAAACCCTGGTTGCGCACTTTACCAATATTGTTCCAGTATTGATTGCTGCCAGAGAACGACATCGCCGCCTGTTTATATAATAACCTGTCGGTAACGCCATTGTAATATTCAAGGCTCATGGTAATCCGGTCGCCAAACAAACCCACATCGATACCCGCATCGTACTGGAAGGTACGTTCCCAGGTAAGAATATTGGGCAACACATCATTGTTGGCTGCCAGCCCGCTGCCGAGCGTTCCCGTACCGGCGCCAAAAGCGTAATTTGCGATATTCAGCAGTTCGAGGTAAGAGAACGGTTCTATTTTATTATTACCGGTTGCGCCGTAGCTGCTCCGTACCTTCAGGTTGCTCAACCAACGGATGTCTTCCATAAACGGCTCGCTGCTGATACGCCAGCCGGCCGATACCGCCGGGAACCAGCCGTATTTTTGTCCCTCGGGAAAATAACCGCTGCCATCTGTACGCAAACTGGCCGTGAACAAATACTTCCCTTCATAATCATAGGTAATTCTGCCCAGGTAGGAAAGCAAACCGATCGGCGTTTTTTTAGTATACGTACCCGAGAGGTCGATGGATGAAGCGAGGTTCAGGGTTTGAATGTCGTCGCCGGGCAGGTTCAGTCCTGTGATCTGGCTTTCATCGATGCTGGTCTTTTGCGCCGTAAAACCTAACAACCCGGAAATATTATGTTTGTTGCGGATGCTGGTGGTATAGTTAAGGGTGTTCTCCCATAACAGATCAATAAATTTCTTTGAATAATTAACGCCTCTGTTCACATCGCCGTCGGCCTTTGCATTGCGCTTCGAGAAGCTATTTGTTTCTACATAATTGAAATAAGCGCTGCCCTGTGTTTTCAGTGTTAACCCTTTGTACAGGTCAATGGTGATATCGGCGCCGGTCAATGCGCGATAGTTATCGGTAAAATTACTTTGGCGCTCTGCTACCGATTTCGGCGTGTTATTGCTGCTGCTGAAGGGGATCACTTTTCCATCGTTTACACTGGCATCGGCGCCGCTGTTATAATAAGTACCGTCGGGCATATATCCCTGGTAAACGAGATTGCTGAAATGCCCGGCCTGCGCCCAATCGCCGGGTTGCAGGTTTGCCCATTGCGGATTCTGTTTTACAAAAGCTGCCGTAGCGGCTGTATGATGTACCGGCAGGCCTGAATAAAAACGATAATAATCGGTGAAATTTACCGGTGGCGATTGCGCCCGCGAGTAAGAGGGGTTGAAGTTCACACTGAATTTCACTTTCTTACTTAGCGCTCCATCGAGTTTTGTTTTGAAGTTCATCCGGTTCAACCCGCTGTGGCCCATAATGCCTTCATCGCTCTGGTAATTGCCCGACACATAATACCGCAGGTCTTTGCCGCCCGAAACACCCATTTGTACATTGTAAATAGAAGCGCTTTGCAATGCCTCTTCCTGCCAGTTGGTACCATCGCCACTGCGCAATACGCTTTCGACCAGGTACCGCGCTTTCTCCTGCGGCGTAATGAGGTTTTGTTTATCTGTCGTTACCGTGGGGTCTTTTGCCCGCATGGCCGCTTCATTATACATCTTCTGCGTATACTCACTGGTGCTCATGATGGGATGCAGCTTGTACGGTCCTTTCTGACCATAATAAGCTTTAACCGCATACTTCGGTTTATTGGTTTTACCGCTTTTAGTGGTGATGATAATAACGCCATTGGCCCCGCGCGAACCATAAATGGCGGCCGAGGCGGCATCTTTCAGCACTTCCACCGACTCTACGTCAAATGCATTTACCATCGACAATCCATCGGGCACGGGATGACCATCTACCACCACCAGCGGATCGGCACTGGCGCTGATGGAACTTAATCCGCGTACACGTATACGCGGGTTCGATGCTACCTCCGAACTGGTATTCTGCACGGTAACACCGGCAATTTTTCCGATCAGCGTTTTATCGAGCCCTGAGGTTGGAATTTCATCGAGGTTCTCGTTCTTTACTTTTGAAACGGCGCCCGTAAGGTGCGACTTGCGTTGCTGGCCATAACCGATCACTACAATATCATCGAGTACGGCAGCCATTACTTCAAGCTGAATTGCCAGGCTGGTTTTACCATTCAGCTCTATGATCTGTGATTTATAACCAACCGCACTGATCATCAGTTTGGCTTTTGCGCTGTTGACCTTAATGCTGAAGTTGCCCTTTTCATCGGTACTCACACCCGTACCGCTTTTGGCGCCAACCACCGTCACCGATGCGGCCGCCAGGGGTATGCCCGATTTGGCATCTGTAATTTTGCCCCCGATGGTTTTCTGCGCCAGCGCTACCACGCTCAACAGCAGACACACGATCAGGATTCCCAAATTTTTTTTCATATAAGCAGTTTATCGTTAGCTGTTAAAATCAATTGGCAATGGGGAGGAGGCGGGTGGCAAACCCGGAATCAGGGTGAAAAAAGGGGACGGGTTCAGGGTAAAGGGGCCGGTGGTAAGGCCGGTTTGTGCCGTCAACCTTAAAAGCACCGGGCAAAAAGGCCGAAACCAGGGTAAAAGGCATTGATAAACAGCCTCTTATTGTTCTGTTTAGGGGAAGCATCATTGGCAGTGGTTTATGCAATCGTTTATAATTTGTAACCTTATCAACCAAATTGGTTAACCAATAATTGGTTAACCAAAACTAGGGATTATCTATTCTAATCCAAATTTATTTTAAGAGAAAGCGCCGGAGCAGCAGCGAACGGGCGGGCATCAATATGTTTAAACCACTGGCATTCAAAAAATTAATAAAACAGATTAGGTTGAGATTTAATTTTTACTCCAGAAGTATTTCGTTCAAACAGCCATTTTCAATAATTAACTGATCATTTTATTTATTAAACCCTGTTTTCGTTAAAGGGGATGGACATGTTATTTACAAAAACACTTTTTTTAGAAGAGATGGTCACTTTTATATATAAAAAGTGTTTGGCGTTAAACGAAATGAACTTTTTACAAAAACTTCCTGGCAGCAAACGAACAAACTTTCATTTAACATGCTGTACTTTGGGTTACACGGAATGAAGCCTCCGTTCAATCAGCGTTTTTTTCAATTTAACTTGTGATCTCATTCCGGCTAATGCTACCTGAGTTATGTATGAAACCTGTCTGCATCGCCTTTACGGTCGCCGCGGCGGTTTTCATCAGGTTTGCCTGGAGTATTATTTTGGAAGACAATGAACACCCACTCATGGAACAGGTGAATAGCGAAAAGCTGGCGTACTGATCGCCGTGCGCGCATTGTTTGAGTAATTAGCAATGCGTAATGTTTCCGGTACTTTTACGCCAACCTCCTTTGCCTACTTGGGGTGTACGCTTAGCCCGGAGCATTTTGCGTTCCGCGTTCAGCGTTTGGCGTTTGGCGTTCCGCATTCAGCGTTCCGCATTCTGCGCAAGCTATAACTTCACCACCCTTACAGCAGTACGTTTACCATTATTTATAAAGATCACCAGATAACTCCCGGTTGCCAGGCCATTAGTTGGAATAGTGGTTTGAACGCTGCCTTTGGCAACCGCTTGGGTCAACCACAGCCTTCCATCAATACCCGCTATCTGAATAGTCGCGGGTTGTTCGGCGGCAGCGTAAGTAAGCTTAATCTCACAGTTATTAGTGATCAGTTGCGGTGTTACAGAAAAGCCATTCCCATCACTGTTTATTGTAATGATGCTACTGTTTGTAAATTTTCCATCTTTGTCCACCATTTTAAGTCGATAAAATAATTTACCGGCTAATGGCTGGTTATCAGTTGCTGAATAATTTCCGGTTAATGTACCGGAAGCTTTCACCTGTTGTATAGTGGTAAAATGAACGCCATCGGTACTTCGTTCTACATCAAAATGGCTGGTATTTGCCTCTTCAGCGGTCTTCCATTTAAGTACAATGTTATTGTGCAGGCGATCACCTGTGAAATAGATGAGTTTTAGCGGAAGAACGACCATGCAGTCGTTTACCTGTAAGGCGCCGGATGAATGATCGGTACATCCGTTCACATTACTGGTTACAGAGACCTGATAATTTCCAAGATGGGTTGTTGTTACCGGATCCATTGTTAGCGTATTACCGGCGGTTGTACTTCCATCGGGGTGTTGCCAGTTATATGTATAATATGGATTGGCGGGCAACGTAAGGGTTGTACTGCTGCCAAGGCAGGCGGCGCCGGTAACGCTTACCGCCGGCAGCGCCAGTGTATCAATAGCAACACTGTTTGAAAAACTGTTTCCACAACCATCGGCAATCAAAAAATTATACAAACCGGCCGACAAACCGGAGAATACATTGCCTGTTTGCAAAGGTGAAGTTGTAGCGCCGGTATTGTACCGGTACCTGTAAGGAAATACGCCCGTAGTGCTATCGGGCAACAGGGCAACGAAACGATTGCTTCCACAAACGGCTACAGCCGGGGCCATGACAAATGCAGGTTGTGCGTAAGGCGGCACTACTATCTCATATTGAATGGTATCACAGGCATAGCCGCTCATACCCGTTAAAAACGACCAGGGCGCAATGCGTGCCCTGTATGCATACATGGCCGAATAGGTGCCTGCCGGTATATTCACAGCTGAATCTATGGCAGGATATGAGGACGTATAGAACAGCTGGCCGTTTATATTAATAGTGGCGTCGTATTGGGCTCCATTAGAACCGGCATTAAAGACGATCCTGTTATCATTAATACAACCTTTTATAAGGTTGGCAGTAAATGATGAATGACGTAACTGGGCAGGCGTTATCGTAAACGTAGCCGTATCCCTTTCACCGCAGGTGTCTACGGCATAGATAGTGTAAGTGCCTGCTCCAAAATAATTGATCCTTACGCCTGTTGAGCCGAAGGGCATATTTCGCATGGTATCGGGATAAATATAATTATGTACGGTTCCATCAGGGAACGTAATCGACGGCGGACCACTTGCAACGATGATATCCCCGAGAGTTAAATTGTTAATAAGTATATCTATACCGGCTGCTCCTTCCTTACATACATCGGCGGGGTTAATGGAAACGGAGTATATATTCAGCAGCGGCCTTTCTTCCCAGTTAAAGGTAATACTGTCTTTTCCGCAGCAGTCTTCACGCACCACTTTATAACCAATGCCGGGCGGGTGGCCTGAAAAAGAAGAATTATTGGTTTGTGAAGCCAGCAATATACCGGCCGGGCTGTACAACGAGTATTGAACGGTATTACAACGGTATACGAAAAACGAACCGGGCCCATTGTCAGATGCAGGATCAAACGCATAGCGGAGGTTTCTGTTGCAGGTGCCGGAAGTATACCTGTTAGGCCACATATCCAGTACATTCATATAACCATAACTTATTGCAGAAGCGCCACAGCTATTCACCGCATTGATGGGAATGTTGTCCAACGCCCCATGCTGGTGATGGTACCTGAAATGAAAGGTATCGCGGATAATATACCCGTCAATATATTGCGTATTGGTGATCACATGCGTTTTTGTAGTTCCATCGGGCAAGGTTAAGGTCATGGTATATGGCGCCCTGATGTGGCTGGGATTAACCGCATAAATTCTATAGGGCAAATAAAAAGAATCACAATCTATATAATGCAGGCTACCACGGTCAATCAAAAATGCCCCATCATTTCCATCGGGTAACGTAACCGTTCTTGTTTGAAAATTACCACACGAATCAGTTACCTCATATGTATACGAACCACCGGCTAAACCGGTGAACTGGTTGCTTGTTTGTGAAGGCCTGATTACAGGCGATGGACTTATAAGTGCATAGGTATATGGAGAACGGCCATTTGTAATATTCACAGTAATACTGCCATCACTGGCGCCGGGACACCTGGGCGGCGTTAGTATAGAAAATGGCTGCGGTACGGTATATGAACCGGCAATGGTGAAATTGGCAGTAAACGTTGTATTGCAATTATCAACCACCCGGGCGGTATAGTTACCCGGTGGTAGCGATTGAAACTGATTGGAAGACTGGCCGGGAAACTGAACAGGCCCGGATATAATACTGTAAACAAAAGGCGCGGTACCGCCGCTGAGCTGAACTTCGGCAGTGCCTGAGGCCTGGCACCTGCTTTCTGTAGTGGTTATACCAGTTATGGATAAGGGAGTAACTGAAGGACATTGGGCTAAAACAACATGGGAAATCAGCAGAGACAGCCCCATGTATATAACGGGTACAAAATAGCGCATACAATAGGGTTAGGTGTTACGTTGCCTTTAACGGGCACCCATATGGTTTATTGGTAACATACTTATAGAAATATAATAGTAATATGTACATCATAAAAAAATGACCGTACATGGTAAGATGCCGCACGTCATATCAAATAATTACAACTTATGTACAGTTAACAAGATAAGCCAGTGCACCGGCGCCGGCCAATTGCATTCATCCCGCTCAGTTTTTTTAGCAGCGGAATTAAACTCAAAACTTGTTATCCATATACAGATTACCGCTTTTGCCGGCCAGACCGGGTAAGTTGGGAGGTTTATAAAATAGTGTATTTTTATAATACCGTTTAAATATAATATCGGGATCATGATCTTAAAGCGAATGGTAAAATATAAACAACCGATCCTGTATGGCGCATGTATGGCCATCCTGTTATTTCTATTGAAATGGCTTCAATTCCGATTTGTAATCATCGATCATGCCCTCGAAATTTATGTAGGCGCCATTGCCATTATTTTTACCGGACTGGGGATCTGGCTGGCACTGAAACTGGCCCGCCCCAAAGTTAAGACGGTGGTGGTGGAAAAGGAAGTATATATAACACCCGTTGCTGCCGCAAACGGGAATGGCGTAATCGCCAGTGAAGAAGCGCTGGTTAATCCGGGTTTAAGTAAAAGAGAACTCGAAGTGCTGCAACTGATCGCCGAAGGATTAAGCAACCAGGAGATCGCCGCCCGCCTGTTTGTTTCGCTGAATACCATAAAAACACATTCGAGCCGCATTTTTGAAAAGCTCGACGTCAAACGCCGCACGCAAGCCATCGAAAAAGCTAAACGATTGAACCTCATTCCTTAAAACCAGTCACTCTTTAGTATAAAAATCGGGGTTTACGACAAAATCACCCGAAAGTATGAACGTGATTTCCGTTTTGCCCTCCATTTTTGTGGCGTAGCCGGCTGCCGGTACCAGGCCGGTTATATTACTCATCAAAAGCAAAACAATGAAAAAAAATGTTCTTGTATTCGGACTGTTGTATGGTTTAATCGTAACCGCATTTATGATCTACTCTTCAGTGAACTGTTATTACAACGCCAACTTTAAAAGCAATGAAGTAGTAGGCTATGCGGGCATGCTGATTGCTGCATCCTTTATTTATATAGGTATTAAAAATTATCGCGATAAGTTCAATAATGGCACCATCACCTTCGGCAAAGCGTTTAAGATAGGCTTATTGATCACGCTTGTAGCCTCCACTTTTTATGTGCTGGTATGGGTAATTGAATATTATGTTTTCCTGCCCGACTGGATGGATAAATACTGCACCCATTTGATCACCGAGGCAAAAGGCGCCGGCGATAACCAGGTAAAAATGGAAAAGACCAATGAACTGGTCGATACCTATAAAAAGATCTATAGCAACCCATTCTATGTAGTGCTGGCCACATATGTGGAAGTATTACCAATTGGCCTTATCGTTTCCCTGATTTGTGCGCTGATACTAAAACGGAAATCAAAAACCGGAAGACTGGCAACCGCTATGGCTTCCTGAAAAAATCAGATGGTATGAAAATCAGACTAACGAGTATTTACGTAGAAGACACCTTCAAGGCATTTAAGTTTTACACGGAAGTATTGGGTTTTGTGCAACGGTATTATTTACCGGAAGGTTACCTGGCTATTGTAGCCTCTCCTGAAGAGCCCAATGGAACCGGCCTGTTGCTGGAACCAAACGAAAACCCCATCGCTTCCAACTACCAGAAAGCACTGTACGAGGCAAACATCCCGGTGATCATTTTTAGCGTGGAGAATATGGAGGAAGAGTATGAAAGGCTGAAAGGAAAAGGCCTCGTGTTCAAAAAAGAACCTACGCAAACAGACTGGGGAATTGAAGCAACTTTTGATGACACCTGCGGCAACCTGATACAATTACTACAGTTAGCGTAAAGCCAGGAAAAAATAGTTGGGGCCGCTGCCTGCCGGCAGCGGCCCCAATATAATTGTATTCTACTATCCATGCCGCCGACCACAACGGGCAGGCCGCTGTTATTAACGGTACCCAACCCACGAACAAGCAAGCGGCGCTATTTCTTCCGGCTATACCTTGAGCTTTGTCAGCGGCAAGGCCGGGCACCAGACCACTTAAACCGGCGGATACCTTCGGCACCGAACGGGTGGCGATCTTTTCATCAACATTCACGGTGCCCGCAACGCCAGCCAGGTTCACTTTTTTCTGCCGGCCATACCCAACTACCACCCCATCGGCCATGTAAGAAACTTTAAGCTTCGGGAAAACACTTTATTCAGTACGGTCGTAAACCCGTACTTCTTTACTGCTCATTGCCCCCGCTGTTGTAACAAATGAAAACTTTAAGGCATTAGCTATAAGCGCATTGCATATGCTGTTTTGCAATTTGCGTTTTGCGTCAGGCGTTTTGCATGCAGCGTTTCGTAACTTTAAGTACAGTCAGGAGATTAATGGTTAAAAAGGATGCATATGTTGAAAGTTTTATCACTACAAATAGCCGACAGCATTGATATTAAAGAGTTTAAAACTGTATTCAAGGCCGAGTTGCTGCATGGGGATTCTGATGAATTGTTTTACCGGGTTAAATCGCACACACAAAAGTTTGCTTACATCTTCAAGTATGGCATTGTTAGCTTGTTAGGATACAATGAGGTGGAGACCATGGCATTTATCCAGGCTATTACACCGTATTGCAAAAACCCGCTCGATCAGCACATCAGCGATGAGTTTGATATTGGAATAAACGCAGGCCGCAATAGATTAGGCTATAATAAGATCGAAATTGAAGGGGCTACCACCGATAGCCTGCGACTCATTATGCTCAATGTTTCGCAATCGGTTGCATTGGATCATTACAGCCAGCAAACCAACCTGCTGCTGGAAGAAACCACGCACCATACCCTGCAACTGGAACGCAAAGGAAGGCTCGATCTTTCGGGCACCAATCTGAAAAAATATATCGGCCGTACGCTGAACCTCAAAAACCGCATCGAGGCTAATCTGTATATTTTCGATTCGCCTGAAGAAACCTGGGAAGATGAAGAATTGAACCGGCTCGATATCGGCCTGAAAAAAACTTTCGACCTTCAGGCCCGCTTCAGAACCATTCGTGAAGGCCTGGAGATCGTTAAAGAAAATCTCGACCTGTTTAAAGACCTGCTTCAATACCGGAACAGCATTGTGCTGGAATGGATCATTATCATCCTGATCCTTGTGGAGGTAGTGAACCTGTTTATTGAGAAGCTTATGAAGTAGAGTGTTTGTTTGAAATATGGCTGCGTTACAGGTTACAGGTTGTGCCGTGTACCATTTGCCGCTTACCGGGTATCCAAAAAAGGAATGTCACGCTATGAAAGCGTGACACTCTATATAATTACTTAAAGCTGTATTTCATTCGCTCATTAGCACATCAGCATATTGACCTATGCTGCCACTTTCTTATTCCTGACCTGCTTTTTTACAACTTTCCCGTTTACTTTCTTGCCGTTGGCGGCTTTGCCGTTAACCTTGCTGCCATTGGTAACTTTGCCATTTACCTTTTTCCCATTGGCAGCTTTGCCATTCACTTTTTTGCCATTGGCGACTGCTCCGTTTACTTTTTCGCCGTTCGCCAGCAGTTTCTTTTTCTCTCTTTCATCGATCCGCATATTATGACGGATCACCTGCCAGTATTCAGGGCCGTAGCCTACGAAGATCTCACCACCGGCCGGAATATCTTTGGTGGCTTCAATAAACACACGCACGCCTTCTTCTACATACTCGGCATTGTTGTTTAACTCTTTTACCCTGAATAAGCCTCTCGCATCGTTGGCATAGCGGGCCAGGGCCTTTTTATCGTTCAATGCATCGATAACAAAATTGCGCTTAACGTAATAAATATAAGGGCTTTCATCTTCGTCTTTCTGCACTTCTTTCCAGGTCCTTGTTTTGCCTTTATACTCTACAATGCGGGTTCCTTTAGGGATGAATTTTTTGGTAAATAATCCTTTTCCAGCGTTGGGTAAGGTAGAAGTTTTAACGTACAACTGTTTCTCCAGGAATGCCATTCAATAAATAAATAAGTAGTTTAAAAAGATACTTTTACAATATATCAAAACCAACAGGCCATTAACCGTACTCTTTATTAGTTTATTGTGCCAAGTACGATAATAATATTCCGTTCGCCAATAACCGAAATCTATGGTTAAACAGGCGTCGAAGATAAGAACTAAAGTTATATTTTTTACATGCCACTCTAGCCGAACAGGTATATTACCACCAATCCCATGCAAAAGTTCAGCCGCATGCACTAGATTTTTTTTCACGCCAACGATAAAAAACGGCCGCATTTTTTCCGGCAACGTTCCCGGAATGGATTTTCGCGGCTTACATGTAAATTCGAATCACCTTATTATCCGGCAGACCATAAACGATGGAAAGCCGGTCTTTACCCCATCAGTTACGGTACAAATTTACACTTACCGTTCCTTACACACTTCTCCTATCACCCGTTTTCCCGCACAAACAATCAGGGAATAAAATCCCATGCCGGGAAAACGCTCATTTGGCACAACGCTATAATATATTAATTGTAAACCACTTACATTTTGGCACCTGGATGGTTTTGTGTAGTATATGAAACAAAACAGTACCCTTGCAACCGTCGCTTTAATTATAACGAGCATCCTCCTGTCACTTTACTCGCCGGCTCAAAACCTCATCACCAACTCTAATTTCAGCAATGGCGCTACGGGCTGGAACGGTGGTTGTATAGTTGAAATTCATCCCGAACCGGTATATGGCGGCCCCAATGCGTCGAACTACGTTACTGAAATAGATGGAGAAACATGTCTCGATCAAAATGTATGCATCATGCCCGGCTTTACTTACCAGTTAACTTTCAGGGCAACAAGAAGGGCTGATGCCAACACACCCTCTACAGCCAGCATCTCAATAAAAGTAAGAGGCAACAATTCGAATACAAACTATTTAAACCAGGCGAAGGGCTTTAATAATACAACCTTTAACTGGACCACCCAGTCATATACATTCACCGTACCGGCCAACAGCAGCGATAAAACCATAAACATTCATATAAAGGATAACAACAACAGCGGCACTTTTGGGGTTCTGCTCGATGATATAGAACTGCATCCTCAAACCGATATGGCTATCAATGGTGCTTCAAGCGCAGTTTTAAACGCTACCTATAATTATTCTGTAAGCAACGGTCCTTCATCAGGCATCACCTACAACTGGAGCATGGGCGCCGATGCCAGCACAGCCACCTCAACTTCGGCAACTCCTTCTACAAAATGGACTTCCGCGGGAAACAAAATAATGTCGGTTGTTATCAGTAATTCAAGCTGCGTGGTTGCCACATTAACGAAGAACATTTCAGTTGCCGGTGCGTTACCGGTAACGTTTACCAGCTTCACCGGTGTAATAAAAGATAACAAAGCGGCGCTTAGCTGGTCTACCACTAATGAAGTGAACAATAGCTATTTTATAATAGAGCGTTCGATAAATGGCCGCAATTTCGATTCAGTTGGCCGTGTACAGGCTGGCAGCAACAGTGCAAACAATTATTCCTTCAGTGAGATCAATAACAACTCCTCCAGCTACTATCGGCTGAAACAGGTTGACCTTAACGGAACATTTATTTATTCAGCAGTTATTACGCTGAAAAACGCAGGCAGCAGCAGGGAAATGACCATATACCCGGCACAGGCTGTCACAACCATTCAGTATGTGATTGCGAATGAAGTGCAGGCCACCGCTACCGTACAGGTATTTAATATGGCCGGCCAGCCGGTTATCAGCCAGAAGGAAGTGTTATCAACCGGTTTGAATAACAGGTCGCTGAATGTATCGCACCTGGCAGCCGGCGCTTACATTCTAAAATTACAGATCGCTGGTACCGGGGTTACTGCGGTAAAAAAATTCCAGAAAATTTAATTAAAACGTCAGTTATTCAGTTTGAAAATAATAAAGTCCGGAAACAAAGTAGCGGCGGCCCTTGTTTCCGGACTTTCATTTCAACCCATAAACTCACTAACTGAATAACTGAATAACTGAACAACTTACTCTCTCCTCATCACACGCACTTCGCCATATAAAGGCCCTGCCATATTATTTGCGGCGGGCATAAAGGTCACCTTCACTTTGTCTTTTCCCCTGGTAATACCGGCAGGAATGGGATATGATATTTCATAGAATTTACTGGCCTTGTATTTATTCAGGTCTTCCGTGGCGATCTTTACATCGTTCACGAGGATGTCGAACGTTCTGCCGCGGTTATCCATGCCCCAGTAGGTACATAACAAACTATTGGCTTTTTCCGCATCCACCTTCATGTTGAACGAGAAATAACCACCCGGGTATGCTATCCTGAATTTTTTGGTATGCTCTTCCCCGGTATTCACTTTCTCCCCGGCAAAATCATGATCGCGCTCCGGCTGCATTTCACCCAGCCGTAACAGGTCAACCGTTTTTACTTCTATTTCGTGCCGTCTTTTGCGTTCCGCTTCATACACTTTTTGTTGTTCGGCCCAGCCCTGCGGCGTAAACAGGTCCCAGTACACGCTATAAAATTCTTTTTGCACCTGGTTGAAGGGGATCAGCGTCACCTCCTGCGGTTGCCCGGTATTTACAGAATGAAAAACCAGCGGCTGTTTGCTATCAGCCTTTAACCATTTGGCCGGTGCTGTTTCCGATGACACCAGTACCGGAATACCGGTAACCGGGTCGGGTTCCCTGTTGCCGAATACCCCGGCCAGCACCAGCGGACCGTAAAACACCGCCACGCGGTTGGGATTATCGGGCATCGGCTGCGTATATAATTGCAGATCTGGTTTAAATATTACCGCATCACCGGTTTTCCAGGTACGGGTAATGGTGAAATACCCATTGGCCCCGGGTTGTATATTCGTTTGCTCTTTTCCGTTCACAGTTACCAGCACTTTTTGTTTTGCCCAGTATGGGTTTCTGATACGTAAAGGAAACGAAACCGGTCTTGCCGCTTTAATTGCAAACCGTACCCAGTTACTTTCCGGCAATTGTGTTTGCTGTTCTATCACTACGCCTTTTTCTTTCCAGTTCAATTTCGAAGCAATGAACAGGTTTACATACAGGCTGCCATCCGCCCCCTGAAAATAAATGCTTTCGCCATACTTTACATGGTTCTCCATTCCCGAACCCACACAACAGGTAAACGTATTGAACGAGTCGCTGAATTCTTTTTGCGTTCCCATCCGTAGCGGTACAAAGTAGCACATCATGCCATTGCCATGGTTTTGGGAAGAAAGGATATGATTGTACAGGGCGCGCTCGTAATAATCCATCAGGTTGGCGGAAGGCTGCAAAGCGAACATATGCCGTGTCAGCTTTAGCATATTATAGGTATTGCAGGTTTCCATGGTGTTATCGGTGAGCGTTTCATTCAGTTTGCGGGCCGGACCCAGGTATTCATAATTGCTGTTGCCGCCCGGGGCGTAGGTATGATCTTCAACCACCGTTTTCCAGAAGAAATCGGCAATGGTTTTGTCTTTCCCGGCTGCGGTGAGCTGGTAACGGCGAATGCAGCCGATAACCTTGGGAATTTGGGTATTGGAATGTTTGCCGGGCAAAATATCTTTTTGCATGGCAAGCGAATCGAGGATGCGTGTATCGTGGAATTTATAAGAGAGATCGAGGTATTTCTTCTCGCCGGTCAGCGCAAAAGTGTTCACCAGCACATCGTTCATTCCGCCGTATTCGCAAAACAGCATGCGTTGCAAAGAGCTGTCGGGCAGGTTGCGAATGATGTGGGCCGTCCAGTCGGCCATACCTTTTTCTACCGCCAATGCCTGTTTGTTATCGCAGTACAGATAGGCATCGAGCAATCCCGCCATAATTTTGTGCACTGTGTACCAGGGCGACCAGGCGCCGTTGAGGTCGAACCCGCGGGAGCGGATGTTTCCTTTCTCCACTTCGGCCCAAACACTGTCTTCTTTGGGAATAGCGCCTACATACCCATTGCGTTTGGGTTGTACTTCGGCCAGTTCGGTGACTATATAATTTACTTTATCGAGAAATGTTTTATCCTTTGTAACGGCATAGTGCATGGCGCAGGCCGATAAATAGTGGCCAAGGCTATGGCCTGCAAGCCCCGAGTTTTCCCAACCGCCATAGCGGGCGCCTTTTGCCTTTACACCCGCGTGCTCGCGAAAATCGGCCAGCAGGCGATCGGGCTCAATCAACCGCAGGTACCGCACATCGGCTTCCATCGCTGTTTTAAACGGGCCATCGAGCAGCTGCACATCCTGCAGGTGAAAACTATACGCCTTCACCGGCACCACCGGCTTCACTTTCATTTTGGGCTGATGCTTTTCGGGCACATATGACTGTCCCAAAATGCTATCACTTAGCAATAAAAGCAGTGTCGATATAAATAGATACTTTCTCATTATTTAAAGGAAAGGTTTTGGTTATTCAGTTTTTAAGTTATTGAGTTATCGGGGTCATTGAGTTAATCTTCCAACTGAATAACTCAATAACTGAACAACTCGTCTCACCTGTAAAACTTCCATTCCGCTTTATAATCTTTTGCAATCCGCTGGTTCGTAATGATGGCCCTTACCATTGAAACAGGCATTGAATTTTCGTGCAGTACTGCATCATGGTATTGTGCATACGTCATTTTACCGCTATCTACCAGTTCTTTTTTCATTGTATAGAATTGCAGACCGCCGATCATGTACGCCAGTTGGTAAAGCGGACTGTACCCACCCACAAATGAACGGCGCACTTCTCCTTCGGCATTGGCGCGTTCATGGCCCACCCGGTCAACCAGAAAATCGATGCATTGTTGCGGCGTCCATTTTCCCAGGTGATAATTCAGTGAAAAAATGATCCGCGCACAACGGTGCATACGCCAGAACAACATCCCCACCCTGTCTTCAGGAGATTGGGGGAATTTCAGGTCCCACAATAACATTTCCCAGTACAGCGCCCAGCCTTCTATCCAGAAAGGCGTATCGAAATTGCGATATACTTTATACCGGTTGTTCATGAACCCCTGCAAATGGTGGCCTGCAATTAATTCATGATGTACGGTTGCGCGGGAGAAATGCGGGTTGTTTCCACGCATGCTCATCATTTTATCATCTTCTTCCATCGTATTGGTGGGATACGAGATGCTTAACACTTCGCCACCGGTGAAGAAAGGATTTACCAGCTGCCGCTCGGGCGTCATCATGATCATGCGCCAGGTTTCTTCGGCCATGGGCGGAATCGTGAGCAGGTTATTCTTTTTTAAAAATGCAACAGACTCGTCGTATAACTTCATGATAGCCCCCGGTTGTTTTCCCGGCGCCACATAGGTATTCTTTACTTTCTCGAGGGCTGCTTTCCAGTCTTTTCCCAATCCCATTTCCTGTGTTGCCTTCAGCATTTCCGCATCGCACCAGGCAAACTCTTTGTTGGCGATATCTATCAGTTCTTCGGGTGTATAGGGAATGAACTCCAGTTGCAGTTGGCGAATGATCTCTTCTTTCCCGATGGGGTAACCAATAATACCGCTGCCATCGTCTTTACCACCCGGCGCCGATTTTGCTTTTTGCTGCCAGAGTTGTGCATAGGCGGCAATGGCGGTATCGAGTTTCTTAAAAGGGTCGGGCAGCCACCAGGTATAGGCGGGATCATACCCTGAATAAAAATCGTTCACACTTTTCAGTGCCGTCTGAAACCCCTTTACAACACCCTGCGCCCGGCGGATAAGGTTTATGGTTATGGCAGAATCTTTTTCCAGCGATTTGGACAACTTTCCAATGGAGATCGTGATCTCTTTCATTTGGGCCGCCCACTGCTGCGCATCTGGCTGGGGACCGCGGCGGCGGTATTTTTCCATTTCATAAATGGTAGCTGCAAACGGGAACCAGGTATTGAGTTGTTCGTATTCTTTTTTCTCCACGTTCAGTACCCGCTGTTGCTCATCGAGGTTTCTTTTGAACAGCACATAATCGACCCTGCTTCCGGCGGGAAGATCTTCATACTTCAACTGCTGCACCTGTTTCAGGTAATCCGAAACAAGGGTCATCAGCCTGTTGCGCCGCTCCGGGCTATTCTCTACAAAATAGAACCGGTGTATGCTGCCGCGGTCGGCTTCATACCGGGCCATCAGGTTATTTACCTCGCTTGTTTGCTGGTAGAGCGGCGATTGAGCGTTGGACCGCATGGCCTCAAGAACCATGCAAAGGATAAGTATTGGTATTTTTCTCATAATAATTTTGTTTTGGAACGTGAAACGGCAATCGTGAAACGTGAAACGGCAATCGTGATACGTGAAAAGATTCCCGAATATCGAACCAACTACTACCTCCACTTGCTTTTCCATTCATTAACCCGTCAACTCGTCAACCCGTTAACTCGTCAACTCGTCAACCCGTCAACCCGTTAACTCGTCAACCCGTTAACCCGTCAACTCGTCAACCCGTTAACTCGTCAACTCGTCAACCCGTCAACTAACCTCCATCTTCATGTATTCAGGCAGCTCAGGTCTGGACGAAATTCCATCATTAATAATCTTCAGCACCCGCTCTCTCTCTTCGCCTATCAGCGTTAACCGGGGTGCGCGTACATATTCCGACCCCAGTCCCACCTGCGCTTCGGCCAGTTTTATATATTGTACCAGTTTGGGATGAATATCCAGTTCAAGCAACGGCAGGAACCAGCGGTATATAGCGCGGGCATCGTCGATGAGCCCGGCTTTGATCAACCGGTAAACGGCTACTGTTTCCCGTGGGAATGCAGTTACCAGGCCGCCCACCCAGCCATCGGCGCCCATCAGCAATTCTTCCATGGCCAGCGTGTCAACCCCGCAAAGGATCTTATAGCGATCGCCAAAGTAGTTGATCATCCGCGTTACGTTCGATACATCGCGGGTTGATTCCTTTACGGCCTGAATGTTATCAAACTCCTGCAGCTGCTCAAAAATATCGAGCGTAACTTCTATTTTATAGTCTACGGGATTGTTATAGATCATGATCGGCAGATCGGTCGACTGCGCTACCGCCCTGAAGAAGGTGAGCGTTTCGCGGTCATCTGTTTTGTATCGCATAGGCGGCAATAACATCAACCCTTTTACCCCCCAGCTTTTACCCAGGGCGGCCTGTTTAATGGCTTCCTTCGTGGCGCCTTCCGCAATGTTCAATACTACCGGAACAGGGCCGGCAATATCGATGGCAAGCTTTACCAGCGTTTCTTTTTCTTCAGTAGTGAGGGTGCTGGCTTCCCCGAGGCTGCCTCCGAGTACAATCCCATCTACACCCGCATCCAGTTGAGCCTGCAATCCTTTTTCAAACAGGGCCAGATCGAGGGTATCATCGGCTGTAAACTTGGTTGTGAAGGCAGGAAAAATACCTTTCCATGATATACTCATTCGTATTAATTTTTAATAAAGGTATTATGAAGCAGTTACTGGTGCGTAGCCTGTTTTAATCAGTTTGTTACCAAAATTAACAAGGTCAATGGTCAAGGGTGAATGAACTCAAAATATTCTTGCCTTCCGCCTTGTGCCTTGTGCCTTCTGCCTTCCGCCTTCTGCCTTCCGCCTTGCGCCTTCTGCCTTCCGCCTTCTGCCTTGTGCCTTGTGCCTTGTGCCTTGTGCCTTTTTAATCATTTCTTTACCAATATTAACCTCTTGCACCGGCTTATGGGAAAAAATTGGTAATATTGGTAAAACCAACCAAACCACTGCACATGAAAGTCGTTCAATTCACCATACCGGTTTCCCAGGAACATTCGATCATGGTACAGGAGGATAAGTTACCACATTTCTACAATCACCTGCACCGTCATAACGAAACACAAATTACCTGGATAATCAAAGGAGAAGGCACGCTGATCGCCGGCACCTGCATGCAGCGTTTTCAATCGGGTGATATTTATATCCTCGGCGCCAACCAGCCGCACCTGTTCAAAAGCGATCCTGATTATTTTGAAAAGAACAGCGAGAAAGACATTCATGCGCTTACCTTATTCGTTGACCTGCGCGGCCCGTTTGGGAAGATCATGGAACTGCCGGAAATGAATAACGTCAAAAAGTTCATGGAGCTTACCCGCAAAGGATTACAGGTTCCCGCCTCGCACCAGAAAGATATCATGAAAAAGATGGTCCTGATCAAAGAAGCCAGGAACGGTATCAGGCTGGCATTCTTTATTCAGCTACTGCAAACCCTCAGCAGGCTTAAACAATACAAATCGCTTTCCAATACACATACAGAAAGTTCTATTACCGAATCGGAAGGATTGCGCATGAATGATATTTATCAATATACCATGGCGCATTATACCGAGAACATTACCCTGAAACAAATTGCCGATGTGGCGCACCTGACCCCACAGGCTTTCTGCCGGTATTTTAAAAAGCATACTTTAAAAACGTATGTGGCTTTTCTAAACGAGGTGCGCATCAATGAAGCATGTAAAAAAATCGTTGGCGAAAATTTCGACAGCCTGGCCGCCGTCGCCTATCAAAGCGGTTTTAACAATGCCGTTACCTTTAACCGGGTGTTCAAAAAAATAACCGGACAACCGCCCAAGAAGTTCCTTACCGAATACATGCAGAAAGTGAATTGAAGCATAACAATTCCCATTTTATAAGAGCCCAACCATACATTCGTCACTACTGGTCAGAAAGTCTTATTATGCACAACACATATATAAAGGCTTTCTGATCTCATTTAAAACACAATACAATTTCTTTCATCTTGTATTTAATTGTAACCTATCAAAGACTGATTGGCACCACCTAAAGGATAAGTTGAAAATAAATGTGAATTCCCGAAAACTTTGTTATTAATTTGACCGCCTGTAACCACCTGCATATAAGTCAGCACTAAACCCTTTTACCTTTTCCTACGTGCTCGTATATTAATAATAAGCCCTCATTATTCGCCATAACCAGGCAGCACATATGGCCCCCCATTAACATAACCTGGTGACAATAGTTTTTCCTGCCTTACAGGCAGGAACAGCCATGCCATGCTCTTGATCGTATAAACGAACAAATACCCTATATATGCAAAAACGAATACCTAAACCGTTCTCTCTTTTGTTGTTCTTTTTTTTCCTTAGCAATTACCTGTCTGCCAGCCCGGATTGTCCGATCGTAAACGCGCGTTTTCCCCTGGCAAATGGTACTACGTCAGATCCTTCAGCAACAGGCTGGTACCTCAACAGTTCGAATGTTGCCTCTACCGGTTACTTTGCCGTAAAATCGAACCGCCTGCACGCCCAGGAACTGGGTGGCGAAGGCATCTGGTATTCCCGGGTTTTCAGTAACCCCGGTTACTCCGAATTTCAGGTGGCTGTTAAGGTTTCCTCCGAAGGTGACATGAACAGCTCGGAGTATGTGCGGATCTATTATAAGATCAATGGCGGGGCTGAAATCCTGCTCGATCAACGCACCGGCAATTTCGGCACAATTGATTTCATTTCACCGGTGCTTACCGGCAATAATGTACAGCTGGTAGTAAGGCTTTACAACTATAATAACGGCGGTTCGCAAACATCGAAGTACTATATAGAAGAGTACAGGATGTTCAAGGAAAAAGGCCCCTGTACGGTTACTTCGGGCATTACCGTAACTGCCGCTGCCGCCAATGGCGGCATATTAACCTGCGCCAGCCCATCGCTGGGTTTATCGGCAACCGCCACCGGTTCAGGTACTACCACCTGGAGCTGGACCGGTCCGAACGGGTATACTTCTACGGCGCAAAACCCCGTTATAACCGCCGCCGGCACCTACACCGTAGTAGCTACCAACAGCACCGGTACCGGTTCGGCAAGCGTTACCGTAACCGAAAATAAAACAGCCCCTGTGATCACAGCTACAGGCGGCGGACTCGCCTGCGGATCGTGTGTAACCATCAGCGCCACCTCGAATGTAAGCGGCGCTACCTATAGCTGGAGCGGTCCCAATAGCTTTACCTCCACTTCCCAAAACCCCACGGTTTGTGCGGCAGGCACCTATACGGTCACTGTTACCAATCCGGCCAATGGCTGCAGCGCCCAGCAATCGGTAACCGTTTCTGCAAGCGCCGTTACTACCTTCTGGCTGGAAGACTTTACCGGTTTAAGCAACGGCACTACTTCCGATGCAGGCACTACCGCCTGGACCACATCAGCCCCCGGTTCCGGCACTTATTCGATACAGAACAGCGAGTATAAGGCTTCCTTTAGCGGCGGCCAGGGCGTTGGCACCTGGACCTCGCAGGTTATTGATATTTCATCAAAAACCAATGTCAGCTTTTCGGTTGACCTGCGCAGTGAAGTAGCTACATCCAGCGACGCATTTGAAACCGGTGATTACATACGGGTGTATTACAAATTAAATGGCGGCGCAGAAACGCTGGCGTTTGAAGATCTGGCAGGCCTCGGTTCTACCACCAATACCACCAGTTCCACCACCTTCAACTCATCCACATTTAATGGAAGCACGCTGCAGGTGATCATCAAAACCAGCAATTCCGACCCTTCAGAACGCTATTTCTTCGACAACATAAAATTAACGGGAAGCAACGCCGGCACTACCACCATTACGCCAGCTGTTACCGGCATCGTAACCTGTACGGCAGCGGCGCAATTGTCGGCAACCGCAACGGGTACAGTAACCGCCTGGTCATGGACCGGCCCCAACGGTTTCACCTCTCCAGTACAAAACCCTGCTGTTAACGTGGGCGGACAATACATTGTGACCGCAACGTTCTCCTCGGGCTGCACCGCATCCGGCACCATTAGCGTTCCGGAAAATAAAACTCCGCCCGACATAGCTGCTACCGGCGGCAACCTGGCCTGTTTATCGGTCATCACCCTGAATGTAAATTCAACCGTTCCCAATGCTACCTATAGCTGGACCGGACCGAATAATTTCACAAGCAACTCAAAAAATCCAACGGTAAGCACAGCCGGTACGTACGTTGCCACCGTAACCAACCCGGCCAACGGCTGTACGACTCAGCAATCCGTATCTGTAACCTCGGGCACAAGTTCTACCCCTGCCATCTTCTGGCTCGAAGATTTTTCCGGACTCAGCAACGGCACTACTTCCAGGGCCGGCGCTGTAGCATGGACAGCCACTACCAGTGGAAGCGGAACGTACTCGGTTCAAAACAATGAGTTCAAGACCACATTCAGCGGTCAGGCAGAAGGAGTATGGAGCTCGCAGGAGATCAATATCGCCGGTAAAACAGGCGTAACGTTCTCGGTTAACCTGCGCAGTGAAACAGCAAGCACTAACGATGCGTTCGAAAATGGCGATTACATTCGCGTTTATTATAAGCTGAACGGCGGTGCAGAAACCCTGGTATTTGAAGACGTTGCCGGCTTAGGTACTACAACCAATGGCACGGCTTCCGTTACCGTAACCTCTGCAGCGCTCAATGGCAGCACCCTGCAGGTGATCATCAAAACAAGCAACAGCGACCCTACCGAACGCTATTATTTCGATAATATAAAACTGGAGGGAAGCGACATCACCGGCGAGAGCGTTACAGCAAACGGCGGCGTCATTACCTGCACCAGCTCATCGGTGACATTGTCAGGGAATGCCGCATCGGGTGGCGTAAGTTATAGCTGGACAGGGCCGAACAACTTTACTTCTACAGCCCAAAACCCCGTTGTAACCGCAAGCGGTATTTATACATTAACGGTTCACAACCCGGCTACAGGCTGCAGCGGCATCGATACGGCTATCGTTGTACTGAACACAACAGCGCCCGGCGCCACCGCCAGCGCAAGCGGATCGCTTAGCTGTAGCGGCGGCTCTTCGGTTACCCTTTCAGGAAGTTCTTCCACCAGCAATGTTACTTACAGCTGGACAGGCCCGAACAACTTTACGGCTACAACGCAAAATCCCGTTGTTACTGTTGCAGGTACTTACAACCTTACTGTAACCAATCCGGCGAATGGCTGCACCAGCAATACCAGTGCGGTCGTTACCTTCAGCAACACCATTACCGGCACCGCCTGGCTGGAAGACTTCACCCTGGCGAATGGCACGTCATCCGATGCCGGCGCCACACCATGGACAACCGCCATCAACCCGTCAACTACCCTGTTCTCGGTTTTGAACAATGAGTTCAGGATCAGCAACAGCACCACAACCGGTGAAGGGGTTTGGACTTCCGGCGCTATCGATATCAGCGGCAAAACAAATATCTCCATTTCAACCCAGGTGAGAAGTTCCATTATCAACGATGCCGTAATGAACACCACCGGTGAATATGCCGATTACATCAGGTTCTATTATAAGCTCAATAACGGCACAGAAGTATTGTTTGCCGAAAAACTGGGCACCATCAATAACCACAGTACCACACCTACGCCAGTTTCGATCAGCGGTTTAAGCGGTAACAGCTTACAGATCGTTGTACGGGCAAGGGCTACGGGCAATGATGAGTTCTATTACTTCGACAACATGCAGGTTGTAGCAACAAGCGCTGCCAATGTAACTGCAAACGCAACAGGCGGCGCCATTAACTGTATTAACAATTCGGTCACGCTTCAGGGAAGCTCTGCGGCATCAGGCGCATCTTATACCTGGAGCGGGCCGAACGGTTATTCGTCAACCGTACAAAACCCGGTAGTCAATGCACCAGGCAGCTATACATTGACGGTGACACTGGGTGGTTGTTCAGCAACGGCTACAGCCACAGTAACCCGGGATACTACAAAACCAGCCGTAACGGCATCTGCTGATCCATTACAGTTAACCTGTATCGCCACCAGTTCAACGCTGGCAGGCAGTTCAACCACACCTGGCGTCAGCTATAGCTGGAGCAATGCTGGCGGTGTTATTGCCAGCACGCCCAGTACTTCGGTAACTATACCCGGCAATTATACATTGACCGTTACCAACCCGGCCAATGGCTGCTCATCAACAAGCCAGGTTAGCGTATCACAGGACACGATAGCGCCAACTGCCGTTTCAGCTACGCACAATGGAACTATAACCTGTATAACCCCCGGCATTACAATTGAGGCAACGGTTTCTTCGGGTAATCTCAACTACAGCTGGAGTGGCCCGAACGGGTTCAGCGCCTCTACATTAAGTGCATCGATCACAAGAGGCGGCACGTATGTTTTCACGGCAACCAGCCCAACCAATGGCTGTACTGCCACAGCCAGCACCATCGTAGAAGAGAATACCACTCCGCCCGGCGAGATCTCAATCAACAACTCGGGAATAATAAACTGTTTAACCAGCAGCGTTACCATTTCAGGCAGTTCGTCATCATCGGGTGTAGATTACAGATGGGAAGGGCCGAATGGCTACATTGCGTCATCTGCACTGGCAACTGTTACGCATGGTGGTCAGTATACACTCACAGCTACCAACCCTGTCAATGGCTGTACCTCCAGCAAATCGACCATCGTAACTGAAAATACGGCGCCGCCGGAAATAACTTTCAGCAACAGCGGCCCTATAACCTGTGCCAATCCCGAAGTTACTTTAACAGTTACTTCCAATTCGGCCAACGCCAGTTACCTGTGGTTAGGCGATGATTTCATTTCAGATCAGCCAACCACCATTACAGGCATACCCGGTTTGTATATCATTACGGTTACCGACCTGGTTACCGGCTGTAGTGTTACCGACTTTATGGAAGTAGCGGCAGATTACTCCGATTGCGGTGCACGTAAAGCAACACCCCTTGCCACAGCAAAAACCAATGAACCAACCGTAACCGGTACAAACGTTACCAGCTTTACCTATAAAGCATATCCCAACCCGGTTATCACAAATGGTATCATTGAATTTACCTCACCGCAAAGCGCCAATGCCACTGTAAGTATTTACAATGCGCTGGGTGCCTGCGAAAAGGTATTGTTCAAAGGAAATGTAATGGCCAACCGGTTGAACCGGGTAGCCGTTCCTGCTTCGCAGTTAGCCGCAGGTAATTATTATTACATTATCAACTCCGGCAGCAGATCGTTTACCGGCAAACTGGTGATCGTAAAATAAATAAACGTGTCGTTTATACATTTTAAAAAAGCCCTCCCCTACCGGGAGGGTTTTTTCATTCACAAAATTCTATACTAGCTGGCGGGATACCACTATGCATTCATAGTAGATCAACTAAATAATATTCATCATTCACTACACACATACAATTTATTTAACAGGCAACATCATTACAACGACAAAATAATTGATTCTAAAAAACGCTGTAACCGGCCACCAGCAAGCGTTTCATAAAACATCACTTTTTGAGTGTTTAAATAACAGGGGCTTTTAACGTATAAGAACATATCCCGAATATGTATACGTATTTCAAAAAGAATAGTGTGTTTTTATTATACAATTACCGTACTTTGTTTCAGGGATCACCTAAACCACCCAATAAAATCCGAACCGATGAAACAAATCTACCGTTTATACGGAATACCCCTCCGTATTGGGAACTCAGCATTTCTAATTGCCCTTTTCATTTCATTATTATTGTCAGCAAGCGCCCAGGCACAGGTAAATTCCTATGCGCGCGTTACGGGAATCAATACTGCCAAAACCCGGTTAACGATCGATAACCGCAATGAAATGTATCATTCCTTCACCGTAGGTGAGGAAGTGATCGTAATTCAAATGCAGGACAATGTCATAGGCGCCAATACCTCGAACAATTCGGGTTTTGGAAATTTATCGGCTATCAGCAATGCAGGCTTTTATGAAGTGGCCGTTATCAGCGCTATCAATACCGACAGAACACGCATTACCCTTACAGAAGCGTTGAATCAAAACTTTACGGTGGGAAACAACAGCCGGATACAGGTTGTGAGCTTTACCAAACTTGGCACAACCAACTATTCTACCACCGCCAACATTACTGCGGTAAGCTGGAATGGAGGTCTCGGCACCGGTGGTGTAGTTGCCTTCCAGGTTGCCGGTACACTTACCCTGCGTCATTCTGTAACAGCAAATGGGCAGGGCTTTGCCGGCGGCGTTATTTCCAACGATCACGAAGACGAATGCACACCCGGTGTGTACCGTACCAACTCTGCCGATCATGCCGGCAAAGGAGAAAGTATTTACCTGGTTTCCAGTAATACGTATGCCCGTGGCCGTGGCCGTATATTGAACGGCGGCGGTGGCGGAAACGATGACAATGGCGGCGGTGGCGGCGGCGGCAACTTTACCGCCGGCGGCGAAGGCGGCGCCGGCTGGGGCTGCAGTGCCTCTCCATCAGGCGGGTTAGGCGGAATTGAGTTGAACACCTATTTAATGACAGGCACCCGTTTGTTCATGGGCGGCGGCGGCGGCGGCGGCCAGGGTAATAATGGAACCCAAACACCCGGATCAGCCGGTGGCGGCATAATAATCATCAAAGCAAATACGCTTACTACCAGTTGCACGTCCTCAACAGTAAGGATAACTGCCAACGGTAATGCGGCATCGGGCACAACAGACGGCGGCAATGACGGGGCCGGTGGCGCAGGCGCAGGCGGTACCATCCTCTTCCAGGTAAACACCTTCAATGTACCTGCCGGTTGTCCGTTACAAATACAGGCCAATGGCGGTAATGGCGGGGATGTAAACAACGGCACGGCGCATGGCGGCGGTGGCGGCGGCGGACAGGGCGCAGTCCTTTTCGCAAACGCTATGCCTACCTCCAATATAACAACTACTACCCGGCCCGGTATCGGCGGTTTAAACAGCTCTGACAACGGCGCCACACGTGCAGGCAGTGGTAGCGGCAGTAACAATGCCGGTATCATTTCAGGAATTGGAACGGTGTTACCGGTTAAACTGATCAGTTTTTCGGCCGAGCGGGTTAACAAAAAAGTAGCCCTTGCCTTTACGGCCACCGGAGATGCCAGTACGCTGTTTACCATTCAGCATGCAACCGATGGCATTCATTTCAATACTATAGGCACCGTAAAGGGAAAAGGTAATAACCCCTTTAACGCTTATTCTTTTACAGATCCCCGGCCGGTTGCCGGAAAGAACTTTTATCAGCTGAAACTGACAGACGACCAAACCGGCAGCACCAGCTCTTCAGGGATCGTATCGGTGAATATACCGGAGGTAGAAAGTCTGCCTGTGGCCTACCCCAACCCGGCGCATGACCATTTCAGTATACGGGTAAACAATGAATACAATAACAAAACCCACCAGGTAACCATTACCGATCTTACGGGTAAAATAATGTATTCAAATAATTATAAACCGGTTAACGGAAGCATTACCGTAACACCGGCAACGCAATTAAAACCCGGCTTATATATCTTTAAACTAACCAGTGAAGGATACGAGCAGGCGGGTAAGTTAATGATCAGATAAGAGAGGAGCATAGTTATTATAGAAAGGGCTGCACCGGTTACTGGTGCAGCCCTTTTTTTATTGCAAAGACGTAAAGGCACGCGGCAGCGGCACTGTAAGTAACAAAAGAATTACATAAAAAGAGTCCCGCAACTGCGGGACTCCCTGTATATAGAACATTCAACACTATGTAATCTTAAATAACAGCGAACCAACATTCACCATTGACCATTCACCACTACCATTTCACCATCGTAAGCACATTGACATTGCCGTTCCCATCTTTCACATGCACATAATACACGCCCTTGCCAAGGTTGCCGATAAATACGGGTAGTTGTTGTTCGCCTTTATTCAGCCTGATCGACCGACGGTGATACATTCTTCCGGCAATATCCGTTATGTACAGGCTCGCTACCGATTCCTTCAACGCATGCACATACACATTGGTTATTGCACCGGCAGTTGCTGAAGGCCGCAATTGCACCTGGTTGGCGCTGTTCAATACAACCGATTGAATACCGCTGTACGCCATCTCATTTTGCTGACCGGTGACCAACAGGCGATAATATACCATACCGGCGCCGGGCAGGTTATCGGTATAACTATATAAATATTTGCCAGCTTCTCCTTTCACTTTACCAATGTTCACAAAATGAACGCCATCAACCGATCTTTGCACATCGAAATATTTTGGCTCGGTTGATCCTGTGGTATTCCAGGTTAAACCTACCGATGCGTTCGTTGCTTTTTTAGCCGTAAAGGTTTTTAATTCTACCGGCAACACCGCCGAACTGCTCGATACGCTGAATTGAGAAAGAATATTAAATGAGCCGTCTGCGCGTGCATATGGGTTGGAACCGCTGGCCGGCGCCTGGCTGGTCATTTCAACGATCTGTGTTCCGTTCGATCTGATGATGCTCGTTTCGGTTCTGTCAAAAGCCGATTGCTCTTCACCTTCCTGCCATTTCAGCGATAGCATTACGTTGCTGCCGCCATTCACCGCTTCCGAAACCAGCCATGTTCTGTTAACGCCCGAAGCATGAATGCCACCGGGAATCATCTGGTCGTTCACCGCCACTGTGAAATTGTCGACCGTACCGGCATTGGTTAATTGAATAGGGTTGTAAGCCGCAGGAGTTGGCCCAATCGGGAACAACACAGCCCCATCGGCCGCGTCTACCTGTTCAATACGTAATCCGCCCAAACCGGTATTTCCGGCGCCGGCATTTCCATTACCGGTAACTATCCAGCTGGTAGCAGGAGCGGTAAAAGGCGCTGCCACAATGGTATTGCTTCCGGTTTTCATGGTAATTACATGTGTACCTGTAACAAGTTTGGCCGACCCGCCCAATACCAGGTTATGATTCACATCAACTGCACTGCCTAAGAACTTATTGCCGCTGCCATTGATCTCCAGTGAGCCATGGTTGGCGGGGAATATGTTTTGATTGACTGTTGCAGTGTAAGCTACCGTTCCCTGCAGATTGTACAAATTTGACGCACGGCTTGCTATGCCGTCAACCGCACCGCCGCTGATAGTAAGCCGCGCCGCATTTTCAATTTCAATACTTCTAAAAAAGGCGGTACCGGTACCGTTGCTGATATCGGGCATATTTGGCGGAAAGAAGTTCGGCACCAGCACATCGATGGTATTATCGGGTACGCCGCCACACCAGTTCATTGGTTCTTCCCATTTCGTATCAACAGTTCCCAGCCAGGTGCCCGATCTGCGAACGGTTAACACCCGCTCTGCCGACGTTGCGGGCGGAGCACAAAGATTATGACTTACAATTACCCGGTACCGAAAGCCGTTCATGGCAGTGGTAACCGCTCCCAGGTTCAACGTAGCCGCCGCCGGGGAAGGCGAAGCCACTCCTATATTTGACCATGTAACGCCCCCGGTGCCATTATCGGTTTGCCACAGATAATTTAAAGTGGCGCTGCCGGTGGCAGTTACCCTAAAACCCGCTGTACTGTTGGCGCAAACTGTTGTATCAACTGGTTGCGAAGTAACAGAAGGCAGCGTACGCACGTTGATAGTGCCCAGGTTGGTAACCGAAGCGCATCCTAACGTAGAGGGATAACTTGCAATGAGTCGCACATTATACAAATTGGTGCCCGCCGTTGCGGTAAAACCGGTAATCTGTAAAGAATTGCTTTGTGTACCGCTGAAAACCGCATCGTCGGTAAGATCGGTAAAACCGGCCGAAGTAACCGGTTTAAACTGCCATTGATAAGCCATGGCAGCAGCGCCTGTTGCGTTTGCCGTAAAAAAAGCGTTACCGCCCGGGCAAATGGTAGCTATCGACGAGGGAGTGAGGTTACTGGTTCCACCTGCAAATGCCGGTTTCGATAATACCCTTAACGTATCGAGTGCAATACTCGTGGCAGAACAGCCCGTAGCAGTAATGGTAGCGATATAGCGGTACAAATTGCCATTCATACCCAGGTTGGCCGCCGGGTAAGTTATATCGTGCGTGGTAGCGCCGGTATAGCCATCGCCCGCAGTTGCATTTTGCCATGAAGCGCCGTTATTGGTGCTTACCTGCCATTGATAGCTTAAAACTGCATCGTTTGTAACCTGTAAACCCGCGCCGGTAGCTCCATCACATACCGTGGTTGCCCCTGCAGCAGATGAAACGGCCGGTGTGGCATTTACCGTCAGCAATGCGCCATCGGAAGTTGTTGTGCCTGTAATATCCGTTACTACACAGCGGAATAAATTGCCGTTGAGTGCAGTCGATACATTCAACACCGTCAATGTTGAAGTGCCTGTACCACTAAAAACGGCGCCATCGCTTATGTTGCTATAGCTACCGCCTCCGTTCACACTCACCTGCCATTGCAGGGAAGTGGTTCCGGTACTGCCAACTGTTCCAATTGTAAAGGTAGGGTTCGAACTGGCGCAAACGGTTTGAGCGGCTGGCTGCTGTCCCAATACAGGCGCGCGTTTATCGCGCGAAAAAGCAGCCGATGCAATACATAACAACCATAATGTGCAGATAATGATTTGAAGCAATAGCCTCAGAAATGACCGCGAGGCCGAAAGTGTAAAGTTATTCATACGTACGGATTTGTTTTAAAGGGTTGGTATTTGATTTTTACCGGGTTATTGATCAGGGCTGGAAGGAAGGAATATACATCAAATGCCCGCCTGCACTGATCTTCAGCGGGCGAAACAATCTGCATGAGGGGCTACCGGTACAATTGCAATCACCTGTCACCGGTAGGTAACAATAGGGCTTACTTCAATCCAGGGTTATCATTAATGATGCAACGTTAAATGTAGTAAGAATTCCATTTTTCGCATATTGATTGCATGTATATAAGGTGTCGATATATGAATATGAACTACTCTCATCCTTAAGCATCTAGTAATGGCAGATATATAATATGTAAAATAATTCCCATCGCTTATCTGAAAAATACGGATAAACAAGGGTTGTTCGCCCTGATTTTGCCCCGCGAATCAAATGGGTCACAGCAACAGGGCCACCTATCCGCCAAAACATCATAATCCTTTACAAAACAGCCGTTAATTTAATTTGTGTCATATATAATTGATTCCTTTTCACTATATATATAATTTAATTTACCTTGCGGCGTTTTGATGTTTAAAAATTACGTCTTATTTTAACCGCTTAACCCTAGCAAACCCCAAGTCATGAAAAAAAGCCTTGTATTAGGCCTCATAGGTAGCGTACCCTTGTTTGGCTTATCTCAACAGTTTACAGGATTTACTTACGACAATTATGCAGGTGTTCACGGCATGGTACAAAACCCGGCGTATGTAGCTGGCAGCAAGTACAAAGTGAATGTGAACTTTTTCTCTATGAGCATGCTGGCTGGTAATAACGCCTACGAGCTCAAGAATTCCAAGTTCAGGAAATTCAACTTCTCTGATCTCGAAGAGAATACCGATTACTTTAAATCGGGCAACACCGACAAAAAGAACCTGTGGTTCAATACAGATATCCTGGGCCCTTCTTTTATGTTCACATCGGGCAAAAAAAGCGGTATTGGCCTTTATACACGTATGCGAACCGTGGTGAACGAATTCAACCTCAGCGACCGCACTTTCCGCTACATGGGTCATTCAGACGCCATTTACAACACCGATATAGAGGAAGAAAATTTACAGTTAAAGGCCCACGCCTTTGCCGAAGCCGGTTTAACTTATGGCCGTGTTATTTACAATAACCCACAACACCTGGTGAAAATGGGTATTACCGGTAAATATGTAATAGGGATGGGCGCCGCCTCCGTGTATTCAAAAAAACTAGCGGTGAACATCGACAAGAACGACTTCATCAATAAACTGGAAGGCGACCTGAACGTTCGTTATTCCGGCAACCTCGATGCGGTGGACGACGATTTCTCAGACATCCTCGATAAATCATCAGGCAACCATGGTCTCGGCTTCGACCTCGGTTTCACTTATGAATGGAGACCCGAAAGCAGCGGCTGGCTCGTTACCGATCCTACGCCATATAAATTGCGGGTGAACGCTTCAATAAATGATATCGGTTCGGTAAAATATAATAACTCGGAACATGGCGGCAGTTATATTATGAATGCCTCCGGACGTACTACCGAAGACCTCGACAAACAGGACGGTGAAACCTTCGATGAGTATTTTACCAGGCTTGAAAACCAGGGCATCCTTTCTTCCCACACTCAGGCCGGCGACTTAAAGGTTAAACTGCCCACTACCTTCCGTTTCGATGCAGATTACCATATCTACCGTCGCCTTTTCATAAACGCAGGTACCGTTGTAAACCTCCTTGGCCGCGATAAAAATGAGCTGAGCGCCCACTATGCCACTTCATTTACCATCACACCGCGCCTCGAGAAAAAATGGTTCAGCATTTATACGCCATTCTATTATAATACGCTGAATAAAAAAATGGCCATCGGGGCGGGACTGAGAGCCGGTTTTCTTTTCCTCGGTTCCGGATCAGTACTGTCGAACATGTTCTCGAGCAAGAACGTGAACTCGGCCGATTTTCACTTAGGCTTCACCCTTCCTATTTACCAGCGTGTAAAAACGAAACGGCATAGAACGAGGGTTGAAAAAACCGTAAAAGAAGAGCCGGCAGAAACACCCAAACCGCAACCGGTTGAAGTAAAACCGCAAACCGTTGTTGAAACCGTAGTTGATACCGTTGTTAAAAGTGTAGAGGTGATCAAAGAAGTAAATGTTACCCGCGATAAAGACAACGACGGCATTATTGATGAAAAAGATGAATGCCCCGAAGAGGCCGGGGAAATAGCCCTGGCAGGCTGTCCCGATCAGGATAAAGACGGCATTGCCGACAAAAACGACAAATGCGTTGATGTTGCCGGTACTGCCAAATACAATGGCTGCCCCGTACCCGATACCGACGGCGATGGCATCAACGATGAAGAAGATAAATGTGCGCAGGTAGCTGGTACCGCCAAATACAATGGTTGCCCAATACCTGATACCGATGGCGATGGCATTAACGACGAAGAAGATAAATGTCCTGCCACACCGGGCCTGCCCGCCAACAATGGCTGCCCTGAAATAAAACAGGAGATTGCGAAGAAAGTAGCTATTGCTGCCAAAAGCATCTACTTTATGCCGGGTAAAGAAGTTATTCAAAACGTATCGTACGCCAAGCTGGATGTTGTGGTTAATGTATTGAAATCCGATTCGTCGCTTATTATCAGCGTTGAAGGACATACCGACAATACCGGAAATGCCGTGTCGAACCTGAAATTATCGGCCAAACGTGCCGATGCGGTTAAGAACTACCTTATCAAAAAAGGTATTGCAGCTACGCGCATAACCGCACAGGGTTTTGGCGATTCAAAACCGGTTGCCCCCAATACCACACCCGCAGGCCGTACAAAAAACAGACGGGTAGAATTACACCTGAACTATCAATAAACAAACAGGCAATTGATAATACTAAACGTGCCACACTTAAAAGGTGTGGCACGTTTTCTTTTCACCCGGTTCTATAATTATCTTTTTACAACATAGAACTTGCGAAAAATAGAGTTGACGCTGCTTTGGATTTCCTTTCTGGTAAGGTTGCGGCTGTTCACATCATCGGTGGTCCAGCCCTGCCAGATGGTTTTATCGGTCTTTGCATCAACCATCGTTACGGTCAACGTTCCTTCCCTGACCTCAGCGGTTCCATAATCATATCCCATAAACGACGATGGATAATAAATGGTACCCCAGCGGCGATAGAACGGATTATAGAATACACGCCGGAAAGGGGCCGAGTACACGGGATTCGATTGTTCCCGGGTAGTTTTCTCAACCAGGATGTCATAGCTGATCAATACATCGGGGCGGGTCTTGTCTTCGCGCCACCCTTCTTTTTGCAACCTGGCATTTACCGATTCATGCACATTCCTTTTCATAAAATCATTGTTGTGCCTGTTCTTGCCTTCTTTTTTATCGGTATCTATCCAGGCATAGGTCTTATACCGGCTAAAGTCGGTTGTTTCATCTTTTTCGACATAGGCCGGGGTTGCACAACCAACCGCCAGTACGATGGGTAACATCAGAACCGGGATCGCTTTTAAAACGTTCATATAACTCCTCCTTTTTGGGTTTATATCACCACTATAATTTACGTTGAAAAGAAGGTGCCGGTGTGTAAGGCTTTGTGAAAGTATACTTAAGGAAATGTTAGAGTTAGCGTTGCGGAAACAAGGTTTAAATGGGCCTGATAAGAACCATAAACAACAAACCACAAACTAAAAAAAAGGCAGCCCCTAAGAATAGGGGCTGCGAGTCACATGAGAAAATTATGCAGCAACCGTTGTTGTTCCCGGGCTGATTGCTGCGGCTATGTTTTACCCGGAAAAGATGTATGATAATTTTGAATTATCGTCGTAATAACGTTCAGGAAAGGTTAAATGGTATAGTTCAGGATTGCGCAAAGCCTTCGGCTCAATACTGGTTCTACCCGGTACAACATTTGGAAATTAGCGCAATAAAAAAAGGATTAATAGGTGACCAGCGTGTTAAATGCTGAAAATCTGTGCATTCGCTGGTTAATGGCTTTGCCTGGTGCGGCAATAAATGATAACTGTTTGAAGAAACATTCAATGGAATCTTTCTCATGGCTTTGTTTTTTCGGCTAATACTGAACTATGCTATACAATTGAACAGGTATGCAAGATACAAAGCTCTGCGGATAAAACATTAACGAATGCCAATACATTCAAAATTTACCTGGAAAATAATGAGGTGCATGACAATTTTGACACATAAAGGGGTAATTATGCCTTAAATTCATCAGGGCATTTGGGGATATTGGCCTTCTCTTCTGTTGCTAAAAAATTAAGCACGCAGTGCAGACACCAGGTAACTGATCTTCGAGTGCAGTTCTTCCGGCCTGAATGGCTTATGAATAAAATCGGTAAACCCTTTTTGAAGCAGGTCATCCTGCATATTATCATATACCGCAGCTGTAAAGGCCACGGCAGGAATGGAAGCGTTGATCTTACGTATTTCTTTCAGGGCGGTTGCGCCATCCATTTCAGGCATTTCAAGATCTATCAGCAACAGATCGAACGATCCTTTTTTAAATTGGGCCAGCGCATCGCGGCCATTGGTAGCTTCGCTCACCTTTATACCCCATTTGGTAAGAAACCGTTTGGCTATCGACAGGTTCACCGGATTGTCCTCTGCGATCAGCAACCGTATCCCTTCCAGCGAATCGAGGTGTTTGCCGTTCTCTTCGTTGATGTATTGTTTGCGATTCTCACAGATCTTCAGCTCAACCGTAAAATGAAATGCGCTGCCTTTTCCTTCCTCGCTTTCGAGCAGCAGATCGCTGTTGAACATATTCACGATCCGTTTGGTAATGGCCAGTCCCAATCCCGTGCCGCCGTATTTACGTGTAGTATTTACATCGGCCTGGGTAAAACTGTCGAAGATCTCTTTGTGTTTGTTCTTCGGTATGCCGATACCCGTATCCATTACGATAAACTGCAGGGTAGATTTGGCGCTCGATGAAAACAACCGGCGCACCGCCATCGTTATGCTGCCCTGGTGGGTAAATTTAAGCGAGTTGGCCAGCAGGTTACTGAGCACCTGGTTCAGCCTGGTTTCATCGGTATAAAATTCAAGATCGAGACGATCGTCGATATCAACTTTGAACTCGAGCCCTTTTGATTTTATCTGCGGCGCAAACTGGGTGGCCAGCTTTTGCATGAACTCTTTAATATTTACCGGCACATCGGCCAATTCAACCTTGCCGGCCTCCATTTTATTATAATCCAGAATGTCGTTAATGAGCATCATCATATGCTCTGAAGAGAACTTGAGGATATCGAGGTGTTGGTCCTGCGTTGGCAAATGCTCTTCCTGCAGCAATAGATTCGAGGCCCCAATGATGCCATTCAGCGGCGTACGCAGCTCATGGCTCATGTTACTGAGGAAGCGTGATTTGGTTCTGGCGGCAGATTCGGCTTTTTCCTTGGCCTTCATCAGTTCAAACTCGGCCATTTTCACGTTCGAAACATCGAGGATACTGATCTTTGTGTAACCGGTATCCTTATAAGTAAAAGGAACAACACTTACAAACCCATAAAACGTTCTGCCGGTTTTGGCCGTAAGGGTTAACTCACCCTGCCAGGGCCGCGACTCACCCGACAACTGCTCCTTAATAGAATTGAATTGTTTTACCTGGTGCTCTTCGAACCAGTTCTCGATGTTTGTACCCTCGATCTCCCTTTTCTCATTTACCTCGAATAACTCAAGCGCACGTTTATTACAACTGGCAATGATGTTCGTTTGATGGTAAATAATGAATACCCCGTCGAGCGAGGTATTGAAGATGGTATCACCAAATGTTTTTTCCTGCAGAATGGCCACCTCATTGTCTTTATTCACCCGTAGAATTGAATAGGAGAAAATGATGGTCATAGCCAGCGAGATCACCAGGTTACCGCTGTACAACTGGGCGTATAATGTTTCATTGATGGTTTGTATGTTATTTACATACGGACATATCTTTACACACGCCAGGGATGCTATAACAGTGATGGAGTAAACAGAGATCAGTTCTTTGAAGTTGCGGCGGATACTAACCACGAACGTTAGCACCACGAAGTAAGGAAAGTACAGCAGGTACTCCCCTGCCCGCAGCCCTTCGATATAACATATTACAATTAAGTACAGGTTTATATTTACCACCGCAATGATGCGTCCTGTTTCCAGTCTTCGCCGGGAACCAAAATAAAATGCAAGCAGAAAGAAATAAGCGGAGGTGATATTTACTAACGCACTTATATAAAGTTTGTGGTAGAAGTAGGAGAATACCTGAAAAAAATTGAGCAACAGGGCGAGCAGGATAAACTGGTTGAAGCGGATGATCCTTTTTCGTAGTTCCTTAGAAACACCCTCATGTAAACCAGAATGAACTATCTCCCTGTAAATAGAGTAGATCAGATATAATATTTTCTCCTTCATAGAGTTATTGGATTAGAACGAAAGGTTCTATTCTACGGACAACTAATTTAACGAAAAAATGGATAAACTATTTTCCTATGAGCGGATCAAATTTCTCTAAAAAATTCATTTTCAACGAAAAAATTGATAGCGAATATCTTTATAGCCTGTATGAAGATGATTACCAGTACATAGAAGAAATATATCAAACCACCCTCACGCATTTTGACGAGGACTTCAACGCAATACAACGGGCATACGAAACTAATAATATATCTGACCTCAAAAAGGCAATACACAAAATGAAACCAACGTTTGGGTTTGTTGGTTTGACGTTAGTACAACATATTTGTAAAGTTTTTGAAGATTTTTGTCAAAAAGCAACTTCTTCAAATGAATTAACGTCAGAATATCAGCAAATTGTGGTTACATTAGCGGAGAGTAAGGAGCTGATCGCATCGGAGTACAACAAGTTGAAAGAATTCAATTCCAATTTTTTATGAAATGGACCTGTGTCATTGTTGAAGATTTACAGGTAGCTGCCGACTATTTGGTGAAATGCTGCGAAAAGAGTGCGCTGTTACAAGTGAAAGGTCACTTCACAAATGTTGAGCAGGCACTTGAATATCTGAATAAAAACTCTGTTGACGTTTTGTTCCTGGATGTTGAAATGCCCGGCGCTACCGGGTTCGACCTGCTCGACCAGCTTGCCTACTATCCCAAAGTAATTCTTACCACCTCCAAATCAGAATACGCTTATAACGCTTTTGAGTACAATGTAACCGACTTTCTTAAAAAGCCGTTTACCTATCAACGTTTCCAGGAAGCGCTGAATAAACTCACCACACCGGCCGGCGATAACAATATCAGCAGCACGGCCACCGACCATATTTTTATTAAATGCGACGGCAAACTGGTTCGGTTAAACAACGATGATATACTCTTTATTGAAAGCATGGGCGATTATGTAAAGTTCGTAACCTTCGACAAAAAGTATATTACTCACAATACCATCAAGAACCTCGAAGAAAAAGTGAACCGCCAGACCTTCATCAAAGTGCATCGCTCTTACATAATAAACATCAACAAGATAGACGATATCCGCGAAAACGATCTGTTTATCAAAGGGAACGAAATACCAGTAAGTAAAGCCCACAAGGCCGACGTATTAAAGCGTTTAAACATCATTTGAACTTCATCGAAACTTTCTTTCTGTTTACCGGCATAATACCCCCAAAGAGCTAATATTTTTCTCTTTGCCGGTTTGCGTAACCATCTTTGTTATAACAAAATAGCCCCTAAACGCAGAACCATATATACTGTGTAACTTATTAATTGTGACGGTTATCAATTATAAACCCTATCCTTAAAACGGAAGAACAAACAAAGTGGAATCCATACGCTATAAAAATAGTGTTAACTAAATCTCCAGCCTGCTCATGATACGGATTTCATTAAAAAGACGCCCCGGCTCAAAAGCCGGGGTTTCTTTTTATAAACAGGTGAATAACAGGCGATCTCCCAACTGGCCGTTTTAAGTGTAAAAAACACATGCTATATTTTTTTACACATTAGCACAGAGTTTTCCACCTAAAAATCGAAGGTTTCCCCTTATTTGTCGAATAAAGTTGATATAAGCATAAAGATTAATCATCTTTGTTAAAGATCAGAATATCCTGTTAAAAACCAAAGCCCTGTTAAAAGGGAAAATCCGGTAAAAGGCGTCACGGAGCCTGAATATCTTAGTAAAACCAACCCGTTTTGTATCCAACAATCCATGAAAACCAACAAAAAAATCTCCTCGAGAAAAAACCCTAAACATCCGATCCGATGAAAAGACCAAACAGTTAAGATCCATTTATCTGAAAGGAGAACCTAAAGAAAATCTGAGCCTATAGATGAATTAAATTTTACTTAGAGACTACCCAAAGATTATTGAATTTAAAAACCGCCCCGTGAGGCGGTTTTTGTTTTACCCCAGCCCTGGCCGGGTTTTTCAGTTAATAGCGTAGTTGAAGGTAAAGATCCCTCCTTCCTCGTCAACTCGTCAACTGCCAACTATGTCAACCCAATCTCATAATGCAACTCCGGTATCTCTACATCGGTAAATCCTTTCTTAATTAACCGCTGCCTGAACTGCTGCTGCACATTGTATTCGCCATGCACCAGGAACAAACGTTTTACATCACGGGGTTCCTGACAGGCCAGGAACTGGCTCAGGTCTTCATAATCACCATGCGCGCTCATACTGTGAATGGCAGCTACTTCGGCATGCACTTCATGCATCACGCCAAAAATATGCACCTCCTTTCTGCCCGATAACAGCCGGCCGCCCAATGAGTCGGGCTCGCAATAACCGGTCATTAAAATCGTATTGCGGCTATTCTCGATGTTGTTACTGATATGGTGTTTTACTCTTCCGGCTTCGGCCATTCCGCTGGCAGAAATGATAACGCAGGGCTCGTTGCGGAAATTCAGCAGCTTCGACTCCTGCACGGTTTTTACAAACTTCATTCCTTTGAATGCAAAGGGATCTGAATCGGACTCCAGCACCTTTTGAATACTTTTGTTGAAATACCGCGGATACCGTTTAACCAGCTCCGTTGTTTTTACGCTCAGCGGGCTATCTACAAAATAATCCAGATCGGGCAGGCGGCGTTCCAGCTCCAGCTGATTTAAATGATACAGCAACTCCTGCGTACGGCCCACGCTGAATGCGGGGATGATCAGTTTTCCTTTCTTCTGCAAACAGGTTTTCTCTATCCACTGCAACAACTGGTCGGGTGTCGTTTGGTTCAACTCGTGCAGGCTGTTGCCGTACGTTGATTCAATTATAATATAGTCGGCTTGCGGGAACACCGCCGGCGACCGCAGGATCACATCGCGGTAACGGCCTACATCGCCACTGAATGTTATTTGGGTTACTTTGCCATCCTCTTTCACTTTCAGGTTCACTACTGCGCTGCCGATGATATGGCCGGCATCGGTATACATCAGTTCAACAAACTCATCTATTGCATGCCATTGTCCGTAATCAACCGCTTTAAAGAACTGAAATGACTCTTCTGCATCTTTTACGGTATACAATGGCTGCAGGTACGGCTGGCGCTCCGCCGCTCTTTTCTTGTTCAGGTACTTTACATCGTCTTCCTGTATTTCGGCAGAATCTACCAACAGGATCTGTGTAAGATCTTTGGTTGCCGGCGTACAGTAAATATTACCGGTAAACCCATCGGCCGTAAGTTTGGGTATGAGGCCGCTGTGATCGATGTGTGCATGCGATAATATAAGATGATCCACCTCCGACGGATTAAAACCCCAATGCCGGTTCAAATTACTGGTAGCCTTGCCCAACCCCTGGAACATTCCACAATCGAGTAAATACTTTCTGCCGTTATTCAGCATTAGCAAATGCTTTGATCCGGTAACGGTACGCGCGGCACCGTGAAATGCGATCTTCATTATAGTAAAAAGTTTTAAGTTCTAAGTTTTAAGTCCTTTTCTATCGGAACTCAAAAGTATTTGCCAACCTTGCTTTCGGCGTCAGGCTTGCTGCCGCTTTTTTGCCTTGTTGCTTCTATGCCTTTGCCCTGAACGACCATGTTATCAAACACTCCGCTACTTTTTCTCCCTGCGCATTGATGCCCGCAGATGTTGTGACGCAGGTTTGCGGTTCACCGGTTGCAATGGCTTTTTCAACAACGCTTAACAACAGATCGCCGTCCCTACACTCAAACCGGGTGCGGCCGGTAGCCTTTTTAAAATAGGCCGCTTCAAACTTCACCACCAGCATCGATACGGCCGGTTTGCGGTTGCTGACATGCGCCATGGCCAGGGAACCCGTGCTCATTTCTGCGGCCATGGCCAGGCAGGCAAAATAGGTAGATCGAAAGGGATTTTGCGAGAACCATTTATAGGGAACCGTTACCACGCAATGCTTTTCATCGATCTCCCTGATGCGAACACCCGAAAAGAAAGCCGCCGGCAATTTCCACAGCAGGAACAACCTGAACAATACCGGGTTATTAAGTCGTTGTATGAATTTATTTGCAGGCATAAAAAAGTTATTGAGTTATTCAGTTATTGAGTTATTTAGTTATTCAGTTTTAACTGGCTGCTATTTGCAAAAGCATAAACCCAACAACACATGAACTTAACTTACTAACTGAACAACTCAATAACTTTTTCTCAGTGAATGTAAATAAAAATCCCGACGGAAACCGTCGGGACAATTTATAAAACTTCAATCTGATTTTTGAGCAGGTCTTCAAACTCATCGCGTTTGCGAATAAGATGGGGCTTGCCATCCTTTACCATCACTTCTGCAGGTTTCAGGCGGGAGTTGAAGTTCGACGACATTTCAAACCCATAGGCGCCGGCATTGTAAAACACCAGGTAATCGCCTTCCCGCACCTCGTGCAGTTTGCGGTCCCAAGCAAACGTATCGGTTTCGCAAATATTTCCAACCACGGTATAGATCCTTTCCGGACCGTTGGGGTTGGTGATATTTTCAATATGGTGGTACGCCTCATAGAACATGGGGCGGATAAGGTGATTGAACCCGCTGTTAACACCGGCAAACACGGTGGCCGGGGTTTGTTTTACCACATTTGTTTTTACTATAAAGTAACCACACTGGCTTACCAGGTATTTGCCCGGTTCAAACCATACCTGCAGTTTCCTGCCGGTCTCCTTCTCAAAGTTTTTGAACGCCACTGCCATCTTCTGGCCAAGGGTGGCCACATCCGTTTCGGGATCATCGGGCTGATACGGCACTTTAAATCCGCTGCCGAGGTCAATGAACTCGAGGTCGGGGAAATGGCTGGTGATCTCGAACATCACTTCCAGCCCTTCGAGAAAAACGCCAATGTCTTTGATCTCACTACCGGTATGCATGTGCACGCCGGTCACTTTGATTTTGGTGCTTTTTACAATGCGCTCGATATGCCTGATCTGGTGAATGGAAATACCGAACTTGCTATCTACGTGACCGGTAGAAATTTTAAAGTTACCGCCGGCCATGATATGCGGATTGAGCCGGATGCAAACCGGATAACTGCTGCCAAACTTATTGCCAAACTGCTCTAAAATAGAAATGTTGTCGATATTGAGATTTACACCCAGTTCCTTCGCTGCCACTATCTCCTGAAAGTCGACACAATTGGGGGTGTACAAAATATTCTTTGGGTCGAAGCCTGCCTTCAGGGCCAGCTTCACTTCATAAATGCTCACACAATCAACACCTGCGCCAAGGCTGTTTACATACTTTAAAACATTAATATTGGTAAGGGCCTTGCAGGCATAGTAAAAACGGGCATTGATCTTTTCAAAACCCTTCTTCAGCTTTTCGTATTGTTCTTTTATTTTTTCGGCATGGTACACATACAACGGGGTACCGTATTCATTCGCTAACTGAATTAAAAACTCTCTTGATAATTGCTGTGACATAGTATGCGAATATAAGAACAAAAATGCTGAACGCAGAACGCAAAAGGCAGAACGCCCTTCCCGGATATCGGGCAATCTGTAACCTTTCGGGAATCATCCACTGCGGGATGTAGCGTTTAGCGTTAAGCCTTAAGCGTTCCGCAAAAAAAATGCGCATTCGCCGGTAGCAAATGCGCATAATCTATAAAAATGTACTTTTTACTTTTTTTCTTCGTCCTTATCCTCACCGGCCGAATCGCCTTCTTCATCCTCATCGTCAGTAGCTTCCTCTTCGCCGTCCACCTCTTCTTCTTCCTCGTCGTCGCCCTCCTCTTCTTCGTCCTCATCCATTTCATCCTCTTCCTCTTCAGCGTCATCCGCTTCCTCGTCCTCATCGGCTTCTTCCTCTTCCGGTTCGTCGTTGTGCTCTTCTATCAGTTCGCCGTCTTCGTCAACTTTAAAGGATACTGAGCCGTCTTCATTAAGTACTTCTTCCTCTTCTTCTTCCGGTGTAATGTATGCTTCCTCTTCTTCAAACCCTTCATCTTCCGACGCTTCTTCTTCATCGTAGCCTTCTTCAGCAATTTCATCCAGCACGTCATCAGCTTCCTCATCGAGGGCATCCGCTTCTCCGGCTATTTCCGATTCATCGGTTTCCTGTTCGTACGTACCTTCAGCGCCTTCTGCATCTTCCGATCCCTCTTCACTAAATGTGATCTCTGTACCATTCAGGTAAGTGCCATTGGCCGATGGAGCGGCTTCCTCTTCGGCAGCTTCGTTTTCAGCAGCGGTTTCAATAGCAGCTTCACTAACTGCGGTGGGCGCTACTATTGTGTCGTCGAAAACCTCTTTCAGTTTTGGAAGGTCATCGGTCGAATTCAAACCGAAGTAATCCATGAAGTTTTTCGAAGTACCGTATACCAGGGGATGACCGGGCATATTTTCATTCCGGCCTGTTATTACGATAAGATCTTTTTCAAGTAATTTCTGAATGGCATAATCGCTGCTTACCCCCCTGATGGCCTCTATTTCAGATTTGGTCACCGGTTGTTTATAAGCCACGATACTCAAAGTTTCCAGGGCCGCTGTAGATAAGCGTTTCAGGAATTTTTCACCGTTCAACTGGGCAACGGTCTTATGATAATCTTTTTTGGTGAGGAACTGCCAACCACCGCCACTCTCACGCACTTCAAAGGGATAGAACTCGGCCTTATATTTCTCGAGGATCCCTTCAATGGCAGATTCAATCTGATCGAGCATGATCTTATCCTCCATAAAGCCAAAGGCATTATTGATGAGGTCAGTGATCTCCAGTGTTGTCAATGGCTTTTCACTGGCAAAGATCAACGCTTCAATATGAGGTATCAGGTTGGAAATTTCCATCATTAAAGTTTATGGTAATGACCTGCAGCCAATAGCTATAGCACCACTGCAGATCATAACTGTCTTAACCCTGTAATGCCGCAGCGCCGCTCACAATTTCTGTAAGCTCGGTAGTGATGGCTGCCTGGCGGGCCCGGTTGTATGATATTTTATAGTGCTTTAATAATTCGTTGGCATTTTCGCTGGCTTTATCCATTGCGGTCATCCGGGCGCCATGCTCTGAAGCATTGGCATCGAGCACCGCTTTGTACAACTGAGTGTTCAGGATCTTTGGCATCAGCTCGGCGATCAGCTCTTCTTTGGCGGGTTCGTAAATGAAGTCGCTTTTTTTAGCGCCGTCTTTCTTTTCAACTTTAGGAATGGGCAGGAAGCGTTCTACCGCAAACCGTTGAACGGCAGCATTACGGAATTCGCTATATACTAATTCAATTACATCATATTCCTTTGCCTCGAAAGCTTTTACAGCGGCCTGGGCGGCAGCCTGTACATTTTCGAATTTCAGGTTCAGGAAAAGATCTTTATAGGTATCTGTAACCTTGAATTTGTTCTTCTGGAAAAACTCATAGCCTTTTTTACCAATGGCCCATACGTGTAAGGTGCCTTTGGCATTCTGGGCAGCATATTTTTCATGGATCACGTTACGGGCAGCTTTAATAACGTTGGCATTATACGCGCCGCACAACCCACGATCGCTGGTAATAACGATCAGCAATACTTTTTCAACAGGGCGTTCTACAGCAAGCGTCATGCTTGTATCGCCATCGGTACTACTTACGATATTGCTAAGTACCTCCTGCAGCTTACGTGCATATGGACGCATCTGGATAATGGCATCCTGGGCTTTTCTCAATTTGGCAGCGCTTACCATTTTCATTGCCTTGGTAATCTGCTGCATATTCTGTGTAGCCTTGATCTTATTACGAACTTCTTTTAACTGACCTGCCATATTGCAAAGTTGATGAGTTGTTCACTACCAGGCAAATTGCTTCATAATTCATTAATTTTCAACACTCTATATTCAACAAACCTACCTGTAGTTTTAATCGGCTGCAAAGGTAGCGGAAAGCGGCCAAAATTCCACGTGCAGTTTAAAATTCCCTTCCCCCAACCCCTGCAGGAGAGTTTAGGCCCCTTGCGGGTTCCAGGCGACAGGTTCGGGGTTTCAGGGTCGGGGTTTCAGATCCCCGGTTTCAGGGCAGGCCTGGCCGGCCAGCTACCCAAAAACCATAACAAAGCCGGAAACCAGGGTAAGGTGCCATCACGCGCGCAAACGATCTTACCCCATACTTCCTAACCGGCCATGTACCAGAAAATGAGGTGTGTATTTATAATGTTCAAAGATTAAAAACGTTCTAGAAAACCAACAGGCAGTAAACAACAGGCAAATAATGCAGAATGCCCGGTAATGGGCCGGTTTTGTCAATAGCCAATGGCCCGTTGCCAATTGTATTTCATGTAATTCATGTATTTGACAGATTTTTTCAGCATTTTTGTTATAAGATATGGCAAAAAAGAAGAAAGCAGCTAAGGCAGCAAAGTCGGCAAAACCCGTTATTCTGATAACCAATGACGATGGTATAACAGCACCAGGCATACATAACCTGGTAGAAGCAGTGAAAGACCTCGGAAAGATAGTTGTTGTAGCGCCCGATAAACCCCAATCGGGCATGGGACATGCCATTACCATCGGCCAACCCTTACGCCTGAGTGCGGTTAGCACATTTTTCGATGGCGTGGAAGCATACCAGTGCTCCGGCACCCCGGTCGATTGTGTGAAACTGGCTGTAGACAAGATCCTGCGCCGCAAACCGGATCTTTGCCTGAGCGGCATCAACCACGGCGCCAACCACTCTATCAACGTAATATACTCAGGCACCATGTCGGCCGCAGTGGAAGCGGCTATTGAAAGCATTCCCTCGGTAGGTTTTTCTTTACTCGATTATAGCATTGAAGCCGATTTTACCGCTGCACGCCAATACGCCCGTGTTATTGTAGAACAAATGCTGAAGACAACACTCGATAAACATACGGTGCTTAATGTGAACTTTCCCCCCGTTGCACCCGATCTTATAAAAGGGATTCGCATTTGCCGCCAGGCCTATGCGAAATATGAAGAGGACTTTATTGAACGCAACGACCCTAACGGCCGCAAATATTACTGGCTTACCGGTGAATTTGTGAACTTCGACAAAGGAAAAGACACCGATGTGTGGGCCCTCAAAAACAATTACGTGAGCGTTGTACCGGTGCAGTTCGACCTAACCCATTATCAATTGAAAGAAAAGCTAGAAAAAACCTGGAAACTGTAATGTTCAAAAAAGACAACCTCCGCTTTGGCATGTTGCTGGGCTTTATTGCGCCCCTGTTAAGCCTTATCGCCTATTATTTTATCAAGTTCTATCCCTTATTCAGTGTTAGAGACTGTTTAAATTTTATCAGCGAGAATAAAAACCAGATCACCGCCATTTCGGTGCCCTGCCTGATCTTAAATATAGCGTTGTTCACCTTTTACATCAATACTCATCGCGACAAAACCGCCAAAGGCATATTCGCCATTACGATAATATATGCCATAGCAGCGCTGTTGTTGAAGTTCACTCTTTAACTGTAAGGTTTTACCTTAAAAGAAAGAACGGGGATATAACTGCCACAAGCTGCATGCGTTCCGCGAAATGCCGCGATAAGGTATTGGCTTGCAGCCTGAAGCTTGCAGCGTGAAGCTATTTTCTCTTATCTTTACCTCATGCGTTATTATATCATCGCCGGTGAAGCTTCAGGGGATTTGCACGGCAGTAATCTTATCAAAGAGATCAGGAAATCAGATACCGCAGCCAATATCCGGTGCTGGGGGGGCGACAGAATGCAACAGGCAGGTGGCGAACTGGTGAAACATTACCGCAAACTGGCGTTCATGGGTTTCTGGGAAGTGGCCAAAAACATCGGCACCATTCTCAAGAACCTGCAATTCTGCAAAGACGATATCACCAAATACAAACCCGACGCACTTATACTTATCGATTACCCGGGTTTCAACTTACGAATAGCCGAATGGGCCAAACAACAGGGCTACAAGGTCATTTATTATATTTCACCTCAGGTATGGGCCTGGAAAGCAAACCGCGTGCACAAAATGAAAAAGTGCATCGATAAAATGCTGGTGATCCTCCCATTCGAAAAAGATTATTACAAAGACAAATGGAACTGGGATGTTGAATATGTAGGCCATCCCCTGATAGAGGTGGTGGAAGAAGCGCAACTGCAGTCGGGCAGCCTGCCGCTGGCAACCAAACCCATCATTGCTTTATTGCCTGGCAGCCGCAGACAGGAGATCCTGAAAAAGCTGCCCATTATGCTGGAAGTAAGCCGCATCTATCCCGCCTGCCAGTTCATAGTAGCCAAAGCGCCGGGCCAGGAAGACAGCTTTTACGAATCACTGCTTTCCATGTATCCGAATGTATCATCCGTTCGCGACGCCACCTACAACCTGTTATTACAATCAAGGGCTGCCCTGGTAACCTCGGGCACCGCCACGCTGGAAACCGCACTTTTCGGCGTTCCTGAAGTGGTTTGTTACAAAGGCAGCAATATTTCTTACCAGATAGCCAAACGCCTCATCAAGGTAAAATACATTTCGCTGGTAAACCTCATAATGGATAAACCGGTGGTAAAAGAATTGATCCAGAACGAACTAACGCCGGGCAATCTGCGCAGGGAGCTGGATTCCCTGCTTTCCGATACAGCCACGCAGCAACGGTTAAAGGAAGATTACACCAGCCTGCGGCAATTGCTGGGCCAGGGCGGACGTGCTTCAGCCAGGGCGGCAGCCAGCATAGTTGAATATTTGCAGAAAAAATAATAACCGGTTCGTATCCGATCAGCCTGTTGCAGGTTCCATGTCTCATGCGCGGCATGCTCACCGGACTTTAAATTTCCGGCTTTCCTGCAACTGTAACCCTGTACCTGCTTCTCCCAGGTGCGGAACCTACCTTGTTATCAATTTGATAATAATAACAATTATCGCAACCAGGAACATGAACAGCGAGATCCTGTTAATGCCATGCATGTAGCGCATCCAGGGCGTATGTGGTGCGCCGGGGTCGCGTTTTTTTACATAAAAATATTCCTGTAATTGTCTCCAGAATCCCATAATGCAAATTTAATGTGATAATTTGATAATGTGATAATGAAATACAGCTTCCAGCGCAGGCAGTAAATAAAAGCATTTCCACATAATCAAATTATCACATTATCCAATTATCAAACTGGCATCTCTTCCATCCCAAAACACACCGGCTTACCTGAAAGCATTAGTAAATTGACAGACCTAAAAACACATGTATGAAAAAACTCCTGATGGTCCCGATCTTTACGCCAGGTCGTCGACCAGGCACATGACAACCCTGCTCTGTACAACAGCGGCACAACTGACATTACCGATGAACGTCATGTACGGGTTCGTATGCAGCACAGCCTGATCGCCATGCCCCAGAACAATGTGCGCGCCCGCCGCGACGATCCGCGGGTGGGCTATTTCTCCCAGTTCATACACGACCAAACCAGCTGATGATGTATCAAAAGCTTCTGCGCTGTATACGCTGAAGAAGATAAAAACACAACTGGCAACAGCCGTTTCAACCAACGGGGAAACAAAGGCAAACCGCGCCAACCTGTTGTTCCTGATACAAAATGCGCTGGAGACTAAATAATTCATCAAGCGTGGCACACCTTGAAGGTGTGCCATCTCCGGTTTCATCTGGAAGAACCATCCGCCAGGTCTGCCGGCTGGTTCTTTAAAAAACAATAAGGGTGGGTCCGTCCCGGCTTAAGTCGGGACAGCCCACCCTTTTATTTGCTACTAACATCAAAACAACACAAGCAGAACTTACCTGAAAAATCTTGCCAGGGGAAGTGACTTTTTATTACGGCTCATCACTGCTCTCAAACCTTTTTCAATTATATAAACTTTGTCGCGGGGTTCTTCTTCATTCAATGCCAGCGACAGATCGCAATAACCGGTCTGCAGATCGAAGGTCACGATCAGCACAATGACCTTCTGCCCCCAGAAATTGAATGCATTGTTATGCACCAGTTCGAGTGACACTTCTTCAATGTTCTCGTCAAACAGTTCAAAGCCATACTCATCGATAGTGCGCAATTTCTCTTTCCCCTGTTGCTTTTGAATGGTGACGGAAATAAACGGGCTGAGCGGGTTATCCTTTCCCTTCTCGAGGTTTAATAACAGAATACGGGGAATATTCCGGTTAATCCAGGTTTCAATACGTTGAATCAATGCTTTGTCGATTGTGAAAGGGCCCAAATGCTTTTGCAGGCTGAAACGTTGCATAGCTCAATGGTTTTGAGTAAGTGTGTGTGGAATAAATGCTATGCTAATAATCAGAGGCGTTTGCAGGTTAAATATAACCATTAGTTGCCATGTGACAAAATTTTTAACCCTGCCCAAAAGCCCCTTAGGGCAACCGGTCACTGCCTACTGCCTGTTGTCTATTGTCAAATGCCTATTGCTACGTACTATCCCCTATCGTCATTTAAACAATGCAGGCATTCTACACAAAGAGCGCATCCGAAACTTGCAAAGCGCCCTGCTACCGTGCTATTTTTACATCAGAAAGCAGGCAACTGAAACGCATAACGCCAAACGCGAAACGCCAAACGCGGAACATTAAATGCCAAACACGGAACGCAGAAAAAACAGAGAGCAGCATACAGCAGGCGAATTACAAAATTAGTAAGGTAGCGTTAAGCCTTAAGTGTCGTATAGCATAACATAGGATAC
>NZ_LWBP01000190.1 GCF_002078015.1 Niastella populi | reverse complement strand
TTGCAGCGATTATAGAAAGATAATAAACAGAGAGGTGTCCGAGTGGTTGAAGGAGCACGCCTGGAAAGTGTGTATACGGGAAACCGTATCGAGGGTTCGAATCCCTTCCTCTCTGCAAAAAGGCTTAAAATTTGGTTTAAGGCATAGTAACTAATAAATAAAAACTATGCTATGCAACCTGGAAGATTTTATGTGTATGTCCTTCAAAGTTTGAAGGACTTTTCTTTTTATATAGGCCCAATGTGATGATTTAGACAGGCGTATGTCAAAACATTTCGATGGCTTTAGTAAATATACAGCTTCGAAAAGGCCTTTAAGGTTAGTATATTTTGAAATATCTCCCGGCAGGAGCGAGGCAATAAAAAGGGAAAAGACATTAAGAATAAAAAGAGTCGCAATTACATAGAAAATCTTATCGCATGCTGGCGAAACTCATGGTGCCAGCAGGCTGCAAAATGATTACCCCTTTGTTCATACTTTGGTTTTGCCTCTGCAATTAACATCCTTCCTCTCTGCTTTTTGCCCTTTATTAATTGACCGCTAATTTCATAAGCGCGAGGAAAAAATTAGCGCTTATTCAACATTTATTTAAAGGCCGTCTCCCTATGTTTGTAAAAATATGGAGGCGGCCTTTTGTTTTTAGGACGGCCGGTATTTCAACCCTTAACATGAAAAATATGCTGAGAACGATTTCACTTGTTTTTCTGCTTTTCATTTTTCAGCCGGCCATTCAGGCCCAAACCGATGACGACTATTGGGCCACCTGGAATCAAAACTACCCCGAAACAGATATTAAGGAACTACTTGCCGCAGAAAGAAAATATGCCGACAGCATTGAAAAGCATCCTGAAATAGCGCCCTATTATTTTCGCACGGGAAAATACCGGTTCATAGCGGAATATACCGGCGAAACGCGGAAGGCCGATACCGCGGTTTTGGGTTCTGTAAAACGCGTACATAAAATGAAGGGCGGCGACCCTGCACAGATCGACAACCTGGTAAAATCGGATGTATTATTTAAAGTGGGAGCGGTAAAATTATGGATGCCCGTTCAGCAGCGGATCTTAGAGGCAATGAAGCAGGAAGCAAAAAAGGGCGACAGCTTAATGCTGTATTGCGCTTTCTTTAATGAGCATACCAGTAAAAAGAAACTGTATACTATTTTTCTGATCTCGGAATTTAGCCGGTAATAGCCGGGATAAAGAAGAGCGCCTTCAGGTCGGCGATCTGAAGGCTTTTTTATTTTAAGCATTTTACGTACTTTAACTATTTATATTGGTACGGACCCTGAAATAAAAGGTATCTTTAATCGTTTTTTTAACAAAATCGCTTAAATGTCAAAAGTCGTTTTCAATAATAAGAATGCAGTTTTTTTTCAATCATTGAAAATGGCTATAGACGGCTACTTCAAAGAAAATAATTTAAAAAAGACCGGTAATTGGACGTTGTATTCGAAAACGATCATTCTGATTACAGCCTGCACCGCATTATATCTTACCGCTATTTGCTTTTCACTGCCTGTATTGGCCACAATTTTAATAGGAAGCGTTTTGGGCGTTTTATGCGCCTGTATAGGATTTAACGTAATGCATGATGCCAACCATGGCAGCTATTCTTCCAAAAACTGGGTAAATGATACCCTTGGTTTAACATTGAATGCCCTCGGTGGAAATAGTTTTATCTGGCGGCATAAACATAACATCATTCATCATACCTATCCAAATGTAGACGGAATAGATGACGATATTGCCAAATCGCCCTTTATCAGAATGTGCAGTAGTCAGCCATGGGTACCTATGCATCGGATTCAGCATATTTATACCCCGTTCCTGTACGCCGTCAGCTCCATGATCTGGATCCTGTTCCAGGACTTTCAAAAATATTTCCGGCGCAAAGTGCATAATACCGATCTGCAGAAAATGAAAACATCGGACCATATCATTTTCTGGATCAGTAAGGTGCTGTACATATTCTTTTATATTGTACTGCCCATGTTACTTACCGACTGGCAACAAGGCCTGGTGTTTTTTATCAGTTTGCATATTGGACAGGGTTTTACACTGGCCATCGTATTCCAGCTGGCTCACGTGGTGGAAGAAACGGAGTTCACATTTGCGCCTTTGAATGAAACAACGGTTATAGAAAATGAATGGGCCATTCACCAGTTGAAAACCACCTCCAACTTTTCGCCCAATAATAAACTGATCACCTGGTTTGCCGGTGGATTGAATTACCAGGTAGAGCACCATCTTTTCCCTCGCATCAGCCATATTCATTATCCGGCAATGAGTAAAATAGTTAAAAGCAAATGCGAAGAGTATAACATCCCTTATAATTGCATTCCTTCATTGAATCTTGCGGTAAAGTCACATTTTCGCTTTATCAAATTATTGGGAAGAAAGCCAGCCGTTGCTTAGCGCCTGATGTTTTTCTTCTTTCTCCTGTATAGATACCATACAGCCGGTATTAACAGCAGCAGGCATAGCCAATAATACCACTTGCTGGTTTGAACCGCAGGTAGGGAAAGTTGCTGCAAATGACCGCTATAAATAAACCCTGCCCAGTAGTACGGCAATTGCAACATGGGATTTTTGTCTTCCTGCTGCAGCCATTGTTTTTTGGCATTGTGCAATGCCATAGCAATATTGGGTTGCTGCGGTAGCTGCTCATAGAACTGCTGCATAAGGGCAATGGCGGTTTTGTCGTTCACGTTCCATAACCCTGCAATTACCCCGCCGGCGCCTGCGGCTGTAAAGCCCCGGCCAATGCTATTGAGCCCTTCGCCTTCCAGTAATAAACCGTCGGCTGTTTTGCATGCACTCAGCACAACCAGTGCCGGTGCAAAATGTTTATACCTGAGATCGAATAAATAAAAAGGTTTATCATATAGCTGCAGGTAGGGCGCCGCATCAGCTGCGGAGGACACACCATGAGCGCTGATATGCAATATGCCCGTTGAACCGGTTATGTTGTTGAACGCCTTCCAGGTAGCGGTAGCGTTTGAATAATAACGGCCGGCGATCTTCCTGCTTAGCGAATGGTATTCTTCATCGATGGAAAGCGCCGCCTGGTTGGTATGTTCGCCTTTTGAAACAAAAAAGCCGGTGAATGCTGCCGTATGGTATTGCGCTGTTTGCTGGGTGAACCAGGTTGCCAGGGAATAAGCCTGTGATAAAGAAACCTGTTTTACCAGGTAAGGCCATTGGCTGATATTGTTTTTATAAGCCGGGTCAGTAACCAATGCATCAAAAGGAAGGTAGTTGAACATGCCATCGGGGATCAGCACATAATGCCGGTTGTTCAACCAAATACGGTCTTTGAATATCGAATTGTATATATAATGACATTCCTTATAAAAATTACGCGGTTCATTCATCATGGCCGAAGGGCCGGCGGCAAACCAGCGTTGCATAAATTGAAGAATTTGATCGTGTAGTTCATGGCCTGCATCGATTACCTGTACCGATTGTATTCCCTGGTTGTTCAACTCAACGATAAAACTACTGTCGCTACCGGCTACAAACTCAAGCATGGTCACCTGCGGCGGTATATGTTGAAGAATGTTCGCTATAGATGCTGATGACAGGGTGTTTGTATCGCTGTCATTGGCGGCGGTCTTTTTTATTTTTTTATTGAGCAGGGATAGGTCGTATTCCGCCTGTTGTAGTAAGGTGTTTAAATTGTTTTTGGTTTTAGCATGTAACAATTCATGCTGGTAATACAGAATGGCCTGCTGCAACTGTTTCGCGCGCCGTAATAACGTATCGGCATTGGCAGGCATGGTTGCTTCCAATCGCAGCTGCCGTTCATCTAACAACACCTGCGCCCGCGACATTTCGGAAATGAGTACGAGTTGTTCAGGAAATTTTTTGTCGGAAGAAGTAACCCAAAGGTTATAGGCGAGTTTAATAGCCGATTCAACGCGCGCCCGGTTAACTGTTATTTCCTTCAGCTTCGATTCGGTATAAAAGAATGCTTTTCTAAGCCTTCCGGTTGCCTCAAACGCCGTTATATATTCCTGCAGCGCTGTTTCTGGTTGCTGTAATTGTACAAAAGCCGTAGCCTTTCCGCACAATGCATCTACAAGCGTGTTCTCACTGTATAATAAATTATTTTGTGGTACTTCCTCTATGGAGGCCGGTTGCCAGGCCGGTATCATCAATTGCAGGGCCTGCTGGTAATGGGCAAGCGATTTCCTGGCCCGGCCACTCTTTACGTTTATATCTCCTAACAATACCTGCACTTTGGCTTTTTCGCGTTGGCGGGTGTGTGGAGAATGATGGTGGAAGAGCAGTAATGCCTGTTTTGCATATCCGGCGGCTTTCCCGAATTGCTGTTTCTGTAACGCGATCCTGGCGGCCACCTGTAAAGCGCCTGCATACCAGTATGCCGTTGTGGCATCCTGTTGGTGTTGCTGCAGTTTCTTTAAAGCAAGTGTGCAAACCGCTTCTGCCGAATCGTATTTGAGCTGTGCTGTTAAGATATCGGCATGGGTAGAAAGCAATAATCCATATATGGTTGTTTGCGGCGATGCATAACGAATACCTTCCCGGCAATAAGCGGTGGCCGTTGCCAGGTCGTCCTGCGACCGGCTGCAGATAGCCATATTGCTATAGGTAGCGGCAATGAGGTTTTTGTTGTTTGCCTTTTGTGCCAGCGCCATGGTCTTCTGATGAATGAACAGGGCGGTAGTATAATCGGCCAGTCGCGTATAATTATTACCAAGTGGTTTTAGAACAGTTTCAATAATATCTGCATCGGGCAGGGGGTACGATTCATAAAATGCCAGCGCCGTTTCATAAGCATTGATGGAAGCAATGATATTACCGGTTTGCAACTGGTAATACCCCTGAACTGATAACAGGTCGAACCAGGCCATTCGTTCGTAATAGGTTTTATAACTACGCCAGGCTTCCTGTTGTGATCGCATTAAAAAACCGATCCGTTCGGCAGGAGCCTGCTCAACATACATCATGCGCTCATAGATCCAGTAATCGAGTTCGTCTTTCTGGCGAAACTGGTTCAGCTTTTTAGTTAACGAAGGCGGAAGGGAAATGCTGTCGGAGAATGCATATCCGCGGGCAGCAGCTGCTAAACAAAAAAGAATAAGTATAACAACCTGCTGCAGGCAGCGGTTCATTGGGTGTAATTTGGCTAAAGATACTCAATTAGCCATTGAAGCCAGTTAAAACTTCCAGCTTGCATACAACATGATATGCTGATACGCTGGGTTGAAGTATTGATAAAAGCGAATGCCTGCGGCAGGCCCTGTTCTTACCAAACCCAATTGCGCATCTGCGAACAACGCGCCCCTGATAGTGGCAAAGGATTCATTTTGTTTGCCGCCTTCACCCACCAGTTCGCGGGTGCTGCCATTGGCGTCAACTACCAGCGCGCGTATATAACGGGTGGTATTACGGCTTATATCGGCCGATATAAGCGTGCCGATACCTGCAGAGGCAAACGAAGCGAGGTTATACCTGAACCCGAGCGGAACGGCCTCTATGGAAGCCACTTTTATCTTTTCATACGTATCGAGGTATCGTAATTTATAATCCGTACCATTGATAGTGGTATCAACACCCTGGCGGCGGCCAATGAACTGCTCCAGGTTTCGGTGCGATCGCAGCAACAACTCCCACTGGAAATATTTTTTGTAAGCGGCATATTCCGAAATGGTAATACCGAGGGTGTACTGCTGGTTGGCCATATTCGTTGGTATAGAGCCGAAGGAAGAACCAAACCCTGCAATGATCCCTGGTGAAATACCTTTTTTGAATTTACCGGTTGAGCGGTTGGTATAAATGGGTTCATTTTTATCGAACACGATTGCCGCGCTGCTTTGGAATGGCAGCTTGTGCATTTTTTTACTAAAGCGAATGCGGTATTTGATATAGCCTTTGGTTGAGTCGGGGTCCGATACGCCGTCCTGCTGCGTACCCGGCAGATAAATGTTTTTGAAAACAAATTGAATACTGTCTTTCGTTACAACGGTATCGATACAACTCTGGTTGCCTGTAGCTGTTTTGCACCATACGCATTCGGGTTTCATGCCAACAACTTCCAGCGAAGCGGTATTCAGCAAACCGGGAATCGTAACGGTGACGGCTACTTTTTTCGCAGGTCCTTTCCCGGTGTTCTGAAACTGTACCTTATAGGTGTTCTCCCTGTTCTTACCGGTAAAACGGTAGTTGAGCTTTTTGTTCTTCAACATCATGCGGTTGGGATCGTGCGATGCCACCACCTGCATTTCAAGATTGAATTTTTCCATTTCCATCGAGGGGTCATCGGGAATAAACAACCCCGAAATGGTAACCACTGCATTGGTATCGCTGATCATTTCGGGCAGGGTGTTGATGGTAACGAACATAAATTGCTCTTCCCCCTTTTGTATGTTGTCGATCTTCCAGATCGAATGTTTGCGAAAGCTGTGCATTTCCTGTTTTACCTGCTGTATCATTTGCCTTCTGTCGATATCCGGCGCGCGGTTTAATGTAACGGTAAATAACCCGTTGCGTGTTGATTCCTGTTCCCTGATCATTTCGGGGTTGTTCATCAGGGCCAGCATGGTTTCAAAGGCAACCGGTTTTTCCTGGTGGTATGTGCGCGCATCTGACAGGTCGAAACAATTTTGACTGAATTGTTTTTCATTATACAACAGCATTACCGAACCGGTTACCGGGCCGGCGGTATGGCTGTTGTTGCGATAACCGATGAGCAGCACCATGTCTTCACCGGGTTTGGGCATTTGATTGGCCCTTATCTCGAGCGAGCCTTCGCCCGAGAAGAAAGAAGGCGGCTTGTGTGTGGCCAGGTTCGACCGGTTGTTCACGCGAACGCGGCGGGGCCGGGTGTTCGGCTTTTTGCCATCGTCATAGTTGTTGGTTGCATACAGGCGAACATCATAGCTGCCGGTATCTTGATATATGTGAACGGGCGCTTTTTCGAAGCTATAGCTGCCATCGCCAAACTCCCAGAAATAAGTATAGAAAGAAGCGGGCGCGCCGGCAATTTGCCTCAGTGGCCGAAGGGAGGCGTTGAACTTTACCTGGTTATTATCGATCTGCGGATCGATCTCTGCAGCGGCAGTATCGTTGGTTTGTGCTTTTACGGAACCTATCATACATAACAACAGCGTTGGCAGTAACAGGGGTTTGTATGATGTCATGGGTAGAAGAATTTTATAAATGTAATTAATTGTACTTAAAAAACCCGGCCGGCTGCTGGCCGGCCGGGAGCGTACGGATTAATTAAAAGCCCCGTTTTAGATGGTTGCGAGGAAAGCGTCTACTTCGGCCTGTGTTGCCTTGTGAACCGGCGCATCGATGTGCATGTTGGCGCCAATGGTTATCGATTGTGTACCGAACTGAATGAACCCGTCGCTGTCTTTTCCGAGAATGATAAGGTCGGCCTGTAATCCTATTGGTAATGAGTTCTGATACGATTGAAATTTCTGTGACGTATAATCAAATGGCAAGGTGATCACCGTTGCAATATTTTTGAAAACAAGCATTACCTGCAGATCGCTTACCTGGTTATTATCCTGGAAAGCCGGTAAGGCTGTGATGGTGGTTTTTGGATTGGGATCGCTGTAGAAACGATCGCAGTTAACCCAGCTAAAAGACGGCAGTGAAAAAGTATAGCTGTTTGGACCATTGCCAAAAGGATAATAAGGAGCGGGTACCCAGGTATAAGGACTTTCCTGCTGGTTGCCGCCTGATGCGCCGCCGCCCTGTTGTCTTCTTTCCTGGATGAACAGCCCCATGTCGCCGTTGTTCATTACTTTGGGAATTTCAACCTGAGCGCCTTTGTCCTGAAGTTTTGGATTTACCTGCAGTTCAGCGCCATCCTTCTGCGCCTTCACAAGAATTTCTCCGCCCGATTCAAGTAGCTGTCCGTTCGATTCGGTCATAACACCGGAGAACAATACATCTTTTTTGCTCAGTACCTCTTTCAGGGTAACGGTTACGGTTCCGCTTACCACATTGCCTGCGCCGTCGACGAAAGCGTTGGGAGCAAACGTTACTTTGGTCCCTTTTTCACCGGTTATCGTAAACCCGGCATCTGCGTTACCGGTAAATGATTGTTGTTTGATGGCATGTGCTGCCAGCACATCATCGGCCTTTGCATAATTGGGTGGTGTGCCTTTATCTTTTTTGCAGGCGGTCATTGTTGCAAGAGCTGTTGTCAATATCGCGGCTGATAATAAAGTAGCTTTCATGATGATTAGTTTTTTGATATGGGCCTACTCTTTCAGGGCTTTTCGGCTTCCGCCCGTTGTTGTTTCATAAGTATATCAACGGGTGTGTTTTTTTGTTACCCCCTTTTCCTGAAATTTTTTCCGATCATTTTTTATACTCTATATTTGAAGGGGGTAACTGTAAAGCGGAGGCATGATTCTCATTCACTTATAACCATTTTCTATAGCTACCGTAATTCATACCGACCAGCGCTATATAACCGCCCTGCTTCATAATGATGTGGTAATTGTGCGGGAGATCTACACGAAATATGCCGCCAGAGTGAAACATTATATTATGGCCAACAACGGTGACGCCGATGATGCGGCCGATATTTTTCAGGAGGCTTTAATTGATATCTATAACCAGGCAAAAAACAAACAACTGCAGCTTACCTGTCCGTTCGAACCCTTTCTTTTACTGATCTGTAAAAGAAAATGGTTAAATCTTTTGAAAAAAAGAGGGCGCGAACCGGTAACAAATGACGCTGACGATGTATCTATAGGAGAAGATGTTTTTGCCCTGGCCGAACAAATGCAGCAAAGCGACCGGCGCCTGCAGGTGTTTTTGCAGTGTTTTGAAAAACTGGGTGATGGCTGTAAAGAAATTATCAGGAAATGTCTTGGCGGAGAAGAGCTGGCATCGATAGCGGAACAATTGAAAGTTACGTACGGGTACTTACGTAAGAAGAAGAGCGAATGTATGGCGGCATTGACAAAAATGATCCATTCACAATTACCCGAATGATTAATTTATGAACACGTTCAATGACATAGCAAGGTATGCCGAAGGCGATATGACGGCCGATGAGCGTGCCGCTTTTGAAACAGTGCTGGCATCGGATGAATCGTTACAACGCCAGCTGGCGGTATACCGCGAAGTGCATGGTTCGCTGCAGCAGCATTTCAGCGCCGATGCGCAGCGCGATCAATTGCAGGGCACCCTGCAAACCTTGCGGGGCGAATTCTTTGGCGATACCCGGCAACCGGCCAACGTAGTTTCCATTAAACGTTGGCTGCGTGGCGCCGTAGCAGTAGCCGCGGTATTGATTGCGGTCGTGTTCATATGGCAGCCCTGGAAACCGGGATTGTTCAGAGAGTATGCAGATACCACTATGGTAGCGCCGGCCGAGCGCGGCGAGGGCGAAGCCGATCTGTTGCAAAAAGCGGTAACGGCATTCAATAATAAAGAATTCGCGGAGGCCGCAAACTTATTACAGCAGGTAAGGCAGCAGGATACTACCAGTAGCTATGTAAATTTTTACCTGGGAATATCTTTGTTGCAAACCGGCCGCATTGCTGAAGCAAGGAACATCTTCAATAATTTGTACGAAGGGCAATCGGCGTTTAAATTTGACGCTGCGTGGTACCAGGCGCTTGGTTATTTAAAGGAAGATAACAAAGCGATGAGCAAAGAATGGCTGCAGAAAATTCCTGCCGATGCATCCGGCTATAATAAAGCGCAGGAGCTATTACGGAAATTATAATTCTTCATTTTATGAAAGGCGACGGTGGTGCCGGTCTGGAGTTATTATTGCTAAAGAAAGATGGCCGATTCCCCGGTCATTGGTTTTCTATATCAAGCGCGTAACCATTTTGTCATATGCGGGTAGGAAGATATGTTCAGGCGGCGGGCGTTTTTTTCATTTACCGTTAGCCCGATCCTTTCAAGCATTGACAAACCGATATAACTTTTCAGCCGGCAGCTGTCGGTAATATAATCACGGCCGCCCCTGTAACCCTGTTCGTGAAAAACAAAAAAAGGATCGATGCCTAAATGGATGCAGGCTGCATACGACCAGGCAATGGCCATTATCTCTTCCGATTCGCGGTCTTTTCTGCCGGGAATATTTCTTTCTGATAACCTGGGTCTGTCAATGGCAGGAACTACGGCAATGTGACCGGCTTCATGTAGAATATCACCGGGATGTTCCAGTGTTTCTTTATCGATAATGATCGTACCGTTATTGATCAAAAGCCCGGGGAGAAAACTTTTATTGCTGATCCTGCGGTAAGTGGTTTCAATGCCAATGTTATTGAGGAATTCAACGCATAGGTCCAGTAAAGCCGATTCGTCCTGTTCGTTATCTGCCATTAATATGATTTAACAAGCCGCAAACGGTGAATTTACGACAATTGCGGCTACGCCTCTACACTTTCTTCCTGCGGCACAGTTACGCGTACAGGCTTTTTAACGGCCTTTGCTTTCCTTTTCTTTCGTCCCACAAGGTAAATGAGCAGCCCGGTAATGGGCAGGCTAAAAGCGACAATAGCGGCTATCAACGCCAGGATCTGTGTTGGCCAGCCGTATAATTTGCCGGTATGAATGGGGTACACCATTCTGCGCACTTTGGCGCCCGTACTGGCATTTTTGAACATCGTTTCCTTTAATATGCGGCCCGTACCTTTTTCGAAGTACAATACATCGGCAATATTGTAAACCGAAGCCTCGTGGTTCAATTTATTGACGGTAATGGAAAGACTGTCTTTTTCGGGTAACAACATCGTTACCCGGCCTTTATAAGGCAGTCTGTTATTTGTTTGCTGGTATAACGATTCATAAAAACCGGCCGCTACAGGCTGTATAACGGTATTGGCCGGGGCCTCCGTTTTTTTCATGGGTTTGCCGTCGAACACCATGTAAATGGCATTGTTCATCCACTGGTACGACCACGTAAGGCCCGTAACTGAAATAACAAACAGAACGAGGTGAACATAGAAACCACCTACTGCGTGCAGGTCCCAGTTCAGGCGTTTCCATTTCGATTTCCAGGCTATACGGGTGCGTTGTTTCAAAATATGCCAGCGTTTGGGCCACCATAGAACAATACCCGAAATAACCATAAAAGCAAATATGAGACAGGAAGCGCCGGTAATGGCCTTACCCGTTTCATTCATACACAGGTGGCGGTGGAGGTTCAATACAACGCCGAAAAAGCGTTTGTTATAATTCAGGCCTTTGATCACTTTGCCGGTATATGGGTTCACGGCAATATGCCAGGGTTGCGTTTTACTCATTTTGGCATAGAACACCACCGAGCGGTCGGGCGCCTGGGTTTCTGCGTAAATACGTACGATCTTCAGCTTTGGGTTATATGCTGCGGCTGCATGCAACATGCTGTCGACAGTTACCCGCCGGGCATGCTGCGGTACCTTCACAAAATAGAAATCATGGTTGGCCCATTCGTCCAGCTCGTCTTCAAATACCAGCAAAATACCGGTACCTGCAACGATCAACACCACCAGCCCCGATGCCAGTCCTAACCATAAATGCAGTTTGCCAAAGATTTGTTTCAACGTCATTGCCTGGAAATTGTAAGAATAAAAAGAGTCCCGCCTCATGGCGGGACCCACTAATCAAAGCCTTAACATCTGGATGTACTGCGGCTGAATCCCGATGAATACAACCAGATATAAAGCTGCTATTTTGGTAAGACTATAAAAGGTCCACTAAAACCCGTAAACGGCAAAAAAATACGCATACTGTTTGACGGGGATAAATAAAACCCTTAGACAGCCCTAACTGTGTACACTCATGTAAAGAACTTTTACGGATCCGGATCAAAGGTGCGGAACGCCGGCTAAGCGGTTGTGCTTACGACAATTACGCTTAAAACGTATAAGCTACCGTTGCCAGCCAGTTCCGGGGTGCGCCGGGAAACAGCCGTAAATAATCGTACCCGCCTACCCAATACGTTTTATCCAACACATTGTTCAGGTTGAACTGGATTTGGAACTTATCGATCTTATAGTACAGGGCTGCATTCAGCAGTTCGTAACCCGGAACCGTTTGCGCCTGGTTGAGCGACAGGTAACGTTTGGTTACGAAATTTCCGCCAATACCAATACCCAGGCCCTTCAGTGCATTGCCTTTGAACGTATATTTCGTCCAGAAGTTACCCATATGCCTCGGGGCATTTGGTTTTTGCTGGCCAATGAAATTTTTGTCGGTACCACCGGCTTCCTGTAGTCTGGCATCGTTATAAGCGTAGTTCAGCACTACGTTCCAGTTGTCGGTGACCTGTCCTACCACTTCAAATTCAAACCCTTTCGATTCTTCTTTACCCATCTGTATCATGCTGTCGACCGGGGCCGGAGCCGGGGCCGCATATAATGCATTGACCTGTTCTATCTGGTACACCGAAGTGGTGAGTGACAACCGTTTGTGGAACCATTCTGATTTGAAACCCACTTCATACATCTTGCTTTCCAGCGGGTCGAACGGACCGCCCGAGGTGGGGGATTGTACGGTGGCTGCCTGCGGATTGTAGCCCTGTGTATACAACGCATAGGCGTTTATATTCCGGTTAATCTCGTACACCAGGCCGAGGCGTGGCAACACAGCGGTTTGGGTAACTTTCTTTTCCCTGGCGGTTGTGTAATACGCTCTGTCAACAAACCACTCAAAACGTAAACCTAACAGGGCCTGCAACCTGCCGAACTTTATCTGGTCCTGGATATAGGCGCCATGCAGGTAGTTCAGTTTTGGCAGGGTGGCGTCGTTAACGGCCGGAAGGTATACATACTTCGTAACGTCTTCCTTTTTGTGCTCGTTAAGGGTAAGGTCGTAAGTGGTTACGTTGGGTTTGGGCCCGTAGATAACCGTGTCGGCGCCATTGTATTTGGTAGTATAACGCTGCATTACGAATTTGGCCGAGTCGGCCGCGCGGTAGCTGCCTGTTGTACCATCTTTTTTAAGATAGCCGCTGGCGGTAAGCTGTGCGGCGCCAACGGGCAGTTTGCTTTGCGCATAATCGTACCCCACAACGATCTTATGGGCAAGAACGCCTGTGTTCATGTTATGGGTGAAATATGTAGAGAGATTATCGCTGAACTCTCTTGAATCCCTGTCGAACACCTGGCGCTCTACCAGGAAGGATACATTCTCGCCCAGCGCGTTTTTCATATAGGTGTTGTTGCTTCTGTGCTCGAACAGATCCTCGGTATAGCTGGTGCGGAGGTAAGCGATATTGAATGACGTATTGCTGGTGAAATTGTGTGTCAGTGATGTGGTGATATTATACTGCTCTTCGTTCAGGTAATCGTTCACCGCATTCAGCGAAAGCGAAACAGGTGTTGAATACAGGTCATTGAAGAAGGCTGACTGGCCACGGTCGACCCGGCTGTTTGATTTGTTGTACACCAGGTCGAAGTTCAATCTTGTTTTGTCGTTTGGCAGAAAGCTGATCGATGGTGCTATTACAATGTTCTTTTCGAACTGCAGATCGCGGAACGATTGTGAATTTTCATAAGCGATGTTCAGCCGGTACAACAGGGTTTTGCTTTCGTTCATGGGGCCGGTAACATCTGCCAGCGCCCTGAAAGTATTGTAGCTGCCGGTTATGAATGAGATGGATTTCTTTGGCTGATCGAGCGGCTTCTTGGTAACCCTGTTGATGGTTCCGCCGGGTGATGCATTTCCAAAAAGAGCTGATACGGGGCCTTTGATCACTTCCACTCTTTCGAGGTAGTTTGCCGGTGGTTGTTTCCAGAAGGATGCGTTTGCCCGCAAACCATTTACCAGCATGGTGCCATTGCCGGCGAAAATGCGGAAACCTCTGATGGCAATATCGTTATTAGAGGTGAACTGGTTTACGCCGCTGAAGTTCTTTACCACATCGCCTACGCGGGCAGCGGCCTGGTCCTGCATCAGCTCTTTGGTAACGTAACTTACTGCCTGGGGAACATCTTTAAGGGGCGTAGCTGTTTTGGAACCGATGAAGGAGTTGGTATTTTTGTATCCCGATTCGCGGCGGCCGGTGATCTCAACCTGCTGCAGCTCATAGGTTGTTTCTTTCAGAATAAAATCGAGCGTTTGGTTATCGCCTGCTTCGAGGGTGATCTTTTGGGTACCCACCTCATAACCGATCAATGATGCATGAATGGTATAGGAACCCGGTTTCAGGTTTACCAGTTCATACGCACCGGTTGCCGTTGTTACGGTGCCGATCTTTTTCCCTTTGATGAATATTGAAACGGAAGTGAGTGTATCGCCTTTTTCGTTTTTGACGTTGCCTTTCAGGGTTGCCACCTGGCCAATTGCATTAAACGTAACAAGTAAAAACAGTGCGAGCGTATAAGTGCCTTTCATTTTTGCGCAAAGAATTTGCGCAAAGTTCAATTTTGGGCGGCATTTCGGCTTACGGATTTGGAAAACCTCATTTACGCAATGCGGAAATCTCCCCGCCCCCTAAAGGGGGAGAAAACAAACCCTTTGTGCATCAATCTGATAGCTATTTTGTATAGCGAATAGCAAAAGGGAAAGATCATTCCGATTTATATTTTTGCACCAGGTACAGTCCTGCTAAAGTCAATAGCATGCCGATAATGGTAAAAAGGCCGATGGGTTCCTGCACCATTACGGATGCTATGATAAAGCCGAAAACAGGGCAGAGGAACAGCCAGAAAGAGGCTTTTACCGCATTGTCTTTCAGCAGGTATAGCCATAACTGCACACCAATGATAGATACCGGAATGGCCAGCCACAGAATGGGCGCAAGCATTTGGAATCCCCATGCGTTTTTACTGCTGTCGTAGGTGGCAATGGCAAATGGTAACAGAAACAATCCGCCCAGTAAAGTTTGCCAGCCATTGATGGTGAGAATGTGCATGTTCTCCCAGTTTTGCTTCGAGAAGTAAATGATACCGGCCGAATAAATAACCATGCAGAATAGCAGCAATGCGATGCCGCCGGGGGTGGCATAACTGTTCTTAAACAAAGGCCAGGCGGCCAGCAATACACCGCCCATGCAAAGAATAAGGCTTACCACGGTAATGGTGCGTAATCGTTTACCGAAGATCAGCGCATTCATGAGGCTGAACAATACCGGGTTGGTGGCAATGGCGAGTGATCCCAAACCGGCCGATACATTTCGCATGGCCAGTACATACAGGCCCAGGTACAATGAAATGTTCAACAAACCATAGATGGCCAGTTGTTTCCATTCGTTTTTTTGCGGAAGGCGTTTGCGCAGGATGCCGTGCGAAATCAAAAGCATCAATAAACCGGCAACAAAAAATCGTACGATACAGATCACAAATGGTTGGGCTACCTGCAAACCGAATTTGGTGGCCACTGCAGCGGAGGGCCATAGTATCGAAAACCCTATCCCTGTCAAAAACCATAACCAGCCTGCCGTTTTTTGGTTGTTCGTAGAATCCCCTTGCTGCTTCAATGAATTTTTTTGGCAAAAATAGTTCTAAGCGGTGAAATGGGGGAAGTTGACGGGTTGACTTGTTGACGAGTTGACTTGTTAACGAGTTGACGAGTTGACGAGGTAACAGGTTGACAGGTTGACGAGTTGACAGGGGTTAAGAGGTCGGTATCACCTGGTTGGCAGAATGGGATATGTAAAAGAAAGGTGCCACCTTGTGAAAGTGTGGCACCTTGCATTTCTAACTTCGTATTTCTTACGTCTTAAGTTACCTTATTGAATAACTATTTTTTCTACTTTATCGCCATTGTCGGTAATAACCGTTACGAAATACATTCCTTTCTTCAATTCCCCAACTTGCAATGGGTTATGGGTGCCTTTCACATTCACGGTTTTTACCAGGCGGCCCGTTACATCGCGCAGCTCGATGCGGTTACAGTTCACTGAGGTATTGATATACACCACGCCTTTTGTTACCGGATTGGGCAGCACGCTGATGGTGAAATCGTTATCTGAATTATTTACCGAACGAACCGGCGACCAGCTGTACTTCGCATCTTTATCAACCGTTTTTATGCGATAGTAATTGATGCCGGCTGCCATTTGTTTATCGGTGAACTGGTATTTGCTTTCCGTAGTGGTATTACCGCCGGCGGTTACCGATCCTATGATCTCGTAATGTACGCCATCGGTGCTTCTTTCAATAATGAATTCAGCGGTATTGGTTTCCTGCAGGGTGGTCCAATGTAACAGGGCTGTTGCATTATTTTTTGTTACGGTGAATAAGCCCAGCACAAGTGGCAATGGCTGGTTTTGACCGGGGCCGCCGCTGTTGATCCAGAACTCGGAGAAGCTGGTTACCTGGTATTCGGCATAATAACCATTGTCGTACGGTATTATATCAACGTTAGCCGGCGTAATGAAACTAAGCAAACCGCTAACGTTGTCGGCAATAGTACCGTTCTCTTCAGCCGGTGGGCCGTTGTATTTCGTGATACCTGCCTCATATGCACCGGTAAGATTGCTGCAGGTTCCACAACTTGTTTCGTTCAACATGTTATTTACTTCGGTGTTTGTGAAGTAAAAGCGAACACTTACTGCGCCCGATGGGGCATTGGCAGGCCTGATCACAATGTTCCTGTCGAGGTAATACTGCGTACCATCATTACGAACTATAGTGGGGTTTATGTAAACGCTAACATCGGTATTGCCAAGGTTTTGTCCGTGCGGATTGATAGATGCCACCCGGTTGCCGCCTGAGTTGAAATGGATCCAGTTGTTGCCGCTCACCGTTTGCGCCAGGCCGCCGGTGATGTTGGCGCCGGTATAAATGGCTGCCTTGTCAAATACATGAATGTCATCGATGCCCACGCCTTCGTAGGTAACGCCGGGGTCGCCATACATAACGATCCTGAAGCGCACTTTGCTTGTATTCACAGGCACATCGAAGCTGCTTACATGCCAGCGGGTGTTGGAGATCTTCCAGGCCTGGTACAACGGGTTGTCGTACCAGTTGGTACCACCGCTTGTTGTGCCCAGTTTGTACCAGTTGGTGCCATCGGTGCTGTATTCGGCCCAATGGAAATCGCAGTTGCAATTATCTTCCATTCTGAAGATATGACTGAACGAAAGCACCGGTTGTGTCAATTCGCTCAGGTCGAAACAGGGTGAATACAGGTATGATAATTCATTGTTGTTGTGATTGCCTGTAAGGTTGGTAACCCAGGCGTTTGTGCCGTTGGCGGCTTTGTTGATGACAGACGCTGCCGGTGTTCCCCATTCCCAGCTGCTGTTCAGTCCGCCGGTATACCAGTTGCCTTCACTGCTTTCAAAACTTTCGAGGTACGGGTAGCTGGAAATGAGCGGGGATGTGCGGAAGCTGTTGGTAACAGTATCGTTCACCCGGTAACTGTCGGTAGCGTAATTCACCCAGGTTGCAATGGTATATTCCTTAAACGTTGCCAGGTTGGCCGTTTGTGTAAATGTATAGTTCAACACCTGGCCGGCATTTATCGATGGAATGTTTTCGGTGATGACGGTGCCGTTGTCTATCTGGTAGGAAACGGGTACGCTGGTAAGCGTTCCCGTGCTGTAATTTTTTACCTGTACCGTAATGGGCTCTGCACTGGTGAGCGCGCATACATTGGTTGGCGCCGGGTTTACCAGTTGCATCATACTTACATCATCGGTTGTGATGGTTAAGGTAATATCGTCGAAAGAATAACCATCGTCGAGGTTGCCATTAACGATCACCGAGTTGGCAGAACGGTAGCCCTGTTCACAGAATTTTACCTGGAAGCTGCTGCTTACGCTTTGTGCCGGCACCGCGTTGGCCAGTGTTTCGGTGATGTTAACCGGTGTGGCGGCACGGTACACACCGAAATCGGCTGTGTTTGTGGGCAATGTATATACAGGTATCCAGGCGCCTGTTTCACTTCCCCTGATGTACACCCGGTTGTTACCAGCAGAGAAGTCAATTCCCTGGTTCCTGAAATAGAACGACAGCCATATTTGATCGGTGGGGCTATAAGCGCCGAGGTTGAATGTGGTAATAAGGCTGTCTGTTGATATAATGCCCAGATTGGCGATCTGGTCGAGGGTGGCTGCGCGGTTGCCGGTTCGGGCAAATCCCGTATTTACGAATGTGCGTACCCGGCCGTTGGTGCTGTGTGAAAAGAAATCGGCGCGGTCGAGGCCATCGAACCCGCGGGTGCCGTTGGTATAGGCATTTGCGGCAGCGCTTTCAAAACCTTCCGTAAAGGACGGCGTTAACAGAATGGGGTCGTTCGCCAGTTGTTTTACCACTGTAACCAGGGTATCGTTGATATGTAAAGGATCGGTGGTGGCATCAACCCAGGCCTTTATGGTGTATGTGCCCGGCGCCGAAAAATCATATGTGGTGGCAAACGTATGGGTATACGTAGCGCCGGCTGCTATTGTTTGGGAAGTGGCTTCTGTTACCGGCGTTCCGTTATTTACCTGGTAAATGACATCGAACGCGCCGGAAAACGCGGTGCTTCCCATATTCTTTATAGAAACCTGCGGTGCTGTTGCGGCCAGTTGCGAGGTGGTATGCATACGGCCGGTAGCAGGGGCAACCAGCAGGCTGGTGGTAAGGTCGTTATCGAATGTTGGCGATGCGCAGGCGCCGCCCGATGGCGTAACGGATTGTGCAACGCAACGGCGCCCCGGGGTGCTGCCCATTACAGCACGCACTGCAAAGTAATAGATGCTGTCTTTATTCAACCCACCCAGCAAATAGCTGGTGCCGGGTATATTGGCAACAACACTCATATCGTTACCCTTATACATCATGACATCGTAGCTGGTAGCGCCGGTGATGGCTGCCCAACTAAGGTTCACATAACCGGCACAGGTATTGGTCAAAGTAACGGCCGGCAGGGCAAGTATAGTGAAGGTGTAATTGCTTACGTCTGTATACCCGGTACCGTTGCGGCTTACCCGAACAAGCGCTGAAACGGTGGGTGTGTTGGGGGTTGTAAAAGTATACGTTCGCAGGTTGGCGGCAACGTTGTTGGCGATAACCGTCCAGTTGCTTCCATTGTCGATGGAGTATTCAATAGTGAATGGGTTGGTATTGTCATCGGTTGCGCTCCAGCGAATGATCTCCGTTTCGCCGGGCACCCAGGTATCTTCTCCGTAAGGATAAGTTACCTGAACGGCGGGAGCAATTACCTGGTAGGCAACAACAAAATCCTGCGGGCCCTGGGGCACGGCGGCGCCCGATACCGTTACGGTAAAGTTGCCGGCCGGTGGATTGTTGATCACTACCTGCTCTATATTATTCCGGTTGTCGACACCCTCCACGGCTACGTTGTTTACGTTGCTAACCGAAGGATCGAGGATCAAAGGATTATGAACGGAGGCATCGGGTGCGGTTACGGTGAGGTTAAGGTTGTTTACAAGGGTTGTAGCTGCATAGGGCGTGCCTGCAGGGTCGTTCCAGTACAGCATGATCTTTATTTGTTTCGTGCCTGCCGGTACGCCGCTGATATTAAAGTTCTGCGAACCGCCGTTGTTTACGACGCCATTGAAATAAGTATTATTCTCGAGCGCTTCAACGGCATTAAGTGCGTTCAGGTTGCCAAAACCATAAGTGAAGTCGGGGCCGGCATTGCCAAGATCATCGGCCGTATTACAGGCTACAGCCTTTATGAGTGCCGCAGTTGGGTTGGCGCCGCCGTTTAACTGGCGGTAGCGTTCATACATCAGTCCAAGTGCGCCCGATACTGCCGGGGCCGACATACTTGTTCCCCACAGGGTAGAGTAACCGTTTACCGGCACTGAAGACGTAATGGCCGAACCGCCGGCCACGATCTCGGGTTTCAACCGGCCATCGTCTACCGGGCCGCGGCTTGAAGTGTTGAGAATGGCATAGTTGCTCAGGTTGTCGACATTGCCAACGGTAAGTACGTTCTTACCTGTTTGAAAGCCCGATTTAATGGTGGCAAATGCGCCGGGGTAGGGCGAACAGGTTAGTGCGCCGTCGTTGCCCGATGCGAACACATGCAATAAACTAAGGTCGTTGTTCATTTGCGCATCAACGTAATTGCTTAATACATCATAATCGCCCTCTCCGGCACAACCATTGGCGGCGGAGTGATAGGAGTTGTTGGTGATCACCATGTCATAATCGGCCACATAGTACGGGGTATTTACGAGAATGTCGCTGAAGTACTGGCTGATAAGCGTAGCCCGGGGGGCCATGCCTTTGATCTTCTGATTTATGATGCCGCCGCCGCCCATAGTGCCCATGGTAGCTGTGCCGTGCGCAGCGGCTGGAGCCGGGTTACGGTTGATCAGGCGGCCAGAGAGATCGAGATGAAAGTTTACATCCCCGTTATCGCCATGGCCGAGCACTACATTACTGCCCTGCAGATTGCGGCCGGCGGTAGCGGCTATTGCATTTATGGAATGCGCCGCCCGGTTGCTATAGTTAAGCGTCACCGGTTTCATTTGCTGGCTGCTGATATACGCTACGAATGGCAATGCGGCAATTTCTTCAATATCGCTTTCATTGGCGCTGATGAACACCACATGCGCCGGTTGAATTTTGGTGTCAACGATCTGTGCGCCTGCCTGCTTTAATGCTGTAATTACGGCTGTTTTATCGATGCTGCCGTAAAAGCTGACTGCAATGAGTTTATCGGGATCCTGCGAATGGGCGCTTAACTGTTGTTTAAGCGCAGGTGCAATTTTAGCTTTTGTATTCAGCGTATAAACGCCGCTGATAGTATTCCTTTTCAACTGGCCTGGTGATAACCGGTCGTTTATTTCGGCGAGAAAGGTGTTGTCGGGAATGTAATCATACAACACAATGCCTTCTTTGGCCAGCGCCTGACGTTCAGCTACATCGGGGAGTTGGTTGAATTGTATGAGTGTATAGAACTTGTTCCTGAAACGGTATTTGACCAATGAGTCGGTAAGGTGTAAGTCGTTCCGGAGATTGCTGGTTTTTGTAAGGGAACCGCTTTTTAACTGAACGGGGCGCAGGATTTCCTGTGCAGAGCCATTCAATATCACAAGCAGTGATAAAGCTAGTAAAGGGTATTTCATCTACTGGTTTTTAAGGAGGATAGTGGTTTCTGGTTCTTGATGCAATGGGCGAAAAAAGATAGTTATTATAAACGGAATAAGCAAGTGTTTATTATGGTGGAACTCATTGTGTAAGCCGCTTTCAATCAATTTGTTATGTTGTTATTTTGGAACTAGTTGCTAACCCGTTCGCAGAATACATGCTTCTTTGTAGCTTCAGCTTAATGATGCGTGGGGGATTATCCTCATTGCTAACCGGATGGTTACGCATAATTTTGCAACCGAATAGTTACAGATATGAGCGTTACGTCGTGATGTTTTTCAGGCCATTGCCGATCCCACCAGGCGGGAGATCATAGGTTTGCTGGCTAATAAAGCCCTAACCCTCAACGGGGTGGCGGAGAATTTCCCGGTTAGCCGCCCGGCCATTTCAAAACATATAAAAATTTTGACCCAGTGCGGACTGGTAGTGATCAAACAGCAGGGCCGCGAGCGGTATTGCCAGGTTGATTTCAATAAACTGAAGGAAATGAACGACTGGGTGGCCCAGTTTCATACTTTCTGGAACCAGAAGCTGGATGCGTTGGGCGGTCTTTTGGAGAGATGAGAAATGAAGAAGTATGATTCAATTAAATGGCTCGCGATTAAGGCTAAAATACTGCCGGGCCCGGGTTAAGGCCAAAGAAAAACCCGGATCGTTAACAACTAAAAGTGTCCGCGATCCGGGTTTATTATTTTAAAAAACAGCGCTTATTGCATTTTCACTTTCTCATTTTTCATTTCTCTGTTTTTCATTTCTCATTTCATTAGTGCTGATGATGCTGGTGTTTCTCAGTTTCTTTGCTGAACTCTTCAACCGTTACAGGTTTTTCGGCGGCGTTCACTTTTGTTTCGGCCAGGTCAAAAACTTTTTCGGTTTGAATGCGGTGGTAAGCATCTTCAACAAACTTGCGGTCTTTCATCATACGGGTAATGTATTCAGCGATCCAGGGTTGTTCGTCTTCCTGCATGCTCATGCCCATATAACCGAATAACTGTTGTTTGGCAAATGCTTCAATATCTTCGTTCTTTACTTCGATATTGTTTTCCCGAACCAGTTGATCGGTGATCAGGGTCCATTTCAGCTGATTTACGAAAGTAGGGAACTCATGCTCCACTTCTTCCTGTGTTTTCGGCTGCTCGCCGCCGGTTTGCATCCAGCGTTTCAGGAATGATTCAGGAAATTCGATTTTAGTATGGTCAACCAGCACGTGGTAAATTTCGTGCTGTAAGTGATTTTTCGTTTGTTTTTCCCAGTAGCCTTCGATCTCTGATTTTATTTCATTGCGGAGATCAGCTTCAGAATTGATCTCTTTTTTGGGATAAACCGCTTTGAAGAATTCTTCGTTCAGTTCTGCTTTTTCAACCAGCCCCACCTTGGTGATGGCCATGTTGAAAAATTTGGCGGCAGCAGCTTCATCGTGTTTGTCGAGTCCGAGGTCGCCCAGTACCCATTCTCTTTCTTTTTCGTCGAAGGCTTTATTCAACTGGAAGTTCAGTACATCGCCTGTTTTTTTACCGGTAAGGTTTGAACGGTATGCGGTTCCGAAATATTTTACCAGAAAGCTATTGTCTTTTTTTATACCGCCTTCGATCTCGTTGCCATTGGCATCGGTTTCAGTGAAGGTTACGTTCAACACGTTATCGTCTTCGGTTACTGCATCACGATCGGCCAGCTTGCCGTGGCGTACCTGTAAACGGTTAACTTCTTCATTGATCATTTCTTCGGTTACAGTTACCTTGTAGCGGGTCATTTTTTCTTTCGACAGGTCAGCTACCTTGAAATCAGGTTTCAGCCCAACTTCAAAATCGAACACATACTCGGCGGGGTTGTTCATGTCGAGCTTTGGGCCTTCGTTTTGAACGAGCGGTAACGGCTGGGCAAAGATCTCCAGCTTTTCGTTTTGCATATAGGTGCTCAGTTCTTTTTCTACAGTTCTGATCACCTCATCGGCAAATACCGACTGGCCATGCATTTTTTTGATCATGCCTGTAGGTACCATGCCTTTCCGGAATCCCGGTATATTGGCTTGTTTACTATAATTCTTGAGTGCTTTTTCAAATGACGGCAGATAATCTGCACCGGCTACTTTTATGGTAATCTTATCATTCAGCAGTCCGATATTCTCTCTGGTAACTGTTGCCATAGCGCTTTTTTTTAAATTGGGTTGCAAAGGTAAGGCAAACAGAGAACTCGGTCAAAACCAGTCTCAGAGTTAATTTCATTAATCTTTATCCTGTAGTATTAACAGGGGCACATGGGTTTCATAAGCCATTGCTGTTGTGTGGTTTTTCGAGAAAAGCCGTTCCAGAAAGGTATGTTTATGGGCCACCATGGCCAGCATTTCGCATTTATGTTGTTGTAAATAATGGTTAATTCCTTGATTTACAGATGGTTCTTCAGTTATCGCATATTCATGCTCAACCCCTTCAAAAATAATTTCATTACTTCTTTTACCGGTGAGTTCCTCTTCTGTGCTGCCGCCATGCGTTTGCCGGACAAACAGGATGTGTATTTTGGCCATAAGCGTTCGGGCCAGTTCTATCAGGGGATTAAAGAGCTGAATGCTGGTCTTGTAGCTGAAATCGCTGGCGTAGGTGATATTTTTTATAGGGGTATAGGCGGTATCGTGCGGAATTACCAGTACGGGGGTTTGTACTTTCCGGGCCACGTTGGTGGTAGTGCTGCCTATGATCTTATCGATGCCGCCGGCGCCCTTCATGCCCATAACGATAAGGTCGATCTCCCTTTCTTTATTCAGGTTTTTTATTTCATCGGAGGCAATGCCAATGCGCACCAGCCATTCTATTTCCCGGCCGTACTGGTTGTGCAGCCAGGTTGCCTCTTTCCTGATCAGGTCCTCGTTCTCCTTTTGCAGGTTATCGACGGTTATCATGGCGTAGGGTACTTCGCTGATGGGGGTAGGCAGCATATAAGCATGAAAAAGCAGCAACCGGCTGTTGAACAGCTTTGCCAGTTCTGCTGCATACATAGAGGCGTTGCGGGAGGCGGGTGAAAAATCGACCGGTACAAGAATGGTATTCATATAAGTAATAGTTAATGCCTTATAAAGTTAACAAGTTTGGTAAAGCGGGGCATAATAAACATCAGCAGGTATTATGACAATTGTTAGGCCAGGGCGGGGAAGGCCAGGTTTTCGCCGGTTCACCGGAGATTTTTGCCCTGTTGGCGACTATAAATGTTCAAGCCATATGAGCAGCCGATGCAAAAAAATAACTGAGGCTTTATCATCATCATTTTCCATTTGTTTTCGTTTTTTTGGCAGCACATAGCCGGTTCGTTCTGGGATACTGGAAAATAAAAAGAAAAGATAATGTGTTGAATACAGCCGGTAGGTCGAAGGGTATAAAAAATCCTGAACCGCTCCGGGGCCAGGGTGTTTGTAATTCCGGAAGTACTGTTTGCAATTTTAAATGCCCGTTTATAATTACAAATGGCTGTTTAAAATTACGGATACATAACATAATATGTGTTTTACAACAGTTTATGGCGTTTAGCAGGCTGCCACACAAGACTTAGGCATTAAACAGCATGTTTTCGTGCCTTTTTGGGGGGTATGACAAAAAAAATGCGGATCACCGTTGCAGATGACCCGCTCTGAAGATGGTGCGCATGGAGGGACTCGAACCCCCACACCTCGCGGCATCAGATCCTAAGTCTGACGTGTCTACCAATTTCACCACATGCGCTTTTTTAGTTTATCGTTCCTGGTTCATAGCGCCCGGTCTTTGGGATTACCGAAAATAGCCGGAAATCAGGCGTTTAGGACAACTTAAAACGTAGAACTTAAAACTTACAACCGTGTTTGGGGTTGCAAACATAGGGCATTTTTACGTAAATTCGTTAACTATGGATTCTGTTGCCGTGATACCGAAATATAATTTGAATGAAGAGCAGGAAAAAAAGCTGATACTCCGTGAATACCGGGCTTTGTTACGGGTACTAAAACCCAAACTGAAACCCGGGGATAAAGAATTGCTCCGCCGTGCCTTTGAAATGAGCGCCGATGCGCATAAGACCATGCGGCGGAAGAGCGGCGAACCCTACATTCTTCACCCCCTGGCCGTTGCCCGCATATGCGTGGAGGAAATAGGCCTCGGCGTTCGTTCTACTATTTGTTCCCTTTTACACGATACGGTTGAAGATACCGATGTTACCCTCGAAGATATTGAGCGGGAATTCGGTACTGAAATAGCCCGAATTGTCGACGGGTTAACGAAGATCTCCAATATCATTGACGTCAACGCATCGGCGCAGGCGGAGAATTTCAAAAAGATCTTACTCACCCTCACCGATGACCCCCGCGTTATATTAATTAAACTGGCCGACAGGTTGCACAACATGCGTACCCTCGACAGTATGAAGCGGGAAAAACAATTGAAGATCGCTTCCGAAACGGTATATGTATATGCGCCGCTTTCGCACCGGATGGGTTTATATACCATCAAAACCGAGTTGGAAGACCTGGCCATGAAATACCTTGAGCCGGAAGCCTACCGGGAAATTGCCCGCAAACTGGCCGAAACAAAAAGGGAACGGTCGAGGTACATCAATGAGTTTATAAAACCTATCAAAGAAAAGCTCGATAAAACCGGGTATGAATTCGATATTCATGGCCGGCCCAAAAGCATACACTCCATCTGGAACAAGATGAAAAAGAAAGGGGTGGCTTTTGAAGAAGTGTATGACCTGTTCGCCATTAGGGTTATTTTAAATATTCCGCTCGAACAGGAGAAAGAAGGCTGCTGGAAGGTATATTCAGTGATCACCGATGAATATACGCCTTCGCCCGAGCGTTTGCGCGACTGGCTGAGCAATCCGAAATCGAACGGTTATGAGGCCCTTCATACCACTGTAATGGGGCCGCAGGGTAAATGGGTTGAAGTGCAGGTGCGTACCCGCCGGATGAATGAGATCGCCGAAAAAGGGTTGGCCGCACACTGGAAATATAAAGAAGGAACTGCAGATGAAAGCCGGTTCGATAAATGGTTCCAGCAGATCCGCGAAGTGCTCAATACGCAGGACAGCGATTCCATCGATTTCCTGCACGATTTCAAAACCAGTTTCCTCGCCGAGGAAATATATGTTTACACGCCCAAGGGCGATGTAAAAATGCTGCCGATAAACAGTACGGCACTCGATTTTGCCTTTGCCATTCACAGCGCCGTAGGGTCGAAATGTATTGGCGCCAAAATAAATCACAAGCTGGTGCCCATCAGCCATAAGCTGCGCAGCGGCGACCAGGTGGAGATCATTACCAGCGCCAAGCAAAAACCCAATGAAGACTGGCTGAATATCGTGGTTACGGCCAAGGCAAAAAGTAAGATCAAGGATGCATTAAAAGAAGAAAAAAGAAAGGTGGCCGATGAAGGAAAGTATGTGTTGCAACGGAAGATGGAGCATATGGGCGCTGCCTTCAACCAGCATAATGTTGATATCCTCGCTTCATTTTATAAATTACAGTCGCCGCTCGACCTGTATTACCAGATCTCGGTGAAGACCATCGACCTGAAAGAACTGAGCGAGTTTCATGTACTGGGCGATAAGCTGGAACCACCCAAGCCGGCAAAGCCCGAAATAAAACATGATCCTGTTCACAGTCTGCCGAATAAAAAAGACGCAGAACTGATCATATTTGGCGAAAGCAGCGACAAGATCGTATATACGCTGGCCAATTGTTGTAAACCTATTCCCGGAGATGATGTGTTTGGGTTTGTAAGCACCGGGAAGGGATTGACCATACACAGAACCAATTGCCCCAATGCAACCCGCCTGCTCAGTAATTACGGGCACCGGGTGGTAAAAACCAAATGGGCTAAAAATAAAGAGATCTCGTTCCTTACCGGTTTGAAGATAGTGGGGCTCGATGATGTGGGTGTTATTCACAAGATCACCAATCTGATCTCAGGTGAAATGAAGATCAATATCAATGCCATGACCATTGAAGCCCGGGAAGGATTGTTCCACGGCAATATCAGGGTGTATGTGCACGATAAGGAAGAACTGGATGAACTGGTGAACCGGTTGAAGAAACTGCCCGGAATTGAAACGGTTGACCGGTACGATACGGAACAACTGTAGTTAATGTGATAATGGGATAATTCGATAATGGGGTAATGTGCTAATTTCAATTATCAAAAATTACGTGGTTAAAATCATATATTCTTAAAAAACAGCACGCCGGAGCGCATTCTATTGGAAATTTATTAAAATTCGACCGCTTAAATCATAAACAGTAAATCGCAAACAGCATCCGGGGCTGTTGAGTGCCATACATTGTTATCGTGGTTCTTAAGATTTGGTTCCGGAGATTTGTTTCAGAGATATTGGTTCTTGAGATTGGTTGTTGGGATTTGGTTTTCAAGTCCTATTTTTGCCCCCGTTTGCTACAAATTATTCAAATATTTAATAATGGTTGATGTTTTATTAGGTCTTCAATGGGGCGATGAAGGCAAAGGCAAGATCGTGGACTATTTTGCTCCCAACTACGATCTCATTGCCCGTTTTCAGGGCGGTCCCAATGCAGGCCATACGTTATATGTAAACGATAAAAAGGTCGTTCTGCATCAGATTCCTTCGGGGATCTTTCATGAGAACACCATTAACCTCATTGGTAACGGGGTTGTATTGGACCCGGTTACTTTAAGAAGGGAATGCGAAACGGTTAAGGCGTTTGGCATCGATTACCGTAAGAATTTATTTATTTCAGAAAGAACACACCTGATACTGCCAACGCACCGCGCGCTGGATAAGGCTTCTGAATTATCTAAAGGAAACGATAAGATCGGTTCTACCCTCAAAGGTATTGGACCGGCTTATATGGATAAAACAGGCCGTAACGGTTTAAGGGTAGGTGATCTGTTAGATAAAAGCTTTACCACGCAATACATCCGTTTGCGCCTGAAGCACCAGAAATTGCTCGATAGTCTTAACTTCCACGAAGATATTTCTGCCTGGGAAGAAGAGTTCTTTGAAGCGCTCGAGTTCATGAAGGAATTCAAGATCGTGAATGGCGAATACTTCATCAATGAAAAAATAAGAGAAGGCAAAAAGGTTTTGGCCGAAGGTGCGCAGGGCAGTATGCTCGATGTTGACTTTGGTACTTTCCCGTTTGTAACTTCCTCAAATACCATTTCTGCCGGTGTTTGTACCGGTTTAGGCGTTGCGCCGCAAAAGATCCGTGAAGTGATCGGTGTTACCAAGGCCTATTGCACAAGAGTAGGAAGCGGTCCGTTCCCAACGGAGTTACACGATGAAACCGGAGAAGAGCTGCGCCGTATCGGTAATGAGTTTGGCGCTACTACAGGCCGCCCCAGACGCTGTGGCTGGATTGACCTGGTAGCCCTGAATTTCGCGTGTATGGTAAACGGCGTAACAAAGCTGGTTATGACCAAAGCCGACGTTCTGGATGCCTTTGACGAATTGAAGGTATGTACGTCTTACATGGTAGGTGACAAAAAAACAATGGCTATTCCTTTCCAGATGACAAGATTGGCAATAACACCCGAACTGAAAAGTTTCAAAGGCTGGAAAACGGCTACAGACAGCTTTAGATCGGCCGGTGAATTGCCTGCAACCATGAAGGAATATGTATCGTTTATAAATACATATTTGGGTGTGAATATAAATTATATTTCCAATGGTCCGGGACGTGAACAATTGATAGAAATTCAGTAGTTTTCACTTCGGATTTATTGATTGAAAAATTGTTTTTAAAAAATTTGGCGAATTAAAAACTTCGCCGAAATTTTACACACATAATCTTACCAGACAATGGCAGCAAAATCTGACAAGGAAAAAAAGACCGGCGGAGACTCTGCACCAAAGTCTTCTAAGGAAACTCCGAAGAAAGCCTCATCAAAACCAAAGAAAGAAGAAGATGAGGATGATGAAGACTTGGAAGATGAAGAGTTAGAAACGCCGAAGGCCGCTAAGAAAAGCGGTAAAGCTTCTTCTAAGAAATCTGATGAAGAGGGTGATGACGATGACGACGATGAGGATCTTGATGATGAAGTGGATGATTGGGATAAGCCCGAAGAGGATGATGACTGGGATCCTGACTTTGAAGAATTCGATTTACCCAAATCAAAAGGAAAGAAAGCCAGCAGCGGCGGAACCGGTGGTGGTGGTGGTGGTAAAAAAGGAAAAGGCGACGATGACGATGATCTCGGCATTGACGATGAATTCAAAGACCTTGACCTTTTCAACGACCGCGGCTTCGACGATGATGAGGAGGACTTTTAGTGGTTACTTCTATTACTGCTCACCCTGTTTCCACAGTGCGCAGACAATTCATATCATTTCCCGTCGCTGATCTTCAGCGAACCAAATTACAAATGTTGAGCTGGGCCAACCAGTTCAACATTTGTTGTTTTCTCGACAACCAGCAATATCATTTACCGCATCATAGTTTTGAATGTATGGCAGCGGCAGGGGCAGTTCAAACCCTTTCAGCCGCAGCTGGTAATGCATTTGATCAGTTGCAGGCGTTGTATGAACAACACCGCGACTGGCTGTTCGGTCATTTAAGTTATGATCTTAAGAATGAGACCGACGGCCTTTCCAGTAACAACCCCGATGGCATCGGTTTTCCCGATCTGTGTTTTTTTATTCCCGAAGTAATTCTGCAATTGAGTGAAAAGGAACTGTTGATCGGTGCATTTGACGCCCGTCATGAAACCATATTTCATGAAATATGTAATATGGAACCGCAGGCCGCACCGCCGCAACAGTTGACCACCAGGATCAATAACCGCATAAGCAGGGATGAATACATTCGCATCATTCATCAGTTGCAACAGCATATCCTGCGCGGCGATTGTTATGAGATAAATTTTTGCCAGGAGTTTTTTGCGGAAGGCATAGCCATCGATCCGCTGCAGGTATATTGTTCGCTGAGCGATACATCGCCCAATCCTTTTGCTGCATATTATAAAACCGGCGGGCAGTACCTCTTATGCGCCAGCCCCGAACGCTATTTGAAGAAAGAAGGCGAACGGATCTTTTCCCAACCTATAAAAGGCACCGCCCAGCGAAACCTGAACGATGCCGGTGAAGATGTAAAAAGTAAAGAATACCTGTACAACAGCGCAAAAGACCGGTCGGAGAATGTGATGATCGTTGACCTGGTGCGCAACGACCTGTCGAAGATCTGTTCAGCCGCCTCTGTTCAGGTAGAAGAGTTATACGGTATTTATAGTTTTCCGCAGGTGCATCAGATGATCAGTACCGTTAGTGGGCGCCTGCGCAGCGATATTCATTTTATTGAGGCCATAAAGGCCACTTTTCCTATGGGCTCTATGACCGGCGCGCCTAAAAAAAGGGTGATGGAACTGATAGAGCGGTACGAGCAAACCCGGCGTGGGATCTTCTCCGGCGCCGTAGGGTACATAACACCCGGGGGCGATTTTGACTTCAATGTGGTGATCCGGAGCATTATGTATAATGCGGCCGGTAAATATCTTTCCTTCCAGGCCGGGTCGGCCATTACGTTTTACAGCGATCCCGAAAAAGAATATGAAGAGTGTTTGTTGAAGGCGGCGGCGATAAAGAAAGTGTTAAGTGCTTAAAACAAGTGTGCCACACCTTCAAGGTGTGGCACACTTATATGCAGGAGGCCGCCCTCCTGAAAATTATTTAACCACCGTAGCCCCACTCAATAACATCTGCACACTCTCGTTGAGAATAATATATTTATTGGCAATGAACAGCTCCATTTTATCGGCCGGTAATTTTATTTCATACGCATTGTTGTTGCTGCCCATGATGGCGTCAAAATCGGGGTTGTACCGGTTGAATTCGGCAGGGTCCATCATAATATTCTTGACAATGGCCCCGGAGTAATATTTACCCGAAACCTCCATGCTTTTGGCATTGCTCAGTTCATCGGTAGTTAACCGGCGATTGATGAGGTAGGTGGCGATAACGCCCAGCTGTTCGGTAACCTCGGCCTTTGTAAGGGTGGTTACACTGCCCTGGCCCTCGAAAATATAATGGGTGCCAATGAATTTCTTTACGTGCATACGGGTTTCGGCCGGCAGGTAGTTCTGGATCTTCCAGAAATTACGGCTGCCCTGGCTTTTCCTGATGGCGCTGTATACGTTGGCTGGTCCGCCATTATAGGCTGCAATAACCAGTAACCAGTCGTTAAACTCCCGGTACAGGTCGCGCAGGTATTTGGCGGCCGCATGCGTGCTTTTTGTATAGCTTTTGCGTTCGTCGATGTTGCGGTTCACCCTGAGGCCAAGATCGCGGGCGGTCTGCGGCATAAGCTGCCAGGGACCTACTGCGCCTGCCCATGAGGTGGCGGTAGATTTCAATTCAGATTCAATAACTGCGAGGTATTTCAATTCTTCAGGAAGGCCGTATTTCTTCAACACGCCATCGATCATATTGAAATATGGTTGGGCCCAGCCCTTCATTTTACGAAGGTCTTCGCCATTTTTTTCCATATAATCCTGCACAAATTGAATAGCGCGGGGATTTAACCGAATGCCATTGGCGGCATTATAACCGACTTCAAAAGCCTGTGTTATATCTTCATCCTGGGGATCTGCGGAGTCATTAGCTACTTTTCCAGGGAATTCGAATTGTTGTGAAAGAACAATCTTTTTCAGCTTTTTACCACCAGGGGTGGGATTAATTGCTATTCCGTGGTCAGTACTGTATGCCATGCATAATACACCCAGGCCTAAGATACCCGAAATAAAAAGTTTTCGTTTCATCATCGTTGATTAAATAAGATAATGATCGACCCGGGGGTATGGATTGTGCGAATGTTTACACAGGATGAAACGGATGAAGTTTTCTTAAGGATTGTTGGAGAAACAGATCCAGATTAGTGGCCGGGGGTCGAAGGGTTTAGGCTTTTCATTAGCCGGCGGTTCTGAACTGTAGCATCCACTGTTGGGATAGCCGGAGCAAATATAACTCGGAAAATTGGTTTGTCATAATCTGCACCCCGTAAGGCATGCCATTACTGTGCCAAAACAGCGGGATGGAGATGGTGGGGATACCTGTAAGGTTGGAAAAAACTGTAAAAATGTCAGCTAAATACATGGAGATGGGGTCCTCGGTCTTTTCGCCGATCTTGAAGGCGGTAGAAGGGGCCGTGGGAAGAAGGATGGCATCGAACTGGCTGAAGATCAGGTTGATCTTATCAACCAGCAACTTACGAACCTGTTGTGCCTTGGTAAAATACGCATCGTAGTATCCCGCGCTTAAAACGAAGGTGCCCAGCATAATACGTCTTTTCACCTCCCAGCCGAATCCTTCTGACCGGGTGGCACAATAAAAATCTGTTAAAGAATTGTTTTTAGCCGTGTTGCGGTGTCCATATTTCACCCCGTCGTACCGCGAGAGGTTACTGGAGGCTTCCGCCGTGGTTAGAATATAGTATGCGGGAACAATGAAATCGAGGTATTCAAAATCGACCGGCTCTACGGTATGGCCATCGGCCTTCAGCTTTTGGCTGAATGCGAGAATGGAATCCCTGATCTCTTTATCGAGCGCCGGGCTTTCCAGGGCTTCTTTGAAATAAGCGATCCTGAGCGGTTTGGCAGGCAGGGGAGTAAGGTCGCTGTAAGCGTCAACCTGTTGCTGTGCGCCCGTGCTGTCGAAGTCATCGGGGCCGGCAATTATTTCCAGTACCAGGGCCGTATCGGGAACGTTATTGGCGAATATGCCGATCTGGTCGAACGAGGAGGCATAGGCAATAAGACCATGGCGGCTGATGCGGCCGTAGGTAGGTTTTAGTCCAACCACGCCACAAAAATCGGCCGGCTGGCGAACGGAGCCGCCGGTGTCGCTGCCGAGGCTTACCATGCACAGCCCGGCCTGAACGGCTACTGCCGAACCGCCCGAAGAACCACCGGGTACCCGGCTTTCGTCGATCGCGTTCAGCACTTTGCCATACGATGAGTTTTCATTGGTTGAACCCATGGCAAACTCGTCGCAGTTGGTATGTCCTATTATTATGGCTTCTTCAGCCAGTAATCTTTCAACAGCGGTAGCATTGAAAACGGGGTTGAAACCTTCGAGGATCTTTGATGCGGCCGTAAGCGGGTGGTCTTTATAGGCAATAACGTCTTTCAGTGCTATTACAACACCATGGAGTTTGCCGGTTGGTTTTCCTGCCTTGCGGCTGGCATCGAGCTCAGCGGCCCGTTTCAACGCTTCTTCTGCATAAGTATGCACATACGCATTCAGGTGCCTGCGGGCATCTATCTGCTGCAGGTAATATTGCACCGCTTCAACACATGAAGTTGTGCCGGAAAGCAGGTCCTGGTGGTATTGCGTTATAGAGTGATACTTAAACAAAGGTTGTTACCGGGTTTGACAGACAAATCGGTTGCAGAAAAGATAGTATGTTCTTATGAATTAGCGGGTAGTGGTAGAAGAAGCCTGTTTGTTATTAGTTTCCTTCTCATTAATACCGTCTTCAATTTCCTTCTTAACGTTGTTCTTGGCATCATTAAATTCCCTGATACCACGGCCGATTCCGCGCATAAATTCCGGGATTTTACGTCCACCAAACAGCACCAACACTGCCAGCACGATCAGCAACCACTCACTACCACCAGGCATTGAGATGAACAACAGGTTATTAAGACTAAGTAACATGATAAACTTTTTATTTGTTAGAAAAACAAAATTACGCTCTTTTACAGAGTAAAACGCATAATTCTGGCGCAAATTACACGAACCTAACGGTAAAAAAAGCGTTTTTACCGACGCTTAACAAAAATCGGCAATCGGCAAGCATGAAACGGCAAACCTCTGCGCGGCCAATGTCGGCAAGCGGCAAAGGGCTTGAATTTTTGGCGGCGCAAGGTCATAAACAAATCTGAACATTCGCGAGGCCATTCACGATTGCCGATTCACGGGAAAAACGAAGGGCCAGCCTTTTGGCCAGCCCCTCAGATAAGTTGTATGTACAGGTGGTTATTGAGCCACTGCAGATGTTGTGTTAACGCGTTTTTCTTTAATACGAGCGCTTTTGCCACTGCGTTGGCGCAGGTAGAAAAGTTTTGCACGACGAACACGACCGGTTTTATTCAACTCAATAGAATCGATATTGGGCGAATAAACAGGGAATGTTCTTTCAACACCTACACTATCGGAGATTTTACGTACGGTAAAGGTAGCTGTACCACCCTGACCCTGGCGTTTGATCACATCGCCGCGAAAGCTCTGGATACGCTCTTTACCACCTTCGATAATTTTATAGTTCACAGTTATATTGTCACCCGCTTTAAATTTCGGGAACTCTTTTTTTCCTGTCAACTGCTCATGTACAAATTGAACTGCTGCATTCATGACATTCAAATTTTGGGGGAGGCAAAGGTAACCATTATTTCGAATTAATAATTATTATTTTCCCAAACCGCCCGGTTTTACTACATTTTTTTATTATTTGGCCACGTTCACCGCCCGTCTTTCCCTGATCACGGTAACTTTAATTTGTCCGGGATAGGTCATTTCGGTCTGGATCTTCTGGGCAATATCGAACGAAAGCTTGTCAGAGTCGTTATCGGTCACTTTTTCAGCCTCTACTATAACCCGCAGTTCACGACCCGCCTGGATGGCGTAGGCTTTTTCAACACCCTGGTACGACATGGCCAGGTTTTCCAGCTCCTTGATACGCTGTAAGTATTGTTGCATGATCTCCCGGCGTGCTCCCGGGCGTGCGCCGCTGATGGCGTCACAGGCCTGAACGATAGGAGAGATCACATATTGCATTTCCATTTCATCGTGGTGGGCGCCGATAGCGTTCACTACAGCGGGGTTCTCACCATATTTTTCGGCCAGCTTGGCTCCCAGCAGGGCGTGGCTCAATTCAGATTCTTCATCGGGCACTTTACCAATATCGTGCAGCAGGCCGGCGCGTTTGGCCAGTTTGGGGTTCAGGCCCAGCTCGGCAGCCATAATACCGCAGAGGTTGGCCACTTCGCGGCTGTGCATCAACAGGTTCTGACCATAAGAAGAGCGGAAACGCATTTTACCTACGATACGAACCAGCTCTTTATGTAAACCGTGGATACCTAATTCAATTACAGTACGTTCGCCGATCTCAATTACCTGCTCTTCGATCTGGCGGCGGGTTTTTTCTACCACTTCCTCAATACGGGCGGGGTGAATACGGCCGTCGGCCACCAGGCGCTGTAAGCTCAAACGGGCAATTTCACGGCGCAGGGGGTCGAAAGACGAAAGGATGATGGCTTCCGGCGTATCGTCAACAATAAGGTCAACACCGGTAGCGGCCTCGATGGCCCTGATGTTGCGGCCTTCGCGGCCGATGATCTGGCCTTTTATTTCGTCACTTTCGAGGTTGAATACGGTGATGGAGTTCTCGATGGCCTGCTCTGCAGCGGTACGCTGTATGGTTTGAATAATGATCTTGCGGGCTTCCTTGTTGGCTTTCTGGCGGGCATCGTCTACGATCTCCTGCTGCAGGGCCAGTGCCTGGGTGTGGGCTTCCTGTTTTAAACTCTCAACCAGTTGTTTCTTAGCTTCATCTGCGGTTAAACCAGCAATCTTTTCGAGGCGGCGGATGTGTTCTTCCTGGTGCTTTTCCAACTCGGTGCGCTTCAGGTTCACAACTTCTATCTGCCGGTTCAGGTTATCTTTTATCGCTTCGTTTTCCTTGATCTGTTTGTCGAGCTGGTCGGCTTTGGCGTTGATGCTCTGTTCTTTCTGACGGGCGCGGTTTTCGGTTTCGCTCAGTTTCCGGTTACGCTCAAGTACTTCCTTGTCGTGCTCTGCTCTCAGGGCCAGGAATTTTTCTTTTGCTTCGAGCTGTTTTTGTTGTTTGATGGTTTCAGCATTCGTTTGTGCGTCGGCAACGAGTTTGCGGGCCTGGGCTTCGGCCTCCTCAATTTTTTGCTTAGTGTTTTTGGCAAAGATGAATTTGCCCGCTACTATACCTGCCAGTAGCGCCACTAATCCTATTATAGCGGTTAACATACTCTGATCCATTGTGTTTTACATGTTTAAAGAATTCTACATTGTCTCTCCCTCTCTATGTTTCGCAATTTCACCATAGCGAGATGTGAATGTGCGAAAATACAAAAAAAGAGGCAGCGGCACTGCAAGCATTTTGAAGTCAGTTATTTGTAGATGGGGAATTTGGTTATTGTGACTGTGTGTGCTGGATACGGGTTCATGGATGTTTTTAGTGCTGGGTTATTGTTTTGGGTAATAAGTTTGGTTAAAGGTTACAAGATACAGGTTTCAGGGGAAAACTGTTACCGGTTACCCAACGCCGGTTACCGGTTTTTCAATTTAAGGGACTGCTGAATAAAGCCGGTGATTTCGTTTAGGGGTGCCCGGCAACGGGCTATCAGTTATTCGGCTAACATTCTATCCAAAAGCTTTTCAATAGCCTGCAACTGCTCGCCGGTTTGATTATCGACCAGCGGCTGGCTGTCTGCGGCTTTTTGCTGGGTGGCGTACCAAAGGATCACCATGGCTATATAGTCCTGCATGTCTTTACCCGCAAAGGTGGTTTTGAACTCGATGATCTTATCGTTGATCAGCTTAAGCGTTTTTCGTACAACTTCCTCATCGGAAGGGGCAATACGAATGCGGTAGGTTCTGTCGCCTATTAAAACATTTATGGGAATTAATTCTTCCATCGCTTGCAATTTTGAAAAGCTTATTCTATTTTTATCAACACACTTTGCACAGGAACACTTCCGGGCTACAAAAGGATCGTTTTGGATGGTTTAAATTCAATGATTTCGTATTCTATGATTACTCACCAAAACCAAACGATTACCATGTTCGCTAAACTTAGGTCGAACGTCTTCATCGACGCGCTGACACTGGAGTTGATCGCTCCCTTTCAATCCAGTCTTAAAGCCATTCTTCGCGATGAGCTGGGCTACGAATGCAGCCGGCTCGAAACAAACATACCACAAGGCGATAAAACGGTTACCTGGAAAGGTTTGAACGACCTGCCCTATGGCATTTATACCCTTGAACTTTCTCAGGGCGAAGATGAAATGAAAATGCGACTGATAAAACGGGTTTGAACGAATTATTCGCTCAATAAAGCAATGCACCGGTCAATTTCCCGGATGTAACGGTTGATCCTTTTTTCTACATCCTTCTTTTCCGTATCGTTCAGCTGACCGGTAACGGTTTGCAGTGCCGTCATTTTCATTTCCAGCTCATCGATGCGTATTACCCGGGCTTTTTCTTTGTCGCGCAACGCGATCACTTCCCTGCTTAACTGCTCATGCTCTTTTTGCAGCAACTGATACCGTTGTACCACCTGCTGCAATTTTTCAGTGACCCGTTTAAGTTGTTCCTGTAATCCCTCCATTGAACAAATTTTTGCCTGGTGTTATTGTCCCGGCCACCGCCTGCGCTATCATTTTCTGATCTCAGCCTGCAGGGTTGTTTCCAGGGCATTCATAATTTTATTCATCATGCCGTCAATGTCTTTGTCGGTGGGCGTTTTTTCTTCGTCGAGGAAGGTAAAACTTACCGCCAGGGATTTTTTATCGGCCCCAAGCTTTTCACTTTCAAAAATATCGAACAGCTGAATCGACTGTAGCTTGTCGAGTTTTACTTTTTTCACTGTGCTTTCAACATCAGCAAAGGGAAGGGATTTAGGTACTACCATCGCCAGGTCGCGCCGTACCGGCAGCTGGCGGGGCAGTTCTTTTGCTTTTATAGAGGCGGCGGAAATATGTTTCAGCAATAATTCAAAGTCCACATCGGCATAGAGTACCGGTTGTTTTATGTCGAACCGCTTCAGTTCCTGCGGTTTCACCTGGCCCAGCCTTACTACAACGTCCTTATTAATAGTTACCTGCAGGGCATTCACCAAATTACTTCCCTCAGTTACAGGGGCGAAGGCTGCTTTGGAGATGCCAGTCAGTTGCAATATTCTTGCCACAACGCCTTTCAGGTAAAAGATATCTGCTTCGGGGCCTTTGCCCTTCCAGCCATCATCCTGCACCTGGCCGGTGATGTACATGCATACATGTTCATGCTCGCTGTACCTGCCGGGGCCCTGTGTGCTATAGGTTTTGCCGAACTCGAAAAAGCGCAGGTCGTTGTTTTTGCGGTTAAGGTTATGCGCTATGGCTTCCAGCCCGGTTTGCAGCATGGAAGGGCGCATAATATTATGATCGGCGCTGAGGTTGTTCAGCAGTTTTACCGCCGTACTCAGCTGCTGCTCATCGAAATAGGCCGCATTGGTAATGGAGTTGGTGAAGATCTCGTTGAAACCGAGGCCCACCAGGTAATTGGCGGTTTTTTCGCGATAGATGTGTTTGTTGCGGTTGGTTTCAACAGACGGTGAAATGGTAATGGCCATGGGGATCTCTACATTATCGAGCCCGTCGATACGCATGATCTCTTCAACGATATCGGCCGGTAAATGAATATCGGGTTTGCTGAAAGGCGCCGAAACCACAATGTCGTCGGGGCTTTCCTTTACTATGTCGAAACCGAGGCCAATAAGGATCTTTTTTACCGCATCGGCAGGATAGCTTTTACCGCTCAGTTTTTTCAGGAACTGGTATTTCAGTTGCACCTGCGGTTGCTGTGCCGGTTTTGGATATATATCAACTACTTCTGATGCGATTTCACCGCCGGCCAGTTCTTTTATCAGCAGGGCGGCCCGTTTCAATACGTTTACCGTATTGCTGATGTCGACATTTTTTTCAAAACGCGTAGCGGCATCGGTACGCAGGCCGTGACGGAACGATGTTTTACGAATATCAACCGGGTTGAACCAGGCGCTTTCGAGGAAGATGTTTTGGGTGGCATTGGTAACGCCGCTGTGCTGGCCGCCAAAAACGCCGGCAATACACATGCCTTCGCTGTTGCCATTGCAGATCATCAGGTCTTCGGCGCTGAGCTTTCTTTCTTTTTCATCGAGCGTAGTGAAGGGTGTGCCTTCAGGCAGGTTCTTCACCAGCACTTTTTTACCGGCGATCATATCGGCATCGAAAGCATGCAGGGGCTGCCCTGTTTCATGCAGGATGAAATTAGTTATATCTACTATGTTATTGATGGGGCGCTGGCCAATGGCGCGCAGTTTATCCTGCAGCCATTGGGGGCTTTCCTTTACGGTAACATTGCTGATGCTTATGCCGGCATACCGCTGGCAGGCATTGGTATTTTCGATAGCTACTGAAATGGGCAGCGAGGTATTATCAACTTTGAAACCATCGATGGGCTGGGCCACCACTTTCAGGTCTTTATTATCGTGATAAGATAAGTAAGCGCAAACGTCGCGGGCCACACCCCGGTGGCTCATGGCATCCATGCGATTGGGGGTGAGGCCAATTTCATAAATGTAGTCTGTATAGGGTTTGAAGTATTCAGCGGCGGGGATACCCACTTTTACGTCGGCCGGCAGCACCATAATGCCGGCATGGTCGTCGCTCAGCCCGATCTCGTCTTCTGCACAGATCATTCCATAACTTTCCACCCCGCGAATTTTGGCGATCTTCATGGTAAGGGCATCGCCTTTTTTGGGGTAGATGGTTGTTCCTACGGTGGCCACCACCACTTTTTGACCGGCTGCCACATTGGGGGCGCCGCAAACGATCTGCAGCGGGTCGCCCGATCCTACGTTTACTTTGGTTACGGTAAGTTTATCGGCATTGGGATGTTTTTCTGTAGCCAGCACTTCACCGATCACCAGACCCTGCAATCCGCCTTTCAGGCTTTCGTATTTCTCAAGGCTTTCCACTTCCAGTCCGACAGATGTCAATAATTTGCTAAGCCGTTCGGGATCAATAGTTACCGGCAAATAATCGTGAAGCCAGTTATAGGAAATAGTCATGGATCAGTTATATAGTTTTATTAATTCAATGATGGCTGCAAAGATAGCGGGTTTCTGAGTTGGAAGTTCTCAGTTCTTAGTTCACAGTTCATAGTTCATAGTTCACAGTTCTCAGTTCATAGTTCATAGTTCATAGTTCATAGTTCTCAGATAAGAGGGGGGGAAATAGTACAGTTCCGGTCAGGGGGGAAACGGAAACCGGCAATTGTAAGCAGCGGGGGGAAGGTCAATTCTTACAAACGACAAAACAGAACGGGGGAATTTCGGCGGCGCTTAAAATGCGGTGGATGCGGCCGGGGCGTTGTTCAATACGGCCGTTTTTCAACTTAACCACTTCCACGGCGTGCGAAAAGCTGATGGCATGGGCGGTAAGGAGGTCGTAACAAAGCCTTTCGTAGTACAGCAGGTGCTGTGCTTCTTTACTGTTTTCTTCAGGCATCATTACTTCATAATGCCGCAACTGGTATACGCGCATGGTCGGAATTGAAATTAAAGAATCTAATTTACGGTTCTCCGGGTAATTTTAAAATTCGTTTAACATCTTTTTATTTAGCTACGTATTTCTTTTGACGATTTATCTTCCGGAACCCTGTACCGGATATACGCCATTTTTGTGCCACAGGTTTGGGTAGGCGCCTGGAAAGTGGGCGGAGGGCCGACTTGGGGCCTGCCACGCTGCTGAAACAACCGATCACAGGCCGTTACAGCCGTTGGGTATATAGAAAATGCTGTGCTGGTAAGCGTTTTCACTAAGCAAATTGCGGAAAATCCCATCCGGCCTGCATCTTATTTTCCCGCTATGCCAACCAAATATTCGGGGTATATTTCTTATGAACATGGTGTGTGAATTTCGTTTGAACAAGGGTGGCAAACTTTTGTAAATTGTGAATATATATGCTTGATTCTGTGGATAAGTGTGGTATTTTTGTGAGTTCCACTGTGGATTGTTGTGGTTAAATATAGAAACACAATTTTTTTTTCCGGGTTGGTGAGGGGTATATATTCGCCGTCCTGACTTTATGAAGGTAACATTGCCTTAACAGTGGAGTAATATTCGCATAACAAACCTTTTCCTGACTAATACTAACCCTAAGCGTCATTGGTTGAAGTATTAATTCCGAAGTGACACCACGCACCATAGCACTTCAGCACCTTGAGAGATCCTGATTGTAACAAACTTTATCAAACCAATGGTTAAATTTTTGTAGACCGTTAACGATGGATTTAACAAATCTGAACAGCAAAGACCGAAAACAACGTCGCCGCGGCAGTTCTATCGACCTGAGCACCATGGTGTACGGAAAAGTTCCGCCCCAGGCAAAAGACCTGGAAGAAGCGGTACTTGGCGCCGTGATGCTTGAGAAATCAGCTTTCGACGTGGTTGTAGAGATCTTAAAACCCGAGTGTTTTTATGTAGACGCCCACCAGCGTATTTACCGTTCCATGCAAAGTTTGCAGCAAAAAAGCCAGCCCATCGATATTTTAACGGTGGTGGAAGAATTGCGCAGCAAAGAGGAACTGGAAATGGTGGGAGGCCCCTATTACGTAACCCGTTTAACGAATTCAGTTGTTTCTTCTGCCAATATAGAAGCGCACTCAAAGATCATTTTACAGAAATTCATTCAACGCGAGCTTATCCGTATCAGTGGTGAAATTATTGGTGACGCGTATGAAGACAGCGCCGATGTGTTCGACCTGCTCGATGAAGCTGAGGCAAAGCTGTTCGAGATCACCAATAACCACATGAAGAAGAACTACGACAGTATCGATACCGTACTGGTGCAAACCGTACAACGTATCGAGGATATGCGGCACCGTACCGAAGATATTACCGGGGTGCCAAGTGGTTTTCCTTCACTCGATAAAGTGACCTACGGATGGCAGAATTCGGATCTGATCATTTTGGCTGCGCGGCCTGCCGTGGGTAAAACGGCGTTCGCCCTTAATCTTGCGCGTAATGCCGCATTGAGCAGTACACGGCCAACCCCCATCGTATTCTTCAGCCTTGAAATGAGCTCGGCGCAGCTGGTTACCCGTATCCTGAGCGCCGAAAGTGAGGTTTGGCTCGAGAAGATCTCGCGTGGTAAGATGGAAGATTATGAAATGAAGCAGTTGTATGCAAAGGGTATTCAACGGCTGGCGCAGGCGCCCATATTTATCGACGATACCGCGGCCCTGAACGTTTTTGAGCTGCGTGCGAAATGCCGCCGTTTGAAAACCAAACACAACATCGGCCTTATCATCATCGACTACTTACAGCTGATGAGCGGCGCGGGTAACGGCAAAAACACCAACCGTGAGCAGGAGATCAGTACCATTTCACGTAACCTGAAAATGCTGGCCAAGGAGTTGATGACTCCCATTATTGCCCTGTCGCAGTTAAGCCGTGCGGTTGAAACGCGTAAAGATGGTAACAAGATGCCGCAGTTGAGTGACCTTCGTGAATCGGGTGCCATTGAGCAGGATGCCGACATGGTAATGTTCATTTACCGCCCCGAGTATTATGATATCACTTCCAATGAAATGGGAGAAAGCAATAAAGGGGAAACCCACGTACGTATAGCCAAACACCGTAACGGTTCGCTGGAAACCATCAGGCTGAAAGCGCAACTGCATATTCAGAAGTTTGTTGAGTTTGAAGAAGATGATTTCAGTGGTTTGGGTATGGGCGGCGGCAACTGGAAACCGGTGCCCGATGGCGGCGGTGGAAGTGGCGCCGGCGCGGGTGGCGATGATGGCGCCAAGCTATATATACAGGCCGGCAGTAAGATGAACGATATGCCGTTCGGGGACGATGATGAAGCCCCGTTTTAACGCTAAAGGCCGAACGCTTAACGCTCAACGCTGTATTCTGAAAAGCGTTTTTCCAGAATAATCTGGAACATTATGAAGAGCGGGGAGAGCGTTTTGCGTTCATCGTTTTAGCGTATAATATCCTTCTAATTCGATCAAGGTTGTAAAATTAATCCTGAAAGTTCTGACGATACAGTCGGGACTTTTTTGTTTTACCTGCCATGTGGTATATAAAATGCATGGATGTATTATTTTGCATCAAAGAACAAAGAATGAATCTGCCACGGTTTTATATTTCGGATAATGTTACCGGCCAGCCAGAGATAGAACTGGATGAAGATACCTCGAAGCATGTGGTGAATGTGCTGCGCATGAAAAAAGGCCAACAACTTCATTTGACCGATGGAAAAGGCACCCTGCTGCTTACTTCTATTATAGACGATCATAAAAAGCGATGCCGGGTAACCGTGCTGAACGGGGAATTTACCCAAAGAAAAGGGCGCAAAACCAGTATCGCTATCTCATTGCTGAAAAACAACAGCCGCTTCGAATGGTTCCTTGAAAAAGCAACGGAACTGGGCATTACTGAGATCATTCCGCTCCTGTGCGACAGAACCGAAAAACAACATTTCCGGTTCGACCGGATGCAGAATATTCTGGTAAGCGCCATGTTGCAGTCACAACAGGCATGGCTGCCCGTATTGCACCAGCCCGTTGGGTTTGGGCAACTGCTGAAACAGGAAGATGTAATAGATACCACCCAAAAATTTATAGCCCATTGCGTGCCCGGTTCGAAACAAAGCCTGGCTGAAATGGTAAATGCATCGCTTCCCTCGCAGATCATTTTAATTGGGCCGGAAGGTGATTTTACCAACGAGGAAATAAGTTTTGCCACTGACCATTATTTTATTCCGGTATCGTTGGGCGAAACGAGGCTGCGCAGTGAAACTGCAGGCATGGCAGCAGCGGTAATCTTAAGCTTATAGTTTATGGTTTGTTGTTTGTGGTTCTTTGATTGCAGCAGCCTTCAGGCGTTTATACAGCTTGCAATGCGGTACGCCAGTAATTAAAAGCTGTAAAACGAACAACCACAAACCACAAACAACAAACCACAAACAACAAACCACAAACAACAAACGGTATTTAGACAGTATTTTGTTCTTCTTTCTTTACGATTGGTTCGTACAGCTCAACCGCTTTTCCTCTTGCCTTTTTACGCATATACATGTTCAGCATTTCAACGCCAAACGAGAAGGCCATGGCGAAATAAATATAACCCTTCTGAATATGGCTTCCGTGAACAGGTTCAAGACCTTCAAAGAACAGGCTGAAACCAACCATCAACAGGAAGGCCAGGGCCAGCATTTTGAGGGTAGGATGTTTGTGTATGAAATCGGCGATCTTATCAGAGAAAAAGAACATGATGACCATGGCTATGATCACGGCAATGATCATGATCTTAACGATACGGGCCAGGCCAACGGCAGTAATGATACTGTCGAACGAGAACACCATATCGATAACAATGATCTGGGCCATCACCGCGCCAAAAGACATTTTCCGGGGGTTGCTCTCATACTTTTCATCTTCCCCTTCCAGCTTATGGTGAATTTCTTTAACTGTTTTATATAACAGGAACAAACCACCGGCAAGCATGATGAGGTTACGCAGGGTAAAGGCAAAGTGCTGATCATTGAAATTGAAACCAAACAGTTCCGAATTACCATTTTTTACCAGCCAGCCAATACCCATCAGTAAACAGATACGCACGGCAATACCGGCAATCATCCAGATGCGGCGGGCTTTCAGTTGTTGCTTTTTATCAAGGCGGCCCATTAATATAGACACGAAGATAACGTTGTCGATACCTAACACGACTTCAAGTACGGTAAGGGTCAGTAAACTGACAAGTGCATCTAAAGTAAATAGTTCTTGCATGATGGTTGGGTAATAAAAATGATGGGCAAAAATAAGGCGGCCGGGCCATTTGGCAATTAGCAATTGTCAATGCGAAAACCCGCATAAAACAGGTTACGGCGGTCGGCCAACGTAAAGAGTAATGCTAATACTTTTTCGGGTTGAACCGGTAAGATTGCCATATATAGCGGTTTAATATACCGTATATAGTCTTAGGCGAGGCTGTGCCTGAGGTTTGCACCAAAGTATCCTATTAGTAGGAGCTGATGCCCGAATGTTTCAACCGGAAAGAAGTTTTTATTAAGTACGGTCAGGACAGCCCGTTGCAAATGTTCTTTACAATCGATGGCCCTTCATAAACAAAACCCGTCCATACCTGTACCAGGGCAGCGCCGGCGGCGAGTTTTTCTTTAGCATCGGCAGCAGTGAAAATACCGCCGGAAGCAATAACGGGTAACTGGCCCTTTGTTTTTTGATGAATGTATTTTACTATTTCGGTAGAGCGCCGGCGAACGGGTGCGCCGCTTAAGCCACCCGCGCCAATGGCTTCCAGTTCCTGCCCGGTGGTGTGCAGCTGTTCGCGGCTGATGGTAGTGTTGGAAGCAACCAGTCCATCGAGTTTTATTTCCATGGCCAGGTCGATCACATCGTCAATTTGCTGCGGTGTGAGGTCGGGCGCTATCTTTAATAAGATCGGTTTGGGTTTGCGGTCACTTTCGGGGCCGCTTTCCTGCTGGTTGATGGTTTGTAAATGCGAAAGGATCTTCCGCAGCGAATCTTTTTCCTGTAATTCGCGCAGGCCGGGGGTGTTGGGCGAGCTTACGTTCACCACAAAGTAATCAACACAATCGAACAGTGCGCGGAAGCAGATCTCGTAATCTTTCCAGGCGTCTTCGTTAGGAGTGACCTTGTTCTTCCCAATGTTACCACCAATGATGAGGCGCGGGTGACCGGGGGTAGAAGGGGAGCCTTTGCCCATTGCCAACTGTTTGTCTTTCCAATCTTTCAACCGTTGTACTACTACATTCACCCCGTCATTGTTAAAACCCATGCGATTGATAAGCGCTTTGTCCTTAGGTAAGCGGAACAGGCGTGGTTTGTCATTACCGGCCTGGGGTTTGGGCGTTACGGTGCCAATTTCAACAAAGCCAAAACCCAGGGCTTCCAGCTCGGTAAGGTACAGGGCGTTTTTGTCGAAACCGGCTGCCAATCCTACCGGGTTTTTAAACCTGAGGCCAAAGAGTTCTTTTGACAATTCTCCTTTGTTGGGGGTGAATTGGGCGGAAATGCTTTTGCGGATGAACCCCGAGGAACAGCCCATTTTCATCATGTTCATTGAAAAATAATGGACCGGTTCGGTCGGAAAGCAAAACAACAGGCGGCGAAGTAAGTTATACATAATTCGGTGCGAAGATAATTCATAGTTCCCAGTTCACAGTTCTCTGTTCACTGTTCATAGTTCATAGTTCCCAGTTCACAGTTCATAGTTCACAGTTCTCAGTTCTCAGTTCCCGGTTCACAGCCTGTTTAGCCAGGCCTGTTCTTTTTGGGTTAAGCCGGCAAGTACGGGTTGATAGGTTTCGTCTTTTTTATACCAGCGTTGCCTTTCAAAATAAGACTGTAATTCAGGCGATTTAAAGATATAGCCCCGCCTGGCAAAGGGCAGGTTTTTCAAGATCCTTTTTGACAGCTCATCAGAAGGCTTCTTTATGTAATCCTGGTCCTCAATGGAAAACGGCAAACGGTCGCGTTTGCAGTTAAAATAATCATCTCTCATTTTCTCATCCTGAAAACCATAATAAAACCAGTTTGTGTATGATTCTATATAAAGCTCCCCTACGGGTTTGAAATTCAGCTTTTGAAATGTCAACGTTCCGTTGCGTACAACAAATTGCGAAGTATCGGTTATCCCCTTATCCTTCTTATTCTTTTTTAAGTGAATTCCTTTTACCGTTTCCGGCAACTGCCATTCAGAAATATTGGAAAAGAAAGTATTCGTTATCCAGATATCCTGCAGCCCACCCATATTTATCTGTAAGGTGAAATCATCAATCTGGCGGTTTGCCCATCGCCCCGCAGCTGTAAGTATATATTTCAGTGTATAGTGCTCAATAACGGAGGTGGAAAGATCGACAGTATACGTATGTTTTATGATATTTATTCCGGGCCTGAATAGCGCCTTGAAATGATACACATAAAAAAAATCGACTACATCATTTTCGTCGCTTTCCTTTAAGGCCTGCGCAAGTGTTTTTGATTTGAATTTTCCGTTACGGTAATACAGGCTGTCGCTAACGATTGCCACCTTAAATGGAATTGCTTCTTCATTCATATTTACAGTGAACTTCGTAATGTATGGATGTTGGCCGTTCACGGGTTGAACAGTGACATCGCCATAAGGTGATACCGCCTCAAAACCTACTTCCAGTTCTTTAGTTGCTTTAGGATTGAAGAATTCATAATAAACGGTAATTGACGCCTTGCCCGAACCTGATCTGTTGATGGTAAGGATCTCTTTTTTAACGGTAATATCCGTTTCATACATCGGAATTAACTGATTGCCCGCTGTTCTAAAAGCGCCGTCGTTTGCGAAGCATACTGATACGGATAGCAAAAACAGCAGTGACAAAAAGATGCCGGGGAGCTTCTTGATAAACATTATAATTGATTGAAAAGTACAGGATTAAGTAAGTTACTATGCGAGGCAAAATTTAACAAATTAAAGCGCATTTGCAAGTGAAATCCTGACTTTCAACCGGGCGCTGTGGAGCGCAGTGCATTTTGGTTTTCCTGCTGCCAATCCTTATCTTTGAGATAGAAGGTTGCATAAACAACTAGTGGATTGATGAGCAGGGCGCGGAACGATGAAGCGTGCGACGCAACAGCAGCAGGGGAGGTGTACCGGCGCCGGGAACAACAAACTGTATTTCATTATCAAATTATCGAATTATCAAATTAGCTAATTATTAAACTTTATATATGGAAGCGTATATAGTAGCTGGTTACCGCACTGCGGTTGGCAAAGCCAAAAGAGGTGGATTCAGATTTTACCGGCCCGATGACCTGGCCGTTGATGTGATCAAAGGACTGATGGCTTCTGTTCCGCAGCTCGACCCTAAGCGGGTCGACGATGTGCTTGTAGGAAATGCCGTTCCCGAAGCCGAACAGGGTTTGCAGGTTGGCAGGATCATCGCTGCCCGCGCCATTGGTTTCGATACGCCGGGCGCTACCGTGAACCGGTATTGTGCATCGGGCCTCGAAACCATCGCCATTGCTACCGCCAAGATCCGCAGCGGTATGGCCGAATGTATCATTGCCGGTGGTACTGAAAGCATGAGCCTGGTGCCCACGGCAGGCTGGAAAACCGTACCGGCTTATTCCATTGCCAAAGACGAACCCGACTATTACTTAAGTATGGGTTTAACTGCCGAAGCAGTTGCCAAAGAGTATAATGTAAGCCGCGAAGATCAGGATGTATTTTCTTACCAATCGCATCAGAAAGCCATCAACGCCATTACAAACGGTTATTTCAAGAACGGCATTTTGCCCGTTACGGTTGAAGAGGTTTACCTCGATGAAAAGAATAAAAAGAAGACCCGCAGTTTTGTGGTTGATACCGATGAAGGCCCGCGCAAAGACACCAGCATAGAAGTGCTGAATAAACTGAAGCCCGTATTTGCCGCCAATGGAACGGTAACCGCGGGTAACTCATCACAAACGAGCGATGGCGCCGCCTTCGTAATTGTAATGAGTGAAAGAATGGTGAACGAGCTGGGTTTGAAACCTATTGCCCGATTGGTTGCCTGTGCTTCTGCGGGCGTGCATCCCCGTGTTATGGGTATTGGTCCGGTTGAAGCGGTTCCAAAAGTATTGAAGCAGGCATCGATGAGCCTCGGCCAGATAGACCTGGTTGAATTGAACGAGGCGTTTGCATCACAGGCCTTAGCGGTTATCCGTACGTTAGGAATAAATCCTGAAATAGTAAATATAAACGGTGGGGCTATTGCATTGGGTCATCCTTTAGGTTGTACCGGTTGTAAGCTAACTATACAAATTACTCATGATATGAAGCGCCTTAATAAGAAGTATGGTATTGTTACGGCATGTGTTGGCGGCGGACAGGGGATTGCAGGAATTATAGAAAATATTAATTAGTAAAAATAGTTACTATATAGAAAGCTGCTTCTCATTGAGAGGCAGCTTTTTTTATGTTCGTACTTGTACTAGCGTTATATGAAAATGTACGTCACTTATCCCCAAATCATCAAGTGGCAACATTTTTGTTCAAGCACAGCCATAATTGGATTGTCATCATGTAGTCAAAAGGCCGACCATATGAAGCAATCCACCAAAATCAACCTTATGGATAGAAGAGAATTCTTCACGCTGAAAAGGAGATCGAAGGCTCCTTCTCCAATGCCCTATGCAGGCTTGCGTCAAATTTATTCCGGCTTAGCACCTTACACCGGCGCCTGGACAAGAAAGGAAGTAGCGCACTTACTTAAACGTACCATGTTCGGGGCGAAAGTAGCAGACATCAATCATTTTCTTGCAATGTCACCTTCAGCGGCGGTTGATGAATTGTTGAACGTACCAACCGGTTTGCCCGCACCTCCTTTAAAAAATTACGACAATACCGACATCGATGCCGCCGATCCCGATACAACGGTAGCGCAGGGATCTACCTGGGTGAATACGGTATCTACTGATGGTACAGCCAACAGCAAAAGGGCAGGTTCACTGAAAGCATGGTGGATCGGTAACATGATCAACCAGGACAGAAGCATTCGCGAAAAGATGGTGCTGTTCTGGCATAATCATTTTACAACCGAATTGTCGATGTATGAAACCGCTACCTATGGTTATAAATACAACGTGCTGTTGACGCAAAGCGCGGTCGGCAATTTCAAAACACTGGTAAAGGACATGACCCTCAACGTGGCTATGCTGCGTTACCTCAATGGGTACCTGAATACTTATACCGCGCCTGATGAGAACTACGCCCGTGAGTTACAGGAGCTGTTTACATTGGGAAAGGAAAACAATCCCAACTACACGGAAGATGATGTGGTGGCAGCAGCCCGGGTATTGACCGGCTGGCGTATAAAACCCGATGATGAATCGGTATTCTTCAGGCCTGAAGCGCATGACAAGAACAGTAAAACATTCTCTTCTTTCTATAACGGAACCGTAATAGCCGGCCGCAGCGATGCTACCGGCGGCGAAGCTGAGCTCGATGATCTGTTGAACATGATCTTTGCAAAGCAGGTTGAGGTTTCTGAATTCATTGTAAAAAGACTGTACACATGGTTTGTTTATTACACTATTGAACCCGATACACTCACCAACGTTATAAAGCCCCTGGCCCAGCAGTTCCGCGATGGCGGCTGGGAAATAAAACCGGTGCTGGCAACCCTGCTGAAAAGCGAACATTTCTTCGATGTGCTTAGCCAGGGATGTTTGATCAAAAGTCCTCTCGAAATGATTGTAGGCATGGTAAGGGAGTTCGATGTGGCATTTCCCGATGCATCGAATTATGCCGCTCAATACGATATGTGGGATTACCTGCGCAACCAGTCGGAACTGATGCAGCAGAACATTTGCGATCCGCCGAGCGTATCGGGATGGCCTGCTTACCACCAGTTACCAGCGTACTATGAAATGTGGATCAACCACGATACCATTATAAAGCGCCATAGGTTAATTGAACAGCTGATGACTACCGGCTATATGCGCAACAATACAACGTTGATCATAGATCCGGTTGCGTTTACAAGGCTGCTGCCCAATCCAATGGATCCAAATGCATTGATCAACGATGCGGTGGATATTTTGTACAGGGTGCCGTTATCAGACGCACGTAAGGCGAAACTCAAAGCAGATACCCTGCTTTACGGACAAACGGATGATATTTACTGGACCAATTACTGGAATGCCCATGTTGGCACCCCGTCAGATATGGCTGCCTACCAGACAGTATACAACCGTTTGCAACCACTATACAGTTATTTAACTGGCCTTGCCGAGTATCATTTAGCTTAACAATCAAACCGATCTTATGAAGCGCAGAGACTTCTTCAAACAAACATTACCTGCATCTGTAACGTTGCCCGCATTATTGAATGGTTTTTCCGTTAAGGCCTTTACAAATGCATCACCACTGGTACAGGCCCTTATGGGTACCGCCACCGATACCGACAAGGTACTGGTGCTCATTCAACTGAACGGCGGTAACGACGGCCTGAACATGGTAATACCTATTGAAACATATTCCAATTATTATAACGCCCGGGCAAATATTGCCATCAAACAAAATAAGATCCTTCCACTCAAAGGCACTGCCAAAACAGGTTTGCACCCCAGTATGACCGGTTTGCAGAACCTTTATAACGAAGACAAATTAACCATTATACAGGCGGTTGGGTATCCTTCACCCAACTTCTCTCACTTCAGGGCCACGGATATCTGGATGTCGGCTTCCGATTCTGACCAGGTGGTAAACAGCGGCTGGATTGGCCGGTACCTGAACAATGAGTTCCCGAACTTTCCCAACGGGTACCCTACAGCGCAAATGCCCGATCCCCTGGCAATTCAGATCGGTTCGGTAGCCTCGCTGGCATTGCAGGGACCGTCGTTCCCGATGGGTATGACCATCAGCGACCCCAATAGTTTTTACGACTTCCTCGATAATGTAACCGACCCTTTACCAAATACGCCCTGGGCAAAGGAACTGACCTACATTCGCATGATCATGGGGCAAACGGAGCAGTATTCAAACGTAATAAGGGCAGCGGCTGCAAAAGTTACCTCACAGGGTTCCTACCCGGGTAATAACGACCTCGCGCAACAATTGCGTATTGTAGCAAGGCTGGTTAAGGGCGGGTTAAAGACCCGCATCTATATGGTTGGTACGGGTGGTTTCGATACCCATTCAAGCCAGGCCGAAGCGGCTGACACTTCGGTAGGTACACACGCCAGGCTGATGGCGCGTGTATCGGATGCCATCAAATGTTTTATGGACGACCTGAAAGGGCTGGGTGTTGATGACCGTGTAGTTGGTATGACCTTTTCGGAGTTTGGCCGTCGTATTAAATCAAATGGAAGTTTTGGTACCGACCATGGTGCAGCTGCACCGGTGTTCGTATTCGGAAAGAATGTTCGCGGTGGTATTATCGGTACCAATCCAGACATTCCTTCCGGTGGAGGCGGCAATGGTAACGTACCTTATCAATACGATTTCAGAAGCATTTATGCTTCTTTGTTAAGGCAATGGTTCTGTGTAAAAGATGGCGATTTGCAGACCGTTATGTTAAAAGACTTCCCGAACATTCCATTGTGTGTGAATGCAGCCTGCGGCGCTACCGGCCTCGATGATGTGAACAGGAACGATGGCGAACAACTGGTCATTAACTATCCGAACCCGTTTGTTGAAAGAACGTCGATAACCTTCAAAACAGGCGGCGGACATACACTGGTTCAGGTGTTAGACACCATGGGAAGAGTGATAAAAACCGTTACCGACAAAGTATACACATCCGGTACCTATACTGTAACCTTCGATGGGTATGGGCTTCCGTTGGGCGTTTATTATGCCCGTTTTCAAAACGGCACCGTTCAACAGGTACGGCCCATGCTGAAAACGCGATGACGTAGAAAATTTAATCCGTATAATTGGGAGCTCCCTGACTTCTGTCGGGGAGCTTTTTTTATGTGCGCCCGCTTTCACCGTAGTTTCAATGTTGTGCTAAAGCCTGCTAAAGCGAACGACTGTAAGTAACCGGCAGCATATGCAGCCCATAACCTTTGCGCAAAAAGGAATTTTCAATGATCGGGCAGCTCTGTTTTTTGCAGCATGCATTAAATAGTTTTAATTTGCTTTGGATCGGTACAATAACCATTAATCCTACAAACTAACCGATCTATAATTTTGAATATGCTGAAGGTATTTATTACAGATGACCATGAATTATACCTTGAAGGCCTGGTTCTGTTGTTGAACAAACAACCGGGTATTGAGGTAATAGGTTCCGCATTCACCGGCGAAAGCCTGTTGAGCCAGTTGCCAAACAAAGACATTGATATCCTTCTGCTCGATGTACACCTTCCAGACATCGGTGAAGAAGAGTTGCTGTTGAAGATCCGCGAAATACAACCGGCGCTGAAGATACTTTACCTTACGATCATGCGGGGCACCCGCTATATTCACAAGCTGCTCAAATATGATATACAGGGTTACCTGTTGAAGAACACCAATATCGCCGAGCTTACCAAAGCTTTGGAAACAGTATCTGAAGGCAATAAATACTTTAGTAAGGAAATCAACATCCTTGATACCAACCAGGATTTCAGGAATACGGTTACCATAGAAGATAAGAAGGTCGATGAAATTTTGTCGAAAAGGGAAATAGAAGTGCTAACGCTTATTTGTAAAGAATACAGTAATTCTGAAATTGCCAAAAAACTTTTCCTTAGCGTAAGTACGGTTGAAACCCATCGCAAAAACCTGATCGCCAAACTGGGTGTGAACAATACAGTAGGGTTGGTGAAGTTTGCTTTAAAGAACAGGCTTATTGAATAATATTACACTCCTTTTTTTGCTGGTTCATTGAATGGTTAACCGGGAAAACAAAACCGGCGCCGCTCCCTGTTGCAAAGCCTGGGTACCGGACTATGACAAGAGAAATAGTATTACACTGTCTTTCATACATTTATTCATTATATCCGTTTTATATAACTACAAAAGTACCCAGTTACTTGATTAATAAGTAAAAACTCTTAATTTGGTAGTACAATTCGGCATTACCGTTGAAATACTATCTGCTTTTAGGGGCTTTGATTATATGCGTACATTCATTTGCACAACAGGTCGATACAACTCATTTGAAAAGATTGTACGATCGTTGTCTCGATTTCTCTGAGGACAAGATCGACTCCATTCGTTACTATGCCGACTACATTTCCAAAGAAGCTGACTTATTGAAGTATAATCGCGGCAGCGTTTTATCGTTACGGCTGAAAGGCATTTATGAAGACCTGAGCAATAACTATGAAAAGGCTATCGAATATTACCTGCAATCATTGCAGGCAGCCCGTAATATCAGGGCGCAGGAGTATGAACTTGCTGCATTGAGCGATCTGGCCATTGCTTATTTCTCTATCAGGGAACCCGAAAAGGCCAAACAGTTCTATTTACAATGCGCCCGCATGACCGAGTCGGACGGCAAAATTCCTTCTCTTATCAATACCTATAATAACCTCGCCGTTATTTATACGCAACTGAAACAATACGACAGCTCACATCTTTTACTGGAGAAGGCGGTGCAGTTGGGCCAGCCGCTTGAACGGCAGGGGCGCATTAGTTTATCAAGCACCTATAACAACCTGGGTAATTTATATTTCAAGGAAAAAAAGTATGAGGAAGCCCTTCCGTATTTTCGCCAGAACCTGGTAAGGCATAACAACGACAGCGACCTGAGTGCGCTTTGGGTGGCCAAACTAAACCTCGCCGATGTATTTATAGAAAAGAAACAGTTCGATTCGGCAACGATTTATGCAGAAGGTGCGATGAAACTGGCCGAACGGCTGGAATCAAAAAGCAAGGAGGCCGATAGTTATTCCATACTGGCAAAACTGGCCGAGTACCGCGGCAACTACAGCAAAGCCTACGCGTACATAAAAAAATGGTATTCGCTCGATACGGCTATCCTGCATAGCGACACCTATAAAACCATTGCCGCACTGCAGGAACGTTTTCATGCAAGCGAACGCGAAGCGGAAAATAAACTGCTGCAGGAAAAGATCGAAAAGGAAACCCTTCGTTCGAGAGAGCTCACTCTGGTGGCCGCAGCACTTGGCATTATCGGACTGCTGATAGCCATCGGTTTTGTAATTAAACGAAATGCGCACCGGCGGTTGAAAGCAACCAACGATCTTATAATACAGCAGAACGAAAAGTTATCGGAGCTGAATTTTGAAAAGAACTCGCTTATAAGTATCGTATCACACGATCTGAACACGCCGTTCGCTACCATTCAGATCTGGGGGCAGGTATTGCAAAACGACGCTAACCTTACGGAAGAACAGCAAAAGGCCATGAACCGTATTTTACAGGCGGGTGCATATGGTGAGCGGCTGATAAGGCAGATCCTCGATGTAGAGCGCGCCGATATCGGTAATCATAAAATGCAACTGGAAAAATTCGACCTGCGGGCATTTACAGAAGAAATGGCCGATAACTTCAGGCCGATGGCCGAACGGAAGAAAATTGCCCTGCACACCGAAACCAGCGGTAAAAAATTATTTATCTTAAGCGACCGGTACCTGGTAAGCCGTATTTGTGAGAACCTGTTATCGAATGCTATTAAGTACACTCCCCGGGGCAAAAACGTATGGTTGCACATAAGCGAAGAGCAGGATGGTATTTGCATCAGGGTGCGTGATGAAGGGGTAGGCATCGACAAAGAAGAACTGCCTTATCTGTTCTCGAAGTATAGCAAGTTGTCTTCACGCCCTACCGATGGCGAAGCCTCCAATGGTTTAGGCCTTTCGATCGTAAAAAGGATCGTTGAAGAAATAAACGGAAGAATAACCTGTGAAAGCGAAGTTGGAAAGGGGTCGTTATTCACAGTTTTGCTGAAAAAGTAGCAGGAACAATGTGATAATTAGCTAATGTGATAATGTGATAGTGGAATACAGAATACAAGAATACAGGCGCTAAGGTCTCAGGCATAATTGCACATTGCCGGTCTCGGCCAGTAAAGATTGAATTTTCTTAATTATAATAAATTTTGTACTTTAACGTTTAAGATAATTACTTACTAACCCATGTACATAAATGATAAAGTCCTCCGACACTTCGGAGGACTTTTATTTTGGAATACTTATTATATTCACTACACAATTGAATGTTCCTGGCTTGTAAATCCTGATCAACCAAATTCAAAATATCGATTTTATGGATCTGTCTATAACCACGCCGGCTTTATTGTTCCCGGCCATCTCCCTGTTGATGCTGGCTTATACCAACCGGTTCCTTGCCATAGCTACGCTCATCAGGTCGCTGTACGATAAATACCAATCCGACACCCGGCAAAAGAACATAGTACATCAGATCCAGAACCTGCGCGATCGTATCAGGCTTATAAAATCGATGCAGTTATTCGGGGTGGTAAGTTTTATCTTTTGTGTGGTGTGTATGTTCTGCATCTTTAAAAACTGGAATGCGGCGGCTTATATCATCTTTGCTTTAAGCATTATTTCATTTGTGGTTTCGCTGGTGTTATCGCTGCTGGAGATCTTCCTTAGCACCAGGGCCCTCGAAGTGGCCCTGAGTGATATGGAAGAGTTAACGAAAACCAATTTGTTCAATTTGTTGCGACCTGCAGATGATAATAAAGAGAAATAGTACCGTAACTATTTCTTCGGCTTATTGCTCATAAAGAAAACCAGCGAGCCGCCTTTCATGACGTCCTCATGGCTGATAACCGGCTGCTCCAGTTGTTTGCCATTCAGCAACACTTTCTGCACGTACACATTTTTGTCGCTTTGGTTATTGGCCTCTATGGTGAACGAGTTGCCATTCTCGAGTTTGATCACCGCTTTGTTGATGGCGGGGCTTCCCAATTGATAAAGGGGAGAACCGGGCGCTACGGGGTAAAAGCCGAGGGTAGAAAATAAATACCAGGCGCTCATTTGACCACAGTCGTCATTTCCGCCAAGGCCGTCAGGCGAAGGCTTGTACTGATTTTTGAGGATCATCCTTACCCGCTGTTGGGTTTTCCAGGGCTGACCGGCATAATTGTACAGATACGCTACGTGATGCGCCGGTTCATTGCCATGTACATAGTTGCCGATAATGCCATCGCGGGTAATATCTTCGGTTTCGGCAAAATATTTATCGGGCAGGTACATGGTAAACAACGTATCGAGGCGGGCGCCGAATTTCTTTTTACCACCCATCAGGTTGATAAGATCATCGGGGTTGTGCGGAACAAAAAAGCTATAGTTCCAGCTATTGCCTTCAATATAACCCTGGCCATGTGTGCTCAACGGATCAAACTCCTTTTTAAAACTGCCGTCTTCTTTGCGGGCGCGCATAAAACCAACCGACGCATCGTACTGGTTTTTATAATTGGCCGACCGTTTTATGAACGCATCATAAATATCTGAACGGCCCTGCTTTTGCGCCAGCTGCGCAATACACCAGTCGTCATATGCATACTCCAGTGTAGTGGAAGCGGAAGTGCCCAGTTTTTCATCGGGAATAAATCCTTTTTCAATATAACTGCCAATCCCTTCATAATTCCTGCGGTTGGCTGTGGTTACACAGGCTTCCAGCGCATGCGCTGCATCAACCGATGTGCTGCTTTTGACAAGCGCATCGGCAATGACCGATACACTGTGATAACCACTCATACACCAGTTGTCGTTGTTGTAATGGCTCCAGATAGGCAGCATCTTCAGCACACTTTGATCATAATGAGCCAGCATGCTGTTGATCATGTCGCTGTTACGCGCGGGTTGTATTACATTGAAAAAAGGATGCAATGCCCTGTAGGTATCCCACAACGAAAAGGTGGTGTAGTTGGTGAAATTATTTGCCGTGTGAATATTCTGATCGAGCCCCTTGTATTTACGGTCAACATCCATATATACGGTAGGTCCCAGAAATGCATGGTACATGGCCGTATAGAAATTCTGTTTTTCCGGTTCCGGCGCTTCAACCGCAATTTTTGTAAGCTCCGTGTTCCAGGCGGCCTGCGCTTCCGATCTTGTTTTTTCGAAATCCCAATGCGGAACTTCGGTGCGCAGGTTCAACAGGGCGCCTTCGGTACTTACCGATGATAAGGCCAGTTTGAGTTTTATTTTTTCACCCGCGTCGGTGTCGAAATTGAAGAACATCCGCAACTGCCTGCCGGCAAGGTCGGGGAAGTTCTTCGACTGGTCGAACTTGCGCCAGAAACCACGGTATACCTGTTTTTTGCTGAAGTCCTTACAACCGTATTCTTTAAAAGGTTTTGAAAAGGTCATGGCAAAATAAACGGTGCGCGTACGGGCCCAGCCGTTGGTTTGCCGGTATCCGGTGATCAGCGTATCGTTCTCAACGCGAACAAAGGTCCATACGTTTTTATCATCGTAATTGTAAATGCCATGCATCAGATCGAAAATGATATGTGCATCACTGGTCTTGGGGAAGGTGTACTGATGAAAGCCGGTACGGGTAGAAGCGGTTAACTCGGCGGTGATGTTGTCATCGTCGAGCTGCACTTTGTAATACCCCGCTTCTGCTTTTTCCCTGGCATGTGAAAAGGCCGAACGGAAACCGGTTTTTGTATCGGTGGCCACGCCCGGGTTCAGTTGCAATGCGCCAACGGTTGGCATAACCAGGAAATCGCCCAGGTCGCTATGGCCGGTACCGCTGAAATGAGTATGGCTAAAACCTACAATGGTTTTATCGTCATACTGGTAACCAGCGCAATATTTGTAAACATCAGGATTGTATTTCCCATTCATTTCATAGGGCAGGGTATCGGTATCGGGACTTAGTTGTACCATGCCGAACGGAACCGTGGCGCCGGGGTAGGTATGCCCCATGCGCTGGGTACCGATCAATGGGTTTACATATTGAACTACGTTTTTTTGTTGAGCGAAAACGGATAAGGGTAACACCCATAACAACAATGACCATTTGTTCATTTCTATATATTTCTTTTTTTAATGAGAAAGATGGGAGGCTACAAATCTAATGCTAAATTGTTGTAGTGCTGGGTTTAGCTATTGTTTAGCTTCCTGCGCCTGCGCATACATTTCCCATAACTGGTCAACTGTTTTGCCGGTATATTCCATCCAAAGGGTGTCTTTATACTCCCCTTTATAAGCGGCGGCGTTCATTTTGTCAACGATCTTCTTGTTTACATTCTCTTCTATCCAAACCAAAAAACGGGCAGTAATTCTATACGCATTGGTATAGTGATGGTCGGGTTTGAAAGGCGTTAACTGCCAGCCGCCTTTTTCATTGTTTACGCCGTATTTATAGCGAACATAATCGGCAATACCTTCTGTAAGCCAGCCGGGTGTATGGCCTTTATGATAAGCCTGAACGATGTGCATGGCTTCATGGGTGATCACATCGATATCTTCGGGATGTTTCTTCATCCATTCGGGGTTGCAGCGGATGATGCCGTTGCTGGCGGCGGCCACCCCGTCGTAGGAGGGGTCAATAATAAAGACCACTTTTTTGTGCGCATCCCGGTTAAAGCGTTTTACTTCCTGCGGATATACGGTAAAAAATGCTTCGGTTAGTTTTTGCTGGGTTTCGGAATTGAAGGTGGAATCCTGTACGAGGAAAATGAGTGTAAACCCTTTTTTGGTGAGGGAGTCGCTCCGGTAAATGGTGTTGTTGTTACGGTCGTTCCAGTCGTAACGTTTACTATTTTTTTTGCTGGTACCGGTTTGAGAAATGGCTATACCAAAACAGCTACAAGCTACAACGGTGAGAAATACTCGCTTCATTGATTTTTCTTTTAATATTTGTGGTTTTGTTACATGAAAAATGCAGGGTTTAAGGTAAAGACCTGCAAGGTAGCCTTTTAGCCTCCACCAGTTCGGGAAACGTAAGCCTGCCTTACAGGTCATTTTGTTAATAGGTGATGCCGGGAAAATCCTGACGGGCTTTGTTGAATTGGGCATCGGTGGTTGATGACCAGCCGAAAGCGGTAGTGGCCTGAGCTTTCAGGTTAACGCCAGCTGCGCCGCTATAAAAATGAATGAACTCGCCGAGGTTCATCCGGCGGGTGTATTCAACACCCGAGGGAATGTTTTTCTTTGGAAAGTGGATCGATAACAATTTGAAGTAATTGGCCAGTACTTTGCTTTTCCCATAATTGTTGTAAATGGGCCAGAACCAGTTCTTAAACCATTTGGTGCCTTCAACGGGAAAATTGTCGGCCTGTTCCATATAAAGCGATTTCATTCTTTCAGCTTCTGCGGTTTTGCCAATGCCCATATACACATCGTATTGATAGATCTCGGCCCATTTGCTGTCGCCCCAAACGGTATATGCCGGTGATTCGTGCACGCCATAGGCAGAGCCTTCCACTACGTGGGCAACTTCATGTACAATGGCGTCGATGTTCCAGCCTTCGGGTTTTTCAAAACTGCCGTCTGTAGCTACATCGGCCAGGCTACGGTAATCATCGGCTTCATCAAAGATGTTACCGGTGCGGCCGCCGCTATAATTCCTGCGGTGAAACACACAATAAAGGCGGTTTTCATTGCCAAAATCGCCATATACCGATTTGGTATATTTCCATACATCGGTCATAAAATCCAACGGCCAGGTAATGGTACGCTCCATATTGTTATCGTAATAAACCGCTACGTGCTCGTTATAAGCAACCCGGGTTAAATACTGCCGGTGATCTAACCAGCGCTCCTGCCAGAAGAGGGGCGGTACACCGCCTGTGGGCGTAATGGTGTCGAGGCTGGAAACCGGTATTTCTGCAGGGCCTGTTTTGGTTGACTTACTGCAGCTGTTGGAGGCCGATCCGAAAAAGAAGATCAGCGCTATGAGTGATAATGGATAATATTTTGAATAGTTCATGTGTGCCGTTTTATTGCTTTTTAGAAATGCCTGAGAGGTTAATTCTTAATCCAACTTCAAGGCCGCCATCGGAGAATGTTTTTAAACCGCCGGTAACAGAATGGTAAAGCGCGTTCACCAGAACCTGGTCAATTACCTGCAGGCCCACACCGGCAGTAATGCTTTTGTTGGTATGGTACACGGCCATTATGTTCAGGCGGTTGTTGAGGAAGGTAAAATTTGAACCGGCATCGATGATGTTGTCGGCATCTTTAATGGCCCTTACACAAAGCATGGGCTCGGCGTAAATGCCTTCTGCTTCTTCGCTGATCTTTATTTTGTAAGAAACCGATGCAAATGCCAGCGGGCGGTTGGCCTGGTTTTTTTCTTCTTTTTTGAACTGGCTGCCCAGTTGCGGCAGCGAAGCCTGTACCAGTAAATTTCCATAAGCGTATGCGGCGCCAAACCCCGCTTCAAACCTGGTGCCTTTGCTGTTATAATTCAACAACGCCGGATCATCTGCTTCGCCATTTGTTTTAGAAATATCGAGGCGGTTATTGTTTATGCCCAGTGAAATGCCCATGTGCAGTTTGTTTGTTTCAGAAAAAGCGATGTGGTACGAGTAAGTACCCATAGCGTTTATCTGTTTTAGAGGGCCCGCCTGGTTGGTCACCACGTATGCGCCTACACCGGTTTTTTCGCTAAGGCCATAGTCGGCGGTGAGGTATTGGTTGGTTGGACTTTCGGTAAACGACAACTGATCTTTTTTGTAAGCGGCATTGATGATCAGTTGTTGCTGTAACCCGCTCATGGCGGGGTTCAGCAGGTAACGGTTCTGGTAATAACCGCTGCCGAAAGTGTTTAGCTGGCTTTTGGCAGTTGTGGCGAGGCAGATACAGGCAATTGCCGGTATCAGCTTTTTATAGTGAGTGAATTGTTTCATGTTTCAATACGTTAATGATGGTTACGTAATTGGTTATTTGTGATCGCGAATGATGACTACCACACCTTTTACAGGTTCGATGCCCGGGCCAATGGTTATTACATACAGGTAAGAACCTTCTTCGAGGGGCCGGCCGTTCAGGGTGCCATCCCAGTCGTTGGAATAATTCTTTTTGTAGAACACGGTGCGGCCGGCGCGGTCGAATACGGTTACGGTGTTATCGGGATAGCGGTTGATGTTCCAGATAACCCATTTGTCGTTCTTGCCATCGCCGTTCGGCGTGATCACATTCACCGGGTTGGGCAGTACGTTGCCGTTGAAACCAATAGTAATGCTGCTTGAAACGGAGCAGCCCTGTTTATTGGTGCCGGTAACAGTATACTTGGTATGGTACGTTGGCTTTACTTCGAGTTTATTGGTGGTCAGCGAACCGCTTACGATACCAACCGTATCCGTCCAGCGGTAATCGGTTACCCGGTCGCCATAAGCAGTTAAGTGCGCGGTTTGGTAGGGGGCAATGGCAACGCCTTCCAAAGAGGCAATAGCGATGGTAAGCGGGTTATAAACTACTTTAAATGTTCTGGTGAATTTATCTGTACCGTTGTTGAAAGTGCCGCCGTCGTCCATTGCGGTAATGGTGATAACAGCGCTGTCTTTTACTTCGCCCTGTGCCTGGAAGGTAAGCCATGCGCTGTCGTTCGAAACGGCAGAGAAGGATAAGGTTGCGAACAGTTTGGCATTACTGCTTACTGCGCCCATGGTCACTTTCTGGTAGCTTTCCGCGGTGCCTGCAGATATGCCGGTGACCAGCACTTTGTAGGCAAAGGCCGCGGTGCAGGCTGTTGTGTCGCTGACAAACGTAAAGGTTGGCGCCGCATTTACACCCTGGGTTACAGCTGAGCTTATATTGCTGTAATAAGAAGAGCCCATGGTGTTGTGTGCAATTACGCGGTAATAATACATGCTGGCTTTAGTGAGGCCGGTGTTCACGTATGTTGTTATATCGGCGCCTACCGTTGCAATCTGAGTAAAGGCTACGCCGTCTGTCGAGCGTTCTATTTTAAACCCTGTTTCGTTCGCCGACCTGTCTTCCCAAACCAGTTCGATCTCTGATGTTGAAATAGCGGTCGCTTTCAAATTACGGGGTGAGAACGGCAGGTTGGGGTCCCACAGGGTAGTGGTGGTGGCCACGTTCGATGGAATGGATGCACCGGCCGTACTGCTGATGGCGCGTACGCGGTAAAAGTACTGGGTACCGCCATACAGGTTCACGTCGGTAAAGGTGGTTGCGTTGGCGGCTGCGGTACCTACGGCGGCAAAGCTGAGATTGTCTTCTGAACGTTCGATCTGAAAACTGGTTTCGTTGGTCGAATTATTTGTCCAACTCAAGGCAACCGTATTGAATGTTGTATTGGTGATGGTAAGCGCAGTTGGTACCAGTGGCGCTGCTGCGTTCATACCCCATATTTCCCATTCGCCTATTTGCGTCATTACGCCGTCGGTTGAACCGTTCTTTTCAGTTACCAGCAACCGGTAGTAGGTAAAGGCTGAGGTGTTGCCAAAACTGTATTTGTATTTGGTGCCGCGTATGGGGGTTGAAATGTTAGCCCTTGTATCGAGCACCGTCCAGTTGAGGCTGTCGTTCGAACCCTGGAATTGCCAGGCCTTTGGATCGCGGCCCGCGGCGTCATTGGCAGTTGTGAGGGTATAACTGGTTACCACATAGGAAAACTTCGCTTTATACAACATCCAGTAGCCACCGGCAGGTACATTACCAAAAGCAAGGTACTTGGTGCCGTAGTTGTTGTCGATGAGTTTTGTTGATCCTTCACCGGCGGTAGCGCCGCCGCTGTTCTCAACCAATACCGTTAAACTGCCGCCGTCATCGGTTACATCAACGATGGCCCCGCTCAGGTTGAGGGTTTTTAAATTGGTTGATGCGTAGGAACTGCTGCCTAAGGTGTTGCTTACTGCTTTTACGCGGTAGTAATACAACGTGTTGATCTGTAAACCGGCGTTATCGGTATAGGATGTGGTGTTCACCGGAACGCTGCCTATTTGTGTGTAGTTGGTGCCGTCGATGGAACGTTCGATCACAAAACTGTTTTCGTTGGCTGAATTGTCGGTCCAGCTAAGATTGATCTCGGCGCCGCTGGTGGCAGTACCGTTTAAGCTGGTGGGAGCATTGGGTGCTGCGGGCCCTACCAGCCGCCATTCGGCACATTGAAAATGGCTGGTGCCGTTTACTGCGGTTATATTCCACCGGTAATACAAATAAGTTCCGGTGGTGGCCACGTCATAAATTTTTGTTTGTATGCGGCTGGCAAAGGTTTCATTGGTGCGGGTATCGAGCACTGTCCAGGATGTACTGTCGTTTGAGCCCTGTAAGGTCCAGGTCTTCGGGTCTCTTTCCGAAGCGTCATTGGCTGAGGTTATGGTATATTGGGCTACAACAGATGCCGTGTTCAGTTTGTAGGTTACCTGAATGGGAAGTGTTGAGAAATCATCGGGGTTGTACAGGAACCATTTGCTGGCCGTGCTATTATCTACCAGTTTCCCGGAATATTCGGTGGTAGTTCCGCCATTCCGGTAATAGTACCATTCGTAATTGGTGTATAGTGCACCGCCTACCGTTGAAATGAGGTCCTGTGCCTGCGAGGTGATGGCAAAACCGCTGAATAAAAGCAGGCTTATGCCAAGGTGTTTTATAGAGATGTTCATTGCTGGATCCGTTTAATTTTTAAAGTGGCTGAACGAATATTGGCGTATAGTTGATAACATTGATGAGTTAACAGGTTGAAAAGGGCGCCAGGATCGGTAGATACCTGGCAAGCCGCTTTATTCCCTGCTGTTTCACGCACCTGGCATATTGCCATTGTCTATTGCCGATTGATTCTACCAGCCTGAATTCTGAACAAGTTGTTTGTCTTTATCCAACTCAACCTGCGGTATGGGAAACAGGTAATGTTTTTTATTGAACACGCGGGTTTCAAACTGTTTTTGGGTATAGAAACCGGCGCCGTCGAGGTCTATGTTCAATCCGTAGAAAGCACCGGCATCTGTTTGTTCGGCGATCTTCCAGCGGCGGGTATCAAAATACCGTACACACTCAAAAGCCAGTTCAACCCGGCGCTCCATTCTGATAGCCTGGCGCATGGCATCCTGGTTTGCGGGCACTGCCAGATCGGTACTGGTGCCATATTGCGGAACACCTGCTCTTTCGCGAATGAGATTGAGGTATTTCAGGATATCGGGGTTGCCGGGTTCGCTTTCGTTTAACGCTTCTGCATAGTCGAGGTATACCTGCGCCAGCCGCATCAATACCATGTGGCGCGCATCATCGGCCCATCTGCCGGTCGACATGTTCTTTCTTACGATATAGCCGGTTGGACTGAAATCGCTGCCTGCTGACTTTTTACCCGAGTTGCCGGAGAATTGTGTGCTGGTGATTACATCACCGCTGAAAGAAGTGTTCAGCCAGTGACTGCCATCGTAGGTAACGCCTACATAAAAGCGGGGTTCGCGGTTCACCCATTGATTGAATGTTGAACGATCGGCAACATCGCCGGGGGCTTTGAACTGGGAGAAACCTGCATTTACATAACCCGAGGCCGGATGTGTGATTGGCAAGCCGTTCGCCATGAAATAAGCATCCACCATGGTTTGTGTAACGCCCAAACCGCCGCCGCCTTTTATTTCATTGGCAAAGCCGGAATGATAAGGGGTACGGGCATATTGCATTACCGAGATGCCGGCAGTGGGCCGTCCCCAGATCCATTCACTGTTCCAGTTGGTGAGCATGACGTTGCGGCAACTGAGGTAGGGACTAAAACTTCCCTGCGCATCATTTTCTTTATACAATTCATATACGCCGGGAACGAACTGGGTCAGGAATGCTTTGTAGGCATCGGCCGCCCGTTTCCATTTACCGGCATCATAGTTTTGTGCAATCAGTTGAGTGCCGTCAGGATTCCTGAGCGTTGCGTAATCGGTATTTCCATTGAAGAGCGGACTGGCTGCCAGTAACAGGGTTTGCGCCTTGAACGCAAGGGCAATACCTTTTGTTACGCGGCCATATTCGTGGGCGTTGGCGTTATTGTAAACGCTGCGGGTAATGAATTTAAGATCTGCCGCTGCCTTGTCGAGTTCACTTACGATATACTCAACGCAATCATCCATGGTATTGCGCGGCAACTGGATCGATTCAAAAGAAGCGTCGGGTGGAATTGGTTCATCGCCTGTAAGTACCACCGGGCCGAACATGCGAATAAGATAGTAGTAATAGATTGCCCTGATGGCCCTTGCTTCCGCTTTGTACTGGGTTATCTGCTCTGCGGTGAGCTCGGGGCACAGGTCAACATTCTTCATAAAGTAGGCCGCATCGCGAATGCCCTGGTAATACCTGCTCCAGGGGCCGGAAAAATAACCCTGGGTAGGTACGGTTGTTCCTAAATTGAAGAAGTTACTGCCCACGAAGCTCCAGGTATATTTGGCTTCATCTGAAGCGGCCGTCCAGGGACCGCAGTTGCGGTCGCCTACAAAACGGTCGTAGCTTTCATCGGGTACGCGACTATAAACACCTGAAAGGTAGTTGAGCGTATTCTCTCTGGTTTTAAATATTTTGTCGGTAGTGAGCCGGTCGTCGGGCACCTGGTCAAGAAATCCTTTTTTGCAGGCGCTCAATGCGCATATAACTGCCAGGGTGGTAATTCCTGTTTTATGTAGAAGTTGTTTATACAGCATAATCATTTTTTGTGGGTGGTTACTGAAGGTTTACGATAAGGCCAAGGGAGATGGTGCGTACATTCGGGTATCTTGTTCCGTTAGAGGTGTTCAGTTCGGGATCCCACAATTTGAACTTGCTGAACGTAAGCAGGTTCACGGCATTCACATAAGCACGTACATTTTTTACACCCCATTTCGGTAAGATCTTTTTAGGGAATGAGTAACCCAGGTCGAGGGTCTTCAGGCGAATGAAGTCGATATCCTTTAACCACCAGGTGCTGGTTTGAGCGTTGTTGACGTTGGCGGTATTGCCGTAGGCAAGGCGCGGGTAGAAGGCATCCTGCCTGGGATTGTCGACCGTCCAGCGGTCGGTGGCAATAGCATACAGGTTGCTGCGGTCGGCGCCGGTGCTGTTATTGAAAGGTATAATGCCATCGCCGGAAATGATACGGTCGGCCCCGCTGGTGCCCTGAAAGAAAACGCCGAAGTTGAAATTCTTCCAGGTAGTATTGAAGCCAAAGCCATACACCATGTTCGGTACATCGCCATTGCCAATGCGATGGGCATCGAAGTTGTCAATTACATTGTCGCCGTTCCAGTCGGCATATTTAATATCGCCAACACGGGGTGCGCCGAAACTTTGCTGTGGGCTTTTGTTGATCTCATCCTGGCTTTCGAAAAGGCCAATGGCGGTAAGGCCATAAACAGAGAGCAGGTTCTGCCCCCTGCGGTCCATGTAAGGGAACTTTTGCGCGGGCTGATCGTTTTCGATCACCTTGTCTTTATTATAGGTAAAGCTTCCGCGAAAGTTCCAGTAAGTATTTCCTACGCGTAGCGGGTTTGTTTCCAGTGTGGCGTCAATTCCTCTATTGTCTACTACGCCGAGGTTGCCGTAGATAGCCGTAGCGATGCCGGCAAATCCGGCTACGCCGCCCCGGCCGATAAATATACCGGTGCGATGTTCTTTAAAGAAATCGACGGTCAGTGATAATTTATCGTTCAGGGTTTTAATTTCTATACCAAGGTCCTGTTTGCGGCTTTCAGACCAGGTAACGTCAACGCCATAGTTCGCAATGGCTATACCGTTGCGGGCGTCGTTCCAGTTCAACCCGAATGAATAACCAGGACCATTGGTTACCCAGGTCTGGTAAAGGAAACGGGTAACATTGCTCTGTTCGTTTACCGAACTGTTGGCGCCCACCAAACCATCGGAATAGCGGAATTTCAAAAAGGAAATAGCATTCTTTATTGGTTCAAAGAATTTTTCAGAGGAAGCTACCCAGCCGATACCAATGGAAGGAAAGAAACCGGAACGTGCTTCGGGTGCAAAGTTTTCGGAGCCATTGTAACCAAAGTTGCCTTCTATAAAATACCGGTTATGTAAAGAGTAAGTTGTTCTGCCGGCCAAACCGCGCGACCGGTAGGGGAGTGAACCTACCAGGTCGCCGGCTGATTCATAGGTATAATCATTTTGGTTATACAATAACATGGCGCCTACGTGGTGCGGGCCGAAATCGCGGTCATAGTTGATCGACGACTCGGTATAATACCGGTGGTTGCTTATGTTGCTATTGGAATAGCCCAACTCATCGCTGCCCACCCAGGTACGTATCAGGTTCAGGCTGCCATCGGGCAGACGGGGATTGTTGGCATCGACATAATACGTACTGCGGCGCCGGGAGCGGCTAAGTGTATTGCTGCGGTAAGCGTCGAACGAATACAGCACCGTTGCAGAAAGCCCTTTCGTGATAAAATCAAGTTGTTGCGTAAGACGTCCGTTGGTGTACAACTGGTTGTTGGCGATGGTCCAGAAGCCGCGTTGCGTAACATCGGCATAGGGATTACGCTGATCGCCATTGCTGCTTTGGCCGGGTACAAAATTGCCGGGATACATAACCGGGTACGATACCGGTGTTATTTGCATGGCCTGTATGAACGCATCCTGCGATGAAATGGCAGGGTGATTGGTATTGGTAATATAGCCCTGTACGCCCAGTTCAAATTTGGTGGTTGGGGTAAGGGTTAAATTCAGGTTGCTGGTGAAGTTGTACCGTTTGAACCTGCCGCCGGCATCATAAGAGCTTAGTCCATCGGTTTTCAGGAAACCCTTTTCATCATAATAAGCCACCGATACATAGTAATTGGCATTGGCCGATCCGCCCCGGGCGCTTGCATTGAAGCGGCGGTTCTCGCCGGTTTTGTTGAATACCTCATCCATCCAGTCGACATTGGGATAAACATAGGGATCGGTACCGGCAGCTGTTTTGTCGATATAGTCCTGTGAATACTTAGGCGTTTGACCGCTAGCCAGCATGGCTTCGTTAGTGAGCTGCATGTAGGTGATGCCATCGGCCAGTTCAGGCGCTTTGGTGAAGGAGGTAATACCCTGGTTGTAATTGACGGTGAAAGAGGGTTTACCGGCTTTACCGCTTTTTGTTTTCATAAGTATTACGCCATTTGCGCCGCGTACGCCATAAACGGCAGTGGCGCTGGCGTCTTTCAGGATCGAAAAAGATTCAATGTCTTCAGGGTCAAGGCTGTTGATGTCTCTTTCAATTCCATCGATCAATACCAGCGGTTTTGCATTGTTATTGCCGTTGAAGGTAGTGATACCCCTGATCCAGATATCGGCGCCATCCATACCCGGTTCACCTGTACGTTGAACACCCACAATACCTGCAATACGGCCGGCAAGCATGGTGCTGATGTTGGCAACCGGCTGCTTTAGTTCTGCAACGTTTACAGATGTTTGCGCACCTACCAGGCTGATCCTTTTCGATTTACCATAACCCACCACCACTACTTCGTTCTGGTTGCCTTCTCTGGCTTCCATCACTACGTCAAGTACAATGGTGTTGTTTACGGGAACTGATTGTTCGGTGTAATTGATGTGCGAAAACACAAGGGTGGCCTTGGCGCTGGCCTGAATGGTGAATCGCCCCTGTTCATCGGAACTGCTGCCCCGGCCCGACTTGCCGAAAACAGTGATTGAAACCCCGGCAATAGGAGCGCCGAGTTTGTCTTTAACGGTACCTGAAACCGGAACTTCATTATTCGCGGAGCGGTCCGTTTGCGCATGAGTAGCTGAAATGGCCGGCAATAGCAATAAAAGCAGGTACCGGCTGATCCTGCGATAGGATTTCCATCTCATAGTAAGCATTAGTTTTGGTTGAAAATTGGCAACAAAATAATTTCCTTTGAAGTATATTGTTGTCAACAGAAACCAAACTAATTGTTAACGGAAATTAAACGGTCCGCCGGCAGTAGCATTAATTCATCAATCCTGATTACCTTCCTGAGCAGGATCTGGTTTATGATGAAGCACCCCATTGTTATTTATAAGGTTGTGGCTGTTATTGCTTTCGTAGTGCTGGCCTCAGTGCAGTTCTTCCTGTTATTCAACATGTACAGGATGGAAGACGAGCATTATTATGCTATTGAAAAGCAAAAGCTGCACGATGTGTATGAACCTGTTATCAGGAACGACAAGTTATACCCCGGCGCGGTGCAGATCATCGATAAGCATGTATATAAGTATATAGATACGCTGGGTATGCTGTATGAACGTAAACAGTTCAGGGCATTTGATACCCTGCGGCAGCTGATGTGCGATAGCATGTTTGCCGAACTGCGGGCTAAAAGTTGCGGCGACAGCCTTGTGCAGGACATGAAAAAACAACTTGGAATTACTGATAGCCTGCAGTATTGCCTCCTAATCGGGAACATCGATTTCGCTTTTGAAGCCCGGAAATATATTCCTGTTTACACCCGTGGGCATAAATACCCGCTCATTAACCCGGCCATTCAGGATCGTTCCGGCATTCGTATTTCGGGCGTCCTGAAAGATATCAATGGAAAGAACACCATCAGCAGCCTGGTGGTGAGCAGTCCGCTCGCCCGCAGTTATAAGATGGATTTTGCCTTGCACATCGACACCCCCGACCGGGTGTGGGGCGTTATCAAAAAAATGATGCGGGTATTCATGCTTTCCTTATTCTCTATATTCAGCGTACTGGTTATTTTTTATATCACGTTCAGGAACTGGCTTAAGCAAAAGAAGCTGGCCGATATGCAAACCGATTTCATCAATAATATTACGCATGAATTTCATACACCGCTATCGGCTATCATGGTGGCGAATAAAAGTTTGCAGAATGAAAAGTTAACGGAGAAGAAAGAGAATGTATCATCATTGACAGGGGTTATCGGCCGTCAGTCGGACCGCCTTAAAAAGCTGATAGGACAGGTAATTGATGTTAGTGTGGGACGAATGGTAAAGTTGAACAAAACAACCCTTTCGCTGAACGATCTGCTCGAAGATGTTTTACTCGATTACCGGTTGAATATTTCTGATAGCAGTGTGCAGCTTGACTTTGAAAATCATACCACGTATGACCAGGTAGCGGTAGATGTTTTTTATTTTACGACCATGCTGCAAAACATCATCGACAATGGCATAAAATATAATAACAGCGCGCCCAAGATGATAACCGTTTCAACAACCAATACCGATGAACATGTTTTGCTGAGTATAAAGGACAACGGTATTGGTATGTCGGATGCCATCACCCGGCGCATATTCGATAAGTTTTATCGTGCACCAAATTGGAAAAAAGAACCCATACAGGGATTGGGCCTTGGTTTGCATTATGCCCGGCAATGTGTTGAAGCACATAACTGGAAGCTGGATGTAAAAAGCAAACCCGGGGAAGGGAGTGAGTTCATTATTTTTATTCCCTGTCAACATTAAGAAATATAAAACCAGAAATCAATCATCGTCATCGATGAAACATAAGGTCCTGTTTGTAGAAGACGAACCAGACCTGGGGAATGTTATTAAGCAATACCTAGAGGTTATGGATTTCGAAATAGAATGGTGCACAAATGGCGCCACTGCCCTGAACGTTTTTAAGGAAAAAGCACATGAGTTCAGCCTGCTTGTAATTGATATTCAATTACCGGGCATGGATGGTTTTGAACTGGCCGAACGCATCAACCGCATCAATAGCGATATTCCCTTTCTTTTTTTAACCGCCCGTAACGAAAAGAAAGACCGCCTGTATGGATTGAAGCTGGGTGCAGATGATTACATCAGCAAGCCATTCGATATCGATGAACTGGTATTGCGCATTAAGAACATCCTGCGCCGTCATCATGTTACAGAAAAGAACAGGCAGCTTATTGGTATTACAACATGTGGCGATATGGTGATGCATAAAGAGCAGTTTAAAATAAGTATCGCCAATAGCAAACATGTTACGCTTACCCAACGGGAGTTTGAATTGCTCGATTACCTTTTTCAGAATAAGAATAAAATATTGAAGCGGGAAGAAATACTGGAGAACCTGTGGGGTGAGAATGATTATTTTCTTGGGCGCAGCCTCGATGTGTTTATCTCGCGGTTGAGAAAACATTTAAACTCCTCAAAAAAAATAGCCATAAACAGTGTTTATGGCGTTGGGTTTATTTTTCAGGTTGAAGAATAGTTCACTGTTCATAGTTCATGGTTCATAGTTCATAGTTCATAGGTCATAGTTCAGGTTCTGGCTGCCGCCATTGCCTGCAGGGCATAACCTGAGGCCTGCAGCGGTTTTAGCGATACATCACCTTTGAAATAGAAACCTGTTTAGTAATCGAATTTAGTGGGCGACTTTGTTTTGTAGTTAGCGTCATAGCGCACAAAGAAGTATAAATAGATAACACGGCTAAGGCGCATTAGCCAGGGTTGTAACACAATGAGCAGGCCAATGTTGATGCCAAGCCACCAGAAGAAACGGTTGTCTTTGGTGCTCATGCCAATGAGCACATACCAGGCAACAAAGGAGGCTACGGATAATGCCACTGATAAAGCGTAGCTCACATAACCGGTGCCGTACCAAAAGCCTACTTCCAGTTCAAATTTCTGTCCGCATTCAGGGCAATGCGTGGGCATGTCGAACACTTTTTTCAGATTCCAGTGATTGGCGGTATTGAACATAGGTCCTCTGCGACAGCGGGGGCATTTCATGGTTAACATGCTCCAGAGGAAATTGGGTTTGGATGCAGGCATTAAGGGCTCTTTATTGATGAACCGCAAAGGTACGAAAAAATAGCTGCAAGGGGGAAAGCGAATACAGCTGCAAGCTTCAAGCTGAAAGCGAATACAGGCGAAAGGCTAAAGGCAAAGGCGAATACAGAATACAGCTGCAAGCTGCAAGCTTCAAGCTGAAAGCGAATACAGGCGAAAGGCTAAAGGCAAAGGCGAATACAGAATACAGCTGCAAGCTTCAAGCTGTAAGCTGTAAGCGAAAGCAAATACGGAATACAGCTGCAAGCTTCAAGCTGTAAGCTGTAAGCGAAAGCAAATACGGAATACAGGCGAAAGCCTAAATGGCCTGGAGGCAGGGTAGCCAAAAAAAGTTCCCGGGTTTTTTGCCCGGGAACTTCACTATATATAAACTATGGATTATAAACTGTGAACTGTGAACTATGAACTATAAACTAAGAACTTTTTTCCGTTCCCCTATCTGCTGGCGCCACATGGCGTAATACAAGCCTTTTTCGTCCAACAGGCTTTCGTGGCTGCCTGTTTCCACTATGTCGCCTTTTTCGAGCACATATATGCGGTCGGCATGCATGATGGTCGACAAGCGGTGGGCGATGAGGATGGTGATCTGATTTCGTTTTGAGCTAATTTCTTTTATCGTATTGGTGATATCCTCTTCGGTGAGTGAGTCGAGCGAAGACGTGGCTTCGTCGAAGATCAGCAACCGCGGTTTACGTAACAGGGCGCGGGCAATGGATAACCGTTGTTTTTCGCCGCCTGATAATTTAAGGCCGCCTTCACCGATCATGGTATCGAGACCTTTTTCGGCGCGTGCCAGCAGGTTGATGCAGGCTGCTTTTTTAAGAGCGTCCATCAGGTCTTCTTCGGTGGCGGCGGGGTTCACAAACATCAGGTTTTCCTTGATGGTGCCAGAGAACAATTGCGTGTCCTGCGTTACAAAACCGATCTGGTTACGGAGGTCTTCAAAGTTGATGTCGGTTTCATCGATGCCGTTATACACGATCTTGCCTTCCTGCGGACGGTACAAACCTACCAGCAGTTTCATGAGGGTAGATTTACCCGAACCGGAAGGGCCTACAAAGGCAATGGTTTCACCCGTTTTTACTGAAAAGCTGATATCATCGATAGCGCGTTGCTGGGCTGTCTGGTGTTTGAAAACCACTGTCTGAAAATCGAGCGTTTGAATATCACCGAGATGTTTCGGGTGATCGGGCATGCGCTCGGGTGACTTCTGCATCAGGTTGTGAAAATTATTCAGTGATGCCTCCGCTTCGCGGTATGAAATAATGATATTGCTGATCTCCTGTAGCGGCCCGAATACAAAGAACGAGAAGATCTGCATGGTGACCAGGTCACCGAAATCCATTTGATCATGAAAGATCAGGTACATTAAAATGAAAAGGATCACCTGGCGCAGGGTGTTTACAAAAGTGCCCTGTACGAACGCAATACTGCGTACGCGTTTCACCTTGGTTAATTCCAGCCCAAGGATCTTGTAGGTGTTTTTGTTCAATCTGCCTACTTCCTGATTGGTAAGGCCGAGGCTTTTTACCAGTTCAATATTGCGCAACGATTCGGTAGTAGCGCCGGCAAGAGCGGTGGTTTGCCCTACAATATTCTTTTGAATGCTTTTTATTTTCTTACTCAGCAGGTTGGTGATGGTGGTTAGCAGGAATATGCCTACCACATAGGCAACAGCTATATACCAGCTGATAAAGATGGAGGCATATACCATAACGAAGGTTACGCTTACCAGTACGCCGAACATGATGTTGATGAAGTAGTTCATGAACTTCTCCGTGTCGGCCCTTACCTTGGTAAGTACGCTCAGGGTTTCACCGCTTCGCTGGTCCTCAAATTCCTGATAAGGTAAACGCATCGCGTGTTTCAACCCATCGGTAAACACTTTGGCGCCAAACTTTTGAACGATCACGTTCAGGAAGTAGTCCTGGAAGTTTTTCGCAATGCGGCTTACCATAGCTACGCCAATGGATGCCAGCAGCAGCAGGATAACCCCGTTAAAAAACGAGGAGTTGAAGAATTCAGTAACTGGCCGTTGGTCTTTGGGTGTTTTATTGTAATCGCCGGCCAGCCGCACCAGCTTACCTAAGATGATGGGATCGATCAGAGAAAAGGCGGTATTAACGGCTGCCAGAAATAGCGTCAATACTACCAACCATTTGTATGGTTTGAGATAGCGTAATAAAATCTTCATAATTGCAATTAACAGATTACTAACCTGAATGTTTATATAGGGCCTAAGGAATTACAGTACAATTTATAGAAAACTGTCAAAAAAGCCCCGTTCACTGGGAAGAGTGCAGGTAAATCCGGGAAAAGTGCAATCCAAAACCACCAGCTGCTAAAGGGAAGCATTAATTCGCAGTTTGGTTTGAATAACGTGTTTTTAAGTTCGATGGTTCGGGCCGGGCATATTTAAGTGCCGCCTACGCCGGCGCTACAGCAGATTTACAATATGTGCAGCGCTTTTCTGCCTGATCCTCAATAAAAAAGCGGTATTTCATCATATTATTTTACCCCATTTTCATATGAAAATGGTGCTCTGTCATATGAAAATACCCTGTTTTCATATGAAAATGGTGCCCTGTCATATGAAAATGGTGCGCTGTCATATGAAAATGCCATGTTTTCATATGAAAATGGTGCCCTGTCATATGAAAATACCCTGTTTTCATATGAAAATGATGCGCTGTCATATGAAAATACCCTGTTTTCATATGAAAATGATGCGCTGTCATATGAAAATACCCTGTTTTCTTATGAAAATCTTGCTATGCCACATGCCGGCTACCGGAGGATGGGTGTATAAAATCTTCATTTGGAATAACGATGAAAGAACAAAGGCAGAAAAATAAACAGCACCAGTCCGTATTGCGTTTCAAGTACCGCATCACTGAACGTATAGGTCAGCAAGAGGATCACCAGGGCGGTGAGCATATTGTTTTTATTTCGCACCGCCATGCTCACCAGCTCAACACAAATGGCTAAAAAACATATAAGTCCAATAATACCGGTTTGTAACAGCGCCTCTAAAAACTGGTTGTGGGTATTATACCCTAAAAAACCATGACTGGCGGTTCCCGGCACACCGGTATACATATGGGTTGATAAATATTTTTGATTCAGCAACTTCTGCGCCTTCGCCGGAGACACCCCCAACAACCAGGCCCGGTTCTCCTGCATGATCTCTTTTACAAACCGCCATTGCAGCAACCTGAACTGAATCCCGTTGAAATAATGCCCGGGTGTAAATGAAGTTTGTGTTACTATTCTCACATCGCCATGCATTACCTCATTGAAACGGCGGCTTACCGGGTTCTGCGTAAATAATAAACTGCAACTGCAAAGCGTGGTGGCCATCACTACTATGACAACAGCCCACCGGGTATTGAATTTATTTTGTAACCGGGTAAAGCCAAATACAGCCAGGTAAACCAGTAAAAAAACGATCACCAGTTTGGATGATAATAAGAAAATGCCGGTAATGAAATAAGCGGCAAGCAGAAAGTGAATACTTCTGTTATTGATATAACTCCCCTGTGAAGCTGCTTGTAATAACCACACCAATGCGGCAAATACAAAAATGGAAAACTGCACGGCATGGTGCCCAAGGTTGCTTACCAACTGGTGATAAAAAAAAACGGTTACAGGCGCCTGATAAAACCGGTAGTGTATAAACGCCACGCCCAAACACCAGGTAAGCATAATGGCAGCCGTTATAACATAAACCATCATTAATGAACGGAACCGGTTTTTGTCTATAAACGGACAGCAGTAAAATGCAAGTGGAATGAACAGTAAGGCGCTTTTTACCTGTACATGTTTCCAGCCCTCATAAAAATTATTCGAAAACGGCAGCCAGCTCAGTTGTAATAGAAAAAACAGGCTGCAAAAAAGCAGGAACCTGTTGCGTAATGCAGGGCTGAACCAGGAGCCGGTATCAACTTTATTTTTTATAAACCCGGTTACCAGTATCAATGCGATGGCAATACTGCTGATGGCTCTGAAGCCGCCTATCGCGCTGGCGAGAAAACACAGGTAAAAAAGGTGCAGTAGGTTATTGATCAGGTTGCTTTTTTCCATCGTGCCAACGATACAGGTTACAAATGTGGGTTATGTTTCGGCCAGTTTACGTTTAATGTATAAATACAATGCAAGAAGGCCACCGAGGAACAGCCCGCCGCCAAAGCCGATCACCAATAACTTTATCAATTGGGGGTGCGCTGGTTTTGATGGAGTATAAAAATTTTGTAACACATACACGCCCGAAGTAAAGGAAAGATTTTCTTCATAGTTGAGTTTCTTTTCCTGCAAACTGGCCAGTTGGCTGCTGATATCTGAAACACTTACCAAAAAACGCGCGCTGCCGGAGCTGTTCTGTTGTAAACTGCTTTCAACCGCGCCCTGTATGGCCGACAGCCGGGTGATCTCCTGTTGTACCGTCTGTATCATGGAACGCAGGATGGTTTTACGGGCAGCCAGTTTGTCTTTTACATATTCGCTGTTATCGAGCGCATACATTATGCCTTTTTGTAAGGGCCGCAGCACACCGGTGTCGGTAACCAACACGGTAAGTGTGAAGGCGGTGAAATTATTGGGCGAAACAGATTTTTGCAGTTCTTCTGTCTTAATGGATATTACCTTTTTTAAAAGGCCTTCTGCTATATTGAATTCCCGCGCCAGTACCGGCAGTTCTTTTTTCTTTAGCAGGTTACTCCAGCTATTGATGAGCTCCAGTTGTTCAGGATCGCTGAGGAGTGTTGGTTTCAGAACCAGCGATGAAGAATACAGGTTGGGAGTGGTCAGGAACCGGATGCCGCCGGCCAGCATTCCCGTTAAGGCAACTATCAGCAATAATTTTCCGTAATGCCTGAAGAAGGAAAGGGCATTCTTTAAAAGCGCCACTACATCCAGTTCATCGGCGGGGTGTTGTACCAGTTTAACCTGTTTCATCAATATCGATTACGGAAAATAACAGGCGAGGGTTGCGTTAATTGTTATAATTTGACCATTACTATTGCCTGAATCGTAAATATGGAAAGTACCAGTAGACGCAACCGGGTTTTTTCGAATTTTATAGCCCTCGGCATTTTACAGGGCGCCAACTTTTTGCTGCCTGTACTGGTAATGCCTTTTGTAATTAGAAAAATAGGGGCCGATGGGTATGGCGTGGTGGCCGTTGCCCAGGTAGTGATGCTGATGTTTTCGACGGTATGTGATTACGGGTTTAATTTAACGGCAACACGGGAACTGGCCATGCACCGCAACGATGCCGCCAAAAATGCCCGATTGTTCTTTACCGTTCTGGGGACCAAAATGGTTATCTGTATTGCTTTGTTCCTGCTGTTGCTGCTGCTGATCACCTTTGTTCCTTTTTTCAAGGCGCATTTTCAGTTATACCTTTTCGGGTTTTCCTGGGTAGTTGGCCAGGCGCTTTTGGTGAGCTGGTTCTTTCAGGGGGTAGAGAAAATGAAATACATCACTATTTACACCCTGCTGGCAAGATCACTGTTCGTAGTGCTGGTGTTTATATTTATCAGGGAGCGCGCAGATTACCGGTTCTTTATTTTATTTATGGGGGCGGGAAGTATGGTGGCAGGTATCTTTAGCATTGTCAAAGCCATCAGGCTTTGTGAGCTGCCGGTGATACGCCCGGTATGGAGCGATATAAAACACGAACTTAAAGAAGGCTGGCCGGTAATGATGTCCAATATTTCCATCAACACTTTTCTCAGCATCAATGTATTTATTTTACGATTGTTTACCAATGACCTGATAGCCGGTTATTACAGTGTGGCGGAGAAAATATTCCTGGCTGCCCGCCAGTTGCCGGTCATGTTTTCGCAGGCGGTTTACCCGCCGTTGTGCCAGTTGATGCAAAAAGGAAAAATGTCAACCCAAAGTTTTTTCAGGTCGGTATACATACCTTTTTTATTGCTGATGCTGCTGGCGGGCTTACTGTTATTCGGTTTTGCGCCATTTATTATTTCGTTGTTCCTGGGAGCCGATAGTGGAAATGCGGTACTGTTGCTTCGGTTGTTTTGCTTTGGGCCGTTGATCGTTTGTTTGCATATTCCGGCCAGCCAGTTGCTGATGGCGGCCAATCAAAAGAAAAGTTACCTGCGGGTGTTAACCGCCGGCGCCATGCTGAATATGATTGGTAACCTGCTGCTGGTACAGGTTTGGGGCCCGGTGGGCACAACTGTTACCGTTCTGCTGACCGAACTGTTTATAACCGTGGGCTTTAACCGGGCGCTTTATAAAAACAAACTGGCCGGTTACCTGAGCGCCGGCGCGAACTAAATCAATACAAGGGTGGGCATGCGATTCAGTAAATATTTTCCTGTTGCCTTTATATACTTCTTTATTAATTCATTCGGGTTGCCGTTTGGATTGACTTATACGGCGTTGTTAAGTCCGCTCCTGTATGTGTGGGTAGTAATAACGCGCCGCCAGGAAATATTGTGGCCGTTTCTGCTTGCGCTGGCGCCGGTGGTGCTTATTCATCTCAGCCTCGGTGTAGATGAAAAAAGTTATTTCATTTCCCTGTTGAACATAACGCTGGTGTATATTTTCTGCCGGGCAGCATATACCTTCTTTATAAAGTGCGAACACCCGGGCGAAATACTTCATCAGCTGCTGATCATCAATTTTGTTTGCTGCCTGATAGCCATACCGTTGTTCTTTACGCCGTATTCGCACCTCCTGTGGACGGAACAATTGATCACTACCGGGGTAGAAGCTGTACAGCGGTTGAGCCTGCTGACGTATGAGCCTTCATACTATGCCTTATTGTTCACCCCTTTGTTTTGTTATTTTTTGCTGCAGCTCATCTTTTACCGGAACAGGATCAATGGCTGGTTATTGCTGGTGATGTTGCTGCTGCCGCTGGCACTGTCGTTTTCATTAGGGGTTATCGGTTCACTGGTAATGGCGCTGGTTATTACATCGGTGGTTTACTTCAGAACGTTTATCCGCAATAAACGGTTCGTGAACCTTGCCGGAATAGCAATAGTGACCGGCATGGCGGCGGTAATGGCCGGCTTTATTTTCTTTCCTGAGAATATCCTGTTTGTTCGTATCGGTAATGTGCTTTCGGGAAAAGATTCGTCGGGCCGGGGCAGAACGTTTGAAGCATTCTGGCTGGCCGGTCAGTTGCTTGAAAAAAAGAGTTACTGGTGGGGCATTGGTGCGGGACAGATCAAGATCCTGGGTTTTGATCTCATTCGCGATTATTATGGGTATAGTTACGATACCGTGCGGGTGGCTATTCCCAACGCGGCCGCTGAAACCCTGGCGTTGTTTGGCTGGGTTGGTTTTATTGTAAGAATACTAACGGAATGGTTTTTATTTGTGTATACCAGGGTATGGCGTAATTATTACCGGCTGCTTTTGTTCGCCTTTATTTTTATTTACCAGTTTACGGGGAGTTTTATTACAAATGTGGCGGAGTATGTTATCTGGGTGATTGTTTTTACGCCGGTGTTTAAGGAGTATGATGTCGTGAAACGGCAATCGTGAATCGTGAAACGGCAAACGTGAAAGGCTCCTGCTTCATAGTTTACTACTTTAGGTTTGCCTCGCTACCCTACATTCCTTAGCATGCTAACCGCATTTCCTTTATCATCTCTATCACCTTTATCAACCCCTTAACTCGTCAACCCGTTAACCCGTCAACCCGTTAACTCGTCAACTTTACATAGTAGGTTTCTCTTTCAACGAGCGGCTCATTTTCTCTACTACACACCTTTGTAAAAAGTCCTCATATTTCTTTATCACCGTTTCCCAGTTGAACTGTTCCTTTATTTTTTGCAGGTTGCGATCGATCATACACGACTGCTCTTCGCCGCGGCTGATGTTTTCAATAAGCCCTTTTACTTCGTAAGGCGAAGAAAAATAAAATGCATCGTCCTGTAATACCGAGCGGTTAAAGGCATTCTCATGCGCCGCTACCAGCGCCCGGCTGGCCATGGCTTCCAGTAACGATGGGTTGGTTCCGCCTACACTGTGGCCGTGGAAATACAGGTTGGAGTAGTATTTGAGTGTGTGGATCTTTTGCGGATGATTGTAAATGCCGCCGGTGAAAACGATCCGTTTATCGTGTTTGAATTTCTGAACCAGTTGCCGGCCCAGTTTATTGTCGACCGAACCAATTACCAGGAATTGTTTTGTGCTATTGCTGGCATGAAACCCATCGAGTATCATTTCGATATTGTTCTCAGCGGCCATGCGGGCCATCAGGATATAATACCCGTGTTTTTTTACGCCATATTCCTGTAACAGGCTTTCATCTTCATTGTCGAGTATTTCTGCACCATAGGGAATATGTTCGCTGCTGATGGCATATTTGCTTTTCAGGTATGATTGAATAACTATGGAGTCGGCAATATGATAATGGCTGAACCGAACAGCCAGCTTTTCGGCCAGCATCAGGAACTTCTGCACCGGTTTTGAATACTTGGTGCGCTTCCATTCAAGCCCGTCCATATTGAAGATGAGCGTGCTTTGTTGGGGGTAGAACCAGCCCCAGGCCGAACTGCTGGTGAAACCCAGCATCAGGATCACGTCGAAATTACGCCGCCTGGCATCGATGATGCAGTTGAAGTCATAGATGAATTGCCCAAAACTGCCCAACTGGTATTCGGGATCATAACAGTGAATAAGCTGAACATCGTTCCAGGTACTGCTATTGTAAGGGTGGTTGTGGGAATTGTATACAAAAACCTCATGTCCTTTTGCCACCAAACCTGTTGACAGGTATTCGGCAAACTGTTCAAATCCGCCGTAGTGATTGGGGATGCCCCGGGTACCTAATATGCCTATCCGTAGTGTCATAGTTGTAGTACTTGTTTATATGCGATTGCCGTTTGCGATGCTGCCTGTTGCCAGGTGTATTGGGCCATTATTTTGTTGCTGAGCGTATCGGTTGCCGGTGCTGATGCCGCTTTTTCTACCGCGGCAAAAATACTTTCGGGCGATGCGGGGTCGCAATACACGGCTTCATCCCCGAAGTATTCGCGGGTATATCCTTTATCGGTTATCACTACCCTGCAACCCATAGCGGCTGCTTCAAGGGTAGAAAGGCCGCAGGTTTCGAACCAGCTTGGTAAAATATGAATACCGGCCAGCTGGTACCAGTCGGTCAAGGCGTCCTGTGGCAGGTGATTTATAAAGGAAATATTGGCTGCTGCCTGTTTGCGGCATTCGAAATAATAGGGTAACTGATTAGGGGCAGGGTTGCCAATGATCACCAGCCGGTACCTGGTATTGTTAAGCGCTTTTATCAGGTTCAGCTGGTTTTTGAGGCCTTCTATTCTTGCCACGCATAATACCAGTGCGGGGTCTTTGGGCCGATCGTTCTTCAACGTAAATAAAGCCGGGTCAATGCCATTGGGAACAAGGGTGTAACCAGGCAGCTGTACATTGAACCCGGCCAACTGGTCGTATTCCAGTTTCGTGTTGGGCAGGATGCGGGCTGCCTGTTGCAATATTTTTTGAATGCTTTGTTTATGCCCCTTCCATAAATACGACCTGCTCATCAATACATCATTGCCCTGCGCCCAGCGGGCGATTGTTTTTATGTACTCGATACTATTCTTTGGCAGAAAACGGAACAACGAACCGGCGATTCCTTTTCGGTACAACTGGTCATATTCATGATAGTTGACCAGGTTAGGCGAAACCACAAATGGCTTTTTCGACCGGGTAATATGGCACACGATATCTGCCGGCCGCACGATATTGAAAAAGTGCAGCAGATCGTATTGCCGGTATTGAACAGGTTGATTGGTTAATGTAATGTCGGCGGCTATTCCCAGCCGCTTTAATTCCCGGGCTGTATTGATGATCTGAAAGGTATCTCCCCCTTTTACGGAATATAAAGTTGACCTGGTAATGAGCGCGACTTTCATGATGCCTTTCTTATTCTATAATTCGTAGTAAACTGCGGTAGAGTTGCCTGTGGTAAATTTTATTTTGGCGGCAGTGGGGGGCAACACAGGCATCATGAATTCGTTAAATAGCGGTATATAATTGCTGTAAATAACCGGGTAACTGTATTTTTGCCCGTAAAGGAGATACCCTATATGCGATCCCTGTTTTTGATGGATGACCAGGCTGGTTTATTGACTGTAAAGGATAAAATCTTATATGTGCTGGTGGGCATATTTCTTATCACCTTTTACCCTGCTCATATCCCATCGGTAAATGTTACGGCGTTGGTCCTTTTGTCGGTATACTGCTTTTTTGTTTATAATTCTTTCCGCGAAAAAAAGCGGTTGATGCGCCGGCGGCCGGAAGCCATTGCCATGGCCCTGTTCTACGTGCTGCATATTGTCAGTGCGTTCCTTTCGAAAGATCAGGAGGAAGGATTTTCCTGGGCCGTGGTGCGTATGCCGTTGTTTGTGTTCCCGGTTTCACTGGGACTGGTGTTCATAAAACAGGCGCTGAAAGAAAGGATACTGTTTTCGTATGCCGTGATCACAACGATCACCGTGCTGCTCTGTATTATTTATGCGGGTTATCAAAGTATCTCTTTACAGGATGCTTCGTTGTTATATAATGATAACCTTACTTACCTCATCGATAAACAATCAGTTTATATTGCTTTGCTGGTGAACCTGGCTGTTTTTTCCTTTGGTTATTTGATCAGTATAAAGTCTGCCCTGGTGAGTAAAAAAGGGTGGATCTATGCCTGCTTTTTTGTTTTGCTGGTGGGGAATTTTTTAATGGCCAGCCGTATGGCCATCACCACTTTATATGGCAGTATTATTTTAGTGGCGGTGTGGCGTGCCATTCAAAAGAAAAAGGGTTTACAGTTAGGAGTAATTGCCGTTTCAATAGCGGCCGCTTTGTTCCTGTTTGTGAATTTCTTTCCAAAAACAGTGAACCGTTTCAGGGAGCTGGCCTATACCAGTTTCGACTATTCACACAAGGGGGAGGAAAGCCATTTTAACAGAGATGAGGTAACGCCCGATCAGTGGAATGGCGCCAACATCAGGCTGGCGGTGTGGAGTTGTGGCTGGGAAGTGATAAAACAGCATCCGGTATTTGGTGTGCAGTTGGGCGATAAAGTGCCCGAGCTGATGAAAGTGTACAAGGCCCGGCATTTTGATTTTGCCTACGACAGCCGGCGCAATATGCACAACAATTACCTCGATATATGGGCCAGTTTTGGAACGGTAGGTTTGTTGTTATTCCTCTACGGTTTTTTATTTGAACCTATTCGCCAGGGCATAAAGACCAGAGATATCTTCGGATTGTTTGTGATAGCGGCTTTCATGCTGTCGTTCAGCACCGAAACTTATTTCGACCGCAGTATGGGTAATATGATGTTCTCTTTCTTTATCGCTTTTATAATAAGTTACAGGGAGCCTGTTCGTAAAGGCTACTGATGATTATCGTCAATATACATCTGGATCGCTTTATCGGTATCGCCAAAATATATCAGGCTGCCATTTTTCATAAAGGCGGTGCGGTTGCAATATTTCTGTACTACATCCATGCTATGGCTCACGAGGATGACGGTCTTTCCTTCGATCCAGCTCGATTCAAATACTTTGATGGCTTTTTCCTGGAACTTCATATCGCCCACGGCGAAGATCTCATCGAGGAACATGATATCGGCGCCTGCATTTACGGCAATGGAGAATCCCAGTCTTGCCACCATCCCCGATGAAAAATATTTGATCTTGGTATCAACAAATTCACGAAGCTCTGCGAAGTCTACGATCGTATCGAAAATAGCGTCGATTTCTTTGATCTTTAACCCCAGCACGGAAGCTGATACATAAATGTTCTCACGGGCGGTTAGCTGATGGCTCATGCCTACGCCGAGGTTCATCAACAGCGTAGTGCCGTTAATGTTTATTTCGCCGGTATCAATGGGAAATACGCCGGCCAGCAACCTGATGAGGGTTGATTTACCGCAACCATTTCTTCCCAGTATACCAATACATTCGCCTTTGTATATTTCAAAGTCCATGGGCTTTATGGCCGGTACTTTTTTCGAACGGGGAGGGTTGAACAGGTTGAATAACCGGTGTTTTACGGTATTATGACTGTCTTCGGAAATGTGAAAAGTTTTACTGATCCCTTTAGCCTGTATGGCCAACGCCTTTGTCATGTTTATAGTTTTTCAGCAGCTTTTGATCCTAATTTGTTTAAAAGGAACAATCCGAAGATTAATAATAAAACAGCATACCCGAAATCGAACATGAATAATTTGAGATCGGGGCTGGTTCCTTCCATGGTTATTTTACGGGCATTGATAATGATACCCGCTAAAGGATTAAGGTAATCGAACGTGGGTAAAGCTTCTTTAAATTTATCGAGGTTATAAAGTATTGGTGATAAAAAGAACAACACCTGTGTAAATACCTGCCAGATCTGCGTAATGTCTTTTGCAATAACGTAAATGTTCGAAATGATGAGCGAAGTGGCAAGTGCCAGCATATATAGATTGATAAACAGCGGTATTATCCAAAGCGTTTGCAGGTTACTGTGGGATGTTCCACGTTCAATAAAGTTGAAGAATAAAAGGAACATGATGAAGTTGAAAAAGAAACCAATGGAGTTGCTCAACAGCGTGGAAACATAAATTTCCAGCTTGTTCATGTTGCTGTATTCGTACAAATATTTTTTTGTGTTCAGGATCTGAACGGTGCCGGTGGTTGATTCAAGAAAGAAGTTCCAGATGATGAGCCCGATAAACAGGTAAGAAGCAAAAGCCGGAATGTTTTGTTTCATGATCACCTGAAACACCACATAATAAATAGCTATGTCCATCAGGGGCTTTATCAACGCCCAGAACAAACCGAGTTTGTTTTCATAATACCTTAGTTTAAACTCGATCTTGGCAAGCAACCAAAGCCGTTCCGACTTGTTTGATCGTTTGAACCAGTCTGTTAAAATTGATACGATCATTAACTATTTATTTTTTTAAGCGCAGGGCTATTTTTTTTAATGTTTTATTCCTCTTTACAAACGCTTTGGCCTTCCTGTATAACCAGCTGTTGTTCTCGGCATTTGTAACCACATTCACCGCAAAGGTTGGGTTATCAAAAAGAAAACCAGGACCGTTCGCATTCAATAAATTGTTTATTTGGGTTGCAAATGTACTATAATAAGAGCTATGTTTCTCGGCGATGTATTTATAAGAATACAGGAGCTTTTCCCGCGTTATTTTTCTTATCATAGAGTCGCCGCGCACCCGGTAACGGAAAAGGAACTCTGGCAAAACAACTCCGTTATATCCTTCTGACAACAAATGGATTACACTTTCATAATCTTCCAGGCCGTAGTCTACGGTTTTATCATTCAGCCCTGCTGCCAGGAAGGCGGCTTTTTTATAAACCAGGCCGCTGCTGTTAACCGGGTTATGCACCAGCGCATAGGGCGGCTGGGGGGTAAAGGTTGCCCATTTCCGGTTGGTATCTTCAAAATACTGAACAAAACTTCCGGCAAAGAACACGTTGTCGTACTGTTTAAGTACCCGCAACGCTTTTTCATAATATTCGGGTGTTACCAGGTCATCGGCGTCGAGGAATGCCAGCCAATCGCCGTTCGCTTTTCCCGCCCCGTAATTGCGGGTAAAGGCCAACCCTTCATTTGGTTTATGAAATACCGTAACGCCGGCTGTTTTTTCCATTTCTTTTAATACGTCCAGGCTTTCTGCCTCGGTGCTTCCGTCGTTGATGATCAGGATCTCGATGTTGCGCCAGGTAGAAGATTTTACCGATTGCACACACTCCTTTATGTATTTGCCCATATTGTAATATGGTATAACAACGCTCAACAGGTTTCCGTTTCCTGCAACCGGTTTGAACTGATTCTGATACAAAAATGGGTAGGTTGTCGAAGTCTTTTTATTTTTTATAATGTCGTTTAGTAATGGCAGTTTTTGTTCTTTGATCACGGCAGGGTCGTACATGGCGGCCACCTGCGCTTTGGCTGCTTTGCCAATGGCGGCTATCTGCTCATCGGTTAATGAAATAACCAGTTTAAGCTTTTCCTCAAAATCGCCTTCAATAGTATGGTCGAACAAAAATCCGCTTACGCCATGTTCTATCATTTCGCGCTGGCCTCCCTGTACTGATGCCAGCACCACTTTGCCGAGGGCCATGGCTTCAATGACCACATACGGCAGGTTGTCGACTATACTGGGCACAATGATCACATGGGCGCTATGCAGCTCCTGCTCAATAAACTCAGGTTTTATTTTGCCGTGCAACAGCAATTGACCGTTTTTGAGATATTGTTCATATTGTTTGCTGACAATCTGCCCCATCGTTAACTGCTCTGGATGAAATACTATATCGGTACCACCGATAACGTGCAGCGAATGTTTAAATCCGGTATCCCACATTTTTTTGAAATAGGATAACAGTTCAAAGCTGCCTTTCTGGGCCGAGAGCTTGCCATAATAAACGATTTTATTCCTTTTTATTGTATGAGCCACCTTGTGGGTGGGAGTAATATACGGGTTGCGGATTACTGTTTTATTTTTCGCAGTCAGGTCAACGTAGGGTTGAATGGCATCAACCATATATTGGGTAGGCGCTATCAGCCAGTCGGCCATAACCAGCGTTTCTTTTTCCATTTCGCAGGTATGGAAATCGGGAAACCGGTAGGTAGGCACCCGGTTATACTCGAGGTATAAAAAGGCCGGTGAATGCAGGGTTATTACAACCGGAACATCTTTTACCTCCTCGTAAAGAAGGTGTTTGAACTGCAACAGGTACCAGGCAATGCCCAGGTAATCCTGTGCTTCAATGATATCGGGCCGGCCTTCCATTTTTATGATATGTTGAACAATGTTGGCGAATTCGTAACTGAGGCGGGCGGCAAAACCAAAAGCTTCTGTTGTTTTGGTACGGTTTGTATTGAATTTGATAAGGCGGTTTCCTTCCGGGGTGTTGTATACTTTGTAATCCGAAACAGAGTCGTCGGGAATGAAAGTGGTCATTTCTATCTTAGAATCAGCGAACATACGGCCTGTTTGGTAGCAATATGTGCTTATACCTCCTCCGTGAAATGGCGGATATTCAGTTGTCAGTAGCCAGAATTTCAAATTTAAATTTTTGATCGCTGCAATGTAATGAAATATGCGATATGCTTAACAATGGCCGCCTTTCAGGTGTAGTTAAAATGTTGTTTTTCAATGTTTGGTACGGATATTTGCTATTGGCCGTTCCTCATTTTACTTCTCAGGCCGATTGCCAGTTTGTGAAGCCGGGGATATTTATCGAATACAGCTTCAACGATGGCCCTTCCAACACCTGTGCGGGAAGTAAATTTTTTTGTAAAACGGCTGGGGAATGTGGGATTGTCGTGCATATAACCGGGGCCGTTGGCGTTTAAAATATTGACACATTCAGCTCCGTATTTGTCAAAAAGCGTTTTGTGTTTTTGGGATATGAGAGAATAGAGGTATAATTTTTTGTCATCGGTAAAACCTCTTGCCATCGATTGTTCCCTGATCCGGTAATTGTAAAGTGCTTCCGGTATCGTGAAACCATGATACCCTTTTGAAACCATATTTATAGCCATTTCATAGTCTTCCATGCCGTAAACAAGAGATCTGTCGTACCCTCCTGTTTGCAGAATATCAAACGTTTTGAACAGGCAGCCGCTGTGCACGGTATTGTGATAGAGCAGGTAAGGTACTTCAGGATTTTGGGCCGGCCAGATACCCTCTTCAGCACCAAAATACTTTAACCAGCAACTTACAAAACTTATATTTTCATAACGATCCAGTATGGATATACACCGTTGGAAATAGTCGGGATGAACCGTATCATCGGGGTCGAGGAAAATTATATATTTTGATTTGGCGTTTGATAAACCGGTATTTCTGGCTGAGGAAAGGCCGCCGTTTGACTGGCGGATGATGTCGATTGCCGGGTATTTTTCCTGAATGTTCTTTAACATTTTGATACTCTCAGCATCAGTGCTGCCGTCATCGATAATGATAATCTTTATATTTTTATAGGAACTGGCCAGAACCGACTCTACACTCTCGCCGACAAATGCCCCCATATTGTAATATGGAATTACAATAGTAAGGCCATCTTCCAACATACCCGGCTTTACAGGAAGATGTTTGGGCTGCGGCCTGAGAACGGGTAATTCTTTACTGGCAATACTTGTTGCAATAAGATCTGTGACGATCTTATATTTTGTTGAATAAAAATTTTCTGGTGAACAAATGTCATCTTCCGTCAACGGGAGCATTGTTGCGATGTGCGACGTTGCGCGAAACGGGTAGGGGATATGATGTGTTTGTTTGAGGTATGCTTCAGGCATTTGCTGTTTTAATAACTGAGTCAGCAGCCTGTTAGGTGATATGTGCAGATCGGCTGCCAGTATACTGAACTTTTCCATTTCCCCGGTCCAGTATTGCGGAAACCGGAAGGCAGGGCTGTGGTTGTGTGCATGTATGATGAAAGAAGGCATATGCGATGTTACGATCACCGGTATATTTTTTAAAAGCGGTTCTCCTGCATATTTCCTTAATAAAAGATAATAACCTATACCCAGGTATTCCTGGGTTTCAATTACATCGGGGGTATCTACGGCTAAAAGTTTTATCACCTCATTGGCAAATTCAAAACTCAATGCGGCATCAGGTCCCATGAATTTCGTTGATTCGCGGCCATTTAGTGAAAAAGTATATAGTCTTATTTTGTCGGAAATATTGGTTACGTTATCCGTGTTTTCTTTCCTGCCATGAATGATCAAAACCTCATGGCCATTTGCAGCAAAAATATCGGCATGTTCTTTAACGTACATGCCGATATCTGTATCGCCATCTGAAGTATACACTGTTGTCAGTAACCAGTATTTCATTTGTGATTTTGACTTTTCGGTAATAATGACCTTAATTTTCTGTGCCCCTGGAACACCTTTATAATATGGCCCAATCGCTTAAACCAAAGGGGCAATACTTCGTATTCTTTAAGATACCAGTTCTTCGTGTTGGTAAAGTTTTGCTTCCAGTAAGTCAGTTCTTCCTGTAATCCGATTGACTCTCTGGCCTCGATTTGAACTATTTTATTGAATATTGACAGATTTACCTCTTTCTGTCCGGTTGATGCCAGATTTATTTCTTCCGTTATAATATTGGTTTCGTATGGGAATTTCTTGAAATGAAGTTTTTTGTTATCTTTTTTGTGAAAATAATATTGAAATAAATTTTCAAATTTTTCACATTTGCTTTTCCATGACCATGTACTTATGCGGATACGATTTTCTTTTGCCAGTTTCAGTAATATGCTTTTGTCGTTTATCAAAGTGATCAGCTTGCTTTTCAAACAATCTTTCGTGCGGTCTTCAAGAATGAATTTGCGTTGTTCTTTGCCGAATACTTCCTTTACGATACCTACATCTGTGGTGATAATACCTATTCCGCAGGCCATCGATTCCAAAACCGGGTTGGGTGTGCCTTCAATATCCGAGGCGCATATGTAAACATCCAGTTTGTTGTAGAAATCGTTCATTTGAGATTTCGGAATACGTGTCTTTGGTTCATGCCTGTCGGCATAAACCAACGTAATATTATAACCTTCCTTTATCAACTCAGCAACAGCAGGTTTAATAATCGTGTCAAAACCTTTATGATCGATACCGTCCTCCTGCATACCCCACTTGCTGTTGCCGGCCCAGCCAACGACGAGGGGAGACGATGAATCGGAAAACGTCATATTTTCTTTCCTTTTGAAATTTTCGATATCCACTCCGTCCTGAATAACTGTGTAAGGTTTGATATAACCTTCTATCTGGTCGTAGATTTTTTTAAGCTTATGGGACGATACGAAGTAACCGTCAACGTGATTCGAAAAAATATCGAAGTTGTTTTTTATTTCTGCAGGCTTCAGAAATAAATGGTCATAAACGCCGGTCAACAGAACAGTTTCGTTAAGGAACTGCTCATAGTGTTCCTGACTGATACCAAATTTGTTTATAAGATATTCCTTGTTCTCATAACTGAAGATTTGCTTCAAGACAAGCCGCCAGAAACACAAAATCATATCAAACTTTTCATGGTACAGAACAGCAAAGAGATCAAGCCATTTGTCGCCCTTGAAATCGGCCTGGAAATAAATAGTGAAATCGTATTTATCTGACAAATGTGTTTCAATATTTTTGGCAATGTTATGGAAGGCCCACTCCTTTATATCTACGATCAGGGCAATCCTTTTTTTCTGTCTTTCACCTTTAATTTCTTCTTTGATATCTTCTGAATAGGTAATGTTGCCGGTTATATTACCGGGTATGGCGTTCTGTATTTCCTGATTGTTGAATGAATTGTCTTTATCAGATCTTACAGGGTTGGGAACATTTGTCGATACTTTGGTTTCTCCCAGCACAAAATCGTTGACATTGCCTATTTTTATGCCTTTTTTATAAATGCGGAAGGACAACTCCACGTCATCCAAACCATTTTTGGAACTATTTGAAAAACCGCCTTCCTGCAGGAAGGCTTTCCGGTTTACCACACAGGAACTGCTAAACAGGTAATCTGATAAAAAGGGACTTTGGATATTCACCTCTGTAAACTCAACACCCGGTTTAAAATCAAAATAACTGCCTGAAACCAGGTAAGTATTGTTGTCATTCTGGTTTGCCAAAAGAGCGCCCCCAAGTGAACTTATGCTCCCGTTTTCGTTGTTAACGATGGGTAAGTTTATAAAGTTAACACCCAGTTCTTCAATAGTTGTCTTTATGGCCGCAAGCGGATCTTTTATAAAATGCATACCGGGTTCAATAAAAAGAAGCCAGTTATTATCCACGTTGGCGGCCATGGTATTCTTAATGTCAACTACAGTAGCATTCTCTTTTTGTTCTAATATTTTTACCGGAACCGCACTTGTTTTCAGGTACTCTTCCACGTTTATTGTTTGTTCCGAAAGCCGGTTATCGGTAGAAAGTATAATACATCCTTTAAAATCAGGTAGGTTGTATTCAATGGACGACAGCAGTACGATCACTTCGGCTGCATCACGAATGCTATGCAGGCAGATAGCCAGATCTGAGCCGTCTGTATGAAAGGAATCGAAGGCAGATTCAGGAAAAAGCTCTTTGGCATGTTCGTTAAAAAAATAGGAGGTCGCTTTAATACCGTTGCTAAAGTTAGTCTCCTTGGATAAAGGGTGCATTAATGTGTATTTAGATTTGAAAAATTCCATTGACAATTGACCGCAATCCGTATCATCCATTTATTTTTTATATGCCAGTTTCAGGGCATCAAGCTTTTGATTCATTACTTCCTGCTGTTTGGATATAGCTTTTATATCATTCATCAGTTCATTGATCTTTCCGTTGGTTTCAGTGGAAGATTTCTCGAGCGTTAACTGACCTGCCTCAATCTTTTTCAGGAAATCTGTCGCCAGAAACTTAAAAGTGGCATTCTCATTTTGCACTTCGGTAAGCCTGGTATTTGCCATTTCCAGCTCTTCCCTTGAACGATTGAGATCCCTGGTCATTTTCTCAATATATTCGTTGAGTTCATGGGTGTATTTTCTAAGATTATCCATTTCCTCTAACAGCATCTCATTTGTAAACCAGGTTCTGCCCCATAAATGTACAGCAATGGTGTGTGACGGGTAAGTATTTACTTCCTTCAATAAATAAACCTTATCAACCGGAATTGGATAAAAGACCTCCTTTTCATATAACATAATGTTATTCAGTAATTGGCGACCATATTCTTTCAGGCCGTATTGGGTTTTGAGAATATTGGTCACCAAATGAGGCGAGGACAGGTTCGCCTGTTCGGTTCCATCAAACCGGCTAAGCAGGTTTTGTTCGCATTCGTTAACAAAAGGATGATTGGGTGTACTTCCCATGATTGCATTATTCACCCAGAAATCGGCCGATCCTGTGTTCCCTGACTCAAAGCCCAAAAAGCATTCATGTGATAACAACTGATTCAATGGTCGCAAAACTTTCATATCTGTGTCAAGATATATACCTCCTTCGCTACGAAGAGCATATAACCTGACGTAGTTACTGATATTCGCCCAATTGTTATGCTTAATCGCCTTTTGAATGTAAGGCAATGACATTGGGGCATTGGATTCATCCCATCTTTTAATTATCCAATCGGAGTGAAGAGATTTCCATTCGGCAATCAAATTCTTATAATTATCAGGTATCTCTGATCCGCCGAACCAGCAGTAATGAATTATTTTTGGTAACATCAGTTTTTATTAGAATAAAAAATTTGTATTACTAGCACAAGCATGCCCTACCTAAAGCGGCCTTTCAGTATGCTTTCGTCATAGCCTTCAACCAGGTCAATTTTTAACAATTCATTTTTTATCGTGTTTAAATTTTTTCTCTGCCATAATGTTTGATATAGACAGTAACCAGATAATTCCAAATATCATCGGCACATAATATACGTATCTGAAGTTTTGAAGGGTCATGGAAAGCAACAACGAAATATTGGTTCCTATTACAGGAATAAAGAATAACAGGAACCGTTTACTTCTTTTTGCCATCGGTAACATTAACAGTAAAATCAAAAAATTATAAACCCCCGCACGCCATAAAACGGGGTCTGCTATGCTTGCCGAGTATTCCAGATACTTTTCAATGATTTTCTTTAAAAAATTTGGATTTGCTGAAAGACCAAATTTATTCTCATCGAGATCATGATGATACCGGTAATTGAACGATCCGTTTGCTTCAAAAACATTCCATACTATTTCTGTGCCATTTAGTCGGTCCCTTACAACTAAATATGGATTTTTAGCTAATGTGTTAAGATAAAGCTGCAGTACTTTTCCCGTAGACATTTCTGCCAAATTCTTTACAAAAGGCCTGTTGGTAAAGAACAGGTATTCGTCAGCAGAGAAAGGCCGGTAATGGCTTCTCCAGATGGAATCAGGTAGAATTTTGCTCATTTCCTGTACTGTTTCATTAGCCAGTTTGCCGTTGTAGAACTTTACTGCGGCAATTCCATGAATTGGCGCCACTAATTTTATCGAAGGTGGATTGGGTATAACGCGTTCAGGGGAGGATATATAAAGAAAGTACCCGGCCATTACTGCAATAGAAATTGACAAACTGACAAGTATTCGTTTGTTTTTGGTTTTGAAATATAATACCATCAGGCCGATAACAGCTAAAATGTAAACTGGAATACCATTGTGTCTGAACAATCCCGCTGCCACTAACGCGCAGGTTATTTCGAGCCAGCTGGTTTTCTTATTCAGATAATTTTCGTCAGTTACAATTTTAGCCAAAACGCATGTTAACCAAACCAGGGAAATGGCAAAGGGAATATCTTTCCAAAGGGTAACCGCCATTACTCCGTTGGCAGGTATCAATGCAATACCTAATGCGATCCATTTCAGCCATTTAACTGGTAGTCCTTTCTTCGCCAGCATTAACAGGAAGGCCGATAAAACGGTTGCCATAAAAACGATCTGCGCCAGCGCTATCGATGCAGGGCTTTTATAAATGGTTATAAACAGCTTGTTAAAAAGGGTGTGAAAGACCGGGTGCCAGTTATTCAGTGGTATAAAATGGGTTGCCTGGGCCCATTGATCAAGAGAATCTGCCGACATGACTGCGGGAAAGAAAGCGATAAAATATACCAACCAGCATGCCACCATAATACCCATGAATGTGAAGAAAAGCTTTACAGGGTTTATTGATCGTGCCTGTACAACGGATTCTTTTTGGCCTATCTTTTTTCTTATAATTTCCGTAGCATGTAAAAAGGCAATACTCATTAATGTCAGCCAGGCACTGAATAATATGAAATATGAGATTTTGTGAATAAGCTGTTTAACGGGATATACGGCCAGGAACAACTGATGTCCTACAAAAGCGAAGCTGCCATAGATGACTACAAGCGGAAAAAAGACCTTCTCCCATGTGGTAAGATTGTTCAGATAATCTTTATATGCAATCTTCCGGATCAAAATATAACCGCCGATACTAAATGTAAGCACCAATAACTTACCTGTTGTGTCCAAAAAGAAATGATCCGTTAGTATAAATGCAAATAGGGAAAGCGGAAAAAGTAACAACGCATAATTGCTTTTTAACTGAGCAAAGGCAAGACAAACAAACGAGCATGCGAATAAAGCTAAAAAAGATATTATGCTAATTGGGGTAGCATATGCCTCATTAAATTTTTTTACGATCGGAAACGTTGAACTACCGGTATATGTGTAGCTGCCTGCCGGACCTTCTCTGAAAAGATCAACTATCGTCGTATTGCTCCCATCTTCGATCTTTACCTTGCCCGACCATGAATGACTTATGAATTCAATTTCATACTTTCCGGAGTTTCTGATTTTTATTTCCTGGGTGGCAGGCTGGTCTCTGGCCGAAAGGATATAATTGTAATTTTTTTCCCAGCCTTTGGCCAGTGATATGGCATTCAGGCTTTGTTGTGTTTCACTGTTGTTTATACTGGTGATCCAAACCTCGGGCGCCCTCGCACTGTCATTCTTTTCGCCAAGGGCCGTTACCTTTACATAGCCAACATACGGGGAGCTTGTAAAAGGATTGACACTTCTGGGAGCTGCAATCCAAACCATGGCAGTAAATATCACGGAGGCCAAAGAAAGCAGGATGACCTGCTTCCTATTATGCAACCTTAAAAGCATACGGCCTGTTATTATATAGCAACAAGTAAACGCAACAATCCCTGTTACACAGTTCATCAGTGTGCTTAAGTCGTAATACAATTTAAGTAACAATAACAGGTACACTGCCAATAGCAGCGAAATAAACAATCTAATTATGGTTTTAGATGCAGAGGACATTATATTTATGGGGTTGTTTGCCGATGAAAAATGGTATACCGTTACAATTACCTGGCAGGGGACCTTTATTGTTCGTCAGGTTGTATAATTAAATTCGCCTTTGCATTGTTATAATTTAAACAATCCATATTTTAAAATGCAGAAAATGGCGCGGAACCCATCTTTCCAGTTTATTTTTTTCCCTTCTGCATAGGTTCGGCCGTAATAAGAAATGCCAACTTCGTATATTTTAATATCTGGTATCCTGGATATCTTAGCCGTGACTTCCGGTTCAAAACCGAACCTGCGTTCTCTCAATTGAATATTTTTAAGAATGGATGACCTGAAAAGTTTGTAACAGGTTTCCATATCGGTAAGGTTCTGATTGGTAAACATGTTTGAAAGCGCTGTAAGAAATTTGTTTCCTATTGTATGCCAGAAGAACAGAATCCTGTGGGGAGACCCGCCCATGAATCGCGATCCATACACTACATCGGCCGATGCTTTGAACACCGGTCTTATAAGCCTGTTATATTCTTCGGGGTCGTATTCAAGATCGGCATCCTGGATAATAATATAATCTCCGGTGGCATTGGCAATGCCTGTATGAAGAGCGGCGCCTTTACCTTTATTTATTTCATGTTTATAATATGATATCTTCAGGTCGGGGTTGTTTTGGATATAGGATAGTATTGATTCATCTGTATTATCAGTAGAGCAGTCGTTAACAATTATTATCTCTTTGGATATTTCGTTGATCAGCGTGGTAGCTTTGATTCTGTTTAAAATAAGATGTATGGTCTTTCCTTCATTATAAGCAGGGATAATGACTGATAACGTTTTCATTAATATTATTTTGATTTTATTTGCCAGTGGCGGTTAACGTAATTTCTGGTGTATCAGCGGAACGGCCTTCAGGCAAACAATGCCATAGCAACGAGCCCATCGCTATCAATGAGTTGATGCGAAAGGTTTCTTTTTGAAAAATAAATAAAGGTGAAAAAAGAATGCTTAATATCAGGCCTACAAGTTCAAATGTAAACTTGCAACAATGGATTCGATTACTTAATAACACTGTTAGATAATGGAAGTTAACAAGAGAAGCTAAATATTGGAAATATCCGCTACGTGAAAAGAACATATTTTTTAATTAAGACAAGGGCTAACGAAAGCTATTTTCTTTTTAATTTCTCTTTTATCGTACCAAAAAAACTTCTGTTTTCATAAGTCCTTTTATACCAGTCTATCTCGTTTTGCAACTTGCTTATATCTCCAAGTAATTTATTGATCAGTTGCCTGTTGCCCTCGGCCGTTTCCTGAAACTGCTGGGTATTGGCTTCAAACATGCTGATGGCGAGTTCTTTTTTCTGCAATAGTTGTTTCAACTCTTCAATTTCTGCAGCCTGCTCTTTTATGGTCTCTTTCTTTTCTGTGAGCTCAAGTTCAATAAAGGTTCTGATATGGTCCAGTTGCTGTTTGATCATATCATGACTCATCACCCCGTTGAGTTGCTTCTCCATGGTTGTATACAAATTTTTATTAAGCATTTACGAGGGCAGGCTTCAAATATTTATCGTTTTCAATATGATTGCCCCCGTATAAATCCTTATACCGGGCAAAGGTATGATTTACATTAAATGACTCTTTTCCGTGCATGGCAGAATATTCTCCCATAATGTTGAGCATGCTGCTGTTGTTAAAGTATTGCAACAATTTGACTATCGCTTCAGCATGATGTTTAAACAGGTCGCCGTTCAAACATGATTTTACAAGGTCACGGTTCCCTACGCTGTCTGTAAGAAGTACTGGTTTTTTAAGAGCGAGGGCTTCCAGAACCGCATATGGCAAACCCTCGAAATTGGCGGTAGACAAATATACGTTAGCAGCGGAAATAAGGCGGGCTACTTCTTCGCCAGATTGCCAGCCAGTGATCGTTATATTGGAAGAAGTTAATAATTCTCTTTCAGGACCATCGCCAATCCAGATAAACTGGAATTGTTTGAACTCTTCGAAGTATTTGGCAATGCTGTTGAAGAGAGCGGGGTTCTTTTGATTGATAATGCGTCCGCTGGTTACAATACGGAATTTCTTGCTGGAAGGCTCCATATCAAAACCACTTACGCGGTCGAAAGGAATGCCGTTATTGATAGTGATAGACCGGATGCCGATCTTTTCATACTCCTCCTGTTCAGATGGGGAGCAGGTAACTACCTGACCGCCAAAGCCATAACCGAGGCGTTCCAGTTGTTTGTACAGGAAATTCGAAAATTTGCTGGTACCTACCAGGAAGGGAGCGCCGTTGGGAGTATATATTACATTGTTGATGCCCAGTAATTTACATACAAGGCGACCAATGAATCCACTTTTTGAAGAGTGCAGGTGAACGGCATCGATCTTATGTTGTTTCTTCAGCCTTTTTAAGATGCGGTATAATTCCCAGAAAGCCGACCAGTCCTTAACAAGGGAAATGCTTCGTTGTGCTGAATGCCAGCGAACGAAACGTGCATTGGTTCGGGCAAACTTTTTTCTTATATCAGTAAAACTTGTTACATGAGCTCTTTCTCCATGCACAATAATATGCTCATCTTCAGGCAGGTTCTCAACCAGCGATTTTACAAAAACTACGATCCCACCCGCAAAAGCCTCCGCCACATGTACAATTTTCATAATAAATGGATTTAATGGTAATCAGCAAATTTGCAATACTATAACGGAACTTATACTAAATAAATTCCTGATATTGATCATATGGCATTAATTAGTACCGGATTATACACCGTATAATGACTTTTTTATGGAAAAAATGATATTATATGGTATAATAAGCAACAATCTCAACTTAACAACTCCCAAATAACGTAAAACCCTGTTTCTTCCGTATTCCTGCACCACTTTAATACGACTTTTAAGCTGTTTCCTCCTGGAAGTCAGCGAAATACCTTTGTGGTTTATTTCGCATGTAACCAGATATTCGGGAATGATAGCCGTTTCGCCCTGTTGCAAGAAGCGGTAAAAAAAGCCGTAGTCTTCTGCATCGGGGTAGGTGTCAGGATAAAGCTTATTGTCTTTCATCGCATCGCACCGCCACATTACGGTAGGATGGATGAAAATATTTCTAAAATGCATACCCCTTTTTATCTTTTTATGCCGGGTAGGAGTAATATACCGGTAAGCCACATTTGAAACATGATCTTTAAAAATGCACCAACTGCCTACCAGGCCGACCGACGGGTGCGCTTTTAAAAATGCTACCTGTTTATAGAACCGGTCGTCCGAACAGGTATCGCCGCAATCGATCCGGGCAATAAAAGCTGCATTGTTTTGCTTTTTTATCCACTCCAGGCCGGAGTTTAATGCAACTGTAATGCCTTTATTACAAGGCAATTGTATTATTTCAACAGAAATATCGCGTGAAATTTCCCTGTATATATCTTCCAGGCCAACAGGCTGTCTGCTACCATCATCAACAATTACCACTGTATATTTATCTGCATCATAGTGAACGCTTTTAAGCGAATGAAGCAGCCCCGGTAAGTTATTGTAGAAGGGTATTAAAAGATAAAAATCAATTGTTGGGGGATAAGATCTCATTTTCTAATTAACGGTTATGCGAAATCTAACCTTTAAAACAGTGGTTTTTAAATAATAGTGCAAATGTAAATGCATTTTCAAACATTTAGGTCTTAATGGAGTGCAAAAATGCCTTAAAACGTTGCTTCAGCCCCACTGTAAAAAATAATAAAGTGTTTAAAGTGGCAATAACCGTGCTGTTTTAGCCCATAAGCGCGTTGATTTGAACAAAATTCGTGAATGTCAAATGTTTACTAAAAAGTGAAAATTATTTTAAACCTTTTTTGGTGCAACCTTTCTTAAGTTTGCATTGTCAATGGATGGGTTTTATAATTTTTAAACATTTGTTTTAACTTTTAGTTATTAAGGGTTTAGGCGATTTTGATGTTTTAGATGTTAAAATGTAGTAAATACAGAGCGTAAGTACTAATACGGCATTAAATTCGTTTACGAAATCCTGGAAGAACCAAATACCTGTGCTATGATCGAGCAACCTGAAAATTTAGTTTATAAGAGAGTAAAGTTTTTTACCGAGCATCCACCTTCACTCAGGCTCTATTTAGAGCGGAAGCAGGGATACTTCGTTGCAAAGCGGTGTTTTGATATTGTGACCTCGTTAATGATCATTACACTGGTGTTATCATGGTTACTCCCCATCTTAATGGTTCTGATAAAACTTGACTCAAGAGGACCGGTATTCTTCAAACAGAAACGGGTAGGGTTCCTTGGCCGTGTGTTCTGGTGTTATAAGCTGCGTACTATGTACATTAATAGGGATGCAGATGTTCGCCAGGCCACTGATAATGATCCCCGCATCACAAGGGTCGGTATGTTCCTGCGTGTTACCGGTTTGGATGAATTCCCTCAGTTCTTTAATGTGTTAATGGGACAAATGAGCATTGTAGGCCCCCGCCCACATATGAATGCCGACTGTAATAAATTCGCCAATGCGGTTAATGGATATAAATTCAGAAACCTCGTAAAACCCGGTATCACAGGGTTGGCACAGATCAAAGGCTATCGCGGTCCTACAAAGGATTTTGAAAGCATTTTTCATCGCTACCAGTTCGATGCTTTTTATGTTCGTAATGCAAACTTCTGGTTAGATATTCGCATTGTACGTAAGACCGGCGCCCAGATCATAGGTGAAGTTTTCAACCGGATCTTTAAAGGAAAAACGCAACAGAACACACCTGCAGAAGAGTGGAACACACCTTCTTATAAAACGATACAGAACTAATTTAAATAGTTCGCAACGATTGCCTGCCCATTTCTATTCTTTGCCCCAGATCTTAACCGAACCGCTCACGCTCCCCAACCATCTCTGTCAAGATTCCTGTACGTTATAGCTTCCGCCACATGTTCCGGTAAAATGGTTTCACTTGCAGCCAAATCGGCAATTGTGCGGCTTACCTTCAATATACGGTCATAAGCACGGGCCGATAAATTGAGCTTGTGCATAGCCGTTTTTAATAAAGTTTGTCCCGCCATATCAAGCACACATACTTGTTTTAACAGCTTACTACTCATTTGCGCATTGCAATAAACGCCTGCATTGTTTTTATACCGCTGGGTTTGCAGATCACGGGCATTGATAACTCTAATACGGATTTCTTCTGAAGATTCCGCATTCTTTTGCATACTCAGATCACTAAATGGAACCGGCGTAACTTCAACATGCAGGTCTATACGATCGAGCAGCGGCCCCGATATTTTGTTCAGGTATTTGTGAACGGCGCCCGGCGCACAGGTGCACTCTTTTTCGGGATGATTATAGAAGCCGCAGGGGCATTGATGCGTTGCCTTTTTCCCGGCTCGAACGGAGCGTGGAGAAGCCCCTGAATGTCAGCGTTATGCCTGATCCGGATACGCTCGGCTATCACTTGCGCGCCCGCCGCCTGAAGCTCGGACTGCTGCAGAAGGACGTTGCCCAGCGTATCGGCACCACCGAACAAACCATTACCAACTGGGAGATGACAGGGCACGAACCGCAAATCAAGTACTATCCGAAGATTATCGAGTTTTTAGGCTTTTTCCCGTGGGAGATCAATGCCAGTACACTTGGCGGCAAAATCAAGAAATACCGGTATATGCACGGCTTGACCCAAAGCGCATTGGCGAGGCGCCTGGGGATCGATCACGGAACCCTTATCGACTGCGAAGGCAATAAGACGAAACCAAGGCGGCGTATTTTGGAAAAGCTGGAACCAGTGCTGGTGACGGCATAGGACTCCTAACGGATAGCCTATACTCGCTGCATACCCGTATTTTTTACGGTTTTTTTATCTCGGAGTAGTAATTTTTATTGCCTGCGGTGTTTTGCGTATAGGGAACGCCATTTTCTCACCCCTTAAAAAATATCTAATGATTAGCTTGTTAACCGAATGGAAGTATAGAACCCTCGGACTGCATGGCGCCTGGCATCTGTGTTATTACGTTTCGGCGGAACGGCAGACGAATGGAACGTTGCCCTATTATGTAATACAATTCAAGGATAATAACCAGCAATGGGTTCATAAATGGTGCAACTGGGCTTCAACCGTATTGTCAGGAACCGATATCAACTTTGATTGCATTATCAGGGCGCTCGGCAGCAGGGAACTGCGGCCGTCAGGCCAAAAAGCGTTGGACAAACTGGGAACAGTATTGGCGAAGCAGCTAAACTGTGAATACTCGCCAACGATTCTTGCCAAACATAGGGAAACGCCACCGATGCACACCATAAGAACGCGCGATGAGCGGAGGCAAATGATGGAAAATGTTTATTTTGTAGCAAATCAGGAAAAGGATCTGAACAATAAGAATGTCTTGATCCTTGATGACGTAACTACAAGCAATACAACCATTTCTGCTATATTGGAGGTGTTAAAACAGCAATGGCCCCACGGTCGCTATTATTTTTTCTGCCTAGGGAAAACGGAATACGATGGCGCATTGAATGAATCGATAAATTTGAGTCACTTTAACTAGATAGCATGGGACAGAAGATAAGCGTGCAGAATATAGTTTCCTTGTTGCAACTGCCGAAAGTGGGCAGGAAAACGGCTTTGAAATTACTGACGGCTTTGGATCATAGCGTTTCGGACAAGCAAGACTTGATCGACTATGTGAAGGAACAAGCGGGCAGCATGAGACTCCCAGAGTATTCTGCTGCGGCTTATGACCTTGCATTTGGCCATGCTGAACAGATTTTGGAACAATCAGAAAAAGCTGGCATATCCGTAATTAGTGTCCTCGATGAAGATTACCCGAAGCAGCTTCGCGAAACGCCGGATCCTCCCGTTACATTGAGCTACAAGGGAAATATCAAGGTCTTATCGGAGAAGCCGAACATTGCAGTTATCGGAACGCGGGAGCCCACTGACTTCGGAGTGAAGATAGGAGAACGGCTCGGCGAAGTCTTTGCCTCGCACAAATTCAATGTGGTTTCAGGGCTTGCGTTAGGGTGCGATACAGCCGGCCATGTGGGTGCGCTTAAGGGCAATGGAACAACGGCGGCTGTTCTGGCTCACGGACTCGATCATATCTATCCTAAGGAAAATAAGGAATTGGCGCAGACGATCGTAGACAAAAACGGAGTGTTGGTTTCCGAATATTTTGTCAAACAACGGCCAATGGCTAACTATTTCGTGGATCGCGACAGGATTCAAGCGGGGTTATCGCAATCCGTTGTTATCGTTGAAACCGACGTGAAGGGCGGAACAATGCATACCGCAAAGTATTGCAACGAATACAATCGGAAATTGGTTTGCTTCAATCACCCGCAGCAATATCGATCTGAACCGAAGGTGCAGGGCAATCAAATGCTTATCAGGGAAGGGAAGGCCTTGCCGGTTTATTCAAAGGATGAGATCGATATCCTCATGTTTATCCTGCTGAATGATTTTACAGATATAAACGGATCAGAAGCGACATATTTCTATCCTGACTTGTTGGGTGTCATTTGTACTGACGGGGAATCCAAGCATAATGTAATAGAAGGCAAAACCTACAGTGATTTCGACGACACCGCCATAGTCTTAGCATCCCACATAAAAGAATATTTGAACGATATAAGTGTTGCTAGTTCAATTGACGGAAAATGGCAGCGTTCAGACTCAATTGGCTATGCGGATTTTATCAGCGGATTTGGAAAAAGGGACAATAAGTTGTATTTGCAGCTCTATGATCATATCTATCATGGGCTGAAAAAGCATGTTGATGAAATCCCAGCGAATGGTAATGCAGAAAAGAAAGAACAATCCAACACGGATACCAAACAAGGCAGCTTATGGGAGTAGTGTTCGACTTGGATCAAACGTTAATTGATTCATCAATTGCAGAATCTCATCGCACCAATAGAAACTGGTCGGACGTATATCAATTAATACCCCAGTTCTCGCTTTATCCAGGCATTATTGAGGCAATCGCCTACTTAGAAGCTCATACCGTTCCATTTTGCATTGTGACTTCAAGTCCGGGTACGTATTGCGATCGGGTAATAGCCCATTGGAATATTAACTGTAATCAGAAGGTCTGCTATCACGATACCGCGCGACGAAAGCCGCATCCTGATCCCATCATTAAAGCAATTTCGATGATGAAGGCTACTCCAGAATCAACATTGTCTTTGGGTGATCGGAATATCGATATCCAGGCTTCACATGCCGCAGGAGTAAAATCAGTTGCCTGCTTATGGGGAGCTGCGGATCCAGATTCGCTTATTCAGCTTTCGCCGTCATTTGTTGCGCAGCAACCCGACGAATTGATACCTCTTTTTAAACAGTTCTTTACAAATTGAGAAAAGTGACCAGAATACTCAAAACCCATATAAAATATATGGGTTTTTATATAGCACCATTTGGCATGTTAATAAAATACGTTGAAAAATGACAAAGTGTTAGTTGAATCATTTTTTTGGCGGCAGCTTTATAAAGGTTTCTATTGAAGGACATGATTTTTCTCCTGCTGTTTGCCATAATATATCAAAAGCTGGCTTTAACTCACCGAATATCTCATCTTTGCTTAAGGGAAATGTATTTAATACAATTGGAGGAAAGAATAAATTGTCCTTATTGTATGTAATTGGATAAGTGACATCCCCTACTGTCCGTAGGTAAGCAGCCTTTATATCTAAGATACTTACGAAAAGCATAATAGGCGGTTCAACCTGTAATTTCTTAAATGCTTCTGTAATATTCGGAATACCCTGTAATAAGTTTGTAATAAATACATGACCTTCGAATATTTTCAAATTGGACGCCATAGTGCAGCACCTTTGCGAAAACATCTCAATAATACCATTTCTGAAGTATTGAATATGAGAAGTAACTAAATTTTGCCCTTGTTCGTGTTGATATGTGTATAAGCCATCAAAATTGAATTTCAGGTAATTACTGCTGTAATACTCTTCTTTTGGAACAGGATAGATGTTCTTAAGTTCAGTTAGTTTAATTAAATCATATTGCTTTTCATCAGCGAAACTATAGGGAATGAAATGTAAAAAATAACTACCTGCAGTCGCAATCATGGGCACTAAGGTAGTTTCTTGAATTTCTTTTATTCGGTTTAATCTAAATGAGCTGGCCCTTTCTTTTACCGACTGATTCATTAAAAATAATTGATTTAATTCAGAAGTTGACACTAGATAATTGCCAACCGAATTTCGTTTAAGAAATCTATTTGTACTTTCATGGGTTACCATTGAAGGCAATCCGTAATTTTTAGGTATTCCTATAATGAGTAATAATTTTTCTTGAACAAGAATAAACCTGGCCACTATCGTTGTGATTTTAGGATCTGTATGAGCACCAATTATTTGATAGATTAACTGAGAGAACTTGTCCTGATTTTCAATTTCTAGAGGAACGATTTTGCTAGGATAGCCAGTGTTTTTATTTTCGTTATCTTTTTTCTCTTCAATTCCATATATAATGCATCCTCCGTCCGTGTTATACATTCCGGAAACATCACCAATAAAATTAGTTCTGTTTTTAGCAGTGTCCTTTCCTGAATTTATATTTAGCTCCCTTTTGTAATCAAGTTCCTTGTTCTCTTTTATGCTATTGTTAATTAAGTTTTCAATATCTTCAGCAGTAATATCATTTATGTATTTTCCTTGCAGATACATTAAAGGCAATTTTAAGTTTTAGGTTTCTCTTTTTAAAAACACGTGCATTATTCAATAGTCAAATTTTCATCTATTTGGGTGATGTTTCCTTGGTCTTGTTGGGTTGCGATGTAATTTTGAAATTCAGTGTCTATCTTGTTTAGTACTGAAGGTAGAATGTAAACAAGTACATAAAAGTACCAAAGTGCGATAGCAATTAGAAGAAGAATGGCTAGAGAAGTAATGAAAAGCCCGAAGCGAAAATACGACAAGTTGTAAAAGTATATTGCGGTGGCGACTATTGCCTTAACGGTTAGATTAAAATCATTTTCAAGGTTTTCCTTGAGTTTGCTGCCTTCGGTCTCTGCCTTTTTCCACTCTTCTTCACTGATATTATTCTTCAGGTGATAATAGGCTTTAAGTAATACTGTTTCATTAAATTCAATAGGTAGCTGGAAGATTTCATTGTTATTCATTTTTTTGAAAAATGCTTTATAGTCCCTTTTTTTTACCTGATATTTTTTTATTTGCTTGATAAATTTTGAGCTTTTATGCAGCGTAGTGATTGTAAAAATAATTGAAGAAATATTTGCCAGTCCAATATGTACGATCGTAAATAAGATTATTGGTACCACAAAATGCCCTTGAATGAAGAAATCCAGCACTGCTTTGTAGTCGGTTATCGAAATCCATTCATACTTAAAAATGAATCTATTAAATATAAATGAAACAATACTGGCTGATAATAAGAGGTCAGTAAATCTTCGTATGGGCTTGCTGATTGAGTTCCCGTTAAGATAACTCTCAATAAACGAATAAAAGAAAGGCATAAACAGATCTGAGTTTGGTCTAATTGG
>NZ_LWBP01000189.1 GCF_002078015.1 Niastella populi | reverse complement strand
TGGCTACTGCTCATTAAGCACAATTTGTACTTATGGCAAAAAATTTAAAAGCACTGTACGACACTAAAAATTATTGATTATCTAAAAAAAATAAACTCTCCCGTTTCTTGATTAATTTTAACCAAGTCCTTTTTAAAAGAAAACAACTCTGTTAAACATTTAACTGTTATGTAAAAAACAATAGACGGCGTTGAATCACCTATCATAGTATGCAAATTTCTCACTAACACTGCAAACCCCTTATTTTCATTTTCTAAATAATGAAAATGAAAATATTTTATTCCAAAATCAATCGAAGATTTCCATTTAGGATCAACTCGAGAATCATCATATTCAATTATTAATTCTTTATCAAAATTCTCATCCACTTCTAATTCAATTAATGCATAATAATTATATCCATTAATTCTTTGTCTTATCTTAAAAGATTGATGCATCATCTGTTTTGTTTTTTTGCGGCTTCTTTATATTCATTCCGAACTTGTGTTTTTTCACTTTCACTTAGAATTTTATTATTGCGATAGAGGTCGGTTTTCTCCCAATATGCTTTATTATCCACTAATTGACCGAATTCCCAATCTGTATAACCTTCCGCATCCATTAGGCTTTTGCCTGCTGATTTTGCAGCACGATCTATTTCAAAAAATTCTAAATTAAACTTTATCCTACCGCCTCCATTAACCACGTGATCCATAACTGCTGTAAAAATCTGATCAAATCCCGTTTTGCCTGCTTCGGAAGCGATACCTCCGAACGGATTAGACCAGACATCATGAGGATAGGCCTTTTGCTCTGAAGCAAACTGTTGCAAGGCATTTGGCTTAGCCCTACCAGTTACAGGATCCCGCCCCATATATTCCGACACTCCTAAAGCAACATCAGGCACTGAACCTTTAAGTGTAGGTCTAAACTTAACAAAAGCCCCTATCATAAATGCAGCCTCTCCCCATAACAGCTCGTTTCCTGGGTCCTTTTTTAGTTCCATTGCTAGTGCAACAGGAGAAATTATTATACCCATTGCTACATGCCCAATATTGTTATTGGTCAGAGGGAATTGTACCTGATTTACATATTTATTTTCAAGATGCCCTGCCAATGCCGCTTCAGAAAAAGCACCAAACGTCATACAAGCCGCATTCAAAATACCCACTGCAACTTTCGCAGCGCCTTCAGGTTCAACCTTAGGTCTATGTAAGTTTACGTTCTTATATTTAGGATCAACATTAGGAGCATCTGAATTAATATATTTATTTGGATCAAACGGTTCTAAGCCATCGAGGTCAATAAACTTTATGGGATTATTTCCCGTAAATTGGTATGGTGTATACCATGGATAAGTCTTCGTCAACGGATCCAAACTCAAAAACTTACCCACTCTCGGATCATAGACCCTCATCCCATAATCCTGCTGATTTCCCTCTCCCTTCACTTCATTATCATATTCTTTTCCATTAAACCCATACCTATATCCACCCGAATTAAACACCCTTCCTACCTGTAACATCCCAAATGGATAATAATCCTGCGCACTCACCACCTGCGGATTGAAATAATCAACAGTATTATTATTTGATGACACGCCGAGCTTTTTATCGTTCAATGTCGCCAACACGTTGCCCAGGTGATTGCTTAACTCAAAGAGCTTATTTCCCCGGCCAAAGTTATGACCAAGACCAGTACCCAGCAAGGGCATGGTGGTATCGGCTGGATTGTACTCTTCAGCCACATCAAAACTCCGGCGTAATAACCCAATCCTGCTGCTGCCATACAAGTGCAGCTCCGATTGCGTTAAATGACCTTCATTTACCGATGGCTTACCAGCCTCATATACACTCATTACATTCCCCTGTGCATCCCGCACGTACCATGTCCTGGCAGTATCAGTGGAACCTGACTTAATTATCGCTTTACTAATCCTGTTACCACTGGGATCATAGGTATATGAAATCACAACACTATCACCTTTTACAATCTGCCTGATCTTTCCATATACCGTCCAGCTAATGCTCGTAATGCCTTCTGCATTATCTTTTACCAGGTTACCAATAGCATCATAATCATAATTACCCGCTGTCTGGTTATCGATATCCTCGGTATAATTTCCTGCAGGCACATTATCACTCACATGATCAAGCCTATTGGTCCCCATTACATAACTATAATTCAGGCTGTCCATACCCAACGGTTTACCGGCAAACGTGTTGTTACCATTCCGTTTATATCCTAAAATATTTCCATTGGCATCATAACTGATCCGTTCCTGGAAGTCATTTCGTGGTGTTAAACTTCCCCAGTTAGCGCCTTTTTGCCACGCATCCATTGCCACAATGCGGTTCAACTGGTCATATTGGTAATTATACAACAACGGATTACCTAACTTCTCAATATTCACCGCCATACTGCTTATATTACCATTGAACAACGGACGGTATGCGCCTCCCAACGCCAAATCTAACCCATTATCCATCGGTGTGACCCCGCTGATTGCCTTGTAGTCGCCATTGAAATAATTCAACATTACCTGGTAAGCCGGCTTGCCTACAACACTTCCTGTACTTCCGTCAGCCTTCAATGTGTAGCCGCCGCCAGTTTGCACATCGGGATTAAAGGTTTTTATCCAACCCTGCAAATTATAAGCATGATTAATACCCTGAACCTGCTGCTCTCCCAATATCGTTCTTGCCAATGGTCCATGATCATAATACTGGTAGAATGCATCATTATCCCAGTTGATACTATCGGCACTGGTAAGCACATTTGTAATACGGTTCTCTGCATCATACACATACCTGTGATAGAACGCATCGGATTGCCCGGGCTGATAACTTACCTGGTTTACTTTACCGCTTACCAGATCAAAATCATAAGCGATCTTCTTAAAGCGGTTGCCATTGGCGGCCATCACACCGAACCGGTAATCCTGCACCAGGGTGTCCACATTGCCTAAAATATCATAGGTGTAGTAGGTAGCAGTCGCCGCTTCATTATTACCCAGATCGGTAGCCGTGTTATATAATGCCGTCCACGATACCCGGTTGCGCAGGTTGCGCGTTTTCAGCACCGGTTGTAATGGCGTGTATTCAACATCGTACGTCGTCTTCGTTACCTGCTCTGCCGTTCCCGCGGCATTCGTGAGCCAGGTCTCCAATGAACCCTGGTCCCTGCTGGTGGCATCAACCATAGCCGTACTGCTGGCCAACTGTCCTACTTCGGTGATCCGGCCAATAATATCATATTTCGTATAACTATATTGTATACTGTCTTTTTGCTTCGCATTCTGAGATATGCTCAACCTTCCCAACCTATCGTACCAGAAAGCACTTGTTCCACCGTCAGGGGAATGTTGCGCCACTACCTGGTTCAGCGTATTGTAGCGGTAATCGGTGTAGAGCGTATGTACCGGTACTTTTTCTGTACCTGCAGACCTATACGCCTTTACCTGTTCCAACTCCAATGAATCGGTTATTGGGTTTACACCAGCCGGCGATACCGTACGAATAAGATTACCTGCCTGGTCGTAGTAATATAATGTGTAATGATATTCTTTTTTAGTATAAGTAACCGTAAACGATTCGTAGCGGTAAGCCTGTAAACACTTCTCTATATAGTTCCGTTCAAAAGCGCCGGAAAGTGAATCGGTATACTCCTTGTACAACTCTGTGCCCTTGCTTATCGCAAAGAAAGTACTGTCTGAACAAGCGGTAAACTCTTCTTTATACGGCGGCAATACGGGTTGCGATTTACCGCATAACCTGGGCCCTTCGTAATAATCACGGCATGGCCCCTCGCTCGAACATACCAGCATGGAATCTGTAAGCGTATAAGCAAACCCTGTCAATGTGGTATCAGTATACAGGGGCATTACCTGCTCATCTACTCCTGTGGCCCAGGGCACCCGGTTTACCGGTTCGTCGGTTGCCCCCAGCGTTACATCCTGGTCAAAACAACTGTTGCCGGGATGCAGCGCCAGCATTAACATCTGTTGGTTGTTATCTCCGGCCAAAGTAAACCTGCCTTTATCGTTCTGTGCAATGCGGCCAACGGTTTGCGTTCCTGCCAGATTGGTTTCGCTCGACCACAGCAGCGATCCTGCCGCATCTACCCGCTGCCAGGTAATATGCTGGCTGTTATTACCGGTTTGGGCCACCATATAACCGCCGCCGGCTGCCGGGAATACAGAGGATGTAACCATTCTGTCGCTGCCGGCCGGAATATTGAATCGCTTGTAGGATACTACTTCTCCTGCTTTTGTTAAATGGATAACTCCTGCCTGCGCATTGGTGGTTCCCAATTGCTGCGCACTGTTCACCATGATCATATACCCGTTTTCGGTAGAATATATATCCCTGAACCAGCAACTGCGGGTCGTATCCGCTCCATCGGCATAATGCCAGGATCCCAACAGGCTGCCATTGTCTTTATCCAGGCGGTGCACCACGCCAAAATACCGGTCGCCGAGGTTAGGATCATAAGCAGCCCCACTTACCAGTAAAGTATCAGCCTGTTCTAACAATCCATAGGAAGAAGCTGCATTGTAATTAATGGAATCTGTCATACCGGGCAAACATGCTGTGCTGTTTACCTGTAAACGGCTGGTGCCGAAACGCCGCACCCAGCTAATGTTTCCATCGGGTTGCAGCCTGCTCAACAAAAACTCTCCATGCCCCGCATGCTGGTTATAAATGCCGAGGGCCGCATAACCGCCATCGCTGGTTTGAATAATATCGTAGCCATGTTCGCCAAACGGTGTTCCAAAACCGATCCTTTTTGTCCAGCTTACTTCACCGGCTGCATTTGTTTTTATCACCCACATAGCCCCGGTAGTATAATGGCCCGAATGCGTTGTGCCGATCGCTATATACCCATTGTCGCTGGTACGGCGAACCCGTAATAAAGTATCACTGTTGAGGCCGCCATATTTTTTGGCCCATTGTACATTCCCCAGGCTATCGGTTTTAACCAGCGTTCCATCCCTGGAGGTTATGCCAACACTGCCCGCCATAATATAACCGCCATCCGGCGTTGGTTGAATATCCTGCAATTTACCGGGCTCATTGCCTATGGTATAATACAGGTTCCCGATATGTTGGTCGTCGCAATAAGTTACATTCCCGATAATGGCGGCCGAATCGGCACACTGTTTCAGGAACTGCAGGTACTCCTCCGTCTGCAGGGAATAACCGAGGCGGTTATTCATATAATTCCGGAAGAGATTATTCCGCTTTAGCTGCATAGTATCAGCTGCTTCGGCTATGCGTGGGGTATCGTTAGGGTACTGTTGTTTAAAGTTCTGATATAATTCCTGTACTACCGTGCAGGTGGTACATACTTCTCCCACATTACACTGAAGCGCCGGTGGTAAATAAATGGGACTGGGCAGAAAGGTACAGGTCACTTCGGCATCCGTAGGAATGCCCGGATCGTTACACAGGCTCCTCAAGGTTTGCAGATCGCTCTCGGTCATGGTTACGCCCTGCGTTCTTTGTATATAGGCGGCAAAGTTGGCATCGCCGCTTCCCTGCAATCTACCCACTTTATACATTGAATAGTGATCATTGATCAGCTTACATTCACATTCACGAGGTTTGCTAATTACCGGTTCATAATAATAAGCCGGGCGTTTGTCATACGGCGCCGGCATCGTGATCAGTTCGGCATTACAGTCTACCCCAACGGTAATATTATTATTGGTGTTATAAGTATCCAATATCTCCTGAAAACTGTGGTAGCCCTGGTAGTCAGTTCCGGCTGGCAGGGTGCTCGCCCCGAAAATATGATCGCCATCGCAAGCCTGGCGGCACAAACCTTTTAATAAGGGGAGGATCGTATTTAAAGCAGTTTCGTTATAACAGCCTGACAATTGCGCTCTCCATTGCTCTACCAACGCCGAACAATTGTCATCATACATTTTATTCAGCGCCTGTTGCCCGCCGGCTTTGGCTTCATTCACTTTTTCGGGATCATTGACAAAATCAAGTTTATTTTCAGCGATCGCCTCTTTAATTTCCTTGGTAAAATGTGGCTGGTGGCCTTCATCCATTAGTTCCTTACGCGTAGGTATGCTGGTATAGGCCGGGCTTACAGGGGTACAATCAACCGGATTATTGACCACCTCGTTCACCAGTTCCTGTTTGGCGTTCAGATACATTTGCCGGAATGTTTGCCAGGCCTGGTCAAGGTCGCCATCGCACCAGGTGGTATCAAAATTATGGGCGTGCGTATTGTTGTAATAATTTACACAGGTAGCATTACCCGAATCGCATTTTACCACGGCATTGGCCATGCTCCACATGTTCACCTTAGTTGTCAAAAATCCCTTTTTTAAGGTGATATACTCTTTCAGTTTATTCTCCAGGGCAACCTTCAGTTCCGGACGTAAAGATATTAATGGATCAAGGTTAGCGGCATTAATGCGGTAATGGCTGCTATAGCCGGCAAAGGTGGCATTGCCTGTTGGGTTCAGGTATCCCGAATCACGGGCGTCATAAAAATTTTCCACCTTCTCCATTCTGCGGTCCCACACATTGCTGGCCTTTAACGACTCCAGTAGCTGAAGTTTACAGTACTCAGGGTGATAGGGTAACAATGCTTCTGCCCAGCTGGTGCGGAAGTTTTGGGTGAACTCCGTTTTGTTTAACGTGTTTGGCGCTACCATCATGTCAAACTCGAGGTCATACACTTTGTCAGGCTGACCGTTCGCATCGCGGTAGACTAAATTGCCCAATTTAAATACAGGTACATACAACTCGTCGTTGGGTTTGATATAAAAGATCGAAAACTTATCATCATCGGAACGTATTAACGTATCTGCATACTGTCCATAAGGCGGCGTAAGGTCCTGCAGCATCGCAGCCCGGATGTCATTGTCGGTAGATGCGCTGTCGCCACAGAGGGCATTACAGGCTTCCAGTGCATTTTTATAGGATTGCGCTATTTGCGGTTCATAAAACGCTACCTCTTCCGGGGCAATACCCGTTTGGCTAATAAACTGGTTCCTGTACTGTTCCAGCGTGCCTACACTGGCCCGGCAGCTTTCGCAATCGGGTGCACATTCAGTGTTCTGCTGTGCAATGAGTGTGCGCTGTTCGCTGATAAAATCCTGCAGTGATCTGCAGGTATTATTTGGCAGGTACACACTGTCGCGGTAATAGTTAAAGGCATCCCGGCTTATGGTAAGCCGTTTGGTTACCTGGTAACTGCCGGGGAGGAGGTTTAAAGTAAAATCGAAGTTCACCGGCGAGGGGGTGCAGTTGGGTGTAATAGCTCCCAGTGAAAAATTATGCAGCACCGTATCGAAAGCCTTGTTGCCTGGCAGTAACTGGTTGTTGCAATTATCGGTGATCGTTATCTGCAGATCGTACAGGCAGGAGTAACAAATATTCTGCGTATCGCAGTTTTGCTCTATCAGCGACGCCGGATCTAATTTATATTTAAAGGTATGGTCGCCCGCTTTTGACACCACCAGGGACTTCTGGCTTAACAGGTCCCAGTTCTGAATGAACCTTCCTGCGGAATCGACCAGGTTTTCGGTGACCTGCCGGCTGGTGTTTGACGCTAATGGCGTCATACCGGCCGGTTCTTCGCCGGCCAGTCCGGTAGCAATGGTGCGGCCATGCATATCTACATAACTGATGCTGAACTGTCCATTGGCATCCTGCACCATATTTTTAAAATAATGTGACGCATCGCCAACATCGGTTCCAAACAAGGCATCCAGCTCTTTTTGATCGGGTGTACCATAAAAATATTTTGTTTCGTGTCCGTTACCCAGTTGATGAGCAGCCCCCACCCCGCCCTGGCGGCTGATGCGGCCGGTATTATCGGGGGTATATTCGGTTTCGGTAAAGGGATAATTTTCCGCATCGGGAATGAACTGGTTCATGCCGATGGTTTTCTTTGGGTTGTTGGGTGAATAATACAGGCTCGCCCCTGAGGTTGAACTCAAGGGACCGGCATGGGCATTACAATACAGATCGGGGCTGATCAGCGTATCAAAATTACTTTGAGTATATTCCGGATTATTGATGCTCACATTAAACCCGGCCGTATATTGAATTACGCTACTGAGCGAAGGCGCCGGCATCACCTGGATGGCCGGCCGGCCCTGGTAGTCATAAAAGGTTTCTGCAACAATTACATTATTATTGGTATTGTCTTTTGTCACGGTCTGGCGGCTGCGCAATCCGCCGTCAAAATACTGCACCACCACTTTGCGTTTTCCTTCTTCGGCAAAACTGATGTTCGATTGCCAGTTCAGCGGCCGTTCATGGCCGGTAAACGCGTACTGCCCCATTACTGAACTCCAGTTGGCAGCCAGTACCGAATTAGATTCACCGATCTGAACCGGACGCACGCGAATGAACAATGTTCCATTATTATCATACATCAATGGAATATTGTAGGTATTACCAGAGGTACTAACGCGGGTGGCATTGTGATAGAAGATCAATGCCTGATCAAATGTGCCACCGGTCTTATAGCGCTCATAAGCAGATGCATCTACATAGGTCCACTCCAGGTCATACTGATCGGCGCCGCGTATGGCTGTCCAGCTTACCGGCAATTCATCGGCAGTATCGGCAACAGGCGTAACCGTGATACTGGTTACGGTATTGGTGCAGGAGAAAATATATTTAGGTTTAGCGGTCAACTGATTCTCGACCATGAGCACAGACGATACATTCCAGGTAGCGCCGTTTGAATCAACCTCCAGTATCTTAACCGTTACTTTTCGCCCGCCGTAAAACACAAAGTTATTCCGGGCGTTATACACATTTCCCGTATCATAGGTAACTGTAAAATCCTTTATAACGGAAGCCGTATCGGAACCGTTACTATAAGAAATTAGCAGCTTCACTCTTACCTCAAAAGCCGTACGCATATATACGTTCGAAGCTTCATTTATTTTCAGGGTAATTACGTTTTGTACCGAATACCCGGTATCAACCCCAATAGCGGCGGCATTGAAGAAAGCGGAATCTTCCACAGTGACCGAGGAATCTTTATGCACCTGGTTTTTACTGCCGTCGAGTATAGCTTTTGCCACTACGCCGCCGCCATCGCCGGCGCGGGCAATAGCAGCCATACAAACAAAGCCTATAAGTAATAATATGCGGTAAAAGGAATGGGTCTGCATTTGGTTGTCTTTTGTATTCTATGTACTTCTTCCAATTCTTGTATGGCTCTTCATTGATTCTCTTGCCACACGGGTAAGGCTACAGTTTCGATGACGCCAGAAATACCTGGTAATCTTTATACTTTTCCGATGGCTCATATTGTCCCTGCCCAAGCCGGGTAAAATACCCGCCTTCATTGAACAGCGCATCGGAAAATTGTCCCTGCCGGTAATCAGTGAACAGTATCTCTATACGGCCTTCGGCCTGGTAAATTCCATTTCCGCCCTGCCCTATCACCTGGTCTTTTTCAACAAGGCCATCGGTATACAACTCATACAACACCCTTTGCACAAAGCCTGTTTTCTCGTCTATGACCATTGTTATATTCTTATAAGGTTGACCGGGCGGAAAATTCAATACCAGTGTAGACTGCGATTTGTTATGCGTCACCTGTGCTTTGATGCCTTCAAAATGAGCCAGGGCACTGTCAAGCATCGCTAATGGATCGGCCATTTGCGCAGGCTGCGGTGTAGACAAATAGATCAGTTTCTCATCATGGTCAACCCGTATCGTATACTTATCGTTGGTTACCGTCTCCACCTCTTCTATTATAAACCGCATGCGGTTCTTATCCATTGCCACTTCGCCCTGAATGGTATCGATATAACGCTGCGGATTATCTTTATTCGCATACCGGTACTTTACATGAAAACTCAGGTATGCGGCCGACTTGTACGCCTGTTGCACTTTCTGCATAAACTGTTTTACCGCACCGGCGGTATCTCTCTCATAGCGCGGCGCTGCTCCTCCCGCTCTGCCTGACAGTAGAAAAACTGCTATCGTTAATAATGCACAAAGCTGTTTCATATAATGAGTTTATATAGTCAATTAATTCTTACGCATTGCCAATTGCCCATTGCCTATTGTTCTTCCTTCAACAATGCGCTCCTGCTTTCCTTAATAGTTTGCACACCCCGCTCTGTTTCCTTCTTCACGCGCACCAGGGTACCATCGTCATCATATTCATACATGGTGGCGTAATTGTTCTCATCCAGTTCTGCCATCAGCCGCAGGTTCACCGCGTTGTATACAAACGATTTCATTTGTGCATTGTAGGGATGAATACGGATATCGTCGAAATAAGTAGTGGCCGAATCCGATGCCTGTAACGTCAGGGTCATTTGGGTGGCATTCACCGGAATATCTACAACTGCTTCATACCGTTGCCAGCCTTCAACCAGGTTGCCCGAGGGACTTAACTGAATGGTATTGATATTACCTCCTACCATAAAGCCAACCAGAATATGATTGCGGGTATAGCTTTTACACTGGCAGCTATTCTCTTCTTTTACCCAACCGCCAACGATCACTTTTTTGCCGGCTATCGGGGCAAAGTTTGGCAGGATCGTACTCTTTGAAGCCAGCATACCTTTGAGCTTGCCGCCGCAGGCGCCTGATTCTACAGAAGACGCCAGCGTGGCAATCACTCCATCGGCTGCCGGTTGCAGACCGGCTGAAATACTCACCAGGTTATCCTCTTCTACTTTCAAACTATACAGTCCCGTATGCGACTGTACTGTAGTGAAATCTGCCTTGTGGGCCGACCAGTCGAACGACCTGGCAACCGGACAGGCATTATCACAATTATTTGTTTCAAAGTCATAATCTTCAAACCCCTCGTATGCGCCTTCCTGGAAATGGCTGTTCTGTAATACCGCTACCGGCAATGTTAAACCGTAACCATAGATACCGGCATTGTAACGGCCGAGCGGATCTTTGTTTTCCAGCTCAAAACCTTTTCGGTTAAAGAGCGTGGTTTGCGCATTCCATACCCAGCGGGTGGTGTCATATGAAGGCTGCCAGTTATTGTTTTGCAGTATCCAGAAGGGTGAAAAATCTTTTATCACTCCATTAGTACGGGTATTTATTGGTTGTAATGGATCAGATTCCATGCGGCGGCTGTAATACACAAAACTGCGCAGTGGGCGGTAATTACCCAATATACCGTATTGATAGGGGTTAACCGTAGTATCTGTAACAGCACTGTAACACAAACTGCTGCTGATATTCGTACATTGTAACGTAGCATTATAAACAAGTTTCGCACCCATGGTATCTACGTCTGGCGGATACACCACATAAGTCACTTCCATCACCGGCCATTTCGATTGATCGGGATACCGTTGCGAATAAAGGGTTGAATAATAATTTCCATAACCGCTTTGCATGTATCCCGGCGCTTCTTCGTAGCCTTCACCGTAACCGGAAACATTTGTATGAAAGTCCTTCGATCCCTGCGCCAATATGAATGAGGTGGATGAATAGAGATAATCCCGGTAGCCTTCGAGATACTCTTTTACATCTATAGTATCATTTTGAAATGGCACCATCCTTCTTACCTCTCTATGCCAGGGACTGGTGGTCAATTGATCGTGGAACGATTCCAGTGATACCGTGGGGAACCAGCCTGAAGCGGAAAGCGACACACTCAGGGAATCAACCGGGTTTACCGAGTTGGCATTGGGCCATGACGAATGATGCCCGCGCTGATCGGCCTGTAAAATAAGCCGGGCGGCTAAAATTTCGGCGGTTTCCGGGATCTGTCTTACATTGTTGAACCGCATAATTGAAATGGCATTGCGCTCAAGCCCGCCAATGTTGAGATTGGTTTCAACCAACAACCGGTCAGATGTTGAGTCGATCGTCGTAAGCGAATCCCTGAACGTTGGACAGTTCTGGTTCGACAACAGGCTGGCAGAAAAATCAGGCGCTATACGAACAGTTATCGTATCAGGTTCGGGGATCACTACATTGGGCTTTTTAAATACAACTCCTTCCGAAGTACAGGCACTGGCCGTCATTTCATTGAATGATGTATTGGTATATGGGTTACGGCGTTCCAGTGTTATCAGCACGTCGCCGATCAAACATTTATACTCCGGGCCGTTAGGATCATCCGTAACCGGTTTGAACACCCTGTTCAGGTTATCCTTTAAGATGGGACAATTGTCTACGTTAATAGATGTTCCGTTTAATAACTGGCTTATCGTTCGCCTTTTTACAAATAGCTGGTTCGTAGAAATTAAATGTGCAAAGAAAGGCTGCAGGCAGGAGCAGGCCTCATTGGCAAACCTGGCGCTGTCTGCCGATGTGGGGAAACAGTCCTTCACAAGATCCATTTTTCTTCTATCGGCCACCTTCCAGTATTGCGCCATTTCACTGGCGCCTGCATTTACAACACGGGTAGCGGTATCGAATACCAGCCTGTATTTTCCGTCACCCCCCCGCACCAGCGGACTGCGCAATGACATTACCGAACCTACGGCCCCATTCATATTACGCCGGCCCGAACGGGTTACTTTTATGGTTACATCGTTGCCGGAAAATGGTGTTCCATTCCTGTCAACCAAATACAGCTGCGGCGCTCCGCCATGAACCGTATTCGTATCGACTACCCACAACCTGTAACTATCGGGGAAACTGGCGGTATCACCTACATTACACCCGGTTGCGCCAATGGATTCTTTACTGTACACCAGTAATTCATCGCCACCGGTAAGGATCGTATCCTGGCCCACGCTCTGGGTTATTTTACCATTCTTTATTTCCAGGTTCTTTAAAATAGCGCCGATATTGCGGTAGGCAGGCCCCATGCCATTGTACACCCAATGCGCAGGATATGTAAAATTGTAAACCGGATCATTGAACTCGTTTTGTGTTCGCGTAAGTAATGGATCACCGGTTTCTGCATCGTACATCATATTTTTTGTGGAGATCTTGCTGCCTTTGTCAATGACCACCACGCTATCGATAATTCCATACCGGTAGATCACTTTTGTCATGGCTGCAGAGCGGAACTGGTTGGTCTCTTTCTGGAAGAGATTCAACAGCGCAGGAACGATAGCAGGGAAATTCCCCACGGTGAACATGTCGGTATTCACATTGACGTTGGCGCCGATGGCAACAGAGGTCTGGTCGCGCATATCGGCCATCAGTTCAACGTCCTTCCCAATAGTAGCCGTTGTATCAATATTTCCGAATGGATCGATGGTTGTAACCACATTGTTCAAACGCTTCGAGGTTACAGCTCCATTGTCGACCCGGTAAAAATTCTCGGTATAGGACACCGGGTTTTTGGGATCGTTCTCGGCATAGCTGGCTTCCGAGCGCAGCTTTCCATTCATATCGTTCAGCTCCACTTTAAAGCCCTGTGAAATGGAGAGAAAACTTTTTGAATCTATACGCAGGAAATTCCTAAGCAAAGGTTTATATCGCTTCTTGGTATCGTTATCGAATACCGTCCAGTCCCAGCGGGTTGGAAAATCATATGTCGTATAGAACCTGGTTTCTGCATACCCATTGGCTGAGCGGGTTTTATCGGTGTGAATACTTCTTACGCGCACTTTGCTATACCCTACGGATGCACCCGGGAAAAACGCCTCACCCAACGGCTCTTCACTATACTGGGCTGCTGTAGGAGCCAGTACCGACATCCGCTCCTGGTACTCGATGGGCAGGTGGAAAGGATTTTCTTCCGCCCCGATCACAGGTTCCCAGGAAGCTACCCCACTGCTTACCCGTGTTTCTTTTCCGTTTATGGTTTGTACTGTTGTGTAATCATAGTTTTGTCCGTATACTGTTTCTTTCTTCTTCGTCATGGCATTCCAGTGGTCATAGATCAGGACGGTCTTAACGCGTAACCCGCCGCCTAACTTCTTACCGGTGGGGCAATTCAACCGTACGTATGAACGTTCGGGTGAGGTATGAGCAGCTACGTTCTTCAATCGCACTGTTTTATTGAAGCCGAGCAGCATATTTGATATTTCGGATAAAGAGGGAACCAATGCCCGCACGGCATCCAGGGGATTCAGTTTATCGCCGGGTTCTGAACGGTAATATGCTTTGGAAGGCAGGTTCAACCGCAGGTAATTAATAGCAGCCTGGGCCAGCGGGCTCAGGGAACCGCCACCATCGCCGTCATTGTTCACACCGGTCACTTTGATCCAGATAATGTTCGGATCGTCGGTAAACCCGTACCATTCGCCGGAAGCAACATCAGGTTCCGCATAGCAAGGCACATATTCAGAACCGGAGCCATAACCATCATTGGCCGGCATGGTCACAAATAACCTGAAGTATAATTTGGTCAATCCTTCCAGGTACCGCGCATACAGCTCCTGTTTGGTGTTTACGGCTACGGGGATCTTTACATACACAAACTTATGATCATGGATACTTAAGTCGGCATCCACTGAATATAACCTATCGCTTATATGACCAGGGCCTGTTCTTCCAAACCCTGCCAGTTGCATCATCTGCGTTGCACGCCTGTTCTGTACAAAGGCATAATCATCACTTTCGTATTTCACTTTTATGCGCCCGCCGGAAGGCATTTTTATAGAGTCCAGCATCCAGGCGGCAGCATTAAAGGCAGCCTGAGCACTGTCTTGTATGGCATATGGATAATCGGCATTGCTTAACGGTCTTTGTGCCGTAGCATTCGGATTTTGTGCCGGATCTTTATAGGTCCCCCATTTATCGGTAGCATTGGAAATGTACCGGGGATTGTTATTATGATAGTAAAATACGTATGGGTTCAGCTTTCCTTTATCATTACCATTATAGGTAAACCAGATCTTTTTCAGGGTCAATTTTCCCGAGTCGTTGCCCGCGCCGTTACCATATTTATTAATGCCCCGGCACAACTCATAACTATATTCAAAATGAACAGTCTTAACGGGCGTGGGATTGAGCGGATTTTTTAAGAAATCTGCTTTTGAATACAGATCGATCTGTTTAAGACAAAAAGCTTTTCCACTGTTCGATTTTACGCCTTTTTCACTGATCGCCTGCAGGTCTTCGCGGTGTTGGAGGGTAAAAGTGGCGATCATGGTCTTCGATTCAATGGAATGCAGGTACCACATTTCTTTTTTGCCACTGATATAATGCGCTTTATCATCGCGGTTATAGGTCTTCAGCCCTTCACTGTAATTGGCACTGTCGTTATAAGGGGCCCGCCATTCGTAGGGATTTGCAATACCGGCGCTTTTTGCGTAATTGAATTTAACCGCATCTCCCTGGTCATCATCGCTTATGCCATTACCGGTTATGTCAACATAATCGGGCGATAATATACCTGTTAGTAAAAAAGAATGCGCATAGGCCGGTGTTTCGGTTCTGCTATAATAACCCGATTTGGGAACGTCGTTTTTGACGCTATTTTCCTCGTCAGAGAACGCCGTCATGCCGGTAAGGTCGTTCTGCCGCTCATCTTTTTTAACAGAGAAGCTTACTTCCTTCTGTTGAATATTATATACCGGGATGCCATATACATACCGGCGGCCATCAGGATTCAATACATCTATCTCAGAGATATGACTGCTTTTACGGAAATTATTCACCCGGTCTTCCCGCGTAATAACCTCGTCAACAACGGCCGTATCGACAAATATGGGTGGATACAGGTATTTCGTTGGCACCGGATCATGATGTTCATAACTAAAAGGTCGATTGGGCACATCGGGTCTTCTCCATGCGAGGTGCATGATCGCCTTTCCGCCAATCTCAATGAAGTCTATCCGGATCTTATAAAAATGGCCTTTTACCAGGTTGAGCTGAACACCCTTCCAGCCGTCTGAAGGGCGCTTCCACTCGTCGATCACCAGAGTATCATTTACCCACAAGCGATAATAATCATCGCCCCTGATGCCAATATCGTATGTGCCGGATACCGGAGCCTTCAGGCGTCCCAGCCAGCGGGTTGAGAAATTATCACCCGGAAAATTTTTAAACGGAGTTTTTTTATTCTCTACATAAAAAAAGACATCCTTGTCCAAACCTGATTTCCAGGCTGGTCCTTTAAACTGGTTATTGTCATAAAAATAAGCCATCAAACCGGTACCAATGCCCCCGGTATCTTCAACAGAAATATCGTCGCAATGGCGGGAACCAAACTTGTTTATGGTATGATGATAAATGTATTTATCCAACCCGGCCACACTTGCTTCCTGTGCCGTGAGGTATGAAATAACCTGTGTTCGTTTATCGCGGGTATTCCGTACCGCATTTGCCGCATTGAGGTCAACACTACCCACTTCTTTTTTTCCGCTGTAGCGGTTAAGGGTATTGGATGCAACGATCGTGGGTGTGTTTCTGCCGCTTTGCGCCAGCGCGGGCGCCACTACATCATCGCCGCCAATGGCATCATAAAAAGCGGTTGTATTGATCGCTTTTTCTGCCGGATTACGGAAATAAGCCGCTTCAAAAAGCCGGTTGCTGCTTTTAAAATTGATCGTATTCCCCAGCGTATTTTCCGCTTCCCAGGGGCCTGTTTGCGTGTAAGAATAGTTTAAATTCAAATCAAACCCGGCATGAACGGTTTGGCCTATCCCAACATCAACACTCATTCTATCTGAACGGGTTTTACTGCGGATCCTGTGGTCAGCAATAAATCCGATATCGCCACGATAAGGCCTGAAGCTACCCCCCGTACCTTCACCTGCTATAGAGAACACATCGTAAGTGTAAGAAGGAACTGCAATATGTGGAATGGCAGGTTTTTCCCGGTAGATCAATTCTTTTTCCCGGTTGAAATCGGTTAACGCGTCGCGGTTACCCACCATATTCTGGTAATTGAGATAACCAAATACCGGAATTGACACAGAGGTATCGGCAGATGCTACATATTCGCTCCCCCAGTATCCGCTTACGAATACAGATTTATTCAGCCCATTAAATTCCTTGCCAACTTTTATAGTTACACTTTGATTATAATTGGTCATGGGCATGGTGATCGTTGGCGAATAGGTTGGCCAGGCAAACGTTATTCCCCCCGGTATTTCTTCACCATGTCTTTTGATCCTGGCATTTGCACCAAGTCCTAATTGAATAGCTTTAAGACCAGTCCTTGAATTATATGGAGCAGATAACGAGATGCCACCACCGGCCATGATATTCTCATTTTTGGTATGCGCCAGATATTGGTACGACAAACTGGGGTTTATAGAAACGCCATCCTGGGTATTATTGGTCATTGAAAGCCCGCCGGCCAGGGTACCGAATGATTTTGTACCCGCATTTATAGAAGCATTCAATGCCCGTTCAAATCCCCAACCTTTGTAAGTGTTATGGAAAATCCCGAAACTGGCGCCAAGGCCTATTTTAACAGTATCGCCGCTTTTCATCTGGTCTTTCGACAACCCGAATAATTCAATATCTCCTCCCACCGTTACCCCCCAATTCTCATTGGCCCTTATATGCGACACTTTCTTCATAGTATCACTCCCCCCATTAAAATCATCCGGCACCCCGCGCATATTACGGGTAATGGAACCCGGGTTAATATTCCAGCCCAGCCCTACCCAGCTTGCTTCCTCATCCATGGTAATACCACTGTGGTAAGCAATATTCACCGGGTAACCGCCTACATCGAGCAATGGTATGTTATAACTGAAGTCGCCGGTGAACAGGTCAACCATATTGTTGCTGTTGACCGAACTGAACGACTGGCTCTCGGGTTGGGTTGGGCCGCCGATGAAGGCAGCCTCCCCCCGCCGGCCTCCCCCATGCCCTCCCGACAAGTCGGGACAAGCTCTCCGGTGGAGGGGGAATTGGGCATCCCTCTGATTAATCTTGTCAGATTTCACTAAAGCATTAGTCCATAGCTGTCCGTAATTACCACTATACATTTTAAGCGTTGGCATATTTGTATTAGCTCCACGCTTATAAAAAGAGATTCGCTCTGCTATCGTCAGTTGAACAAATGAAATGCTCAACAGGAATAAGGCTATGTGCTTCTGGTACCTTAATGCTAAACTCAATATCATAGTTCGGGGAATATTATAGTTCTACTATTGTTATGCAAGTTCTTTATTTCAAATCCGCTCGCACTGTTTTCAATCGCCTACTTGTTCACTGTGAATTTTACCGTCCAGGTTTCATTTCGGCTGTTCGTAAACTTTAACAGGTAAACTTTACCTGATTGTATTTTCCTGTTATTACGCAACGGCACCTGTAATTGATTGGGACCAAACCGCAAAGCGAGGTCACCTTCCTGTACCACCGGGTTACCGGCTTCCTCAATACCGGTGATGGTATATTTTACCGCAGAATCAGCCGCTGCATTATCATAAGTTATACGCAGCACATTACCTGCTGTCGCGATCACGGCATCCTGTGCACGCTTTACTTCTACAAATGGCGTTTCTATTACTTTGCCGGGCTCCGGTATTGTTTTCGTTACGCGGAACGTCCAGATATCGCTCAGGGCTACTGGTTTGCCACTGTTCATAGCCACCACCCGCCAGGCATATACTTTGCCCGTATCCAGGGACCTTGTTGATGCCGGATAATTCCAGAAAAGGTCTTTCGTATACACCGAAGCGTTTAGTGGAATATTCTGTTGTATGGCATCCGCTTTGCCCTGTCCGGGCAGTACTTCAACAATTGCAATGGCATATCCCAGATCGTTGAATAAACCAATAGGCGTAGGCGGCAGCCAGGTGAATTGCGGGTAAGGCGTTATCAGGTTATCTTCATTGGCAGGTGTATTCAGCAGGGGCGGACTTAACGGGTCTACATTAACCGGAATACAATTTTCAACCAATGTGAAATTTCCCTTATCGGCGCTCACTACTGTATAACAGGCCAGGTAGCGGCCTGCAGGCAGCATGCCGTTGGGATCCATATCTACTTTTGCGGCAGGAATACTATAGGTATACTGAACCGGCGAAACATCCCGGGCCTGCAATTGCCGGGCGCCTTTACTCAAAGAAACGGGCGCAGTAGTGGCATTCATTACAGGCTGGTTCGTTTGCACATCGAGCAATACCAGGTTTACCCTAACCAGTTGTGTGGTATTGCCGGCGTTTACCAGCACCAGGTTCCATAACTGGTTCTTTACTAAAACGCCTGCCGGCGGCACCTGTAGCGTCATGCTTATCTGTGCATGCGATGTATACATAACACCCAATAACAGTAAACAAAACAGTATCCGATTTCTAAACATAATATCCTGTTCAAAATGTTTTAAAATAAGTTGCCCGGCCGGTATTGTTCGGCATAAGCTGTTTATTCATGCCGGGAATAAATCCCTTTTCGGCTGAAAATTGAATTTGTCCAACTTTAGGTATCTGTAACGAAGTCTCGGCAGAATAGCCCAGTTGCTCTATATTGAATTCCGTTTGATAATTATATTTTATACCACCCCCTACCGCTATATATTTATTGATATTGTACAACGCTTTTCCTTCCAGTGTATACAGCTTATAATCCTGGTTGAACGCGCCGGAGGCATTGGCCTGCAGCGTCAGTTGCTGCAAGAATGCAGACTGGCTCAATAACAGGTTCTTTGTATTGAAGTATACAAAGCCGGAATCCGTTGAACGGTTATAGAATTGTGTATACACCATTGCTGAATTCATCATCAGTTGACGTACTTTATAAGAATGGGTCACATTGCCGGTAAGGGTGTAAAAGAGATTTTCCTGGTAAAGCCCATCACCCAGTTTTGTGATCTGGCTGCTGGGGAAATAACCCAGCGATATTACCGGCCATTTATTTTTTCGTAAAGTTGCCTGTACGCTTTTAAACACAGTGGTACTTTTATACTGGCTTCCGATGAAAGGATTACTGAAGTCGTTGGTATTGGCGCCCAGCGTCAATGTCAATTGTCGTTTAAAAAACAATTGTTGTATACTGGCGCTCCAGGCGGTTTGGGCCGAACCATCGGTAAATGTGCTGAACGATTGAAAATTTGCGCCCAGTCTTTTAAAAGTACCCCTTACCGTGGTTTGTGTTTTCGGGAAGAAGGCATCGGCCTTTAGTGAATAGGCTTCATTGTGCCGATTGCTTAATTCAAGCATCTGGGACGGCAGACTGCTTTTACCCGATGAATCTTTTGCATATACCGGGTAAGATGATTTGGCCACCTCGGCCGTGAACATAATATTTTTTGTAAGCCGGTATGTTCCTTCAACGGTAAAACCCATTAATGCCGATGAAGGTGTTTGTGTTTGTACCTGTTGCGAATCTACCGTACCGGCATTGTACAACTGCCTGCGGCCCCCAAACCAGGTAAATATTATATTGTTTCCATCTTTCAGCCCCCGGCCATACCGCAATACGGTAAGGTATTGATTGGACTGCTTAGGCCCTTTCACAATAAAATCGCGAAAACGATAGTCAACGCTGCCAGTTGCCACTGCGTAGTAAGCATCCGGATTATATTCGGCCTGGAGGCCATTCACGGAAATATTCTTTGCCGATAGTTCGGAATAATTCACCACCGTTCGGCCAATACCAAAAGAACGAATAGCCATTAATGTTTTATATCCTTTGGGAAGAATGGAATCGCCGATCTGGTTTTCTACCATGATCTCCTTCAATTTCGCCGGGCTTTTAGCCTGCTCAATATCGCGGCATACTTTATTGATTGTTTCCCGGGATTGTCCTTTGGCCGATTTGATCATTTGCTGCAAAACAACCACACGTGCACGTAATGAATCGGCCTGTTGTTTCTTTTGGGTATACTGTTGATAAATAGATAAAGAATCAAGGCTTAACCAGGCCAGTCCAGTATCTTTAACCGTGTTGGTTTCCGGCGCCTGCAACTTAAGTGTTGCCTTTACAGAATCACGCCAGGCTTTTTCTCTTGCCTCCACCATCTTTTGAATAAGTCCGGGATTTTTAATCCATCCATCCAGCACTTTTAATTTTTTTATTGTAGCGACCAGTTCATACTGAAGACTGTCAGGCACTGCCGGAGAAGGCAAAGAAGCCAGGAATTTTTCCCTTATCTGTGTTTTTATCTTTTGCGTGAATTGGGTATTGTTATAATTAAAATTGAGATCGGAAAAATTCCGGAACAATTTCGAATTGGTAAAGCGGTTAGTAAGATAGATCCGCATAGGGTATTGTCCTTTAACGGTTACATCGAGATACGTTTGCACGGTATGCTGGTAAATATCCTGCTCGTTATATGGCGTATCGATATTCGAATAATAATTCACGTTGTACATTACATTGCCATGCACCTGCAGAAATGGAATTCGCTGCGGCTTTGCCGGTTCAACCGGCGCCATCTTCTTTACCGGCTCTCTTACCACCGGCACATATATATAAGCATAAACAGGAACATTGACCACCGATTTGCAATTGCGCTGTTCGGGTAACCACACGGAAGGTTCATCATCTTCCGGTTCAGCGATTGAATCGGCGGCTGCAAGCCGTTTAGGAACCAATGTATCAACCGCATATATTGCTGCACCTTCACCCTGTTTAACAGGCAGGTGCTGCAGCACATTTTTAGTTGATGTAAGAACGGTATCCTTCACAGCGTTTATATTATCTCTCGCATTTAACAAAAGCGGTTTGCCAAGCCTGTTAATATCAGGCTTCCGGAGCTGACTATACGCCGTCAAACTGTTATACAGTATAAGCAATATGATCCCTATCCACTTTTGCAAACGAAAAGTTTATACAGTTAATAAAAGTCAATACAATATCATGCTGCTGTCTTCAACAGCAGTTTACTGGAAATAAAATCCTTGATATAAGCAATACAATGCTTACGGTCACAAGCTCTAAACCTGAACTAAAAAGTTGAGGCAAAAGGTTGCAGCTTACTTAAAACAGTGGCTTTAAGCAATAACTAAAATAACACCATTGATTACGGCTAATGCTTATACATAGCAGGTTACCTGAAGAAGTAATTGTAAATGGAATGATAATAATCCTGAAATATTACCAGACAAGATCGAAGTTCCATACTACAAATCATAAACAGGTTTGGTTGGGTTATTGAAAATAGTTTCCGGGTTCTTTTGGAGAGAGTGCTATGTTGCAAATATAATATACGAAATGATCCGCTAATAATTTTCCTGTTAGATTTTAGTTACCAAGTTAAACACATTTACACATCCGGTATGCATAAGTGTTAATAAACCGGAGCGGTTATTGACGGGAAAAAATAGCGCTAAACAAATAGCCGTGTAGATTTTGGCGATAGACGTGTTGATTTGACCGATAAGCGTGCAAGACGCAGGTACAACTAAACAATGTACCTGCTTCAAAAATTATCTAAAAATTTATTTTCTACAACCTCAGATCCGACACCATACAATCTTCTCCCTTCTCATATAAACTCAGAATCGAATCATACACCGATTTACCACCAGGCCCTTTTATTGATTTATATGCTTCCGTAATTACCCGCATACCCTGGATCACATCTTCGGGCGTTTCCCCTTCCATCCACTTCAACTGGATGATCTCATTGCTGGCCAGTTTTATTAAAAGCATATCCTCCGGCGCTTCAATACTCCGACAACCTGTTATGGTGCCTGAAAAACTGGCCCCTTTATCAGCTTTAAATTCTTCAAATGTCTTAAAACCGGCATCAAGCACGCTGACATAATAAAGATCAAAAAGAGAATAGAGCAGGGCTGCTTTCGGCTGCTTTTTATTTACAAACGCCACCTGCAGGTCACTTGCTTCCTCGCTTTCCCTTGTATAAATATTAGTGAACTCAAATTTGTCCATATGTATATAGTTATTTCTGCCGCCAAATTAATTCGTGCCGGCCATAAAAACAAGAACCCCCGACGTTAAGTCGGGGGCCTTCCCGTTTAGCTGTCCCGCTTTGCGGGACTAAAAAGCATTCATGGCTATATGAATAAAGGATAAAGGTTGTAATGGTTTAAACGCCGGGTTTGAGCATCTGCTACGCCCTCCGGTTTATGAACTTAATTATGCGTTTCCCAATAGGTATAGTCATACGTGTCGAGGTAAGCGCCGTCGAAACCTGCATTGGTAAATCGCTTTATGTAAGAAGCATCGTTTCCATAAACGATATTTTTCCAGTCCTGCATCCAGTAACGCACCATGTAATTTCCTTCCCAATCCGGGTCTTCGGCAATATCTAACCAGGCCGGGGGATTGGTAAACCAGTCGTTGTTCCAGTAAGCCCGGTAATCTTCCGCATGACCGATAGCCACATACGCCAGCACAATTCTTTTGCCGCCATTAGCTTTTGTTTTTAACGACTGCACGTCATTGTACGTTAAAGGCGCCGAATCATCGTTAAAGAAACCATCGAGAATGAGTACATCGAAATTGGTAGCCCGCAACTCATTCAGGAACTGTGTTTTGCTGGTATAGGTGTGCGGATTGATCAGGTACAAAAAGTTCTTTGCATCGCTCAGGGTGTTCACATTACCTGCATGTACATTATACGGCGTGGCCGTGGAAATAGTGTCAAGCTCACGTTGCCTGGCAACATAAGAAATAAATCCCTGGTTGAAGTTGTTGGTGTAAGAAGCGTTGACCTTTGTGCCAGTGGTGCAATAATCGGTTACCAATGCGCGCTTGCCATGCCGTTGCGCGAACCGCAACATGCGTAAATAAGCATTTCGTGCACTGGTGGGCGTAGTGGCATCATCTATATTATTATACCCATAATACACTTCTTCCTGCCCTACCCCATCGATCGCATTCAGATAATCGGTATCCGGCGTTCCGGCTGTGTCACCGGTGCTGGTCATCAGCGGCAGCGCATCCTGCGATACGATCAGAAAGCCTGGCTGCTGCTGCCGCGCATAAGCACTGAGGCCTTCAATAAAAGTTCTCATTTCTTCTTCATGATCAATAGCGGCGTTGATCTTCGAATATTCTTTTTCTTTTAAACCGGCATCATCACCTGCACTCTTTTTACAGGCTGTGCCAAAAACCAAAAAAGCGGCTATCCACAGATAGCGGGTCCGGATATTGTTCATATTATAAGGATTGGTTTTCCAATGTGATAATGTGATAATATGCTAATGTGATAATGAAATACAGGGCCTTGTGAGTGCTTACGCAAGTGCTTTTTATGTTAATATCATAACAGAAAAACGCACTGACTGCTAATTAGCGAATATATTAATATGGGAATTTGGTAAATCGATACAAAGAATGGCCAGCGTTATTAATAAGAGAACGCAGGCAATAATTATTAATGAAACCGCCCACGTGTAGGTACGTTTATGCATAGCTGAAGGTTTAATTTTCAACAGCCCCTTCATTCAATAACTATACCAGCTACTACTGATGTGAATAAATCGTGAACCGGCAGTCGCCAATCGGCAATATGCAAACGTAAATAAATGCGCGTTCGCCGATATGCCAGATGAATCATAAATGATCGATGAAAAATATCCTGGTATATTTCGGAGACCAAAATGAAGTAAACAATCAATGGTTGATCGTTGAAAAGGCGTACAAAACCTTCCACAAAAGGTTCAGCCTCTCTTCACTTTTTAATAATCATTTCGTTGCCGCGCGCTTTATATAAGCAGCGGTCCTCTATTGCCCCGGGGTCCTTCTACCTTGCACCTTGCTACCGCGCCGCCTTTCTGCATCGTTGCCTCGTTGCCTTTTTTACTTAAATTGCAGCAGTTATGCGACAACTTGCTGCTATTTTATTTGCCGATATGACCGGGTATACCGCCCTGATGCAGGAAAACGAGCAACTGGCCCGTGCCAAACGCCAGCGGCTTAAGGAAGTCCTGGAGCATACTATTGCCCGGTTCCATGGGAAAATTTTACAATATTATGGCGACGGCTCACTGAGCATTTTCAATAGCGCCATCGATAGCGTACATGCCGCCATAGAAATACAGCAACAATTATTACAACACCCCAAAGTCGACCTGCGCATCGGCATCCATACCGGCGATGTTATCATAGAAGAAGAGGCCATCTATGGCGATGGCGTAAACCTCGCCTCCCGCATTGAATCGCTGGCAGTGCCGGGCGGTGTATTCGTATCGGAAAAAGTATTCGATGAGATCCGCAACCAGGAACATATTCAAACCCGTGAACTGGGCTATTTTGAACTGAAAAATATTAAACAACCCATCAGGGTATTCGCCATTGCCAACAATGGCATTATCGTTCCCGGCCGAAGTGAAGTGCGCGGCAAAACCGCCGCCCCGGTTAACCGGCTGGCTGTACTTCCCTTTGTAAATATGAGCGCCGACCCCGAAAATGAATACTTCAGCGATGGTATTACAGAAGAATTGCTGAATACGCTTACCCGTGTGGATGGCCTGCAGGTGACCTCCCGCACTTCGGCTTTTGCATTCAAGGGAAAGAACGACGATATTCGCGACATTGCCATTCAACTTAATGTAGATAAGATCCTGGAAGGAAGCGTGCGCAAGGCAGGTAACCGGGTACGCATCACCGCCCAGCTGATCAATGCTGCCGATGGTTTTCATATCTGGAGCGAAACCTACGACCGCAAACTCGACGATATTTTTGAAGTACAGGATGAGATCAGCGGTATCATCGCCAATAAGCTGAAGGAAAACCTGTCAGGCGCAGATCGGCCTGCAATAAGATCAAGCGTAAAAAATATTGCTGCCTATACCCATTACCTGAAGGGATTGCATTTCAAGAACAAGATAACACCCGCAGATACCCGCAAAGCCATTGAATGTTTTAAACAGGCCATTGCCATAGAACCAGGTTATGCAGAAGCGCATGCCATGGTAGCGCAGTCTTATTGCAGCCTGGGCACCATGGGACAAATGATCCCGCATACCGCCTTCGAGATCGGTCATCAGTATGCCGATAAGGCCCTTGAGCTGGATGACAACATCGCCGAAGGCCATATTGCAAAGGCCATGGCCTTTTTATATTATGAATGGAAATGGGATGAAGCGTATGCTGCGCTGCAAAAAGCCATCGAACTGAACCCAAGCCGGGTGGAAGCCTATGACCTGCTTGGTTTTTATTATATCGCCAAAGCGCAAAAACCGGAAGGCGTGAAAGTACTGGAACATGCCGAACAGATAGATCCCCTTTCACCCACCATCATTCGCTCGCTGGGTACCATGTATATTTTTGAAGAAAGGTTCGATGATGCCATTCGCCAGGCCGACAAGCTGCTTGAGATGAACCCTGAAATGCGCAGCGCCATCGAGTTGAAAGCATGGGCCATTGGCATGAAGGGCGATTGGAAGTCGGCCCTTGTATTGTTTGAAGAAGTACACCGGCTCACCGGTCATCCGCTTAAAGGGTTGATGGGCCTCGGCGTTTGTTATGCCCGCTGCGGCATGATGGATAAAGCACTGGAGTGCGTTCACAAACTTGAATTAAGACAACAGCAGGAACCCGACTCGGTAGTCGATGGCGACCTGGCAGCCGTATGGCTGGGCATTGGCGATATAGATAAAACTTACTATTACCTCAACGAATGCATCGATAAACGAATGGGCCCCGTTGCCTGCTTTATTGAATATCCGCCTTACAAAGTGGTGAAAGCCGATCCCAGGTTTCATGACCTGAAACAACGGATGGGGATTTGAATGGGTGCCGATTTAAGCAGTTAAGCCATTTTAATTACTTTTGCCCCTCAACAAATGGCATTTTTCCATAATTCATGCTTCCCCGTCTGAATTATTCAACAATACCCGGGCAATATGGCATTATTAAAAGTTTCAGGAATTGGCAAACAACTCAATGGCAATGTGGTGCTTCAGGATATATCATTCTCCCAGAAAAAGTTCCGGAAACTGGCGATTGTTGGCGAATCGGGCTCGGGAAAAAGCACCCTGCTGAAGATCATTGGCGGATTGATACAGCCCGATAGCGGTGATGTGCTGTTTGAAGATAAACATGTGGAAGGGCCGAATGAACGGCTGATCCCCGGGCATCCGCAAATGGCGTATTTGTCGCAACACTTTGAACTCCGCAACAACTACCGCGTTGAAGAAATTCTTGAATACGCCAATACCTTACCGGAATCGGAAGCGCAAAGCCTGTATGAGATCTGTCACATAAAACATTTGCTGAAACGCAAGACCGACCAAATTTCGGGGGGAGAAAAACAACGCATTGCCATGGCACGCCTGCTGACCGGCGCACCCAAACTGTTCCTGCTCGATGAACCGTTCTCGAACCTCGACAACCTGCATCGGAATACACTGCGGTCCGTTATCCGCGCCATGGGTGAAAAACTGGGCATCACTTTTTTGATAGTGTCTCACGACCCCGCCGATGCGCTTGGCTGGGCCGATGAGATCATCGTAATGAAGAACGGACAGATCATTCAACAGGACATACCCGAAACAGTATACCGGCAACCGGTTAACGAATATGCGGCCGGCTTATTCGGCACCTATAATGTGTTCGCCAAAACAGAAGCGGCCAGGTTTGGCGAAATACCAAAGGCATATGGCAACCGCAAGCAATATTTTATAAGACCCGAAGCCTTTACGCTGGCGGTCAAAAAAAGTAAAACGGCTGTTGCAGGAAAAGTAACCGACGTGGCTTTCCTCGGCAGCGGTTATGAGGTGGAAGTGGCGTTGCCTGAAAGCATGGTAATTGTAAGAACGGATAATGGCGATCTGAAGTTCGGCGATGATGTGTATGTTTCGTTCAGGAAGCATTCTTAAAAAAGCCGCGATGCTGCGCATGATGTTCTTTGTTGAAAGCCTTCCTTATTGGCGATAACGCGCAATCAACAGATCAAAATTGCAGAAAGGCCTGTACCTGGTCTACTATAAAACCCGGGAACACGCCAAGCCAAGCGAGCAAACACATCAACACAACGAGAGACGTATACGTTGCCGCATAAAAGAAAGGGTGAAGTGTTCTTTCTTTAACGGACGTTAAAGGCGGCGCGGCAAACAGCGTGCTGATGATACGCAGATAATAATACAAACCGATCACACTGCTTAACACCAGTACCACGGCCAGCAGCCACATATTTTGTTGTACGCCGGCGGTAAGAATAAAAAATTTGGCAGGAAAACCGGCCGTTAAAGGAATTCCGGCCAGTGAAAATAAAGCGATCGTAAATATGGCTGCCATCAATGGGCTCCGCCAGAACAATCCGCGATAACCACTCAAATCATCGGCATCGCGGCGGGTGGTTGATAATAAGGTTATAATGCCAAAGGCAGATAATAAGGTTATAGAATACGCAAGCAGGTAAAATACCGTTGGCCCCACACCGGCATCGCCCGACAAAAATGCCACCAGCAAATAACCGAAATGCGCTATGGATGAATAAGCCAGCAATCGTTTTATATTTTGTTGCATCAACGCCAGGATATTACCCGTCAACATACAGGCGATGGCTAATACGGTAAAAACGGTAACCGCAAGTGTATTCTGCTGCAAATGCACCGCCTGTGCAAAACGGATCAAAACGGCAAAAACGCCAATTTTCGAAACCGTGGCTATAAACGCCGTCACCGGGGCCGGCGCCCCCTGGTATACATCGGCTGCCCATAAATGAAATGGCACCAACGCCAGTTTAAAACCAATGGCAACAACGATCAAACCTATACCCATCAGGAACAATACCGACGAGCCTGAGGTTTCGAGCGCGCGGCCAATAGCTGTAAATTCCATACTGCCGGTTTCCATATAAATGAGGGCCATACCGAATAACAAAAAGGCAGACGACAAAGCCGCCAGCACCAGGTATTTCATACCCGCCTCCACTGCGTTATTGCGGTTCCGCAAATAAGCGATGAGCGCATACAGGCTTACGCTCAGCAATTCAAGCCCAATGAACAACGACACAAAATGCCGGCTGATGGTCAATACGGCGGAGCCCAGCGTTGCCAAAAAAAGCAGGATGTAATATTCTTTGGGGTTCTCTTCCCTTTCTTCAAAATAAATGTATGAAAGCAGTCCGACAACCAATACGGAAAATATTATTAAACCGGTGAACAGGGCGGCAAACCCATCCACCACCAGCAGGGGCGGCACTTCGCGCGGCAGGGTATCGCGCACATACCACATAGCCAGTACAACACCGCACATCATTACAAAACCTGTGATCTGTATTACGGTATGACTTTGTTTGAATGCAATAAGCAGGATCACTACAATGGCAGCGGTTGCCAGTATAAGAAAAGGAAGCAATGCCAGAAATTGTAAATGTGTCATGACTCAAATATTAAATTCCAAATCACAGGAACCCCAAAATAAAATCCCCAATGCCCTCTTATAAACTGAACAACTGAATAACTGAATAACTAAATAACTGAAAATAGCGAACTATGAACTGTGAGCAATGAACTGTGAACTATGAACTATGAACTATGAACTATGAACGCACAATTCCTGTTACCACACCACCTACCATATCAATAACCGGCTGCGGATACAATCCCAGGAAAACGATAGCAACTGTCAGCGCCGCTACGATCACCCATTCGCGTGCGCTCAGGTCAGCGGGTGGCTGGGTAACGGTTTGTAACTGCCCCAGGAATACTTTCTGCATAATCCGCAACGAGTATAAAGCCGATAACACCAGTCCCACACTGGCAATAACGGTAAGCACCGGGCTCACATCGAACGTGCTTATCAGTACCAGGAACTCAGCAACGAAATTGCCGAGAAATGGCAATCCCAGCGAGGCCATCACAAACAACATACCTATGGCGCCCATATGCGGCATGGCCGTCCACATACCGCCCATTTGATCGATATCCCTTGTATGAAGGCGCTCTTTCAACATACCGGCCATTACGAATAAAGCGCCGGTACTGATCCCGTGCGTCAGCAACTGCATTACCACGCCCTGCAATGCTATTTCTCTAAATGCAAAAACGCCCAGCAACACAAATCCCATATGGCTTACCGAAGTATAGGCAATGAGCCGTTTGAGATCGGTTTGCGCAAATGCCAGCAAGGCGCCATATACAATACCAATAACACCCAGTAACATGGCCAGCCAGCCGATACCGGCCGATGCCTGCGGGAACATAGGTAATACAAATCGAATAATGCCATATGCGCCGGTCTTTAACAATAAGCCAGCGAGAATTAAACTACCGGCAGTGGGCGCTTCACTGTGCGCATCGGGCAACCAGTTGTGCAATGGTACCATGGGCAGCTTGATCACGAATGCGATCAAAAATCCCAGCATGATCCAGCGGGCAGCGGTATCATTCAATGTAGTATTAAGCAGGGTAAAATAATCGAATGAATAATTGCCGCTTTGCTGGCCATGAATAAAATACATGGCGAGAATAGAGAGCAGCATAAGCAGTCCGCCGGTTTGGGTAAAAAGGAAAAATTTATACGCCGCATACCGGCGGTTGAAATCGCCATAAATGGCGATCAGGAAATACATAGGCACCAGCATCACCTCCCAGAAGAAATAAAACAGGAAGAGATCCATGGCGACAAAAACGCCTGCAATACCGGCCAGGGTCCATAACAAATTGAAAAAATAAAAACCCGTTCTTTCCCTGATCTCATTCCAGGAACATAACACAGCCAGCGTTCCCAGCAAAAAAGTAAGCAGGATAAGAACAAAGCTCAATCCATCCATAGCCAAATGGAAACTGATGCCGTATGCGGGGATCCAGTTCGCCTGGTAATCGATGAGCCAGTTGTTACCGGCTGTAACAACAGGTTTGAACCGGAGGTACCAGCCCAGCGGAATAGAAAAAGCGGTCACAACTGCAATCAGGGCTATCCAGCGACAGATCAACTGATTGCGCTGTGCTACCAGCCAGCAAAGAACGCCGCCTGCCAGTAATACAACTATCATCCATACAAGTATCATAATAACAATTGAAGGGTGATAATAAACAGGATACCTGCCAGCACGCCTACGATATACAACCGCAACGAACCGTTTTGCGAAACCGAGAACCAGCTGTTCAATCGCAGGCCCGCCTGGGCAATGCCATTATACATTTTGTCGATAACGTCACTCTTATTGATGCGGGTAATAAATACAAAAGGTTTTACAAAAAGGAAATTGTACAGCTGATCGAATTTCCAGCCGCCGAACAGGAATTCACGTATACCTGCCAGTGCCGGCGACTGCTGCCAGCGGATACCCGGTTTGCCATAATACAGGATATAACCCAGGAACACCCCTGCCAGTGTTACCAGCGCAGCTATCAGTTGAAACAGCGACTCGGATGGCAGGGTTGTTTTTAACAGCGTTTCGGGCAATACCTTTTGTACATGAGCTGAGAACAGGGTCAGGTGCAGCATATTGTGCGGCCATTCTATGAAACCGGCGGTAACAGACAGGAATGCCAGTACCACCAATGGGATCACCATTCCCTGCCCCGGTTGCCGGTGAACGGGCGTTCGGGTTTCGCCCCAAAACACCACCAGCATTAAACGGGTAGTGTATAACGCGGTAATAAAAGCGCCGGCCAGGGCCATTAGCCACAGCAAAGGATTGCCATTCGCAGCGCTGAAGCTATACCAGAGGATAGCATCTTTACTAAAGAAGCCGGCACTTACCAATGGCAAAGCGCTTAACGCCGCAGCGCCGGCAAGAAATGTAATGAACACAACGGGCATTCGTTTGCGGAGCCCGCCCATCATAAAAATATTATGTTCATGATGCAATGCTTCTATCACTACACCGGCGGCAAGAAACAACAGGGCTTTGAAAAATGCATGGGTAAAGAAATGGAAAATAGCAGCGCTCCATGCGCCCACACCCAATGCCAGGAACATATAACCGATCTGACTGATGGTTGAATAAGCCAGAATTCTTTTTATATCTGTCTGCGCCAGCGCACTGCAACCGGCTACAAATAAAGTGAGCGCACCAATGATGGCAATAATTACCATCGTTACCGGTGATAACTGAAACAGCACATGCATGCGGGCAATAAGATATACACCGGCAGTAACCATGGTAGCGGCATGGATCAACGCACTCACCGGTGATGGACCGGCCATGGCATCGGGCAGCCAGGTTTGCAATGGCAACTGTGCCGATTTACCCATACCGCCGGCCAACAATAAAATAGTGATGAGCACAATATTGCTGCTGCCGGTAGCAAATTGGTCGGGCGCCTGGTGCAAAATTCCTGAGATATTCAGTGTGCCCACCTCTTTGAATAGCAGGAACAACCCGATCAGCAATGCCGTATCGCCAATGCGGGTGATCAGGAAGGCTTTATTGGCGGCCCGGCAGTTCGATGGCACTTCATACCAAAAACCGATCAACAGGTAACTGCACAAACCAACCCCTTCCCAACCCAGGTACATCAGTACCAGGTTATCGGCCATAACGAGCAACAACATGGAGCATACGAATAAATTCATGGAAGCGAAAAAACGGGCATAATCGCCATCGTGCCACATAAAGAAGGCGGAATAGATATGAATAAGCGCGCCAACAAAGGTGATAATAAAAATAAAAACAAGCGTCAACGCATCCACGCGCAGGTCAATATCAACCGATAAATTCCCCACAGAAAACCACGACCATAACAACTGATCATACACCCCGCCCGGTGGCTCGGTTTGCAAAAATGAAAAGCCCAGAATAATGGTAATGAGCGCCGACAGGCATACCGTTCCGGCGCCTATAGTGGCTATTACCGGTTTTGACAATTTCCTGCCAAACAGCGATAATACCAGGAAACCCAGTATAGGAAATGCGGGGATGTATGGGAGGAGTTGGTGCATAGTTGACGAGTTGACGAGTTAACTAGTTGACTGGTTCATAGTTCTCAGTTCATAGTTCTCAGTTCATAGTTCTCAGTTCATAGTTCTCAGTTCATAGTTTTCAGTTCATAGTTCTTAGTTCATTTATTTAAATTTCACAATTATTATCACAAAAGCAACAGTTTGACCCAATACAACCATATTAGTCCCTCAGCTCTTTCAACCGGTCTACATCCAACGTCTTATGCTGGTGATAGATCTGCAGCACAAGCGCGAGGCCAATCGATACTTCAGCGGCGGCCATTGCCAGAATGAACAGGAACATGACCTGCCCATCGGGTTGCTGCCATTTTGAGCCGGCGGCAACAAATGCGAGACCGGCGGCATTCAGCATGATCTCTACGGAGATCAGCATAAACACCACATTCTTCCGGGTGAGCACGCCCACCAGCCCCAGTGCAAACAGCACCGTGGCGACCATCAAAACCATATGTGCGCTATCGATCATGTAAAACAGTTTGTTCGTTTGATACCGGCTCCGGCGGCCGGGTTTGTTTTGCTTTTTCCTTCTCCCCATGCCCGTTTTGCAAAAAACGATGCATCGGCGTGTGCATGTGTTTACCAATATGTGCGGCGCCCACAATTCCGGCCATCAGCAAAAAACCGGTCAGTTCAACCGCAATAATATATTCGCCATATAACGAAAGCGCCAGTTTTCGCGGATCAACTACGGCTACCTGCATGGGTTGTTTACTATCTGTAAACAGCAGAATGATCATTTCAGCCAGCAGTACCAGCACCAGCGCCGATGGCAGCAGCCATACTTTTGGTTTTAACCATTCCTTTTCCTGATGGGCCGTTTCGCGGCCGAGGTTCAGCATCATTACCACAAAAATGAACAACACGATAATAGCGCCTGCATAAACGATGACCTCAAGCGCTGCCACAAACGGCGCGCCCAGCGACAAAAAGATCATGCCCACCGACAAAAATGACACCGCAAGGTAAAGCAGCGCATGTACGGGGTGGAAACGCGTGATAACCATCACCGTTGACACAATGGCTATTATCGATGATATGTAGAAGAGTGTTGACAAGTTGATAAGTTGACAGGTTTACAAGACAGTTCGCAGTTCACAGTTCACAGTTCACAGTTCACAGTTCACAGTTCACAGTTCATTAATTTAAAACTCGCTATAAATTGCAGGCATCATAAATTATCAAAAACTGTATTGGCTTGAAGCTTGCAGCTTGCAGCTGTATTTGCCTTCGGCTTTTAGCTTTCGGCCTTAGGCTGTATTTGTATTTGCTTGCAGCTTGAAGCTTGAAGCTTGAAGCTGTATTCACGGTAATAAACTATGTACATCCACCGGCGGTTCCTCATTCTCGCCCTCCCCTGTCTTCTTCACACCAGCATCGAGGCCGGCCACCCGATAAAAATTATAGCCGGGATACTTTCCCTGGCTGTCGATCAACAGGTCTTCTTTCTCAAATACCAGGTTCTGCCGGTTATACTCTGCCATTTCAAAATCGGGGATCAGTTGTATGGCGTAGGTGGGACAGGCTTCTTCGCAATACCCGCAAAAAATACAACGCGAGAAATTGATGCGAAAGAAATCGGGGTACCGGCGGCCATTCTCATCTTCGGTTGCCTGCAAGGCAATGCAATCGACCGGACAAGCCACCGCACACAAGTAACAACCCACGCAACGCTCGCCGCCATCGGGGTCTTTGGTCAATACAATACGGCCACGATAACGCGGGCGCAACTGCACTTTCTCCTCGGGATACTCGATGGTTTCCTTTTTTTTGAACAGATGGATGAAAACCAGCCACATTGTTCTTAAATGACTTATCATAGATCCTGATTTTTAAAATTCAAAAACTTCACCCCCTCAACCATAACGCAACCGCGCCGGTGATCAGCAAATTCGCCAGCACCACCGGCAAAATGATCTTCCAGCCGTAACCGATCAGTTGATCGTACCGCGGCCGCGGAAGCGATGCCCTTAACAGGATAAACAACCCGATAAAGAAAAACAGTTTGATCGCAAACCAGGCCAGCGGCGGCAGAAATGCCGGCCCCAGCCAGCCGCCAAAGAAAAGCGTAACGATCATAGCCGAGATCAATGTAACACCGAGGTACTCGCCGATAAAGAACATCCCGAACTTCATACCTGAATACTCGGCATGATAACCGGCAATCAATTCACTCTCCGCCTCAGGAATATCAAAGGGCAGGCGATGTGTTTCTGCAATACCGGCAATAAGAAAAATAACAAAACCAACGGGCTGCGTTACCACAAACCAAAGATTCTTTTGTGCAGCAACAATATCACCCAGGTTGAACGAACCCGACAACATTACCACACCCATCAACGACAACCCCATAAATACCTCATAAGCGATCATTTGCGAAGCGCCGCGCAGCGCTCCCAGTAAAGCATATTTATTATTGGAGGCCCAACCGCCCAACACAATACTATACACGGCAATAGATGACATGGCCAGAAAGAAAATGACCCCGATATTGAGATCCGCTACCACTATACCGGGTGCAAATGGAATGATCACAAAACTCATGAGCACGCTGGCCACCACAATGGCCGGCGCAAGAATAAACACCCACTTATCGGCAAATGGCGGGATCCAGTCTTCCTTGAAAAACAACTTGAGCGTATCGGCAAGAACGATCAACACCCCCAACGGCCCGGCGCGGTTGGGGCCCAGCCTGTCCTGCCACAAAGCAAGCATGCGGCGTTCTACCCAGATCAATCCCGCTGCAATATTCAGCAGCACGAATAAAACGCCAAAAACGATGAGTATTTGTTCTGTTGTCATCTTTCTTAAAGTTATCTATCGTTACTAACTGATCTTTTTCCCCTTGAACTGCGAACTATGAACTATGAACTATGAACTATGAACTGTGAACTGTGAACTATGAACTGTGAACTATGAACTTACAACTTAACACTCATTACCTGCACCCAGGCATTCCAGTTCATCGCCGGCATGCCCTGCAAACCGGCCGGCATTAATGCCACACCATTCGGGATCAACATATTGGTTGCTACCGGCAGTTCATATGCCTGTTCAAATACTTTTATGGTTACAAGCGATCCATCTACCAAGCCTAACTGATCTGCATCACGAGAAGATATAGCCAGGTATGGTTCGGGCGACAGCTCGCCAACCCCTTTGGAATAAGCACTTAATTCCTCAGAACCGAAAACGTGATACTGCGGAAACAACAGCCATTTATCCTTTCGAACCATAAATGCTTCGGGAATATCTTTAAAGTAAACCGCTTCGCCATCGCGTTTATATTCGAACAGTAGTGTACCGGCTTGTTCATTGCGTAATGCCCCACCCGGCTCCTGCTGGTATTTATTAACCGCCTGTATCGAATTCCAGCCCGGCCGCCAGAAGAACGGGATCAACGGTGACGGCGGCATACCCGAATACCCTTCCATGGTAAAGGTGAACGGTGAATCATTATCCTGTTTGGGTTTGGGCTCGCTCACCGCAAGGTTGGCCAGTATAGCGGTGCGCCCGCTGTAGCGATGCGGCGCCCTCGGCAATGCCTGACCGTTTATTCGAAAATCATGATGCGGCACGGCGCCGGCAATACCGGCAAATTGCGGCATGAGCCGTTCACACATAACCAGCAGGTCTTCGGGGTGGTATACCTGTTCAGCCGTTTGCGCCGTTCTTATTTCCTCCATCTTCTGCAGCCACTTCCAGCTTTCCCGGATATTTTTATTTGCCGGCATATATACCTGGTAGAACCGTTGCGCGCGGCCTTCATAATTCACCAGGGTGCCATCACCTTCGGCAAAGGTGGCGGCAGGCACCAGCACATCTGCATTTTGTGTAGTTGCGTTGTTCAACGAATCGAATACAATGCAATGCTGAACGCTGTTAAAGAACAGATCGGCAATATGTGCCGGTACGTTCCGGTACAGATCGTTCTCCAGCACAATGGCCGTAATATTCTCTTCGCGCGTAGTGCGCAGTACAGCATTTTCAAAACCGGCCGACTGTGTCATGGCCAGTCCCATACTATTACATTCAGGCATTACATACGCCAGCCGCACTTCATGTTCCGGTGTATTTAATGCTACGGCAATATCAAAGGCAGCCCTTATCAGGGCTTCATTGTAACAACCGGCGCCGCTGATGATGACGGGACGCTTTGCCTGTTGCAATGCAGCAGCAATGATCGCCGCCTGGTTTTGCGTATTACTGTCAAGCTGAACAACCGGCACCGATGTATGCAACCGGCCGGCGATCGCAAAACCCAGCCGCGCCAGGTCATCGGGCGCCAGGTGCACCGTACTGCTGCTTAATTCATCGAGTGGTGAAGCTGCTATTGTACAATTGGCCAGAAAACCTTTTTCCTGTTGTACCAGTTCGCGCACCGCTGCATCGTGCCAGCCTGGGAGCTCCCGATTTTCCAATACATGATGGGCCGCGGTTTTCATTACCCCCTGCCGAACGGCCAATGCCATTACCGGCGCAGTATTCCAGATGTCTTCGCCCAGCACCAGGATGGCATCTGCCTGCTGTATATCCTGCAGGGAAGCCGGCTGCACTTTTCCGGACTGCATTACTTCCACTATCCGTTTTTGAATAAACCGCAGCGAATCACTTATGCCCTGGTAGAAATTTTCTTTCCCTACCAGTTGCATCAATGCCGCATTGCTTTCAACCGATGCCCGCGCCGATCCGATACCGATCACGGTATGATTGTTCATCAATTGCTTCAGGTGATCCATCACCACTACTTCATCCACCGCTTCAACAGCGCGGTTGCGGATGATGGGTTGCGTAATGCGATTGGCGCTGTTCACGAATTCATAACCAAAGCGGCCGCGATCGCATAGGAAATAACCATTCACCTCGCTGTTGAAACGATTGGTTATACATCGTAACTGGCCATAACGTTCGCCCGCAATGGTATTACACCCTACACTGCAATGATTGCAAACAGAGGGCGCGGTAGTAAGATCCCATTTACGGGTATAATGTTCGCGTAATGTTTTGTCGGTAAATACACCGGTGGGACAAACCTCTACCAGGTTGCCGCTGAACGGACTTTCCAGCACGCCGTCCTTCTCGCGGCCAAAATATACATGGTTGTGCGCAGAGAATACATTCAGGTCTTTCCCGCCCGCATAATCATGATAGTAGCGCACACAGCGGTAACATTGTATACAGCGGTTCATTTCATGATGAATGAGCGGGCCGAGGTATTGATTGGTGTATGTTCTTTTTTTATAATGAAACCGCCGGTAATCGTGACCCGTCATCACGGTCATATCTTGCAAATGGCAACTGCCCCCTTCATCGCAAACCGGGCAATCGTGCGGATGATTGGTCATTAACCATTCAATCACCTGGCTGCGGAACGCTTTGGCGGTTTTGTCGGCCACCGACAAATGCAACCCATCCTTTATATTCTCCATACAACTCATTACCAGCCGGCCGCGGGTATCGTTCTCATCTTTGAAAACCTTTACGGCACATTGCCTGCAGGCGCCCACACTGCCTAATGCCGGATGCCAGCAGAAATAGGGCAGATCGATGCCGAGGCCAAGACAGGCTTCAAGAAGATTTTTACCTTCCTTTACGTTGTACTGTTTGTTATCAATGTAAATGGTTGACATGTGCGGTCAATGTGCTAATTTGATAATGTGCTAATCCCGACTAAAGTCCGGGACAAGTTGTGCTAATAAAATACAGCTGAAAGCCAAAGCCCAGGGCAACAGAAAACGCAAAACTCAGAACTTAATGCCACCCTGTTAACGCGTCAACGCGTTAACCTTCAACTTCCTTCTAAATACAACAACAAACCTGCTACCCGTACGGACACTTGTGTAACTCAACATGCTTCTCGAAATCTTCCCTGAAATATTTCAGCGCGCTTTGTAACGGTTCCATAGCGCCGGGCGCCAGGGCGCAGAATGTATTGCCGGGGCCCAGCAACTGCGTATGCATTTGCAGCATTTCCACATCTTCCGCGGTTCCGTGCCCCCGCTCGAGGCTCAACAACATTTTCTCCACCCAGGGCAATCCCTCGCGGCAGGGCGTACAGAAACCGCAGCTTTCCTGTGCGAAGAAATGTTGCAGGTTATGAACAAACCCAACAGGACAGGTTGCATCGTCCATCACCACCATTGTACCTGTGCCCAGCCTGCTGCCGGCTGCGGCCACAGAAACAAAATCCATTTTCACATCGAGGTGTTCTGTCGTAAGAAAATCGGTAGAGGCGCCACCCGGCAATACGCCTTTGAACCGGTAACCATTCTTCATACCGCCGGCATGTTCTTCTATCAGTTCGCGAACGGTTACGCCTATGGGTAATTCCCAGCAGCCGGGTTTGTTTACTTTTCCGCTTACGCCATACAATTTGGTGCCGCTGTCTTTGCCGTTACCTAAGCCTTTGAACCATTCGGCGCCGTTGTTCACTATATGCGGAAGATTACAAAGCGTTTCCACATTGTTTACAATGGTGGGTTTGCCATACAAACCACTCACCTGCGGAAATGGCGGTTTTGCCCGCGGTGTGGCGCGTTTACCTTCCAGCGCGTTCAGCAAGGCGGTTTCTTCGCCGCACATGTAACGGCCAACGCCGGTATGTAAATGCATTTCGAGGCTAAAGCCGCTGCCAAGGATGTTCTTTCCAAGGTAACCAGCGGTATATGCTTCATGTATGCTTTTGCGAAGCAGTTGGGCAGCTTTTTTATATGCCCACCTTAAAAAAATATAGGAGATATCGGCCTGTATGGCATAGGCGGCCAGGATCATGCCTTCGATCAACTGGTGGGGATTGCCTTCTAGCAGGAGCCGGTCTTTGAATGTGCCGGGCTCCATTTCATCGGCATTGGCAATAAGATATTTCGGTTGCGGTGCGTTTTCGCCCATGGGCACAAAACTCCATTTCATACCGGTATTGAACCCGGCGCCCCCACGGCCTTTCAGTCCGCTTTCCTGCACCAGTTTCTGTACTTCCTGCGGCGACATGCTGCCGATCACTTTCCGCAAGGCGGCATAACCGCCCGTCATCTCATACTCGCGGAGATCGAACGGCGGACAGCCCGGATGAATATATTGAGTTAACGGACGTTCCATAGTACGCTAAGTATACTTTTTTAAAATACAGTCAAGCATGGCAACGGTTACATCTTTGTACAGATCGTTATCGATCATTAACGCCGGCGCATGATCGCAACAACCAAGGCAGCAGTTGGGCAACAATGTAAAACACTGGTCGCCGGTAGTTTCGCCGAACTTAATATTCAGTTTTTCCTGCAGCGCGGTATAGAGGTCGCCATACTTCATTACATAACAGGAAATACTATCGCATAACAGGATCACGTGGCGGCCAACCGGTTTGCGAAAAATGAGATTATAAAAGGTGGCCACACTATCTACTTCGGCGGGGCTCATTTGCAGGTAGGCGGCTATTGCACCTACGCTGTCATCGCTGATCCAGCCGCGATGCTGCTGCACAATTTTCAGTGCTTCTATTACTGCCGCGCTTTTATACGGCACCTGCGCCACTTCATGATCGATGGCTGTACGCTCCAGATCGGTCAGGTACGGTTCGCCGGCAACTCCTGTCGTGTACAGAGCGGTGTTGTTTGCTTTACCTGTATCCTTTGTATTTAATTTTTGCGCAATCATCAATATTTATCATTTGGTTTACGGCAATCGTGAAACGGCAAACGTGAAAATCACTACAAGCTACAAGCTGCAAGCTGCAAGCGAATACAACCGAAAGCAAATACATACCTGCACTTGCATTTTGTATTTCCTTTATCAACTATATCACCTTTATCAACCATTCAACGTAACCCTGTCGACCGGTCAACTCATCAACTGATCAACTAGTCTCCCTCCTACCTATCAATATCTGCCAGCACAAAATCAATACTCCCCAGGATGCTTAAAAGGTCCCCAACTGTATATCCTTTGCTGATATAGGTCAGCATTTGCATGTGCGGGAACGACGGCGTGCGGATGCGCACACGATAGGCGGCCGTATTGCCATCACTGATACAGTAATAGCTATTGGCGCCCTTGGTGGCTTCAATACAACTCATGGCTTCACCGGCCGGTATCACCGGTCCCCAGCTCACATTCAAAAAATGCGTGATCAGCGTTTCTATATCCTGCATGGTGTATTTCTTCAACGGTGGCGTGGTCAACGGGTGGCTCGATTTATAATCACCTGCCGGCATATTCTCCAAACATTGCTTTACAATACGCAGGCTCTGGCGCATTTCTTCCACCCGTACCAGGGCACGGTCGAAACAATCGCCATTCTGTGCGGTGGGAATATCAAAATCAAACCGGTCGTAGCCGCTATAGGGTTGTTTTTTGCGCCAGTCCCACTCAAAACCGCAGGCCCTCAAACCCGGACCGGTTACGCCCCACTCGATGGCTTCTTCAAGCGTATATATGCCAATGCCTTTGGTGCGCGCCTTGAACAGGCCGTTCTTTATAACCATTTTTTCATACTCGCGGATCTTGGGCGGGAAATAATCAACAAAGTACTGAACGAGCTGTTGCCAGCCATTGGGCAGGTCCTGCGCTACACCGCCAATGCGGAACCAGTTGGGGTGCATACGGCCGCCACAGATGGCTTCTATTATATCGAATATTTTTTCGCGGTCGGTGAACATATAAAACACCGGCGATAACTGGCCCAGGTCCTGTGCAAACGTGCCAAACCAAACGAGGTGACTGGCAATACGGAACAGTTCGCATAACATAACGCGGATGGTCATCGCCCTATCGGGCATTTCGATCCCGGCGAGCTTTTCAACGGCAAGCAGGTAGGCAAGATTATTCATTACGCCGCCGAGGTAATCAACCCGGTCGGTATAAGGAATATAGGTATGCCAGCTTTGCCGTTCGGCCATTTTTTCGGCGCCGCGATGGTGAAAACCTATTTCAGTAACGGAGTCCACAATATTTTCTCCATCTAGTTGAAGAATGATACGCAGCACGCCATGGGTGCCGGGGTGTTGCGGACCAATATTGAGGAACATATAATCGGCATCATCGCCATGCTCTTTCAGTCCCCACTCTTCGGGTTTGAACCGCAGGGATTCCTGCTCGCGGTCCTGCATTTCATCGGTCAGCCGGAATGGGCCCATTTCGGTTGCCCTTGCCGGGTGCTCCTTACGTAAAGGATGGCCCTGCCAGGTGAGCGGCATCAATATGCGTGTTAAATGCGGATGCCCGTCGAACCGGATGCCGAACATGTCGTACACCTCACGTTCGTACCAGTTGGCATTTTGAAAGATGGAAGTAATGGAGTTTATGGAAGGGTATTCGCCACGCAGCGCAACCTTGATCCTGATGAATGCATTTTGTTCAAAAGAGAACAATACATACACTACGGTGAAATCGGCCATGGGGAGGCCATTAAAGCGATTGCGGTTGCGTTCATCGATACCAAAAAGATCGTACAGCATTTTAAACGACTGCGGTATTTCAGTCTTCAGGTACTGTATAACAGGTACGATCCTCTCCTTAGACACCCACAAAGTGAGTATTTCATCAACGGTTTGTTGCTGGTACTGAAGATCCGTTCCCAGCCGTTGTTTCAATTGTTGCAATATGGCATCAGCGTCGTCCATATACAGGTTTCTTGTTTATTGTTTTTTGTTTATTGTTTCTGAGATGCAGGCTCTCCGAAATAAATGGGACCGCCGCACAGAAAGAACTATAAACTACAAACCATAAACTTTAAACTCTTATATTTCATCTACTCCCTTAAAATTCACCATATTCATTCTTTCTTCCCGTTTGGTTTCCTTCATGGAAGAAAGCGTTGGTTTTATGATACCCTGTTCGCCTATGACCCAGCTTAGCGGACGTTTTTCTTTACCGACCGAATCGGCCAGCAATGTCAGTCCCTGAATAAACGCATCGGGCCGGGGCGGACAACCGGGCACATATACATCAACGGGCAGGAATTTATCAACCCCCTGCACTACACTATATATATCATACATACCGCCGCTGTTGGCACAACTGCCCATTGAGATCACCCAGCGCGGTTCCATCATTTGTTCGTGTAAGCGCTTGATGATGGGCACCATTTTTATAAATACCGTTCCGGCGATCACCATAACATCGGCTTCGCGTGGTGTACCACGGATCACTTCGGCGCCAAAACGGGCCACATCATATTTACTGGTTATACTGGTAGCCATTTCAACAAAACAACAGCTTAACCCAAAGTGAAATGGCCACATGGAATTTTTACGGCCCCATGCCAGCAATCCCTGCACCGTAGTAAGCATAATGCTTTGCCGAACGGCTTCTTCGAGACTGCCATTCCCCGATATATTACCGGTAGTATCACCCGCCTTGCTCAACCACCATTTCATAACTTTTGTTTATGGTTTATTGTTTGTAGTTTATGGTTGCTGCCGCGGTTTTAGGCTCGAAATTAATTTCGGGCTCGCGATCTAAAGAACAATAAACCATAAACCAAAAACTATAAACTTGTTTTCAAACTATAGTTTGTGGTTGCTGGCGCGTTTTGAAGCTGGAAATTAATTTCAAGCCTGCGCCTTAAAGAACAATAAACCATAAACCACAAACTATAAACTTTTCAAAAAGATATATTTAGCCAGTCAACTCCCTGTACCTCTTAAGCAGCTTCTTCGCGTTAATTCCTATATCCAGCGCGCCTATTCCCCATTCGTAGATCAATACCACTACCAGTTGAGCGATAAAGATAGCCGCGCCTATATACCCATACCAGCCGAGCTCGTAAAAGCCAAGCGCCCATAGAATAATGAACACTGCTTCAACGTCGAAAATCACAAACAACATGGCAACGAGGTAAAACTGGGCAGAAAAACGGAGGCGTGCAGATCCGGTTTGTTCTATTCCTCCTTCGTATGGTTTATTGGTAGCGCGGTCATGATGGTGTTGGCCCAATATATATGACAGGAACAGGATGGCGACGATCAGAAAGAGCACCACACCTGCGTACAATAGCAATGGCCATAATTGATTACTATGGATATCTGTTTCCGGCATAAGCATAATAATTCCATGAAGGGTGCCTATATAATTATATAAGCCTCCCTTCCACATCAAATAAAATCCCAGGCACCCGCCAAACAGCCACAACAGTACGATCAACAGATTGATTAACTGGTAATGTAATGTTCAAGACACTGAATAACGAAATCCTTCTGATCGATGATATATTTCACCAGATCACCGATTGAAACCAAACCAATTAATTCATTGTCTTCGAGCACAGGTAAATGACGGATATGTTTATCTGTCATCAATTGCATGCAGTATTCGATCTTAGTATCAGGAGTAACAAACACCGGGCTTTCGGTCATAATGTCCATAACCCTGGTCTCTTTTGAGGATCTGCCTTTTAATATTACTTTGCGGGCGTAGTCACGTTCTGTAAAAATACCATCCAGTTTACCGTTCTCTTCCAAAACAACCAGGGAACCGAGATTCTTCGTTTCCAGTGTTTCTAAAGCTTCGTATACGGAGCTCTCCGGACTTACCGTATATACCACATGTCCTTTAATTTGCAGTATATCTCTTACCGTATCCATGGTAATAGTTTTAAGAGCTATTATACTGTTAAGTTATCCATTTTTTATTAAATAAAAAATTAATCCCGGATTCCGGTTGGTGCCCGGGGTTTTGAGTTCTCTGCTTCTGGTTCCCCGGTTCATGGTTGTTCAGCGCCTGAATTACTGAACCTTTGAGCCCGGGTTCAATTTTGGGTTTGAATGCAAAAGGGTGAGCCACCCGCCAGTTGACGGGTCACTCACCCTTCCGGAACACTGCCAGACACAGTTATTGTATGGCGTGAAGCTGTAAGTCCGAAGCTTTCCCACCAGCCCTTGCCTCTACCACTCAGCTCCCGCGCTCTTGTATTCATTATCACATCATCAAATTATCACATTAGCTCTTACTCCCGTTTTACAAACCTCCGCACCGTATTGCCCTGTCCAATATTTGCAACAAATGCCAGGTAGTAAGTGCCGGCGCGGTAGTTTTGTAAACTGATCCTTACACGACTGGTATTTGGCGCCGGTGAAATGGTTTGCAGCAACTGATCGGCACTGTTATATAACTTTACTTCGCGCCATGCACCGCTGGCAAATGCAACGTCAACAAAATGTACTGCGGGGTTGGGTCCTACCCGCAATGCGATCTCCCGCACCTCAACTTTCCGGGTGCCAAGGATCTTTGACTGGCCGTCGCGATCGAACTGTGTTAAGCGGTAATAATTACTTCCCTGTTCAGCCGCTTTGTCGGTAAACGAATAATCAACCGGCTGGTTATTATCGCCCCTGCCCGCCACTGTGCCGATCACCGTATAATGCAGTCCGTCACTGCTTCTTTCCAGTGTAAAATGATCGTTGTTCACTTCCATGGCTGTGCTCCAGCTAAGTTTAACGATGCCGGCCGTTGCTTCTTCTGCTTTGAATTGAAGTAAGGTAACAGGTAATACAGAGAATACGTTACCGGGGAAAACGCCACTGCCTGCTGCCAGATTGAAAGCAGTTGCATCACTGCCCAACCAGTTTGCCGGATTGGCAATGGCAGTAAGCAATGTACTCTTAGTACCGGTAGTTGTGCCACCGTAAGCCATGTTATCGAATCCGTAATTGGCCGATCCCAATAAACCCGTGCCAACTGAAAGATTTAAAGTATTGGCTGTTAGGGCAACCGCCGTTACACCGTTTGTTAATCCGGGCGGAAGGTAAGACAGTACATCTACTGAAATGGCAGCGCCGCCTGTATACCAGGCGCCATTCGCGCCATAAGCAGTGTTCTGTCCCGTATTCAATGCATAAATAAATGTAGCCCCGGTAGCGGTACCTGAAGTTCCCTGGTATACAATTAGCTGGTCGCCAAAATTGCTAAATCCAAAAGGTGTTGAAGGGTTTCCCAATTGCCCCGATACGCCTGCTGTGGAGCCATTGATTGTAGTATTGGTTCCATAAACAACCGTGCCTCTTGATATCAAAGACTGTACTATATAGGTCAGAAAGCCATCACTTGAACTTGGGGCTCTGAAATTACCGGTAGAAGCATCATATCCATTATCAGTAAAAATGATGCTGGTACCCGCAAGAATATCTGTCATTGCCAAAAAAGCCCATTTCTGGTTCGGATATGATTCATCGGAATTCCAGCCTAAAACAACAATATCCCCGGGCGTTAAAATGGTTTGCGCCTTTAAGCCAGGCCAGCAACCCAGCAAGAGCAAACAGGTACATACAATGTATACATTGTGTAATTTCTTTATCATAACCTGATGTTTTCAAAAATTATTTAAATAACCGACCTTTCAAAAAGCCATATTTCGCTGCAAACCGGCCGGGCATTAAAACACCATTAAGCATAAGGGTATGTATGTGCAGGACCTCGTTATTGATGCATGAGATCAGAAAATTGGTGGAGGTGTCGAGTATAGTGCCGGGAGTATGTGGCATCAGTCCATTCGGTAGTGCGGGCTCGGCATCGGCGATCCGCACTTCGATACCGTTGTAAGAAGTTATTGCGCCATTGTTCCAGGGATTACAGGCTTTAACCAAATTGCAGATAGCAACGGAGTTCATTGCCGCCCAGTTAATACAAAGATCACCAGCCGCCGGCCCGGAAAAATATAAAGCCTGCTGTTCATCCTGCTGTTCTACGGCAACAGCCTTGTTCTGCCGGTGCAATGCCAGCAGGTGTTCCACCCCTTCTACGAGGTAATGGCTCATTAACTGATGCACATAACCGAAACTGAAGAATGGCTCATTCCTGTATTCTTTTATCCAGGCAATGGCGCCTGCATCGATCCGTTCGCTGATGCAGTGAATAGTGATAGCCAGTGAAGGTGATCCATTCTTCAATTGCCAGAATACAGGGTTGGGTCCCCTGTACTCCGGCAAATGACCAAAATGCACATTATAAAGAACGGGTATAAAAGTATCGAACCGTTTAAGACGAATGATCTCACTATAGCCGATTACAAAAATGACATCAGGGCGTTGTTCGTTTACCCAGTCGTACAATAACCGGCCACTGCTCTTTTCATGTGTACAGGGAATTCCTGCACCTGCACAAAAAGCGGCAACTGTACCTTTTTCATTAACGGTCTGTTCTGCAGAAAAGACAACGATATCCCTCCCGGCAGATAGCAGGTAATGCAAAAGCGGTAAACAAATGGTAGAATTTGAAACAATGCCTGTTCGCATATTTTTTTACAGGCACAAATCAGATCATCCTTAATTCCGGGATGGGAATAAACCCACTAAGCAAATGATATAGTTCAAACATAACGAGGGCTGGCGGTTTTCATGGGGCATGCTGCTGCCGGCAACACTAATGCTATTTACGGCCAGTGTTGCCGTAGGCGTACCATTATAAGTATTTACGGGTATTGTGTCACCGCCGTAGGTGGCATTTGACATGGCCAGGTAATTGTTGTTTGCGGTATCCGTATTGGCCGTACTGCCACTTACTTCAACTAAATGGTTGTGAGCAGGCATTTGACTCTGGATCAATGAAACGGTTTCTACACCCAGTGACTGCCCTAATGGCCAGGCACTCAACCCAGGGCCCTGTCCCTGACCAACAGGTACGCGGCCCCGAAGATCGGGCAATGCAAATGTAGTTCTCCCATCGCCACCATAGGTAGTACCGAGAATAGAGAACAAAGCAGTATTCTGTGCAATATTCATTAGTTGTCCCTGGCAAAGGGCCCAGCCGCGGGGAGCGAAGTTGCCGGCAAACAATATAATGCTGCCGATGTAAGCATTGTCCATGAAAGGAAGTTTAATGGTGAGTAAATATGGTGTTTAAAATTAGGACAATTTAATATACAAACTCCACCTGGAAACTTGATAATGGTCATGTTTTCACTTATCTGTTAGTGTTTGAACGGCAACAACCCAACAGCATATTTGATCTTGGTCAAATTCGAATACACAAAACGGCTTTGAATCATAAAGCGTATAACTTCATACAAAACCATCAACATGAAAAAGTTTTGCTCACTACTATTAATTGCCGGCGCAATAGCTTTTATTACGTCGTGCCAGGATGCCGCTACTGAAAAAACCGGCGACAATACAATAGCCGATTCATCCGAAGCATTCGATATCGGCAAGGCAAGGTCATGGATAGACAATGACAATGCGAAATTTATGGATGAAGTAAAAAAGGGCGACTCCAACGCATTGGCCGCACACTATAGCCCTGATGCCTGGCTGATGTTCGACAACGTTGAACCTGTTCAGGGTGCGGGTATCGCTTCAGCCTGGGGCGGCGCCATAAAATCAGGAATGAAAGAGTTGAAACTAACGACCCAGGACCTTACCGGTAATGCCGAACTGCTGGTTGAAACAGGCATGTTTGAAGTTATTGGCAACGGTAATAAAACGCTCGACAAAGGCAAATATATTGTGGTATGGAAACCGGAGAACGATGGCTGGAAAATTTACCGCGATATCGGTAACAGTAATCTGCCGGCGCGCAGGTAGTTATAAACAAACAGCAAGAGATCAACGGGCAGCCGGAAACGAACTGCCCGTTTTGTTTATCCGTCAACTTGCCAACACACCTCCTAATTATTTAGCAAAATCGTTTTTTATCTGGTAAAAAACCCATACTTTCAAAGTAAAATAAGAACGAACCCTTTCCTTATAATGTATGTTTGCCGGCGCCGGTTCATATAGCGACAATGATTTGTCCCTGCAACGGGATGGTATGGCTGCGTTTGAAGCGCTGTATAAAAAGTACTGGTACCAGTTATATTGTGTAGCCTGTAAATACACCGCTTCGGGCCCCGACGCAGAAGAACTTGTACAAAACCTGTTCGAAAAGATCTGGCGAAACCGCGCCAGTTTGCAGGTGAAGAACTGGGGCGCTTTTCTCACCATTTCACTCAGAAATATGGCCGTAGACTTTCATCGCCAGCAGGCGGTAAAAGACAGGTTCATTCAAAACTATCAACAGCCGGCAACCACCAGCGATGGTGAAACCGGCATCGACCAGGAACAACTGATGGTACTGATAGAAACGCACCTGCATGAACTGCCCGAAAAAACGCAAACCATTTTCAAACTAAGCCGATACGAACACAAATCGGTAAAGGAAATTGCCGGTCATATGCAGCTCACCGAAAAAGCGGTTGAATACCACATTACCCGTTCGCTCAAACTGCTGCGCCGCCACCTGCGCAATTATCTAAACACTTATTTCTCTTTATTATAAGCTGCTTTAGGGCCGCACCCGAAAAAATTTCTTTGTCAACCTTTAGGGATACGGTAATTCTTCCCGTCATATAATAAACACCGTAATTGAGCCAGTCGAACTTCGATCACTTATTGCAGCAATACCTGGCAGGCGAATGCACTGAAGAAGAAGAAATGCTTGTGCTCGAATGGTACAAAAGCCTGACCGCCAACAGCGACCTGCACTTATCACCAACTGAGCGGTCGCTGATAGAAGCAAGACTGTGGCAAACCATTAAAAGCAATGTAGCGGATCAGCCGGCCATGCAACCAGCCAGGGTGAAACCAATTACCGCCCGCAACTGGTTCAGGACAACCGCCGCCGCAGCTGTAGTAACGTTGATCGTCACCGCCATTGTATTGTATCGCCAACCATCTGGTAAAAACAACCAACTGACAATGGTGCTGCCACAAGTGGGTTATGACAGCCTGGTAAATTCAACCGGCACAGAACGTAAGTTCATGCTGGGCGACAGTACCCTTATCACCCTGCAACCCGGGGCCGTAATATATTACCCCGCTGCATTTACCTTATCAACCCGTGATGTGTACTTACATGGAAGCGCCTTTTTCAACGTGCACCACAACCCGCAAAAACATTTCAAAGTGCACATGAACAACGAGCTTACCACCGAAGTGCTTGGCACCAGTTTTAACATCACACAAAACAAAACCGACTGGAATGTGGAAGTGGCAGTTGTAACCGGAAAAGTGCTTGTGTACAGGGGAGCGCAGGATGATAATGCCGAAGCAAACAGTACTGGCCGCGTGCTATTGACCCGTAATAAAAAAGTAACGTTCAACGCCGAACTGAATCAACTGATCACGAGCATTGTAGACAATCCCCTGCCCCGCCCGGATTCAAAAATACAGGCAGGTGCAGGCAGTCAGCCAATCAAACAGCAATTTGTATTTGAAGAAGCATCATTGCTGAACGTATTGCAAACACTGAGCGATGCATATGGCATAATGATCACCACCAACAATGCACAAATTGCAGAATACCATTTTACCGGCGACCTGTCAAAATACAGCCTGTTCACCCAACTTGATATCATTTGTAAATCAACACAAACTACATACGAAATAAACGGTTCACAAATAATCGTAAAAGAAAACCAAAACCAGTGATCTAAAGGCGCTGCGATTACAATAAACAAAAGCTGTTAAACCGGAAATACCGGGCCTCGCGCGGTATGCGCTATGCTGTATCATGCGGCCGGGCCTGCTATTGCCTTCATTAAACCAACTACTGCAAACCTAATTATTGAATGAAAAAACTGTCACTATGAGAAAAGAACGATTGCGATTGCCGATCATCGCCCGCTTCCTGCTATGGCAACTGGCATTGGTAATTATCTGCAGCAATACGGTGCAGGCCAATGCGCAGAACATCCTCGACAAAAAAGTAAACCTGAGCATGGACCAGGTTGAAGTAAAAAAATTGCTGCGGGAAATTCAACGCCAGACAGGCGTATCCTTTATTTACAGCAGCGACATCATTAACCTGAACAAAAAAGTGTCGTGCCGGCTGGTAAATAAAAAGCTCGCCGAACTTTTCAGCAACGTGTTATCGCCCGTGGGCATTTTATTCAGCATCATTGACGATAAACAGATCCTGCTGTACAATGCGCCCACCGGTCAAAAAAAAACAATGGAACAGGCCGGTTATGGAACACCAGCCCCCGCCATAATCGTAGAGGGCCAGGTACTGAACGACAAATCGCAGCCAATACCGGGTGTAACGGTAATGGTACGCGGGGCGGCAACAGGAACGGTTACCGATCGCGAGGGACGTTTTTCATTGAACGTTCCTTATGCAGAAGCAACGCTGGTATTCTCTTTTATCGGTTACCAGTCGCAGGAAGTAGCCCTGCAGGGACGTAATACGGTAACCATAACGTTAAAGGAAGATGCGCAAAACCTGAAAGATGTGGTAGTGGTTGGCTACGGAACGCAAAAAAAGATGACGGTCACCGGCGCGGTAGCGGCAATTTCATCAAAAGAATTACAGCAAAGCCCAACCGCCAATTTAACCAATGCGCTGGCAGGCCGCCTGCCGGGTTTGAATGTAAACCAGTTTGCCGGTGGTGAACCCGGCGTTGACATCAGCGACATTTACATTCGGGGTATCGGTACTTATGGCAATGCAAGGCCGATCGTAATTGTAGATGGGGTGGAAAGATCATTGAACTACCTGAGCGCCGATGAAATAGAGAGCTTTACCATTTTGAAAGATGCGTCGGCAACCGCTGTTTTCGGTGTACGCGGCGCCAACGGCGTAATAGTAATCACTACCAAACGCGGAAAGGCATCGGAAAAAGCGACGCTGAACTTCAAGATCAGTGACGGCATCAACACCCCCATTCATTTTCCCAAATACCTGGGCTCGGCCGATTATGCCATGCTGTTCAACGAGGCCAAAATAAACGATAACCCGGGTGTATCGCCCGGTAACCTGAACCTGTTCACCGACGAACAAATAGAAAACTACCGCAAAGCCAAAGGCGATAACAGCGATGGCCTCGGTTACAATATAGATTACTTCGATTTTGCCTTTAAACCCGGTTTTCAGCAGGATTATAGCTTAACCATTCAGGGTGGCAGCAACAAAGCCCGCTACTTTATAATGGGTAACTATTTTCAGCAGAACGGGAATTACCGGCAAACCATCAGCGATCCTTATAAAACACAAGCCATCTTCAAACGGTATAATTTCCGTTCGAATGTAGATGTAGACATTACCAATTCCTTATATGCCACATTAATTTTGGGCGCCCGCCTTACCGATCGCAATGCGCCCGGCACTACGGCCAACCGCGTAATGGAGATCGCCAATACGCAACCGCCCATTTATCCCATCGTTGTGGAGTCGAACGACAATGCCGCCAATCGCGTACATAACGTAAACTTCCCGAACGGGATGCTGTTCGGTACGCAAACCTATCGGTTCAATATGCTGGGCGAGCTGTCGAAAACCGGTTACCTGAACCAGCGCGTAAACTATCTCGATGGAACGTTCATTATGGGTTACAAACTCGATGCGCTGACCAAAGGATTGAAGTTTGAAGGCATGTTCTCCTACGACCGGCAGGGAGGCTATTGGGTTACCCGCTCAGTACCTACCGAATCGCAGGGTTACCGCGTTTATCCCGGTTATGCTACATTTTACCCAACAGACGGGGTGGATGTTTATATGAAAGCAGGCCATTACACAGGAGCATACAGCACGCCGCGCCGGTCGACAGACAATACACTCGGCAACAGCTTTTCACGTGATGATGAAATTGGCCGTACCTATTACCAGCTCAAACTCGACTACCTGCGAACATTCGGCAAACACAATTTGTCGGGACTGATACTGGCCAACCGCTCTATCAGGATCAAAAATAATGAAGTGCCGTTCTGTTACCAGGGTATTTCGGGCCGCATAACCTATAACTACGACCAGCGCTATCTCGCCGAATTCAATATGGGTTATAATGGTTCTGAAAACTTTGCGCCTGGCAGCCGTTATGGTAAATTCCCCGCAGCCTCTATTGGCTGGGTAATAAGCAATGAAAGCTTTATGGAGCGCACCCAGGGCTGGCTCGACATGTTAAAGCTGCGCGGCTCATTTGGCCTGGTAGGCAACGACCAGGCTGGTTCCAACCCAAGCGATAACCGTTTTGGCTACCTGCAGTTCTATAACAATTCAGGCGACGCATACAATTTCGGTACGCAGAACAACCAGAACCCCGGCGGTATTCGCCCGGGCCGGCTGGCCAACCCCATTCTTACCTGGGAAAAAGCACGCAAGATAAATATGGGTATCGATCTCGAGCTGTTACGCAGACGGCTTACCATCACCGTAGATATGTTCCATGAACATCGTTACGATATCATAACCGATCTCAGCGGGGCCGACAAACAGGGTTTCCCTTCGCTTGTAGGAACAAGCGCCCCCCTGCTGAACGTAGGTATAGTGAACAACCGGGGAATCGACTTTGAAGTTTCCTGGAGCGACAAGATCGGCAGCAACTTCACCTATACGGTAAGACCCAACTTCTCATTTGCCCGCAATAAGATAGCATACCAGCGCGAAGTAATGCGCAGCTTTCCCTGGCAATATCGTACAGGACTGCCGGTGGGACAACCTTTCGTATATCTTTTCGATGGTTTTATCAACAACCAGAAAGAAGCTGACGACCTGAATACCATGAACAATGGAACCGGTTTTCAGAAATGGGGCACTGTAATGCCGGGCGATGTAAAATATGTTGATATAGATGGCGACAACCAGATCACCGATCTGAACGACCGGGTGGCAAGAGGGTATCCCCGTGTTCCGGAAATTCAGTTTGGTATTCCCATCAGCTGCCGTTACAAATCGTTCGACGTGAGCATCCTGTTCCAGGGAGCTACACATACTTCATTATTGCTGGGCGGTCCGGCCACCTACGACTTCCCGTTATATCAGAATGATGAAGTAGGAAAAGTAAAACCCATGCACCTGCAGCGGTGGACCCCTGCCACAGCGGAAACAGCCAAATTCCCGGCACTGCATTATGGCAAATACGACAACAATAAACAATACTGGAGCAGCCTGTTCCTGTACAACGCCCAATACCTGCGGCTGAAAAATTTTGAGGCAGGTTATTACCTGCCAACGAAGTGGATGAAACGGGCCGGTTTGCAACGCACCCGTGTATACGTACAAGGTATGAACATGCTCACCTTCGACAATTTAAAAACGGTTGACGTTGACCCCGAAACCAACGACCCCAATGGCAACTGGTACCCAATTATGAGAGTAATAAACTTTGGAGTAGACATTACTCTTTAAAGAATGTAAGAAGGCATCGAGGTATACACAGGCAGGTTGAAAAGTTAACAAGCCGACATATTGACAAGGGGAAAACCACATCATGCCATTACAGTCAAAATCAAAAAGTTCAGCACTAAAAATTGAGAACTAAGAACAAACTCATTTTTATGAAAACAAAAATATTCAATCCATATATTTTCATCGTAATACTCCTGTTGGGTTGCAAAAAAGATTTCCTCGTTCGCAAACCCGATGACCAGATGACCGAAGCACAGGTGTTTGCCGATTATGAAAAAGTGAACAAGCTGGTTACCGACCTGTACAGCGATCTGCATTCCCGCGCGCGCGGGCTGGCATTTCTTCAGCACTTTTCATTAAGCGCCATTACCGATGAGTGCCGCGGCTCTACTGTAGAGAACGGGCAGTCGCGCACATTCAATACCGGTGGCTGGAACCCCAGCGAACAACCGGGCAGCGGTTATAAATGGGCCGACATTTATTCCACCATCCGCATTTCGAACCTGATCATTTCGGGGGTGAGAAAATACAGTACGCCCGATAATCCGCTCAACAAAGGCGACCTCGACATCAGACGGGGTGAAACCTATTTTATGCGTGCCTGGTATCATTACCTGGCAGCGCGGTTGTATGGTGAGGTTCCCTACATCGATTTCATTGTTGACCCCAATGGCGATTTGGGCATTGCACAGGAAACATTTCATTCGGTGGTAGAAAAGATCAGCGCCGATTGCGATTCAGCCATCGCCCTGCTACCGGTTAACCAAACCGATCCGCAATTTGCCCGGGCAGAGAAAGGAACGGCGCTGGCATTGAAAGCGATCGTACGTTGGATGGCCGCCACCCCACTCTACAATGGCGGCATACTGCCCAATGATACGCGCAAAGGAAAAAGCAGTTACCACACACGCGATAACAAACGCTGGGAAGCAGCCCGCGATGCGGCCAAAGCGGTGCTTGACCTGCGATCGGAAAACGGACAACTTCGTTACAACCTGTATACCGGTTATGGCACCAATGATTTTGTTTCGGGCAGCAACAACAAGGTATACTCACGTCTATTTCAGCAGTTCTACGATTTCAATGCATTCAAACAGGAAGGCATTTTCATGAATATGAACGACAAGTGGGAAGCCTGGCAGGGTGATAATTATCCACCTTCAGAGGGCGGCGGTTCGCGCCAGCAACCGGCGCAGGAGCAGGTAGATGAATACGAATATATTGCCCCGGACGGTTACGGTTACCCGGTATATGATGCACGCGCAGTTGCCGATGGGTATGACGATGCGAACCCATACGAAAGCGTAAAACGCGATCCCCGTTTTTACCGCGACGTAATTTATCATGGTTCATCTTTCAGAAATGCAGTAAGAAATACAGCTACCGGTTCCGACAAAATAGGCGCTACCAATTCAACCACTACCGGATATTTTTTGCGCAAGTTCTATCGCGAGGATTACCGCCCCGGTAACGGCGTCTCCTTTCAAATTCATTATCCGCTGATCCGCCTGCCCGAGATCATGCTGATCTATGCAGAAGCCCTGAATGAGACCGGCGGTTCTGCCGACGAGATCTTTACCATGCTGAATACCATCAGGCAGCGGGCTTTTATGGCGCCGGTTCCGCCAGCGGTAAAAGGCGATAAAGACAAGACAAACGAATATATTCAACGTGAACGCCGGGTAGAATTTTTCTTTGAGAACAAACGCTGGTTCACAGCACGTTTATACCTGGAACCCAGCAGTACAACCCAGCTAACCCGGGAACAGGCCTGGCAATCGGCAGGGAGCGACAATGATACCCGCTCACGGAATTTCTGGCCCTATCCCAAATGCCAGCGCATGGTAAACGGCATGAAACCGGTTGAAGATCCCAATGGAAAAATAAACATAGGCGGAAAGACATACAGGATGGAACGGTTCTATGTGGCCACCTGGGTTTTTGTGTCGCCCACGCATTTTTTCTTTCCTGTTATGCAGGATGAGCTGATCAAAAACCCGGTATTGCAGCAGGCTCCGGGATGGTAAACATTGGGAATGAAAAATTAAGTATCAGAAATGTAAAGTAAAAACACTTGAACCAGAAGATGCTATTCTGGTTTAAGTGTTTCTGTTTTTACTATACATGCAAGCAAAACCAAAATCAAAGCGATGGCATTGGCAATTGTGCGAATGCTGTGCAAGCGGTTCCAGGGTTTTTCAAATAATTCTCTTTGCTGATGAAGCAGGCCGGCCGACGAAGACTGCAACTGAAAACCATCGAGCGCATTGTTCAACGGTACATTGCCCAGTACGGTAACCCCAAAAGTACCGATTGTATAAACCAGTGTTGCGGCCAGCAACAGGTAAAACCGGGTAGTTCCCTGATTACTGTATTGCAGCCAGGTGGCGGCGGGCAACAGGAACAATGTTCCCATAAAGCTCATAAAGAATAAGGGATTCAGGATCTCGCGGTTGATCGATTGCATAGCAGCCAGGTATCCGGCATCGGGCAGTTTGCCCAGTCCGGCATTTACCGAACAGGAATAGGAATAAAAAAGCCCGGCAATAAGTGCAGTAGTAAAAGCGGCGATCAGTAATGCGATATTTGCAAAAGTCATTGGACGTGGTTTTATATTATTGTTGAAAATATTTTTTTATCAGTGTCAGCGCTTCTGCATCGACGATGGTGGTGCCGATGCGTGGCATTCTTCCTTTTGTCATCAGGTTTATAATGCGGTATTTTTTGTTTTCAATGCGGGTATCGGCCAGCGGTATTTCCCAGCCAAAACGTACAGATGAAAGGGCGCAGGAACCTTTATCGTTATGACAATGCGCACAATTCATTTCCAGGTATGCCCGTACCCTTTCCGGGATAGTATGCTTTTCATTTTGCCAGTCGGGCAATGAAGAGAAAGCAGCCGGATCAACAGGGCTCAACACACCTGCATTCTGTAAATATTGTAATTGATTTAGGGTAGCATTATTCCGCACTACGTTCCGGTTGAGGTTCCGCATCTTAAATCCGGCCGGCAACAGCAAATTATTACTCTTATGACAGGAAGCGCAATCTTTCGGTGCTGGTATACGGTAAGTAATATTGCGGGTATTTGCATTTTCATCGATCCATGAAACAGCCGTTGTAGCGCCTTTGCTTACCAGCACGGCATCGGTTTGCGCTTCATTCCATACATAGGTGCCAGCCAGCCACTGGCCATTATATTTCACCAGCAGCCTGGTCTCGATAAGCCGTTTACCTTTGGAGATATTTCTTTTATCGTTAAAGTAATAGAACGTTTTAACCAGGATGGTACTATCGGGAAAATGGGGCAGCCCATCATTCACCGCTACGATAGTTTTACTGGCGGGCAGTTTTATCAGGCGTTGTTTTTCGGCATAATCGGTGAACAAACCGGTTGACAGTTCGTACAACTGAAAGCCATTACCGGGGATAAGCGCAACCGGTTCGCCTGCGAATATTTTATAATCTGAGATCCTTGGCAGCAACATGCGGTCGTATTGAGCGGTACTTGCGCAGTAGGCGCTTCCGGCGAGATATACAGCAGCTATAATGGCGGTTACAAGTAAAATGGTAACTATAATTATCCGTTTCATAATAGGGATGGTTATTATGAAACCAAAATTATATGGCCGAAAAGCCGGAAAATAGAAGAAAACCGACATGGGACGGGACGAGGCTCAATGATTTGTTTTTTAGAGGATTGGAAGTGTAAGGAAGTAATAATAAATGTAGATGATTTATTTTTTATTTCCCAAAAGAAACCAATTATTGAGAACTAATGTCATGGTTATTTTCATGATTTAATCTGCCTGGTGGCTAATGGTTACATTTCTTTAAATTTAGCAACTTCCAACATTCCTTTCTTACCGTTTTTTCACCTTTTATGGAACAAACTACCACCTGGAAGAAGCAAGATGCGCCAAAGAGTTTGCGTTTTCACGAACCTGTTACGGAGATATTGATGACATGAATTTTCTTTCGATAAATTTGTCTTTCAATACAAGAAATGAAACATAAAAATGACCAAACAGTTCCTATTGTTCTCACAAATGGACAAGGACGAGTTTACAACTGCGGAACGATGACTGCTATTTTTAAAGCAGACGAAAATGAAACCAGCGCAAAATATAGTATTTCAGAATGGTGGTTAGCGCCAAACTCCGACGGGCCGGGACCACATGCCCACGAAGAAAACGACGAAGTATTTTATGTGCTGGAAGGTACAGTGTCGTTCCTTGTTGGCGATCAATGGATAGATGCTGACAAAGGAACATTTTTAAGAATTCCTGCAAAAACAACCCATGACTTCAAAAACAAAACCGGCAATAAAGCTGGAGCATTAAATTTCTTTATACCTGGCGGCTTTGAAAGGAATATGCCTTCTATTGTGAAATGGTTTGAAGACAACAAATAACGGAAGAAAATAGCTTAATGAACTTCTGAAGTTATACCGATACTACAAAGTCTTTATGATGATTTTTACGACATCAAACTGCATATTTATAAGGCAACAATAAATATTTGCAATATGGCACTGGACATTCAGAGGTTCGAATATCTGGTAGAGATAAAAAAAAAGCCCTGCAATGCAGGGCTTTACCTATTCTGTGGGAGTTGACGGGCTCGAACCGCCGACCCTCTGCTTGTAAGGCAGATGCTCTGAACCAACTGAGCTAAACTCCCTTATAGTTATCTACTAACTTTCAATACTTTAGAGCTGTTTTCCCAAACTTTCCTTTCTCTTCGCTGCCCTTATTCCGTTTTGGGAGTGCAAAGATAAGGCTTGCCACATTTCCGCCAAATTTTTTTTCATTGATAATGAACATTTTTCCTCATTTTTTTGAAAGGAACCCGGCTCGGCTAAAAAGCTATAAATTGCATTAGCCCCGGAACGGGATCATTGTTACATCTTACCTGTATAAGCTTCCCAACATGGATTATCGTATTGTTCTTCCGCCTGAAAATTTGCGGCCTTTCGTCCGGTACTTTTGGGTACTGGAAAATAATGGTAATGCCGGTTCCGTTGAAACGTTCAGTCCCCTCGCCGATGGCAGTCCCGGTATCATGTTTCAGCCACCCGATAAGGGAACATTCTATCTGGAAGATCAAAAACAATTGCCTTCTGTTTTGTTGTACGGACAAACCATTCAACCGGCGAAGATGATCCTGTCGGGAAAATTGAACACGATCGGAATTTGTTTACAACCACATGCCCTGCAATCGGTTTTTGGCCTCGATGCAAATGAGCTTACAGGAACCTGTGTCGACATGGGCCTTGTTCAGCATAAAAAAGAAAAAAATTTACTGGAAAAGCTGATGGGCGCCACCACTATTGAAGAACAGATCAATTTATTTTCTTCCAGCCTTAGCAATTCTGTTCAACATACCGGCGATAAGCAGGATGCCATTACAAAATTTGCCGTAACAGAGATCTTCCGCGGCAAAGGAGCAGTTTCATTCAATGCGCTGTTGAAGCAATTGCAATTGAGTGAACGCACGCTCGAGCGCCGGTTCAAACAATCGATCGGGGTTTCTGCCAAATTATTTTCCCGCATCTGCCGCTTCCAGGAATCGCTTAACCAGCTTAGGAAAAATAACTATCAAAAGTTATCTGATATCGCTTACGAGAATGGCTATAGCGACCAGTCACATTTCATTCGCACGTTCAGGGAATTTACCGGCGTGTCGCCTTTCGATTATAAAAAACAGTTGAATGAAGTAGCCGAGAATTTTCCAAAGGTAAAAGAGGAATGACCTGAAAAGAAAAAAGGTCCTCTGTAGAAACAGCCGACCTCTAACGATTGCTTGCCATATGAAAAAAAAGGTAAAATCTGATTTGAAGTGAAGCATTTCGCTTCATGGTAGCTTCTGCGCTTTCTCTCTCTTTTTACCGTGCTACCGTTGTTGATGATGTAAAAGTACAGCGCGCCGGGAACATGGCATAACCCACTTTTACGCTTTTTTATTATGCCTAACCCTGCTATACAATTGCAAAACCCGCCACCAGAGCGATTTTCAGAAGATTTCATCAATGATCGCAACCGCTGCCGGGCAGGATGGTACAGGACAGCCTCCAATTGACCAAAAGGCAACAGACAATAGCCAATTTGAACACGCGTAAGATTCTATGCGGCTAAAACAGAAACTTTTATATTAGCCAACTAAAACCCCGTCATATGAATACAGCTGAATATATTGATAGCATCGTCTTTGATTATGTTGAAACCTGGAGCTTTAACCGGGAACCGGAAGAGAAGCAGGTGAACGCCGAATATGAACAGGTAAGATCAATTGAGGACATTGAAGAAAGGCTAACTGCTTATACCGTATTGGAGCGAAAATATGCTGTATTGATAAATGACGCGGGACAATTTCATCCTTTTGCGAAAAAAATAAACACATTCAAAAGCGATCACCCTCTTTCAGCCAGGTTAAAGCAAGTTTTACAAACACCAATTGAACAAAAATTCAGCTTGTTGTGTGCCCCGGTTTACCGTGATGCACTTGTATTTTATGATCATAAAAACAATGTGGTATCTAACCTTAATATCTGTTTTGCGTGCATGTACATGTATGCAGCGCCACATCAGGATATAAAGGCCGATTATAAAACCTATGACTGGCTGAAAACGCTGTTGCTTGAAAACGGGCATGAGATCGAAAATCGGGAATACTCTATAATTGCAGATGTTGAAAAGATGAAGCAGAAACTGAGAAAAAAATAAAAAAGGAAAGAGATCATTTAGCATTGCACCAGTGATGCGGTGAACCGCAAATACGCATGCCCATTGCCGGCAATCCGATGGCTGAATTACCATTCGTTGTTCCCGATTTAACAATGGCGCAATGGCACTTTTTTGTATTTCACACACTTTATTTATTCTATATGAATCATTTACGTAAAAACCACCCATTATTAAAAACCAATAAAAGCGCTTGCTGCGGCACGGGTATTTTTATAAATTTGTAACGGATTAAACCATAGTATATGGCTTTTGATGGATCTGTTAAACCACTTTACGAAGAGGAAACCGATGTGCTCACCACGCTGGATGAGCCATATAGCCTCATCGTATGGAATGATGAGGTGAATACGTTTGAATGGGTTATTGAAACCCTGGTTGAAGTATGCGGCCATTCTACCGAACAGGCTGAACAATGCGCTTACATCATCCATTTTCAGGGTAAGTACGCCGTTAAACAAGGCTCTTACGATGAGCTGAAACCTCAATGCGATGCCATTACCGACCGCGGCATCGGCGCCACACTGGAAGTACTTGCCTGAAAATTCAGCGCAAATTCCCGCTAACCTTTGCCTGCCATCTGCCCACAACAGTAATCGGGCGCTTTGACCCAAACCACATTTCTCTTTTTATTATTTTTACGGCAACCAACCACGCCCGGCATGCCTCTATTTGCTTTGGATAACGAGATCATTTTTCCCCCGGTTCACCTGGCTGAACCGGATGGATTGCTGGCTGTTGGCGGCGATCTTTCTACCGAACGTTTATTACTGGCGTACCGCCAGGGCATTTTTCCCTGGTATGAAGGTCAGCATATCCTTTGGTGGTGCCCCAATCCGCGTTTTATTTTAACGCCCCCCACCCTGAAAGTGAGCAAAAGCATGAAACAACTGCTCAAACGCGAAACATTTACTTTCACCATCGACAAAGCTTTTACTGAAGTCATCAATAACTGCAAAAGCATCGACCGGCCCGGACAAAGCGGTACCTGGATCACCAACCAGATGAAAGAAGCCTACATTCGTTTACACAAGCTCGGCGTTGCCCACAGTGCTGAAGTTTGGCAGAACGATGAACTGGTGGGCGGTTTGTACGGCATAAGACTGGGAAAGGTTTTCTTTGGCGAAAGCATGTTCAGCAAGGTCAGCAATGCAAGCAAATATGCCTTCATCAGCTACGTAAAACAACTGGAAAAAGATGATGTACAGCTGATCGATTGCCAGGTATATACCGAGCACCTCGAAAGCCTGGGCGCGCATATGATCTCAAGGGAAGATTTTGTTCAGTTACTGCAGTTGCTGATCGAAGAATAAACTAAAAAGGGAGGCCTCCTGTTGAAGACACTCCCTTTGCATAAATTCCCGGTTAATTACGTGTAGCCTTACTTTTCATAAGTAACTACCGTATAATGTTTCAGGGATGTAACTTTCAGCTGATCATTTTTCACATACACTTTTTTGTACTCCCGAAACTGATTATTGTTATCCATAAAACCTACGATACAGGAGTACTTGTCCTCCCCTTTTTGTATAACAGGTTTTGGCGTTACACCCATATTGGGCAAATACAATGTATCGTCGCCTTCCAGCTCTTCATACTTACATTTCATCAGGTACTGAAAAGTTTTAGGCGTTTCATACAGCTTTACTGAAAAATACCAATCGTTTAACGGATTGGACGTTTTTTCCTTATGCTCCGCTATTGGTTCCTCATTCACCGTTGTGCGATACAGTGGAATTTTTTCAACCGGTGGCGCCTTGATAGCGGGCGGCGTTTTTTCTGCCGTAGCGGCTTTAGCAGCTGCTTCATTGTTGGGTGCTGTCTCACGACACCCTGCTGCGAGCAAACAGCATAGTAACAGATTGCGTCTTTTCATAGTGTGGGTTATTTGTACAAAAAATATGTAAAAAAAATTACCTGAAAAAGAATGCCGCCAAATGTTTCACAACTTTAATACCAAAGTGGTTTAATATTGACCAACGGTCATATATATGTTGGAAATGTACGTAGCCGGATGGTAATTACCGAAGGAGGGAATGGTGAATGGTGAATGGGCAATGGGCAATGGGCAATGGGCTCGCGAAAATTCGCCTGTGCGAATATTGCGAAACCGCCTCAGGTTTTATATTTTCCCGTTCGCTGTATTCATTATCAAATTATCACATTATCCAAAATTCACCTTTTTACCAGGATACTTTTCTATGAATTGATATACCAATCCCCGTATATAATCATTTTCAGGATATCTTGTGAGGTAGGTTTTCAATTCTTCCCTGTTGGTAATGCCTACGCCGGCGGGAATATAACCCATACCATAAAACTTGCCTTTCTCCATCAATATGCAGCTATGTTCATCGCGCTCATTGCCGGCATCGACCACCGCAAAGGTAGGCAGCCATTCTTCCAGCCATTGCAATGCTTCATTCACCCGGTGGTTATACGTATCAACGGCTTCCTTATGCTCACAGGCGCCCAAACAAACCACTTCGCCACCTGGCGAGCACGGTCCCGGTGCGGTTTGCATAAAGCATAATTTCGGACAAAGATTAAACCGCTCTATCAACCGGTTGATGAGCCTATGCCCTTCTACCAGCAAATTGAACGTATACAACGGCGCCATGTGTTTTTTCTTTTTGTCGATAGCCAGCCGCATATAACCGCTGCTGTCTTCAAACATGTATAAACCGTAAGCATGTTCAAACCGCTTCTGACTGCTGTTGAACTGAGGCCATAACCGTTTTATCTCCACGCTTTCGAGAATGAATGCCATCAGTTCCGTACTGCACGACTGATACGTAATGCTGTAAATATTCCGCAGAAAATCCTGCCGCTGTTTACCCGATCCGTTATGTGTAAAATGACTGCTTACGCGGTATTTCAGGTTCTTCGCCTTGCCCACGTAAATAACCTTCCCGGTTTGGTTATGGAAATAATACACCCCGGGCGTATACGGCAATTGAGCCACCTGTTCCTCAGGCAAATTAGGCGGCAGCGATTGTTCCTTCGCCCCGCGTTTTATAAACTGTTGAATATGGGGCTTCGCATTATTTTGCAGTAAATGCTCGAGCAGGCGAACAGTGGCATCGGCATCGCCCCCGGCGCGGTGCCGGTTTTGAATAGTAATACCGAAATAACGGCAAAGGTTGCCCAAACTGTAAGATGGAATGCCGGGAAAAACTTTTTTTGAAAGCCGTACCGTGCAAAGTTTATTTGTAGTAAGCTCGTACCCCGCGGCGCTGAAATGATGTTTCAGAAACGAGTAATCGAAGTTTACATTATGGGCCACGAAGATCCTTCCCTGCAACAACTCATATAATTGCGGCGCCAGCTCTTCAAAGGAAGGCGCATCACTCACCATTTCATTGGAAATGCCCGTCAATACCTGAATATAGTATGGAATGGTACGAACCGGCCGTACCAGGCTTTCGAACCGGTTTATAACAGATTGCCCGTCGTGCAACACAATAGCGATCTCGGTAATATCGTTATTGGCAGCGTACCCCCCGGTAGTTTCTATATCAACTATAGCGTACATAGATTGATGGTAAAGTTACAAAGAACCACCGGAAGACGATGCCGGAAAACTAAAAAAAGTAGCAAGAAGCTGGAAGTAAGAAATCACAACCAATTGAATTTCTTTACTTTACTAAAAAACTTCCCATACCTCGCTTAGTTCATATTCCGACTTCGGTAATCCTACCCCATGAGTGTTTAATCCGACCCGCATTGTTAAACCTCAAAAAATCCGTTGACTATGCAAAAATTTAACTTGCATCAATCAGGGGAGAAACGCACCGTTGTAGCAGTAGTTGTTCTGTTCTTTGCTGCACTGGTACTGTTTTCTTACTGGTTCACACAGGGCTGATTTTTCGTTCCATCTGAAGTAGTTTCTTTAGTATGAAGCACGAAGAATACAGCTGAATAACAACGATATGCTAAAAGCCACCCTGTCAACCCCGGGGCCATCCTGCGTTTAGCCATATCGTGAGCACTCCTTCTTTTGTGCTTCATACTTTCTGTCACCTTTTCCCCATCCTGGCGACTAACGTTATAACTTTCAGCCCTTAATAGTGTATTTTTTACCCTCATGTACCCCCGTATTTTTCACATTTTTAACGCCGATATTTGCAGCTTTAACGGCTGTGTATTACATTTGTAGTGGCTATTATCAATTGCGTGGAATTTTATCTAACTGGTTTATATCCTTCCTGAATCACCACGGCTTTAGTTTACAATCTTTACAATACCCTTTACTTCGTAAGCCTGTGAAAACCGATTGCATGATCGTACTACGTACTTAACATTTAAAAAACAAACGTAGCGTATGAAAAAGTCAACACAACATTTCCATCTGGGCGAAAACGGTAAAGTTGCATTACTTGCATTAGGTTTTCTCAGCTTTATTATGCTGTTGTCATACCTGTACTGGTATGCCTAATTGCTGATTGCAACAAACCTTACATGAAACACAAAAAGCTTTCTGGTATCACAACAGATGTGGTATTGGAGTGAGAGTCATTTTGTAAGCATTCTGCGGAGAGGCGGGGTGCTTTTTTAATTAGCTAATGTGGCTAACGTGATAATATGCTAATGGAAATACAGCCTCGTACCGGGCATAGCTCACTATAAGTGACAAACAGCGGTACCCCGTATTCCATTATCCAATTATCACATTCATCAGCCAATTAGCACATTAGCAAATTAGCACATTCCTTTTCGTTACCTTTGCCCTCCCTTAAAGCAGATTACAAAATCTATGGAATTAAGCAAGAACTATCAGCCCGAAGCGGTGGAGGACAAATGGAGTAAGCATTGGAAATCAAAAAGATATTTCAACAGCACCCCCGATGACCGGAAACCGTTCACCGTGGTGATACCCCCGCCCAATGTTACCGGGGTATTACACATGGGCCATACCCTCAACGAAACGGTACAGGACATTCTGGTGCGTAAAGCCCGCATGAGCGGTTTCAACGCCTGCTGGGTACCCGGCAGTGACCATGCCTCAATTGCCACTGAAAGTAAGGTGGTACAAATGCTCGAAAAGGAAAAAGGCATCAAAAAAAGCGACCTCACCCGCGAAGCGTTCCTTAAACACGCTTTTGAATGGAAAGAAAAGTACGGCGGCATCATCTATCACCAGATAGAAAAACTGGGCTGTAGTGTTGACTGGGACCGGGTAGCCTTTACCATGGACCCCGACTATTACAAAGCCGTTATCAGGGTTTTTGTCGACCTCTATAATAAAAAAATGATCTACCGCGGCGCCCGTATGATCAACTGGGACCCCGCCGCAAAGACAGCCTTAAGTGACGAAGAAGTGGAGTATAAGGAAGTGCAGGGTAAATTATACTACGTAAAATACCTGGTAGTTGATGAGGCAGCAACCACAAACAACAAACCACAAACTACAAACTTCATCACCATCGCCACCCAGCGCCCCGAAACCATTATGGGCGACACCGGCGTGTGCGTTAACCCCAACGACGAACGTTTTGCCCACCTGAAAGGCAAAAAAGTGATCGTTCCCCTAGTGAACCGCGCCGTTCCGGTAATATTCGACGAGTACGTTGATCCTGCATTCGGCACCGGGGCATTGAAAGTTACCCCCGCTCACGATATCAATGACTATAACCTCGGCCTCAAACACAACCTGCAGGTGATAGATACCCTCAACGAAGACGGTACCCTTAACGAGGCCGCACAGGTTTGCGTGGGTATTGACCGCTTCGAGGCCCGGAAAAAAGTAGTGGAAATGCTGAAGGAACAGGGCCTGCTGGTAAAAGAGGAAGAATACACTACCCGCCTTGGCTTCTCGCAACGCAGCCTCGCCGTAGTGGAACCGCGCATTTCAACTCAATGGTTCGTAACCATGCGCTCCCTGGCCGATAAAGCCCTCACAGCCGTTACCAGCGGTGAAGTAAAAATTCACCCCGGCGACAAGTTCATGGCCACTTATAAATACTGGCTGGAGAATGTAAAAGACTGGTGTATCAGCCGCCAGCTCTGGTGGGGTCAACGAATTCCCGCCTGGTACGACGATAACGGTAATTGTTATGTGGCCGAAACCGAAGAAGAAGCCGTTCGCCTGTGGGCGGAGAATATACAGCCGTCAGCTGTTGGCTCAACCACCCATTCGCCCTATACCAACCACCCCCTGCGCCAGGATGACGACGTGCTCGATACCTGGTTCTCGAGCTGGTTATGGCCCATCGAAGTGTTCAAGGGTATTACCCACCCCGGTAACCCCGATATAAACTATTATTATCCTGGTTCGGTACTGGTAACCGGACAGGACATCATCTTCTTCTGGGTGGCCCGTATGATCATGGCCGGCATGGAGTACATGGATGTTAAACCGTTCAGCGATGTGTACTTCACCGGTATGGTACGTGATAAACTGGGCAGAAAAATGAGCAAACAGTTGGGCAACTCGCCCGATCTGCTGATGCTGATAGAAAAATTCGGCGCCGACGCCGTACGTTTCGGCATCATGATCTCATCCCCCGCCGGAAACGACCTGCTGTTCGATGAAACCTCACCCGAACAGGGCCGCAATTTCAATAACAAGATCTGGAATGCGCTGAAACTGGTGAAGATGTGGGAAGCAAAGGTTAGCACAACTTCCAGCGGCGAAACACCTTTTGCCGTGACCTGGTTTGAGAACAGGCTGCAACAGGCTAAAGCAGAAATTGAACTGCACTATAAAGACTTTAAACTGAGTGAAGGGTTAAAAACACTTTACTCCCTTATCTGGACCGACTTCTGCAGCTGGTACCTCGAGTGGGTAAAACCACCGATGGATCAACCTATCGACAAAGGCGTGTACGACAAAACGGTTGCGTTCTTCACCGAGCTGATGCAACTGTTGCATCCATACATGCCGTTCATTACAGAGGAAATTTACCACCTAATAGCTCCCCGCACGGAAGACCTGTGCGTAAAGCAATTCACAGCTCCACAACAATCCGATGCAATTGTATTGAAAGAAGGACAATTGTTACAGGATGTTATCAGCGGATTGCGCGATGTTCGGGTAAAGAACCAGATTAAACCAAAAGAACCCATCAAACTGCATATTCAGGCCGAGAACAATGAGCTGTACAAAGCCATTGAAGCCATCCTGAAAAAACAGGTAAATATCGAAGAAATTCTTTTCGTTACACAGCCTGTAGGGCAAACCATTACAGCGGTGATCGACAAGGACAAGTTTTACATTGAAAGTGAACGTCCTGTAGATACCGGTGCGCAAAAAGAACAGCTGTTGAAGGACCTGGATTACTACAGGAAGTTCCTTGAATCAGTTAACAAAAAGTTAAGTAACGAAAGGTTCGTACAATCTGCAAGGCCGGATGTCGTTCAATTAGAGCAAAAGAAAAAACTGGATGCTGAAGAAAAGATCAGGGCTATCGAGGATAGCCTCAAAAACCTCTAAAGTAGCGACGCCCCTTTCATACATTTTTAAAAGCACACTGCTCATTGCGGTGTGCTTTTCCTGTTTTAAGCCTTGCCGGGCGCAAAAACTGAACTTCGACCAGCGCATACTGGTGAATATGATGGAGACCCGGCGTGAGGGGGTTACAAAAGTGATGCGGGGCATATCAGACTACACGCAGGAAATATCGTTTCTTATTCCCGCCACGGTTACAGTGGTTGGGCTTATCGACAATAATAAAATGACCCTGAAAAAGGGGTTATACCTGGCCGAATCGGCCGCAGCAGCCACGTTTATCACCTATGGGATGAAATACTCCTTTAAGCGGTCGCGGCCCTATATGAAGATTGACGGGCTATCCGCTGCCGGCACAGGCAACAGCCCCTCCTTCCCCAGCGGGCATACTTCAGTAGCATTTGCCTCGGCCACCTCGTTGTACCTGGCCTATCCCAAATGGTATGTAGCCGTTCCGGCATTTACGTATGCCGCGGCGGTAGGTTATAGCCGCATGTACCTCGGCGTGCATTATCCCAGCGACGTGCTGGCCGGCGCCGTTATCGGGGCGGGAAGCGCATGGTTGATGTATAAGGCCAATAAATGGTTATTTAAGAAGAAACCGAGTGTAATTCCAGCTTTATAGGATATAACGGCAGGCTGAAAGCTGAAAGCCGAAAGCCTAAAGCAGAAAACCTAATGCCTCAGGCCTTCAACTGTATTTGTATTTGCTTTCAGCGTTAAGCTTTTGGCTTTTAGCCCTTCCCTATATTCAATAAGACATAACTTTATCTCCCAAGCAGGTTTACAGGCAGTATAAACTCCCACTGGTTCGCCCCCAGCCCCATCAACTCCCCATCCATCAACCGGCTGTAACGAATACCGAAACTAACCGGGTATTCATTCCACCATTTGGTATCGAAGAACATTTCTGCGCCTGCAGACCGGAACTGCAAATGCGCGTCACCGCGATAATATTTAAGATCGGTATAATCGTAAAAACCATTGGTGCGCACCCGCTGGAAATAAACAATATTCCCAATGCCAACATCCGGATACAACAATGGGAAATGATAGTTCACCCCCACCTTGTACATTTCGGGCCACCGGTAATAGTTTATGCCCAAATACCCGCGCGACATGGGAAAGCTGTTGCTGAAGCTATAGTCAGTTAACGTATCGCGTTTTTGATACGCCGCATTCAAAACCAGGTTATGCGTAGGGAATGCACCCGGCAGGTACAACGAAGCGCTCGTTAACCACTGGTATCCGCTGTACGTGGTAAGTATGGTGCGGTACCGCGAAAACAGGCTGATGCCGAAACGCGGGTAAATATGCTGCCGCGCAACCTGCGACTGCATGGTGAATGACACCGATGCATCTGCAAATTCAAACTGTTTATCGGCAAACCTGTTCTTTGAGCCCAGCGTATAATTTACCTGGTGATGATTGAAGCCGCCCGATAAACTCAGCCGCCGGTAAAAGCGGCCGCCATTGAAAGTAAAGGGAAACTGCAAACCAAAACGGCCGTTAAATTCATTCCATGTGCGGTTGGGAGTATCCGACTCACGGCGGTCGAATGTTTCTGAAACGCCCAATACCAGGTAAGGAAAATAGCCGCCATAAATGGCTGAAACACCCAGCTCTTTATACTTCTCGTCGGTATTGTAATTGAAATAGATCTCCGTCTGCAACGTGTTCAGCACATTCTCGCCCACCAGTGAAAACGTATAATCGGGGTCGGAAATGTAAGGCCGCCAGCTGTGAAAATTGATCAGGTTAAATGTTTTACGGTAACGGCTGATGCGGTACCGGCGGCTGGTATCGACAGGTATCGGCTGGTCCTGTTTCAAATTATCCAAACTATATTCAAACAATGGCGCGGTAAACGCTTCAGCGCTCACCGGCTGCCAGCTTTTACCTGACAGGTCCTGTTGCACCAGATGATAACCCGCTGCCGTAAAGGCCGAATAAACCGCTTTATTATTATTCGTGCTTAACTGGTAATTGCCAGTACCGGTATTATCGGGCGTTGGCAAACGATACAATTGTTTGTTCACCAGCGAAAACAACTCATCTCTTTGTTCCCAGGCAGCCGTAAAAGTAATGGTATCGCCCTGTACCGCCGGGAACCCGACGGCGCGCATCGACCATGGCAACAATTCCTCTACCGTGCCGTCATCGATGTTCACCTTTACCAGTGTATTGGCGCCGGTTGTTGTACGCACCGCAGCCACTACCGACTGCCGGTCATAAAATTTGGGCTGGCTATAGAACAATTGCTGTGGATTGGGTATTTTTTTCAAAACGGCGCCTGAAGCGGCATCTACTATATGCAGGGTGGCAAAACCGCCGGGCTGTACATCTACCGCCACAATGGTTTTTCCATCTGCAGCAATATCGGGCGCAAAATAACTCGACCGGTGCGTGATGGTGTGCTGTTGTTTTGTTTCCACATCGAGCACCTTCAGCACGCTGTAATCTTTCCAGTTCCACCGGGTATCGGCTTCATAAGCGGCATATACAATTTTTCCGTTGCGGTATGAGAAGTAGTTGTCGAGCGAAATATCTTTTGTGCGCAGGCGCGTATCGTTACCGGTACTTATGTTACGCAGGTAAAAAGCCGGTATCTTTTTATAACTGCTTTTTACCAGCACAACGGTGTTATCGTTTATCCATTGGGCAAACTCTTCATCGCCTGCAAAATGCGACTGCCTGCCTGCCCAGTTGCTGACGCCATCGCCGCCGACCGAATCGGCATATGCGCGGAAATATTGTATGGCTTCCCGGCGAAAGGTTTTATAATCGGTATTGCTGTATTTTTTGATGGCGCGCTGAAATGGGTAAAACACTCCGTTAAACCTGGCTGCATCGTCGGTCACTTTTTTCCAGAAACCGGCTCCGTATTTTTCACGTCCGTACGCCACCTGCATATAACCGAGGCGATAATGATCGGGTACAAAATCGCGCAGCGAACCGTTGCGCAGTTTCATCCATGAATAATTTTTATTGGCAAGCCATAAAGAGCGGTAGTCATTAAAGAAAAATGGCAGCCGTCCCCTGCCCTGCCGGCTTTTCAGCGTTTCCTGGTAAACGGCATCGCCTTCCCAAAACCAGTTTGGGATGGCGGCGCTATTGGCCATGGCAAGGCCTTCCTGTCCGAACAAATAATAAGCCACCCGCGATAGCCCTTTGCGGAAATTATTGTATTGCTGTATGTGCCTGTACTCGTGTAGTGCCAGGGCATGGTACCAGGGTGTGGTGCCGAGGTCGAAGGCGCTTTGCGGCGGCATCAGGTAGAACTCGCTGCGCCAGGGGCCCAGTGCCACATAGGCATTGGAGATAGTGGTGCGTGGCTGCAATACGATGCTCACCTTCCGGATGCGATCGCCGATAGTGGGCAAAGTTTGCACACCGAGGCGTTGTATGGTGGCGGCAATATCCGCAGCCTGTTTTTCCAGTGCGAGATTGGCCGGAAAAATAAGCCGCAGCGTATCGTTATTGATCTGGTTCCATTTTGTAGAAGGGGGATGTCCGCCAAACTGCTGCGCCTGTAATACATTCAACACAGGCAGGCAACATATAAAAAGAAAAAGTTTTCTCATTACTAAGTATTATAAAGTACGCTCCTTTCCACCATGCTGTTATATAAACCTGAAAATAAAGCCTTTTTTCTATAAACAAACAAGAAAAATCGACAGTGGCCTGGCGTGAATCGGCAGAGGGTGAAGGGGCAATGGGCAATGGGCAATGGCCTCGCGACTAGTCAGATCTTATTACGAACTTGCGCCGCTCGAATTTCGAGCGATTGTCGTGAAGGCCGCGCTAAGGTCTGCCGTCTGCCGATTGCCGTTTCACGTCTCCCGTCTGCCGCCAGCAGCACCAGTGAACATACAATTGCAGAAAGTGTAACTGAAGTTGTATCTTGGCCCCTGTACCACTTCTGTATCCCCCAGGAAAAAACACATTAGAAACCCATGCTTTCCTTATTAGCACTGGCCATAGCACCCGGCGCTGCCATTACGTTGTATATTTACTCAAGGGATAAATACGACAGGGAGCCGCTGAAGCCTTTACTGATCTCCTTTTTGCTGGGCATGGTTGCCACCGCCCCGGCCATTTATATTCAAAACGGTTTGCGGCCGGTGTTGTATCTGCAGTTCCCCGATTTCACTATCTGGTATTACTTTTTACTCTCATTTATTATTGTTGCCGCCAGTGAAGAAGGCTGCAAATACCTTATGCTTCGCTCCTATGCCTACCGCAACAAGGCATTTAGCGAACCTTTCGATGGCATCATCTATTCGGTAATGATCAGCATGGGATTTGCCACGCTCGAAAATATCGGTTACGTATTGAATTATGGTTTCAAGACCGGTATTCTGCGTATGTTCTTATCGGTTCCCTCCCATGGCGCTTTCGCCGTTCTGGTGGGTTATCATGTAGGTTTGGCCAAATTCGATAAACCCCACTCCATTCAACATTCAGTAAAGGGTTTGCTGCTGGCCATCTTTTTTCACGGGGCGTTCGACTTCTTTCTTATGTTGCAGAACAGCTCACAGGTAAAACGCCATGTATCGAACGGATTGCTCATCAGCGGTGCACTGGTGATGTGGTATATCGCTATCAGGATATCGATCAGGTCGATCAGACTGCATGAAGAACTTTCGCGCCAGCACTATCATAAAAGCAATGGATCAATCACCGAAGTATAATATTTTTGCGGCATGGTAAACATCCGAAAAGCGAACGTTGATGACATTGTTACGGTAGAAAGGCTGGCCCGGGAAATATGGCCGGGAACCTATGGTGAAATACTTTCCCGGGAGCAGCTCGACTATATGCTCGACCTTATTTATGACCAGGCCCTGCTGCGCGACCAGATGCTTAATCAACAGCATACTTTTTTAATGGCCGAGCTCGATGGCGAACCGGTGGCGTTTGCGGTTTTTTCAACCGTTGAACCCGGTGTTTGCAAACTGCATAAGATCTACGTACATCAGAAAACACAGGGCAAAGGCATTGGCAAACTACTGATCGATCATATTGTGAACATACTGCAACCCGCAGGCATGCACACCCTGCGCCTGAACGTCAACCGCCAGAACAAAGCCCGCTTTTTTTATGAAAAGCTGGGATTCAACATTGTGAAGGAAGAAGATATCGATATAGGCAATGGATATTTTATGGTCGATTATGTGATGGAGAAGCCAATACACAATTAGCAAATTAGCAAATGTGAAAATGTGCAAATGAAATACAAGGTTGCAGAGTGCTTACGCGTGAGCTTTGGAAATAAAAGAACCGTCAGCACAGAAGCATTTGCACATTTTCTCATTTTCTCATTTTCCCATTTGCACATTTGCCCATTAGGCTTCCTGTCCCATGGCTGACAGTTTCATCTTCCTGGTAAGCTCAGGACCAAAGTAAATTTCTATTCTTTTTTCAACAAGGTAAATAACCGGTGTAAGTGCAAGGGCCATAATGAACTTGTAGGTATAGTTCATTATACCGATGGCCAGGATCTGCTGCCAGGTAAAGATGCCCGAAAAAGCTATGAACAATACAATGTAACTATCAACCAGCTGAGACACTACGGTTGAACCGGTTGCCCGCAACCATACATGTTTTTCACCTGTGCGTTTCTTTATTTTATGAAATACAGCCACATCAACCAGCTGGCTTACGAGAAAGGCCACCAGGCTACCCACTATGATCCGCATCCCCTGTCCGAACACGCCATTGAAAGCGCTCTGCATATCGGGAATGCCTTTGTCCTTTCCACTGCCTATCCAGAAATCGGCCGCCGGCACATGAATAGCGAGGTAATACATTACGAAGGCATATGAAATAAGAATTACCGCAATGATACTGATGCGGCGCACGGCTTTGGGCCCATAATACTCATTGATTATATCAGTCATCACAAACTCCAGCGGCCACAACAAAACCCCGCAGGTAAGGGTAAAGGCAAGGCCCGACTGACCAAACAGGGTAAAATTAGCGGGCGGAACGCCTAAGAGTTTTTCGAGGGAAAACAACTTTGTGCCAATACTTTCCGCAATCAGGGCATTGGCTACAAAAAAAGCGCTGAAAAATACAAAGAGCCGGGTAGGTTTATCCTTGATAATAGATTGGATCATCGTAAAAAAAGTATTATCTGGGGCAATAAAAAAAGAAAATTAGCAATTATAAGCCAGCCCGGGAAATGTTTCCAAACGGGCCTGCGCCGCAAGATAAATACAAGCAGGAAAAGGTTCACTATTATATTCAGCGCAAATGCGAATAAAATGCCCAGGATAAGCACCAGCGAAACCGCATCGGAAGGCCGCCCCTCCTCCAATACAGGATAATACCGCATTACCCACACCAACACAAAGCAAACATTACAAATAAAAGCCACCCGACTGAAAAATATTAAACTTTGCATATAGTCAACTTGCTGTAAAATTGCATTATTTTGCCCAACTATTAATTATTTGCAATAATGAAGAAAACACTCTGGCAACAGGTAATGCCACATCTGATATCCGTTGCTATCTTTCTGATAGTAGCCCTTATCTTCTGTAAACCCGCGCTGGAAAGCGATACCGTGATGAAGCAGGGCGATATTATGAACTGGCAGGGCATGGTTCACCAGTCAGACATTTACAAGGAAAAACACGGCCATTATCCATTATGGACACCGAGTATGTATGCTGGTATGCCTGCTTACCAGATTGGCATGGATGGTCCCTGGACGCCGACATTTCTTGTGGACACAATATTAAAACTGGGTTTACCCAAGCCCATTAACATATTTTTCCTGGCCTGCATTTGTTTTTATTTTCTTTGTATTTGCCTCCGTATCCGGCCCTGGGTGGCTGTTATTGGCGGACTTGCGTTTGCCTACAGTACAACCTTTCCTATTTTTATAACCGCGGGGCACGACACCCAGATGCTGGGCCTGGCATATGCACCGGCGGTATTGGGTGGAGTTATCCTGTTGTTCGAGAAAAAATATATCGGCGGATTTATTGCCACTGCATTATTCTCTGCATTGCAAATAGCAGCAGGTCACCAGCAGATAAGTTACTATATGTTCCTGGTGATCGGCATTATGTCACTATTCTTCCTGATCCGGGCTTTCCGTTCCGGAGAGGGGATTCCTAAATTAAAGGCAGCTGGCCTGGCAATAGTAGCCTGCACATTGGGCATCCTGTTCAATGCGGTAGTACTATTGACCGTGTACGAATATTCGAAAGAATCGAAACGCGGCGGTCAGTTGGTGATTGATAAAAAAGAGAACACGAAAGATGTGGTGGAAGGCAGTAAAACAAAAGGATTGAGTAAAGATTATGCGTTCCAGTGGAGCTACGGGTGGACGGAGTCACTGACCCTCATGTTTCCCGGCGTTATGGGCTATGGCCAACATTATGCCGAACGAGATGGCGATCAGTTCATGTATCCCAAACTCGATGAGAATTCACATGTGGCCAAACATCTGCAGGAAAAACTAAACCTGCCCGAAGAGCAGGCTACGAATATAGCCTTTCAGTTAAGCGGCAATTTATACTGGGGCGATCAGCCGTTTACAGCAGGCCCTATTTACCTGGGCGCAGTAGTATGTTTGTTGTTCATATTTGCCATGGTCTACCTCGATGGGAAACACAAATGGTGGATACTGACAGCGGCCGTACTGGGAATATTACTGGCGTTGGGGAAACATTTTCCTTCATTCAATTATTTCCTGTTCGATTACCTGCCATTCTACAATAAGTTCAGGGTACCAACCATGGCGCTGGAAATTACCGGAATGGTAGTGGCCATTGGCGCTGCCCTCGGTTTGGAGAAGCTGGTATCGACAGGCAGTGTCGATCTTAAAATAATGAAGCAGGCCGCTATGATAACCGGCGGCGTATTCCTGGTGGCTGCAGGCATATATTTTTCGGCAGATTACGCCAATGAGAATAAAAAACGTACTTCTGCCGTAACCCAGGTAATGAGCGGTGGCATGACCCCATCAACGATGGCAGCCCTCGACTCCATTAACCGCGCGTTTCCCGCACTGGCAGATAACAGGATATTTGAAAACTTTTTATTTCAGGCAAAAGCCGATCCTGCCGTTGCACGTGGCATAGTCACCGCTTTGCGGGAAGACCGTCAAAAGGCCTTTGGCGAAACAATACTCCGCTCCCTGATCTTTGTGCTTATAGGCCTGGGCATTTTATACCTGTATGCCTTAAAAAAGATAAACGCAATGATGATGCTGGTGGGTATTGGATTGGTAACGGTCATCGACCTGCTGATCATCGATAGTAAATACCTGAACAGTTTCAGTTTCGGCAGCAGGGAAAATTACGAGGCGTCGGTATTTCCGCTTACACCTGCCGACGAGGAAATACTGAAAGATACCGATCCCAACTTCCGGGTTTATAATACAACGGCAGGCGATCCGTTCCAGGGTGACTCCCGCACCTCATATTATCACAAGTCAATAGGCGGTTACCACCCCGCCCGGTTAGGCATTTACGATGATTTGATGACCTACCAGTTGATGAACGGGGAAAACCAGGCGGTGATCAACATGCTCAATGTCAAGTACCGGATCGAGCAGAATCGCCAAACCAACTCGGTTGATGCGGTGCCCAATCCCAATGCACTGGGCAATGCATGGTTTGTCGAAAATGTAAAATATGTAAATGGTCCCGTGGAAGAAATGACTGCCCTTAACAATTTCAATCCGGCAACCGTAGCTATCGTCGATAATTCCTTCAAACCGCTTTTAACCGGAGCAGTTCCTGCCGACAGCAGCGCGTCTATTAAACAGGTAGCCTTCGACTTCGAGAACATTAAATACGAAAGCAACAGCAATGCGCCCCATGTAGCTGTGTTCAGTGAGATCTACTATAAGGAATGGAAAGCCTACATCGATGGTAAACCGGCGCCAATTGCCAAAGCCAATTATGTGTTACGCGCCCTGTTGATACCCGCCGGCAAACACACTATTGAATTTAAATTTGAACCAACCGCATACAATACCGGCAGCACGATATCTGCCATTACAGGCTGGTTATTGACCTTGCTTCTGGCAGCTTATATTGGCTGGCAGATATGGCTGGGCGTCAAAAAAAGCAAGCAGTAGATTAACATATTATACCCGTTGCTATCGGTAGCAACGGGTATTTTCTTTTATGAAAGAGAGTGAGATACATATTGCTTCCCTCGTTTCCTATAAAATTTTTCCACCGGTTATGGGTGGGCAAAGGGCCATTGCATTATTCAACAAATACCTGGCCCGGCATGTACAGTTCACCTGTATCACTACCCGGAACAATGATCCCGGGCAGGCCGAAGGGTACCAGTTAATTACGGCTTGGTCCAATTCGCCGCTCCGGTATATCAATCCCTTCACATTCTTTACCATTCGAAAGGTCATTCGCCGCCGGCACGTCACACATGTTCAACTGGAACATCCTTATTTGGGCTGGCTGGGCCTGTTATTAAAACGGTTTACCGGTGTAAAATTGATTATAAGGTCGCATAATATAGAAGGTTTGCGATGGAAGATCCTGGATAAATGGTGGTGGAAACTATTGTGGCATTATGAAAAGTTTATACACAAACAGGCGCACTTCAATTTTTTCATGCAGGATAGCGACCGCCTGTATGCTATTGAACACTTTAATTTGCAACCTCACAGGTGTTTAACCATTACCTATGGCATCGAATGGCAAACGCCTCCCGCCATTGAAGAAAAACGGTTTGCCCGGCAAATCCTGCTTAGCCGGCATGGCATTCCTTACGATCATTGTATTTTACTATTCAATGGCGCCTTCGGTTATACGCCTAATTTGAATGGCCTTGAAAGGATCATTCATGATGTATTGCCTTCCCTGCAAAAGAAGGGGTCTTTTAAATACACCATGCTCATCTGCGGTAAAGACATCCCGCCTCCAATTAAGCAGTTAAACCAGCCTCATTTAATCATTGCCGGTTTTGTAGAAGACATTACAACCTATTTTAAGGGAGCCGATATTTTTTTAAATCCCATTTTCGAGGGAGGTGGCATTAAAACTAAACTGGTAGAAGCACTGGGAAATAATTTGAATGCTGTGTCGACCAGCCATGGCGCCATAGGAATTGATACAGCCATTTGCAATGGCAAGCTTCAAATAACCGATGACACCATAGATGGTTTTGCCGAAAATATCATTCGGCTTTCAACCTGTAAAAATGATATACCGCCAGCCTTTTTCGATCACTTTTATTGGGATAATATTGCTAAAAAAGCAGCCTTATTTATTGAAAAATAACTTAGCACGGTTTATTACTTTATACCAAACCGGGCTAAAAATTCATCTTTACGCCGCGTGGCTACTTCTATTAATGCATTGTCGTTCATTTCAATTAACCCGCCCCTGCCCTTATGGTATTTCTTTACAAAGTTCAGGTTTATGATATGGGAGTTATGGATGCGGAAGAAAATCTCGGCGGGCAGAATCTCTTCGTACTCTTTAATGATCCTCGATGAAACGTATTTCTGATTTTCGGTTGTATGCACATAGGTATAACCGCCTCTGGCCTCAAAACGAATGATCTGCGCCAACTGAACGAATACCAGCCCATCGTTATTGGGCAGGGCAATTTTTTGCAGGTTGGAATTCGGTTTGTTGATATTGAACATCAGGTTTTGCAATTGCACGTTGATGTTTTTGAAACGGATGCGTTCTTTGGCTTTCTGCACCGCCGTTTTCAATTCATCTATGCTCACCGGTTTTAGCAGGTAATCGAGCGCACTATATTTGAATGCCTTTAACGTGTAGGCGTCGAAGGCCGTAATAAATATGATCTCGAAATCGATCGGCATTATCTTGTCGAGCAGATCGAAGGCGTTTCCATGCGGCATTTCAATATCGAGAAATACCAGGTCGGGACGGGTTTCGGCAATAAGGGGAATAGCCGTTTCAGCACTAACGGCTTCGCCTATTATCCGAACTTCGGGACAACTTTCGTTCAATAACCCACGTAAAATGCGGATGTTCTTGGGTTCGTCATCTATAATCAGGGCGTTAATCATACAGCAAAGAAAAATAAATATATTATAAAACCGGAAAACTTATTGTCACTCTGGTCCCCAGGGAATTGTGAAAATTATCCTCAAGGTCCTCAATGGTCATATTTATTTTTTCATTATGCTCCTTGTTGAACATGGCAATACGGTCGGCGGTTAATGATAGCCCCTTACTCTGGTAATTGATAGGTGAAATACTTTTATACTGCATAGCCGCTTTCCGGCCCACCCCGTTATCTTCCAGCACGCATATCAGATGGTTTCCTTCTCGTTTTACGCTGATCGTTACAACACCGTTTTTATCACGCCTAAACCGCAAACCATGCCTGACACTGTTTTCTACAAACGGTTGCAATATCATCGGTGGTATGTAGTATTCGGCCGGGTCAACAGCAGGGTCTATCTGCATCGACCAGGAGAAAGCATCTTCCAGCCTTGTTTTTTCAATATCCAGGTAATTGGTGAGATAATCGAGTTCCTCTTCCAGACTTATTTCAGGCCGCGAGGAAAAATCGAGCGTTTGCCTTATCAGCCGCGAAAACCCGGAAATGAATTTATTGGCGCCGGCTACATCGGCGTCCATTACATATTGCTGTATGGAATTAAGGCTGTTGAAAATAAAATGCGGGTTCATTTGCGCTTTGCGCGACAGTTGCTCCAGATCGCTGATCCTTTTTTGAAAGCTGGTTTTTTCCTGCTCACGCCTGCGTACACGGCGAATGAAGATCCATGTTATAAAACCGGTTACAGCCAGGAATACCATGACAAACAATATCCGGAACCAGGTTTTCTCGTACAACAATTTTTCTATGGAAAATGCCGTGGTAAGCAGGTTACTGGAAACATCGAATTTGTTGATGGCCTGCAACTGCAACTGGTAATTGCCGGAAGGTAGTGTGGGATAGCTCACAAAAGTTTCCCGGGTTTCATGCCAGGTGCTGTCGAGCCCGAGCAACCGGTACCGGTATCGAATATCGCCATTTGATTTATAGGAAATACCTACATAATTAAACCTGATATTGTTCTTCTCGTGCGCAATCACCGTAGGGGCTTCGCCGGCATGGAAGGTTTCTCCTTCAATTGTGATGCCGGTAAAACGCAGATCGCATCGGGACTGCCGCGCCATTTTCCCTTCGTCAAAGAGCGAGACACCCTCCGGACCTCCAACATATACTTTATTATCATTTACGAAAATCGTATTGATAACATCCGATAACAGCCCATCATTGGTAGTATACTTTTCAATCGGAAAGCCGGGCAATAATACATGTACCTTATTCAATCCTGTATGGGTGCCTACCCAAAGATTCCCTTTATCTAAATAAAGGGTCCGGCAAATACTGCTGGTTAATCCATTATTACGGGAAATACGTTTAATCAGCTGGCCATTCTTCCAGGCTATCAAACCATCGCCGGCAGTAGCTACCCATAGTACATGATTGGCATCTTCACGAACGGCAACGATGCGGCCCTGCAACTCTTTCAATGCAGCCCCCACGAAATGTTTTTTTCTGTCAGGATCGAGCCGGTATAAACCATTCTGTGTACCTATATAAATGGTATCGTTATTTGAAAAAACACAGGTGGCCCGGGAATGCCATAACGTATCGATCACTTTGAATGTCAGCTGGTCAACAGAAAACACGCATTTTTCAGAGGCTACCAATAGCGCATTCCGGTGCAAACAGAAATCCTTAACAGTAAACCTTTCCAGCTTTGAAGTAAAATGAGTAAGGTCTGGCGACAATTTTGCAATGTAAGAATCACTTCCGACGATGACACAGCTATCGCCAACTGAGGTTACGATTATTTTTGAACCCTGACTGGGATGTCTGAAAACCTGCCGGTTTACCATTTTTGCCGCATTAAGCGGAAAACCATGAATGCTATTCAATGTAGTGCCGGTCAGCAACCAGTCTTTATACTTTAAAATTGATATTACCCTAAAATCCTGCCGGTCTTTTGATGGAAATTGCAGATTCAATGCAACGGCTGAGTTCAGCCGGAATACGCCCTTTCCAATTGTGCAAAACCACCAGTTGCCTTCCGAATCTTTAAACATGTTCAAAACCGAAATGCCGGGAAGGTACTGCTGCACACTATCAGGGTTATTCACACACCAAACCCAGGCGCCATTTTGTGAGCAGTTGGCTATATACTGATCATCGATTGCTGCAGTATTAATATATTGGTGATTTTCAGCTACCAGATGAAATTTTGCCATTTTGCCATTGTGCGTAGAAATTGCAGACAATTCGCGGGGGGTATTTCGCCACATCAACAAAGCGCTCTTGCCTGCCGTATAGTTATAATGTTTCACCTGGAATTCAACGGTTTTCCATAACGTAAACCCATTATCTTTTAAAATATAGAATTTATCATTCAGCAGCACCCAGAATCCTCCTTCAGGGCGACTACTGATCAACGATAAATAACCCAACGGTTCATTACCATTTTTCATAATGGTGGTAACTTCCCCGTTCGTTTTAATTAAATGTAACCTCGAAAATTCCTGTAACAGTATATTCCCCTCCCGGTCTTCTGCAAACCGCAATACATGTTCATGGATCGTTAGTTTCTTCAATAGGGTATCGTTTTCGCTATTGAAAATTTTCCCTTTATAATAATAGCAAATTGATTTATGAAACGGCGCCAGCCACACCCGGCCTTTTGAATCGGCAAACAGTTGTATAATATCATTGTCGGGAAGCCCGTCTTCCCGGGTAAAATTTTTAAAATGAGTGCCATCGAAACGGCTTAACCCGGTTTCGGTACCAAACCATAAAAACCCCTCTTTATCCTGCGATATACAAAACACCGTAGAGCCGGCCAGGCCGTCCCTGGTATCATAACGTGTATAACTGAATTCCTGGCTACGCACAACGAAAGGCCATACGTACAGAAATAAAAAAAACAGTAAAAAAGAAAGTCTTCTGCCAATCATAAGGCCAAAAAGTTTAAAGCAGCCCCGGTTCAGAAAAGTTGCCCGTCATTTTACCTATTACCGATCTGCTTGTTTTTTATACATCCATGAAAATACAGAATTTTGCAAGTTGCTGTAAAATTGCATTATTTTGTCTACCTTTTTAAGGGAACGACGCTCCGGAAAGGGCGCCGTATCGAGCAAAACATTTTAAATCGGATGCATGGTTATTGGAAATGGTATGATCGCACAAAGATTCGGGAACTATGGGACAAACAATGACTATACCATCTTTGCCTCAGGCGTATCTGATTCTACAACAATAGAAGCTGCTGCTTATTCAAGAGAAGATAACCTGTTAAGGCATACGATCGAAGCTAATCCGGAAAAAACACTGGTATATTTCAGTACCTGCAGTATCTATGATCCCTCTACGCGTCAATCCGCTTATGTTTTACATAAGTTAAAAATGGAGGAGGTCATTACCACAAACGCAAAAAAATATCTCATATTCAGGGTATCTAATCCCATAGGCAGAACGAAAAATACACACACTGTCTTTAATTTTTTCATTCAGCACATTCAGGAAAAAAAGCCATTCGCTATCTGGAAATATGCATCCAGAAATTTACTCGATATAGACGATATGTATGCCATTTGTGATCATATTCTTAAAAACGGGCTTTTTCGCAACAGCATAATAAATATCGCCAATCCGGTCAACTATCCGGTCACTACGATCATCGCAGCCATCGAAAGCCACTTTCACACCAAAGGTGTTTACACTTTTGAAGAAAAAGGCAGTAGTCCGGTAATAGACACAACGGCCATTGAACCCCTTTTCAACGAACTGAATATTAGTTTTAATGAATTATATTTGCCAGGCCTATTGCACAAATATTTTAATTAATAATGATTTACAAAGAGGCAAAAAGAAAACTTTTACTTGAGCGTATAGGTATGTTCCCATTTGTGCTGCTGGGCAGGATCTGCGGATATATTTTCCCTTTAAAAACGAAACACCGTATTTTTCTTTTTTTTCCAAACACCGATATCGGGGGCTCTCCAATGGTCAATATAGATCTGACCAGGTGTGTAAAAGACCAACAGCCACTTATTATCTTTTCCAAAAAACCTCAAAACGGACTTTTCAAAGATAGATATGTAATGGAAGGTGTAAGAACATTGGATCTTCACCGCCTCATCGATTACAAATTGATACATTTCGTTAATTTCTTTTACCGGGGCCTGCTGGCAACATGGATAAATAAGCAGAAGGGAGCGATAGTTATTGGCGGCGAAAGCCTGTTTTTTTATAAAGTCATTCCGCACCTCAGCAAAGAGATCAGGTGTGCGGAAATTTGTCATCTGGCCACCTGGCTACCTTACAGTATTGGCTTTATTGACCGCATCGACGCGAGGATATTTAGTACTGAAGCGTTGAAACAGCAGGTAGCGCAACAATACAGCGACAACAAACTGGCGGAACACTACTATAAAAAGCTTTATTTTATAGATAATGCCATCGATATCCCACAATACACCCCAACCGATAATAACAATTTGGAGGTTTATTTTATAGGCCGGGGCGCTCCACAAAAAAGAGTTCACCTCGTAGCGGCGATTGCTGAAAAAATAAACAGTAAACAGCTGCCAGTAAAATTCAATCTTGTTGGAGATGTAAGAAATGTCATTGATCCATCGAACTATCCTTATTGCAAGTTTTATGGCAATGTAAAGGATGATGCGTTGATGGAAAAAATATATGAACATGCCGATGTGCTGATCCTGACTTCGGCCTATGAGGGTTTACCCATCGTAGTTATGGAAATGATGGCCAGGGGAAAACCTGTCATCTCAACGGCAGTGAATGGCATTCCCAACTACATTCACCATTTAGAGAATGGCCTGCTGATACAGTCAACTGATGAGCAGGAAATAATTGCAGAAGGCTGTAAATACGTAGAAGAGTTATTGAATAACAAGCCGATGCGAATTGCACTCGGTGAAAGGAGCCGTGCTATCGCTATCGAGCGCTTTAGCAGGGTGGAATTCTGCAGATCATACAGGCAGCTGTTGCAATTACCTATGGAACCAGCTTTTTGAATACTTTGAACAAACTTCTTCCCAAAAAAGACCGGTCTAACAGCATCGCAATCCTGATCCTGAATACATCCAGGGGCTGAAAACGCTCACCCGGAATGATCTCTGCGGCGAGCGTTTCACATCTTTTTATAAATTCACCCACGCGCAGGCTGCGCTTTGAAACAGGCGTCTTCAATAACCTGTGCGACATGCTTTCACAATAATACAGTAGAAATTGTTTACCATACCTGTCAATCACCTCATTTATCGTTGAATATTCCAGCCTCACTGTTTTTAAAAACTGCATGTATTTCATAAAAGCGTCCTGGTACAACATACCATTCGTAGTAGTGGAAACGCTTTGATGCACCCGGTAGCAGAAACAATTCTTCAACGAGGTAGCTTTATACCCGCGGCTCATTAATTTAACCCACAGCTCATAATCTGAAAAGATCAGGTTAGGATAATTAACCGGCATCCCCCCTACTGCATCAAAATCAGCGGAACGCATCATGTAACCGGTACCGGTACTATCAATTGTTCTTGCAAACTGGCAGGCAATAAATTCACTGGCGTATTGCACTTCGTCCATTGGCAAACATGGCCTTACCAATTCCCCTTTTTCATCAATATAATTGAAATGCGTTTGGTATAAGCTGGCGTGTGGATGCCTGGCGATCAGGGTATCCATTTCCTGCAGGTAATTCGGAAGTAACACATCATCATGACCGATCATGGTCATGAACTCGTTTTTAGGCACTTCTTTTATTCTACCCCAGTTTTCTTCGATGGTCAACGATCTTGCCGAACGATAGATAGTGATCCGTTCATCGCCCAACGCTTCAATCCATTCAGCCGTTCCGTCAGTACTGCAATTATCAAGCACGAGGAGATTAAAATCCATCCCCCCCTGCTGTAAAATGCTTCGAACACATTCTTTCACATATTCTCCGCCATTGCGTACAGGTAATATAATGCTGAATGAAAACATGATTAATTATCGTTTACGATCAAACATCCTGCGTTTTGCCTCGATCAACAATTCAAATAAATTCGGAAACCGTACAGCCAGCAGGTATTTCATTTTCCATTTACGCAGGTAAGAAATCCTGAATATCTTCCTGACGAATTTGTTGAAGTTATCGTTTGTTAACTTTTTATCATTCAGGTATCTTTTTATGGACATGGCATAAGCCACAACCCAGCGCCCGGTATATTCTTCCATCAGCTTTTGCAAGCCCGTATAATCATTCTTTTGGGGTAACCGCTGCTGTATCCACGCTATCCAGGCCTCGGGTACTATGTAAAATTTCTCAAAATCAGATTCGGTAAACCCATAATTGGCCCCATGCACCACCTGATGTCCCAATGCTCTATTCAGCAAAACAACACCTTCACGGGCGCCACAAAGCACCATATACCCGAAATCGGTATTATAGGGCGAACCGAAATCGGGCATACCGTCAACTGCCAGCGCAATTTCCCTTTTTACGATACCACACGACCACAACATATGGCCTGTTTCACCTGAAAAGAAGGCAAAAGGGAACTGCTGCCCCGAAAAAGTACGAACAGTATCGATCGGCAGATCGGCCAGGCATGAATTCATTCCCACTTTCCCCCTCGATGGTTTGGCCACCTCCGGATTATTATACATGATATTACAACCTCCATAATACATACCAAAACCGGGATATTGAATGGTAAGGTCATATACCGTTTGCAGCATATCAGGATACACCGGGTCGTCATCCGTTATCATTACCACATATGGCGAGGTAGCGCGCGCCAGGCTTCTGTTGAAGCTTTTAACCATACCAAGGTTCTCTTCATTGGTAAAGTACTGTACTCTTGGATCGTTAAACGATTCTACTACACTTTTTGCACTGGCCGTTGTATCGTTATCATGTATGATTATAGCAAAATCAGTGAACGTTTGTTTAAACAGTTCATTGATCTGATCTCTTAAAAAATCAGGACGCTTATATGTAGTCATACAAAAGGTAACCCAGGGACTGGTGTTATGCTTTTGTTCGTTGCTGCTGCTCATTTTATTCCTGGTTTATTTAATACGTTTCAAATAACCATCCGGTGCAACACTTATCAACAGCTTATTATCTATGGCAGCGTCTATTTCAAATTTATTGTTCTGCTTCAGGAATTTCCACACCGCGGTCTTTGGATTATTTCCAATGCCCCAGGGGCGTTTTTCCTTAAAATACCCTTCCGGCAGATCTTCAACAATGGTATCGAACACCACTATGTAAGAACCCAGGGTAACAAAAGGCGAATACAACTCCAATTCCTTCAGCACATGATCCTCGGTATGATTTGAATCAAGCACAACCAATACGGTTTGTTTTCCTTTCGCCACTTCCTTCACCTGTTCAACAAGCTGCTCGTCTATTGCAGATCCCTGGATCATTTTAATACGTTTGAACATGGGGTGTGCTTCAATTTCCCTGCGGTTGTGCTCGCGGATATCGATATCGATGCCCAGCACTTCGCCTTTACCGATCAGTTCAAGCAATGAAGCATAATAGATCAAAGAGCCGCCATGGGCAATGCCTGTTTCAATGATGAGGTCGGGTTTTATTTCCCAGATGATCTCCTGCATGGCGATCATATCCTGCGGGTATTGAATGATGGGGCGGCCCATCCATGAAAAGTTATAAGAGTACTGGCTTTTGTTCGACTCTATATTGAACGCCTCGGCCGCCTGCTTCAATTTATCGTTATTACCATTGGTATCGACGCGTTGTTTTCTTTCTTCAATAAATGCCTTGATCGGGTTATTCATTAGTCAGAATGTTTTTTAGTTTCGTATTATCGCCCCAGAAACGCATGGGCTCATAATCAGGGTACGGATAGTGCCCCAGATTAAGCGCAATCTGTTGGTTTTTCCGCGCCAGATAGTTTTTTACAAAGTCTTTGACAGTGACCGGTTCCCCACTGCAACAATTGATGATACCAGTAACCTGCTCCTGCAATGCGATCTTTACAATATATTCGGCCACTTTTTCAACCGGTAAAAAGTCGCGCACCTGCTCTCCCCCACTCATGTTAAATACCGGTTCACCGGCGGCCAGCGCCGCATCCAACTGCGAAAGTAAGGATTTCGGGTTTTGTCCTTTTCCATACATATAAAAAAGCCGTATCCACTTAAGCATGAACGGGGTTTGCCGTTGTAACTGTTGCAATTGCAGCCGAAGCTCATTCTTGGCCCGGGCATATGCATTATCGGGGCGCGCCTCGAGCGCTTCATGTAAACACCCTTCCTGCATGCCATACTCGAAACAGGTGCCGGTTACAGCCAGGTTGGTAAGCCCATGCTGCACCAGGTTTTGCAGAAAAGTGAAATGGCGCGGTAAATTAATATCGGTGTGAAAAGATGACTTATAATTGGGCAGCCCTTCCCAGGCAAGGTGTATCATTACATCGGGTTCATTGAAGAACCGGTAATAATCAACGGCCGGGTCGGCGTCTTCCAGTTTAAACGGAATGTACTGTACCTGGTTGTACCATGAAAAAGTGCCGGCTTTTTGCTCATTGGCGGAACTGGCAATTACGGCGCATCGCTGCTGCACCAATTGCTGAACCACATAGTTCCCGATAAACCCGGTAGCACCGGTAACCAATACTTTTTTCATCTGAAAATACTTATTGGGTGTTGGCGAGATGCCCGCCCGGACGACCCGTTCGAACGGGGAACTTACTATAGCTAAATTTTCATTTCCTTATGTGTCTCAATGAAAACTTTGCCATGGACGTTTCATAGCACCTTATACAATTTCCACTTTAGGAATGGGCACAATAAAACGGCCGCCCCAATCTTTTATATAAGCCAGTTGCCTGGTGATCTCCTCTTTCAGGTTCCAGGGCAATATGATCACATACTGAGGTTTTGTTTGTTTTAAATGCGCCTCATTCACAACCGGAATATGGCTGGCCGGCAACCATTTCCCCTGTTTATGCGGATTGGCATCTACTACAAAATCGATGAGATCGCTCTTGATTCCGCAATAGTTCAACAGGGTATTACCTTTGGCGGCCGCCCCGTAGGCGGCTACTGTTGCCCCTTCGCGTTTTAGTTTTATCAGCAGTTCGGTAAGGTCGAGTTTAACCTGTAGTGCTTTTTGTTGAAAGTTATCATAATAAGCAAGGCTGTTCATGCCCTTGCTTTCTTCCTTTTGCAACAATCGCTCTACTGCCTCACCAATGGGTTTGCCGGCATCTTCTGCGTGTTTGGCGTATATACGCAATGAGCCGCCATGCGTTGGCAGTTCTTCCACATCGAACAACCCGAGCCCCTGTGCAGCAAATATTCTTTTAACGGTGCTGAACGACAGGTAAGAAAAATGCTCGTGGTAAATGGTATCGAACTGGTTATTTTCTACCAGTTGCATCAGGTGCGGAAACTCCATGGTAATGACGCCCTGTGGTTTCAGCGCCAGCTTCAGGCCTTTTACGAAATCAACGATATCGGGCACATGCGCCAGCACGTTATTACCCAGTAACAGATCGGCCTGAATGTTCTTCTTTTTCAGTTCGCTGGCCAGCCGTACCCCAAAGAAATCAACAACGGAACTGATACCTTTCTCAATGGCCACTTTGGCCGTGTTGGCAGTGGGCTCAATACCCAATACCGGAATATTTTTCTGATGGAAATATTGTAACAGGTACCCGTCGTTGGAGGCAATTTCAATCACCTGTGATTGGGCATTGAAACCAAACCGGGCTACCATTTTGTTGGCATATTCGCGGGCATGCGCCAGCCAGGTAGTGGAATAAGAGGAGAAGTATACATAATCGCTATTGAATATAGCGTCTGATTTCTTGTATTCGTCAACCTGCACCAGATAGCATTGATGACAGGTGAACACCTTTAACGGATAAAATGTTTCGGGCTCGTTCAATTGTTCGGCTGTCACGAATGAATTGGAAGCAGGTGAATTGAACAGATCGATAAAAACATGCTTCAAATCGGTTTTACAAAATCTGCATTGCATAGTTAAATTCCTTTAAAATCATCAGTAAGGTACGGGTGCGCGCCATCTCTTGCAGAAAGCACGCCTGCAGGCAGGGGCCACTGAATATTTACCATAGGATCATCAAAACGAATTCCCCCTTCTGCATTCGGGGTATAAAACTCGGTATGATGATAAATGAGCTCACAATTATCGGTGAGGCATTGAAACCCATGGGCAAACCCCTCGGGTATATACAACATGTTTTTGTTTGCAGCTGATAATTCAGTGCCGAACCATTGTAAAAAAGTAGCCGACCCTTCTCTGATGTCTATTATAACGTCGTATACCGCTCCGGCAATACAACGAACCATTTTTATTTCACGATACGGGGGCAGCTGGTAATGCATGCCCCTTAACGAACCTTTTGCATAGGTGGTTGAATGGTTCATCTGCACCCAATTTCCGGTATGCCCTAAACGCTCAAATTCTTTCTCACAATAAAAACGGGCAAACCATCCCCGCTCATCGGTGAAAGGCTCAAGACCTATCACATAACTCCCGGTCAATGGCGTTGGGGTAAAGATCATCTGGCAAAGTAGGCTTTGATTTGTTGAAATGTAAATTCGGCCCGTTTGCCCGCATCCTGTTTATACCAGTTAATCGTTTGCTGAATGGCCTGTGCGGCATCCCATTGGGGCTGCCATCCCAATTCAGTTCGGGAACGGGTAATATCGAGCTTCAGCAACCCTGCTTCATGCACCTGGTCTGGTTGCGACATATCTTCCCAGGAGCCGCTTCCCCATACACCGATCGCTTTTTGCACCAGGTCCTTTACCGTAAGGTGATCGTTGGGCAGCGGCCCGAAGTTATAGGCTTTTGAAAATTGCAGCGGCGCCCCGTTCAATAACCCGCCCAATAACAAATAACCGCCAATTGGCTCCAGCACATGTTGCCAGGGTCGTACGGCATGCGGGTTGCGTACCGGAATGATTTGCTGCTTTTGCAGTGCGCGCACGATATCAGGCACAATACGGTCGCGGCTATAGTCGCCCCCGCCGATCACGTTACCGGCGCGTACGCTGGCCAGGGCCTTCAGATGTTTATCGTATTCTGCCGTATTGAAAAAAGAATTCCTGAAAGCACTTACCACCAGTTCGGCGCAGGCCTTACTGGCGCTATAGGGGTCGTAACCGCCTAAAACGTCCTGCTCGTTATATAAGATATCTTTTTCCTTGTTCTCGTATACTTTATCGGTGGTAATAACGATCACCGCGCATTTACCGGGCAACCCCTTCACCGCTTCCAGTACATTGGCCGTACCGGTCACATTCACATCGAAGGTTTCCGCAGGAATTTCGTAGGAGCGTTTTACCAGGGGTTGGGCGGCGAGGTGAAATAGATAATCGGGCTGAAAGGCTGAAATCTCTGCAACCAGCTTTTGTTTATCCCTGATATCGGCAATTACGCTCTCCCCTGTCTTATACGGCTGAAGCAGATCGTACAAACCGTTTTCATAATCAGGCGCCAGCGCATATCCTTTTACAACAGCGCCTAACGAATGAAGGGTAGCTGTTAACCAACTGCCCTTGAACCCGGTATGCCCGGTTACAAAAACTTTTTTGTTTTTATAATAAGTCGATAACTGCTGCCCTATTTCCAGATTTTCCATTTTGCCTGATTGTTTTGCCATAATGCTTCCAGTTCCAGTTTATCGCGCATGGCATCCATACATTTCCAAAACCCATGATGTTTAAAAGCCATCAACTGGCCGTCTTTTGCCAATTGCTCCATGGGGTCGTCTTCCCACATGGTATCATCGGCATCATCCTTCAGGTATTTGAAAACCTCAGGACGAAGCACAAAAAAACCACCGTTTATCCATTTGCCATCGCCTTTGGGTTTTTCTTTAAAAGTATTTACGATGCCATTATCACCGATCTCCATTCCTCCAAAGCGGGCTTCGGGCTGAATGGCGGTTACCGTAGCGCTCTTGCCATGCGCTTTATGGAATTTTACCAGTTCGGGCAGATTAACGTCAGAAACGCCATCGCCGTACGTAAGCATAAAATCTTCGTTGCCGATATATTTCTGAATGCGTTTAAGGCGGCCGGCGGTTTTGGTGCTGAGCCCGGTATCTACCAGGGTAACTTTAAACGATTCTGAATTGGTATAATGTACATCGAGTTTGTTGCTGCCAAGCTCAATGGTAATATCAGAATTATGCAGGTAGTACTGCATAAAATATTCCTTTATCAAAAAACCTTTATAACCAAGGCAGATAATAAAATCATCGTAGCCATACTGGTCGTAAATTTTCATGATGTGCCAAAGAATTGGTTTTCCGCCAATTTCAACCATTGGCTTGGGACGGGTATCTGTTTCTTCCGCAATGCGTGTACCCAGCCCACCGGCAAATATGACAACTTTCATAACGCTTAAAAATTGCTGCAAAACTAACTGTATTTCAGTTATTTTGCACAATTAAAACCCTTAAATTAAAAAAAATGGACGGCCAGAAATAAGTTTATATTATATTCGTTATCAATACTTTCAAACGAATATTCCCGGGCAGTTCAGGTCACATTGAATACCCAGATAACCTTGCGCTTCTCCCTTCAGTCATCATTGCTTTCGCGATGCCCGGCGAGAAAGTACAGTTATCAGCGGTTTCCCGTTTCACATCTATTGCCCAAAACTGCACGAATTTGGGCCAAAACTGCACAGATATCAATTTTTGAATACAGCAACAGAAATTGTTGATACCTTACTTTTTGAATATTGTGTTAACTAACTTTTTAAAATGAAATATTTTTACTTATTAATTGCATTAACCAGCATTTTCATTAATGGCTTTTCACAAACCTCCTGTGTTACCATTCGTGGCAATGCAAAAAGTGGAAAATTCAAACAGCTACTGCTCGATACCAAGGGCCCCTACCAGTCCGACACGTCGCAACCTGAAATCGTTGCCGCTGCCTGGACCTGTGCATCGGGCGGTTATAGTACCTGTAATTTCAGGGGGCTGTTCTGGTACGATGTAAGCAGTGTGCCAGCTAATGCAACAGTTGTCAGCGCCAAACTACATCTGTTTGCGAAAACCAATGCGATCAATGGTTATTATGGCTCCCCCACATACGGTTCAGCCAATACCGCACTGTTACAAAAAGTAACGACCAGCTGGACGGTGGCAAACACGGGCTGGCTTAACCAACCTGCCGCTACTACCACCAACCAGAAAACATTACCTCAAAGCACCAGTCAGGCTCAGAATTACGTCGTAGACGTAACCGATTTTGTGCAATCATGGGTAGGCCAGCCCAATACCAATTATGGAATGCTTTTACGTTTGCAAAACGAAAGCTATTACAATAGCATGATCTTTAACTCGGGACAGGCTACAGATTCAACCCTGCAACCCCGGCTCGAAATCTGCTACACGGAACCGGCGCCACCACCAACCTGCAATAATTCCTTGGTTATAAAAGGAAATCCTTTCAGCGGAAAATTTCAACAGGCACTTATGGGAACCTCGCACCCAACCGCATCCGATACCGCACAGCCCGAAATTGTTGCCGCTGCATGGACCTGTTCCGCCGGTGGGTTCCCAACCTGTAACTTCAGAAGCATGTTGCGGTACGATGTTAGCAGCATACCAGCCGATGCAGTGGTGTCCAACGCCAAACTGTACCTGTATGCAAAAACCAATAACATCAATGGCAATCCCGGCAATCCAACCTTTGGTACAGCCAATACCGCCCTGCTGCAAAAAGCAACATCGGCCTGGAACCTGGCAACCGTAAGCTGGAATAACCAACCGGCGGTATCAACAACCGGTCAGAAAACCCTGCCGCAAAGCACCGGCACTGCCCAGAACTATGTAGTAGATGTAACCGATTTTGTACAATCCTGGGTGAACAAACCCGATAGCAATTATGGCATGATGCTGCGTTTGCAGGCCGAGAGCTACTACAATAGCATGGTATTTAACTCGGGGCAGGCTAAAGATTCAAGCCTGCAGCCCCGCCTTGAGATCTGCTACACGGTTCCCGTAACTGGTACAGACAGTTGCCGCGGCAATTTCACCGACTCACTTATTGAAAACAACCCGCTAAAGAAATTATTCGTCGCCCACACCTGGAACTCGGGGAATAAAAAACCGGTACTGATCTGCTGGAACTTTGGGGATGGAAAAGATACCTGTATAAGTTACACTTCATCCAATACAAATTACAGCATCACACATAATTATTCTACCCATGGCAATTATGATATCTGCGTTACAATAAAATATGAAGGAGGTTGCGAAAGTTCATACTGCAGAAAGATCACCATTTTTGGAACACCGTCAACCACACCAGCCTGTACCAACAGCAAATCGTTGATTGTAAGAGGCGACAGAGTCAGCGGCAAATTCAAACAATTGTTCCTCGACAGCAACGCACCGTTTGCATCAGACACCACCCAACCAGAGCTGGGCGCTGCGGCCTGGACCTGCAATGCCGGAGGTTATCCGATCTGTGATTTCAGATCACTGTTCCGTTATGAGTTGAGCAGTTTGCCCACCCATACAAGAATTACAAGCGCTAAACTGCACTTATACGCCAAAACCAACAACATCAATGGAGTATACGGCAGTCCAACATACGGCAGCAATAATACCGGTCTGTTGCAAGAGGTAACGGCACCGTGGACAGTAGGCGGCACCGGCTGGAACAATCAACCGGCAACCACAACCGCACGGCAAAAACAATTAACGCAAAGCTCGTCTACGGCTCAAAACTATGTGGTTGATATAACAGACTTCGTACAAACATGGGTGAAACATCCTGAGCAGAACAATGGTATGTTGCTGCGTTTGCAGTCTGAACAATACTACAACAGCCTTATCTTCAATTCAGGCCAGGCGCCCGATTCGCTGAAGCCCCGCCTCGAGATCTGTTACCAGATCGAAGATGCCGACAGCAACAATGTAGAAGTAAAATTATATCCCAACCCAACAACCGGACCATTGCTGGCATGGGTATATACCAACAGCGCTCAAAAAGGGGCTGCCAGCCTTTATGATCTGCGTGGCAATCTGAAGCAGGTGCTCAAACATTCGATTTCTTATTATGTGGGTGTGAACGTAATAACCTTTAATATTAACCGGGTTAGCGTTCCGGCCGGTCAGTATTATGTGAAAATACAAGTAGGCGGCACCATTAAAACGTTTAAAATAATGGTACTGTAACCGGAATATTCTAAATAAAAAACCGCCCCCGTAACTAAGGGCGGTTTTTTTATTTATACCCAAAACATTTCGTTATCAATTAAACTATTTTCACCTGTTATCCGTGGGTTTTTATAATACTTTCATAAGCACAAAACCCCAAAAACTTATCCAGCCCCTTCCTCTTCTCCGCCGTTAGCTCATAGCTGATGTTCTGCCGGTAATAGGTTTGCAGGTCGTAAATCTCATAAGGATGCTCAGCCACTGCCCGGTCAATGTTTTCAAGCCCGATCTTATTGGCTTCATTAAACGCAGCAATAAAATCTGCCGGCAGAGGTTTGTTGCTCACCCACGCAGCAAATACAAACGGTAAACCGGTAAAATCTATCCAGGCGGCGCCGAGGTCGTACAGGTAGGTACTCACTTTGCGTTGTTCCAGCGCGCGGTCGCCAATGACCACGCCGGCGGTAGTGCCTTTGATAGAAGCGCGGTAATCGGCCTTTGTGTCCACCAGCTTCGGTTCTGTTTTCCAGTATTTGCGCAGCAACACTTTAGCCAGCGCCACCGATGTGCGGCTTTGATAATCGAGTAGTACTTTTTCTACCTTTTCAATAGGAACTTCACTAAAAATGGCCACCGAGGCCACGGCTCCGGTACAACCTATGCAGTAATCGGTAATAATATGGTGCTCTTTCAGGTGCGGGATCACCGCCACGGGAACCAGGCCCACATCAATTGTTCCCTCCATCAGCATCCGCGCAACATTAGCGGGATAATCCTCTACCAATAACAACTCACCTGCCACCGGCGCATGCTGAATTCCAAATATTAAAGGCTTCGTATTGAGATAATTAACAATTCCAACCTTAATCTTATTCAATTGATTTAATTTTGCGGGCACAAAGGTACTCTGACGTGCCTCAATAAACAACAATTGTTCATGGAACTAAACGCACTTACGGCCATTTCACCTGTAGACGGACGCTATCGTCATCAGGTTCAGCACTTAGACGATTATTTTTCAGAGTTCGCCCTCATTAAATACCGGGTACTGGTAGAAGTAGAGTATTTGCGGTTCCTGGCCGATAAAAAATTCTTCGCCCTCAGCGCCGCCCAAAAAAAAGGCCTGCAGGATATCTGTGAGAATTTCACATTAGAGAACGCCCAAAAGATAAAGGACACAGAAAAGATCACCAACCACGACGTAAAGGCCGTAGAATATTTTCTTAAAGAAAAATTAGCCGCCATGGAAGCCGAAAACATCCAGGAATGGGTGCACTTCGGTTTAACTTCCCAGGATATCAATAATACGGCTATCCCGCTTTCCTGGAAACATGCCATCGAAAACGAATACCTGCCTGCCCTGCTTAATTTCAACCGGCAGCTGGAACTGCTGGCTACCGAATGGAAAGAAGTTCCCATGCTGGCCCATACTCACGGTCAACCAGCCAGCCCCACCCGGCTGGGCAAGGAGATCATGGTGTTTGTAGAACGCATCACCAACCAGGTTGAGCAGGTGATCAATGTGCCGGTCACCGCCAAATTCGGCGGCGCTACCGGTAACTTCAATGCCCATGCCGTTGCATTTCCTGAAAAGGACTGGGTGCAGTTCGGGAATGATTTCGTAGAAGGCGTGCTGGGTTTGCAACGCCAGCAGTTCACCACACAGATCGAACACTACGATAACCTCGCCGCGCATTTCGATGCCATGAAACGCATCAACAACATCCTGATCGATCTTTGCCGCGATATGTGGACCTATATTTCCATGGAGTATTTCAAGCAAAAGACCGTGAAGGGTGAAATAGGTTCCAGCGCCATGCCGCATAAAGTAAACCCCATCGATTTTGAAAATGCCGAAGGCAACCTGGGTATCGCCAATGCATTGCTTGAGCACCTCGCCGCCAAATTACCGGTGAGCCGCCTGCAACGCGACCTTACCGATTCAACCGTTCTGCGTAACATCGGCGTTCCGTTCGCTCATATCATTCTCGCATTGAAATCAATAGAAAAAGGCCTTGGCAAACTGGTGCTTAACAGTAACGCCATCAATACCGACCTTGAAAATAACTGGGCGGTAGTGGCTGAAGCCATTCAAACCATCTTGCGCCGCGAAAATTATCCGCAGCCTTACGAAGCGCTGAAAGAACTCACGCGCGGTAAAAACGGCATCAACCAGGAAAGCATGCACGAGTTTATCGACGGACTGAAAGTTTCATCGGCCGTGAAGAAAGAGCTGAAGAAGATAACTCCGCAGAATTATACAGGGGTGAATCCTGAGTTTTAAAAATATCGAATGCTGAATATTGAATGCTGAATGTCGAATGTCGAAGTGAGGGAAATGAGAAATGAGAAATTAAAAATGAAGAATTAGGAAGTTGAATACAATGTCGAAGTAAAAAACGGATTGGCTGTATTAACTTCGACATTCAATATTGAACATTCGATATTCGACATTTGCATTTCCCTTTTGCATTTCATACGATCTTTTTCCACCATATCATTTCACCCTGTTTGGTGAGCGGTATGAATCCGTTCTTCTCGACAACTCTTATTGAAGGAACATTGCTTGCATGTGTTTCTGCGAGTACCAGTCTAATATCCCTGCGGCCAGCGGTCCATTGCAACATGCCATTTACCGCTTCGGTCATATACCCTTTGCTTTGCATGGCCGGCATGGTGCCATACCCGATCTCTACCCTGCCCCCATCAACGGGCGGCCCTTTGAAACCCATCTCCGCCACAATCACCCTGCTTTGTTTGTCAACTACCAGCCAGAATGTATAGAAGAGGTAATCTTCCGGCATGGCTTCATAGATCTTCGGCAGCGTGAACTTTGTAACCATATCCCTTACCTGCGGTGCAACGGTGCGGCCGAACGGCGTTAGCCCCAATTCTTTTTCCAACCCGTCATTCCCTTTCAGGTATAATTCAAGTTGAGCTAATGTAAGTGGAAATAAATGAAGCCGTTCCGTTTCTATTACGTTAGGATTGCGGCTGGTAAAATAACAAAGCGGTTTATTGCCTTCGTGAATATTGGCCTGTTGAATGAAACCGCTTCGAAGCAATACTTTTTGCGAAGCGAGGTTGGCGGTTTCTGTAATGGCAACGATCACCGGCAGCTTCATGATGTCGAAGGCATACTGCCGCCCCGCCCGGGTTGATTCAGTTGCATACCCCCTGCCCCAGTGTTCTTTTAATAAGGCATAGCCCAATTGTATTTCTGTATGGCGGCTGCGATCGGTTGTTTCAACGGGAATAATGGCAAAGGAACCAACAAATGCACCGGATGCTTTTTCGATCATGGCCCAGCGGCCCATCAGCGGGTTTTGCTCATAGAAAGAAAGGTTCCGCTTTAAAAAGATAGTACATTCCTGCCGGCCCTTGGGCTCGCGGATGTACTTCATTACCTCCGGGTCGCCATTCAGGCGGAAAAAATTCTCTTCATCGGCAAGTGTATATTGACGTATAATTAAGCGCACTGTTTCAAAAATAACCATGTCAGATGTTTGTGGTTTGTAGTTTAAGGTTTGTGGTTACAATAAACTGTCCCTGCAAAACCAGGAGCCCCAACGACAAACTACAAACAACAAACCACAAACCTTATACTGCCTCTTTATGTATCTCACTCGTAAAGTGAAACTCGATATCAGGATTGTTTGTTCGCTCGGTATTCAGGAACCATTCGCTTTGGGCCAGGTAAACCAGGTGCCCGTCTTTATCGGTAGCGATGTTATTCGATTTAAAACGGGTGAACTCATCCAGCTTTTTGGGGTCGGCGGCCGTTATCCAGCAGGCCTTGAAATAAGGTAGTGCCCTGAACTCGCACGAAGCGCCGTATTCCTGCAACAGGCGGTACTGAATCACTTCAAACTGCAGGTCGCCTACGCAGCCGATGATCTTTTTATTGCCGCCAAACTGGGTGAACAACTGGGCCACCCCTTCATCGGTCAACTGTAAAAGTCCCTTCTCCAATTGTTTGGTTTTCATCGGGTCTTTGTTGATCACCTCTTTAAATATTTCAGGAGAGAACGACGGAATGCCGGTAAAGAAGAAATTCTCGCCCTCCGTTAATGTATCACCGATCTTGAAGTTTCCGGTATCGAACAAACCAACCACATCGCCGGCATATGCTTCTTCAATTACATCCTTATCGCGGGCCATGAAGGTATATGGGTTGCTGAAACGCACATCTTTATCGAGGCGCACGTGGTGGAAGTATTTGTTCCGCTCGAACTTACCGCTGCACACCCGCAAAAAGGCAATGCGGTCGCGGTGTTTGGGATCGAGGTTGGCGTGGATCTTGAAAATGAAACCGGAGAACTTGTCTTCCGTTGGCGGCACATCCCGAACCGAAGTGGCGCGCGGGCGGGGCACCGGTGCAATGCGAATGAAGGTATCGAGCATTTCCTTTACCCCGAAGTTATTGATGGCGCTGCCAAAGAAAACGGGCGCCACCTTACCCGACAGGTAGTCGTTCACGGGCAGTTCGCCATAAACGCCTTCGATCAGCTCGGCATCTTCACGTAAAATAGAGGCGTCTTTGTCGCCTACTTTTTCGTCGAGCAGGGGCAGGCTGAGGTCAGAGATCTGCACCACATCATCATCGGCCGCCTTGGTATTGGCGGTGAACAGCAACAGGTTTTTATCGTGCAGGTTGTAAACGCCCTTAAAGTCTTTACCGCTGTTGATAGGCCAGGTCATCGGGTGCAGGGAGATCTTCAGTTCATTTTCGATCTCTTCCAGCAGGTCGAACCGGTTCTTGCCATCGCGGTCCATTTTGTTGATGAACACGATCACCGGGGTATCGCGCATACGGCAAACCTCCATCAGGCGGCGGGTTTGGTCCTCGACCCCGTTCACGCTGTCAACCACCAGAATAACGCTGTCCACGGCCGTAAGGGTGCGGTAAGTATCTTCCGCAAAGTCCTTGTGACCAGGGGTATCGAGCAGGTTAATTAAAATATTTTTATATTCAAAGCTCATCACCGACGTAGCTACCGAGATACCACGCTGGCGCTCAATTTCCATAAAGTCACTGGTAGCGTGTTTTTTGATCTTGTTGCTTTTTACCGCGCCGGCCGTTTGAATGGCGCCACCGAACAGCAGGAACTTCTCGGTAAGGGTGGTTTTACCGGCATCGGGGTGCGAGATAATGGCAAAAGTGCGTCGTTTATGAATTTCGTTGTTGTATTTCATTGTTTTATATCGAGTTGTGCCTTCCTGGCAATAGCCATTTAGCCGCGCAAAGGTAACGCTAAAACGCCAATGTGATAATGTGATAATTTGCTAATGTGATAATGGAATACAATTTTGAGAATGCATACGCGTGGGCCTGATGATAATAGGAACTGCCCGCAATGAAAGAATTATCGAATTATCACATTATCGTATCATCACGACTTGTCCCGACTTCAGCCGGGATTAGAATTCAAACTTCAGCACCGATTCATCGGCCAGCATCTGGTGAATAAACGCATCATGGGCTTTCTTTGACCCCTGCGCCTCCCAGGTGGTTGATGCAGTTTGACGATCGCGGCATTGCGGCCCCCTGATAAATTTCAACCGGTGCTGTTTCATCAGGGTTTCGTATTGTTCAAATACCCTGTCATGGTACGCACAGGTAATCTTATAGGTGTGAGAACTGTTTAACCGCTCCATCAAGGCTTCAATAATGGTAAACGCCTGTAGTATACCTACCAGAATAACACAACCTATAAGGGATGCGTACTGGTGACCCGCGCCCACCCCCATACCCAGCGCGGCCGTTACCCAAATGGTAGCCGCCGTGGTAACACCGTTAATTCCGGTACCGCCCATAAAGATCACCCCTGCGCCCACAAAACCGATACCGGCAACAATACCGCCGGCGATCCGGTCGGGCGAACTTTCCCTGCCAATTTCCATGGAAAATATAGTGAACAGGGTTGACCCCAGACAGATCAGCATCAGGGTTCTCAATCCGGCCGATTTATTGTGGTATTCCCTTTCGGCGCCGATGATGCCGCCTATTATAACGGCGCTTAGCAATTTGGATATAATATCTACTGTATCCATTTTGGTTGTTGGTTTTTACTTCTTATGTATCTTGGCAGTATGTTTACCATAGAAAACACACAGATCAAAGCAGTTATCAATGCCAAAGGCGCCGAATTGACCAGCCTGGTACATAAAGAAAATCAACTCGATTACATGTGGCATGGCGATCCCGCAGTGTGGGGCAAACATTCGCCGGTATTGTTCCCGATAGTAGGAACATTAAAAAATAATACCTACATCCACAACGGCCAGTTGTACCAGTTGCCGCGGCATGGATTTGCCCGCGACAAACAGTTTGCAGTGGAAGAACATAGCGCCGATACCATTACTTTCCTGCTTCGCAGCGATGCCGATACGCTTGCTGTTTTTCCCTTTACTTTTGAGTTCCGCCTCCGGTACACGTTGTTCGAAAACTCGCTGGCAGTTGCCTGTGAGGTAGTGAATACCGGCAGGGAAATGATGTACTTTTCCGTAGGTGCCCACCCCGCTTTTAAATTACCGCTGGCACCCGGCACCGGGTATACCGACTATTATTTACAGTTCAACCAAACCGAAACAACGCCGCGCTGGCCTATTTCTGCTGATGGACTGATTGAACAATCGCCCATTCCCCTGCTTGAAAATACCAACCGGCTGAACCTGAGCAAAGACCTGTTTCAGAAAGATGCGCTCGTATTGAAAAGCATGGCCTCTACCATCGTCACCCTGGGTTCAAACAAAACACCGCACGGTTTCCGGTTCGACTATCCCGGATTTCCGTTCCTCGGCATCTGGGCCGCCAAAAACGCCGATTTTGTATGTATAGAACCCTGGTGCGGCATTGCCGACAGCGTAAACACAAATCAACAATTGAGTGAGAAAGAAGGGATCAACAAGCTGGAACCGGAAGAGTCGTTTACGCGCACCTGGACAGTGACATTGTATTAGATGACAATTTGCAAAGCAAACCGGGCAATATTTTCAGCCGCCCGGTGCAAACCTTATATAAAAAACCGGAGCAGGCAGCTGTGAGAAATCCCGCCTGCTCCGGTTTACTTTTTCAAATCTCTTATTGCCTCAGGATCCCTTCCTTCAACGAATACAAAATGGCCAGCACGTCCTTACGGGTATCTTCATCTATTCCATGTTCTGTCAGCACTTTCAAAATGTCATCTATCGTAGCCATATATTCCGCCTCATTGATATTCATTCCACGATGAGTTGTCGGCATATCCCTTCCCGTATAAACCGCAGGCCCGCCGCTTCCTGCATCAAAAAAATCAACAACATGTTTTTTGATCTGGATTAGCTGATCGGGTTTGTCTTTGTAGGGAAGAAACCGCGCCTTAATAACCGGATTGCTCATATGGGCTTCAACTATTTCGTCAACCAGATCGTGGATCCCTTTTGTTCCACCAAGGCGTTCATACAGGGATTGTTGCTCAACATCTGCTGGTTTCATGATTATGTGTTTTAAGACGGTGAAGAATAAACTTTTGCCACGTTCAAACAATTATCATGGGGATGGGAGGAAAGAAATGCATTATAAAATTAACTTATTTGAACAGAACATCGATCGAACATTTTGAAATGTGCCAAACAAATAATACTTGCCCCTCTTCAGCCGGCATTACCATTTAACACACAGGCTTTTGGCGTATCAGCGGCTTCATATTATATTTACTCCATGCGCCGCGTATTGGAAATACTGGGCAGTAGCCTCAACTTAACATGGCAGGAATTCAAAAGCCATAAAATTCGCACCTTGCTCTCATTGACCGGGGTGGCCTTTGGCATTTTTTGTATCATCAGCGTGCTGGCAACGGTAGACAGTCTCGAATACCAGGTACAAAAAGACATCAAGGCCCTTGGCACCAATACCGTTTACATCGATAAATGGGTATATGCCGGCGGTCCCGACTATCCCTGGTGGCGTTATGTAAAACGCCCCGCCCCTACCTACGAGGAAATGCAACTGATTAAACAGAAAGTGCCGGCAGCCACCAATGTAGCCTTCAATATCAGCAATAACAGCTATGTGGGCTTCGACGACGACGTCATCAACAACGTCAATTATTACGGCATAACTGAAGAATTTGTAAAAATTCAACCGATAGATATTGAACTGGGCCGTTACCTGCAGCCGGCCGATTACGACTTTTCGGCCAACGTGGTGGTAATGGGTTATGCCATTGCCGAAACCCTGTTTGGCAAAGCGGAAAAAGCACTGGGCAAAACCATCATCCTGAAATCGGGCAAACGCGCCCAGGTGGTGGGATTGATCAAAAAACAGGGCAAAAGCATTGTGAACGGCTGGGAATACGATAACTGCATCCTGATGCCCCTGGGTTTTATGCGGGAAATGTTCCGTGAAAAGAACGCCAACCCCATCATCATGGTGCAGGGCGGCGAATCGGTGGCCATGGAACAGCTGCGCGATGAACTTACCGGCGCCATGCGTTCCATACGCAAACTGAAACCTACAGAGGAAGACGATTTTGCACTGAACGATATCGACGCCTTCAGCAGTTTCGCCAGCGAAATTTTTGGCGGCATCAACAAAGGCGGCTGGGCCATTGCCATTCTTTCACTCGTGGTGGGCATGTTTGGCGTGGCCAATATCATGTTCGTAACCGTTCGCGAACGCACTTCGCAAATAGGGCTGAAAAAAGCCATCGGCGCCAAACGCTCCGTCATTCTTACCGAATTCCTGCTCGAAAGCGCTTTCCTTTGTATTATGGGCGGATTGATGGGTCTTTCGATCGTGTTCCTGCTCACCCTGGCCTCCAAAGCCATTTTTGGGTTTGCGGTATTCATAGCTCCCAACATACTGATACTCGCCATTTCCATTTGTATCATCGTCGGCGTACTGGCGGGTATTATACCTGCATCGATTGCAGCTAAAATGGATCCGGTAGTAGCTATCAGAAGCAAATAATAACCAGAAAAAACTTCAGCCTGTATTGAACTTTATAGAGCTATAGGTATCAGTTTGTTGTTTGTTGTTTGTGGTTTGTGGTTTATGGTTTGTGGTTCTTTATGCGAACAGTCGCTGTTATCCGGAACCTCCCGGCCATTCCTGAAATTAAGTGATCTGAAAAATTATAAACACTTCTCAAAGCGCGGCAGCAACCACAAACAACAAACCATAAACCAAAAACTGTTCAATAGGAGTACGCAACACCAATAATTCTTTACAGTAACTATATTTGTGGTGTGAGTATTACCATCTTAGCAATCGAGTCTTCCTGCGACGAAACATCCGCCGCTGTCATCCGCGACGGGGACATTCTTTCGAATTTTATAGCCAACCAAACCGTACATGAACAATACGGCGGCGTGGTGCCCGAACTGGCTTCCCGTGCGCATATGCAAAACATTGTACCGGTAGTGCATGCCGCCCTGCAAAAAGCGGCCGTGCAGGCAGGCGAATATGTGAACGATGCATCTGTGAACACCATGCTGCAATCGGTAAATGCGGTGGCTTTTACCCAGGCGCCCGGTCTTATTGGTTCCCTGCTGGTAGGCGCCCAGTTTGCGAAATCGCTGGCGCTGGCGCTCAATGTGCCGCTGATTGGCGTACATCACATGCAGGCACACGTGCTAGCCAACCTCATTGAAGATCCCCGGCCCGAATTCCCGTTCCTTTGCCTTACCGTAAGCGGGGGCCATACCCAGATCGTTTTGTGCGAATCGCCGCTCTCGCTGAAAGTGATTGGCGAAACCATGGACGATGCCGCAGGAGAAGCTTTTGATAAATCGGCCAAACTGCTCGGACTGCCGTACCCCGGCGGACCGCTTATTGACAAATACGCCAAAACCGGCGACCCCAACCGGTTCAAATTCCCTGAACCGCAGATGCCGGCACTGAACTTCAGTTTTAGCGGACTGAAAACCGCCATCCTTTATTTTCTGCAGGAGCATACGGCTGCCAATCCAAAATTTGTAGAAGAGAACCTGGCCGATATCTGCGCCTCCATTCAACACCGCATCGTAAGTATTTTGCTGAATAAAGTAAAGGCCGCAGCCCGCACTACCGGTATCGATCAGATCTGTATCGCCGGCGGCGTATCGGCCAACAGCGGATTGCGCCAGGCCTTTACCGAAATGGGCCAAAAGTATAAATGGCAAACGTTCATCCCCGCCTTTCAATATTGTACCGACAATGCCGCGATGATCGCCATCACCGCTTATTATAAGTTCCTTGAAAATGATTTTGCAGATCTGGGCACCGGGCCGACTGCGAGGGCGGAATTTTAATCAGTTTATTGTTTATTGTTCTTTATGCGCAGCAGTAGCTGGCTTCCGGCACATTACTTTTTGCAGCAGTTATTGACGTAGCGAGTTTTGAAATAAAGAAGAATATTCGAATGAAGGAACCATAAACTATAAACCAAAAACCATAAACTGAACGGCAACCCAAAATAGTTAATTTAATCAGGTGGCTAACTCTTATTTCCAATTCAAACAATTCACTATACACCAGGACCAGGTAGCAATGAAAGTATGCACCGATGCGTGTATCCTTGGCGCCTGGTTCTCGGCGAAAATTCCGCAGTACGCCACGGTGCTCGATATCGGCAGCGGAACCGGTTTGCAAATGATGATGCTCGCACAACGCTCCCAGGCCGAGATCCACGGCATTGAAATAGACCTGGCCGCATTCAGGCAGTTAAAGGAAAACGTCAGCCAGAACGAGTGGAAAGAGCGCCTGAGGGCATTTCCCGGCGACGTACGCAGCTTCCATTTCCCCCTGCAGTACGATTTCATTATCACCAATCCGCCCTTCTTCGATAATGACCTGCAAAGCACCGACGACCGCGAACAGGTTGCCAAACACAGCAAACACCTTTCGCTCGAGGAATTGATGGAAGCCATCGCCGCCAACCTGCAGCCGCATGGCGCCTTCGGCATCCTGCTCCCCTTTCACCGCTGGGAGCATTTCAACAAACTGGCCGTACGATCGGGTTTTTCGCTTATCGAAAAACTCGATGTAAAGCAAACCCCCAAACATCCTCCCTTCCGGGCCATCCTGCATTACGCCCGGAACCACGACGAATTCGCCCCTTCCTTTGAACTAATCATAAAAAACGAAAACAACGGCTACACCCCCGAATTTGTGGAATTGTTAAGGGATTATTACTTGTACCTCTGAGATGTACTTTGTACATTTCGCCGCAGAATCCTTAAACTATGAACGAGCGCCGCAACTCCTATGTAAAGATCTTTCCCCTGGTATTCTCGCCGGCCTGCTAACGGCATGAAGAATGCGTATGGTGTTTATGGTTACCGGTCACCCTCCAGTTTATTCGATAATGGAATGACCATGTGGTACCTGGCAGGATTTACCCTGGTACAATATGTGATCTTATTACCTGTGTTCCACCTCCATACCATGAAAACGGTACAGTCAGCATACCGTGAGCCCGAAGAAACGCCGGAACTGGCGGCAGGTTAAAACAGCTATTCCCGTACGGACATAAGTAAGTAATCCTAATATTTATAATAAGTCAATAAAAATAACTACCTTTTAATCACTGTAAATCAGTATGATAAATAAGACAGTAATATATATTCGTGTATTATTAACTAAAAATCGAATATTTGTTCATCCGTATCCGTTGAATTACGGTGATATACGCTGGTACAGGAAACCAAACCTTGTCTGATCAATGGATTCCCGCGTTAAAAACCGAAACTTACATGAAAAGCAAACAGAGTTCTGGCATTTCCCTGCTGTCGTTCGTATTGCTACTTCTTGCCATTGCGTGCAACAAAGCCGATCATACAGACAGTGAGAGTGAAGATATAACTAAAGGAGAAGAAGTTATTAATGCGACTCCTTTAACAGGAACCAACCCCACCTGTATGTATGCCCCCAATTACGGGGACACCATCCTTTTTACAAAACCTACTACGGGCGGCGATTTTTTCGTTAACCCCGTAAACAATAGCGGCGTACAGGGTACGTATTTAAGCTGGCCCGATGGGCTTATGCTGAACCGCACAACAGGCGTCATCAACCTTTCACAAAGCGAAACCGGTGTACGGTACAAGGTGGCTTTCGTTAAAAAAGGCACTACCGATACCTGTACAAGTCAGCTGGTCGTTGGCGGTATGACCTACCTCGACCATATCTATGCGCTCGACCAGAACGACACCCTCGCCAAACCCGTCTTCAATGCCGATCCTTTCGGTCCGTCGATTTGCGATGCCAGCGACGATACCGACTATCCCGATAATAACAGCAGCGGCAATAACAGGTGCCAGTTCGATAATGCGGCCCCGGGCTCAAAGGCCAATGATCAAAAACTGCGGGTACGTACAACCAGCGGTATCATCAACCTGAAGAAATCAATGGCCGATGGTATGTTTGGTCCTAATTTGAGGAACGGCGATTTTAAAATGATCCCCATTTTGTACAAACTGAACGATGCCAGTAATAATGCCACGCAAACAATAACCGTACAGGTTATGTACTTCGATAAAGTGTCGAGCATACCGCAAAACCTGCAACTGGAGGTGGCCAGTAAAAACTTCAGCATGTTCAACTACCAGATAGTGAACGGCAAGCCACGTCCGCCATTGCTGATCATTGCCGGTTTGTCGAGATAACTTTTCCCACCCCCTCCGTAGAGGGGGTAATATATTTTACTGACTCTTATACCTTATTCCTTTAACCATTTATCCTCCCTGCTCATGGTTAAATTAATGAGGCTTACTATCGATTGCATTTTATGGAAAGGCTGGCTGCCGCTGGCCGCCTGGCTGTTTTGCTCCTACAATACCGGTGAAAGCGTAAGACCCGCCACCATCCGCGACCTGTATCATAAAGCAAACAGGTTGTTCCGTTTGCCCAACCCCACCGACGCAACCGACAGTGTTGCCCTTGCCACCTTTGAACAGGTGATCGACCTGGCTGCAAAACACGGCAATGTGCCCGATACCCTGTTGTTCTTTACTCATGTGAACAAAGGCATTTTGCTCGAAGTGCAGGCCAGCTATGCGCAGGCCATTGAAGCCTACCTGCAGGCCCACCGCATAAAACAACGCAACAGGAACTGGAGCGATTCGCTGTTGTACGACGTAAGCGAGCATACCGGTACAACCTATTATCATCTCAATAATTTCGATTCGGCCAGTTATTTTTTGCTGCAGGCCGAAATGCTGGCGCAACGTTTTCCCGGAGTGCCCGAAAAGGAAAGATTGTATAACGACCTCGGCGTTCTATACTATGAGAACGGAAATTATTTACAAAGCCGCAACTATTTCACCCATGCGCTCGAGATCATCAATAAGAACCCCGAAAGAGATGCAAGCTGGGTAGTGAATATCGAAAACAATATTGCCGCATCCTGTTACAAACTGGGTTTGTATCAGCAGGCCATCGCTATATACCAGACGCTCTGTTCGCAAAAGGTTTTTACCAGCCAGATCTTCCTGAACATGGGGCTTGCCTACAAGGCCATGGGCAATTACCAACAGGCGCTGCACTGGTTTCACCGGGTAAACGCCACTACCCTGCCCCGGGTGTACAACGAGCTGGCGCATACGCACCTGTTGCGGAACAATACCGATTCGGCCCAGCATTTTCTGAACCGGTTCGAACCGGCGGTGCTGGCAGGTACAACAAAAACCAACAGCATTTACTACGGCATGCACCATTTGTACGAAGGCGAAGTACTGCTGAAAAGAGAACGATATGATGCCGCGCTGCGCGAAATACAACAAGCCATTATCATTTTCAGCGGGCATTACAACAATCCCGATCCGTTAACGAACCCTGTAAGTTTTACCGGTACATTCACTTCCTTTCGCCTCTTCGATGCCCTGTATAAAAAAGCTACCCTGTTTGAAACGCTTTATTCGGTACAGAAAAAAGAAATACACCTGCAAACAGCGCTGGCAACCTATAACAGCGCCATCGCCCTCTTACGCTATATTGAAAAAAGCTACGACACCGACGACGCCAAATTGTTCCTGAAAAACAATAACCAGCAGGTACACCAGCAGGCGGTGCAGCTATGTTTACAGTTACACGATTTGCATCCCCGTGCAGGTTACGCGCAGCAGGCCTTTGTACTGGCCGAACGCAACAAGGCCTCGGTAATGTTTGGCGGCCTTGCCGAGAAAAGCTTTCGCAAACTGCCGGGCATCGATCCTGCGCTTATACAACAGGAGAGAAATATAAAATATAATATCGCCCGTATCAGCATCCGCGGCGATCAAACAACCGACAGCGCCAGGCTGGCTGCGCTGGCCGGCGAAAAAGCGACCTTTGAAATTCAACTGGCGCAGGTACAACATGCCATAGAGCAAAACAGCGTGTACTATCAGCATAAGTACAACGATGCGTATCCCCGGCCCGATTCCATACAACAATACCTCAATGCACAGCAGGCGGTCATTAGTTTTTATGCCACCGGCAATGCGCTGCAGGTTTTTGTAATTACAAAGAACGATTTCAAACAAACCCGCATCGATTCATTTCCCGTTTTGAAGCAGGCCATAACACAATGGCTAACCGCTTTACAAAATACGGAAAGCGGGCGCCGCTTCAAAGGCGGGCCCTGGGGCGAACAAATTTACCGGCACCTGATAAAACCTGTTCAGGCGCTGGCCGGTAATAAGTTCGAATGGACCATCATTCCCGATAACATCCTGTACTATCTGCCATTTGAATCGTTGCCGGCCGCAGACGGGCCCAATGCCAGGCTATTGCTTGAAACAAATGAGATCAGTTACCAGTTCGGCGCACGTTTTTTTGTAACGCAGGCTGCGCGCACACAAGCGCCGCCCGCCGTGTTTTCTACCCTGGCCATGGCGCCCTTTTCGCAAAGCGGCATGCAATACCCGCATCCGCATTATGATTACATGCAACAACTGCCGGCATCGGCAAAGGAAATTGCCGGTTTAGCCGGAAAGTCGTTTACGGGTGAAGAGGCAACCAAAGAAGCCTTCCTGCAACACCTGCAGCAATACCCCGTTGTGCACCTGGCCACGCATGCCATAGCCGATACGGGCAATAGCGCCGCCTCGTTCATTACCTTCTACCCCGCCACACAACAACCGGCGCAGGATGCCCTGTACCTCGAGGAGTTGTATGGACTGAATATGGAAAATACCCGGCTGATGATCATCAGCGCCTGTGAAACAGGAAATGGTCATTTGGTGAATAGTGAAGGCGTGTTAAGTATTTCGCGGGGATTTGCCTATGCCGGCTGCGCCAGTGTGGTGAATAGCTTATGGAAGGCCGATGATGAAGCCACAGCCGCTATCTTACATCGATTTCATATTTACTTACAAAAGGGATATACAAAATCCAAAGCGCTGCGACAGGCAAAACTCGATTACCTGCACAGCGATGCGGTGAACAGGTCGCCTGATTATTGGGCGCATTTACTCCTGACCGGCGATACCCAGCCGCTGGTAAAAACACCCGCTTCATACTGGTATTTGCCGGTTATAGGCGTAATGATGACAGCCCTGGCGGTAATGTTGATGATACTGCGAAAAAGAAGAAAAAAGTCGACGTAGTTAACACAAGTATACGGATTAAATATTGCTCTGATGTGTGTACTCCGGACTAGCATATTCTGCGTTATCCTTTGATCAAACGTCGACTTTTATAAGTTGTATCCCATACTATATATAGGGATGAATTATCTGGATTGATCTAATTACAATTATTGGTCAGTTTGTGGTTTATGGTTTGTGGTTTATGGTTCATTCATTCCGAATTCTTAACAAACTGTAACCTCGCCATAAGTAATGTGCCGGAAACTAATGCCTGTTGCACATAAAGAACTATAAACCATAAACGATAACCTAAAAATGGTAACCGGGCGACTTTGAGGCCTGCCCGATTACCAACAGAAAACTAAATCATTAATTCAAATCAGGTCCCGTTTTCCAGGGGTGTAATAGAAAAGTTAGGGTTTAGCGGGCAAAACAAGTTAAAAAAAATGCATTTGACCACATGACTGAATCAGAAAGCATACGATGCCTGTGTGGGAGCAACGCATGCATGGAACTACATTAGAAAACTATAAAGGTATGTGACTTAATCCACCAGGTGGCGGATACTGAACGCCACAAAGGATAATAAAAAAAATTCGTGAAGAAGAGACCATCCAGGTTTCTCTGTCTCCCGGGCAGTGCCGGGATCAGGTTTCCGATATCATGATCTGGTCCTCACGAATGCGAGGCTAATATCCGTGAAGATGGAACCACACAGGTTTCTCTGTCTTCCGGTCAGGCCGGAATCAGGTTTCCATATTATTGATTCAGATCCTCACGAATGTGTAGGGATATTCGTGAAGACGGAACCACACAGGTTTCTCTGTCTCCCGGTCAGTGCCGGGATCAGGTTTCCGATATTATTGATTCGGATCTTCACGAATGTTATAAATGTTCGTGAAGACGGAATCACACAGGTTTCTCTGTCTCCCAGGCAGTGCCGGGATCAGGTTTCCGATATTATTGATTCGGATCTTCACGAACGTAGAAAGATGTTCGTGAAGACGGAACCACACAGGTTTCTCTGTCTCCCAGGCAGTGCCGGGATCAGGTTTCCGATATTATTGATTCGGATCTTCACGAACGTAGAAAGATGTTCGTGAAGACGGAACCACACAGGTTTCTCTGTCTCCCGGTCAGTGCCGGGATCAGGTTTCCGATATTATTGATTCGGATCCTCACGAACGTGAAAGGGAATTATTTAAAAGAGCTGGTTCTATTAATTAGTAAAAGCTGTTGAAAAGAACGTAACCGCGAATCGTAACTTTTTTTAAAAATTATTTCAAATTAACGGCTCGCCTTGAATTTCAATATCTTCAGATCGAGATCACCGATCTTTCCGGCTTGCGTATGATACTTATGGCCTTTATCGGCCCGGATCTGTTGAAATAATTTCACGGCCTGTTGGGTATTGTTACCGCCCAGTTCGCTCAGCGCCAGGTAATACTGCGCTTCATCGTGATACAGGTCATCGCCCGCCTGCTTATTGTTTTGCAGCACCTGCTCGAACAACATACCTGCTTCTGCATATTGTTTCAATTGCAGATTGGCCATGCCGGAAAGGAATAAGGCTTTATTATCTTTTAAGGAAAGTTGGTCAATGGTGGCAATAACAGCGTTCCAGTTCTGAAGACGGTACGCTTTTTCTGTTTCGGTAATGGTTGCCTGACCTCTGTCAGTTTGTAGTGTGTACCCTATGAACGCCTGTTCATAGACGCGTGTTGCGTTAACGGTAAAAAATTTATACGCTCCTGCACCTACCATCAGCAACAACACGGCAGCTGCTACGCGCAACGCCCTGCTCATGCGAAAAATACGTGCAGGTCTTCTGTTAGATGCCTGTAATACCTCAACGGGTTGTATGTTCCTGAAGTTTTCCCTTACCGACGCTACCTGGTCGTAAATTGCCGAATATTCAACGGCATCAACGGCCAGTTGCAAAAACTGCCATTGTTTACGTGTTTCCGGATCGCTGTTGATCAGCGCTTCCATCTCCCGCATTTCCCTTTCTTCGAGGGTTCGGTCGAGGTAATTAATGAGTAAATGTTCGTTGCGGTCTTCCATAAAAAACTAATCAGACTGTTTATTTACCAGCTTTGCGATAACGGGATTTTGCTTTACCAGTTCCGTCAGCGACTGCAGGCATTTGTATTTTTTGTTGCGCACCACCTGTTCATTTTCGTAGGGCAAATGATGGGTGATGTCTTTCATTGACAGATTCTCATAATAAAACAGGGTAAGCAGTTTTTTACAGGGCTCCCCCAGTTTGCTCAATACTTCAACAAACTGTTGTTTTACTTCCCGGTCGGCAATGTATTCGCTCACATCCATTTCAGTAAGGTCGCGGCTCGTTTCGAATGCTTTTTCGCGAACTTCGCTCCGTTGTCTTTTCTTCAATTCATTCAGCCACAGGTTTCGGGCAATGGCTGCCAAAAAAGTTTTCACGCTGGCTTCACCTCTGAACTTGTCCTTTTTAACCAGGTCAATAAAAGTGATTACCGTTTCCTGAAATATATCCTCGGCATCTGGCGGCGTACCGCTGTTGGCCAGGATATAAGACTGGATGGTAGAAGAATACTGCTCGTAAATGTAAAAAATGGCGTTATTCATCTGATCACCTCTTCCGATCGCAGCAATTAATTCCGCATCGGAGTACATATTGCCCTTTATCATGCTCGGTATTAATAGTAAACGCCGGTGTTCATTTCGTAACCGGCGAACTCACTTTTTAATGAAAATTAGAAACGCTTGGCAAAGTTTGCCGCAAAATTAACGCACGGGCAGTTATATTATGGTTAGAATTTGTAGAATAACCCAGCAAATTGACAATTGTCAACAAAAACCGGCCAATTGATAGTAAGAAATACTTAGGAATACCCAAATACATGAATACAGTTTTAAGTTTTAAGTTCTAAGTGTCGTATAGCATAACATAGGATACAC
>NZ_LWBP01000188.1 GCF_002078015.1 Niastella populi | reverse complement strand
GCTTATGGCTTACAGCTTATGGCTTACAGCTCGCAGCGTGAAGCTTATGGCTTACAGCTTACAGCTTACAGCTTATGGCTTACAGCTTACAGCTTATGGCTTACAGCTTATGGCTTACAGCTTATGGCTTACAGCTCGCAGCGTGAAGCTTATGGCTTACAGCTTACAGCTTACAGCTTATGGCTTACAGCTTACAGCTTATGGCTTACAGCTTACAGCTCTCCTAGAAACTCCTATTCTTCCCCACCCACTCAGCAATATAACCAGCAATCTCCGTAGTAGGCGTTCCCGGTGCAAATAACTTACCAACGCCCATGGCATTCAATTGCTGCATATCTTCTTCAGGAATAATTCCGCCGCCGGTAAGCAACACATCATCCATCCCCTTTTCCTTCATCAATGCCACTACTTTAGGGAAAACGGTCATATGTGCGCCCGATAAAATACTGATACCAATTGCGTCCACATCTTCCTGTAATGCGGCATTCACTACCATTTCGGGCGTTTGCCGCAGGCCGGTATAGATCACCTCCATTCCGGCATCGCGCAATGCAGTGGCTATAACCTTGGCGCCCCGGTCGTGCCCATCGAGTCCTACTTTAGCTACCAGAACCCGCAACGGTCTGTTTACTTTCTGATTCATGCAAGCAACTTTTTAAGTGTTCAAAAATACGTTTCTTTAACCAACATTAGGGAATGCCAGGGTAAGTGTGCCACATTTCATCATCGCGGTTGAGGTACATGTGGCACACTTCGTTATCACCGGGCCGCGGTCAAAACGCTTCATTATACCATAAATACATTTCAGGGCCCCTTTTACACATTACAACCGGAGCCGCTTTTGCCCGGCCAAAAATGTTTGCATTTTTGATTTGCCAACTCAACGAAAACGATACAACACCCTTAACATATTATCAGGACAGGTTCTCTTATCAGATGTGGCAGCCTTTTTCCAGAGGCTGCATTTTTTTTTGGAGGGGGGAACCAAAGTGTGCCACGTGTTCAAAGACGTGGCACACTTGTTTATCATATTTAGTTTAGATTTACAATACGATCAACATCCTGTCACCAAAAAACTAATTCATGTATTCTGCCATAACTACATCGGTTGAAAATGCGATCCTGCTCATTACCATTAACCGGCCCGATAAATTAAATGCCCTGAACAAAACCGTGCTCGATGAACTGAACACGGCGGTTGATGAGTTATACAATAATAATGCAATCAGATCGGCGATCATCACCGGTGCCGGCCCCAAAGCATTCGTTGCCGGCGCCGATATCGGCGAATTTCAGGGACTGAAACATAGCGAAGGCATGGACCTCGCCCACAAAGGCCAGTATATTTTCAAAAAAATAGAAGATTCGCCCAAACCCGTAATTGCAGCGGTGAACGGTTTTGCGCTGGGGGGTGGCTGCGAGCTTGCCATGGCCTGCCATTTCAGAATAGCTTCGGAGAATGCAAAGTTCGGTCAGCCCGAAGTGAACCTGGGCTTGATACCCGGTTATGGCGGCACGCAACGGTTAACGCAACTGATTGGCAAGGGCCGGGCCATTGAACTATTGATCACCGGCAACCTGCTCGATGCCGCTACCGCCCTGCAGTACGGACTGGTAAATTACGTAGTGCCGCAGGATGAGCTGCTTGCAAAGGCACACACTATTCTTGAACAGGTAAATACAAAAGCGCCGCTGGCAGTTGGCCGTTGTATAAAAGCCGCCAACGCGGTTTTCGATCATACCAAAGATGGCTTTACCGAAGAAGTAAAAATGTTCGGCGAATGCTTTGCCACGCAGGACATGATAGAGGGAACCAATGCGTTCCTTGAAAAGCGGAAGCCGAATTTCCAGGGAAAGTAAAGGCCAATTATCACATTATCACATTTGCATTTTCCGCAATCGTTTGCCTGTCACATCTTCCGATACATTGTTTATCTTACGGAAGTATTATATATGGAAAAGAAACTCCCTACCATAAAGGAAATAGCCCGCCGTTTGAACATATCCGCCTCTACGGTTTCCCGTGCCCTGCATGATCATCCCAGCATTGGGCTACGTACCAAAATGGCGGTAAAAAAACTGGCTGCCGAACTCAACTATGAACCCAACCAGACAGCCATTTTCTTCAAACAGCGCAAAACCTTTACCATCGGCCTGGTGCTGCCCAACCTGCGGGAGGAATTCTTTTCAGCCGCCATCAACGGCATTGAAGATGTTGCGATGGACCATAATTACATTGTACTGATCGGACAAAGCCACGACGACCTGGCCCGCGAGCAAAAACTGATCGAGAGCATGAAGAACCATCGCGTAGATGGCATCATTGCCTCCATCAGCAGCAGCACCACCCACATCGGGCACTTTGAACAAATGAAGAACTACGAAATTCCCGTCGTGTTCTTCGACCGCGTGCCCGATGCCAAAGACATTCATTCGGTTAGCTGCAATTTGTACGACAGTTCGGTAGAAGCCGTGGAATGGCTTATAAAGAACGGTCATAAACGCATTGCCTTCCTGCAGGGACCGCCTACCCTCAATATGAAGAACGAGCGGCTCGACGGCTACATGGAAGCACATAAAAAACACAAGCTGGCGGTTGATGAATCGCTGATCGTAAGCACCGACCTGTCGGTAGAAGGTACCCAGAAGGCTTTCGATTCATTGATGCTGCTTAAAAAAAGACCTACCGCCATCCTCTCTTTCAACGACTACGTAACCCTCGACGCCATTCATTACGCGAGGCAAAAAAAACTCACCATCAATAAAGACATCTGTTTTGTGAGTTATGCCAACGTGCCGGTTACCCAGTACGTGGAATATCCCCCGCTGGCATCGGTAGAACAGTTTCCCTACGACCAGGGCGTGAGCGCCACCGAATTGCTGTTCAGGCTAATTGACAAGAAAACAGCCCGCCAGGAGGCGCCATACGAGAACATCGTTCTTAAAAGCGAATTAATAATACGGTAGTTACCAGTTTCCTGTTACCGGGAAGTGTAAATTAAAGGTACCTGGTAACAGGTGGCTGTTGCAGCTTGCCCCGCTCGGCCGGGTTGCCCGGGCCAGGGCTAAGCAATTGAAAAGGCTGGTATTATCGTGCCTCCCTGTTTTTCCCTGTGAACTATAAACTGTGAACTATGAACTGTGAACTATGAACAGTGAACCGGAAACTGGTACCAGGAAACCGGCAACCGGTAAGCTGAAACCATGTATTTTTGCGCAAATTTTACAATATGGAATTCCGGATAGAAAAAGATACCATGGGAGAAGTGCAGGTTCCTGCCGATGCCCTGTATGGCGCACAAACCCAGCGCAGTATTGACAATTTCAGAATTGCACAGGATATTAATAAAATGCCGAAAGAGATCATAAAGGCATTTGCCTACCTGAAAAAAGCGGCCGCCATCACCAATTTCGAAGCCGGTGTGCTGCCCAAAGAAAAAAGCGATGTAATAGGTCAGGTATGTGATGAGATCCTGGAAGGAAAACTGGATGCGTATTTCCCGCTGGTGGTCTGGCAAACGGGTTCCGGTACCCAAAGCAACATGAACGTAAATGAAGTGGTTGCCTACCGCGGTCATGTGATCAAGGGCGGAAAACTTACCGACAAGGAAAAATTCCTTCATCCCAACGACGATGTGAACAAATCGCAGTCTTCAAACGACACCTTCCCTACCGCAATGCACATTGCGGCTTATAAAATACTCATCGAGACCACCATCCCCGGTATCGAAAAATTACGCAATACCCTGGCTGAAAAAAGTAAACAGTTCATGCACGTGGTAAAGATCGGCCGTACGCACTTTATGGATGCTACACCGCTCACTGTTGGCCAGGAATTCAGCGGTTATGTTTCTCAGCTCGATCATGGTTTAAAAGCCATTAAGAACACGCTGGCGCACCTGAGCGAACTGGCGTTGGGTGGTACTGCCGTTGGTACCGGCATCAATACCCCGGCCAATTATTCTGAGAACGTAGCGAAACACATTGCCAAACTCACCGGCCTGCCTTTCGTTACCGCTGAAAATAAATTCGAAGCCCTCGCGGCCCACGATGCCATCGTTGAAGCGCATGGCGCTTTAAAGACCGTTGCCGTTAGCCTGATGAAAATAGCCAACGACATCCGTATGCTGTCTTCAGGCCCCCGCAGCGGTATCGGCGAATTGTTCATTCCCGATAACGAGCCCGGTTCTTCTATCATGCCCGGTAAAGTAAACCCTACCCAGTGCGAGGCATTGACCATGATCGCTGCACAGGTAATGGGTAATGACGTTGCCATCAGCATCGGCGGCGCCAATGGTCATTTTGAACTGAACGTGTTCAAACCCGTTATGATCTATAACTTCCTGCACAGCGCCCGCCTTATTGGCGATGGCTGCGTAAGCTTCAACGATAAATGCGCGGCAGGTATTGAACCTATTGAAGCCAATATCAAAAAGCACGTCGATAATTCGCTGATGCTGGTAACTTCGCTCAATACGAAGATCGGTTATTACAAAGCGGCCGAAATTGCGCAGAAAGCCCATAAAGAAGGCACTACGCTAAAAGAAATGGCCGTGAAGCTGGGCTATGTTACTCCTGAACAGTTCGACGAATGGGTTATTCCGAAAGACATGGTAGGTAAGATTTAGTTAGTTTGAAACTTATTGACTATAAAAAAAGCCATCGTTTATACGGTGGCTTTTTTAGTATAAGGCAAAGAGGCATAAAGGCAAAGAGGCAACGAGAGAATTACACATTTATCATTGCCTTAGGTTGTATTTACTTGCAGCCTGCAGCTGTATTGGGCTTTAGGCTGTATTTGTATTCCCTTTCGCCTTTAGCCTTTCAGCTTTAGCATGTATTTGTATTCGCTTGTAGCTTGTAGCTTGAAGCTTGCAGCTGTATTTGTATTTGCCTTCAGCCTTCAGCATAAAAAATGTCGAAGCATTTCTGCTTCGACATTCATTATTCAGAATTCGTTATTCAATATTCTTACTGATCGCTATACACTTTCACTGGATCCTTCACTTCATCTTTCTGCAGGGTAACCGGTGTTTCTTCTAAAAATCCTTTTTTGAAGAACCGTTTCTGGAAGATCAAAATAGCGATAACACCAACAGAGATAGATGCATCGGCGATATTGAAAATGGGTGAAAAGAAAGTGAAACGCTCACCACCCCAGAAAGGGATCCATGCCGGTAAAGTTTTATTCTCGATGATAGGCGCATAGATCATATCAACCACTTTGCCGTGCAGAAAACCTGCATATCCGCCACCGGATGGGAACATGGTTGCCAGCGGCGCACCGTCGTTACTGCCGGTGAAGATCATACCGTAGAACATGCTATCGATGAGGTTACCAAGCGCACCGGCAAAGATCATCGATACGCAAAGAATAAAACCACGATGATATTTCTTTTGTATGATACTGCGAATGTAGTACACACCAAAGATTACAGCTATTAACCGGAAAATAGTGAGGGCCAGCTTACCGCCGTCGCCACCAAATTTCCAACCCCAGGCCATACCTTCATTTTCTATGAAATAAAGCCGTAACGTTCTTCCCAGCAAAAAGATCTGCTCACCGTAAGTCATGCTGGTCTTTACCCATATTTTCAAAGCCTGATCGGCGATAATAATTCCAAGTATTACGAGGACGACTGTTCTGATCTTCACTACGCTAAATTTTAGTTTCCAAAGATAAGGTTTTCTGTGTTCCATACAGGCCGCGTATGTCACCTATTGATGAGCGGTTTTTGCCCCAAACCCACACCGGTAAGGCGCGTTTTGGTATTTTGCCAAAACAGGAAGCGGCGCGCCCCCTATTCTTCAAAATAGATCCTTTTCACCCGTTGCGACACGCCGGCAAGCAGTTCATATGGAATGGTTTGCGCCCAGTGCGCCACCTGTTTTACGGGTAAGGCCCCGCCAAAAACGATCACTTCGTCGCCTTCCCGAACATGTGAAATATTGGTAATATCAATCATTGTCATATCCATACAAACCGTTCCTATCACCGGCGCCAGGTGGCCATTTACCAGCATTTTTCCAACCCCGTGCCCCAGCAGCCGGGGGTACCCATCGGCATAACCTATTCGTACCGTAGCGATGCGTGTATCCCGGGTTACCACTCCTCTGCGGCCATAGCTCACCGTTTCTCCCTCTTTCAGCTCTTTTATCTGTGCAATGGTCGATTTAAGGGTAGAAACCTCCCGCAGATCGAGCCCGCCCTCGCCGCTGCTGTCGCCGCCGTACAGGCCAATACCCAACCGTACCATATCGAGGTGCCACTGCGGATGCCGTACGATCCCGGCCGTATTCACCACATGCCTGATGAACCGGTACGAAAGAACGGCCTGCAACTGCTCCGCCATTTCTAAATAAAGCCCGCCCTGTTTATTGGTATAGGCATCGTGCTGGGGATCTTCGCTCGAGGCAAGATGCGTGAACACGCTTTGCACTTTGAAGAACGGCGTACGAAGCGCATCGATCACCACGGGCAGTTCTGCCATAGAGAATCCCAACCGGTTCATGCCTGTTTCCAGTTCTATATGCACCGGGTACTGCTGTATGCCCTGTTTTTTAACAAAATCTTCAAACAAACGCAAAATGCCGGGCGCATACAGATCGGGTTCCAGGTTGTATTGCACCAGCACATCAAATGTCGATTCCTCGGGGTTCATTACCATTACCGGTAAATTGATGCCTCCTTTTCGCAATTCCACCCCTTCATCGGCATACGCCACGGCCAGGTAGTCGAGGTGGTGGAACTGCAGTGCATTGGCAATTTCATAACTGCCGCTGCCATACGAAAACGCCTTTACCATACCCATCATCTTCGTTGCCGGTTTCAATAGCTGCTGAAACTGTTTCAGGTTATGGGCAACCGCCGTAAGGTCTATTTCCATTACGGTTTGATGTACTTTTTGCTGCAACAGCCTGTCTATCTGTTCCAGCTCAAAAACCCGCGCGCCCTTTAAAAGAATGATCTCGTCTTTAAAGGGGATATGGGGCAGTTCTTTTATAAATGCGTCGACCGATGAATAAAACGCCGGTTCGGGAATACCGGCATTTTGAAAAATATGCTGTTGATGCGATATGCGCTCGCCTATGCCTATCAGCCGGCTTACCTGCCGCTGTTGCAGCAAACGCGCTACTTCGGCATACAGGTCTTTCTCGGAACGGCCGCTTTGTAATATATCGGAGAGTATTACCGTTCTTTTTGTGTGCTGTTGCTGCTGGCTTAAGAAATCAAGGGCAATGGTAAATGAGCTCAGGTCGGCGCTGTAACTGTCGTTGATAATGGAACAGTTGTTTATTCCTTTTTTCAGTTCCAGCCGCATGGCCACCGGCCCCAGTTGCCGCATATGCCTTTCGATCACTTCCTGCGATAGTTGCAGGTGCAGCATTACACACCAGCAGTGGATGGCATTCTCAACCGAAGCATTATCGGTAAAAGGAATAACGATGCTGATCTCTTCTCCTTTATATTGCGCCGTAATGGTTGTTCCGGCCCCTTCCTTCAACACTTCCCGCACCTGTAAAACGGCCTCGCTTACCATGCTCCAGCTAAAGATGGTAAAACGTTTATTGTTGGGCAACTGCTGCCATAGCGCAGCCACACCGCTGTTTATTTCATGGTCGTCCTGGCAATAAATAAGCGTTTCAACATGCCTGAATAACTGCAGTTTTTCATTCACTTTCTGCCGCAGATTCACAAATCCCTCGCTGTGGGCTTCGCCTACATTGGTAAAAATGCCTATGGTGGGCTGAATGATCTTTTGCAACTGCTCCATTTCGCCGGGCAGCGAAATACCGGCTTCGAAAATGGCCAGTTCATGCTGTTCGTTCAATGGCCATACGCTCAACGGAACGCCTATTTGGGAATTGTAACTTTTCGGACTGCGAATAATGGTGTAATGATCTTCGAGCAACTGGTTCAGCCATTCTTTTACGATGGTTTTTCCATTACTGCCGGTAATGCCTATTACCGGCAGGCTGAATTGTTTGCGATGATGTGCCACCAGCGTTTGCAACGCCTGCAATGGGTCTGAAACCTGTAAAATATTGGCTTCTGAAAATGCGTCTGTATCCACGGCCTCGCTTATCACAAAATTGCGCACGCCCTTTTTGTACAACGGGGCAATAAATGCGTGCCCGTCGCGGCGCGGCCCTTTCAGGGCAAAGAACAGCGAGGTTTGCGGAAAAATTAATTTACGGCTGTCGATAAGCAACTGCTCTATCAACGCATTATCCTGTTGAACGAGCCATTTTGCTTTTATGATGGAAGCAATGTTATCGATAAAATATTTCACCCGGTTAATTTGATCAGTGAATTTCCCGGTCTAGCCCTGCATCTGGCTTTTCTTCTTCTTCGAGGGCGCGGTTACTTACATTGATTGAATAAATGATGGAAGCAAGGATGCAGGTAACGATCACCAGCAGGGAAACATATATTGGTATTTCTTTAATGCCTACGTATGGCAGCACGGGCTCAGACACCATCTTCAACCCAATAAAGATCAGGATTATAGCAATGCCTTGTTGCAGATGACCAAATTTATCCTTGGCGCCACGCAGTAAAAAGAACAGGGAACGCAATCCCAGTACTGCAAAAATATTAGAGGTATAAATAACCAGCTTATCGCCTTTCGCAAGGGTGAATACAGCCGGAATAGAATCGAGGGCAAATACAATATCGGTGGTTGCCAGCATGATCACCACCACAAACAGGCTGGTGTAAAATTTCTTTCCGTCTTTTCTTATAGACCACTTTCCATCCCCATCTTCGGGTGTAAGGGGTAATACCCGCTTCAATAATTTGTACACTTTATTATCCTGCAGGTTCTGTTCTTCTTCTTCATCATGTTTTTGCCTGAACATATTAATACCGGTATACACGAGAATAACCCCGAATATGTACAGTATCCAATGAAACTGCTCCACCAGTTCAATACCAATGGCAATAAAAATAATGCGGAAGACGATGGCCATTATGATTCCTATTAGCAGTACCCGGCCGTAGAATTTCTCTTTTACTTTAAAAAAACCAAATATGAGGATGAAGACAAAGATATTGTCGATACTCAGCGACCACTCCATTAAGTATGCGCTCACGTATTTGATAGCCCTTTCGTGACCATTTTCAACCCATACAAAAACAAAGAAGGCCAAAGCCAGCGTAACCCAAAAGGCGGTTTGCCACAACGCTTTTTTGATGGTTACATGGGATGTTTTTTTACTAAGTAAGCCCAGGTCGAACACCAATGCCAATACCAATAAAATGCCGAATGTTAGAAACGTGATCTGCTCCTGCGTCATGTTATATTTATGGTCGGCAAAGATAAGAGTTAGTTCGGGTTTGTGGTTTGTAGTTTGTGGTTTGTGGTTGGCCCCGCCAATTGCCAGAGTTTCCGCCGGTAAAGCAATCTTTCGCTATTACCTGATTAGAAAGACGAAAAACAATAGCGAGTTTCGAAAATGAACAACCACAAACAACAAACTGTCAACTATTTTCCCTGATACTTTCTTTTACGAACAGCCTGATAAACAACTCCAAAGATCAACACCAGCAAAACCGGCAATCCAATGTTCAGCACCTGCCATTTTCCCCGGCTTTCTTCCGTTTTTGCGGGGTCGAGCAGGCGCAGGGTGAAGTCTTTCGACCGGGTTTCGAGTATGCCCGATGAATCGGTGAGGTATTGTATACAGTTGAGAAAGAAATCTTTATTGGCATACTGGTAATTCGTGAACTGGTTGTACCCCATATACAGCGGTCCTTCATTGGCGGTAACCGGGTTGGCCACAATGTCAGCGTCGGACACCACGATCATTTTGTTTTCATTTTGCGTGGCCGCCCTGAACGGCTGTTTGTACATGCTGGCCAGGGTATCCAGCGCACCCGTTGATAACCGGTTGGTATACAGGGAAGAAAAACGGCCCTCCAGCAGCACGGCCACGGGAACAAAGGGCCGGTCGAAGGTCTTCATATCATCTTCGGTCTTGATGCTGTTGAGCGATACGATCGCCGGGGTACTGATAATGCGCGAACGTTCTGAACTGGCCAGCAACACCGTTTTCTTTATATTATTTTTTACCGTATCTATTGAATTGGGGAAGATGCTTAAAACCTGATCGAGGTTTTTGGCAATCGGATGATCAGAATAGGATGATAAGGTAGGAAAGTAAGGCCAGGGCACCAGTTGCATCTGGGGTTGGTTGCCATAATTACCTACAACCAGCGGTATCTTGTCGCATTGCAGGTCCTGCAGCAGATCGCCATTGATACGAACACCGTATTTGAACAACTGGTCGTCGAGATTGAGGTTGCGGTCGTAAGCTACAAAATCGCTGTGCGAACGCATCAGGCTGTCCATTTCGGCATACAGTTTATCAATAAGCCAGATCACTTTTCCGCCCTGCATGATATACTGGTCAATTTTCAGCTTTTGCCCGGTATTGAACGGAATGGTTGGTTTTACGATCACCAACGCATCAAAAACGGTGGGTATTACCGGTACGCTGTCGATAGGCACAAACCCAAAACGGTACTCCTGGCGAAGCGTACGGTCAATAAGATCGACCGCATTACGGGTGAGCAATTCGCCGTTGCCAACCAGGTAACCGATGGCCGGTACCGTATCGGCAGTTATCTTTTGAATGCTGCGGGCCATTTTATATTCCAGCAATGCCTCCGCATTATTCAGCGATTGTATGCCACCGGTCATGTCCTGCCCCTGCAGCAGGTCAACCGCCACTTCCCTGTCGCCATATTTTATAAGGGCGCCGGGATAAACCAGTCTTTCTTCCTGCGATTCGCCGGCCTTCGCTTTTACTTTTACGTTGGTAGGTTTAAGGCCCAGTTCATCGAGGTGCAATTGAAATTTCTCTTTTGCGGTATCGCTTAAGCCTTCGCCTGGTTTTTCAAAATTGAACTGGATATTGCTTCCGCCCAGTTCTTTGAACTCCTGCAGCATTTCCTTGGTGCTGTTTGATAATTTTTTGAAACCAGCCGGCATATCGCCGGTAAGGAATACGGTAATGGATACCGGATCGTGCAGGCCTTTAATTAATTTTTTGGTAGCAGAAGAAAGGGTATATCTATTTTCCTGGGTAAGGTCAATGCGGGTATGCACTACTGATGCCAGGTAGTTGACACCAACCAGTGCGATCAGCAAAAACAGCCACCACAGTTTAGAAGCCAGAATTTTGTTCATGGTGTTTTTCCGGATTATCGTTTCAACAAATTGCGATTGGTAAAAATCAGAAAGAATGAAATGATGCTGAGAAAATAAACAAGATCACGGGTATCAACCACACCCCGGCTTACACTGCGGTAATGAAAATCGATTCCCAGCATTTCTATATAATAATCGGCCCCCGATTGCAGCGCCGGTATGCGGCTTACGGCGTTGAAGCCGCTGTACAACACAAAGCAAAAGAATGCGCCGGCAATAAATGCCACCACCGCATTATTGGTTAAGCTGCTGCAGGCAATGCCTATGGCCACAAATACAGCGGCCAGAAAAATAAGGCCGATGTAGGAACCAATGGTTCCGCCAAGATCGATACCACCGCCGGCTGCAGCGAGCTGACTAATACTGATGGGATATATAATGGTGGGAACCAATGCAATAAGTACTACGCCAAGGGAACCGAAATATTTTCCCGAAACCAGCTGCCAGCGGCTAAGCGGTTTGGTTTGTAATATTTCGAAGGTGCCGCCTTTGAACTCATCGGCAAAACTGCGCATGGTGATAGCAGGAATGAGCAATAACAATATCCATGGGGCCAGCTCGAAGAATTTATCAAGGGTGGCATACCCGAAGTCGAGGATATTGGTATCGGGAAATACAAACAGGAACAAACCATTTAATAAAAGAAATACGACAATGGCAATGTAGCCGGTCAAACTGCTGAAAAACTGCCGGAATTCTTTTTTACAAACTGACCACATAGGGGCGAAAATAAGTGATTATAAGTATATAGAAATAAAAGATGACGCTATATGACGCGTATGTCGGCAATTTTATTATATTGCGTGTACACTTTACCAATTATCTATGAAAAGGATCACATCCGGTTACTGTCTATTTATTTCTGTTCAATTATAAAATCTGTTCAATTATAAAATAGCCGAAACCTACTGCATAAAAAGTCCCCCCGATAAAAAGGGGGGATTTTTATTATAGCCCCTTCAGCTCCCGATTCAAAGATCTTCCGCATTAAACTGATAAGATTTGTATTTATAAATAGCATTTGCATTGAAAGAAATGCACGAACCGTTAAACGAAAAGTGTTTTCAGTTAAACGGAATGAGCAGATCGTTAAACGGAAAGTGATTTTCAATAAAAAAACCCTCCCGCTGTATCGGGAGGGCATATGTAATTTATTGTATTATTAGTTTATACCGAGAAGCTTTCGCCACAGGCACAGGTTCGGCTGGCATTGGGGTTATTAAAATAGAACCCTTTACCATTGAGGCCTTCTGAAAATTCAAGCGTGGTATTCACCAGGTACAAAAAGCTTTTGAGATCGGTAACTACTTTGATGCCGTTATCTTCAAAAACCTGGTCGCCCGATTTGGGCTGGTTATCAAAATCCATTTTATAGCTGAGCCCCGAACAACCGCCACCTACCACCGATACCCGTAAAAAATAACCGGCATCTGCAGCATAGGCAGATTCTTCCATCAGTTTCAATACCTTCTCTTTTGCTATATCGCTAACATAAATCATATACTAATTTGATAATGTGATAATTAGATAATGTAATAACGCTGATTCTCCGCTCATGCAAGCTTCTTCATAAACTGGTAAACCTCTTCTATAACGGCTATTTAGCCAAATTGTTTAAAATTAAACAATTCCCGGCTCAATTTCGATTGCAACTTCCTGTATTTCAATTATCGAATTAGCCAATTTGGCTCATCGCTCTCAACTGCAACACTACATCGGTAACTTTTCTTATAATAAAATCAATTTCCTCTTCAGTGGTGTACCGGCCAATCGAAAATCGAAGGGAACTGTGCGCCAGGTCATCAGCTACCCCAAGCGCTTTGAGCACATAACTGGGTTCCATGGAGGCGCTGGTGCAGGCAGCCCCGGAAGAGAGCGCTACTTCTTTGTTCAGGCCCATCATCAGCCCATCGCCATTTACGAAATTGAACGATATGTTGGTTACATGGGGCAAACGGCTGGTGCTGCTGCCATTCAGGTAAGTGGCGTCGAGCTGCAACAGGGCGCTTTCGAGTTTGTTGCGCAGCTGGCCCAGGCGTTTGCCTTCTGCTTCTAAATTATGGCGGCAGAGATCGGCGGCTTTTCCAAAACCGGCTATGCCGGGCACATTGAGGGTACCGCTGCGCATGCCTTTTTCGTGGCCGCCCCCGTCGAGCTGGGCCGTTAACCGTACCCGCGGGTTCTTCCGGCGAACATACAACGCCCCTACTCCTTTGGGGCCATACATTTTATGCGCGCTGCAGGTAAGCAGGTCGATTTCGTCTTTTATAACATCAACCGGTACCTTTCCTACTGCCTGGGTGGCATCGGTAAAGAACAACACGCCATGTTTTTTGGCCAGCGCGCCTATTTCTTTAACGGGTTGAATGGTGCCGGTTTCATTATTCGCGTACATAATGGCGATAAGAATGGTGCGGGGGGTAATGGCCGCTTCCAGTTGTTGCAGGTCGATGATCCCTTCTTTGCCAACGGGTAAATATGTTACTTCTCCGCCCAGCTTTTCAATATGCTTACAGGTATCAAGCACCGCCTTGTGTTCGGTAACACAGGTAAGAATGTGATTGCCTTTCCCGGCATACATTTCAAAAACGCCTTTTATGGCCAGGTTATCACCCTCGGTGGCGCCCGAGGTAAAAATGATCTCTTTGGGTTCGGCGCCAATCAATTTTGCCACCTGTTCGCGGGCATAATCCACCGCTTCCTCGGCCTGCCAGCCAAAAGAATGGCTGCGGCTGGCCGCATTGCCATACAGTTCGGTAAAATACGGTAACATTACCTCCATAACCTGTGGATCGCAGGGAGTGGTAGCATTATGATCGAGATATATGGGCAGTTTAAGCATAGTCGCATGGGGTGTAACCCCTTAAGGTAAACACAAAATTAGTTGAATTGGTTGTACCTGGCGTGAATCGTGAATGGCCTCGCGAAATGAAACGTGAAACGGCTCGCGAAATTTGGGATTTTATTTACGACCTTGCGCCGCCCGAAATTATTGCCGCTTGCCGCTTGCCGCTTGCCGCTTGCCGCTTGCCGCTTGCCGCTTGCCGCTTGCCGCTTGCCGCTTGCCGCTTGCCGCTTGCCGCTTGCCGCTTGCCGCTTGCCGCTTGCCGCTTGCCGCTTGCCGCTTGCCGCTTGCCGCTTGCCGCTTGCCGCTTGCCGCTTGCCGCTTGCCGCTTGCCGCTTGCCGCTTGCCGCTTGCCGCTTGCCGCTTGCCGCTTGCCGCTTGCCGCTTGCCGCTTGCCGCTTGCCGCTTGCCGCTTGCCGCTTGCCGCTTGCCGCTTGCCGCTTGCCGCTTGCCGCTTGCCGCTTGCCGCTTGCCGCTTGCCGCTTGCCGCTTGCCGCTTGCCGCTTGCCGCTTGCCGCTTGCCGCTTGCCGCTTGCCGCTTGCCGCTTGCCGCTTGCCGCTTGCCGCTTGCCGCTTGCCGCTTGCCGCTTGCCGCTTGCCGCTTGCCGCTTGCCGCTTGCCGCTTGCCGCTTGCCGCTTGCCGCTTGCCGCTTGCCGCTTGCCGCTTGCCGCTTGCCGCTTGCCGCTTGCCGCTTGCCGCTTGCCGCTTGCCGCTTGCCGCTTGCCGCTTGCCGCTTGCCGCTTGCCGCTTGCCGCTTGCCGCTTGCCGCTTGCCGCTTGCCGCTTGCCGCTTGCCGCTTGCCGCTTGCCGCTTGCCGCTTCACGTTTTACGTTTTACGTTTTACGTTTGCCGTCCGCCGCTTGCCGATTCACGCCCTTTGCCCATCAAATCCTACATTTGTAATTCACTCAATAACTACCTGATATGCTGAAAGTTGAACATATTGGTATTGCCGTTCGCGAATTATCGCAATCGGTTCCCCTGTTTGAAAAACTGCTGAACACCGCCTGTTATAAAACCGAGCAGGTTGAAAGTGAGCAGGTATCTACCGCCTTTTTCAAAACCGGCGATACCAAGATCGAGTTGCTTGAAAGCAGCAGCGCCGAAGGAGTGATTGCCCGGTTCATTGAGAAAAAAGGCGAAGGCATTCATCATATCGCTTTTGAAGTGGCCGATATAGAAGCTGAAATGAAAAGGCTGGCGGCCGAAGGATTTGTTCTCCTTAATGAAAAACCCAAACGTGGAGCCGATAATAAACTGGTTTGCTTTTTACATCCGAAAGGAACTAACGGAGTGTTAATTGAGCTGTGTATGGAAATTAAAACAAAGGAGGAATAAAGAATCTGTTGCAGGTGTCCAGTTCGCAGTTCACAGTTTGCAGTTCGCAGTTCGCAGTTCATAGTTCGCAGTTCATAGTTTACAGTTTACAGTTTGTAACAGGAACCTGGATACCGGCATCTGGCAACCGGAAGCTATTGCTTATTGCTTATTGCCTATTGCTTTATGCTCAGGGCATTCGATACGCAATTCATCAATGGCCAGATCTTTTTGCATAAGGTTACAGTAGTGGGTTTGCTGCCTGTCGCCGCTGTAGTAGTAGCAGTTATAACACATGCGTTGGGTAGAAATAATCCCGGTCTGGTTAAGGCGGTATATAAGGTCGAGCACCGATACCAGGAACTGTTCTTTCTTTTCGGGCGCCAGCGTGGCAATGGCGCCATCGAGGGGCAGGGTAAAATTTTCGATCATGCCCGTTAGTTTCACTCCCTGGTCGGTAAGCGAAAAATTAAAACTTCGTGAATCCAACGCATCATCGGTTCTTTTGATGAGCCCTTTTTGTTCAAGTACTTTAATTGAATCGCTGATAGTGGCTTTGGTAAGATTGAATTCGCGGGCCATGGAGGCAATGCGGCGCTGCTTGTCGTTATTGTGGTATTTGATAAAAATGAGCAGTTGCATTTGTATCGGGCTCAGCTTATGCTCTTTCGCTTCAGCCCATAACAATACCCTGAACACTTCAGATATTTTTTCCAAAGCAGCCACGATCTTGTAGTCTACATTGGTAATATGACGTTCCGGGTCAAATGCCGACATGACAAAGCAATTCGCTTTAAAGATACTGACTTAACCCGGTGAATATAATACAAGAAAGGGTAATAATACACCCCTGTAAAAGCGCATAAAACGGAATAGACTGTAACTGCGCTGGTTACGTTAAAAAAATATACCGAACGAAATAAAAAAGTTCCACTGTAGATACAGCGGAACCATTACTGTTTACCTAATATGAGGACCATTTAAACCTACAACATTATTCTCTTAACCTCGCTCCAACCCTTGCTATCACTAACCCGTACCGCATACACACCGGAGCCGGCACCTATCGCATCAATGATAAGCCGGTAAGAAGCCTGACTGAATTCTTTACGCACTATAACCTGTCCGCTCATGTTTATCAACTGTATGGTAACGTTATCTTTCACATCGCTGTTAAAATCAATCGTTACTGTTTTATTTAAAGAAGTATAAATATTGGTTACTGTTCCTGTTTCATTGTTGCGCAGGGTGCGAACGGAAGAGTAAGTTGCTGCTCCGTTCATATCTACCTGGCGTATGCGGTAATATGCTACTGCATCGTTGCTGTTCCTATCGGTATAACTGTATTTGTTAACCAGGTTAGCGGTGCCGGCGCCTGTAATATTGGCAATTTGCTTCCAGCTACGGGCATCGGTGCTTTTTTCTATTGTATAATAGCTGTTATTCAATTCTCTGCTGGTGCTCCAGGCAAGCTGGTTGTTTGCACCCTGGCGGGTTACATAAAAGGCCTGAAAGCTTACCGGCAGGGTTCCCGGAGTTGTTATTACAAAACCGTTGGGGTAAGTACCTGTAGTATTATCTGAAAAGCTATATCCTGTTTGTGCTCCACCGGCGCCTTTAAATTTCATCACGCCGCCAATTGATAACTGATCGTTATTGTTTATACCGGTTAACATACCGGTAAGGTGAATGATCATGCGGCTGGCATTATCCAACCTCAATTTACCATTGGTGAGGTTCAATGTACCCTGAATAATGATTATCACATTATCGAGATTATTAACGCCGTCGAGAGATATTGTTAAACCTTGTGGAATTACAATACTGTCGCCGTTTTGGGGTACCCTGTTCAAATTCCAGGTACCATCATCATCCCAGGCCGAGTTGCTGTCTGCAGTAATTGTAGTTGCTGTGGACGTAAGGCTGATAAACAGCGCTAAAATTGAAGTGTAAATTTGTTTCATGGGGTAAACAGTTTGGATACATGCATATTTCCAATACACGTACCTAAAATTTCTGGCATGGGCAAAACCGTGTGCTAAACACAATACCGGTAACCGGTCAAGGAGCATGTAAGTATTTAATAATCATAGGCCTTTTCGTTCTTCCCATATTCTCAAAAAAAATATTATTTCCGGGCGGGGAACCGGTGCCGGACACATGGAATCATTCCCATATATGGAAAATTTTTACAATAAGGGGAAATATTTATAATGTGCTAATGAGATAATTCGATGATGGGATAATGGGAAATACGGGTTTCCGGGTCTTTTACCTTTCCGGCTAAATGCATTAGCCAGGTGGAAGAAAAAATATTGAATATCGAATGTTGAATAACGAATGTCGAAGTGAAGCCGTAAATAAAAGGGCAGAGGTGAGAAATAATCGATTTAAGCTGTATTCCGCGTGGAACTTGTTGAGTGAAGCGTACAGCTTGCTGCTGTATTTGCTTTCGGCTTTAGACTTTTAGCTGTATTTCGCTTGAAGCTTGCGTCGTGTATTTGTATTTGCGTGTAGCGTGTAGCTTATAGCTTGCGGCGTGTAGCTGTATTTGTCTTTGCTTGCACCTTATAGCTTATAGCTTGCAGCTGTATTTGTATTTGCTTGTAGCTTATAGCTTGCAGCTTGCAGCTTGCAGCTGTATTTCGCTTGCAGCTGTATTCGCTCTGTTCCCCCTATTCTTCTTCGGCGGCTTCGGTTTTGTTCAGCCCGAGTTTATCGATGGCGATGGCGGCAGCGATCTGGCTGGCGTCTTTTTTATTATAGGCCTTGCCTTCGGCCAGTAGTTCTCCGTCAACCACAGCGCCTATGGTAAACAGGCGGCGGCCGCCTTCAATACGTTCGTCGAGGGTTTCGAACTCAAGGTTTTTACCATTCTTGTTAGCCCAGCCGTAGAGTTTATTCTTATGATTGATCTCGAGGTTTTCGAGGTCTTCCATATACAAATGGGGAATGATGATGCATTCAAACACCCATTGTTTGGTTTTCTTAAAGCCCCGGTCGAGGTAAATGGCGCCTACAACCGCTTCGAGCGTGTTACCGAAGATCTGGCTCATCTTAAGCGAGTTGTCGAACTTATTGTAGAAGGTGATCTTCTTCAGGCCCATTTTGATGGCAATTTCATTGAGCTTGTTGCGGTTCACCATTTTGGAGCGCATTTCGGTAAGAAAGCCTTCTTCTTTGTAAGGATACTTCTTAAAAAGAAAATCGGCTACAATACCGCTGAGAATGGCGTCTCCGAGGTATTCAAGCCGTTCATTATTTTCGTCTGCGCTATCCCTGACCGACCTATGCGTAAGGGCAGCCTTATATAATGCGAGCTTGCCCGGGGTAAAACCCAGTACATTACGCAGATTCTTTTTAAAAGAAAGATTCTCTTCTTTGCCTAAAAAGCGGTCCAGGATTCCCACAATTGTCAATCTACAAATTTTTCATTAAGCCAAAAAATCATAAATAGGGCCAGGAGTCCGCAGCCGTCAATTTCATTAGCTCAGCAACCCGGGCGTAAAAAAATTACGCCTCGTATTTTTTCACTATCACACAGGCGTTATGCCCTCCAAACCCGAATGTATTGCTTAAAGCAGCACGTACTGTTCGCTGCTGGGCTTTGTCAAAGGTGAAATTTAAACGGGAATCCAGTTCAGGATCGTCGGTAAAGTGGTTGATCGTAGGTGGAACGATATCATGTACCACACTCTGGATACATGCTATGGCTTCAACTACACCTGCAGCACCGAGGCAATGGCCTGTCATGGACTTGGTTGAGCTGATGTTAACTTTAAAGGCCTGTTCACCGAAAACGTCCATGATCGCTTTTACTTCGGCTATATCGCCAAGTGGGGTTGAAGTTCCGTGGGTATTGATATAATCGATATCCCCGGGCTTCATACCGGCGTCTTCCAAAGCTACGTTCATAACGTTCTTTGCGCCCAGTCCTTCAGGATGTGGAGCTGTTATATGATGCGCGTCGGCGGTAGCGCCGCAACCGGCAATTTCGCAATAAATTTTAGCACCGCGACGTAAAGCGTGTTCCAGTTCTTCCACTACCAGTACACCTGAACCTTCACCCATTACGAAACCATCGCGTTCCTTATCGTAAGGACGGCTGGCGGTTTTGGGATCATCATTGCGTTCGCTGAGGGCTTTCATGGCGTTAAAACCACCTACACCGGCTTCGCTGATAACGCTTTCTGCGCCGCCGGTAAGAATAATATCGGCTTTGCCAAGCCGAATGAGGTTAAACGCATCCATGATAGCATTGGTAGAAGAGGCACAGGCACTTACCACGGCAAAATTAGGACCGCGAAAACCATGCCGCATGGAAATATGGCCGGCAGCTATATCCAGGATCATTTTTGGAATGAAGAAAGGATTGAAGCGGGGCGTACCGTCGCCTTTTGCGAAGTTCACCACTTCTTCCTGGAAGGTTATTAAGCCACCAATACCGCTGGCGAATACGACTCCTACCCGGTCAACGTTGACATTATCTTTATTAATGCCGGCGTCGATCACCGCCTGGTCACTTGAAATGATAGCGGTTTGGGTAAAGCGGTCGATTCTTTTAACTTCCTTACGGTCGAGATAATTCAACGGATCGAAATTCTTTAACTCGCAGGCAAAGCGTGTTTTGAATTTTGAAGCATCAAACTGGGTAATAAAATCGGCACCCGACACTCCGTTAATGAGTGCGTTCCAATATTCCTGTAAATTATTACCGATTGGTGTAAGGGCACCAATTCCGGTTACAACAACTCTTTTCAATTGCATAGCTCTTGCCAGAGGGAGTTTTAAGTAAGAAATCCGCTTTCGCAGCATGCGCCCAGCTATCGAAAGCGGATTTAATTTATTGCACCTGATCTACCATATTCAATTTACTTAGACCTTAGCATGTTCTTCTAAGTAAGCAACAGCCTGGCCAACAGTGGTAATTGTTTCGGCCTGTTCATCAGGGATGGAAATATTGAACTCCTTTTCAAATTCCATAATTAATTCAACAGTGTCGAGCGAATCGGCACCTAAATCATTGGTGAAGGAAGCCTCATTGGTAACCTCTGCTTCTTCTACACCAAGCTTATCAACAATGATCTTTTTAACTCTTGTTGCGATGTCTGACATTTTTGTAAAGTTTAGTTACGGCTGCAAAAATATAGATTTTGGAATAATGACAATAAAAGGCTGGTTTTTAATTAATCTTGTTAATATTTTGTGGTTTACCGGTTTTGTAGTACTATTCAGCCCTACCCCCCGTTTCACCAGCCGGCCCCTTAAACGGCGAACCTATAATATTTATGCTTATGAACCTCGTTTATTTTTCAGGAGCTTATTGGGGGCTGATAAATGGTAAATCATTATATTGCAGCGCACTACCCAATTACTCGGCATGGCGTTAAAAATAATAGATCACGGTTCCCGCGAATACCAGCAAATGGTTCAGCTGCGTAACGATATTCTACGCAGGCCATTAGGGCTGCAATTTACCCCCGAGGAACTGGAAAAAGAAAAAGAGGAGATCCTGATAGGCGCGTTTGAGGAAGAGAAGATGCTGGGATGCTGTATGCTTATAAAGGAAGACCCCGCCTCGGTGCGTTTGCGCCAGATGGCGGTATTGAATAACCTGCAGGGAAAGGGTATAGGCCGTGCCCTTATGCAGTTTGCCGAGAATATCGCCCGCGACCGCGGCTTTCACAAAATAACTATGCATGCCCGTAAAACCGCCGTTGGCTTTTATGAAAAGCTGGGCTACCGGGTTTGCGGCCAGGAATTTGAAGAGGTTACCATCCCCCACTATATAATGGAGAAACTGCTCTGAATTTTAATGGAAGTCTAATGTTCGTTCAATTGTAATTAACGAAAAAACTTGTTTTTCGTTAATTAGCCCTGCCATAACACCAGCCATGAAATATGTTTCCCCGCAGGAATACCTTGAAATGGAACGGAAATCTTCCATCAAACATGTGTATCCGGATGGAGAAGTGGCTGCCATATTTTGATGTTGAATTTCGTTGATTACCCCCACCTTCCAAAGAGGTGCAAAAACTTCACCTTAGAGAAAAGCTATCCTACGCCGTAGCTTCCTTTGCCGTAACAAATTCCCTCATTTGCGAAAGGAATCTTACCATCTTTTGCATGGTGTCCATATCTTCCACCACCAGCATAAATAGTTTACCATTCTGCTTCAGGCGGGCTTTGTTGGTTCTGGTTTGAATATAGGTAAGAATATTATGGAATACCGGCGATTCAAAGTAAGGTGAATCGGCCTTGTTTATGAAGTAACATTTCAGCGTTTCATCTTTCAGCAGCATCTTTTCAAAACCCAGTTCTACAGCCAGCCTGCGGCAACGCACGGTATCGAACAGGTCTTCCACCTGCTGCGGTATGGGCCCAAAGCGGTCCTGCAGCTCAATGGCAAAAGCCTGCAGTTCTTCTTCGTTATCGCAGTTATCAAGACGGGTATACAACGTCAACCGCTCCGTGATACTTTCAACATAACTATCGGGTATCAGTATTTCCAGATCGGTATCGATGGTACAATCCTGTACATAATCTTCCTGCTTCGAGATCTCAGCTTTGAATAATTCACGGAACTGCGTACGCTTCAGTTCCTTGATGGCCTCTTCCAGCACCTTCTGGTACATTTCGAACCCAATTTCGGCCATAAACCCGCTTTGCTCACCACCCAACAGGTTACCCGCTCCGCGGATATCGAGGTCGCGCATGGCTATCTGGAAGCCGCTGCCCAGCTCGCTGTGCTGCTCGAGGGTTTGCAACCGCTTTCTTGAATCGGACGGCAGTGTGCTCATCGGCGGCGCCAGCAAATAACAGAAGGCTTTTTTATTGCTTCGTCCCACCCGGCCACGCAACTGGTGCAGATCGCTTAACCCAAAATGGTGGGCATTATTGATGATAATGGTGTTTACGTTAGGTATGTCAACCCCGCTTTCAACAATATTGGTACAAATAAGTACGTCGTACTTTTTATCGATGAAGTCAAGAATGCGTTCTTCGAGCACATGCCCTTCCAGCTGGCCATGGGCAAAACCGATGCTCAGGTCGGGACATAAACCCTGTATCAGCGCAGCCATTTCAGAAAGGCCCTGTACGCGGTTATGGATAAAGAACACCTGTCCGCCCCGCTCTGTTTCAAAATAAATGGCATCCCGAATAAAGTCCTGGTTGAACACCTGCACTTCGGTTTGTATCGGCTGCCGGTTCGGCGGCGGGGTATTTATAATGCTAAGGTCGCGGGCGCCCATGAGGCTGAACTGCAGCGTACGCGGTATAGGCGTTGCCGTTAAGGTTAAACAGTCTACATTGGTACGCAGGGTCTTTATCTTTTCTTTATGCGCCACCCCGAACTTCTGTTCTTCATCGATAACGAGGATCCCGAGGTCTTTATACTTTACCTCCTTGCCTAACAGGGCATGGGTGCCGATGATGATATCAATTTTTCCTTCTTCGAGCTTTTTGAGCGTTTCTTTCTTCTCTTTGGCCGATTTAAACCGGTTTATATAATCAACCGTTACCGGAAAATCTTTCAGCCGATCGCTGAATGTTTTATAATGCTGGAACGCGAGGATGGTGGTTGGCACCAGCACGGCGGCCTGTTTGCCATCGCAACAGCTTTTGAATGCCGCACGGATAGCGATCTCCGTTTTTCCAAAACCTACGTCGCCGCATACCAGGCGGTCCATCGGTGACGGCGATTCCATATCCTTCTTCACGTCGCCGGTTGCCTTGCTTTGGTCGGGCGTATCTTCGTAAATAAAGGAAGCCTCCAGCTCGGTTTGCATATAATTATCCGGCGCATGCTGAAAGCCCTGCTGCGCTTTTCGCTGGGCATACAGGGTAATGAGGTCAAAGGCAATTTCCTTGACCTTGGTTTTGGTCTTTTCCTTCAGTTTGTTCCAGGCATCGCTGCCCAGTTTATTTACCTTGGGTATGCTGCCTTCCTTACCGGTGTACTTCGATATTTTATGCAGTGAGTTGATGTTCACATACAGGATATCGCTGTCTTTATAAATAATGCGTACCGCCTCCTGCAGTTTGCCGTTCGATTCAAGTTTTTGCAAACCGCTATATACCCCTACCCCATGGTCGATGTGGGTAACGTAATCGCCCGGCTGTAATTCGCGCAGCGTACGCAGGGTAATGGCCTTATTCTTATTGTAAGCCTGTTTTACTTTGTATTTATGGTAACGCTGAAAGATCTGGTGATCGGTATAACAGATCACTTTCAGGTCTTCATCGATAAACCCTTCGTGTATCGATGTAGGCACCGGGGTGAACTGGATGCCGGCTTTCAGGTCTTCAAAAATGCTGTTCAACCGTTCCAACTGCCGGGGATTCTCTGCAAACAAATACAAACTGAATTTCTTTGCCTCCCATTGTTTCAGATCTTTTATCAGCAGATCGAACTGGCGGTTGAAAGCGGGCTGGTCTTTTGTATTGAAATCGATGCTGAGTGGAGTATGCTGAGTTGGTTCCGCATCCGCCATGAACCCCGACGAATGGCCAAACTCCACTACATGCAGGTTTGCCAGTTCTTTTTTCAATAAATGGCCCGAAATAAACTCATCGGCCTTTATGGTGGTCTTTATTGTTTTGTCGTCTTCCTCTGCGGCTTCTTTGGGCACCACATTATTTGCCTGCATTTCAAGGAACAGGTGCAGGTCTTCTTCCTGGGTAAGGAGCCGTTCTTTCGTAAGCTCCCAGTCCTGGATCCAGTATATCGTATTCCCGGGCAGAAACTCGAACAGGGATATTTTCGCATCCGCATCGAACTGGGTTTCAACATTCGGAATGATGCTTACCTGTAATAATTTCCGCTCGCTTAACTGGGTTTCCGGATCGAAAATGCGGATGGAATCCACGTCATTTCCAAACAGCTCGACCCGGTAGGGTTTTTCATTGCCGAAAGAATAGATATCGAGGATGCCGCCGCGCAGGGCAAACTGGCCGGGCTCGTATACAAAGTCGGTTGAGGAAAATCCGTATTCAACCAGCTGGGCCAGCAGGCCGTTTACATCGATGGAATCGCCCGATTTTAAATAAATGATATTGCCCGCCAGGGTTTTAGGCAACACTACCTTTTCAAACAGCGCCTCGGGATAAGTTACCAGGGCGCCCACGCGGTTGCTGCCGGCCATGGGCGAAGAAAACCGGGTCAGGGCTTCGGTTCGCAACATAACGTGCGATGAGTTGAGGAGCCGGAAATTCTTACGGTTCTTAAATGAGGTTGGAAAGAAAAAGAAGTTCAGCGCATTGGTGAGGTTCTCCAGCGAGTTATGCATATAGGCTGCCGACTCGGCATCTTCGCAAATAATTACGTGATTGAGCTGGCTGCACGCATCGTGCTGGAAAATAGTGCCAATGACAAAGGCCGGGGAACTGCCATGCAGGTTCTTGCAAAAAACCTGTTGGGGTTGGGAAAAAGAGAGCCTGTCCGCCAGTGAAAAAAGGCGGGGGTTATTTTTATACGCGTCGAGCAACACCTGCAAATTCATATCAGCGCCGCAAAGGTAAGAAAAAGGCAACAAGGCAACAAGGCATAAAGGCAGTGAGGGGTATGGTATGGTTCCGGCTTGCAGGTTCAAAGTGCGGAGAACCCGGCCCAGCCTCCGCCAGGGTTGCAGCAAACAGCACCATCGCTATGCAAGTTCTATGCAAGTTCTATGCAATTCTGAACACATCCCGGGCGGTCTCCAATGCCTTCCGGCACAACTGCTATATGTTTCCTACCCCTGCTTCAGCGCTCTTATGTCTGTCATGCGTTTCCCGCCGGCATCTGCCTCAAAACATGTAAATTGAGTAACTAATATTGCGCCATATGTTACAGCCCTGGCAAACCGGAAAGGTGGTTCGCATTGTTGATGAAACCGGCAATACCAAAAGGTATTGGATAGAGGTGCCGGAAATGAGATCATTTGATTTTGAACCGGGACAATTCGTAACCCTCGATCTGCCCATTCACGAAAAGCCGGCCCGGCGGCAACGCAGCTATTCCATTGCTTCCTGGCCCGATGGTACCAACGTATTTGAACTGGTAATTGTATTACTGGAAGGCGGCGCCGGCACCACCTGGCTTTTTAATGAGATCAAAGAAGGCAGTGAACTCACTTTCCGCGGCCCGCTGGGTAAGTTCACGCTGCCCGAAACCATCGACCGCGACCTTTTCTTTATTTGTACCGGCACTGGCATAGCGCCCTTCAGATCGATGGCTCATCATATTTTAAATCATAATATCAGGCACCAGAACATTTACCTCATTTTTGGTTGCAGAAAACTAGGTGATTGTTTGTATGGCCGGGAGTTAAAAGAATTGGCCGAAAAGATGACCAGTTTTCAATACATACCTACTTTTTCACGCGAAGTAGCTGAAAATCAAAACCATCTGATACGTACCGGGTATGTACACAGTATATATGAAGAAATATGCCGGGCCGGAGCAGCGCCTGACTCATTGAAGCCTGCCTACTTTTATTTATGCGGGTGGAAAAACATGATAGATGAGGCCAAACAACGCATTCAGGCATTGGGATATGACCGTAAAACCATTCACCAGGAACTTTATGGTTAGGCCATAGTTTACCTGTTCCCACCGCCCGTAGGGGGAAAACCGTACCGGTGCAAATACCATTTGCCATTCAGGCAAAAGACTTCTTTTCACCGGTTTATGGCCGATGTTGCTGGTTGATATTCGATGGATATTAATGAGGGGGCTTGGTTGGTGCAGGACAAAGGAGATAAAAGAACAAATAACAAGGACGTGTAACTGACAGGATATTATTTTTTAGAAGCGGATTTATCCTGTAATTTTTCTGATTTCTTTTCTTCTTTTACATTGATAGGGATAACCGGAATGTTTGATGTGCCTTTCAGCTTTTCTTCCAGTTGCAGTCTTTCTTTTTGTAATTCAAGGATTTCTGCGTGACTGATCATCATTTCCTTTTCAAGTTCCCCCACCCGTTTCTTTTGCTTTTTCAATTGCGAGGTTCGAAAAATTAATCCAAAACAAAAAGCAACCGCTGTAATACCTATCAATACCGACAGGTCGAGTGTTAGATTGATTAATAACATAGGCTAGCCTCCATGTTGATTCACCTGGTTTGTTTTAAGGTCTGTGCAAAAATACATGGTTCCATATAAAATAAAACAGTAGTTTTTCGAAACTAACATTTCATTTAATACAATATTTATACCGCTTCTAGCCAATGTGCTTCTCTATCAGTTCTTTGATCTGTGCAAGCGGAATACGCTCCTGTTGCATAGAATCGCGGTAACGGATAGTGACAGTATTGTCTTCCTTTGTCTGATGATCAATGGTTACGCAGAAGGGAGTACCAATTGCGTCCATACGACGATAGCGCCTTCCGATAGCGTCTTTTTCTTCATAAAAACATCGGAAATGCGGTTTGCAGGAATTCATGATCTGGCGGGCAATTTCGGGCAGGCCATCTTTTTTTAGCAGGGGAAGCACCGCCAGTTTGATGGGCGCCAGTTTTGGCGGCAGCTTCAGCACAACGCGGCTATCCTGTTTTTCAGGTGTGCTCAGGTCTTCTTCGGTGTATGCCTCACTTATCACCATCATGAACGTTCTGTCTAAACCTACAGAGGTTTCTAAAACATACGGAATGTAGTTTTGATTGATCTCCGGGTCGAAGTACTGCATTTTCTTTTTGCTGTACAATTGATGATTCTTCAGATCGAAATCTGTACGGGAATGAATACCCTCCAGTTCTTTAAACCCGATTGGGAATTCATACTCTATATCGCAGGCCGCGTCGGCATAGTGGGCCAGTTTAACGTGGTCGTGGAAACGGAATTTTTCTTTGGGAATACCAAGGCTCAGGTGCCATTTCATGCGCTCTTCTTTCCAGTATTCGTACCATTCTTTTTGGGTGCCAGGCCGAATAAAGAACTGCATTTCCATCTGCTCAAATTCGCGCATGCGGAAAATGAACTGGCGGGCTACGATCTCGTTTCTGAAAGCCTTACCGGTTTGGGCAATACCAAAAGGTATTTTCATCCGGCCGGTCTTTTGCACGTTCAGGAAGTTCACGAAGATTCCCTGGGCGGTTTCGGGCCGCAGGTAAATTTCGCTGGCTTCTTCCGCTACGCTACCCAGCTGGGTGCTGAACATCAGGTTGAACTGGCGGATGTCGGTCCAGTTACCGGTACCGCTTACGCTACATTTTATCTTATTATCTTCTATAAGCTTTTTTAAACCTTCATAATCATTGGCAGCCAATAAATTATCCATTTCAGCATTCAGCGTTTCGCCCTCCGCGTTTTTACCTTCCGCTTTCAGCTCCTCAATTTTGGCTTCAATCAGGTGATCTACCCGGTAGCGCTTTTTGCTGTCTTTATTATCGATCATGGGGTCGCTGAAATTATCAACGTGCCCGCTGGCCTTCCAGGTGGTAGGGTGCATAAAAATGGCAGCGTCGATACCCACAATGTTCTCATGCATCTGCGTCATGCTCTTCCACCAATAGTCGCGGATATTTTTCTTGAGCTCACTACCCCACTGGCCGTAATCGTAAACGGCACTGAGCCCATCGTAAATTTCACTGGACTGAAAAATAAAGCCATACTCTTTGCAATGCGAAATAATTGCCTGGAACCTGTTGTTGTCTGTTGCCATAAGGATGCAAATATAATAGTTGATAAGTTAATAGAGTTAACAAGTTGACAAGGAACTTTAATGCGGAATTCTCAGGGAATAGCTCCCGCCGGCCTGTTCATTTTTTTACCATATCAACCCTTTCAACTTTATCAACTTTTCAACTCACCCTTTCAACTTCTCGTTATCCTTATGCCTGTTGGCATCACGGATATTCTTTTTTTCGAAATTCTTTTGCAGGGCCTCCGTGAGGTCAACGCCGGTTTGGTTGGCCAGGCAAATAAGTACCCATAACACATCGGCCATTTCATCGGCCAGGGGCCCCTCACCTGCCGACCTGCCCGGTGGGAAGGAAGCTTGTTCGCCTTTTTTGTAAGACTGATCTCCGTAAATGCGGGCCATATGCCTTGCCAGTTCGCCCACTTCTTCTGTGAGAATAGCCATATTGGTTAGTTCGCTGAAATAACGAACGCCCACGGTCTTTATCCAGTGGTCAACCTGTTGTTGTGCTTCTTTTATTTCCATGGTGAGTAGTGAATGGTGAATAATATCAAAACTTCGGGCCCCGCCCCTGGTTTCATTATCGAATTACCACATTATCAAATTATCAAATTGGTCTTTTATTCTTTGTTTTTTGTATCAATTACGATCGTCACCGGTCCGTCGTTCAGCAACGACACTTTCATATCGGCGCCAAACTCACCGGTAAATACCGGTTTGCCCAGATCGGTTTGCAATTGCTGAACGAATTGTTCATATAACGGAATGGCTACTGGCGGTTTTGACGCTTTGATATACGAGGGCCGGTTGCCTTTTTTAGTTGACGCATGCAGGGTGAACTGGCTTACCACCAGTAGATCGCCGCCCTGTTCTTTCACCGATTCGTTCATAACGCCATCCGCATCGTTGAAGATTCGCAGGTTAACGATCTTACTGCTAAGCCAGATAAGATCTTCAGCAGTATCTGCATCTTCAATTCCTACCAGAACAAGCAAACCCTTTGAAATGGATGAACGTATACTGTTATTGATCACAACATTCGCCTGTGTAACCCGTTGTATAACCGCTCTCATAGTACCTATAAATTAGTTTTATCTTTATAGTATGAAGATAGATGTTTCAAAAGAAATTGATTTTAAAACTGCCCGAAGCGGAGGTAAGGGCGGACAGAACGTGAATAAAGTGGAGACAATGGTGGAGGGATATTTTCATATATCTAATTCATTGATATTAAATGATGAGCAAAAAGCTACTGTTCAAAAGAAATTGGCTTCAAAGATAAATTCGGAAGGGTTTTTGCAAGTAAGAAGCCAAATCCACCGCAGCCAGCTGCAGAACAAGGAAGAAGTGATAAAAAAAATGAATACGTTCATTGAACAGGCGTTGAAAAAAGAAAAGAAACGGATCGCCACCAAACCTTCCAAAGCAGCAAAGGAAAAGCGAATGGATACAAAACTGAAACAATCACAACACAAACAAAACCGGCGAAAGATCCGTCCCGGCGATTTGTAAGCGTAACACCGAATGCTATGAAACTGACTCAACAACTGCACCGTGTCAATTTGCCCAAACTATGCATTGCATTGCTGTTAACAACAGCAGTCATCTCCTGCCAGAAAGAATTACATTTCGACAAAGTTCCGGAGAAAGACCACAACCTTATCATCAAATTCAAACCGGTTGTTCAATACGATTCCGTTCCGCTTGTGTTGGGACAAACCTATAAGAACTATTTCAAAGAGGACTACACGCCCACCGCATTCAAGTTTTACGTACATGGTTTTAAAATGATCAATACCGACTCGGGCAGGACGTTCGAACTTGCTAACGACAAGTATTACCTGGTAGACTTTGCCGATTCGGCATCAACAGAAATCAAAATAGCTATTTTACCATATGTATATAACCGGATTTCATTTACCATTGGTGTCGACAGCGCCCGGAATGTAAGCGGCGCCCAAACCGATGCGCTCGATCCTGCCAAAGGCATGTTCTGGACCTGGACAAACGGTTACATTATGGCAAAACTCGAAGGAACTTCGCCCAAGTCGCCGCAATCTGGTAAATTTGAATATCATATCGGCGGTTTTTCGGGTGCTGATAACGTAATTAAGGAGGTTGAGCTGCTATTTCCCTATGCGCAGAACCTCGATCTGAAACCCGGCAAATCGAGTGAAATGTTCGTTGCCTGCGATGCCAACGACTGGTTCTATAATCCGTGGGATATAAAAATTGCCGTGAACCCGGTGATCACCACACCCGGCCCAATGGCAGCCCAGGTGGCAGAGAACTATATGAAAATGTTTACAGTTGATTCTGTTTCTAACGAACGATAGATCCTGAAGCTAATGATCAATATGTGGCAGTAAGATGGTCAATAAGAATATGTTTATTGCTTTTTTTGGGATGCCTGCTGGTAAACGCCTGTAAAAAATCGGGCAATGATAACAGCGGTCCACAACCGCTGGAGTTTGAAATACCAGCAGGATTCCCTGCCCCGCAATACTCCTTTACCGGCAATCCCTTAACAAAGGAAGGGTTTGAACTGGGCAGGAAACTATTTTATGATGGCCGCCTGTCGAAAGACGGTAATTTCCCCTGCGCTTCCTGCCATCAGCAATTTGCCGCCTTTGCCACCTTCGATCACCCGTTAAGCCACGGGTTCAACAATCAGTTCACCCTTCGCAATGCACCCGGCCTGTTCAATATGGCCTGGCTTAAAGAAATGCATTGGGATGGCGGCATCAACCATATTGAAGTGCAGCCGCTGGCGCCCATTACCGCACCCAATGAAATGGCTGAGGACATAAACAATGTGATCGATAAACTGAGTGCCGACGGGCAATACCGTAACATGTTCACGGCCGCATTCGGCGATGAAACCATCAACAGCCAGCGTATGCTATTTGCCCTCACCCAGTTTGTTGGCTCCATGGTTTCGGCCACTTCAAAATACGATAAGGTAAAACAGGGGCAGGCAACATTTACGCAGGCAGAACAAAACGGCTACACCCTTTTTCAATCGAAATGCGCTACCTGCCATACCGAACCGTTATTTACCGATAACAGTTTTCGCAATGTGGGGCTGCCTGTTGACCCGTTCATCAATGATTTCGGCAGAATGCGTATCACCAATAAAAAGGAAGATTCACTGAAATTTAAAGTGCCCAGTCTGCGCAATGTAGCCGTTACATTTCCCTATGAGCACGACGGCCGCTTTTCGTCTATCACCAGTGTGCTCGATCATTACAGCAGCGGCATACAGAACAGCACTACCCTCGATCCGCAGTTAAAGAACATGATCCCCCTTACCAATTTCGATAAATTCTATCTGCTCGAGTTCCTGAAAACGCTTACCGACTCTGCTTTCATCAAAGATCAGCGGTTTGCGCAACCTGAATAAGGGGTAAGGAGCGAAAGCACAGCTATAAGCTGCAAGCTGCAAGCTGCAAGCCGCAAGCCGCAAGCGAAATACAAGTGAAAGCATAAAGGCGAATGCCACAAGCAAATACAGCTGCAAGCCATAAGCGAAATACAGGTGAAAGCATAAAGACGAATGCCACAAGCAAATACAGCTGCGAGCCGCAATCGAAAACAGGCCAACAATACAAGACATTCACCAATCATTCCCCATTGACCATTCACCAATCATTGACCATTGACCATTCACCAATCATTGACCATTCCCCATTGACCATTGACCATTCACGCAAAAAAAACGCGGCCACTTTCGTGGGCCGCGAACTATAAACAGATAACGATAAACTTCATTTAATGAACCGGCATCGACACTCGTTGCCTCGTTGCCTCGTTACCTTTTCTACTGCTTGCTCAGCTTGTTGCCCTGGCTAACTTCTTTCTTGTTCAGAATAGCATTCAGGGTATCTTTCTGACGGTTCAGGTCTTCCGTTTGCAATAACTGATCGTTCTTGTTCTGAGAGATCTTATCCTGCACCGATTTCAACCGCTTTTCCAGGTCGTACTGATCGTCTTTCAGGTTCAGTAATCTTTTTTCAGATTTCTTAACTACTTCTTCCTGTTTTTTGATCTGCACATCGAGGTTATATGCATCGATATAAGGCGCCATTCTGTTCAACAGTTCTTTTGAATCGGACACTTTAAAACGGTCGTCGATGGTACGGGCGCCAATATTTTCGCCCGGACGGCCAAGAAGCAGCAAAACAACGCTCGATTCGCGCTCTTTGAAGATCTTGCGTTCTACCTTAAAATGCACATCAACAATTTCGGGATCATTTTCGTCGAGGCGGGTATTGCGGTAAACATCAAAGCTTTTGATATGATCCTTCTTGCCGCCTTTTTTCTCCATATACATCTTGAAGGCGTCTTCAACAATGCTGGCCGAGTAAGGAAATTCGATGGTAGCGGCAATTCGGTCGCCTTTCTGGTAGTCTACCGTTGTTTCGCCGGATTGCGAAAATACAGGTGTGCTCAGGGAGATAACGGTCACAAGGACCATTAAGGGTAAAGATACTTTCATCGGGATCGGATTTTGAACTTAAATATACAATGTGACGGCAAAGATAGCAATAGTAACCAAATAAAACATATGCACAGTCTGGCTGCCGTGGAACAGAAACGTGAAACAGCAAGCGTCACCCAGCTTCCGTTGCCAGCATGTTACAGATGGCGTATTGCGTTTTGTTTTCCCCGGTAACCGGAAACCGGTAGCCTGAAACCCTCAGGATGGCCTGGCTTAGCGGCCGGTTCGTCCCGGGCTGCCGACCCTGCTGAAAACCAATAGCTATTATATGCTATCGATTTTAAAGGTATCATATTGTTATTTCTGACCTGTACCGGGTATAAACAGCCAGCAACTGTGAGGATATAATGATTGAACCCTTAATTTTGAACACTAATCTTAAATAAATTTCATTGAGCGGTATAAAAAAATTAGCCGGGCAAACATTGTGGTATGGGGTCAGTAGTATTTTCGCCCGTTTCCTGAATTACCTGCTTACTCCGTACCTGACGCTCAAATTAAGCGGCTCCGGTTTTGGAGAAATGAGCCTGGTATATGCAGCTATTCCTTTCCTGAATACCCTGTTCCTGTTCGGGGTTGAAACCGCCTATTTCAGGTATGTTCAGAAAGATGAATACAAGAACGAGATCTACAATACGCTTTCTATTTCCATTTTCACCAGCACATTGAGCCTTTGCGCCCTGCTGATGATCTTCAACAAATCATTTGCACACCTGATCTCCATTCAGGACCACCCGGAATATGTAACGTTAAGCGCTTTCATCATTGCATTCGATGCCTTATCGGCCCTGCCGTTTGCCAGGTTACGCCATGAAGGCAGGCCCATGAAATTCGCATTTGTGCGGGTAAGCGGTATCATCCTGAACATCGGCATCATTTATTTCTTTTTATCGGTTTGCCCGAGGCTGCTTGAAAAGAACCCTAACAGTCCGCTCCTGCTGATATACAATAAAGATTTTGGCGTAGGCTATATCTTACTGGCGAATGTGATACAATCGTTTTACCAGCTGGTGGTATTGAAAAAAGAATTATTCGCTTTCGACTGGAAATTCAACTTCCCCATGTGGAAAGAGGTGATGCTGTATGCGCTGCCGCTGGCGATTGCCGGTTTTGCGGGAATGATCAATGAAACTTTCGACCGTATTATGCTGGGTTGGTGGGCGCCCGTACAATCTGTACAGGCCGCCCGGTTTGAGGTGGGCACCTACAGCGCCTGTTATAAATTATCGATCCTGATCACCCTGTTCATCCAGGCCTTTCGCATGGGCGCCGAACCATTTTTCTTCAAACAATCCCAGCAGGATGACGCCCCAAGAACCTATGCCCGGGTAATGAAATTCTTTGTGATCACCATTACACTGATGTTCCTGGTGGTGGCGCTTTACCTCGACATATGGAAACATTTCATTCAGAACGAAGCCATGTGGAAAGGGCTTACCGTTGTGCCCATCCTGTTATTTGCGAACATGTTCCTTGGCATTTATTACAATCTTTCTATCTGGTATAAATTATCGCAAAAAACATCGGCCGGGGCCTGGATCACTTTTATAGGCGCGGGCATTACCCTGCTGATAAACGCCCTGTTCATACCCCGGTTCAGCTATATGGCCTGCGCCTGGGCAACCTTCTTCTGTTACGGCATTATGATGGCGGTTTCTTACGTATGGGGACAAAAAAAATACCCCATTCCCTATGCCACCAAAAAATTATGCGCCTACATGGTAATTGTGGCCATTCTCTACTTTATACATCATGCGGTCATCGGCTGGTGGCCGAATGTTTGGGTAAATTTTACGCTGGCTACCCTGTTAACCCTCGGTTACCTCGTATTTATACTTCGGGTTGAACGCAAGGAATTCAGCCGGTTGCCCTATGTAGGAAAATTGATCTACAAAATAATTTAGGCTGTAGATTGCTGATTTAGAGATTGCGGATTTAGAGATTTAATGATTTGGAGTTTAGCGAGAACCCCAAAAACGCATCAAATCCCGAAATCCCGAAATCAGACATCCTTCAAAAAAGGATTGTGCAATTTCTCATACCCAATGGTGGTTTGCGGGCCATGGCCGGGAAACACTACCGTTTCATCGGGCAGCACAAACAACTGGTTACGAATGCTGGCAATAAGGGTATCGAAATTGCCGCCGGGAAGGTCGGTACGGCCAATGCTTTCGCGGAACAATACATCGCCGCCAATAACGAACTGCTGCGCCTGACAATAAAAACAAATATGTCCGGGTGAATGACCGGGTGTAAAAAGCACCTGTAATGCATCTGTACCCAACGCTATGGTATCACCTTCGCGTAAAAAGATAAGGTCGCCTTTGTAATTATCAAATGGCAGCCCCCAGGATAAACTGAATGTGGGTGCGTATTCCAGAACAGGCTTTTCCTTTTCGTGCAGGTGCAGGGTTAGTCGCCAGGTATCATGAATGAACTTGTTTCCGAATACGTGGTCGAGATGACAATGGGTATTTAACAAATATTTAGGCGTTAGGCCGGAAGTTTGTATAAATTCTTTTAATTCATTGCGTTCATTGCCGAAATAGCAGCCGGGATCGACAACACAGCAATCGCCCGTCTCGTTATACACCACATATGTATTCTCCTGAACCGGACTAAATGTAAATGAAGTAACTGTTAGCATACTCGTACCTATTATAATTGATTTTCGCGGTATTATGGATTGTTTTAACTTTAAAACATTTAAAGACAGGCTATGCAATTTCAACAGATTCAGCCAAAGACAAAAGTATTTTTATCCTTGCCCTTGTTACTTGCCATGTTGCTGCCAACCGTACTATTCGCCCAGGTGAATACCGTGGAGTTTGGAAAGAACCGGGTACAGTACCGTAAGTTTAAATGGCAATATTACCAATCTACCAATTTCAATACTTATTTCTACGAAGATGGTAAAACCATAGCCAACTATGTTGCGCAGGTGGCTGAAAACGAATTGCCCGCCCTTGAACAGTTTGTTGAATATGGCCTGCAACGCCGCGCCAACATTGTCATATATAATCATTTTGACGAATTACAACAATCTAACATAGGATTGAACCTCGACTGGCAAACCACCGGGGGCATTACCAAGCTGGTAAATAACAAAATGGTGGTTTATTTCGATGGCGACCACGCGAAGCTTCGTAAACAGGTTCGCCAGGGAATTGCCCGCATTCTGGTCGACAATATCCTCTTCGGCGACGACCTGGGCGAGTTTGCCACCAACCAGGCCCTGCTCGACCTGCCCAAGTGGCTGGTCGACGGCTATGTTGATTATGTAGCCGAAGAATGGAGCCCGGAATACGATAATGACCTGAAACTGGCCCTGCTTTCGGGCGAATACAAGAATTTCTACCAGCTCGCCTTCGAAAAACCGCTGCTGGCGGGCCACGCTTTCTGGCATTATCTGTCGGAAAAATATAAAAAAGAGAACGTCACCTACTTTCTATACCTCTCGCGGGTGTACCGCAACCTCAACAGCGCCTCCCAACGAATTTGCAAAAAGAAGTTCAAGGAAGTGCTGAAAGATTTCATGTTCGAAAGAACTGAAATGTATGAAAAGGACCTCCGCGGACGGCGCGATATGCCCAAAGGCGTTGCCACCATTGTGGAAGAAGTAAAACACAACAAAGACTTCCTTCATTTTACCCCCAACCCCGCGCCCCGCAGCCAAACATACGCGGTTGTTGAATTTATTAAAGGCCAGTACCGGGTAGTACTGTGGACAGACATGACCGAAAGAAAGGTGCTTTTAAAAACAGGTGTACGGTCGAACGAGAACGAGATCAACCCCAACTATCCCTTACTTGCCTGGGATGGCAAAGGAACCCGCCTCGCCTGTATTTACTGGAAGGAAGGAAAAGTGAACTTATTCGTGTATGACATGGTAGCCCGCTTTAAACGGATAAGACAGGAGATCCCGCACTTTGAACAGATAAACAGCATGCAGTTCATGCTGAACTCAAACACCCTGTTACTAAGCGCGGTTCGCAACGGCCAGTCAGACATTTACATTTACGACATTGAAAAAGATTCATACGAGCAGGTTACCAATGACGCCTATGCCGACCTGGATGCCAGCTTTGTAGCCTTCCCTAATAAAACCGGGATCATATTTGCATCGAACCGGCCCGATGCCACCACCAAAGGAGGCGATACGGCGGTTGCTTCACAACGCTATAACATTTTCCTGGCCGATAATTATAACAAAAGCGAATTCAGGCAAATTACCCAGCTTACCAAAATGAAGTATGGCAATGCCCGCTTTCCCATGCAATACAACACCTACCACTTCACCTTTGTAAGCGACGAAACCGGTATCAGTAACCGTTTTGCCGGCTTCTTCAGCACCGTGCGGGCCGGCCTCGATACGGTAGTACTGGTAGGCGACCAGATATTGCGTAACCCCGATGCTACCGAAATTGATTCAACCCTGAAAGCATGGGGTAAAACGGAACCGGATTCCGTTTTCACCTTCTCGGTTACCAAGGACTCGGCCTATGCCTTCCCCATCACCAACTACCAAAGCGCGCTGCTCGAAACCAAAGTGGCCGGTTACCAGGGAATGGTGAGCGAAGTAAGACAACAGGGTAATCTGAAATTCCTTTATAAATTAAAAGTAGACGACGCCACACTGCGTAAACGCAACCTGAACCCGCGGCCTACCGAATACCGGCGAAAGACCATTATAGCCGAACAGGCAGCCAGCGGGGCCGCCATACAGTTTAACAGGCCCGGGGCACAACAGCAGGCCGACAGCGTAAGAAAGATCAATGATATTTTTGAGACCGGATTCGAAAAAGAAAAGAAAGACAGCACACAAACCCAACCGCAGCAGCAGCAACAGCCGGTAACAAACGATGTTTTTGCACCGGTAACAACACCGGCAACAGAAAGCGATGAAGAAGCAGGCGTGCTGAAGAAAGCCAAGCTGTTCGACTACAAACTGAAATTCTCTGTCGATAATTTCTCGGGCGGTTTTAACAACGACATCCTTGTAAGCCGTTATCAGCCATATACAGGCGGATTGCCCGTTGTACTGCAAAGCGGCGGCGCCTTCAATGGAATGCTGAAAGCATCTATTTTCGACCTGTTCGAAGATATTCGCTTTACCGGCGCCATGCGCCTGCCACTGATAGGCGGCATTGGCACCGGCGCTTCAATCGGCAATACCGGCTCCAGTGTGTTTATTCCGGTAAACCAGTCACTGTTCGATGGTGGCGGTGAGTGGTACGCGCGGGCCGACTACCTGAAAAAGAGATTTGATTTCTCACTGATCTATTATCGCCGTACCGACCTCGGTAACGTTCAGGGTATTGGCGGAACCTCCGATCTGTATGAAGGAAAATCATACACCAACCTGTACCAGGCGGTGGTTAAATATCCGTTCGACAGGGTACGCAGCCTCAGGTTCTCGGGCGGTATCCGTACCGATAAAGTAGTGGTACGCGGCGCATACTTCGATCCGCTCACGTTACAACAGGGCGACATCAACAAACAAACTTTTGCGGTATCGCGTTTGGAATACGTGCATGACGACGCTATTCAAAAAGCCACCAACATCTGGAACGGTTTGCGTTACAAGATCTTTATGGACCTTAATTCGCAGATCAGCAAGCCATCTGCCGGTGGGCTTAAACCGGGCCGCTTTACCTATAATTTCGGTTTCGACGGCCGGTATTACTTCCCAATTTACCGCAACTTCATCTGGGCAGGCCGGGCAGCAGGCGACTTCTCATGGGGCAGCCAGAAGATCGTTTATTACCTTGGCGGCGTTGATGGCTGGATGTTCCCTAAATACAGCCAGAACCCCCGTCCGCAGGATCCGTCGTACGCCTTCCAGTCACTGGCGGTTAATATGCGCGGCTTTCCTCAAAACGTAGCAAACGGCAATAATGCGGTGGTGATCAACAGCGAGTTCAGGTTACCTGTTTTCTCTACATTGTTCAATAAACCGATCAACAATGCCTTTCTGCGTAACTTCCAGTTGATCCAGTTCATCGATCTGGGCAGCGCATGGAATGGAACCTATAATAAACTGTCGAGACCCCAGGTTGTATATGACGACCCGCAAATACCACAGGTACAGGTGCTGATAAAAGCCGGCGGTATCGGGCCATTTGTTGGTGGTTATGGTTTTGGCGCCCGCAGTACTTTACTGGGTTATTTCCTTCGTTTCGACGCCGGTTGGGAAATGAACGTTTTCTTCAAAGGAAAGCCATACCTGCATTTTGCCATGGGAGTTGATTTTTAATTCGTGAAACGTGAAATCATAAAATTTAAAGCCCCGCGATCAGATCGCGGGGCTTTTTTTATAGTTTCAACGGAGCCAACCCGGGAGCATCTTACCTCATACTTCTAACATCTTACTTCAAATAAACAAGGCGCTATGGGAACACAGCGCCTTTTGTGTGGATAAACCAACCGCTATATTGGAAGGGTATAGCGCCTGGATCTTAATGAATAGCTTTGCTCAATCTTTTTATAGCAAGGTATACGAGCGTCATGAATACCGAAAAACAAAGCACCATGCCCCATGCATATTTCCATTGTACAGGATGGAATATCAGTTCTGTCAGATAGGTGAAAAGTTTAAAGGGATTGGTAACGATATCCCAGCTGTTGAACCGCGGGTAACGTCCAATATAAACGCCCAATGCATTCAACCACATGATGGGATAAATGAAAAACAACTCATGTTTGCCCCGTAAATACGGCTGCACTATTTTCTCCATTTGCCGTACCGACAGAATCCCCATCAATAACCCGTTCCAGGCAAATGAAATGATCAGCGCCAGATCGAACCAGTTGGGTACATTGTTAAATTTACCGAGGTGAAAAAGATCGGTAAGTATGTAAAATGAATTCGGAATGAACAACAACCATAATATGGAAATAACAGCAAACTTAATTCTGCCGGCCTGCACAGCAGGCCTTTGTTTCAGCCATGATGAGATCACATAGGGGCACCAGGCCAGGAAGAGATTCCATATTAGCCAGGCAAACGTGAATTTACCGGTGTATGCTACCCGCGCCATCACCAGGGCAATGCTAAAACCCATTGAAATGGTAAGAATGCGGTCAATTTCATTGTTGAATAAGGTTATGCGATTTAACGCCAATGGCTTTTCGATCTCCTTCGGTTGTGCATATTTCATCTGAAAAATATTTATCGGGTTTTGGCCAGGGTGAACTTACCACAGCAAATTTTTCATAACATGGTGTGTTTTAATGAACATTTCGCCCTGGACGTTTCATTGTTAAAATAATTTAGGTATGAACACTACAGCACCTACTGCCAGGGCAGTTAAAGCGGCCGTCAATACAGCGCCGGCAGCCAGGTCTTTAATAAATTTTATATCTGAATTCCGTTGGTTTGAAACAAAATCCATTACCCGCTCTATACAGGTATTGAACATTTCAGCCACCCATACAAACCCAATGGCGAATACCAATGCAAGCAGTTCATTTTTGGTAACGCCTACCACCGCTGCAAGAACAAATACCACTATCGTTGCAATCAAATGCAGCCAGGCATTGTGTTCTGCAAGAAAAAACCTCGAAATGCCTTCCATGGCAAACCGGAAGCTTTTTAACCTCGACCTGAATGAAAACCCCTGTGACTTCATATACTTGTTTTTGTAAAATCGAATATTGTTGCTTTACTAAATTTACTACAACAAAGGCTTTAATCTGTTACTTCGAATTATGCCTTCTATTTCGTTGATCAACTGTTGTTTACTTCCTGTTGTTACGTTCACCACCGAAAACGCCCTGCTGCCGGTAAGCATCTTATGCCGCCAGCTTAATTGTTCAACAGTGCGTTCAGTGCCATTATCGTACCACCAACCGGTATATAACTGATCTTTGCCATTTTGTAACAGGGCTGTATATACCTGTTGCCCGCCAACAACCTCCAACTGCACCTTCGTGAAAATATATCCGCTTCCATTCCAGCAGATCATTGGATGATGATCGGCGCTAAAGAAACCGGGAATATATTTCAGATATACAAGCGACCGGCTATTCTCCAGCTTGACGATCTCCGTTGTTACGCGTTCAGCCTTATAGCCGTCTACCGTTTCTATTGCAGCCGCAGGTTCGGCCATGGACTTCTCGATTAATACGCCCCTGTAAGCCGCCAGGCAAATGATCAGGTACAATGCGACGTGTATCAGAAAAACACTATTCCATAACACAGGGGTTTTATCTGTAGTTACTACTTCGGGCCGCCCTTTATGTTTTATTACCAGCTGCGTTAACCAAACCATGGGTATTATAACATACAACAACAGGCAAAATATGCCGGCCAGCTCATGCAATGGCGCATCAGGCAAAATATTGAACCATACCAGACAAATAATCCGGAACAGATTACTTACCACATTCAATACAAATGAAACCGTAAGCAAACCAGCCACCTGCCAACCGCCCACATACAGTTTGTGTTTGCGTTGATACATGGCAATTATGATCAACTGCAGCAACAGGGAAATCACCATCATATTCAAACCCATGCAGGCGGGATCAACCGAAAACTCATTGTTATTACTGATGATCATATTCCCTTTTACGGTTATACCGCCCTGTGCCAGGTTCATGATAGCGCCGGCCCATTTTGTAAGCTGTAATCGGATAGGAACGCTGAACACATTTGCCGTAAACTGAGATACAGGCGACATAAGGCATACCACACCTACCGGCAACAGATTTATTTTACCCAGGAAGTTTTCGGTAACAAAAAAACAGGCAAAGGCAATGGAGAAATACAACAATGTTTTTACGGGCAGTAACACCGCTAATATGGCAAACAACGCAGCAACAGAGCCGTACCTGATGTTTTTATTATTACCCGGTTGAATGGTGGTAACAAGGGGCAATGCCAGCAATCCCAAAACAACGTTTACCGACTGCCACAGCACATAGGTACGAAGCGATAACAGCATGATAACGGCATACACCAGGTATAAACCCAGGGCCATTCGTTGCGGCTTTGCCATTTTAACCGGCAGTGATAATGCCTGTATCATTATAATGCTTTCTTTTTAACGGGATGAAACTTAATATACAACAACACAACACCGGCAAGGATGATCAATGCCCATTCATGCGGTTCGGGCACGGCGCCCTTTGATTTCATGGAGGCATTTTTCAAACTGTTCTGACTGTCCTTAATATTAAATCGTTCGTAATCTTTTGTTGTTTCCAACACCACCATGCTCGATACGGGGCTTACCACATACGCTTTCTGCGCATCTGCAACAAGCTCATCTGTCTCCTGCACTTCATCTGAAAAACGGGTACCCATTTTTTGCATAATATGGTTGTAGGCAAACAATCGCATTAAATGATCAGGAGCCGCAGATGCCACTGTACAACTATCTTCTACAATGGCGATCTCTGCGTTATCGATAACTACCTGTTTTTCGTTCTCACCATCCTTTACAAACACCTGTTTGTTCAGCAATATTTTCAGGTTATCGACCGAGCCGTGTTCATACTGAAAGGCCCGGTATTCTTTCAACGTTTTCAAATAGGGGCTCAACGTGGTGCCCAGGTTGAACAGCTTCAGCTTTTTTCCACCCCGCATCGACTTCTTAACCTCCTTCAGAAAATCGCTTCCGGCCAGGTCTTTTAAGTTGGGTGAAACAGCAGGGCTTTTACTTACAAGCAGGGAATTGTTCGCGTTCCCAATTAAATAAACCGGAAATAAGCTGAACTGAAGTTTATGCAACTCAGCAAAAACCGCCTGCCTGTTTTCACCGGTCACCTCTACCATTGCATTGGTGTATACAAATACCTTATGGTGTTTCAACACTTCACAAATGCTGGTGAACTCCTGCTTCGTCCAGGTTTTGTTAACATCCAGATAAACGTTTTGTAAAACAGCCGGACCAAACTGTTTGGCGTATGGGCGAACATTATACCTTTTGCCATCAAAGCAAAACGCATCGTTACTCAATGGCTGATCGGCCAGTTCTATATCCCAGGAAGGATCATATTTTCCTGAGCGTGTAAAACCCATACGGCCGGTTGGCTTAAATACTGCGGGGGAAATGAAGTCTTTTGGTGTTTGCTGAAACTGTAAAGCAATTTCCTCCTTTGCACGGGAAAAGGAGGGCCCGTCGAACCAGATATTCTCATATTTCATTCGGCCATTCTTTCGCGTGAGCGGGGCGGTTATGCCTACTTTAAATTTCCTGCTTTCGCCCGCCAGTACCGGAAACACCCGCACCGATATAGTATTGCCTTCCTGCCAGTGTAATACAGACGGGTCGCGACGTTCGGCGCCAACGATCTGCTTATAGGCTGAATCGGCTTTTTGTTTGGTGGTCAAGATGCTTTTGGCTTCTTTGCCTTCTATCCATAACGACAAGGCCGTTACCACCCCGCCTTCGGGTAAGTGAAAGGTATAGATCGCTTCTTCCTGGCTTCCGCTCCACCTGTCGGCAGGCGCCATATTTGAAACGGTGATCACTTTTTCGGTATAAGAGATACCAAACTGCGGCCATATTTTAACATCGGTGTTTATGTGCCCGGTCAACAGATCGTCACCCGACCATAAACGGTCCTGCGCCTGGTGCCGCGAATCGTGCATCGACTCCAGCAGCTTTATGCGGTTTGCCTCCGACAAATGTATGTTGCCCGAAAAAAGCGCAGCGATCATGATCAGTGGGTCGTGCTTTTTCTCTTCACCAAAATTTCTGGTTGGTACCGACCAAAATAAATTGTCCAGTCTTTCAGAAGGAGTGCTGTAAACGAGATCGGTTTTCAATATACTCTCTGCAAGCCCGTTATCAGGTATCATTTGAGCCAGTGATACCCAGGCCGGCCATCCTTCATTTTCGCGCACAGTAGCCTGCCGGTACGTTGTGTTAATTTCATTGGTCAATAGGGTAAAACGAACTACAAATACAACGACCACAACCAACGACGCCCCTGCCCCACCTAAAAAACTGACGAACAATGCCTGGTTATCTTTTACTACTTTCCTTAACAGCGCTATAGTGTAGATCACAAACAGCAGCCCGACAAATGAGTGAGCCGAGATCCCCAGCACAAACGAGGCCATAACACTCAGGATATAGAGGGGAAAGAGATAAATAGCGAGATATAAGAATGTAACCAGCGCTATACCCAGCAGGAAGGTCATCACATATTGCAACCACCGCGGAAAACGTTTAAAAAAAGCAAATGCAATATAGTTAACACACAGTATTACCTGCAAAACCGCAAACCAGGTCACCGGCTTTTCAAATACCGTCATTTCGCGGTTAAGGGAATACGCGCTTATCAGAAATAAAATAAGAAACAGAATAAGCGGCATCAATCCATCCCTGCCTTTCTTAAGTCGCCTGCCTGCCAATAATATTACAAAATAAATAACCGCTATTGCATAATTAATCACGAACAACCCGCTGCTATGATTCAAGGTGAAAAACACCGGTAAACAAAAAAAGAACAATGAGATCGGGATAAGGATCAATCCTTCTATAAACTGTTTATCTTTTTGATTGGCAGTTAAATGGTCCATAAAATGGCTTTAATAGTTTTGTAATGCAGTTCAAACTGATTCAATTACTTTTCTTCATACAGTGCTTTCAATGATCTCCGGTTTATATATACACTTATCATTAAACTTACCATTGTACAGGCCATATGATCTGCCAGCACCGGGTTCTTTACAAATAAGGTTTCCGTTGAGAGTAATGATGCCAGCAAAAAGAATAACAACACCATTAGCATAAGATGAAAAGTAAGACTGGCGATGCGCGCCGGAATGCCATAATGGGTAATTCTTTTCGACAATACCACAATTGGATTGATGAACACCAGCAATGGGATCGTTGCAATAATTCCTACGAGCAGGGTAACAAACGCCCACAATACATCGCCCCCCCTGAATGATACTATTGCCCCCAGCAGCATCAATAAAAAATTGATCAGCGCTGTTTTAACCCATATATGAATGGAAGCCGAAATGGTTGTCATATGATGCTGTTTAGCGGGTGGAGACGATCGTTTTTTTCTTTTCGAAATATCTTTTCGTGATGGCATCAGCATAGTTCCACGATAACCAGGAGTACTGCTTTTGTTTTTGAACAAATTCCGCTTCGCGGTTCTTCAACTGTCCGGTAAAACAGCTGTTGCATCCGTACACGTTACCCACCCTTTCGGCATCTGTCTTCAATTTATTTTCAAGGTTTTGCAGCACCACGATATTGGTATCGAGCAATGGCAGCGCTTTATCGGAAAGCGACAGTAAAAACGGAACATCCAGCTCAACGGTATCCTTGCGTTTCAGGTTATATCCGGCAATGAACTCATCCCAATGGATGGTGGTGGCCAGCACCATCACTGTTATTCCGGCCCATGCATTTACCCTGAACAGGAAGTAATTTGTTTTCCTTGACCATATTTTCAAAAACACGGTTATCAACCCCACCAGCACCATCAACAAAAAGAACAATACCCCAATGCGTTTGTAAGCGAGGCCATGTTTTAGAATGTAATAATAATCGCGCAGCAAAACAGAACAAACCAGCAACCCATTTTGAGCGATCCAGGCATAGGCGCCATACTTCAACCACCTGTTCCGTTTGTAAAAATTGAGATTGCCTTTAAAGAAGAACAGTAAAATAGCCATCGCCAGTACAATGGAAACTATAAGCAGCTCCGTTCCCTCATGCACCATTTTGTATACCGGTTCGCCTGCCTTGTACTGAAAATTCAACCAAAGGAAATTGATATCGATAAGGTTCACACCCAGCAACAACACGTTCAATAAGACCAGGCTTATGATACCGGTGGTGTTCTCATTCTTCAGCGCCAGTGTGCCGCTGGCCATTTTACCCATGATCATTTCAACAAACCTGAACGAAGTGCCTTCTCTTTTCTTTCGCAATGGTATTTTACACCGAAGCAATGCGTCGTGCATGCGGGCTTCGCGGGTGCTGAAATAATTCAGTTTGCTTTTTAGTAAAACAGAACCTGTAATAAGCAACCCCAACAAAAGGAACAACAGCCGTTGCCATGAGAAGAAATCGAAGAAATGGCTGAAGAATATTCCCAGCTGCAGTTCTATCTGGCCTGCTATTTCAGAGAACATGTTGTTGGCAAGGCGGTAAATGCAAAAGAATACGATCACCAACAGCAACGGTAATAAAGCAAAGCGGATGATGCGGCTGAAACCTTTGCCTTTAACAGCCTGGCCTTTGCTCAGTTTTATAGGCTCAACAAACGAAGCAGCTACCATAACAATATTCATCAGCACCGAGCCGCCGGCAAACCAGGCCGACCGGTGTGTATATCCGGCAAAACCTGCCAGCAATAACAGGGTGATGGTAAAGGCAATTTTACTCAACCCGGTATTGTGCACCACTACCATGGCCAAACACACAACATGACCCAGCAGCAACCAGTTCACGATAGCATGTTTACGGGCCCGGGGGTACAGAAAGAAAAGGGCCGATAACAAGAAGGCATCGAACAGCACGGTATTGATGGCCAGTTTTTCGTTCCAGAAGACAAGGTTGAACAGTACAGCGCCGGCTGCTACCAGAATGACCTTTGAAATATCTTTATTCATAGTTGGGTTAATTTCAGGTGAAGGGTTTTTCATAGCTAAAGTTTTAGATCGAATTAAAATCGCGTCCCCATTTAAATAATGATCTGTAAAAAGTAGTTACACTTACCATTGCTGCCAGTATGGCTGCTAACAGGAGATACTTCAATTCCCTGTTGTTTCCGCCTACCAGGTTCATAAATGTGGTATATGCCATTACCGTAACCGTTAACCCGCCTGCCGCTACCGACCAGAACAACCGCATGCCATTTACCCGTTTGGCCATTAGGGCAATTATAATAAGCACTGCTATCATGCAGGGGATAGAAAAAATGCCGCCCACCAATAGCACCAGGCCCAACTGCTGCCATGGATACCAGTTACCATTTATGATGCTCATGAAAGAAACGGCCAGAAATGCATTGGCTATCACGGCTACCAGCCAGATCTTACATGCCAGTTTAAATTGTTTCAAAAAGTTATTACTCATACTAAAAAGCGCTTTGTATTTCAAAGTGTAAGGGCAAAAAAAATTTGCCTCACTTCATGCCTTTGATCATTGCCTCCAGGGCCTCGATATGATCTTTAAAAGCTTTTTCCCCGGCGCGGGTGATTGAATAGGTTGTATTTGTTTTACGGCCAATAAATCCTTTATGTACCTTAACATATCCATTTTCTTCAAGGTTTACCATGTGCGATGCCAGGTTGCCGTCTGTTACATCGAGCATTTTTTTAAGGTCATTAAAACTCACTTCCTCATTCACAATAAGAATACTCATTACTCCCATGCGAATGCGGCTATCAAAAATTTTATTAAGATTTTCAATGGGGTTCTTCATGTTGTAAATTATTATCTAGCTCTTCCGTTCATACTTCCACCACATTATTGCACCATAAAGGATGTGCAAAATGCCGAAACCTGCGGCCCAAAAATACAAACCACCGCCTACTACCCACAAATTAATAATACCGAGTATCAGTTGTCCGTAACCCAAATACCGTATTTCACCCAACGTATACTTCGATGCATTCACCAGTGCCAGTCCGTAAAAGATCAAACAGCCGGGTGCTATCAGCGTAAAATAACCCAATTCGATGGCGCGCAAAAGCACTATGCCGCCAACAACCATCGGTAATATGGTGTTCCAGGCAAGGCGTTGCACGGTTGTATCCCACATGGGCGTACCGCTGCGGCGGCTGCGCGACCAGGTAAATATAAAGGCTGAAATGAATGCGGCGGCAAACGTAATGGCTGCTATCAGCATCAGGTCTTTCAACAACAAAGCGCCGCCATCGCTATGATAATAATTACGGCCAACTGCCGGGTGCAGGAAGCGGTCGATACGGCTGTGGGCTGCCCATGCTCCCCCCAGGGCGCAAACGCCGGCGCTGATACCGCTCCATCCACTAAGGGAAATAAAGCGGGTCGACCGTTCCATCATTCGTTTAATATCCTGCAGGGTTTCCAGCGGGGGATGTTGGCTATCCATAAAAAGCACTTTGTAAAACAAAGTAAGCACTGGTTTGTCAGATTTCCAAACTTTTTCGCTTCAATCAAAAAATAAACTTCAAAAAGGCTGAACGTTTAAGTAAAAAGCTTAACACGTATTTCCGAAGCAGTTGGTTTTTCGGATCAACTCAGGCGGCGCAAAGCCCGGGGTGTATGCGTTCGTTGTTATGGCGTAACGCTCAGTTGGCCACTCAATCAGCCACACCAGGCCCGGGAGTGCGTGTCCGGTGTTTAATGTACCCCCCGTAAACCCGCACCCAATTGAACCGCAGCAGCCATATTAACCGTATTTTACTATTCCAATAAGTGTCAAAGATTAGCTTTTCAGGAGCCGGTCAATTAACGACATTTCCGCCAAAACTGCTTCCAGGTAATTTTCCAGCAACATCCCTCCACAGGCTTATAAGAAAGATGTAATGTAACGTTAGTTTCTACAGCCCAATCCCCCGGCAATTAAGCTTTTAATGTTGCTGCAACATCATGCTGACCGGCCCCATGACTATAAACCGCGTCAGGAAAAGAATATTACCGATGGAATAGGGCTTTTACCGGCGTCCTGCCCGCTTTTATCTTTTTTAACATTATGCTTTTATCACTGTTATTGTATTTTTGGCGCAGAATCAAACCGACCTTATTAGAATGCCTATTAGACCGTTTAAACTCCTGCTGCTTATTCTGTTGACCCAAAACACAATAGCTCAAACCAGGATACTGAAAGGAATTGTCAAGGATGCCCATAGCGACGAACGTATTCCCTTCGCCTCTATGCAGTTCAAATCCCAGAAATCGGGCAAGCTCAGCGATTCAGCAGGATCATTTATTTTTCGTTTTAATGAGTGGCCTACAGATACACTTATCATCTCTTATGTAGGCTACCAGGATTTTAAGCTCCCATTCGATACCTTTTTATTACAAAGAGCCAAAAACAACGTATTAGACATCAGCATTTTAATGGAGCGCGGCAAATTTGAAGCCGTGGTTGTCAGAAGGAAGATCGACCGCGGCATCCTTATGTGGAAACGTATCGTACGACACAAACCTCAAAACGACCGGTACCGTTTCCGCAACTTCTCGTACGAATTGTACAACAAACTCGAAGTAGATCTCAAGAACATTAAAAAAGAGAAATGGGAGAACCTGCCGTTTATCAAAAAGTTCAATTTCGTGCTGAACAATATCGATACAACGGAAGAAGGCATTCCCTATTTACCCGTATATATCACCGAAGCCATTTCTGATTACTATTTTCAGAAATCGCCGCTGCGCCGCCGGGAAGTGTTCAAAGGCACCAAAACCATGGGGGTGAACAATGAAAGCGTTTCCAAATTATTGGGCGGTATCGATCAGAACGTAAACTTTTACGCCAACTTCATTCCTGTATTCGATAAACAGTTTGTAAGCCCCATCAGCGATAACGGCGATGCCTTCTACAACTATAAAGTACTTGACTCGCAGTTTGTAAACGGCCGCCGCCTCATTCACTTCTTCTTTATTCCAAAACATAAAGGAACAAACACGTTCGAGGGCGATTGCTGGGTGCACGATACCACCTTTGCCATTCAGAAGATGAACCTTCGCCTTGGTAAAGAGGCCAACGTGAACTATGTGAACAAGCTGAGCATTATTCAGGAGTTCAGCCTGTTGAACGACAGCACCTGGTTCCTTACCCGCGATAAATTCGTGGTTGACCTGTCGCTTTTCTCTGGCGAAAAGCTGTTGGCCGCTATCGGCAGAAAGACCACTACCTACAAAGACATAATTGTAAACGATACTTCGGTAACCCATGAGCTGGCCAAAAACAAGCTCCTTGAAGAAACGATATTTCCGCCCCAGGCCAATAACGCGCCCGATTCTTTTTGGGTTGAGAACCGGCATGAGGAGTTAAGCACTACCGAAAAGAAATTATACCAAACCATCGATACCCTGTTGAAACTGCCGGCATTTCAACGCGCGGTAAAAACCGTGAACTTCCTGGCCACCGGTTACCTCGATGTAGGTAATTTTGAAATAGGCCCCTGGTACAACTGGGTGTTCTCCAACGTACTTGAAGGATGGCGTTTCCGCTGGGACCTGGGTACCAATCGTTACTTCAGCAAAAAACTGCACTTACATGGTTATTTAGCCTACGGTACAAACGACCAAAAGTTCAAATACGAGGCCGACGCCATGTACCTGTTCAATAAAAATCCGCGCTCGTATATTTTCGCTAAATACTCGAAGGATATCGATTACGGTCAAAACTATCTCGACGAAGTAAGCCAGGATAATATCTTCGCCCTGGCGGTGCGAAAAAACGGCGTTCCCATCAAATTCCTGAAAACCGAATTGATGCAGCTGGACCTTTTCAAAGAATGGCATTCCGGTTTTTCAGTAATGCTGAGCGGTGTACGCAAGGTGTATAACCCGTTGCTGAACCTGCCCGAAAAAGAGATCTTCCTCGACGGCAATGGCGCCACAACGCCGTTGAATACTTTTGAGGGTTCTGTTCAATTACGTTTCGCTTACCTCGAGAAATTCATTGAAGGATCGTTCTTACGCTACAGCATGGGCAGCCCCTACCCCATTACAACCATTAAGTATACCCGCGGCATAAAGGGTGTATTCGACAGCCATTATGAATACAGTAAATTAACCGGCAGCATTTCCGACTACATGAAAATATCTCCTTACGGAACGGTGTATTACAATGTATTTGGTGGTAAAACATTCGGCACCCTGCCGTTCATGTTACTCGATGTAGCCCCCGGTAATGAAATTTATTACTATAACAAGTATGCCTATAGCTTAATGAACCGCTGGCAATACCTGCACGATAAATTCGCGGGCTTCAATTTTGAACATAATATCGGTTCGGGCATATTCCGTTTTACGCCGTTCACCCGCCGGTTGAAGTTCCGCCAGTTCTATACTGTAAAAGGATTGTGGGGCAGCTTAAGTGAAGAAAACAAGGCGTTGAACATGCCTGCCGGATCTACCTACATATTCGAATCGCTCGACGGCAAAACCTACCTCGAAGTAGGTACCGGAGTAGATAACATCTTTAAAGTTTTACGATTTGATTTTGTGTGGCGGGTATTACCGCAACCATTGCCCAAAGCTGCATCTCAACGCTGGGGGGTGTTTGGAAGCTTCAGGTTACAGTTCTAGTGGTGAATGGTCAATAAAGAATAACTTTCTTACATATTTGGCCTTCGTTATGCATTGCAGACGAAGGCCTTTTTATTCGCTTGAACAATAAGCCGTATAATCTGAATCAATCCGCCTGCGCCAAAACTACGGCGAATAAAAAAAACAGGTGCCAGAGAACTGGCTCCTGGTAAAGTGTAATTTGCGATACTTCACAAAGAAAAAGAACTAAGATAATCAGCCAAAGGCCGGTTGAAATTCAGGGGTGATTTCAATACCCGATCAATAACCGACTATCACTATTAAAACAACCGAAGCCTATAGTTGAACCAAACAGTTAGAAAAATTTATGGGGTAAGTTGATCACAGTCAAGGGTAAAGCAAATTTGCTTAACAGATCAGGGGTTTTACAATAAAAAAGGGGCGATTAGAAAATCGCCCCGCAGGTCATGCCCTCAAAGCTATTGCATAGACCTTGTTTAACTAGGCCAAAAATATTATAAGGATCTTTAAATAAATAATTTTTTAGACGACCAGCGCTATTTTAACAAATAAGTGATCTCAAATTCCTGTTTTTCAATATTTATTTTGTGTAAACAAGACACTTTAAGTTAGGGTTTTTACTTAACTCTATCGATTGCAGCCACCATCCTGTACTTTCCTGCCTCGTATTCCGGCGGTGGAACAATAAAAAAGGGCAGATATCTTTTTCAGACATCTGCCCCGGTATTTTCAGCTCAGCAGCTAATTACTTCTCAACCGTTACTGTAACCGATGCGGCCAGTTTACCGCCATATGAACGATGAATACCATCGGCATACTGCATAGAGATCTTATGTTCGCCCGGCGTTAGGTTCAGCTCGGCTTCTTTTTGTGCATTACCAAAGTGCAGGTGTGCGGAATCTTTAGGCACTACTTCGCCCATTGGAAAAGACTCACCCGCATCGATAAGGATATGATGGTGGCCGGAAGCCTGCCTGATAATACCTGCAGAATCCAGTGCAATGCCCGATACCCCCATTTGTACTTTAAAAGGAGATTTAATTTTCTGGCCGTTCTTCAGGTTTACAAAAAACACTTTAGCGCCTTCAGGAATAGCAGGAATTGGCGTTACAGCCGTAGCAGAATCAACCATATGGTGATGATCAGCGGCATTTGAATCTGCGGCAACCGTTGCTGTGGTATCGTTATTTGTTCCTTCACCAGCGGCGCTGTCGTTACATGCCATTAAGCCCAAAAACAAGAAAGGAATAAGATCAATTTTACGCATAGCCTATTTTTGATGTGATTAAATGAAAAATGAATCCGCGCAAATGTAAAGGTATATGCCCGATAATGGCTTAAATCGCCGGCTAATTAACAATCAGGAAGTTAGTGAGGCGGGTTACCGGTTACCAGATACCGGGTACCGGTTGCAGCGTGCCCGATCAATTACGGCAGTTATAAAATAAAAGGCCCGGAAACTGGTAACTGAAGATAGCACTTCACCATTCCCGATTCACGCCTGAACGCTATCCAGTACCTCAAGTATGATCCTTGCCGCTTTCTTTATCTCTTTTTCAGCAATGGTAAGCGGTGGAGCAATGCGTAAACATCCGGGAGCGAACAGGAACCAGTCGGTAAGCAACCCGCGCCGTAGGCAGCCATCTATTACCTGTTTATTGATCTCAAAATTTTCAAACTCAATGGCCATCAGCAATCCGTTGGCCCGAATGGCCTTTATCAGCGGATGTTGCAGTAGTTCTTTGAATAGCGCGGTTTTGCCCGGTACCTTGTCTACGATGCCTTCTTTCAGCAGCACCTTAAAGGCGGCCAGTCCGGCAGCACAACAAACCGGATGCCCCCCAAAAGTGGTAATATGTCCCAGCACCGGGTTTTCGGTAAGTACCTGCATTATTTTTTGATCGGCTGCAAAAGCGCCGAGGGGCATTCCGCCGCCAAGGGCCTTGCCCAGCAAAACAATATCGGGCACTATATTGAACTGTTCGAACCCCCATAACGTGCCGGTTCGGCCAAACCCGGTTTGTATTTCATCGAGTATGAGTAAGGTTCCTGTTTCGGTACATTTATCCCTAAGGGCTTTCATCCATTGGGCAGAAGGCGCCACCACACCCCGCTCCGCCTGTACGGTTTCGGCAAACACACAGGCCGTGTGGGCATCGATCTCCTGCAGCGATTCCATTGAATCGTATTCGAGGTGCAGCACATCGGGTAACAGGGGGCGAAAGGCATTGCGCCAATATTCGTCGCCCATAATGCTCAGCGCCCCCTGGGTAGAACCGTGATAACTCTTGTTGAAGGCAACGATGCGGGTACGGTTGGTGAACCGTTTTGCCAGCTTCATGGCCCCTTCGGTAGCTTCCGCCCCGGAATTGGTGAAATACACCGAGTTCAGGCTGCCGGGCAACTGGTCGGTAAGCCATTTGGCATATTGCACCTGGGGCGTTTCAACCATTTCGCCATACACCAGCAGGTGCATGTAGTCGTCTACCTGTTTTTTTACGGCTTTTACCACTTTCGGGTGGCAGTGGCCAACATTGCATACGCTGATGCCGGCAATCAGATCGAGGTATTTTTTACCGGCGGCATCGCGCAAAATGCTCCCCTTTGCTTTCACAATGTCAAGCGCCAACGGGGCCGGGGAGGTTTGGGCCACATGCCGCAGAAATAATTCGCGTTTATTCATATTCCCGGCAAAGATAACCGGTTGCGGGGTACGGGGGGCCAGTTACCGGTTACCAGGTGCCGGGTACCGGGGTTTACATTCAGCACTCGCTGCTGTTGGGTTACAGGTTACAGATTGCAGGAAACAGAAAACTGGCTGGCGGTAACTGAAACTTATTCAGGATATTTGCTGCAGGAACTACAAACCACAAACTACAAACCACAAACTATAAAACATAAACTCTACAGCCATGCCAGTGATCTTACACGTTGAAGGGGTTTACCCCAAGTTTGGAAGTAATTGCTTTATTGCCCCCAATGCTACCATCGTTGGCGATGTGGTTATGGGTGATGACTGCAGCATTTGGTTCAATGCCGTGGTGCGGGGCGACGTGAACAGCATACGCATGGGAAATAAAGTAAATATCCAGGACGGGGCGGTTATCCATTGTACTTATAAACGAACCCAAACCATTATCGGCAATAATGTGTCTGTAGGGCATAATGCCATTATACATGGCTGTAATATCTCCGACAACGTACTGGTAGGCATGGGCGCCATTATCATGGACCGTGCGCAGATCGGCAGCAACTCCATCATTGCTGCCGGGGCCGTGGTATTGGAAGAAACCATCGTACCCCCGGGTACCATTTTTGCAGGCGTACCGGCTAAAAGGGTGAAAGACATCGCAGTTGAGCAAATAAATGGCGAAATTGACCGGATAGCCAACAATTACATAAAATACGCCGATTGGTTTCGTGATCAGGTAACCGAATAATTGGTTCTCCCTATTGCAATTATGGTATAATATTTCTAGATTTAAGGGCGTTTTATCCTTTGAAACCAGGTATATGAAATCTATTAGAATTTTGTTGTTTTCCGTGGCTTTGGCTACTTATATTTTAGGTGGAAGTTCATGCCAGAGAAAGGGCTGTCCGAGTAATGGTAAAAATGTGGGCGCCGAGCGAATTTTGAGTGGTGAGAAAGTACCCAAGGCCAGGAAGTTCAGATCATAATACAACAAAAGCGAGCCCCTGCTATTCCGGTTGAACTTCGGTTCTACCGTATTTATAATACCCAAACCGTACTTTATGAGCCTTACGCTACGCACAGATTTCGGCTGTACCGAGGCGATCATTGACGACGACTGTGGGCTGAAACGCTTTTACGAAGTGGCCAACATTCTCCTTGACGATCTCAAGATCCGTTTTACAAACAAACAGGATGACTTCGACACGCTTACGTGGAACTTCACGTATAAAGGTCATTTGCTAACCCTGTATTACAACATTTACACAGGTATCTCAATTTATCCACTCAAGTTCAAGGAAGCTCCGCGCAAAGACAATGATGCGGTGATAGAAGTGGCAAAGTTTCTGGAAACCAAACTACTGGTGAACCAGAGCAGACGGTACCTGGTGTAATATCGAATATTGAACGCCGAAGGTTGAATTTCGAAGTGAAAAACGAGCCGCAGCGCTATTTCGACATTCTACCCGCCTTCGCTCAGCTTCTGACGGGCACGCGTTGAACATTCGATATTCAATATTCTTCTCCCTCCAATATCCTCTTCCCTTTAATTTCCAATATCCAATATTGAAGGTTCAATAACGAAGTAAAGCTATGGTGCATTTCTACTTCGACATTCAACATTGGAAATTCAATATTCATTATTTCAATAATTCCGTTCGTCTATTGACTCAAGTATATTGTAGTAGCTGACGTACCGGTCTTCATGTATTATCCCGTTGGCTACGGCTTCTTTTACAGCGCAGCCCGGTTCATTAATATGCAAACAGTTATTGAACTGGCACGCGGTAATAAGCCGGGCCATTTCAGGATAATAATGCGATAGCTCCTGCCGGGTGATATCAACCAGCCCGAATTCGCGCATGCCCGGGGTATCAATTACCCTCCCGCCTGTCGACAGGGGCAGATCGAACATTTCGGCAAACGTGGTCGTATGCAATCCCTTGCCGCTCCACCCGCTTACATCCTGTGTTTTCAACTGCAGCTCAGGAAAGATGGTATTGATAAAAGAAGATTTGCCAACACCCGAATGCCCGCTCAGCAGGGTAGTTTTTCCTTCCAGCGCGTCTTTTACTTCCTGTACGCCTTCATTGGTTTTTACCGACATCAATATGGTACGGTAACCAATAGCTGCATACATCTCCTTCAGTTCGGCATACTTCTCCTGCTCTTTATTCCTGTACAGATCGGCCTTGTTGAAAACAACGATAGCAGGCACATGATATGCCTCGCAGGTGACCAGGAACCTGTCGATAAAACCCTGTGAGGTTTTGGGCTCCCTGAGCGTTGCAAACAATAATGACTGATCGAGATTGGCGGCAACGATATGGTGGTGCTTTTTATGTGCCGGCGACTGCCGGTTTATATAATTGTGCCGGGGAAGAATTTCCGTTATCATGGCCGTATTGGCCGATTCGCTTTCCACTTCAATGATCACCTCATCGCCTACCGCAATAGGATTGGTTGAGGTGATGTCATCTATCTTAAAAACACCTTTGATACGGGCGCTCATGGCCCTGCCCGTTTCAGTTTTAATATTGTACCAACTGCCGGTTGACCGGTAAACTATTGCTTTCATTCGGGCATAAAAGTACGGTATCCTTTGATACCAAGTGTGCCACACCTTGAAGGTGTGGCACACCTACGTTACGGGAACTTCTTAAATAATGTATACCGCAAAAATATTTCAAGCAGTAAAAGCACGGCGGCGGCAAATGCAAAGGGGAAGAACCGTTCGGTATAGCGTTTCAGTGAAGTAACTTCAATGCGCGATTTTTCAAGTTTGTCGATCTCTGCATAAATGCGTTTCAGGCTTTCATTGTCCCTTGCCCTGAAATACAGCCCACCGGTTTCCGTAGCGATCATCCGCAGCAGTTTCTCATCGATATTCACTTTTTGCTGCCGGGTGGTGACACCTCCGCCGGCATCGGGAACAGGCACCGGCGCATACCCTTCTGAACCTACGCCAATGGTATACACCCGCACACCATATGCTTTGGCCAGTTCTTTACCCGCCAGCGGGTCGATGCGGCCGCCCTGGTCTTCCCCATCGGTAAGCAAAATAATGACCTTCGATTTTGTTTTTACGTTCTTCAACCGGTCAACACTAACCCCCAGCCCATCGCCGATGGCGGTGCCATCTTCGAGCAGGCCGCGTTGAATATTGTAGATCTGGGTTTTTAATACAGCTTTATCGGTGGTCAGCGGCACCAGGGTAAAACTTTCGCCGGAGAATATGACCACCCCTATTCTATCGGTGGGGCGCATATCCACAAAGCCGGCCGCCATTTGTTTGGAGGCTTCGAGGCGGTCGGGCAAAAAGTCCTGCGCCAGCATACTGCCGCTCACGTCCATGCAAAGGATGATATCGATACCGCGGCCGTTCTTCAATTCCTCATCGTTGCGCGTTTGCGGGCGGGCCATTGCCATTATGATACTGCTTACAGCCAGCAACCGCAGTACAAAAGGCGCATGCCTGAAAGTGCTTTTCCAGGAACTGCTTTTGCGGTAAACCATCAGGGACGATACCTTCACGGCGCCCTGCTGCCGGTCGTATTTGTTCAGGTACCAGTATAGCATTGCCGGTACAAAAACAAACAATCCGAATACTTCAGGATATGCAAATGTTATATGTTCAAACCAATTGTACAGCAAGGGTCAGGAAATATTATTTAGTGTTTTGATAGCCGATTGTATAACGGCGAAATTATTTTCGTTATCGGTTGCATCTGGCTGGTAGCGCGCAAACTTAACAAAATCGGCCACCTGCAAAGCACGCACCAGCTGGTTGAAACTTTCCCTATCCATGGGCACCTGCCGCAATTGCGTTATCAGCTCTTCATTTGTTTTTTCCAGCGTGGCAATTTTCAGTTTTTTGAACATGAACACCCGCAGAATATCGTTCAACCTGCTGTAATATGTTTTTACTTCTCCATTCTGCAGCCCCTGTTTTCGCAGATCTTCCAACGCCTGCAGTGCTTCCTCGTAAGGGCTCAGCTGGGGTTGAACCGGTTGCGGCGCCTGCACCGGTTGCTTTGGTTTCCGTAACAGGTAAACAATTACGCCTGCAGCCAGTAAGGTTACCACGCCCAGGATCCACGGAATCAAGGCCATCCAGGCCGGTTTGGGCACTTCTACAATTTCTTTTATATCGCGGTAATCTTTCGACATATCCAGTTGTGCATAGCTTACTTCAACCGGTATGGAATCGGTTGCATAGTCTTTACCATCTACCTGTATGGTCATTGGCGGAATGATGACCGTACCCGAATCGAAACTGGTTATGGTCAGCTCCTGGTGATATTGTTTGCCATCGATATTGTCTGCGGTATCGACTTTTCCTTTTTCTATGAATTCAAAACTGGGAATGCTATCGAGGTTGAACCAGGTAACCGACCGGCCCATGGGAATGCGCACTTCAAAGGTTAGCTTAATGGGTTCGCCAATAAGGATCTCATCGCGGTTGACCGATGCTTTGGCCAGCACCTGGCCCTGCATATAAACCGGACTGGCTATTAAACAACCAATAAGGATAATATAAAGAATAGGGTTTTTCATAATTACCGGTTACGCCCGACAAAGAACTTCTGCAGCACTTTCACATAATCTTCGCCGGTGCGTAAATGCAGGAGGTCGCAGCCTGCCCGCGTAAAAATATTTTTACAATAATTTGTATGATTAAAAAAAGCGGCTTCATGTTGTTGCCGTACGAGATAGTCGCTGGTATCGATCCAGTTGCGGGCGCCGGTTTCCGCATCTTCCACTTCCATCAGGCCGGCATCGGGTAACTGCATATCCATTCTATCGTACACCTTCATGCCCACCACATCATGTTTTTTGCCGGCCACCTTCAACCCGTCCTCAAAATCATTGTCAAGGAAATCGCTTAACAGGAACACAATACTGTTCTGCTTAACGGTATTGTTCAATCGTTGCAATGCGGTGCCGAGCCTCGTGCCTTTGTGTTTCGGTTCAGCGGTAAGCAGTTCGCGTACAATGTACAGTCCATGATCGCGCCCTTTTTTTGGGGGTATGAATTTTTCAATTACATCGCTGAAGAAAAGTACCCCCACTTTATCATTGTTGCTGATAGCCGAAAATGCCAGCACGGCCGCCACTTCGGTGATCAGGTCTTTTTTCCGGGCCTGCGTGGTGCCGAATAAGGAACTGGCGCTTACATCAACCATCAGCATTACCGACAACTCGCGTTCTTCTTCAAATACTTTACTGAACGGATGGTTAAAGCGGGCCGATACGTTCCAGTCGATAAACCTGATATCGTCGCCGGCCTGGTATTCGCGCACTTCCTTGAACAACATGCCCCGCCCTTTAAAAGCGCTGTGATATTCACCCGTAAACAAGTGGCGGGTGATCTTTTTGCTTTTGATCTCCAGTTCGCGAACTTTTTTTATTATTTCAGCCGTCGTCAGCATAGTCAATGGGCAATTGGCAACAGGCAATGGGCAATTTACTATTTGTCTATTGACCAATGCTTATTGCCTGTTGGTTTAAGGAACTTGAATGACTCTCAAAATATCGTCTATAATATTCTCCACATTCACGTTTTCCGCTTCTGCCTCGTAAGTTAAGCCAAGCCGGTGACGTAATACGTCTTTTGAGATGCTGCGTACGTCTTCAGGAATCACAAAACCGCGTTTGTTCAGGAAGGCATGCGCTTTGGCGGCCAGGGCCAGGTTAATGCTGGCGCGGGGCGAACCGCCATAGGCGATCAACGGTTTTAATTTTTCCAGTTTGTATTTATCGGGAAAGCGCGTAGCAAATACAATATCGAGGATATAATTCTCTACTTTTTCGTCCATATAGATCTGGCGGGCCAGATCCTTTGCCTGCGTTATTTCCTGCATCGACACTACCTGGCTCACTTCAGGCGATTTGGCGCCCTGCACATTCTGTCGAATGATGATCTGTTCTTCCTCCTTGGTTGGGTAATCAACGATCACCTTCATAATAAACCGGTCCTGCTGCGCTTCGGGTAACGGATAGGTTCCCTCCTGCTCCAGCGGGTTCTGGGTGGCCAGTACCAGGAAGGGTTCATCCAGCTTATGGGTGGTGTCGCCGATGGTTACCTGGCGTTCCTGCATGGCCTCCAGCAGGGCGCTTTGCACTTTTGCCGGGGCGCGGTTGATTTCATCGGCCAGTACGAAATTGGCGAAAATAGGCCCCTTGCGTACTATAAACTCATTCTTCTGCTGATGATAGATCATGGTACCGATTACGTCGGCCGGTAACAGGTCGGGCGTAAATTGAATACGGCTGAATTTGGCTTTAACGGCCTGGGCCAGCGATTTAATGGTGAGGGTTTTAGCCAAACCGGGTACCCCTTCCAGCAGCACGTGCCCATTGCTCAGCAGGCCTATCAAAAGCCTGTCTAACATATGGTGCTGACCAATAATAACCCTGGCTGTTTCGTCGCGAAGCCGGTCGATAAAAGCGCTCTGATACTGTATTTTTTCATTGAGCTGCCGAATATCATCTGCTGTTAATAGCATAAACGGGGTTTAGAATGAAGATTGATAATCAGTTATGAAAATACGTCAATACTTTGCAAAGTGCTTGCCAACTTGTATAAACAACACTAAAATCAATAAAATAAACATGTTTGGCAGCATACAATAATTTGGCAATTTAATAGTTATGCGAAAATTACCAACTGTTTAACCCCGAAGCAACGGAAAGGGAATAAAATTTGCCTACTGTACAGCAATACTTATTAACCCGGCCCCTGCACAGGGGCTTAAATTTAAAATTGTTACGATGAAAAATTATGTAATTGCATTGTTATCGGTTGGTGGTTTCATCATTTATGGCTGTGATAAGGACGATGATGACAAGGATCAAACAAAAGAAAGGGTTCAGTTCATTACCAGCTCCAGCTGGAAGTATGATACCATAGGCATTGACAATACAGGTGATGGTAAACCCGATGCGCCCATACCTTCCCAATTTGCACCTCAAAAGTGCGAAACGGATAATACCATTACATTCCAAAGCGACAGTACAGGCGTACTCAATGAGGGCGCTGTTAAATGTGATGCCGGCGATCCTCAAAACATACCATTTACGTGGTGGTTCAAAGAAAATGGTACGGTACTGTACACTCCCGATCAGATTTTCGGCAGCGGCATCAGCGGCGATTTCAAAGTTGGCGAAATTACCACCAGCAGACTGCGGGTAATTAAAGATGTTAGTTTCCCGCTTGTTGGCAATGTTACCCTGGTGCTCGACCTTAAACACTAATTGTAAATAAATATTAAAAGCCTCCGCGGTTTCTCGCAGAGGCTTTTTTATTTTACTAACGTTGTGCTTTACCTGAAACACCGGTTTTACAATTAACATTTTTATATGCCGCCCGTACTAAAAAGCAGGCATTTTTATTTATACTTTTCAGCCCGGTAAAAGATAACAATCGCATCTTAAAAATCTGCAGTACCTGTTATCGACAATTCAACCCTACAGAATACAAATCAACCAATATGTACAGACCATTTAAACACCCGTTTCTGCTGTTACTTTTAGTTTCCGCCTCCTTTACCGCCTGCGAAAAAGACAAAGACGACCCCGAAAAAGAAAAGAGCCGTACAGAACTTTTAACTGAAAAAGTGTGGGTATATGTTGATCAGGGCCGGGACGATAACGGCGATGGTGTGCTTTCAAAAGAAGAAAGCGATTTAGAAGAATGCCAACTCGACGATTCCTTCAAATATAACACCGACGGCACCCTCACAGACCGCGATAATACAAACAGATGCAGCCTGGTCGATCCTGAAACGGAAATCTTTCAATGGGCATTCCAGAATAATGAAACCGAAATTGTGACTAATGGCAGACTCATCAAAATTAAAACACTGAACGAAACTACATTGGAAGGTTCTTCCGAAAGGCTCGACGGTTCAAGCAACACGAAGATCATTGCTATTTTCAAACACCCATAAATAATAAGGTGGGTCACCCTTTACAGGATGGCCCACCTTATTATTTTTCAGAAAGCCGGTTACGACAAATACTTCCCCACTATGGGCACTCTGCGCCCTACCCCAAATGCTTTACAGCTAACGCGAATGATAGGGCAGAACTGGTTTCGCTTATATTCATTGCTGTTCACCAGTTTCAGCACCCGGCGCACCAACGCTTCATCGATACCCATCCCGATCAGTTCTTTGGGACCTTTTCTTTTTTCAATGTATTGATACAACACTTTATCGAGGATTGCGTAATCGGGTAAACTGTCGCTGTCTTTCTGATCGGGCCGCAGCTCGGCAGATGGCGGTTTGGTAATAATGTTCTCGGGTATTATTTCCCCATTGCGGTTAAGATAATCGGCCAGCGCATACACCTGCATTTTATATACATCACCCAATACGCTTAAGCCGCCGGCCATATCGCCATATAAAGTACCGTAGCCGGTACTTAACTCGCTTTTATTGGAAGTATTGAGCAAAATATAACCGAACTTATTTGAAATGGCCATCAACAGATTGCCGCGGGTGCGGCTTTGCAGATTCTCTTCGGCCAAACTGAACGGCAGGTCGCCGAAGATGGGTTGCAGCGTTTGCAGAAATGAATCATATACGTTCTTGATAGGAACAATATCATACGGATTGCCGAGATTCCTGCTCAACAGCTCTGCATCGGCAACCGAATGCCCCGTTGAAAAATGCGAAGGCATCAGGATAGCCCGTACGTTCTCCCGGCCCAATGCGCGGGTGGCCAATGCCTGGGTAACGGCGCTGTCAATTCCGCCCGAACTACCCAGTATGGCTTTGGTAAAGCCCATTTTCCTGAAGTAATCCCTGATGCCAAGGATCAGCGCTTCTTTTATTTGCCCGATGTTTTCATCTGATGTGAGGTATTCAATGATCTTATCGGGATCTTCCAACTTGCCTACCCGCATATCCTTATCGAATTCGGGAACGGCCTTCAACGGTTTGCGCTTTGCCTTTTGTACTTCAATTTCATCGAGGTTCACGATGGCAAAATCTTCTTCAAAGTATTTCATCTCCTTCACGATCTGTCCGTTGGCATCCATAACCAGGCTGCCGCCGTCAAATACGATCTCGGTTTGCGAGCCAATGGCATTGCAATAGAACATGGGCAACCCGTATTTCAGTACATTGGCCCGAACGATCTCTTCGCGGTCCTGGTCGTGATCATAATCGAACGGCGAGGCCGAGATATTTACCATAAGATCGGGCTGCTGGTTAATGAGCACATCCATGGGGCATTGCCGGTACAGTGGATTATCGCCGAGGTTCCAGATATCTTCACAAACCGTTAACGCTATTTTTTTTCCTTTAAATTCCAGCACATTCCATTCGAACCCGGGTTCAAAATAACGATACTCATCAAACACATCATAATTTGGTAACAGGGTTTTGTGCGCTACGCCCACCACTTTTTTATCGTATAACAGCCAGGCTGCATTAAACAGGTCTTTCCCTTCTTTCAATGGGTTTCTTTGCGGACTGCCGATAATTACGCCAATGGTATCGGCCTGTTCTTTTATGATGTCGATCGCTTTGTAGCATTCATTGATAAAATCGTCGAACTCGAGAAAGTCGCGGGGCGGGTAACCACATATGCTCAATTCGGAAAATATGACCAGGTCGGCCTTCCGGCTTTTTGCATACTGAATGGCCCCCATTATTTTGCGGGTATTATCTTCGAAATTCCCTATATGATAATTCTGTTGCGCAATGGCAATTTTCATTTTATTCTTTTGGGTTTAATAAAAAACGATGCCCGTTTTTTCCTGTAAAGGCAAATTTAAGCGAAAAAGGCTGAAGGCACGCTGAACGCTTAACGCTAAAGGCTTAACGCCACAACCCGTGTATGCAGCCCGCCGGGAATACTTACCTTCGCGAAAAAGCAGCATAAAGACGGAAAACATGATTGGCAAAATACGATGCCTGTAGCCATAACGTTTATACCCCTGGTTTTCACGTATAGCTGTATTCTGTATTTGCCTTCAGCTTTTGGCCTTTGGCTTTTGGCTGTATTTGTATTCACGTTTTGCATTCGGCGTTCCGCGTAAAGCGTTCGGCGTTCGGCGTCTTACAGTTCCTGCAATTCAACCTTATCTTCGCGGCAGAACGCCCTGAAGCGAAAGGCAGTGCACACTTAAATGGCGCGTTCCGCGTTAAGCATAAAGCGTTAAAATAAATTTTCTGTAATGAAACAAACAGGACTGGTATTATTGATCGTAGCCGCATTATTTTCCTGTAAAGACAAAAACGTTCCCGACGTGTCGGACATTAAGGTAGAGCTTACCGTAAAACGGTTCGAACAGGATTTTTTTGCCATAGATACCAATCGTGTAATGGCCGCCCTTAACCAACTTGGGCAAAAGTATCCACTTTTTCTTGGCGACTATTTGTTCAATATTCTCGAACTGCCCGGTATAAGCGATACCAGTACCCGCGTGCAGGCACTGATCAAAAAATTTATTGGCGACTACAAAACGGTTAAAGATTCTGCCGACCAGGTATTCCGCAATTTCAAGCCCATAGAAAAGGACGTTAAAAAAGGGCTGCAGTTCGTGAAATATTATTTCCCCGCCTATAAGCCGCCTGTGCAACTGATCACCTTTATCGGGCCTATGGAAGGGTTCAGCGATGTCATTACCCGCGATGCGCTGGCGGTGGGTCTTCAATTACACATGGGTGAACAATATTCTTTGTACAGCAGCAGTATGGGCCAATCGGTTTTTCCGGCTTACATTTCACGGCGCTTCACACCCGATTATATAGCGGTTAACTGCATGAAGAATATCATCAATGACATTGCACCTGAAAAAGGCGGCAGCCTTGCCCTGGTTGAACAAATGGTTGAAAAGGGAAAACGTTTATATGTGCTTGATAAAATTCTGCCCTACACCCACGATACATTGAAGACCGGTTATACGGGTGCGCAGTTGAAGGGATGTTATGAGAACGAGGGAATGATCTGGAATTTCTTTCTTGCCAATAACCTGTTGTACAGCCGCGAGGCGGTTCATATTAAAAGCTATCTTGAAGAAGCGCCCAACACACCCGAACTGGGCGATCGTTCTCCCGGCGCTATCGGCATTTTCACAGGCTGGCAGATAGTGAAGAAATATATGTCGAAAAACCCTGAGCTTTCCCTGAATGAGCTGTTGAATACTGATCCGAAAAAAATATTTGAGGAGAGTAAATATAGGCCAGGGTAATACCCGGGGGTTATTTCTTCCCCAGCTTCTTCCTCAACAACTCCCTCACATCCTGCAGGGCGGTTATTGATTCAAAGGCATCTTTCGGTACCAGGAAAAACGAGCGGGCGTCGAAGTACAGGTGAAAAAAATAAGGGCTTTCCAAAAAGTAACTGAACCGGTTCCAGGGCCAGCCTTTGGAGCCTTTGCCGGTCTCCAGTATAACATTCTCCTCATCAAGATGCATGATGAAATGGTCCTGGAAGGTGAGCGACCGGCGGTAAATGCTACCCGGCAAAATGCGCCAGATAACCAGCATCAGCAGGAACCACAAAAAAGAAAATATCAAAAAAGAAACAGGCTGAATTTTCTTCAGGGCAAATAATATGGCCGAAGTAATCGCAAATACATTGATCAGGATCAGTAGTATCTTGATTTCGGGACGCATTAAAAAGTGATACCGTAAAGCCTGGATCACCTGCTTTTTATCATAACCAAATTGTACTGTCATTCAGTTTTCCCCCATTAAGGGCGTAAAAGTAAGGATTCCAAGCTAAGCGGAAGTTAAAAAACAGGGTTCAAATTAATGAACCCTGTCCAGCAGTGCACATGAAACAATCCCGCTTTCGCGGGAGCAAAAATTGTACTTCGTGGCTATACTTGAGGTTTAGTAATTACAGTTATAAATATCTTAGTGCAGAGGGCAAATTTTCTTCTGCAAACCTACTTCGGAAAAAGGGGGATAGCAATACCACTTTGTGGTGCTATTGAAACGGGGGAACATCAATCAACCAGCTGATTACCATTCCGTTAACAACAAAAAAGCATCATTTCAACACCACCGCAGGCACCAGGGTGATCGGGTATTTTTTGCGGACGGTTAATGCAGCAGCATAAAAAACCTGCGCGGTTTACCCAAATTCCGGTGGGTTATCGCGCAGGTACTATTTTATAAATTAATAATCAGCGAAGCATTCTTCCACACCGGGCCTTTCCATTTGCCGCTTCGGTAGTTGTTATATACCGGTTGCAGGAGGAAGCCAGCATGGCGGTAGTGATCGTTAGTAATACAAAGGTTTTCATTTTCATTTGTGCAACGGGCTGGGTTTTATATAAAGCCTAAACGGAGGTTTCGGTGAGATCGATATTTGAAAACATATAAAGAAATGCTAAAGGAAGGCGCAAGGGTAAAGAATAAAAGCAGCAGCCAAAAGCAGAAACCCGTAAAAAATGGCCGTATTTAAAGGGGAGAAGGAAACAGCCATTTTATAATGAATTGATTTGCAAATCAAATACTAAACCAATACGCTTCTTTTTGTGAGAATGTAATTTAATTAGTCGTGTCTGTAATTCAATTATCACAGGCTTGTAATGGAATTGAACACTGCGGTAATTGAATTGAGCAGAACCGCAAAGATCTTTACTTATGCCGGGTTGCTATTGCGTTTCAACGCCCCAATGGCTTTCAAAAAAAAATCCGCCCATAAAAATGAGCGGATTGAAGTTTATGAAAAATAACCGTCCAAAATTAGCTTGTTATGCGCCGGGCAACAACGGTTTCGGTAACCTGGCTGTTGCTGGCCGCTCCCGGTTGTGTGACAGGGGGAGCAGGATATTGGAACGGGTACTTGCGTTCGGGAATCTCATTAACATTAACTACAGCCCATACTATTACCACAATTGAGACACTTATAGCAGGTTCCGCTACGGATGGTAATATGTCCGCAGGTATTGCAGGCCGGCGCATCGCTTTGCATGCTTTTCGCAGCCGCATTGATGGCGTCTATGCCCACTTCTGCTTTTTTAACAGTGGCTTTTACCGGTTTCAATGATTCCGTTTCGGGCGTTTTTGCCTGTTTACCGGGTACCACACGCACATCACTTAATGGTGGCGTTTTTTTTTCGTATTCCAGTGAAGTGGGAATTTCGTCCCATTCATCGGTGCCCGTATTCATTACTTCGGGCCTGTCGAGTACATGTACCAGGTCGGTTCTGCCCAGGTACTCATAGGCGAGGGCACGGAAGATAAAGTCAACGATAGATGTGGTGCTTTTGATGTTCGGGTGATCTACCATACCTGCGGGCTCAAAACGGGTAAACACGAACTTTTCTACATACTCTTCCAAGGGAACGCCGTACTGCAAGCCGATAGAAACAGCTATGGCAAAACAGTTGAGCATACTGCGCATGGTAGCGCCTTCTTTGGCCATATCGATGAAGATCTCTCCCACTGTTTGATCGCCGTACTCACCGGTGCGTAAAAACAATGCCTGTCCGTTTATTTTGGCTTTCTGCGTAAAGCCACGGCGTTTTGCCGGTAATGTTCTGCGTTCTACAATACGCGCCAGTTCCCGTTTCAATTTGGTATCGGGAGATGCCTGTACACGTTTTTGAACTTCTCCCAGCAATTCGGCAATGGTTAGCTTACCAAGGTCGATAATGTTCGACTCCTTTGGTTCAGCGGCAGGTGCGCTTTCGCTTGTCTCTTCTTCCGTTTTCTTCTTCTTATCGCTTTTATTGCTCAGGGGCTGGCTGAGTTTGCTGCCATCGCGGTATAAAGCGCAGGCTTTTAATCCAAGTTTCCAGCTCATCATGTAGGCATCGGCAATTTCTTCTACCGTTGCTTCATTGGGCAGGTTAATGGTCTTTGAAATAGCACCACTTAAGAAAGGTTGCGCGGCAGCCATCATGCGAATATGGCCATGGGCATGAATGTAACGTTCTCCCTTTTTACCGCATTTGTTGGCACAGTCAAAAACGGGCAGATGATCGGCCTTTAAGAACGGAGCGCCTTCGATGGTCATTGTACCGCAGATATAATCATTGGCGGCTTCTATCTGTTCCTCGGTAAAGCCCAATGCTTCGAGCAGGCTCCATTCAAAATTAAAATATTGCTCAGGTTTGAATCCCAGTCGCTGCAGGCACTCTTCCCCGAGCGTGTAAACATTGAATACGAATCCGATTTCAAAGGCGGAAGCTACAGCTGCATCTAACTTCTTAATTTCTTCGGCAATAAATCCTTTCTCGCTTAACGTTTGGTGATTGATGTGGGGAGCGCCTGCAAAAGTGCCGGCACCCACAGCGTATTTTACTATCGATTCTATTTCGCGGCTATTATAACCCAGGTTCTTCAATGCGGTGGGAACCGATTGATTAATGATCTTGAAGTATCCGCCGCCGCTGAGTTTTTTAAATTTAACCAGCGCAAAATCGGGTTCTACCCCGGTGGTATCGCAATCCATTACCAGGCCAATGGTGCCCGTAGGCGCTATCACTGTAACCTGGGCATTGCGGTAACCGTATTTTTCGCCCAACTGTACCGCTTCGTCCCACGCTTTGGTTGCGGCTTTCAGCAGGTAGTCGGGACAATATCTTGCTTTTATACCCTGTGGCTTAATGTGCAGTGTTTCATATTCATCTGCATCATAAGCCGCCAGGCGGTGATTACGCATTACGCGCAGCATGTCGTCCCTGTTCTCTTCGAACCGGGCAAAGGGCCCTAAGATAGAAGCCAGCTCGGCAGACGTTTTATACGCAATTCCGGTCATGATAGCGGTAATGGCGCCGGCTATACCGCGGGCCTCTTCGCTATCGTACGGAATGCCCATTACCATTAACATAGAACCGAGGTTGGCATAACCCAAACCCAGGGTGCGGTAATCGTAGCTCAGCTGCGCCACTTCTTTTGAAGGGAACTGCGCCATCAGCACAGACACTTCGAGCACCACTGTCCACAAACGGCATACATATTCAAAACCTTCTACATCGAATGCATTGGTAGCCTCGTTGTAAAAACGGCGCAGGTTGGCCGAAGCCAGGTTACAGGCCGTGTTATCGAGGAACATGTATTCACTGCATGGGTTGGAAGCATTGATGCGGCCTCCCTTCGGACTGGTATGCCATTCATTGATGGTAGTATCATACTGGGTGCCGGGATCGGCGCAACGCCAGGCGGCGTATGAGATCTGGTTCCAAACCTCACGGGCCGGAATACGTTTCATTACTTTACCATCGGTTCTTGCTTTCAGTTCCCAATCTTCATTTCTATCGAGCTTTTCAAAAAATTCATTGGGTATGCGGATGGAGTTGTTTGAGTTTTGTCCGCTCACCGTTTTATACGCCTCGCCTTCATAATCGCTGGGATAACCGGCTGCGATGAGGGCGCCTACTTTCTTTTCTTCTTCTACTTTCCAGTTGATGAAGTCCATGATCTCGGGGTGATCGAGATCGAGACAAACCATTTTGGCTGCCCGGCGGGTAGTGCCACCGCTTTTGATAGCCCCAGCTGCGCGGTCGCCGATCTTCAAAAAGCTCATTAAACCGCTGGAAGTTCCGCCGCCGCTTAATTTTTCGCCTTCGCCGCGGATGGTAGAGAAGTTGGTTCCAACGCCACTGCCGTATTTAAATATGCGGGCCTCACGCATCCACAGATCCATGATTCCGCCGTCGTTAACCAGATCATCTTCAACACTTAAGATAAAACAGGCGTGTGGTTGCGGACGCTCGTATGCAGAAGTTGATCTCTTTAACTGGCCGTCTTCGGCATCAACATAGTAGTGCCCCTGGGGTTTTCCCTTGATGCCATAGCTTTCAAACAAACCGGTATTGAACCATTGGGGACTATTGGGTGTACATGATTGATTAAGTATGCAATGCACCAGTTCTTCGTAGAAGATGACAGCATCTTTTTCGGAAGCGAAATACCCGTATTTCTCACCCCATACGCGCCAGCAATTGGCAAGGCGGTGGGCAACCTGTTTTACGGAAGTTTCACGGCCCAGCGAGCCATCGGCCTGGGGAACGCCTGCCTTGCGGAAATACTTTTGAGCAAGAATATCGGTAGCGATCTGGCTCCAGTGTTTGGGAACCTCTACGTTATTCATTTCAAATACAACTTCCCCACTGGGATTGCGGATGATCGACGTTCGGTAGTCGTAATCGAACTGGTCAAAAACAGAAACTCCTTCCTTGGTAAAGCGGCGATTGAACTGCAGGCCTTTCGATTGCTTTTTGCTGGGCATAAGTTGCTTTGTTTAGAATGATTAATAACAGTAGGGCTGGGATAACGAAAATATCCAGTTGAGGCCAAATTTCCGACCCGGAAATATGCACAGGTGTGGAAAAGCCATGTTAAAAATACTAAGATGCAAGCTGGGTGTGCTTTACTCGATTTTTGCACAGAATACGGTGCGTTGTTGATTACTTTTATTAGGTTATTTTCAAAAAAAATGCTATCTATTAGGGCCTGGAATTATTGTGCCGTGCTTTTATATTAAACAACTGAAAGTGAGGATGGTTGGGCGTGGCCGGTTACCAGTTACCGGGTGCCGGTTCCCGGTTTCCGGGGAAAACAAATACAGTTGCCGGGTGCCGGTTTCCGGGTAGTAGGGAAAACCAATACAGGTTTCAGGAAGTCAGGATCACCCGGCGGGCCTCGCTTTAGGTCTGGCTCTTGCCATTTGTTATTAACTTGCTTAATGATGCGCCGGAAACTGGTAGCTGGTACCCATTTGTATTCCCCCGGTATCTGGAACCCGGTAACTGTTCATTTTAAATGCCCTGCTAACAAATACTGAATAACCCAAAATATAATGCTTTGACACACAATTAATGGTAAAAGTTTCCCTCCCCTATCGCCCCTTTGGAAAACTTTTTGCATTTTTGTAGTCACCAATAGCCCAGCATGACGAATCGCATTTATCAATCCCTACTGCAACATAAGGAGAAAGGACAGAAGTCATTTGCAGTACTGATTGACCCAGATAAAGTAACGGTAGAAAAAATAGATGAACTGACAGCATTGGCCGCTGAAGCGCGGGTCGATTACCTGCTGGTGGGTGGCAGCCTGGTTGTCACAAACCGGCTCGATGAGGTTGTACAACAGATCAAAAAGAATTGCGACATCCCGGTGATCCTTTTCCCGGGCAGTCCCTCCCAGATAACTCCATATGCAGATGCGTTGCTGTACCTGTCCCTGATCTCAGGGCGCAATGCCGAATTACTGATCGGCCAGCATGTTATTTCTGCCCCATTCGTAAAACAAAGCCGGCTCGAGATCATCTCAACCGGTTACATGGTCATTGACGGCGGCGCTCCTACTACGGTTTCCTACATCAGCAATGCCGCACCTGTTCCGGCCGATAAAAATGAAATCGCCATGTGCACCGCCATGGCCGGTGAAATGCTGGGCATGAAGCTCATCTTTATGGATGCAGGCAGTGGCGCCAAACGCCCCATTACCGAAGCCATGATAGAGAAGGTAGCCCAGATCATAGAAGTGCCATTGGTTATAGGTGGCGGTATTACCGACCCCGAAAAAGCCTATCGGAACTGCAAAGCCGGCGCCGATGTGATCGTCATAGGCAATGCCATTGAAAAAGACGCTTCACTGATCAGGGAAATGAGTGCGGCCATTCATTCGGTTCCAACCAAGGTCGTTTAAGGGTATTTACATAGCGGTAACAAATAATTCACAGAAAATCTCCCTTTGTTGCCAAACCCTTTTTCCCTGCTTTATGTTAATTTACAGAACCACCCTAATGTGGTTTTGTGCGTATGATTCGATTGATCTTTCTGTTATTTATCGGCATTGGCAGTACGGGCTGTTTCACCCGTTTTGTAACGACCGATAAGGAATTGAAGAAATTCTATAAAAACAAGCCACAGCCTGCCTATTTCACCATAAAGAACGACTCAATTACATTGTTTTGCGCCACTTCGGGCGCCGATACACTTCCCCCTCTTTTACTTATTCACGGCGCACCGGGTGCCTGGTATGGCAACCGCACTTTACTCGATGACTCCGTTCTTCAACAACATTACCACATCATATCGGTTGACCGCCCCGGATATAACAAATCGCGTTTTAAGAACAAACGCAGTGCAGTGCCCTCCATTACCACCCAGGCCATAGCCATACATGAAGCACTACAGCTGAACCGTTCGTTCAAAACCGGCGTTGTGCTTGGCAGTTCGTATGGCGCAGCCATTGCAGCAAAAATATCGGTGCTGTACCCGGGTAATTTCCATCACCTTGTTATGCTGGCGCCGGCTATTGACCCGCAGAAAGAAAAGTTCTGGTGGTTCAACCCCTGGATCCACCGCGGGCCATTGCGCTGGATGTTACCACGCTTTGTCAATCATGCAACCGATGAAAAATATGCCCATGTTGCCGAACTGACTAACTTGTTGCCCGACTGGAGCCGGATCAATATGCCGGTTACCGTGGTTCAGGGCGATGCCGATAAGATCGTTGACCCGGCCAATCTCGATTTTGCACGGGAACAGCTACAGGGCAAACAGGCCGAGTTCATCCTGCTGCCAGGCGCCGGCCATCGTGTAAGATGGCAGCGGCCCGATGTAGTGAAAGCCATCCTGTTGAAGCAGGCAGCCTATGCGAACATTCATTAGCATTAACTGTTAGATAACCAAATAACAGCGATCAAGCCGCTGGATACCGGTGATTTGAAGAATTAGCTAAAATTTTACACTAAAAATCCCCACTATTGTAAAAAAGTGTTTTTCTTTGCGGTGTCAAATTCATTGATTTAAAAGCATACCACTTTAAAATGCAAAAAAATCTCACCATAATACTCGCTGATGTAGTTGCGCAAAGCGCGATTACTATAGTGCGTGGGGTTTTTCCTGTACGGCTCCGTACAGTTTTTTTCTTCCAACCTATCCCCGTAAGGGTGCGACGTTGATACTCACGTTACCATACAGCATGCCCTGTAGTGACCGGAAACTCATTTATTTCAACAAGCCAGTTTCCCGGGCACAATGTTTTAAGCCGTTGCATTTTTCACATTTAGCCTTGTTTCAAAAATGGAAACCCAACATCAATTTCAGGTTATTGTAGCTAACGAATCACATCTCAGCTTTGCCCAGATCATATGCGATGAAATGGCCGCCAGCGCCAAAGCCCGTGGAACCGGTATAGCCAAACGCTCGCCCGAATACATTCAACAGAAGATGCGTGAAGGGAAAGCGGTGATCGCCTTTAACCAGGATGGCGTATGGGCCGGCTTTTGTTATATCGAAACATGGAGCCATGGCGAATATGTGGCCAACTCGGGGCTGATCGTATCGCCCAGCTTCCGTAAGGGCGGACTGGCAAAAGCAATTAAGAAGAAGATCTTCGAATTGAGCCGTCTTACATTTCCCGATTCAAAAATATTCGGTCTTACTACCGGCCTCGCCGTTATGAAAATTAACAGCGACCTGGGGTATGAACCTGTTACCTATTCTGAGCTTACGCAGGATGAAGCATTCTGGGCCGGTTGTAAAAGCTGTGTGAACTATGACATTCTCATGAGCAAGGAACGGAAGAACTGTTTGTGCACCGCCATGCTGTATGATCCCAAGGATCACTATGAGCCTGAAGAGACCAAAGAGTTCTTCGAAGAAAAGAAGAGCGTGTTCGAGCGCATGTTACGCATAAAACAATGGAAATTGCTGAAGCCTTTCTTTAAAGATGAGAAAGACCCGCAGAGCGGACCTAAAGAAAAAGACGCTTCTGGCGGCGCCGGCAAGATCAAATCTTTATTTCACTACTTTTTTAATTTCTAAAAACAATTTCTGCGAAGATGGCAAAGAAAGTTGTTCTCGGTTTCAGCGGTGGATTAGACACTACGTTCTGCGTTAAATACCTGGGCGAAGACCAGGGTTACGAAGTGCATAGCATTATTGTAAATACCGGTGGCTTCAGTGATGAAGAATTGAAGAAAATTGAAGAGCACGCTTATAACCTGGGTGTAAAAACACACACCACGGTAAATGCCATAAAAGGATATTACGATCGCATTATAAAATACCTCATTTACGGAAACGTATTAAAGAACAACACCTACCCGTTAAGCGTTAGCGCCGAGCGGTTGAGCCAGGCCCTGCACATTGCAGAACATGCACAAAAACTCAAAGCCGATGCGGTTGCCCACGGCAGCACCGGCGCCGGTAACGACCAGGTTCGTTTCGATATGGTGTTCCATATCCTCATTCCCGGCGTTGAGATCATTACACCCATCCGCGATCTTAAACTGAGCCGCGAAGCAGAAATTGAATACCTGAAAGGCAAAGGCGTGAACATGAACTTCGCCAAAGCTGTTTACTCTATCAATAAAGGATTATGGGGAACCAGCGTTGGCGGTAAAGAAACATTGTCGTCAAAAGGAATGCTGCCCGAAGATGCATGGCCAACACAGGTTACAAAAACAGGCAGCGAAGAAGTGAAGCTGCATTTTGAAAAAGGCGAACTGAGATCCGTTAACGATAAATCATTTGCTCACCCCAGCGAAGCCATTCAATACCTGCAAACCATTGCCGGTGCGTATGGCGTAGGAAGGGATATCCACGTAGGCGATACCATCATCGGCATAAAAGGCCGCGTAGGTTTTGAAGCCGCGGCCCCCATGGTGATCCTGAAAGCTCACCATGCACTGGAAAAGCACGTGCTTACCAAATGGCAGCTTAACTGGAAAGACCAGCTGGCCCAGTTCTATGGCAACTGGCTGCACGAAGGACAGATCATGGACCCCGTGATGCGCGATATTGAAGCTTACCTCGAGAACAGCCAGCAACATGTAACCGGCGATGTATTCGTTCACCTGCAACCCTATCGCTTCCAGATCATAGGTATTGAATCATCCTACGATCTTATGAGCAGTAAATTTGGCAAGTACGGCGAAATGAATACCGGCTTTACCGGCGAGGACGTTCGTGGCTTCAGTAAAATATTTGGCAACCAGACTTCTATCTGGAATTCGGTGACAAAGGATAATGAGAAAGGGAAATGAATAATTAAAAAGTAAAAATGAGAAATTAAAAAGTAAACGCCCAATAGCCGTGTGTTCACCTTCTCATTTTTCGTTCTTCATTTTTCATTTTTAATTTCTATTAATTATGAGTCAGAAAATAAAAGCAGGCATAATAGGTGGCGCCGGTTATACCGGTGGTGAGTTGCTCAGGTTGCTGATCAATCATCCTCAGGTGGAGATCGCCTTTGTAAACAGTAAAAGCAATACCGGCAACCCTGTTTACCAGGTTCATGCCGATCTTATAGGCGAAACAGACCTTCAATTCAACGATGACCTCTCTCCCTTGCAGGATGGCAGCATCGATGTATTGTTCCTGTGCGTAGGCCATGGCGATGCCCGCAAATTCCTGACAGAATATACAGTAAACGATAAAATAAAGATCATCGATCTATCGCAGGACTTCCGGTTAAGCGCGAAGTCGTCAATCGGCAACCGGCAATTCGTATACGGATTACCCGAGCTGAATAAGGCTGCGATCAGAACCGCACAAAATATTGCCAACCCCGGCTGTTTTGCAACCGGTATACAGTTAGGCTTACTGCCACTGGCAAAAGCCGGTTTGCTGCAATCGGTATATACAACCGGTATCACCGGTTCAACCGGGGCCGGACAAGGATTATCAACCACCTCGCATTTTTCGTGGCGCGCCAATAACATTCAGGCCTACAAAACTTTAACGCACCAGCATTTAAAAGAGATCACGCAGTCGATACAGCAATTGCAGTCTTCGTTCTCGCCTGTTACTGCCGATGGATCATCGGAAGCGCTGAGCTTTATTCCCTGGCGAGGCGATTTTACCCGGGGCATCTTTATCAGCTCACTGATCGATTGCGACTGGAAGATGGAACAGCTCACGGAACTGTTCACAGAGTTTTACAAGGATGCGCCGTTTACGGTGCTGAGCAGAAGCGAGATCTTTTTAAAGCAGGTGGTGAATACCAATAAATGTATCATTCAACTGGAAAAAGTAGGCACGAAGGTGGTTGTGCACAGCGCCATCGATAACCTTACCAAAGGCGCCAGCGGCCAGGCAGTGCAGAATATGAATTTGATCTTTGGGTTAGATGAAAGCGCGGGGTTGAAGCTGAAGGCGAATTATTTCTAGGCGGAAGGCCGAAGGCTTAAAGCATAAGGCGAATACAGATACAATAGGGGGATTTCATAGTTAAAACGATGCAATGAGGTCTTTAAAAACCTATTGTATGAGAGATTATAGGAAGTATGAGGTTTGGAAAAATGCTCATGATATGGTCTTATTTGTATATAAACAAGTAATCCCTTCTTTTCCCTCAACAGAGCAATATGATTTGGCGCGCCAGATGAAAAGAGCAGCCTATTCTATCTCCTTCAATATTGTTGAAGGTTGTGGTCGAAATTCCGATAGTGACTTTGCTCATTTTTTAGATATGTCTTTGGGATCGACACACGAGCTGGAGTATTGTTTCTTATTGGGAAAAGACCTGGGATATATTAAAGAAGAAGAATTTAGGAAAATATATAGAAAGATTAACGAGATAAAGGCCAAACTAATAAATCTCATTAAATCTGTTCGCAGATCGTAATATTTATTTTGAACAAAAGCTGCCTGCCAAAAGCAATACCCCCTAAGATTTTGTATTGCCTTAAGCCTTCAGCCTTTAGCATTAAGCACTTAATTATGAAGCTTTTTGATGTATATCCAATCAACAACATCGCCATCGTAAAGGCCAAAGGCTCTAACGTATGGGATGACAAAGGAGAACAATACCTTGACCTGTATGGTGGTCATGCGGTAATTTCTATTGGCCATACCCATCCGCATTATGTTGAACGAATTACCAACCAGTTAAACAAAGTAGGCTTCTATTCCAATTCGGTAAAAATGCCGTTGCAGGAAGAATTGGCCGAAAAACTGGGAACAATCAGCGGCAAACCCGACTATCAGTTATTCCTGATCAGCTCGGGGGCCGAAGCAAACGAGAACGCATTAAAGCTGGCCTCTTTCTATAATGGCCGCAAAAAAATAATTGCATTTAAGAAATCTTTCCACGGACGTACCTCTCTGGCTGTTGCTGCCACCGACAACCCCTCTATTGTAGCGCCGGTGAACCAGACATCGAATGTAATTTTTCTTCCCTTCAATGACGTAGCTGCGCTTGAAGCCTGCTTCGCCGAACAGGGATCAGAAATTTCATCGGTGATCATCGAAGGCATACAGGGCGTGGGCGGCATCAATGTAGCCAGCGAGTTGTTTTTACAAACCATCAGGCGGTTGTGCGATGCGCATGGCGCCGTTTACATTGCCGACAGCGTACAATGCGGTTACGGCAGAAGCGGCAAATTCTTCTCGCATGACTTTGCCGGCGTGAACGCAGACATTTATACCATGGCAAAAGGTATGGGAAATGGTTTCCCTGTTGCCGGTATCATCATCGCACCTCACTTACAGCCGAAACATGGCATGCTGGGCACCACGTTCGGTGGCAATCACCTTGCCTGCGCTGCCGCACTGGCCGTACTGGAAGTGATAGAAAAAGAGAACCTGGTTCAGAACGCCGCTGAAGTTGGACAATACCTGATGGATGAACTTAAGAAGATCCCCCAACTGCAAAATGTTCGCGGCCGGGGTTTGATGATCGGTTTCGATGTGCCCGAACAATACAAAGACCTTCGCAAAAACCTGCTGTGGAAACACAGGATCTTTACCGGCGAAGCGAAACCGAATGTGATCAGGCTGCTGCCTTCACTGGCCCTGCGCAAAAAAGATGCAGACCAGTTACTGGAGGCCATTAAAGAAGAAGTTCAGGTTGGCGCCGAAGCGTAAAAACGCTGAACGCCGAATGTTGAACGCTAAAAGCTAAAGGCGCATTCCGAACCGGCCGGCCTGCCTTCTTCATTCGAACCGCGCGAAGGTGCAGAAGACTGAAGGCGCAAAACAGAACGTAAAAGACAAAACGGAACATATACGAGCATGCTGAATGCAGAAGGAAACTCCTGAAATTTTTGAGTTAGCCTTTAGCGTTAAGCATTAAGCATTTTTTCATCATTAAAATTCCTTCCCGCTAAGGCATGAAAAATTTTACAAGTGTGCACGATGTGCCGCAGATAGATGCACTGGTAAAAAAAGCGCTGGCATACAAAGCCGATCGTTTTAAAGATAAAACATTGGGAGCAGGCAAACGTATAGGTTTGTTATTTCTGAACCCCAGTATGCGAACCCGCCTTAGCACCCAGATCGCCGCACAAAACCTGGGCATGGAGCCTATCGTGTTCAACGTAGGACAGGAAGGTTGGGCGCTTGAATTTGAAGATGAGGCCATCATGAGCGGCAGCACCGTTGAGCACGTAAAAGACGCTGCGCCCATTATGGGTAACTATTTCGATATTCTGGCCATTCGTACGTTCCCTTCGTTAAAGAACCGCGAAGACGACTACAGCGAGCTTTATATAAAACAGTTCATTAAATACGCCGGCATTCCGGTGGTTAGTCTCGAAAGCGCTACCCTGCATCCATTGCAGAGCTTAACAGATATTATTACGATAACAGAGTGCCTTAATAATACCACTCCTCCCGGCCGGGGGGAGGCCGGCGGCAAGCGGCCGAAGATCGTGCTTACCTGGGCGCCGCACGTAAAGCCGTTGCCGCAATGTGTGGCCAATAGTTTTTCACAATGGGTGAACGCCTGGGGAAAAGCTGACTTTGTTATAACGCATCCCGAGGACTATGAACTGGATGAACAGTTCACCAAAGGCGCTACGATCACGCACAACCAGGATGAAGCATTGAAAGATGCCGATTTCGTATATGTAAAAAACTGGAGCACATTCAAAGATTACGGCAAGATCTATAACAACGATCCCGAGTGGATGCTTACCAATAAGAAGCTGGCCACCACCAACAATGCCAAAGTAATGCATTGTTTGCCCGTAAGGCGCAATGTAGAGCTGAGCGATGAAATACTCGACGGGCCCAACAGCATTGTAACACAGGAAGCATCGAACCGGGTATGGGCAGCACAGGCCGTTCTCAGCGAAATACTAGCATCTCAAAAATAAACCAGCAAACAGTGTCAGCATTATATGTTGTTAAGATAGGCGGTAACATAATCGATGATGAAAAAAAATTATCGTCGTTCCTGAAAGATTTTGCAGCGGTAAATGGCCATAAGATCCTTATCCATGGCGGTGGTAAACTGGCCACCAAACTGGCTGAGCAAATGAACATTCCGCAACAGATGATCGATGGCCGCCGTATCACCGATGCCGAAACGCTAAAGATAGTGACCATGGTGTATGCCGGTTATATCAATAAAAATATTGTGGCCCAGTTACAGGCTAATAACTGTAATGCCATCGGTTTAAGCGGGGCCGACGGGAATGTGATCCTGGCGCATAAAAGAAATCACCCTACTATCGATTATGGTTTTGCCGGCGATGTAGACGCAATCAATACCAGCCTGCTGAAAAGTATTATCGATCAGCAGATAAGTGTAGTAATGGCGCCCATTACCCACGACCAGAAAGGACAATTGCTGAACACCAATGCCGATACCATTGCACAGGAAGTGGCCAATGCATTGAGCACCCTGTACAATGTGCAACTGATCTATTCATTCGAGAAAAGCGGTGTACTGCTCGATGCAGATGACGACAGCACAGTAATTCCATCCATTAACCCTGCCTGTTACCAGCAATTAAAATCAGAACAAAAAATATTCGCCGGCATGATCCCTAAGCTGGATAATGCGTTTGCCGCATTGAACAGCGGTGTAAAGAAAGTGATCATAGGTAAAGCCGAACAGTTAAGCGATCTCATCACCGGTAAGGCCGGAACAAGCATTGTACATGAGTAATAATAACTTACATACACTTCAGCAAAGCGCTATCGAATTGCTGAAGCAATTGATCAGCACCCCTTCATTCAGTAAGGAAGAAGATAAAACGGCTGATATCCTGAAAGCCTTTCTCGAAAAGCATGGCGTGCCGGTAAAGACCGTTAAACATAACGTATACGCCCGCAATGCACATTTCGACGACAGCAAGCCTACCATTTTGCTGAACTCGCACCACGATACGGTAAAACCCAATAAGAACTATACACTCGATCCCTTTACACCCGTTGAAAAAGACGGGAAATTATTCGGTCTCGGCAGCAATGACGCCGGTGGGCCGCTGGTGGCACTGATAGCCACATTCCTGTATTTCAATCAGCAGCCCGGTTTGAAATACAATGTTGTGCTGGCCGCCTCTGCCGAAGAAGAGATCAGCGGTAAAGACGGTATCGAGCTGGTGCTCCCCCACCTTGGCAATATAGATTGCGCCATTGTAGGAGAGCCTACGCAAATGCAAATGGCCGTAGCCGAGCGCGGACTGATGGTGCTCGACTGCACTGCGCAGGGCAAAGCCGGCCATGCCGCCCGCAATGAGGGCGAGAACAGTATATACAAAGCATTGAAGGACATAGAATGGTTTCAGGGGTACCACTTCCCTAAGGTGAGCGACCTGCTGGGGCCGGTAAAGATGAGTGTGACCGTTATTGAAACCGATAACAAAGCCCACAACGTGGTGCCTGCACAATGTAAGTTTGTGGTTGACACCCGGGTGAACGAGTTGTATACCTTTGAAGACATTCTTGAAACCATTCATAAACATGTACAGTGTGAGGTAGTGCCCCGCAGTACGCGCTTGCGTTCTACTTCCATTGCGCTTGACCACCCGTTGGTTCAGTCGGGCGTAGCTTTAGGCAGAACCTACTACGGCTCGCCCACTACTTCTGACAAAGCCTTAATGCCCTTCCAGGCATTGAAAATGGGCCCCGGCGATTCAGCAAGAAGTCATACGGCAGATGAGTATATTTATGTGGAGGAAGTTGTTGAAGGAATTGAGTTGTATGTGCAGTTACTTGAAAAAATTGTGAAATAACCAGCAAATAATTCAACCATGAAATTGTGGAGTAAAGAAACCACCAATACATCCCAACTGGTAGAAACCTTCACTGTTGGCAGAGACAAAGAATTCGACATTCTGCTTGCCCAATACGATGTGCAGGGTTCTATGGCGCATGTTCGCATGCTGGCTGAAGTGGGTTTGATGTCGAAAGACGAAGCCGATACCGCCATAAAAGGACTGGAAGAAATTGCCGCCGACATAGCACATGGCCGCTTTACAATTGAAGAAGGCATTGAAGACGTTCACTCCCAGGTTGAATTTACACTTACCCGGCGCATAGGTGATGCCGGAAAAAAAATACATAGCGGCCGCAGCCGCAACGACCAGGTTGCAGTTGATATAAAACTGTATCTGCGCGCAGAAGTGCTGGCCGTAAGAGATGAAGTAAAGCAAACCTTCGATCTGCTGATAGCGCAAAGCGAAAAATTCAAAGACATCCTGTTACCAGGGTACACCCATCTGCAAATCGCCATGCCATCTTCCTTCGGTTTATGGCTGGGTGCTTATGCCGAAAGCCTGACCGACGATATGGAGCTGCTGGCAGCAGCCTATCATGTTGCCAATAAGAATCCGTTGGGAAGCGGTGCGGGGTATGGTTCTTCTTTCCCTCTGAACAGGAAACGCACTACCGAATTATTAGGTTTCAAAACATTGAACTGGAATTCTGTTTATGCGCAAATGAGCCGTGGTAAAACAGAAAAGGTGATCGGAACCGCCCTGGCCGGTATTGCCGGTTCCATCGGCCGACTGGCCATGGATGCCTGCCTGTACATAAACCAGAATTTCGGGTTTATTTCTTTCCCTGTCGAATTAACTACCGGCAGCAGCATTATGCCTCATAAAAAGAATCCCGATGTATTTGAGCTGATCCGCGCCAAATGCAACCGTATTCAAGCTGTTCCTAACGAACTGTCGCTGCTGCTGGCGAACCTGCCATCAGGTTATCACCGCGATCTGCAACTGACAAAAGAAATTTTATTCCCTGCTATTGAAGAGTTGAAGGCATGTTTGCAAATGACCCGGTTAATGTTGCAGCACCTGTCGGTTACCGGCAATATACTCGATGATGAAAAATACAAATACCTGTTCAGCGTAGAAGCCGTGAATGAACTGGTGAACAAAGGCATTCCCTTCCGCGAAGCGTATAAACAGGTAGGCAACCAGATTGAAAAAGGAGAATTCTCATTCGATTATAAAAAGCAGCTCAACCACGTTCATGAAGGAAGCATCGGCAATTTGTGCAATGCGGAGATCACGGGTGTAATGAACAGGGTGTTGGAGAAATTTAGCTAGTGTAGACGAATTGCCGGTTACCGGTTTCTGGTTACCGGGCAGAAAACACAAGCAACCTGATTATTGGCAGGAATACAGAAATTTAGGGCCTGGCCACCGGAAACCGGTACCTGGTAACAGGTCACCTTTTCAAGCTCTCACTTGTCACCCGCGTAGGAGTATCTTTCCCCGCCACAATGGTAGTTGAACTAATGGCAATGGCCCTTATAATGGCCGCCATATTGTTCATATCCAGCGTTTCAATTTCGTCTTCCTGCGTATGATAATACTTCTCACTATCCATTTTCGAAGTGGAAATGGTATGCGCCGGTACTCCCAGTCGCGCCAACGTGGCGTTATCGCTTCTGTAAAACAACTGCTGTGTAGGATATGGATCGGGGTAGAACCTGAATGCGGTATTCGCCAGGTTTTTCTCCAGGATCTTACCCATATCAGATTTCTCATATCCCGTTATAAATGCGGAATTGGTGCCCCATTTACTTTCAGTGCCTATCATTTCAATATTGAACATGGCCATTACCTGGTCGGGGTTGTACTGTTGCGAAAAATAAGTGGAACCAAAACCACCGCTTTCTTCTGCAGTGAAGGCAGCAAAGATGAGCGTACGTTCATTGTCTTTCTTTTTGGCGAAATAATTAGCCAGCATGATGACCGCTGTTATACCCGCTGCATCGTCATTGGCGCCATTGTAGATACTGTCACCGGCCGCATTCGCACGGCCAATACCCAAATGATCGTAATGCCCGCTGAAGATCACATATTCTTCCTTCTTTGATTTACCCGGTAAAACACCCACCACATTTTTCAGCGGCATGGCATTTACGGTTTGTTTTACCTGTATGGAATATTCTCCCGCTTCTTCATTGGCCATTACCAGCACAATATTTCCTTTAGGGGTAAACTGCGAACGGCCGCCTCTTTTCAGCCTTTCAAACATCGCCCGGTGAATGGTATCGACCATTAACAGGTGATCGCCGCCGGTGCGTTGTAAACGGCTAACGATACTGCCAAGCGTATCTTTGGCCTGAACCACTTTCATTGTGTAACCCGAACCCTGGTTGATAGAAAGCTCTTCTTTCGCTGTAATAGCCGCAATGTTCCGCTCTTCCAGCGGTTTGCCGTTCAATGTACCACCGGCCTGTACGGGGTTGATGCGCAGCATGGCGAACTCCTGCAGGTATGATTTTCCGGCTACGGGTTGTAAACCGGCCTTTTTGAATTCGTCGGCAATAAATGCAGCGGCCTTGTCAATACCGGGCGTATAGATCTTACGGCCGCCCATATCATCGGCGCTCAATATGCGCTCGATGCGTTCAACTTCCTTTGCATTAATGATCTTATCGATATGCTGGCAATAAGCGGTTTGCTTTGCCAGCAATAAAAGGATAAAGTAGCGATGCATATTTATTTTTCGAGATTTCATAACAAATACAGGCCTGCTAATATTTGCTGAGCGCCGAAGGCCTAAGGCTGAACGCTCACTCGCGATTGTTCTGCTTACCAAACCCATGGGGTTAGTATTTTTGCATGCTAAACCCTTGTGAACTTCAACTATAATTAGGGGGCCAGAAATTTCGGGTTCATGCTTTCAGCCTTCAGCATTTAGCATTCAGCATTTAGCATTTATAAGCTCATCATTTCCTTGAACTTCACCGTTTGGCGGCGGCTCACTTCTATCTTTTCCCCGCCTTTCAGTTCCAGCAACAGACCGCCATTGAAATATGGTTCAATTTTATCTATCAGCCGCAGGTTCACTATATGCTTCCGGTTGGCCCTGAAAAAAGTTTTCTCATCGAGCCTTTCCTCCAGGGCGTTCAATGATTTCAATATAAGCGGTTTATTGGGACCGAAGTAAACCTTGGCATAGTTGCCAACGCTTTCAAACAACCGGATATCGCTCAGCTTTACAAACCAGCAGCGCTCGCCGTCTTTAACAAACACCTGGTCGTTCTCGCTTAAAATACTGCGGTTAAAATTTACAGGCACCATGGGCCCCTGCTCCCGCTCTTCCTGCAAATGCAGCTTCTGAATAGCATCGGCAAGGCGTTTGGGCTCTACGGGCTTCAACAGGTAATCGAGCGCGTTCACCTCAAATGCTTTCAACGCATACTCATCATAAGCTGTTGTGAAAATAACGTGCGGCGCTTTGTCAAGCTCCGACAACATATCGAAACCGGTTTTACCCGGCATTTGTATATCCAGAAAAATGAGATCGGGGTTTATATTCTCAATTTTTTCAACACCTTCGCCGGCATTGCTGGCTTCGGCCACCACTTCAATTTCAGGAAAGTCCATAAGCAGTTTGCGCAGCTCACTTCTGGCCAGCCGTTCGTCGTCGATAATAATGGCTTTGATCATAACTGGTTTTATTTTATTTCAACAGGGATCAGTATGCGGGCTTCCACCAGATCAGATCCCACTTGCTTTATTTCAAAGTTAGCTTTTTCACCAAACAATAACTGTAACCGGTTTTTGGTGCTGAACAACCCAAAACCATCGCCATCCTGCACATGCCCGTTCAGGTAACCGGTATTCAACACCACCAGCTCGTGGAAATTCTCTTTAAAATCGGAGATCACTCTTACCAGTCCGCCCCCGATTTGTTTGCCTATACCGTGTTTAATGGCGTTCTCTACCAGTGTTTGCAGCATCATGGGCGGCACCGGTTGATCGAGCGTATCTTCATCTATCTGGTATTCTATTTTCAGCCGGTCTTCAAAGCGGATATATTCCAGCGCCAGGTAATCTTTCACAATGCCCAGTTCTTTCTCAAAAGGCACCGTTTCTACTTTTTCGGCCTGCATACTGCTGCGCAGAATATTGCTGAGCTCGGTAATGGCATTACGGGCGCGATTGGGATTTTCATCGATCAGGGCGCGGATACTGTTAAGCGCATTAAAAATGAAATGCGGGTTGATATGCGCTTTTATGGTTTTTAATTCTAGTTCTTTTACCAGCGATTCAAGCCTGATCTTATCCAACTGCGCCTGCCGGGTTTTTACGATATAGTGGTACGCGAAATAGATCAGGTTCCACACAATGATGATAAAAAAATACCCCAGCGAAATGCGGATCATTTTATTCACAAAGGTCAGCTGCCGCTGTTTCTCCGACTCAAACTCAAGCCATTCTTCCAGCTTAGCCGTGGTGGTACCATAAATCAATGTGAATATGATAGAGATCAGAATAATGTAGATCACCTGTTCATTTACCGGCTTATCAACCAGCTTGTACTTCTGGATAAAAGCACGCATTATGTGCGTGATGATAAACCCCAGCGAGGCTTCCGAAACCAGCATCTGATAAAAAGAAGGCTGTATGCGGGTACGCAGGGTAAGGTAAAAAAATATGAACAACACTATATAGGCGCTCCAGCCTATGATCTGGCATAGCCAGTAATATGAAATTCTCTTCTTCATCATGCTTGTTGGAACTATAACAAATCTAGGCAATTAGACCGCTCGGGGTCAGTATTTAGGATATGTGGCCGTATAAATAGGTTACCGGCACTACAAAGTAGTGAAATTGTCAGTAATTCCACCCCTTTTTGCCCATGCCGGAATATTCCCGGTCGCGGCACGTTTTTTTGTTCTGTTAAAATCCAGCCTTTGTTAGGGCTCATGATTTAAAGATGTATTTTTGTCGCTAAAATTTCAATTAAATGGAGATCACGCCCGGCCCATTGTTGACGACCATCAATTCCCCAGCAGATCTTAAGCATTTGAGCAGAGAGCAGTTACACCAGGTTTGTAACGAATTACGGCAATATATCATCGATGTGGTGAGTGTTCATGGAGGTCATTTTGCCGCCAGTTTGGGTGTGGTTGAGCTTACAGTAGCATTGCATTATATCTACAATACCCCATACGATCAACTGGTATGGGATGTAGGTCACCAGGCATACGGCCATAAGATCATCACCGGCCGCCGCGAGGAATTTCATACCAATCGTAAATATCACGGTCTCAGTGGTTTTCCCAAACGCAGCGAAAGCGAATACGATACTTTTGGCGTAGGCCACTCCTCCACCTCTATTTCCGCCGCCCTCGGCATGGCCATGGCTGCGAAATATAAGGGGGAGAACCGCAAATCCGTTGCGGTTATTGGCGATGGCTCTTTAACCGCCGGCCTGGCCTTCGAAGGCATGAACCATGCCGGCGTGGCCGATTCCGACGTGCTGATCATTCTCAACGATAACTGCATGAGCATCGACCCCAATGTGGGCGCGCTGAAAGAATATTTAACCGATATCACTACTTCTCATACCTATAACCGCCTGAAAGACGATATCTGGAAGGCGCTGGGCAAATTGCCTATCGGTAAGAACTTTACCCGCGAAATGGCGAGCAAGCTCGAGCATAGTATAAAAGGCTTCGTGAACAAAAGCAGTAACCTGTTTGAAGCTTTAAAGCTGCGCTACTTCGGTCCTATAGACGGGCATAACATTACCAAACTGGTTGATACGTTACAGGATCTCAAAAACATTCCCGGGCCCAAGTTATTGCATGTGATCACCACCAAAGGAAAGGGCTACGCCCTGGCTGAAAAAGAACAAACCCTGTGGCATGCGCCCGGACTGTTCGATAAGATCACCGGTGAAATTTATAAAAAGAAATTCGACACGCCGCAGCCGCCCAAATACCAGGATGTTTTCGGACATACCATCATTGAACTGGCAGAAAAGAACGATAAGATCTTTGGCGTAACACCCGCCATGCCTTCCGGTTCTTCGCTCAAATTCATGATGGATAAAATGCCCGACCGCGCATTCGACGTGGGCATTTGCGAACAACATGCCGTAACGCTTAGCGCCGGCATGGCCACACAGGGCATGCGGGTGTTCTGTAATATTTACTCGTCATTTATGCAACGCGCCTACGACCAGGTAGTGCATGATGTAGCCATTCAAAAGCTGCCGGTAGTATTGGTGCTCGACCGCGCCGGTCTGGTTGGCGAAGATGGCCCTACTCACCACGGAGCATACGACATCGCTTATATGCGTTGCATTCCGAATATGGTTATCAGCGCACCAATGAACGAAAGCGAACTGCGAAACCTCATGTACACCGCCCAGCTCGATAGTATGGACTGGCCATTTGTTATCCGCTATCCGCGTGGACAAGGCGTAATGCCCGAATGGAAAACTCCTTTTGAGGAAATTCCTGTCGGCAAAGGCAGAAAGATCAAAGACGGGCAGGATGTGGCCATTCTTACCATTGGCCATCCCGGCAATTTTGCCACTACCGCCATTCGGGAATTAAAGATGGACGGCCTGAACCCCGCGCATTACGATATGCGCTTTGTTAAACCGCTCGACGAAGCCTTACTGCACGAAGTATTCAGCAGGTACGACAAAGTTGTTACGGTTGAAGACGGTACAGTTACAGGTGGTTTTGGCAGCGCCATCCTTGAGTTTATGGCAGAACACAACTACAAAGCCGAAGTGAAAATACTGGGCATTCCCGACCGTATTGTTGAACACGGCACCCCCAAAGAACTGTACAATGAATGCCATTATGATGCGCAGGCCATTGCAGAAACCGTTCGCTCAATGATGAAAGGAAAGATTACGGTGACTCAGTTGTTAGGATAGAAATATCGAAAGTTATTCATATGAGACCCTGGCGATAGTCGGGGTCTTTTATTTTGTAACCGGTTACCAGTTGCCGGTTGCAAGACGCCGAAAAAAATCAAACTGTCCGAAATTAAAGCCCCGGAATCTGGTACCCGGTAACTGGTACCTAGTAACTAATCTTTAACACCGTTCCGCTCATTTTCAGTATGGATTTCCGTTATGTCAGCGTCTCTGTACGCACAACCCTTTCACCATGAAACGCATCATTCTCACTACCATTGGCCTGCTGTTTTTTATACTGCTGGCAGGCGCGGGCTGGTATTATTCAAAGATCAAACGCAAAACACATCATACAGTAACCGATGATTCGAATAAAAAACTATTGACCCGGTTGTCCCTTCATGCAAAGCCCTTACTCTCTTATGCAAAAAAACATGGGTATAATACCAAAACCTGTTTACTGGCAGATATGAGCATTGAATCGGGTAAGAACCGGCTCTTTGTTTACGATTTGCAAAAGGATGTTGTTCTCGATGCCGGACTGGCAGCGCATGGCCGTTGTAACCAGGAATGGTTGAAAGGCCGGAAGTACGGCAATACCATCGGTTGTGGCTGTACCTCTTTGGGAAAGTATAAGATCGGAAACCATTACCAGGGCAGGTTCGGGCTGGCGTATAAGTTACATGGGCTCGATTCAACCAACAGCAATGCCTTTAAGCGGTTTGTGGTTTTGCATTCGCATAGTTGTGTGCCCAAAGGAGAAGTTGATCCGTTACCCATTTGTCAAAGCGATGGCTGTCCTACCGTATCGGCTGCATTTCTGAAAAAGCTGGCCGCTATGATCGATAGTTCCTCAAAGCCCATGTTGCTGTTTACTTTTGATCAAAACTAATGAACCGCTGCACCTGAAAACAAAACTGCCTTTACCACGAGGCAAAGGCAGTTAAATATTATAGCGTTCATGTGAAACACTCACCAAAGCCTGCATTCATTATCACATTATCACATTATCGAATTATCACATTATAATACCGATTCCGGTTGTCTGTCAGGATCGTCATCAGGATTGATCGGCGGCTGATTGGGATCAATATCCTGCTCCCAGTTCTCGTTCCATTCAACCAGGAAGTTGTTGCGGCCTTCACCAACCATAATGGTCATGTACTTCATTTGAATAAGCTCCAGCACCGAAAGGAATAAAAAGATGGCGTGTATACGGTCTTTACAAATGTCGAATACTTTTTCAAACGCCATTACCTTTTCTTTTTTCACCGTTTCCAATGCATAATGGCGGCTTTCTTCCATGGTATAGTTGTATTTCACAACTGTATGCACGGGCTTCACATTCCGCTGGTCAACGCGTTTCATTACCTTCTCAAATGTTTTCATCAATTTGAAAAGCGTAATGGTTTGAATTTCAGTTCCCTCTCCACTTTCTTCACCAATGGCGGCAATTTCTTTGGCGAGGTTGCCACGGCGCACCATCAGCATGCGAATGGCTTCCATTTCAGCCATCCTGGCCGATGCTTCCTTAAAGCGTTTGTACTCAAGGATCTTGTCAACCAGTTCCTGGCGGGGATCTATTTCATTGCCCTGCGCATCCAGCTCTTTACGGGGAAGCAACATGCGGGCCTTAATACGCATAAGCGTTGATACGAACAAAATGAACTCGCTCGAAAGCTCTATGTTCAACTGCTCCTGGCCATGAATATAGTCAAGGAAATCCTTGATGATATTACTGATAGGAATATTATAAATATCCAGTTCATCCCGTTCAATGAAGAACAGTAACAGGTCGAACGGACCTTCAAACTGCGGTAACTTGATCTGATACGATGGTTGACTCACTTGTTGCTGATTTTTTTCCTGCCCTGCCGGCGAAATCCCTGCCGGCAGCGGGAGCCAACAAACCTACGCCAAAAAAACAATCGGAGGAAATCAGAAGCCAGCGTTCCCCGATTTTGTATATAAGTTGTGAAAAGGAAGTTTCTTTTCAGTTACCAGGTTCCCGGTTACCTGGTTCCGGGATTGGGCTTCGCTATTTTCGGGTTATTGAACTCATCGCCAGCCCTTAAAAATCAAATATTTAGAATTTCCGCTGATAGCCAATGCCAATAAACTGCCTTACCTGCAACCGGGCCGCATTTTTGTCTTTTCCAAAGGTCTTCACATCGTCGTCATAAACCATGTCAACGCCGACATTAAAGGAAAAACCTTTGTACACATTCATGGATAGCAGGTTGGTCATGAACAGGTCGATGTTTTCGGGATTGTGTTTGTAGTTGGAGAACAGATCGAGCTTGGCCTTGTAGGTTAAATTTTTTATGATCTCGCGGTTTACGGTGGCTGTTAAATAAGCACCGATCTCATTACGTGAGGTTTTGCCGGTATCTACGCCATAAGCGCCTTTAGCCGATAATTCATCATCACGTACAATTACCCAGCGCGTAGTGATGGGTGAAAGGAACAGCGAAAATGTTGTACTGGGTTTCCAGTCCATACCCGCCGCAACGATCACATAGGCCGGCGCCATAAATGTCGACTGTTTTATTTTGGTGGTATCATTAGGATAAGTATACCCGTCTGTGAATTGTGAGCGGAAGTTAAACAGCCCGGTCAGGAACATATGATCAAAGAGCTGGCAACCGTACTTTGACAATACATCTATGCGGTCGTTGGTTTTACGGGTGCCCAGTGAAGTGGAGTTAATATACCCGATTTCCAGGTCTATGTTATTGTCCCAGGAATGAATGCCTTTTTTATAAAATGCAAATGCGTTCAGCAACCCATTCGAATTAAAGGAGAACTGATCGCCGCCGGCCGCCCAGTTGGAGAGCGAGGTTTGCCCTACAGTGGCATTGAACATACCGCCTGTTTTCCAGGTTTTGACTGTAGTATCGCTTGCCTCCTTTTTGATCGCTTTTGCTAATTCGCCCCTTAGTTCCTGTACGGTTTTATCCTGCGCCAGGCAGGTAAACGTTATCATTAAAAAAGTTAGCGCCAGTGTAACTTTTAGCATACGGTATTAATATAGAATTAAAAAAAGGCATTTTGAATGTGATTCAAAATGCCTTGCAAATATAAAAACACGTGATCTATTTCCTATAGACTATTTCTTTAACGAATCGCGAATTTCCCGTAACAAAACGATTTCCTCGGGAGTAACCGGAGCTGCCGCCTCTTGTTTTTTCTTGAAGCGGTTAATACCTTTTACTATCAGGAACAGAATAAAGGCAATAAGCAAAAATTTAATAACAGCTGATAAGAACGATCCGATTTTTACCGTCCCCATTATTACCAACTTGTCTAAGTCCTGCAGGTTAGCCGCTTCCAAAGCCGGTTTCAATAATAGTGGCGTAATAACATCATCAACAAGTGAACTAACGATACTGCTGAAAGCCGCGCCTATGATAACACCCATTGCCAGGTCAACTACGTTTCCCTTGAGGGCAAACGTCCTGAATTCTTTCGTCATTCCCATAATAAATAGTTTTAGTTGTTAATGATATTTACTTCTAATATATCAATTTTTCGAATATCCGCTTTCGCTTTAATATACACAGGCCGTTCATTTCTTTATACCGGGGTACTGCATATTCAGTTTTTCAAGGGCTTTAAGCAGGGTATTCGCAATCACATATTCTTTATACCAGTTCTGATCGGCGGGAACAATTGTCCAGGGCACATCATTGCATTGTTCAAAACAATCTTCATAAACAGCCTGGTAATCATCCCATAGTTTGGCTTCTTCAAAATCCTTCTCATTGTATTTCCACTGTTTGGTGGGGTTATGAATGCGCTCCTGCAACCGTTGTTCCTGCTCTTCGGGCGATATATGAAGGTAGAATTTCAATATTACGGTGCTGTTATGTTCCTGCAGCAACTGTTCAAAATCATTGATGGCCCTGATGCGCTTTTTGGCTGTTTTATCATCTATCCATTTATGCACCCGGGTTACCAGAACATCTTCATAATGGCTACGGTTAAAAATTTGAATGATGCCTTTTGGGGGCGCCACCGCGTGTATACGCCATAAAAAATCGTGACTGAGCTCCAGTTCGGTTGGCACTTTGAACGATTGCACGCGAACGCCCTGCGGGTTCAGCGTTCCGAATACTTTTCTTATAAGGCCATCTTTACCACTGGCATCCATGCCCTGCAATATTACCAGCACTGAATGTTTCGATTCGGCAAACAACAGGTTCTGCAGCTCATTTAGTTTTTCGAGTATGCCTTCCGTTGTTGCCTTGGTTTGCTCTTTATCCCAGTCCTTTGGCGCCCTGGTACTGATATCCTTCAGTTTTATATTAGCCATTGAAATATGTTTGTTTCAAATTATTACATTTCAAATGGAATACCTGATTTTTGAACAAATATTTACATGTCGTACAGGGGGGCGTTCATCAACATAGTCGTTTTTATTGCGCTTTGTATCATTTGGGGCAGCTCATTTATTCTGATAAAAGAAGGCCTGGCACATTTAAGTGCATACCAGGTGGCCACCATCCGTATCTTAAGCGCCGGCCTTGTATTACTGCCTGTGGCTGTACACCAATGGAAAAATATTCCGCTCAATAAACTGGGATATGTTTTTCTTTCCGGGTTACTGGGCAGCTTCTTTCCCGCTTACCTGTTTTGCCTGGCAGAAATGAAGATCGACAGTTCTCTTGCAGGATTTCTCAATTCACTCACACCTGTGTTTACGATCTTCACCGGTTTGTTATTTTTCGGCCAGGTATTTCAGCTACATAAACTGGTTGGGGTTATGATCGCCATGGTCGGAATGCTGGTATTGTTATTCGCAAAAGGCAGTGTGAATTTGCAGTTCCTTTCCTATGCATCATTTGCGCTGGTGGCTACTGTTTTATATGGGCTGAACATTAACCTGGTTGGCCGGCATTTACAACAAACCTCTTCGCTGGCGGTGGTTGCGGTAAGTTTTGCCCTGCTGCTGGTGCCCTGCTTCATCATTCTTTGGGCAACGGGTTATTTTTCCCTGCCGCTCACTCAAAAAGAACTTCTTTGGTCGGGCGGCGCCTCGTCATTGCTGGGCATTATGGGAACTGCCGTAGCCACTATACTTTTTTATGTGCTGATAAAAAGGGCCGGCGGGTTATTTGCCTCCATGGTCACTTACGGCATTCCGTTTATTGCTTTATCGTGGGGATTGCTGGCAGGAGAAACGATCAATGGGTGGCAGGTAGCTGGTTTGATGATTATACTTACTGGCGTGTATATTACTACGAGAAAGAAGCAGAAGTAAGAGGTAATATTTGAGATTTAGAGATTTAGAGATTTAGCTGAAACCAGATAAATCCCAAAATCTCTAAATCTTACAATCAGAAATTTCTTAAACGGTCATGATCTCTTTTTCTTTCGCCGCCAGGTGTTTATCAACCAACGCAATAAAGCGGTCGGTTGTTTCCTGAATATTCTTTTCGGCGTCTTTACAAACATCTTCGCTCAACCCGTTCTTTTGCAGTTTCTTTACCTGCTCCATGGCATCGCGGCGGATGTTGCGGATAGCCACTTTTGAATGTTCGCCTTCACCCTGCGATCTTTTCACCAGTTCTCTACGCCTTTCTTCGGTCAAAGGCGGCATAAATAACCTGATCATGTTGCCGTCATTCTGCGGGTTGATGCCGATGTTGGCGGCAATGATGGCCCTTTCAATGGGCTGAAGCATATTTTTTTCCCAGGGCTGAATACTGAGGGTGCGCGCATCGGCTACCGAAATATTACCAACCTGGCTAATAGGTGTTGGCGTTCCGTAATAATCAACTACAATGCCGTCGACCAGGTTTGGATTGGCTTTACCGGCACGTACTTTCACTAATTCTGTTTCCAGGTGGTTAATGGCTTTTTCCATGCCCTCCTGGGCTAATTCCTTAATAATATTTAATTCATCTGACATAGGAAGAAATATTAAATGCCTGCAAACCTACTTAAATTTTTCTAAAGGGGTTGCGGGATGCATGCCGGAGGTTGGAAGGTTCATGATTGAAAAAGCCTCTTCCGGCAGTTTACGGCCAGCCTGTAAGCCTGAAACGTAGCCTGGCACGGACGCTAAAGATGTTGCAGGGTTCAGAACAGCAGGTATTCCCCGGTAACAGGTACCCGGGAACCGGCAACTAGTTTTTATGTTCCAAAATAGTATCGGTCGTGAGTGGAACGATCTTGGAAGTTTTCAACTCCCCTTCCGGAGCTTCCAGTGTTTTGGCAACAAACAGGCGTGCCCGCGGACGGGTATAATACAAGGCTGCGATACCCGAAAAGAAAACGGTTAAGATGGCCAGAATGATCCAGGTGCAACCCAGGTTACGGCCTGCATAGGCAGCCAGTATGAACAGTAAGTTTATCGATACCAGCAGCAGGGTTATATTCCGGTGCGAAAGGCCTCTGTCGAGCAACAGGTGATGAATGTGATTTCTGTCGGGACTAAAAGGCGAACGGCGGTGGAAGGTACGGATCGCAAACACGCGTAAGGTATCCATCAAAGGTATTACCAGAATGGCAACACTGATGGCCGGTGAAGCAATAACAGGAACAGCGATATCGGTTTGATTGGCCACATTGATGAATTTCACAACGAGTATAGCGTTCACCAATCCTATAAGTAACGACCCCGTATCGCCCATGAATATTTTTGCCGGTTGAAAGTTGAAGATCAAAAAAGCCATTAAGCTGCCCGCCAGGGAGAAGGCCAGTACAGAGTAAGCCAGCATGTTAACCTGTAAGAAATATAAACCAAACAAGGCTGAAGCCATCAAACCAAGTGTGCCCGCAAGGCCATCGATACCATCGATCAGGTTAAACGAGTTGATGATAACGATAACGGTAAGATAGGTCAATAACAGGCTGAACATTTCAGGCAACTCATGTATGCCCATAAAGCCATACATGCTTTTTATCTGAATGTTCCCTTTATATATTACCAGAAATGCCGCCAGTACCTGGCCAATGAATTTCTTTATGGGAGATATAACCAGAATGTCATCTTTCAACCCAAGGAAGAAGATAACAAAGGCTGCAGCAAAATAGAATTGAAAATCGGTAGCCGATTGATATGGGATGGCTATAAGACATGCCAGCATAAACCCCGCGAAGATCCCAAGTCCACCTAAGGACGGAATTGGGCTCTGATGCACTTTTCTCTCGTCAGGAATGTCAAACAATTTTTTCTGCTCTGCTACGGTAATAATTACCGGAATAGCTAAAAAGGTGATCGCAAATGAAATAGCTATAGAAAATAATACATCAAACATCAGCCTGATTTTGTAAGTCCTGGAATATGATACGTGCTACCAATCGGGCCGGTTGGGCTCATAAACACAAAGCAACGCAAATTACAGTACATTTTCGTAATTCCAACTATTAATAACACTTACTTTGGATACAGAATAATCCTTATACCAACGGGCTTTGATATAAAAATATTGGGAAAGTTTAATTTGATTTATTGATTCAAATCACATTTCCTGTAGTTTTGCAACCAAATTTTAATCTTGCTATGCCAGCATTAAAGGACATCGCTACTCAAATTCGCAGGGATATCGTTCGTATGGTTCATGGTTGTGCCAGTGGTCACCCCGGGGGTTCACTGGGTTGTACCGAGTATTTTACCGCATTATATTTTAAAGTAATGCAGCATAATCCTCAGTTTTCCATGGAAGCACGCAATGAGGATGTATTCATATTGTCAAATGGACACATATCACCGGTATTTTATTCAACATTGGCCCGCGCGGGTTATTTCGACGTAAAAGAACTATCTACTTTTCGTAAAATAGACTCCCGTTTACAAGGCCACCCTGCTACTCATGAGCACCTGCCTGGTATTCGTATTGCCAGCGGTTCACTCGGTCAGGGTATGAGTGTTGCCCTCGGCGTAGCCTTATCGAAAAAGCTGAATGGCGAGAAAAACGTAGTTTATTCTTTACATGGCGATGGCGAGCTCGATGAAGGTCAAAACTGGGAGGCTATTATGTTCGCTGCCCATAATAAAGTTGATAACCTTATATCAACTATTGACTGGAACGGCCAGCAGATCGATGGTCCTACAGATAAAGTACTGGCCCTGGGCGATCTGAATGCCAAATTCACCGCTTTTGGCTGGGATGTGATGGTTCTTGAAAAAGGTAACGATATCGACGCAGTAGTAGCAGGTCTTGAACAGGCTAAATCCCGTTTGGGCAAAGGCAAACCGGTGGCTATTTTGATGAAAACGGTAATGGGCGCCGGTGTTGACTTTATGGAAGGTCATCACGAATGGCATGGCATTGCGCCTAATGATGAGCAGCTGGCTAAAGCCCTGGCTCAGTTACCTGAAACTATAGGTGATTATTAATACAGTTCCTGTAAACATATTAAAAGGTCTGTTCCGGATGGGACAGACCTTTTGTTTATATAATAATGCAATAACTATAATTCAATGTCAGCTCCTCAACTCTATCGGCTGCATGGCCGCCTTGCGCGATGGGAACCAGGAAGCCAGAAAAGCTACCAACGATACCGTTAGTAAAACCAGTATAAAATCGGAAGCTACCAACTGCACAGGATAGTAATCTATAAGGAAAGTGCCGCCCTGAATGGCAATGATCTTATACTTAACCTGCGCCCAGCAAAATACAACGGCCAGCAATACCCCGGTAATACTGCCAATACCTGCCAGCAGCAGGCCTTCAGTTAAAAATATCTTTTGTATAAGGTTGTTATTGGCGCCCATTGATTTCAACACCTGTATATCCTTTTGCTTTTCCAGCACCAGCATGGTAAGGCTGCCGATCATTGTAAAGGCGGCAACAATAAGCATTAAGGTAAGTACACCATAAATAAACCATTTTTCCAGGTTCATTACACTGTACAAACTCTGGTTCTGCTCATATTTTGTTTCTACTTTATAAGAGGCGCCCAGTAATTGCTGAATTCCCCTTTTTACATCCTCCGCCTCATAACCGGTATGCATTGCGATCTCAATACCGCTGTATTCATCGGGCCCCAGCCCCATCATCAGTTTCATGAAACCGATATTGGTGATGGCGTATTTGTTATCGATATCCTGCTGAATTAAAAAAGTACCGGAGGTATTTATATTCGCTGCGGCAAAAGACTGCGAAGGATCTGTAAGGCTTATATTCATACCCCGCTTGAAAGAGTACACGGTAAGCGGGTACAGGTATTTATCGCTTTCTATACCCACGGCATTCTCGACTCCATTTCCCAACACCAGCGATGGCTCATCGGTACTGCCGGTTTGAAAATTACCGCGAATCAATTTTTGGGAAACACCGGCCACCGATTCATAGGATGTATCTACGCCTTTAAGCGTAACGATCACCTGTATGTCGCCGTTTATAAGCACCGTTTTTTCTTCCGCTACAAGGCTATAGGTATTAACGCCTTTAACGGCCGACAGTTTTTGCAACTGTTCAGGGGTAAGCATGATCGTCTTCCCCGATGCCGCTGATACTTTCAGATCGGGGTAGAACGAAGAGTACAACGACTTTACCAGCCCTTCAAAACCATTGAATACGCTCAACACGACGATAAACGCAAACGTGATACCCATAATAGCCACTATGCTCACCCATGCTATTACATTGATGGCATTGGTGCTTTTTTTGGCCTTAAAATATCGCCAGGCGAAAAGGAAGTTCAATAGAATTTGTTTGATTTATGGTATCAGGTTAATTCGTGCTATTTCCATCGCTTTCTTCACAAAACACATTTCAGCTTACAGTTTCAGGATGTTGATAGGCTGCCGGGAGCCTCGAATATGGCGCCCTGAACCTGCAACCCCCGCAAAGCGGGAACCTGTAACCGGCTATTTCTTATCCTTGTTCTCGTCATTGATCTTTTTGAACAACTCTTCCATTTTGAACACATGGTCGAGCGTATCATCGAGGAAGAACCTGAGTTCGGGCATGCGGCGTAATTGTTTGGCCACCTGGCTGGTAAGCTCCCGTTTTATTTCCCAGGCCCTTTCTTCTACTTTCTTCAGGGCCTCCTGTGCGTCCTTTACCTGAAAAAAGCTCAGGTATATACGCGCTTCCAGCAGGTCGGGAGTGATCTTTACCGACGAGATAGATACCATGCCGCCATCGATCATATTCAGCCCCAGCCGTTGAAAAATTAAATTTAATTCTTCATTCAATAAACTTCCCACCTGTTTTTGGCGTTTCCCTTCTTGCATTTCATTAACGGTTTAATAGCCGTAAAATTAGTTACTTTGCACCGTTTACTCATTATTTTAACTGATTCATGAAGCGATTTTCAAGGATTTTCTTTTACCTGAAGGACCAGAAGGGAAAGATCGTATTGTATGTAGTTTTCAACCTCTTATCAATAGTTTTCTCCCTGGTTTCACTGGGTATGCTGGCTCCCTTTTTAAAGCTGTTATTTTCCAACGATCCTCCCCTCACCCAAAAACCACCAGTTGTTTTTACTTCCGATGGCATAATGGAGCTGTTGAAATATGGGTTGTCGTACCTGAAAACAACCTACGGGCCTTCACAGGCCCTGATGGTCGTTTGTATTGCCATCATTACCTCTATATTATTTAAAAACCTCTTCTTATACCTGTCGTACCGCGTGTTGATACCCATGCGCAACCGGATTATGACCAACTTCCGGGAAGACCTTTACGATAAGATCCTGATACTGCCGGTAAGTTATTTCACCGACCAGCGCAAGGGCGATATGATGTCGCGTATGAGTAACGACATGAATGAGATCGAGTGGTGCGTAATCGGCACACTCGAAGGCCTTATCAAAGATCCGCTGAACATCCTCATCGTGCTGGCATTCCTGATATTTTTAAGTCCCATGTTATCGCTGGTAATGCTGGTATTGTTACCCTTAGCCGGTTTTATTTTGGGCAGGGTAGGCCGTACACTTAAAAGACAATCGGGCGAAGCGCAGGAACAACAGGGGTTGCTGTTAAGCATCCTTGATGAAACGCTGGGCGGTTTACGGGTAGTAAAAGCCTTTAATGCCGAAAAGCTGATGCGTAACCGCTTTTTTGGCACTAATAACCTGCTGAATAAACTGCGTATCCAAATGGCCTTCCGCCGCGACCTGGCCTCGCCCATGTCTGAGTTTCTGGGTGTTATGATCTTTAGCTGCATCCTTTGGATCGGAGGACAAATGGTATTTGACAACAAGCTGCTAAGCTCCGAAGCCTTTATTACTTATCTGGCAGTGTTCTACCAGATCATTCAGCCCTCCAAATCGCTTTCCCAGGCTTTTTATAACATGCGCCGCGGCGCCGCCGCCATCGAGCGTATCGAAAGCGTACTTACAGCCCCGCTGGCGGTAAAGGAAGCCGAAAATCCCCGTCACCTGCATTCTTTCGAAAAGGCCATCGAATTCAAAAATGTAACTTTTAAATACGACGACATAACCATTCTCGATAATATCAACCTTACAGTTGAAAAGGGTAAAACCGTTGCCCTGGTAGGTTCGTCCGGCGCCGGTAAAAGCACACTGGCCGACCTGGTACCCCGTTTTCATGATGCCACTACCGGCGAATTGCTGATCGATGGCGTTAATATCAAGGAGTATTCGCTGTTATCGTTACGCGATCAAATGGGTATCGTTACCCAGGAACCCATCCTGTTCAATGACAGCATTGCCTCCAACATCGCCCTCGGCAACCCCGTAGCCGATATTGATGAAATTGAGCAGGCAGCCCGAGTGGCCAACGCGCACGATTTCATCATGCAAAAAGAAGAGAACTATCAAACCAATATAGGCGACCGCGGCAGCAAGCTCAGCGGTGGCGAACGCCAACGGGTGACCATTGCCCGCGCCGTTCTCAAAAACCCGCCCATTCTTATTCTTGACGAGGCCACTTCTTCCCTCGATACCGAAAGCGAACGCCTGGTTCAGGATGCCATCAATAAAATGATGGCCAACCGTACCAGCATTGTTATCGCGCACCGCCTCAGCACCATTCGCCATGCCGATGAGATCATCGTTTTGCAGAAAGGCAGGATCGTTGAACGCGGCACCCACGATACGCTGATAGCCCATAACGGATTTTATAAGAAGCTGGTAGACATGCAGGAAGTGAAATAGTTACCGGATGCCGGTTTCCGGGCTCCCCTCATTCAGGGCGCCTGAAAAATAGTAAACAGCTCAACATTTCCAGGTTCTGCAACCGGAACCTGAGAACCGGGGACCGGGAACTGCCAACTATGAACTATGAACTGTGAACTGTGAACTATGAACTATGAACTGTGAACTATGAACTGTGAACTGTCTGCCTATCGTCAATTGATTGAACCATTCACCCCTGAAACCGCCATCAAATTATCTAATTGGCTAATTTTCTATCTAAAATAATAACATCACTACATGAAAATGGCTGCTGCAAAAGGAATGGTACTGCCATTCCTGCTTTTGATTGCTGTTGGTACCCACGCTCAAAAGCAAAACTTCACATTTGAACAAATATTCAGGAACAGCGAAACAAATGCCGTTCAACCGCTGCCTTCGATCAAGGGGTGGACAGACGATACCCATTATGTTCTTATCCGGAAAGAACCCAGCGGCAGGGTTGCCACATACCTGGTTGACGTTAAAACCGGTAAATCGGTTCCGCACCCCGATGGCGGATTAATGACGCCCCCCGAAGTGTCGATAGCCGGCAGCGTTAATACAACTTATTCGCCCGATCGCAAATGGGCAGCCTATACCAAAAAGGACAATAACCTGTATATCAGGAATATAGCCACGGGTAACGAAACCGCCCTTACTTCCGATGGTTCCGCTACCGTTTTAAACGGCTATGCTTCCTGGGTATATTATGAAGAGATCCTGGGGCGTGCCAGCAGGTACAAAGCTTTCTGGTGGAGCGATGACAGCAAACGCCTCTGTTTCATGCGTTTCGACGAATCGCAGGTGCCGGTATTCCCAATTTATGTTGCCGATGGCCAGCATGGCTATCTCGAAAACACCCGCTATCCCAAAGCCGGTGATAAGAACCCCGAAGTAAAGATCGGTATTGCAGCGGTTGATGGCGGAAACGTAGTGTGGGCCGATTTCAATGAAAAAGACGACCAGTATTTCGGCACTCCGGCCTGGTCGCCCGACGGTCAGTTATGGGTACAATGGATGAACCGTAAACAGAACAACCTGAAGGTTTATAGCATCGACCTCGCCAACGGCAGCAAAAAAGAAATGTATAATGAAAAACAGGACACCTGGATCGATCTCGATGATACGGAACGCATCACTTTCCTTTCATCAGGTAAGGGTTGTATTATAAAAAGCGACCGTGATGGCTGGGATAACCTGTATTACTACGATAACAATGGCCAGTTGAAGAACGCCATTACTACCGGCAATTTCTGGGGCACCGGCATTGCAAAGATCGACGAGAAGGCCGGGGTGGTATATTTCAGGGCGCGTAAAGAGAACTCAACCCGTTTCGACCTGTATAAAGCCAGCCTGAACGGAAAAGGGGTCACCCGCCTGAGCTTTGGCGATTTCAGTCATGATTTCTTTAGCGTATCGCCCAATGGCAACTATTTTATTACGATCTATAGCAACCTGAATACCCCGCCGGCAATGGCCGTGGTTGACGCCAAAGGAAAGATCGTACGGGAAGTGGCCAACATGAAGGGAAGCAGTTTCAGCGACTATAACTTACCAAAGACCGAAATTGTACGGGTGCCTTCTGCCGATGGAGTTTTCGAACTGCCTGTATCTATCACCTACCCCATCAACTTCGACCCCAATAAAAAATACCCGGTGCTCATAAGCATCTATGGCGGCCCCAATGCCGGCACTGTTTACGATCGCTGGAAACCAACCGTTTCCCCTGTTCAATGGTTTGCACAGGAAGGCATGATACAGGTGGCTTTCGATAACCGCAGCAGCGGGCATTTTGGCAAGAAGGGATTGAACTACATCTTCCGCCAGTTGGGTAAACACGAAATAGAGGATTATATGACCTGTGGCCGGTGGTTAAAGAAACAGCCCTGGGTAGATAGCAATAAACTGTGCATTACCGGTGGCAGTTTTGGTGGTTATATGACCTGTATGGCGCTTACCTATGGTGCCGATGTGTTCCCGTATGGCATTGCCAATTCATCGGTTACCGACTGGAAATTTTATGATACCCATTATACCGAACGGTTCATGAACACGCCGCAGGATAATCCTGATGGCTATAAGATCACATCGGTAATGACCTATGCCGAAAAATATAAGGGCCTGTTACGTATTGTACATGGCACATCTGACGACAATGTGCATATGCAGAACAGTCTTGTATTCATAGATAAACTGGAAGACCTGAAAAAGCATTTTGAGTTCATGGCCTACCCCGGCGAGCGGCACAGTATTATGGGCCTGAAGGGAGTGCACAACCGCTATGAGGCGTACAAATTCTATTACCAGTATTTGTTGGAAAAGCCGATGCCTGCTGTGTTCTGGGCGCCGGAGGCACAAAAAGGATTTTGAGATTGGGGATTTAGAGATTTTGAGATTTATCGGAAATGTAAAACCGGGGCAAATCTCAAAATCTCGAAATCGCAAATCAGCAATTATTTCCTACTTCAAACAAAAGCCCCCCGATTCTATCAGGGGGCTTAATTATTTCAATAAGTAACTTGTATAGAAACCCGGTTCCACTTCAAGCAGAATGATAACCAATCGATTATTTAAAGCAGGCGATGCTTATTTGTTCATCATTTGCTTGGCTTCGATGCTCAGGGTAGCATGCGGAACAGCCCGTAACCTGGCTTTATCGATAAGTTTACCGGTTACACGGCAAATGCCGTATGTTTTGTTTTCGATGCGCATCAGAGCTTTCTCGAGGTGATCAATGTAATTGATCTGACGGCTGGCCATTTGGGCCAACTGTTCCCTTTCCATACTCATGCTTCCATCTTCCATCGTCATGTAGCGATTTTCGTTCTCATCGCCACCCATTTCATCTTTACGGGTTATTAAACCCTGTAAGTAGGCCAATTCTTTTTTTGCCTGCTCTGCTTTTTTTAATATCAGCTCTTTGAACTCGCTAAGTTCGGCATCACTATATCTCATGGTTGGTCCTGTTTGAATATTTTCTGGTTGATCTAATACTGATTTTGTGAATTCCGGTTCGTACCTGCGCGACGTTTTAGTTTTTATCTCCGGTATCACCACTTTTACTGGTTTCGGCGGCTCCGGTTTTTTAGGTGGCGGCGGGGGTATAACCGGTTCGGGCTTTTTCACCTCTACCTTTACCTCCGGCTTTTCAACCTTTACAGGAGCCTCCACAGCTTTTTTAACTTCTTTAACGTCCTTTATTTCAACGGGTTTGGCAACTGGTTTTACGGCAGCGGCAGTTGCGGCAGGTTTTGCATGCGCTTTGGTAGCAACCTGGTGGTGAGCAACGGGCTGCGGTTTTGCCGGAGCCTTCTTTTCCACAGGTTTAACTGTCTTTTTTGCAGCAGGCTTAATTTCCTTTTTAGCAACTACTTTTTTAGCAGCAGGTTTGGCTGCCCCGCCTGCCGTTCGGGCTGGCTTTTTGGGGGCAATCGTTTTTTTTGCTGGCTTGGCCGCCTTTTTCTTGGTTGCCATACTTTTACGCTTTTTTTGTAACGAACACTTTTAATGGAATATCGTTCACTTCAATTTCGGTGCCATCTGGTAATTCAGGTACAAGTTCAATTTTATCTGCCAAAACTTCCGTACAAATATAATTATTAAATTGGGCGATCGATTGGTTCAATTCCTGGTGTTCGGTTACCTTAACCAGTATTCGATCAGTGAGTTCAAAACCACTGTCTTTGCGGATTTTCTGGATACGGTTAACCAGTTCGCGGGCATTTCCTTCGCTGACCAGTTCGGGGGTAACGGTTACATCCAAAGCCACGGTGAGAACATCTTTATTGGCCACCATCCACCCGGGGATATCTTCACTGGTGATCTCTACTTCATTAGTCTGTAATATTAAGGGTTCGTTCTCAATATTCAATGAAATACTACCATCTTTTTCCAATTTCGATATGTCTTCCTGGCTAAAAGCGGTTAATGCTGCTGCCACCGCTTTCATTTTGCCCCCCAATTTCTTTCCCAGCATCGTATAATTGGGTTTTATCTTCTTTTTGATAAAACCGGTATCCTCGGTCAGGTACTCGAACTCCTTTACGTTCACCTCGCTTTTTATCAGGTCTTCCACCAGTTCTATCTGGGTTTTCATGTGTTTATCTAACACAGGCACCAGTACTTTTTGCAATGGCTGGCGCACTTTTATGTTCACTTTCTTACGTAACGACAAAACGAGTGATGAGGCATCCTGCGCCAGGCGCATGCGCTCTTCCAGTTCAGTATCTACCACGGCGGCGTTACTAACGGGGTAATCGGCATGGTGTACCGATTCTACCTTATGCCTGCCGGTTACTGCGTTCAGGTTCCTGAACAGCGCATCGCTGAAGAACGGCGATATGGGCGCCATCAGTTTCAGTACGGTTTCGAGGCACTCGTACAGGGTTTGGTAAGCGCACACTTTATCATGTTCATACTCCCCTTTCCAGAACCGGCGGCGGCACAACCGCACATACCAGTTACTCAGGTGCTCATCCATAAACTCTTCAATGGCGCGACCGGCCTGGGTAGGCTCATAATCGTCCATATACTCTGAAACCTTTTTTATAAGGGTATTTAAAGAAGAAAGGATCCAGCGGTCGATCTCGGGCCGTTGTTCCAGCGGTATATACGCTTCTTTAAAGGAAAATCCATCAACATTTGCATACAGCGCAAAGAACTGATAGGTATTATATAAGGTGCCGAAGAACTTGCGTTGTACTTCCTTTATGCCTTCCAGGTCGAACTTCATGTTCTCCCAGGGCGAGGCATTTGTTATGAGGTACCAGCGGGTAGCATCAGCGCCATACTGCTCAATGGTTTTGAACGGGTCAACCACATTGCCAAGGCGCTTACTCATCTTGTTGCCGTTCTTATCAAGTACCAGTCCGTTCGATACGCAGGTCTTGTAGGCAACAGAATCAAATAACAGACCAGCTATGGCATGCAGGGTATAGAACCAGCCGCGGGTTTGATCTACGCCTTCGGCAATAAAATCAGCCGGGTAGGTTTTGTTGAATGGATGCTTGAAAGGAAACGCATCGCCGGCCTTTAACTTGTCGTGGTCGAGGCCCCATTGGGCATAGGGCATAGCGCCGCTATCGAACCAAACGTCTATCAGGTCGGGCACACGTTTCATGGGTTTGCCCGAAGCGCTTACCAGCACGATATCGTCGACATAAGGTTTATGCAGATCGAGGTCGCTCATGATCTTCGCATTGTTCGTACCCAGCGCCTTGTCGGCTTTCGCCGCCTCTTCTTTCAACTGCGGAACCGAACCAATGCATATTTCTTCAAGGCCATCTTCGGTTTTCCAGATGGGTAAGGCCGTGCCCCAGAAGCGGCTGCGGCTCAGGTTCCAGTCAACCATATTTTCGAGCCAGTTACCAAAGCGGCCTTCACCGGTCGATTTGGGCTTCCAGTTAATGGTTTTGTTAAGGGCAACCAGCCTGTCTTTCAGCGCGGTGGTTTTTATAAACCAGGCATCTAACGGGTAATATAATACGGGTTTATCGGTGCGCCAGCAGTGGGGATAATTATGCTCATATTTCTCTATCTTGAAGGCGCGGTTCTCTTTTTTCAGCTTTACGCAGATGTCTACGTTCACATCTACATACTCTTTTTCGTCTTTATAGTTCTTTACATACCGGTTGCTGAACTCGCCAACGCCTTCAACGAATTTGCCCTGGCGATCGACCAATACAAGCTTTTCCAGTTTTCCATATTTATTTACACCGCTGAAAAAGCCGATGTTGTATTTACTTCCTACCCTGAAGTCATCTGCACCAAAATCAGGGGCGGTATGTACTATACCGGTACCATCTTCGGTAGTTACGAAATCACCTAACAACAACCGGAACGGTTTTGCCGTAGGATTCAGTGCTGTTATCGACTGCATATTGTTAGCCTCGAAAGGCAGTAACTGCTCATATTGGCAACCTTCCAACTGCGCACCTTTAAACTCAGTAAGTATGCGCCAGGGAAGGGTTTTGTCACCTTCCTTGTACTCTTCAAACCCGGTATTTTCGTTTTCGGGTTTGAAATATTTCCCCAACAGGTCTTTGGCCAGAATTACGTTGATTGGTAAATGCGTATAGGGGTTGAACGTTTGTACCAGCACATACGTGATACGCTCCCCTACCGTTAAGCCAAGGTTCGAAGGTAAAGTCCAGGGTGTGGTGGTCCAGGCCAGGAAGAAGAGTTCTGAGTTCTTAGTTTTAAGTTCTAAGTTGGCTCGCGATTGCTCAGCCCCCTGAGCGTCTTCAACAGCTTTATACAGAAACTGCGCCTTCTCGTCCTTCACCGCTTTGAACATTACCACGGCGCTGGTATCCTTTACCATTTTATAGGTTCCGGGCTGGTTCAGTTCATGGGAGCTTAAACCGGTGCCGGCGGCGGGTGAATAAGGCTGAATGCTTACGCTTTCGTACAGCAGCCCTTTTTCGTACAGCTTGCTCAGCAGGTACCAGAGGGTTTCTATGTAATTGTTATCGAAGGTGATATAAGGATCGCTCAGGTTTACCCAATAGCCCATTTTCCTGGTGAGGTCGTCCCATTTGTCTTTGTACCGCATTACGGCCTCGCGGCATTTGCGGTTATATTCTTCAACAGAGATCTTTTTACCGATATCTTCTTTAGTGATACCCAGTTCTTTTTCAACGCCTAATTCGATGGGCAGTCCATGGGTATCCCAGCCGGCCTTACGGTTAACCTGGAAGCCGCGCATTGTTTTATAGCGGCAAACGAGGTCTTTCAGGGTGCGGCTGATAACGTGGTGAATGCCAGGCATTCCATTGGCGCTGGGCGGCCCCTCATAGAATACAAATGAAGGAGCATCGTTGCGAAGTGATACACTTTTTTCAAAAGCCTGATTTTCACTCCATTTAGCCAATATTTCCTGTTCTATAACAGGCAAATTCAATTTCTGAAACTCTCTGTAGTTTGCTGACATATATTTCCCTGTAAATCTGTTTAAACACTTTAATTTCAGCTGTTTACAAAATTGCCTGGAGAACAGGTAATTCCGCAGCCCGAAAAGTGTGCAAAGGTACTGAAAAGTTAGCGCATAGGTCGTTACAGAGCGTGGAGCTTTGGTTGTCAGGAGTCAGGGGCATACCCGGCGCAGAAACCGGCATGTAGTGTTTTTGCATCTTCTACGGAAATAGACGTTTCAACAAACCGCGAGGAATTATTTGGCTTCGTGTTCCTGCACCGGGGTAGCTGACTTATTTGTTTTGGTAAGGGTAGCACTCCATTTTAGGATCATATTTTTATTGAATACACCAAAGACTACATAAGTGAGAAACATGGCCATCCAGATAAAAAATAATTTTATACCTGAAACGCCTGAAAAGAACAGGATCATTTGGGTAACAAAACCTATTATCCAACATAATAGCAGGATGCTTGCAACCAAACCTATACCGTTGTCAATTTTAGCCGTTTTATTTAACTTTCTTAAAATTATAACCGGTACGAACAGGACTATTGAGCAAAAGAACATCCCAAATGCTGCCCAAAAAACTACATATACGGGCTGTCGCTCTATCGTTTCCAAAATGGAAATAAAATCAAAACTTAATTCCATCATATTTTTTCTCGTCTTCTGATATCTGTAAAAGTTGTTTTTCCTGGTAGCCCAATAATTTAGCCAGAATCAATGGAGGAAATTCCGCAATACCAATGTTATACATATTGATGCTTTCATTGTAAAACTCCCTTCGGTCTGCAATAGCATCTTCAATTCCCGAAACCCTTTGTTGCAGGAGCACGAAATTATTGTTGGCTTTTAGATCGGGATAATTTTCCGATACGGCAAAAATTGATTTTACCATTTTATCCATTTCATTGGATAATTTTAGCCTATCCTCATTTCTATGACTGTTTAAAAAGTCGGTTCTTAACCGGGTCAACGCTGCCAGTGTTGTTTCTTCATAATGCATACTTTCCTTTACCACCTTTATAAGGTTGGGTATTTCATCTGCCCGCTGTTTTAACAACACATCAATATTAAAAAAGGCCTTACTTACATTGTTTTTTAGCATTATAAGCTTATTATAAGCAGAAATAATTACGCTTAAAAGACCAATAACCAATAAACCGATAATGGTATAAGAGATAATTGCATTCATGTTTTTTTTCTTAATTTATAGAATCCCGTATTACAGATTGTCCTTCTAAGTGAGGCTGAAAATGCCCGTCTTCCACGTCTCCTTCGTTTTGAACATCCAATACCTCTTCAGTACTTTCATCACCAGTTACAGCATTCGAATTAAGTTCAAAATCTGGTGTTTCTATTATTAATTGACCGTCTTTTATATACATGGGAGTAACGAGAATAAGGGAAACCATTAATGCAAAAGCACAGGTGAATATCAGAAAAGAATTCAATAATGGCTTAAATGTATTGTAGTGTGTTATTTTATCTGAAGGTGCAATGGCAAAAACTTTTTTAATCTCTTCGTATTCAAAAACAGGTTCATTGTTTTCACCCAAGCCACAATTGCCTAAGAGCAGCATTTTATCGTTTTCCTTTATGAGAAACTGTGTATACCGCTTTCCACCGGAACTATACATTTCATCTTCGGCCACATATACAAATTCCATTTTATCTGGGTGTACCCTTATTTTACCGGTTTCATCCGAAATATAAAAAGGGTTACACATAGTTTCGTCTAAAATAGTAGTATAGCTTTTGTCACCATCCTTGTTTGTACTTATATCTTCTATGCGATATCTGTACCCAATGCATTGCTTATTATTTATGGGTGAAAGCATTGGTTCTATACATTCCAGAGAACCCTCAATTTCTGCCAACCCCATGGCAACAGACCGTATTTTTGAAGTAGGCAGGGTTCCCTGATACTTTAAAAATTTATTCCTGTTACCGGGCAGTATGGCAGAAAGTACAGGGACAATTATAAAAAGCAGCAACACGGAATAAAAACCTAAATAGTAAAAACTTACAAAAAACAGGGCAACGACTATAAACCCGCCAATATTTTTCCATAATGGTTTAGGGGCAATACGATATCGTCGCCTTAGTTGTTCGCGTTTCTTTTTTTCTTCTTTTGATTTGATAAAGCCGGCATATATCATACCTGTAATCCCCAAAACAAAAACCGAAATAAATAATAAAAAGAACACAGGAAATACCAACTGCCTGTTCAATATACCTGCCAGAAGTATCAGCAACGGGTCAACTACAAAAAACAACCAGCCTCTAAAATTCAATCGAAACAGGGCCGACAGGATTACCGTATGAAAAATGGCAATAAAACAACCTGCCAGCATCATAAAACCAATGCTTGCGTTAGAAACGTTATGCCGGGTAAAAAATGCTATGAACTCGTTCATCAATACTATTGTGGGCTAATGTACAAATGGGAAAAATATTAATTTGCAGTAATACAAATATGTTGGCGCTAAATATAAATTCGTGCAGGCATGCTATAGATTTGAAATGGCGGCCGCATAGATGGTTATGCGTTTTTGTATGGGATCTTTAAAATGACCGTATAATTTTCGTTGGTCTGCGCAATTTGAATGGCGCCTTTTTGGGAAGTTTCCTTAAACAATATATCCATTCTTTCCCTGGCAATACTTCCCGAAAGGGAGGTATGGCCAGCAGGCTTATTTTTGTTACCGGCCTTACCGTTATCGCGAATTATAACAGTGATCAGATCACTGTTAAGATCGATATTGATTTGAATTTCACCTTTTCCCTGTAAAGGAGAAACACCGTGAATTACTGCGTTTTCCACAAAGGGCTGAATAAGCATTGGTGGTATCATTATCCCTAAGGTATCTTCCGGCATGGAGATATTAAACTCAAAATTGTGGTTATTTCTCATTTGTTGAAGTACCAGATAATTTCTTATCGCCTCAATTTCATCTTCTAATGAAATCAAATCGTTCCTGCTCATCTCTAAGCTGCTTCTTAGTAATTTACTGAAAAGGCCGAGATACCTGATCGATTTTTCCTTTTCTTCAAACCGGATAAAACTTTGTAATGTAGATAAGGTATTAAAAATAAAATGGGGTTCCATTTGCGTTCTCAGTAATTTCTGCTGCAAAAGTATTTTTTCTTTTGCCGCCAACTTCTTTCTTTGTTTCTGGGCATATACATAAAAACCTATAAACCCCGTTACTATCAGAAGCAGCAAACCACTGATCACCAAAAACAACGTTCTTGTTTTCAATTTTTCATTCGTAGTTCTTACGGTTTTATTAAGCAGGTCTATCGACTTCTTTTTGGCATTTACATCGTAAAAAACAGCAATTTCCTCAATGGCCCTGGCACTATTGCTGGCATGCAGGGAGTCTTTTACTTCCAAACTTTCCAGGTGGAGCCTGCGGTACGCATCCAAATCCCTTTTTTGAAGATAATACCGGGCCCGGGCCATTCTATTATCGAATCTGGAATTATAATTCACCCTAAAATGTTCTTCTATATTCTGCGTAGCCTTTATATATTTTTCAGCGATTGAAAACTGCCGTTTTGCAGCATAAAGATTGATCAAACTGGTGTAAACTACATACAAATTAAGTTTATGAATGTCAAGATTGGTTTCTGCATACAGCCTTCTATCCAACTCCTCGCATTGTTTTATGTATATAATTGCGGAATCAAATTTTCTTTCATACACCAAAATGGTTGCCTTTTGTTCACAAAAGAACCGCTGCACATTATCGCCCCCCAGTATGGTATACATTTCACCAACGTTTTGGTTATATTTTTTCAGTGAATCTAACCGACCGGTGCGTTCGTAAATCCGAAACAGCTGCGTGTAGATCCTAAACAGATTATTATGGTAGAAATGCTCATCCAGTTTGCTTTTATTGACAATTGCGGTTTGTAGCGCCAAATAGTTTTGTGCAACTGATTTGTCTATTTGCGACGAGTTAAAATTTTCCTGTGCACAATTTACCAGGCAGATTATCCTGGCTTTGGGTGCAATTTCATTTGGATGGGCGGAGATCAGAGCTGCCGCCTTGTTATAGTAGTGGTTAGACTGGAATGTTTTGCCTTCTGTTAGATAAATATTGGCCAGGCCATTGTAAATAGAAACTTTGATATCAAAAAATTCATTTTCTTTTTCTATCAGGCTCAAAGCCGTTTCAATATGTGCTTTAGATTTCGCCAGGTCGGTTTTTGCATATTCTTTGGCCAGTTCATAATAAATATAGGCCTGAAGAACGTTGTGTTCATTGTAGGGAAAACGATTCAATGCATTGTTCCAGAAATCAATTTTTCTGTCAGAACCCTTATCCGGATTGCATTCTGCCTCCTGCTTCAATTTTTCAAGGAGTACTGCAGGTTGTATATTTTTCTTTCCCGCTTTCTTTTGGCAAGAAAGTAAGGCTGGCAGGAACAAAAGTAACAGGTATCTTTTCATTATAGACTTATAATTGCGATAGTAATCGAACAACAGCTTCTTTTCTTCTGGTAGAAACAGGAATTTCCATACCGCTGTTCAATACTATAAACCCCGATCTCAAATACCTGACGATTGACGATATGTTGACAATATAAGATTGATGACATTTTAGAAAATAATCGGCGGGCAACAATTCTTCATAAAATTTTAAAGGCTTGGAACTAATTATCCTGTTGCCGCCTTCTAAATAAAAATGTGTGTAGCTACCATCTCCTGATAAGTACAAAATATCTGTAATTTTAAAAAACTCCAGGCTTTCCAGGGTGGAGATACATATTCTGGAATTTTGTTGTTTACTGCTTTTCTGATTCTCATTTATAATTTCAAGCTGCCTGGAGGTAAAAGAAGAATTATCCCGGTTATAATTGTCCATAGCACTATATAACTCTTCTTCATCTATTGGCTTTAAGAGATAGTCTATGGCCCCGTGTTTTATGGCCTTGATAGCAAAATGGTTAAACGCGGTAATAAAGATCACAGAAAAAGAGGGGTCAGGTACCTGATTTAATATTTCAAAAGCGTTACCATCTGGTAATTGGATATCCATTAAAACCAGATCGGGTTTTAACTGAACAATCTTTTCCACAGCATCTGTAACGGTTGACGCACTACCCAAAAGGTTAAACTCCTGCCTTTTGCTTACAAGCCATTCAAGCTCCTTTCTAATGGTGGCTTCATCTTCAATAATGAGGATTCCGGGTAAACTCATTGTATCTTTTTAAGGCTACTAAAGCAGCTAAGATAACCTTTGTTTTTATCCTGTGCTATTGCGGGTTTGTAAAAGTAATTCCAGTTTACCTGTTAAGCTCTTTGCAATCTATGCCAACCTTCCCAAAGGTCACTGTTCCCCAATTTGAAGCTGATCGAACTTTTTCCTGCAAGCCGGGGGATTATGTTAACTGCATAATGGCACACCCACTGGCTATTACTAATAAACTTAAACCAACAAGCATAAAAAGAATATTTTCTTTGTTTCTCTTTCCCTTTATCCGGTTATAGAAATAGCTGAATACTACCCCTGCTGTATAAACCGTTAAGAAACCGATTATCCAGATCCAATACCAGATCAGGTTCCAACCCAAACCAATGCCTCCATCGTACAGAAACCAAAGCGTAATGCCAGTTACAGGCAACAGCAGGAAAGTCAATTTGCAGATAATGCCCGTGCTCATCATGATATTATTCGTTTTCCGGTTTACTCATATCGGAAGGGCCATCCTTATCTTCCTCTGATCTTTTACCAGATTGTTCGTTTTCAGCCCTTCTAATATCATAGAGTCCGTGCTCTTCTTTAACTAAATCTTCGTTGGTCGATTTCAAAAGAAATTCATCTCTGAAAACCGATAATTTTTCAAACTGAAAGTTTTTATAACTGTGGTATTTGCCATTGTACAATATTTTATCAGGAAACTCGAAAAGGTGTGCTTTATAGATATTTTCCTTCTGCAGATTGTCTATAATAAGCAAATCGATCCGGTAATACGTTTCCTTTAAACCATCTGCGGAACTATAACTGGTAGAAAAACGGACACCATAGGAGGTTTGCACTTCCAGCGTCCTATCTGCCAAAACCCACTCATAAGAGCAAATATTATATTCATGGCTAATAAAAAAGGCATGTTTAGGTTCCCCATATTTGCTCTTTATTGTTGTCAAAAAATCACGTTGCTCTTTTTCCGTCTTAACTTCTGCTTCGGCATAAAATGCAACCGGTTTTTTATTGGTGTCTGCCAGTGTAGAAAGGTGCGTAAAGTAAATGTTTTGAAATAAGGCAACACTGTCAAGGGTAGAACCTCTAAATACAAATCCGAACTCCTTTTCCGGTACTTGCAGTTTAAAAACATCAGTAATAATATTACTGATCCTATAACGCAGCATTTCATCCGTTAGTTTGCCATCCCTTACACTATCATGCCGGATCTCATCTATTAAAATATTTTCGGAATAAAGTTTGGGCAGGTTTTCCTGGAAATTAATTTTCTCCAGATCGAACCGGCTATTTTTCTCCAGAACCGAAGGCTGCTCTCTCCCGGGAGCCTGGCTGCATGATTGTAACATGAGAACAATAGTAATGCAATTAAAAAAATGGGTCATCAAACAAGAGTTAAGGTGTTATTTGTCAGAGGGTTTGAAAAAGTATTGCGTTCGGCCGCCTGCGCCGCCCATGAATAGAAGAAAGCTGCCCGATCTTTCCCATTTATTGTCTATAACCAACTCATTGTTGGTTGTTAAGCCGATCCTGGTCCTGCTCAAATCCACATTGCTGTACAAAAAAGGAATAACAGGTGGAATTTTAATGTTTTTATGTACCAATGAAATTTCAAGATACCCTTTGCGGGCGAGTTTAACCTGGAATGTGAGTGTTTTGGTAAGGGTGCTGTCTTTGTAAACAAGATCTAACAGGTGGTTGTTTTTAAACGTTAAGGTTACAATTTCAGTTTCACTTTTTAAAATCCCAAATAACGATAAAAGCGTAGTTCCCCCGCTCAGCCCTCCAATTGGCTTACCTGTTTTGAAAGACTGATTGTCGAAAGACCTGGAGAAGTCTTTGTCGATGGGTTTAAAATCTATCCGGTTTATCTTAAGCCCGGTACCGCAGGAAAATAAAAAACATATCGATGCTATTGAACTGGTTTTCCTGATCATGGGTAATTATTAATAACGGCTAAAAACACAATTGTTTGTTAACGCCCGAGCGCGTTATCTGGCTCCAACACTTCTGCCAACTCATATTTTGGACTTCTTTTAATTCATTTGAGAAAGGCCGTATGTGCATTTCCCATGATGGTAAAAACGCTATTGTGTGTAAGGATATTAGCCTTGTGATTGGGGTTTATTGATTTTTGCATACGCTTCCTGTTCTTTTAATTCTTTACAAGTATATAAAATAGAAAGAGAGCAGATCTGCCAAATAACAATGCGAATGAAAAGGGTTTAAATACGCTTACAATGATTTTATATTCGTAAAAAAGCCATCTCTCCTTAAACTCATCATAAAAAGAGCTGCCCGGTACAACCCTACCCGGGGAGTTTTTCAGCTGTTCAGCTGTACTACAATGCCGTATACTGCAGGTTCGTTTTTTTTACCCTAAAATCTATCAGCCCCCAAACTCCCAATTGCGGTTTACGATTTTACAGGCTGTTGAATATGAGCGGATTTTACAGTTTTCTACTTTTTTACGGCATTTTTTAATATAAAATTCTTAAGAAAAGAATCGTTTCTGCAGTTATAAGGAACATGTGGGTGTGGGTTGCAACTTATTGAGATAAAGCACAGCTTAATTGAAAACTTTTTAATGAATGGCCAATTTTCCTGTCGGGTTTATCCACATTTAAGGCGTTTGGCATAATTTATGGAACTAGTTTTGTGCTCTTTGCAATAACATAAATGCTGAAAAATTAGCCGGAATTTTAGGTGTGAACAAGTGATTTTTGGTACGATATTTTCTAAGTATTAGTCCCTGTCACAGTTCTTTACAGAGGCCCTGCCTCACCTGATTTCTCTTGAAAATTAGACTTGTATACCTCATTATATGAAAAACCTTTTCTACGGTTTAGGGTTTAGGGGTTAAAAAGGGGAGTAGTCCTGCTCCCCTTTCCTTTAAAATTCTAAAACTAAGGAAAGGTTTTTCTTTTTTACACCTTTTTGTAATCCGTTACCTTCCCGTTTTTAATCTCTGGTAATGCCTGTGGAAAACCATCCAGGCAACTGTGCACGCCTACGAACAACCCCGTTTTCGGGAAGCGAAAGACATTGGTGACCCTTTTTGTAAAAAACCTCCGCCACGGGAGGTTTTTTTATTGCCCATACTACCTCCCTTCCTTCAACTGATTAAAATCATACCGGCATATAAAGCAAGTCATTTACATCATATCACCGCTCCGGTAGTTTTGCGTCAATATCATTATTATGACTATCGACCCGGCTTTACTGCATAAATACAATGTGCCTGTACCCCGTTATACCAGCTACCCTACCGTTCCCTGCTGGAATGACCACATAGATACAACTGAATGGGCACGCATGTTTCAACACCAATTCACTGAGCAGAACCGGCGCAACGGCATTAGCCTTTACTTACATCTTCCCTTTTGCGAATCGCTGTGCACCTACTGCGGTTGTAATAAAAAAATAACTACCAACCATAGCGTTGAAGATGAATACCTGCAAGCCATTATCACCGAATGGTTGTTATACCATCAATTAATGAACGAAAAACCCGTCATCAGGGAAATGCATCTTGGCGGCGGCACCCCCACTTTCTTTTCGCCGCAAAATCTTGAGAAGCTCATCAACGCTATTACCAGTTATGCCATCATTCATCCCGATCATGAGTTCAGCATTGAAGGTCATCCCAACAATACCACCCAACAACATCTGGAAACCCTGTTCCGGCTTGGTTTCCGGCGCATTAGTTTTGGCGTACAGGACAATGACCCCGCCGTTCAGCGCATCATCAATCGTATTCAACCTTTTGAAAATGTACAGCGGGTTACACAACAGGCACGCGCCATTGGTTTTACCGCTGTCAATTTCGATCTCATCTATGGCTTACCGTTACAAACGGTGGCCTCCATTGAAAAAAGTATTTTACAAACGCTGCAACTGAAACCCGACCGGGTGGCATTTTATAGTTATGCGCATGTTCCCTGGACAAGCCGCGGCCAGCGCCTGTTTGATGAAAATGATTTGCCCGGTGCTGCATTGAAAATGGAACTTTATCAAACCGGGCGGCGGTTGTTTATCGATCATGGATATACCGATATTGGCATGGACCATTTCGCTTTACCGGGCGACGCATTACACACGGCCTGGCAACAGGGAACGCTGCACCGTAATTTTATGGGCTACACCACCCAACATAGCGGCCTGCTACTTGGCCTCGGCGTTTCGGCTATCAGCGATGCTGGCATAGCCTTTGCGCAGAACCATAAAACCTTACACGATTATTACAGATGCCTGACGGCTACTACTGCTGCCAACCCTGCAGAGAATGTTGACCATTCCTTTACAGAACGCGCGCATGTATCATCAGTAGAATCATTAACACTGCCGGTTGCGAAGGGATATTTTCTTTCAAAAGAAGACGAAGCGTTCCGCGCTTATATTATGGATGTGATCTGCCGGGGCGCGGCTACATTTCACGCTGAACATTTGCCTGTATTAAAACAATATACGTTTCCTCAACTGGCGTTGCTGGAGGCCGATGAGTTGATCACCTGGAATGAAACAGGATTACAGGTAATGGAAAGAGGCCGTCATTTTCTACGGAATATCTGCAAGGCGTTTGATCTGCATTTGTTGAGAAGGGAAGCAACCACGATAAATCCGTTGTTTAGTAAAGCAATTTAGTGTTGCACAAACGCTTTATTTGCTATCGGCCTCAGGTTGTGTTCTGCTTTTGCCTTTCGGCTTTAGGCTTTAGGCTTTCGCCTGTATTTGTATTCACTTGCAGCTTATGGCTTGCAGCTTGAAGCTGTATTTGTATTCGCTTACAGCTTATGGCTTGCAGTTTGAAGCTGTATTTGTATTCACTTACAGCTTGCAGCTTGCAGCTTGAAGCTGTATTTGTATTCACTTACAGCTTATGGCTTGCAGCTTGAAGCTATATTTGTATTCACTTGCAGCTTATGGCTTGCAGCTTGAAGCTGTATTTGTATTCGCTTTCAGCTTATGGCTTGCAGCTTGAAGCTGTATTTGTATTCACTTACAGCTTATGGCTTGCAGCTTGAAGCTGTATTTGTATTCGCTTTCAGCTGTATTCCCCTCACTTCTTCTCCCTGATGTTCTTATAGATCTTTATCGCACTCATCAGCACGACTACAAAACCAACCAAACCGGCCAGTCCCCATACCACACTCATATTTTGTTTTACCGCCGCCAGCATTACAATGGCTACCAAAAAGATAGTAGCAACTTCATTCCATATGCGTAATTTCTGAGAACTGTATTTGAATATTCCCTGCATGTGCTGTTTATAAATGACATGCAGGGAAAAATGATAGGCATATAAACCCAATACAAAAAACAGTTTGATGATCAGCCAGTCGGGCAGAACGTTTAATTTCCACCACAATAATGGACCAAATATCAATGTAATGATCGCCGATGGCCAGGTAATACCAAACCAAAGGCGTTTGATCATAATGGTGAATTGTTTGCGAAGGATCGATTTCTCCGGTTCATCCTTTTCGCCGGCTTCGGTATTGTATATAAACAAGCGCACGATATAAAACATACCGCTGAACCAGGTAACGATAAAAACAATGTGAAGCGCTTTTATGTAATTATACATTGTGTATGCTTTGGCCGCTGCAGTTCATGCGAAAGCGGGTCAATGGTGAATGCCGTCCTACCCGGTCATCCGGGCGGGGTCAATTTTATTATATCAAATTACCCATATTAAATATCCTTTACCCAACTGGCAATCGCCTTCACCCACATAGGATGTACATTCAGGCAGGGTATCATCGTGAACGATTCGCCACCGGCCTTCATAAACGATTCCTTACCCTGTTCGGCAATTTCTTCCAACGTTTCGAGGCAATCGCTTACAAAAGCCGGACAAGCCACCAATAACTTCTTCACACCTTCTTTCGGCAACTCTTCAAGGCGTTGTGCTGTATAGGGCTGCAGCCAGGGATCGCGGCCCAGCCTTGACTGAAAAGAAAAACTATACTTCTGTGTTGGTATCTGCAGCATTTCGGCCACTTTCTTCGTAGTTACCAGGCATTGATGCCGGTAGCAATATTTATGCGCTTCACTGCTTACTTCACAACAGTTATTCACCTTTAAACAGTGATTTCCCGTGATATCGCCTTTAAGAATATGCCGCTCAGGCACGCCATGATAACTGAAAAGGAAATGATCGTACGGTTGTTGCAGGTACGGCCGCATGCTATCGGCCAGGGCATCCAGGTACAACTGATTATCGTAATATGGAGGAACTATAGTGAGCTTGAATGTATACTTTCCCTTTACATGAGCGCTTTTGGCGTATTCGACGGCAGTTTCGTAACTGCTCATGGCATAATGCGGATACAGTGGCACCAGCACTACTTCTTCGAGATCGGGCACCTTTTCAAGCAGCTCATCATAGGCCGTCCACGGAGCCGGCGCACCGTAACGCATGGCCAGGGCTACCGGTTCGGTCACCTGTTTTTGCAACGCGACCTGCAATTGTTTGCTTAAAACCATCAGGGGCGAACCTTCTTTGGTCCAGATGGTAGAATAGGCATGCGCCGACTTGGGCGCTCTGAACGGAACAATAATGCCTTTCACCAGGAGAAGGCGGCCCAGGTAGGGAATATCTATCACCCGTTCATCCATCAAAAATTCGTTCAGGTAACGACGCACATCTTTAACGCGGGTTGAATCGGGCGAACCCAGGTTCATTAAAACTATACCTCTTTTTGTAGCCATAATTATTGAATGCAAAAGTAAGACTGTTAAACACTTAAAAATCAAAATTTACATTGGCCTAACGTAAGGACCGGCTGAACCGCGGGTATTCGCACACACTGCCTGGTCCGCAATGCACGGTGGCGTTATTTAGCCGGAAACCAATCCGCTGAATTGCCGCATTTCCACGGGGTCTGTAGGTTTGCCTGTATTATTCAGCCCAATCCACAGGGCAGGCCATCCACCGGCTGTACGACCGATACAAAATTTTCAGCCATAGCGGTTCTCCACTTCGTAAACCATAAAACAGCCACCTGCTGAGCAGTCTGTATGCGTGGAAATACCAGGGGCAAACGCCAGTTTTTCAACACCTTTCCCATGAACCTGATCAAATCTCAGTTGAAAATAAATTATATGCAAACTATAATACATATGTTTGAAACCTTTCATCCTAAGGTGTAATTAGGGTATTCCTAGGGTTATCTTAAGGTAAAAACCCCAGGAAAACCCTAAGATAACCCTAGGATGACCCCAGGATGACCCTAGGATCAGAGGTCCTAAAGACCACGGAAAGCCAGCAACAGAAGCTGATACAGGTCAGGACATAATTATTAAAAGAATGGTTATTATAGTATTTAACAGGCCTTGGTTCAGTAATGAAGTTGGCCAAAAAAACACTTTGACAATTCATGCCTGCCTCCGTTTAAAAATTTATATGCAGTAATATTTTTATTAAAAATTGAGTTAAAGGCCATCAAAATGAGAATAGGCCGGGAAACAAAAAAATTTCGCCGAACAGGTATAGTACCAAACGGAGGTTAGCCGGCTTATGAAAATTGGAAACGGGCATCCCTGAACAGGCCTGTACAAAAAAATTCTAACCCGGGCAGTCAAAACAGGCAGTAGTGCAGTGATATTGCGAATGGTTATGTACAAAAATTCAAACCCAGTGCCGTGTAAACCAAAGCAGCATGATATTACTGATCAGTAAGATGGGCGTGTTTTGTCCGGCTATCGAAACCTCTGTAAGCCGCGGGAGCCATTCAAGTGGCTGGTACCGCCGAAAAGCGGTATGGTTCTCACCAAACTCTCAACCGCCGGCCGATTGCAGGCAAATTCGCCCATTTCCCAAATACCGGCACACCTGAACTGCTTAAATAAAAATTACGCCCCCGGTTCCGCGCAAACCAACCGCCCGGTTGGAAATAAAGCAAGCCCCGCAGGATACTGGCGCCTCACGTTTCCAATTCACCCCGGTTCTGCCCAAAAAACAACCGCCCGGAGCAAGGTGCAGTCCATTCACGATTGCCGATTGCCGATTCACGCCTTTCCCCGCGCCCCGTCGCTTATAAAAAAGGTCATTTCAACGCTTTATCGGGCATACATGAAATTCCTCATATACCCATATGATGATAATCAGACAGTAAAATGACAGAGTAATGACAGACATCTTAGGACATTGACGAGTCCGAATGTATTTTTGCAGAGTCAATTTTCAGAATTCGATATTCATGCACGGAAACAGTACCAAGGATATTACAAAATTTTTCATAGCCGGGATCAATTACAAAAAGACCGATGCTGCGATACGAGGCCAATTTGCAGTAAGTAATGATCAATACGCTACCCTACTTACCCAAGCCCCCCAGTTTGGTTTGCATGAGTTATTTGTTTTAAGCACCTGCAACCGTACCGAAATTTACGGCTTTGCCGAAAGTGCCGATCAACTGATCAACCTCCTCTGCACCCAAACCGAAGGAACAAAAGAAACTTTCACCCAACTTGCATACGTTAAGAAAGGCATCGCCGCCATTGAACACCTGTTCTCCGTGGCCGCCGGTCTTGACTCTCAGATCTTAGGTGATTACGAAATAGTAGGACAAATAAAAACGGCTGTAAAATTCAGCAAAGAGCACGGTTTTACCGATTCCTTCATGGAGCGCCTCGTAAACTGCGTTCTGCAATCTTCCAAAGCAATTAAGAACCAAACCAGCCTCAGCGGCGGAACTGTTTCGGTTTCCTTTGCTGCGGTTCAGTATATCAGGGAAAAAGTTGCAGACGCTGCCAACAAAAAGATCCTGTTACTGGGAGTTGGAAAGATAGGCCGCAATACCTGCAAGAACCTGGTCGATTATCTCGATGCCGACCACATTACGCTCATTAACCGCACCCACGACAAAGCCGCTCAGCTGGCTGAAGAGCTCGACCTGCATCATGCCCCCCTTACCGAGCTGGCGCAAAAAATTGAGGAGTCTGAAATAATTCTGGTTGCTACCAATTCGGTAGAACCCACAATAAAAAGAACCCACCTCGAAGGCAAAGGCGAAAAGCTCATCATCGACCTGTCGGTTCCCTTCAACGTGGAAGAAAGCGCCCAGGAGCTGCCTAACGTGCACCTGGTGAACGTTGATGAACTGTCGAAATTAAAAGATGAAACCCTGCAAATGCGGGAAGCCGAAGTGCCTAAAGCCTGGACCATCATTCGCGAACATATCGACGAGTTCCTCGAGTGGTTCGAAATGCGCAAGCATGTTCCGGTGTTCAAAGCCGTAAAAATAAAACTGAAAGAGATCCAGACCTTTCCATCTTATATTCAACTTTCGCCCGAATTAGCTGCGTGCCAAACTATAAATGCCGACGAGAGAATACAACGGGTGATCAATGGCATGGCTTTCAAAATGCGCCAGCGCAACCAGCGCGGCTGCTATTACATTGAAGCCATCAATGAGTTCATTGCGCCCACGAATTAACGGGAAACGGCAGCCGGCAAACGGCAAACCTGGTATTCCAGGGAAGCCCGAACAATTGCCGGGCTCAAAACCTGGTAAGGCCTGCCGGCAATTTTCAGCAGGAAATAACCGATTTTCCTTTTCACGTTTCTCGTTTGCCGTTTCGCGATGTATTAGCTTTGCAAAAATTGAACAAGCGCTGATGAATAAAGTGATTCGAATAGGCACCAGGGAAAGCCAGCTCGCCGTATGGCAGGCCACCCAGGTAAAAAACCTGTTAACCCAACACGGGTTTGCCGCAGAACTGGTATACATAAAAAGTGAAGGTGATATTGACCTCAAAACACCTTTGTACGAAATGGGCGTACAGGGCATTTTTACCCGCAGCCTGGATGTTGCCCTGCTCAACGAACGCATCGACATTGCCGTTCACTCGATGAAAGATGTGCCCACTCAGTTACCCAAAGGAATTGTAACCGCTGCAGTATTAAAGAGAGCTTCCTATAAAGACCTGTTGGTATACAAGGGCGAACTGCCTGCAAATATTGGCGGGCCCGGAAACAGCGCGAGCCATTCACCACTCACCATTGACCATTCACCATTGACCATTGCCACCAGCAGTATTCGCCGCATAGCGCAATGGTTGAACCGCTATCCCAGCCATACCATCGAAAACCTGCGCGGTAATGTAAATACCCGCTTACAAAAACTGGCCGGCAGCCACTGGAACGGCGCTATTTTCGCAGCCGCCGGACTGGAACGTATTGGCCTGCGGCCGGAAAGATCAATAGAGCTCGACTGGATGCTGCCTGCACCTGCACAGGGCGCTATTGTCGTTGCCTGCCGCACCAACGATCCCTATTCCTTCGAAGCCTGCCAGCCATTCAACGATGCCCATACAGCATTGTGCACCGCCATAGAAAGAGATTTCCTGCGGGCATTGCTGGGCGGTTGTTCAACCCCCATCAGCGCACTGGCAACCATCGTTAACGATGAAGTACATTTTGAAGGAAATATTTTGTCGTTAGACGGGAAAGAAAAAGCCAGCATCGAAAAAACTATCGCCATCAACAATAGCAACGGCCTGGGTGTTATTTCCGCCAAAGAACTTTTACAAAATGGCGGACAGGCTATTGCCGATAAGATACAGCATGCCAAATAGGATTGCCATATTAAGCACGCGGCCCCTGGAAAAAGCTTTGCTTGAAGCTGCCAAGGCAAAAGATATCGGTATCGATATCGTATCATTTATCGATACCACTCCTATTCAAACATCGGGCATCAAAGAAGAGATAGGCAAAGCATTAAAGCAACCCGCTGCAGTTGTATTCACCAGCATGAATGCGGTGAATACCGTGGCGGCTTATATAAATGGCCTTACGCCAAACTGGAAGATCTTCTGCATAGGGCACACCACCCGTCAACTCGCGGCCAAATACTTTGGCGAGCAATCGATACATACCATCGGCAACAACGCTTCGGAGCTGGCCGATAAAATGATCAACGATAAAAGCTTAAAACAGGTCGTTTTTTTCTGTGGCGACCAGCGCCGTGAAGAGCTGCCCGGCAAACTGCGGCAGAACGGAATAACGGTGCAGGAAGTGATCGTTTATCATACCATCAGCACGCCCCATAAAATAGAAAAAGCGTATGATGGTATTTTATTTTACAGCCCCAGCGCCGTGCAAAGCTTCTTTTATGCGAATGCCGTACCGCCCGACACCGTGTTGTTTGCCATTGGGCAAACAACAGCCGACGCCATAAAATCTTTTTCGAGCAATACGATCATTGAATCTGACCGGCCAGGCAAGGATGAGCTGGTAAATAAAATGTTTCAATTTTTTAAAAAGTAGCGGCTTGCGTTTTCAAACAAGACCACTCACTACATATTATAACTATGCTGCAAAACGATCTTTTATTAAGAACACTGAAAGGAGAACAGGTAGAACGCCCCCCCGTATGGATGATGCGCCAGGCAGGCCGTTACTTACCCGAGTACATGGTCTTACGCGAGAAGTACGGTTTCTTTGAACGCTGTCAAACACCCGAACTGGCCTGCGAAATAACCATTCAACCCGTAGATATCGTTGGCGTTGACGCTGCCATCCTCTTCTCTGATATTCTGGTAGTGCCACAAGCCATGGGGCTCGAAGTACAACTGGTAGAAAGCAAGGGACCGTTGTTACCCGACCCCATCAAAAATATCAACGACCTCAACCGCGTGAGGGTAGCCGATGTAAATGAAACGCTGCACTACGTGTTTGACGCCATAAAGCTTATTAAAAAAGAACTGAACGGCCGTGTTCCCTTAATTGGTTTTGCCGGCGCCCCCTGGACGTTGTTGTGCTATATGGTACAGGGCAAAGGTTCAAAAACGTTCGACGAAGCCAAGATCTTCTGTTACACTCAACCCGAAACAGCCCACCGCCTGTTACAAATGATCACCGACACTACCATCGCATACCTGAAAGGCCAGGTAAAAGCGGGGGTAGATGTTGTACAGATCTTCGATAGCTGGGGCGGCCTGCTGAGCCCGGATGATTTCGAGAATTTCTCCTTACAATATATTCGACAAATAGTTGCCGCATTGAAAGATGAAGTAGCTACCATCATCTTCGCCAAAGGCGCCTGGCACTCATTACAACCAATGGCCGCTACCGGCGCTCATGGACTCGGTATCGACTGGTGTATTACACCGGCCATGGCGCGCCAGTTTGCCGGCCCTAACGTTACCCTGCAGGGGAATTTCGACCCGGCAAAATTGTTATCCCCCATTCCTCAAATTCAAAAAGAGGTGAAGAAAATGCTGAACGATTTTGGCGGTCAACGCCATATCGCCAACCTTGGCCATGGAATATTGCCTAACGTACCCGTTGACCATGCAAGAGCATTTGTAGATGCGGTTAAGGAATATGGAAAACAAAGCATCGGGGCGTAAGATAGGCCTGACGCATAACGCTTAATGCCTAACGCTTAACGCATAATGCTAATACAAATACAGCACTGTACCCGCGTTCAGCATTCAGCGATCAGCAATAGAACTAAGCTATATTTATTATAGATCATTTACGACGAATGAGCATTAAAGAAGATTGGGTTAATTATATACATGATCTGCAGGACCGTATTTGCGCGGCCCTGGAGCAGGAAGATGGAAAGGCAACTTTCAGGGAAGACCAATGGCAACGCCCCGAAGGCGGTGGCGGTAAAACCCGCGTGATTGCCAATGGAAATGTGTTTGAAAAAGGCGGCGTTAACACCTCGGTGGTCTTTGGCGAAGTAACCGACACCATGCGCAATGCATTAAAGATAAATGGCAAAAGCTGGTTCGCCTGCGGCCTGTCGCTGGTATTGCATCCCGTAAACCCGTTCGTGCCTACGGTGCATTGCAATTATCGCATGTTTGAAGTATACAATGAAGAAGGCTCCTCCGCCACGGGGGGAGGTTGGGAGGGGGCCGCTGCAGATCGCTGGTTCGGGGGCGGTACCGATCTCACGCCTTATTATTTGTTTGAAGAAGACGCCAGGCATTTTCACCAGACCTATAAAAATGCCTGTGACGCTTTTGACGCCGGCTTTTACCCCACCTTCAAAAAAGAGTGCGATAATTATTTCGTGAACTGGCATCGCAATAAAGAGCGCCGTGGTATTGGCGGCATCTTTTATGACCATCAGCGGCCAACCGCCGGTAAGGATGTTCAGTTCTGGTTAAATTTCGGCAAAACATGCGGCGATGCGTTTATCAATGCTTATTTGCCGATCGTTCAGAAAAGAAAACAAACACCTTATACCGAAGCGAACAAACACTGGCAGGAGATCCGCCGGGGCCGGTATGTAGAGTTCAACCTGGTACATGACCGCGGCACGCTGTTCGGACTAAAAACAAACGGCCGCACCGAAAGCATTTTAATGAGCCTGCCGCCCACCGTACGGTTTGAATATAATTATCAACCCCCGGCCGGAAGTGAAGAAGACAAATTGTGGCAGGCATGCCTGCATCCCGTTGAGTGGGTGTAGGATTTTTGATTTGGGATTTCTGATTTGGGGATTTGGGGATTTCGCGATTTTGAGATTTACAGATTTGTTCATTTAGATTGATTTATAAAAAGAACAAAACAATTTCATGTAGATGTAATTAAGTTGTGCGGTCGCTTTCCTAAAAATGCAGCTGGCTTTGAAACTGCCAAGCAATTGATAAGAGCAGCAGGGCCGGTTGGCGCCAACTACAGAGCATGTTGCCGTGCGAAATCAAATGCCGATTTTATATATAAGATAGAAGCTGTTTTAGAAGAAGCAGACGAAGCTCTGTATTGGCTGCTGCTATCTAAAGAAGCAGATTTAGTGCAAGGAGATGATCTGGAAAGCATTAATAAAAGAGGCCCATGAATTAGTAAGCATTTTTAATGCAAGCGATAAAACAGCTAAAAAGAATAGAGTTAATAACCATATTCCAAAGAAATAGCTGATTACTGGTTTTGAAATCTAAAAATCTCAAAATCAAGAAATCGAAAAATTAAATGTATGTACTTACAACGTAGAAACCGCATATTACGCCAGTCGCCGGCCATCAGAAGCATGGTGGCTGAAACCATATTGACACCGAATGATTTTATAGTGCCGCTGTTCATCAACGAAGGCGAGAACTATAAAGAAGAAATAGCATCCATGCCTGGTTATTTTCGCATGAGCCTCGATAATACCGTTAAAGAAGTGAAAGAATTGTGGAGCATGGGGCTTAAATGCGTGTTACTGTTCATCAAGTGTAAAGACGAACTGAAAGATAATAAGGGCACAGAAGCATTAAACCCCAAAGGCCTGATGCAGCGCAGCATCCGTGCCATTAAAGAGGCCTGTCCCGACATGCTGGTGATGACCGATGTAGCGCTTGACCCTTTTTCTACCTATGGCCATGATGGCATTGTGGAAGGATCGGAAATTGTAAACGATGCCACAGTGGAAGTGCTTGCGCAAATGAGCGTAAGCCATGCACAGGCGGGCGCCGATTTCGTTGCCCCCAGCGATATGATGGATGGCCGTATTGCCGCCATTCGGGAAGCACTGGAAGAAAACGGACTGCACAAGACCGGCATCATGAGCTACAGCGCAAAATATGCATCCTGCTTTTATGGTCCGTTCCGCGATGCACTTGACAGCGCACCAGGTTTTGGCGATAAGAAAACCTACCAGATGGATTACAGCAATCGCATTGAAGCGGTTAAAGAAACGTTGATGGATGTAGAAGAAGGCGCCGATATCGTAATGGTAAAACCCGCGCTGGCCTATCTCGACATCATCAGGGAAGTAAAGAACGCGGTATCGGTACCTGTTAGCGCCTATAATATCAGCGGCGAATATGCCATGATAAAAGCAGCCGCCAAAATGGGCTGGATAGATGAGAACAAAGCCATTCTTGAAACGCTTACTGCTATCAAAAGAGCCGGCGCTGATCTCATTGCGACATATTTTGCGAAGGACGCGGTGAAATTATTGTCGTGAATGGTCAATGGTGAATGGTCAATAAAAAACATTAATGGTAGGCTCAGATAAGTAGGCACTTGTTTAAACTTTAAAACCATTAACATGTTCCTGACTCTTAACCATCAAAAAATGGACCTCTATACCATTTCGAAATTCTTTGTTTTCGAATGTTATAAAATAACCAAATCATTTCCAATTGAAGAAAAGCTTGGAATGATTTCGCAAATTAGAAGAGCGGCGCTATCAGTACATCTGAATATTTCAGAAGGTGCTTCCAGAAAACCTGATCAGGAACGAAAAAGATATTACGAAATTGCCAGAGGATCTGTCATTGAAATCGATGCGGCTTTAGATTTAGCAAAAGAATTAGAATATTTAAATAACTTAGAATTAAATAAACTCGGTGATTCAATGGTCAGAAGCTTCAAAATTCTAACATCACTAATTGATAGAAAATAGCTTAACAATTGACCATTGACCATTCACCATTGACCTTTTTATGTTTGAAAAAAGCATCAACCTGTTCAGCCGGGCGCAACAAAGTATTCCCGGCGGCGTAAATTCTCCCGTTCGCGCATTTAAAAGCGTAGGCGGCACACCGGTATTTATGAAATCGGCCAAAGGCGCTTATATGTACGATGCCGATGGCAACCGTTTTATCGACTATATCAACTCCTGGGGCCCCATGATCCTGGGCCATGCTTATGAACCTGTGGTAAAGGCCATTCAGGATTACGCCCAATATTCAACATCATTCGGCGCGCCTACCGAACTGGAAATTGAAATGGCCGAGCTTATCATCAGCATGTCGCCAAACGTAGATCTCATTCGCATGGTAAGCAGCGGAACCGAAGCCTGTATGAGCGCCATCAGGCTGGCGCGTGGTTTTACCGGCCGCAACAAGATCATCAAATTCGAAGGCTGTTATCATGGTCATGCCGATTCCTTCCTGGTTAAAGCAGGCAGCGGTGTAGCCACTTTCAATATTCAAACGGTACCCGGCGTAACCGCTGGTGTTGCCAACGATACGCTTACCTGCGCTTATAATGACCTGGCCGCCGTTGAACAACTGGTAACGGGTCACAATGGCGAAATAGCTGCTATCATAATAGAACCGGTAGCAGGCAATATGGGTTGCATCATTCCGCAAGCCGGTTTCCTTGAAGGCCTGCGCGCTATTTGCGATAAACATGGCATTGTATTCATCATGGATGAAGTAATGACCGGGTTCCGGCTGGCGCCGGGCGGCGCACAAGAGCGCTTACAAATAAAAGCCGACCTGGTTACCTATGGTAAGGTGATCGGCGGCGGTATGCCGGTTGGCGCTTTTGGCGGCAAAAAAGAGATCATGCAACATATTTCGCCGCTGGGTAACGTATACCAGGCCGGAACCTTAAGTGGTAATCCGCTTGCAATGATTGCGGGTTATGTGATGCTGAAAACGCTGAAAGAAAATTCTTCTATCTATAAACAGCTTGACGAAGCAACCAGCTACCTGCGCAATGGGTTGAACGATGTGTTGAAAGCCAGTGGTACCCCATATGTGATCAACCAGCTGGGATCTATGATTAGCGTACACTTCAGTGAACACCCGGTTGTCAATTTCGCAACAGCGGCATCAGCAAACAATGAGCTTTTCAAAAAATACTTCCACGCCATGTTGAAACGCGGCGTGTATTTACCACCCTCTGCTTTCGAAACCTGGTTCCTTTGCAGTGCACTAACCCAAGAAGATCTGGATGCAACAATAAAGGCAACAAAAGAAAGCCTGCAGGAGATATTATAAAATAAACAATACTGTTTGTAAATGATATTGGCCAAATCATAAGCCCAATATACCGGCGTTCCGGTTTTACAACACAATACCCGATATTAGCCGTTGATGGAATAAAACTCCTGATACGGCTTTTTTCATTATTATACATGACAGAACGAGTACAAAAACCGAAAAACCGGAACTCTATATTGTAACCGAACCAACTACAATGCCCTCATTCAAACAACGACTTGCATCCATCGATGTATTCAGAGCACTTACCATGTTCCTGATGATCTTTGTTAACGATTTGTGGACCCTCACCAATGTTCCCCAATGGCTCGAACATACCCAGGCCACTGAAGATGGAATGGGTTTGTCAGATGTGGTCTTTCCTGCTTTCCTTTTTATCGTCGGGCTCTCCATCCCATTCGCCATTGGCAACCGCTGGTCGAAAGGCGCTTCGCAAAGCAATATACTGGGCCATATTCTGGTGCGCTCAGTGGCGCTGCTGGTAATGGGTTTCTTTCATGTAAACCTCGAAAGCTATAATAATGAAGCGGCCCTGCTACCAAAACCACTCTGGCAGATATTATTGACGGTCAGCTTTTTTCTCATATGGCTTGATTATGCGCCCACACTCTCAACACCCAAAAAGTATGCATTGCAGGGCGCCGGTATTTTGCTGCTCGTATCTCTTGCCATTGTATACAAAGGCGGCGAGAACGGAAATACAAGCTGGTTAAAACCGCACTGGTGGGGCATACTGGGGCTTATTGGCTGGGCATACCTGATATCATCGCTTATATTCCTGTTCTCAAAAGGAAAGCTACCCATATTGATAAGCGCACTCGTATTCTTTACACTATTCAACATAGCGGCAAAGGCAGGATGGCTGCATGTGCTCGACCCGGTAAGGCCCTATGTGTGGATCACCGGCGACGGTTCTTCACCTGCCCTTACCATAGCAGGCATCATTACCGCTGTATTGTATTCATCATGGGCAGAAAAAGGCAAATACAATGTATGCTTTACGATACTGTTGCTTTTTGGTGTGGTAATGCTGGCGGGCGGTTTTGCCATTCGGCCACTGGCAGGCATTTCAAAAATACGGGCTACGCCGTCGTGGGTAATGGTTTGTACGGGCATCAGCATACTTGTGTTTACCGCTTTAATATGGCTGGTTGACCGTAAACAAAAACAATCAGTATTCAATATTATCAAACCAGCCGGTACCAGCACGCTTACCGCGTATTTGCTTCCCTATATATATTATCCATTATATCTTCTGGCAGGTATTAGTTTGCCGGCGGCAATTGTAAGCGGAGCTGTGGGTCTCATCAAATCGTTATTATTTGCCTTGCTGATCATACTGCTTACGGGATTGTTCGAAAAATGGCGGATAAGATTGAAAATTTAACAAATAGCGAGAAATTGTGTAGATAGGATTTTGTCGTTAACAGATTGCAAAATGAAAGCACAAAGATACATATGAAGCAATTTATATGTATCTTTGTGCTTTCATAGGATAAGGTTTAATGGTTAATGGTATTTGATTAGTACAGCCCTTACTTCGGTAGGGGCTTTTTCTTTCTCCTGCCCCACCAGATCATAAAACCGGTAATTGGCAAACTGGCAGCAATAAGGGAAGCGAAAAAGGCCAGTATCTTTCCTGGCAATCCCAAAATGGCGCCGGTGTGTATATCGTAATTCATTCGTAACAGCTTATCGGCTCCTTTTGCATCTTTAAAGCGGCCGTAAATATGATCTACCGGCAATTCCTTCATCGTGTACTGATCAAAAAAGCGATAATCACTCTTCCAGTAGGTATCTGCATCAGTATTTATGGCAACCTCAAGCGATGATTTGGCCTCAGCCCCAAAATGCATTTCAATTGTTTCCGCATCCTTATGCTCCTGTTGCATCTGTTGCCATAACTTATCAACTGGGCCTGCGGTCGCAATCGTTATTTTTGTTGTATCTGATAGCGGCTCCACGTAGGTAAGCGATTTTTTTCCGCCGGCAGTTTTATAAATAGCATTTGCCAGCAACTGCCAGCCGAAGACCAGTCCGGTAATGGCCAAAATGATCGCAACCCAGGTCATATAAAACCCCAGCACATTGTGCAGATCGTAATTCTTCCGGCGCCAGGCGGCACTCCATTTAATAGAGAACCGTTGCTTTGCAGCCGCTTTGTTCCGTGGCCACCATAATATAAGACCGGAGATCATCATCACCACAAATATGATGGTTGAATAAATGGCAACCTGCTGGCCTACCGCTTCAGGCAACCAGAGGTAATAATGCCCCATCAGCACTATTCGAAAAAAATCGCGGTCCATATTCTTCACCTTCAATACTTCACCGCTATAGGGATTTATATATACCGTATAATAATACTGGGGCGTAAAACTGTAAAAGGTAGCTACCGCAGCCCGGTCTTTTAGTCCGTACTGAACGCTGTGCAGGTGTTTGCCCGGAAGTTGTTTCTCAGCGATCGCTTTCATTTGCGACGGCAGTAGGAACGGCGCTTGCTGCGGGGCCACCTTCCTGTAAGATGATTGTGTAAGCTCGCTGATCTCAGCCTGAAAAGCATACAAACAGCCGGTTACGGCGATAACAAAAACGATAATCCCTGAAGTAAAACCCAGCCACAAATGAACTTTTCCAATAATCTTTTTGATAGTCATACGGTTAAATTGCGCAAACCACGCCAGTTAAATTGCAAAAATGCCCTGGAAAGGCAAAAGATCGTTATACAATTGGAAAAATGGTTTACGCAATAAGAAAAAAAACCGCCAGCTAAATATTTTTAGTGCAGCCCTGAGATCAGGGCCGCACCTTTTTCCACATTACGGAAACAGGCGATTGCTATTGCAATCCTGTTACAAGTTCAGTCCATGCCGGTAACTCGGCCGTTCCCGGTTTTCTTTTACCAAAGAACTGCACCGCCATATTACCATTGGCATCAAATATTTCGAGCGAATGCACCAAACCGTCGGTTGTTGGCTTTTTAACCACCCAGGTACTGGCAATGTCATCCAGTTTCAGGTGCAGGTTAAATGCCGCATCCATAACATTGATCCATCCGGGTATTTCCACTATCTTTTTTACCGGGCCTGTATGTATCTGTATATTACCGTGGTTCGACACAAATACCATTATCTCCATTTCCCTTTCGGCTGCCAGCTGTAAAAGCGATTTTACCTGGTCGTTAGCTACCTGCCGGGCAAAATCACCGGCTATGCGCAGGGCATGCAGCCGTGATACATTGTGCTTTTTAAGCATAGGGAAGAAATCATGCGTATCCTTCAAAGCGCTCCAATCTTCCCGGAAAGTATTTACCTCAACCTGGTCGTCATTATAAACCGGCGCGGGATCTGCCGGGCGAATAGCAAGTGCCGGCAGTTGCAGGGTATCTTCAAACTCTCGCGCCAGCGTTTCAAATGCTTCATGGTTACTATTCTCCTGCAGAAATATCTTTACTACGGCTGTGCCCTGGTGATCGAACACCTGGATCGATTTCTTAAAAGCGGCCGCTTCATTTTCAAATACGGCAAAGCCAAAGGCCCAGCGTTCGAAGAACATCCGCATATCGATATCGTCACCTACTACAACTCCTACATGACGGCTGTTGATACCTACTTTCTCAAAAACGCCTTTGCGTTCATGCACACAACTTTCGTTGCGGGTAAGCGCCATTATATAACCAAGCTCAGGCATACGCTTCCAAAGCTCAGGGAATTTATTTTCGAGCCGTATCACACTGCTGCCTGTAAAAGCAGCTACTATTTCTGCTTCCGTTGTTCCCAACTGCCGCGCGGCATCCCTGATGCGCACCCGCGGGTTGTCGCGGTGAAACGTCAGCCATTTATCTTTTAACGAAAGGTTTGTCATTGTGCTCATTTTTGTTGTTTTTGTTAGAAGCCTTTAATACGGGCGTTCTCCTGTGAATGGCAGGCACCAGAACCGGAAATCGATAGTTTTCATTATGCCAGGTATCCACTTCCATTTCATACGCATCGGCAATACAATCTGGCTGCAATACCTCGTGCATGGCGCCCTGTTTTATCAAACACCCGTTCTTTAATAACAATATCTTATCGGCAAACTGTGCCGCCAGATTTAAATCATGCAATATTACTACCACGGTATACCCCTGTTGCGCAAGGTCACGCGCCTTGTGCAAACAAGCCTGCTGGTGCAGGCAGTCGAGACTGGCCGTTGGCTCATCGAGCAATAGCAGTTTACCGGTTACCTCAGCAGCATTTACTTCGCGCAGTTGCGCCAATACACGGGCCATTTGCACTCTTTGTTGCTCCCCGCCAGATAACGTTTGATACAAACGACCCGTGAACTGTGCTGCCTGCATTTCCTGCATGCATTGCTGAACTATGTCGTGGTCTGCCTGAGCCGGATGATTATTAAAATGCGGATACCGCCCCATCATTACGATCTCTTCACAGGAGAAAGGGAGGTTCAACATATACTGCTGCGACAAAACCGCCCGGCACCGTGCCAGTTGTGACGGGGTAAGGGCTTGAATATTTTTATCATTCAACAGCACACTGCCTGCGGTGGGCGGCTGTTCGCCAGACAGCATACGAAGTAATGTAGATTTACCCGCGCCGTTGGCTCCCAGCACAACCGTTACTTCGCCCGGCTGCATTACAAACGACAGGTTATGCAGAATGGGTTTTTTGCCTATTGAATACGATATGTTTTGTGCTGTAATGATCATGACATCAACCGTAACTGCTTTTTTTGTTTTACCAGCAGGAGCACAAAAACCGGTGTGCCAATCACTGCTGTTACTATTCCTATAGGTAATTCGGCCGGCGCAATGATGGTTCTGCTCACCACATCGGCTATGGTAAGTAAGGTGGCGCCCAGCAATGCACAACAGGGCAATAACTGCCGGTGATCGCTGCCAATGACACTGCGCAACATGTGCGGTACTATCAGGCCGACAAAACCAATAACACCTGCAATGGCAACAGAAGCGCCAACCAGTAAAGTGGAAAGGATCACGATCAGTGTTTTCAACCGCTTTACTTTTACGCCGAGGTAGGCCGCTTCCTGTTCGCCCAGCGCAAATACATTTAGTGATTTTGCCAGCCGGGGCAACAAGATGAGAGGCGTAAGAATGAATGGCAATAATGACAGTACGCTGCTCCAGGTAATACCGCCGAGGCTGCCCATGGTCCAGAAGGTGGCAGTGCGCAACTGCTCATCATTGGCTAAATAGGTAACCAGGTCGGTGAGCGCTTTGCACAGCGCATTTATAGCAAGGCCCGATAGCAGTAAGGTAGTCATCAGCGACTGCCCTCCTGTTCGCGATAGTCTGAATACCAGGAAAGAAGTAAGACAGGCGCCGGCAAACGTCATTACATTCAACAAATAATATCTGGGTATCAGCGATCCGTTGTTCATAAACGGCAGCGATGATAAGATCACGATCGTAAGCACTGCAAAGAAAGTAGCGCCGAATGAGATGCCGATCAGCGTGGGGTCGGCCATGGGGTTGCGGAACAACCCCTGTAAAGCGGCGCCGGAAACCGCAAGCCCTGCGCCTATAAGCACAGCGCCAATTACCCGCGGCAGCCTGATGTGTAAAAGCACATTGGCAAGCCCCTCATCGTACGCTACAGGTATACGTATATTGATCTGTTTTAACAAAATGGCGATCACCTGCTGCGGAGCAATATGCATGGCCCCGATGCCGGCTGCTATAACAGCAGTTGCTATCAATAGTATGATCAACCCTATGGTAATGCGGTTACGCTTCACGATCTACTGGTTTAATTTTTTATTGAGCTCATTCACCGCTTCTGGAAGCCGCAATCCGAACCCGCTCAGGAACTGCCCATCCATTGACACCACCTTTTTATTACGGCCGGCATTGGTTTGCGCCACACCCGGCACTTTCAATAAACCATCTGCGCCGCCGATGCTTTGCAGTCCGCTATCGAACAACAATATCACATCGGGATTGGCGGCCACAAGCGACTCAGCCGACAATTGTTTAAAGCCGGTAAATTCAGTAACGGCATTTTGCGCACCGGCCAGTTGTATCATTTTGTCAACCGGTGTACCGGTACCCGATACCATCATGGAACCGGTTCCGCGGGCATAAATGAACAATACTTTCTTCTTTACCGGTGTTACATGCAACGCCAGGTATTGTTTACTGAAAGCAGCTTCAACTTGTTTTGCTTTTTCGCCGGCACCGGTTGCATTGGCAACCTGTACCAGTAGTGAACGGGTGCCGGCAACACTGTACTCCTGTGGCAGCAGGTGTACCTTCACGTTGGCTGCCGACAACTGTTCAGCTACTTCGGGTTTGAGTTGGTCTTTCATGCCTAATACGAGGGTTGGGCGTAAAGCCAGAATACCTTCTGCGGAAATGGTTCTGTTATGTCCTACTTTGTTTTTCTGAAGCAGTGATGCCGGGTAGTTACTGGTTACATCTACCCCCACGATAGCATTCTCCAGCCCCAGGGCGCATAACATTTCACTTATTGCGCCATTGAGAGATACGATGCGTTGCCGGGAATATATATTGCCGGTTATAAACAACAATATCGATAAGAAAAAAAATTTCATACTCATAGTGTAGCAATGTGATAATTTGATAATGTAATAATTCGATAATTCGATAATTTGCTAGTAAAGCATATCAGCTATTTGTATTCTTGTATTCCATTATCACAACTTGTCCCGGCTTTAGTCGGGATTATCGAATTATCGAATTATCAAATTAGCTAATTGATTATTGAAGCTTCCTGCTTCCATCTGCCTGAATCATATACCTGATCGTATAATAGCCTCCCAACGGGCGTTTGGTGAGATCGGCAAAATCGGCGGTTGATGTATTCGGATTGCCTTTATAATAGCTAAGGATCTGAACCTTGGCATATTTACCATTGGCGGTTTTCACTACAATGGTTTTGCCGGCAATAGGGAGAATAGCATGTTGCGGACCACTAGCTGCAGCGCCGGTATATGTATACCAGCCATTGTTGGCTCCGGTTGGAATGGCAAATGCATCGCCATCGGTAGCATAACCGTCGGCCGGCGCTTCCAGCAGATCGTCAAAACCCTTCGATACCACCTGCGCAGCAGCAGTACCGGGACCGCTTTTGCCGCTATTAACTTTTATAGTGGTTGCTCTGAATGCGATATCCCATTTGGTGCTGTTTGAATCGGAAGCGGGTACGATAGCACCGGTGGTTAAATTAAAATACATTGAAAAACCGCCGTTATCAGCCGCATTGCCATTGATATCATTTACGGTTTTTGCTTCAAGGGGTGCAGGTGTTGAATCGTCGTCTTTTTTACAGGCGCCTGCTGTTATCAATAAAGATGCAGCGATCCAAATGCTTAACTTTCTCATAGTTGTTGTGTGTTTATAAATTGTTGTTCGTTGCTTGCTGATTTATATACCGGCGGTCGCTCTTTACAAACCGAAAAGCCGCGCCCACATACCACTGCCTTCCGGCCAACCCCGCGTCATAGGTGCTGGTTGCCCTGAACAGATTATTTACGCCGGCTTCAATCGTTATTTTTTTTATGAATTTTTGGGCAGAAAGATTCCAGACGGTGTACCCATCGGCATATTCCGCCGGGTCGTCGAGAATGGCATTGCTGTTCACATCGCCCCCAAACCCAAATTTTCCGCGATAGATGCCGCGCAGCGACACATTGAAATCGTAGCGGTTGTTATCATACAGGAGCTTGATATTTCCTGAATGCTTCGAGCGGTTGTACAGTCCGCCATAATTCCGGCGTTTTACTTTCTTATCTACATTGGTTGCCTGATCGCGATAGTACACGGTCCCCGCTTTTACATTATCCCAAACCGTTACATCCTTGGCATCGAGGTACTGATAAGCCGCTGACAGCTGTAATCCGAAAGGCAGCGAATAGCTGGCCTGAAATTCGAGCCCCTGTGTAAAAACCTTGTTGTAATTGAAATAACTGAATACATTCTGCCCGTTTGTTTTCAGCGCAATGGGTCTTGTGTCGATGAGATCATTGATATTATTGCGGAACAGGTTAAGCTGTGCATTGACGTTTTTGAACAGATCGTACCTCACGCTTACGTTAAACGCCACGGAACGTTCAGCTTTTATATTCTGAATGGCAGCTGGTTCAACGTATATACTGCTTAGCTGTCCTTCCTGTTGCAGGCGGGCAATACCGGCAGCCACTACGCTTGTGCCGAATACGCTGTAACCGGCCAGGGGGTTGGTAAAGTTCAACAGGAGCTGGCGGAAATCGGGCGCCTTATAACCGCCGCCTGCTGACGCCTGTACCGATACTTTGCTATTTATATTCCATCGCAACGCAAGCTTTGGACTAAACCTGTCGCTGTATTGGTTATGCCGGTCGTACCGGAAACCGGCAACCATATTGAACTGTTTCGAGGGCATCCACTGGTGCTGCCCGAAAATATACTGTTGGGAGAGTTTATTACCGTCATCGTACCGGGTAGCTTCAACCGTCTCTATTATATTACCTATCCCCAATGTGCCTGTATGCACCCCCGAAAAAGTATGATCGTACTGCACTTCAGACCGGTTGAACAACTGCCTGAAGAAACTTTCATCGTATAATTTATTCTCCGGCTGGTAATCGATGGTTGTTTTGGTACGATAGGCTGTAATATAATTACGTACCTGTAACCGGTATTGGTCACTGGGTTTGAAGGTAAGCACCGGTGAAATATTGATATCGGTATTGCGGCTGCGTTCTTTCAGCATATGCAATCCAGTAGTTTCCTGTACTCCCTGGTTGTTCTTTTGTTCTTCAATATAGAACCGCGTATTGAGCGTTAGTTCAACACTGCGGCTTAATTTAAAATGCAGTTTGGGGTTGAGCGTCAAAGCGGCATAAGCGGGTATTGCTTTTGAAATACTATCGGTTGTATAATAACCATCGGTTGAAAGCCGGTTGGCGAACAGGTACCAGCCCCAGTTGTTGTTTTGTTTGCCCGCTTCAGCGGTAAGATCAACGGTATTGTATCTGCGGGCCCGGGCGCGAACCTGCCCGGTCAATGCCGAAGGCATTTTTTTAGTGATAATATTAATAACGCCGCCCATGGCCTCACTGCCATACAGGGATGAAGATGGGCCTTTTACAATTTCAATACGTTGTATGTTGCCAACCGCCAGCCGGGTAAGATCGAGGGTTCCGGCGGTTCTGCCAATAACCGGTTCCCCATCAATAAGAATTAATATATAATCGGCGCTTAATCCCTGTAATTGTATACCGGTGCCATGATCGGTTATGATCTGCAGCCCCACCTGTTCCATCAACACCTCATTCAACCGCAATGCGCCAATGCGTTCGATCCTGTTCTGACCGATAACCGTAACCGGCACAGGAACATTGTTTACCGTGCGTGGGGTACGGGTGGCTGTTACCACCACTTCCTCCAGCGACTCCCGGGAAGCAGTATCCGGCGTCGTTAGTTGAGCCGTAGCTTTCAGGTAACAGCAAAACATTGCTGGTACAATATAATATAGCTGTTTCAGCATATTGTACTGATGAATAATGAGATTAATGAATACAGGAAAAGCCGGCGCGGGTCAGCCTGCCATAATGTGGAGTGATGCAAAACTATTGAACAGTCGCCAAGTGGTAGTTACAAAATAAGGAAATTGATTTACGCAATGCGGAAGAGTGAAGCCAATTAGCTAATGTGATAATTCGATAATTAAACGGAGGATCAGCTTAATTAATGTAATAACAGCTCACAAGGCTTCAGACCGGTTTGTTTTTTAAACGCGGTTGAGAAATGTGAAATGGAAGAATAGCCCAGCATCATGGATACTTCGGTTACGGTTAACCCTTTCTCATATAATAAATACCTGGCATGTTCCATGCGCTGGCTCTGGTAGAAGTCGAAGATGGTAGTACCGTACAGTTCCTTGAAGCCCTTTTTCAGATAGCATTCATTGATGGCTACCTTGCGGCTCAGTTCCTTGATGGTGATAGGCTCACCAATGTGTTGTAATAATATTTCGCGGGCCCTTACGATCTTTTCGCGATCGGCTTCGTTGGCCAGGAACTTGCACTGGAACGACTCGATCTCTTTATCATCGCCTAACATACATTCCAGGCTGTATAACAACAACATCTGGGTTTGGGCATTGATAAAGATATTTTCAAGGCTGTCTGTATAGGTATGTGTAAGTAATGCTTCCAGCACCTGGCGGGTACGGCCGCATAAAGGAAGGATCTTTGAAAACGATGAAGGGTGTACAAACTGCAGCACTTCGTCGGTAATGGTTTTCAGCTTGCCCGGTTTTACAAACTGCGACAGGTGCACAGCCGAGAACCGGAAACTCATTACATCTATGCTTTCAACTCTTTCTGCACAGGACTTTGAGGTAGTCAGTTTGCAATTGTCGCATTCGACATCCTTCTGGTTACAATACATATTACCCGAAATACAAAAACGCAGTTCCACATAATTCTCTTGCGGCGCCGCCTTTTTGTAATGATAAGCCAACACCCCGGTATCCTCAATGTTCCATTGCTGATGTTTCCGGTATCTTTTAATGGCATACTGAACCGAACCAGGCATTTGTTGCTCTTTTTCCTGCAACATCTGCAACTGATCGTGCATGATCGGTTGTTTGTAAGCCAGTGAAAGTATATCAGGCGGATTATACATATTAGTGCGCAAATTTACATTTACAACGTTAAATTTCCCAAAGCTTTATTGGCCCGGAGGTCATGAAACTGTCAGAATCGGTCAATGGTCAATGGTGAATGGTTAATAAAAAACAAACCACCAGCGACTGAAAACCAGTTGCTTATTCAGACAACAGACAAACCGGTAGCCAATAACATGGCTGACATTAAAATTGTTCGAATAACATTTAAAACTGTCAATGGTGAAACTGGTTAAAACTGCAGTTTGCAAAAAACTGTGAACCCGGCAACCGAAATATTGCGAGATACGACTTGACAACCGGTAATTTGCTCCTGTATTCCATTATCACATTAGCATATTATCACGTTATCATTTTAATCAAAGCTCTGGTTGCTTGAAGATGACATCTTCAGCAGTCGGTCAAATTGTTCGGGTGAAAGATCGTTGTAGAAGAAGTAAACGGGATCGAGGTGTCGGCCGTTCTTATGTACCTCGTAATGGCAGTGCGGGCCTGTTGATTTTCCGGTACTGCCTACCCAGCCGATGATCTCCCCGCGTTTGATACGTTCGCCGGGTTTTACTTTTATGCGGTACATGTGGCCATAGAGGGTTTCGTAACCATAACCATGGTTCACCACCACGTGGTTACCATAGCCATTGCCGAGGTTGCCGGCTGTTTTAACCGCGCCGTTGGCTGTGGCATAAATAGGCGTTCCCTGCGGAGCGGCAAAATCGAGGCCGCCGTGGAACTTCACCGTTTTATAAACCGGGTCGATGCGGTAACCGAAACCCGAAGCCACCCGTTTGAGGTCGCTGTTGCTAACCGGCTGAATGGCCGGCGTACAGGCAAGCAGTTGCTCCTTGTTCTTGATAAATCCGGTTATTTCAACATATGATTTTTCCTGGGCCACCATGCGGTTCTCCAGGTTGCGAAGAGAATGTACTATGCTGTTTTCCAGCTCATAATTGGTCATGCTGGCCACCATTTCCAATTCCTTTTGCTGGGCCAGGTCTTTCGCCCGCATACTGTCGGGAATGGGATTGGCCTCGAAAATGGTGCGGTAAATATCATTATCGCGCTCTTCGAGCTGGATCATGCGCTGCTGCATTTTGGCCACCTGCTCATCGAGCACCCAATAGCGCTCCTGCAGTTGCTCATTGTACTGCATCAATGCCTTCTCCTTTGTAGAGGGAAAATACCGGTAAGCGATGGAAACGATAATTATAGAGGTAACAATAGCGGCCGATATAAAGCCGAGCACCCGCAGCAGCTTTACGTGCAGAGGGGTCTCCAGTTTTTCATATCGGAGAGTATTGGTATTGTAGTAGTACTTGATTTTCTTCATGGATACAAGCCGATTACCAAGGTTGCTTTTCAGCAAAACAGACCGAATTAAGTTACCTTTGCAGCCGTTGCCTCAAACGGTAACATTTACAAATATAAAGGCTTAAGTGTCAATTTTATCAAAGATCGTTCCGTTTTATGATGACCAGCGCAGAAATACGACAGCATTTCATGGAATTTTTCCGAAGTAAAGGCCATGAAATCGTTCCATCGGCCCCCATTGTGGTTAAGAATGACCCTACTCTGTTATTCACCAATGCGGGCATGAACCAGTTCAAAGACTTCTTCCTCGGTAATAAAAAAGCCCCTTTTCCCCGGGTGGCCGACACCCAAAAATGCTTGCGGGTAAGCGGTAAACACAACGACCTCGAAGAAGTAGGCGTTGATACCTACCACCATACCATGTTTGAAATGCTGGGCAACTGGAGCTTTGGCGACTATTTTAAAAAGGAAGCCATTGCCTGGAGCTGGGAACTGCTTACAGTGGTATATAAAATACCTAAGGACAGGTTATATGTGACTTATTTTGAAGGAGATAAAGATGAAAACCTGGCTAAAGACGAAGAGGCTTATAATGAATGGGCCAAACTGGTAGCTCCTGACCGCATTCTGCCGGGAAATAAAAAAGACAACTTCTGGGAAATGGGCGATACCGGCCCATGTGGCCCATGCTCCGAGATCCACGTCGACTGCCGCTCTGATGAAGAGAGAAAAGAGGTTAGCGGCGCCCAGCTGGTAAATAATGACCATCCGCAGGTGATAGAGATCTGGAACAACGTATTCATGCAGTTCAATCGCATATGGAACAATGAAAAAGGCGGGTTGAAAGCTTTTACCGAATGGCAGGAACAGAATAAAGGTGAAGCGGCTCAAAAACTCCGTTCTAAAAAGATTACAGAACTTACCAAACTTGAACCCCTCCCCGCCAAACACGTTGATACGGGAATGGGCTTCGAGCGCCTGGTGCGCGTACTGCAGGGAAAACAATCTAACTACGATTCAGATGTTTTCACCGGCACCCTGGCCGCCATTGAAAAGATCACCAACAGAAAATACGATCCCAAAGCCACGCCTGCATCCATTGCCGAATGGCACCAGGCCGTAGCCTTCCGCGTGCTGGCCGATCATATTCGCGCCATCAGCTTTACCATTGCCGACGGACAATTGCCTTCCAATACCGGGGCCGGCTATGTGATCCGCCGCATTCTGCGCCGCGCGGTTCGTTATTATTATTCTTATCTCGATTATAAGCACCCCCTGCTGCATCAACTGGTACCCGTACTGGCCGAACAGTTCAAATCCGTTTTCCCCGAACTGCAACAGCAACAGGATTTTGTTGTGAAAGTGGTTAAGGAGGAAGAAGACGCCTTCCTGCGCACGCTGGAAAAAGGGTTGAAAAAGATCGATGAAATAGTTGCTTCCGCAAAGAACAAGACCATCAACGGTTCAGCCGCTTTCGAGCTGTACGACACCTACGGTTTCCCCATCGACCTGACCCGGTTAATAGCCAGGGAAAATAACCTCGAAGTTGATGAGAAAGGTTTTGAAGCCGAAATGCAACAGCAGAAAAACCGCAGCCGCGCCGCTACGGCCTTAAGTGCAGAAGACTGGATGGTACTGAGCGAAGATGGCAGCACCAGCTTTGTGGGGTACGATCATACCCGGTCTGAAGCAAAAGTGCTGAAATACCGCAAGGTGACCGCCAAAGGGAAAACCTCTTTCCAGCTGGTGCTTACCAAAACCCCGTTCTATGCCGAAAGCGGCGGGCAGGTTGGCGATACCGGCACCTTATTTTTTGAAGGCGAAGAAGTAGCAGTTGTTGACACTAAAAAAGAAAATGACCTCATCATTCATTTTGTTGAGAAACTTCCTATCAATATCACAGGTGTTGTAGACGCCCGTATCGATGCCGGCCGCCGGGCACGCACTGCGGTACACCACTCTGCCACCCACCTGCTGCATGCCGCCTTGCGTAAAGTGCTGGGCACCCATGTGGCGCAAAAAGGATCATTGGTGAACGATGAATACCTCCGGTTCGACTTCTCGCATTTCGCCAAAATGACGGCTGATGAAATAGCAAAAGTAGAGGCCATCGTAAACGAGAAGATCCGCGCCAACATACCGGTAGTAATTAAAGAAATGCCAAAGGAAGAAGCCCTGAAACTGGGCGCCATGGCGCTTTTTGGTGAAAAATATGGCGATGTGGTGCGTGTGGTGGTTATCGACCCCGCCTACTCGGTTGAATTGTGCGGTGGTACCCACGTGGGCGCTACCGGCGAACTGGGTATGTTCAAATTAAAACATGAATCGGCGGTAGCAGCCGGCGTTCGCCGTATTGAAGCTATATGCGGCATTGCAGCTGAACAATATATCAATGAGCAGTTAGCGCAGTTGCAACAGGTAAAAGAAGAGTTGAAAAACCCGGCCGATCTGTTAAAGGCGGTTCAAAACCTGGCTGCAGAGAACAGCGACGTAAAGAAAAAACTCGAGCACCTCGAGAACCGCATTCTTGTTGGCGTTCGTAATGAACTGCTGCATAAAGACGAGATCATCAACGGTGTAACCTTCGTGGGTGATATTGTAGAAGTGGGCAATGCCGACGCATTGAAGAAATTGTGTTTTGACCTGAAGCACCACCTGAATGATCACGTAGTTGTATTGTGCGCCAACATTGGCGGTAAACCATTTGTGGCTGTGGGGGTTGCCGATACCGTAGCTGCTGCCCGCCAGCTCGATGCAGGGAAGATCATTAAAGAACATATTGCCCCCCTTATAAAAGGTGGCGGGGGCGGACAAAAAACGCTGGCAACCGCCGGCGGACAGGACGCCGGCAAACTGCAACAAGTGATAGAGAAAGTGAAGAGCTTGTTGTAAATTAGGACATGCGAAACTGTTATACGCGCTTATGCCTGATCGCGCTCTTATCCTGGAAAATTTCAATATGTTCGGCCCAGTCAATAAATATTGATTCTCTTATAACGCCTTCGTCCCTGAAAGCATTGGTACAAACACTCGCTGCCGATAGCTTTCAGGGGCGCCTTACAGGCACCAAAATGGCCGCAGACGCAGCCACGCTAATTAGTGAAGCCTTTCAAAAAGCAGGCGCCATGCCTATAGCCGGGAACGACGGTTACCTGATGCCGTTTGATGTTCCGCTTTCAGCCCGGTTCAATTTTGCCCAACCATATAAAATGAAATCCTTTAATGTAGTGGCCGCACTGGCGGGTAAAAGAAAAGCCAAAGAACTGGTAATCTTCAGCGCTCATTATGATCATATTGGTACGCTGTCGCACACCCTGCAGCATAAGATGCCAGAGAATGGCAATCCCGAAGACGGCGATGACATTTACAACGGCGCCAATGACAATGCATCGGGCATCAGCGCCCTGATTCACCTCGCTCAATATTTTGCAAAACACCCGCAACGGGAACGTACCATTTTATTCATTGCTTTTTCAGGTGAGGAAGAAGGACTGCTGGGTTCAAGAATACTGGCCGAAGCCTTCAATCCGAAAGTAGTTACCGCCATGGTGAATATGGATATGATCGGGCGGCCCAGAAATGGTAAAAACAAGCATCCTTTTATTACCGGGTTCAACCAGTCGAACCTCGCTAAAATATTAAATAAGCAGTTGCACAACAGGGGCCCGCAGTACGGTAAAAAATATTTCGAGCCCGATCCCTTTCAAGAAGATAATCTTTACCGCCGATCAGATAATTTCCCTTTTGCCGTAAAAGGCATGGTGGCCCACACCATAATGACCAGCGCCCCCAACGATCAATATTACCACTCCCTCAACGACGAATGGGAACAACTCGATTATGATTACCTGGCTGAAGTGGTAAAGGCCATCGCCCTCGCAACTACCGGCCTGGCCAACGGTTCTGACAACCCAAAAAGTAACTGATCCGTCTATATGATAACGGGTTAACAGGTTTAACAAAACCGGCTTTGGCCCTCAGTACCGGATTGAATTTCAGGGATTAAAAAGCGACCCGACAGGCGCAGGCGCCATTAATTATTAAACACCATTTTTTCAATGCAGGCTATGGCAAACTTTCAACTAATCTTAACATTTCCGAAAATTTTCGTATGTCGTTTAATTCATTATATTTGATGTACGAAAGTTCACGTAGTCTAATTATTATTATTAAAAAACTTCAATAAAATGAAACGATTCCTGATCTCATGCACATCACTGGCAGCCCTTACCCTGCTACTGTGCCAACCCCTGGCAGCCCAGGATAACGACAAAGAAAAAAACAAGGACAAAAGCAAGGTCGATGAAAATGAACAGCTCATTATCAAAAGAAAAGGCGATAAAGACGCCAGGATCACCATTGAAATAAAGGGTGATGATGTTATGGTCAACGGCAAGCCGCTGGAAGAGTTCAACGATGAAAATGTTTCCATTCGTAAAGAGAAAAGCCAGGTATGGACTACGCCCCATTCACCTTTCCGCGGCCAGGGCGGCACATTGAGCTTTGGTGGCGACAACCGTCTTTTACTTCGGGAAGGCCCGGTTCTGGGTGTATATACCGAGAAGGATAAAGATGTAAAAGGCGCTATTATTCAAAAAGTTACTCCCGGCAGTGGTGCTGAAAAAGCCGGATTGAAAGAAAACGACGTGATCAAAAAAATTAACGACGAGGTGATCGATGACCCCAACGATCTTACCAAAGTAATACTTAAACATAAGCCGGAAGAAAAGATCAAAATAACTTACGAAAGAAGCGGTAAGGAAATGAAAACCGAAGCCACTCTCGGTAAAAGAAAAGGGTCTTTTAATGTAAGCCCGCACCAGTTTGAGATGCCCGATTTCAATTTCGACTGGAAGGATAACGATTTCGGTCCGCGTGTTTTCTCCTATGGCACTTCCAAACCCCGCCTTGGCATAAAAGCACAGGACACCGAAGATGGCAAAGGCGTGAAAGTATTAAGTGTTGACGATGAATCAGCTGCCGATAAAGCCGGCATCAAGGACGATGACATTATCACCGAATTTGATGGCAAAAAAGTGAATACCGCCGGGGAACTGGCCAATGCTGCAAGGGAAGCAAAGGATAAACAGGCTGTTAAAATAACCTTCAACCGCAATGGAAAATCACAAACTGTTGAAGTAAAAACGCCCAAAAAGCTAAAAACAGCCACACTGTAAACGGTTTTCAAACATCAGCCCTATAATTAGAGCCGTTCCGGTTATTCCGGAGCGGCTTTTTTATCAAAAATCCATTGCCGGAAATAAGGTATTTTTGCCTGATTTTTCATCATTAGGCAATCAGAATAATATGTCGACAAATTACGATGCATATGAAGTTGTTGTAGGCCTGGAAGTGCATGCCCAGTTACTAACGAACAGTAAGTTGTTTTGCGGCGACAGCGCGGCGTTTGGAGGCGATCCGAATACGCATATCAGTCCCATTACGCTGGCGCACCCCGGTACCTTACCCAAACTGAACAAAAAAGCCATTTCCTATGCAGTTAAAATAGGTTTGGCCTGTAACTGCGCTATCACCCGGCATAATTATTTTGCCCGTAAGAACTATTTCTATCCCGATCTTCCCAAAGGTTACCAGCTTTCACAGCATACCACCGCTGTTTGCCAGGGCGGTTATGTTACCATCCGCACGCAGGAAGGCACCCGTAATATTCAGTTGAACCGCATCCATATGGAAGAAGATGCCGGTAAAAGCCTGCACGACGTGGACGATAAAAACACCTGTGTTGATTATAACCGCGCCGGCGTACCATTGGTGGAAATAGTAACGGAACCCGATATTCACAGCGGAGATGAGGCATACGCTTATCTTACCGAATTGAGAAAGCTGTTGCGGTACCTCGAGATCTGCGATGGCAATATGGAGGAAGGCAGTATGCGTTGCGACGCCAATATTTCAGTACGCAAAAAAGGCGATACCAAACTGGGCACCAAGGTGGAAGTGAAGAACCTCAATTCCATCCGCAACGTAAAACGCGCCATAGAGTTTGAAGCAAAACGCCTGATAGACCTTATTGAGTCGGGAGAAAAAATAATTCAACAAACCCGAAGTTTCGACGCCGGCAATGGCACCACCTTTGCCCTTCGAACCAAAGAAGACGCCAACGATTACCGGTATTTTGCCGATCCCGATCTTACGCCGTTTGTGGTAACGGATGACCTGCTGCAGGAAGTACGCAGTTCAATTCCCGCTTTACCCGAAGAACGCGTAGCGCATTACACCCAGCAATTACAATTACCCGAATACGACGCCCGGGTTATCACCGATGAAAAAGAGCTGGCTGTTTACTTTGAACAGATAACCGCCCATTCGCCCAATTACAAAGCAGCCGCCAACTGGATGCTGGGCCCCATTAAATCGTGGCTCAATGAAACCGGTGAGCCAATTACCGCCTTACCCGTGCGGCCCGAGGCCATAGCATCGCTGATTGCCCTTATCGATAGCAACCAGGTGAACTTTTCGGTAGCTTCTACCAAAATATTTGCAGCCATGCTGAAAGAACCCGGCAAACAACCTTTACAAATTGCCTCAGCGCTGAACCTGATCCAGGATTCAGACGAAGGCAATGTAGCGGCCTGGATAGAGGAAGTGTTGAACAAAATGCCCGACAAAGTAGCGGAATATAAAAAGGGAAAGAAAGGACTGATCGGATTATTCGTAGGCGAAGTAAAAAAGGTATCGAAAGGTAAGGCCGATCCAAAACTTACCAACGATATCCTTTTAAAAAAACTGCAATAACAATTAACAAAAACCAGATAGATGAAACGTATTCAGAACCGGCTCCTGTTGTTATTAATGGTTACGGTTAGCGCCTGTTCCCAAAAAGAAAAAGGAACGCTGGAAGTAACCGGAAATATCGCCAACCTGGATAAGGTAGCCAGTGTGTATCCGCAAGCTGTTAAAAACGGAAATATAACCCTGCTGTTATATGAAGTGCCTTTTGGCGGCGACCTTCCTCCCGTGCAACTGGATTCAGTGACCGTTTCTGCCGATAAAAGAACGTATACCTTAAAAGGGCCGGCAAAGAATATAGGCATGTACAATATTGTGGTGCTCGACGGCCCTATGGTGCCCATTGTTAACGATGTACCCAGCATTACTGTTGATATTGACATGGCCAATGAAAGGTTTTACACAGTAGCAGGTTCGGTAGCCAGCCGTGAGCTGCAGGATTTTATTTTCACCTACGATGTTAAAAGCGCCAGCGCCGACCAAACCATGGGCCAGCTCGATAGCCTGAAACGTATTGGGGCAGCCGACAGTACCCTCCTCAATTTTACCAACCGCAAGAATGCCGCCATCAAAGAGCTGAATGAGTATATGAAAAGAATGATGGCCGATGCCAGCCAGCCGGTTGTAGCCGCTTTCGTTTTAGGCCGTTCCGCCAAAACATTACCGCAGCCCGAATTTGAAACAGCCCTGAATAACCTTACGCAAAAATATGTGGGCGATTCAAACCTGGCCGAAATGAAGAAACGATACAATGCCTACAAAGAACAGGTTGCCAAAATAAAAGAACAACAGGAACTCGAAAATGCCTGGACAGGCAAGAAAGCGCCGGATCTGGTTCTGCCCGATGTAAATGGCAAAAACGTTTCCATCGCTGCATTCAGAGGCAAATATGTGCTGGTTGATTTTTGGGCAAGCTGGTGTCAGCCCTGTCGCGTTGAGAATCCCAATGTAGTGGCAGCTTTTAACAAGTTCAAAAACAAAAACTTTACTATTTTAGGTGTGTCGCTCGATAAAAAGAAAGAACCCTGGTTACAGGCCATTAAGGAGGATCAGCTAAAATGGACACATGTCAGCGATCTGGCTTTCTGGGACAGTAAAGCGGTAAATGTTTTCGGTTTCACCGGTATCCCGTACAATGTTTTGATTGACCCCGATGGCAATGTAATTGGCGAAGGACTGCGTGGTGAAGAGCTGGATAAAAAACTGAGTGCAATTTTTCTGAAATAACTACATAGTGCTTTAAGTTGTAAAAAAGCGAAGGCCTCCCGGATAAAGGAGGCCTTTTCTATTAATTTAAGATCACAAACCATTTTATTCATAGCCCGGATTCTGCTGCAATACTTTTTTACTCTTATCTATTTCCAGCTGCGGAATGGGGAAGATATTCTTTTGAGCGCCGAATGGCTGTGTTGGCAATAAACTAACGCCATCGCCATCGAATTTATTGGTAACACTTGCCTTAACCCGCATCAGGTCCCAAAAGCGATGCCCTTCGAATGCCAGCTCAATGCGGCGTTCTCCCAGTACGGCTGCAATGAGCTCGTCTTTATTGGCAAAGCTGCCCGTGGTGTATGCAGGTTCACTTGCACGTGCCCGGTCGCGTACAATATTCAGTTTGGCAACAGCATCGGCATCGACGCCCGAAGCCGTACGTGCCTGCGCCTCGGCATAGTTAAGCAATACTTCAGCATACCTGATTATGGGCGCCCAATCGCCGCGGGTAGCCACCTCGGTATACTTAGTGGTAAAACTTAAGCTGCTAAGCGCACCTGTACCTGAAATGATCAAGGTCCTTCTTTTGTCGTCTGCGGCAAAATATTTATTGGTAGCAATGTTAAGGAAGGTGGGCGATATCATCAGATCGGCCTTGCCCGCCGGAGAGTAGTGTTGCGGCAGTGCATTATTGGTGTTGGGGTTATCATCGACATTGTTGGGAATTGACCATACAGTTTCATTCGTTTGGTAATTGCCTGCACCAAAAGCGCCATTAACTGCAGCATTCAAAGCAAAGGAACCATATGTGCCCTTGATCACATCGAGGGCGTATTTTCCGGCATTGGCATAATCACCTTTGTATAAATATACACGTGATAACAATGAAGAAGCTGCGGCTTTGGTGCCGCGGGTTTTGGTATGGTAAACATTGTCGGGGTAACCTGAATACGTCACCGGCAGATCGGCCAGCGCCACTGTAAGGTCACTGATGACAGATGTATAAATTTCACCTACGCTCGCCCTTGGCTTATTGGCGCCAGGATCGTTGAACGTAAAACTTTCGGTGATCAATGGAATGCCGGCATGTGAAGCATCGGCGGTAAAATTATAAGGCTGCGCAAAAAAGTTCACCAGGTAGAAATTAGCCACCGCCCTCACAAATTTGCATTCGGCGATCAAAGCGCTGGCTTTAGCCGGGGTAAGTTTGCTACTGTTGGCGGTAATACCGGCTATGGCCCTGTTGGCCTTCGCTATGGCATTGTAACCGGCCGTCCAAACGTTGGCGGCGATACCACTATTGGCTAATAAATTGTAACGGGGTAAATCGGTAAAAAAACCGTTACGGTCCAAAATATCCTCGGCCAGCAGATCGACATAGATAAGCGCGCGGCCCGATAAAAAACCTGCGTTCTGCAAACCATCATATGCGGCAATCGTAGCCGCTTCAATTTTTTCGGGAGTTGAAAATGCCAGGTCGCTCGATAAAAGATCTTTAGGCTCTATATCAAGCACCTTTTTATGACACGAGCTGCCTGCTATTGTCATGAGTAATAAACCGCACAATATATATCGCATAACTTTTTTCATTTTTGTTGTGAAAGCAATTCAACATACTTATAAACCAAGGTTAACGCCCATTGTATAGGTACGAGGCAAATAGGGTCGCATTTTATCGATGCCCAAACCAATATTCGTATTACCAACGCTGTTCGCTTCCGGATCTATTCCTGAGTAACCGGTAAATGTATACACGTTACCGGCCTGCACATAAAAACGGATCCTGCTCACTTTGAGCCTGCTGGTAATTGTTTTAGGCATGGTATAACCAACTTGCACATTACGAATGCGAACGAAATCACCTTTCTCAAGCCAACGGGTCGATGCCTGTGTGGCCCAGAAATTATCGCCCCAGAGCAAACGGGGTACATCGGTATTATCACCCGCTTTGGACCAGGCATCCAAAACGTCGTCCGATTTGTTCCTGACGTTGGAATAATTCATCAGGTACGATTTGGTTTGGTTATAAATATAAAACCCAAATGCATACTGCAGATCGATGCTGGCGTCGAAACTGAGGTAGTTGAAGGTTTGCATAAAGCCGCCATAAAATTTGGGATAGGGCGTTTTGCCTTTCAGTACAACGCGGTCGGTAGCGCCTATCGCAGTGGTAGCCGAACCGTCCTTTACCATCGTCCACACATTGGCATTTGATATTCTGTCGTACTGCTTTTGATTGCCGTTGATATCAATGTAAGTTGGCAACCCGTTGGCTGGGTTCACACCCGCCCAGCGCATAAGATAAAAAACGCCCAACGCTTCCCCGGGCCTGGCAATGGAGAAAGTAGCCGTTCCGTCGTTATTATCATACAGATCGTCGCCAAACAGGTTGGTGGAGATCACTTTTGTTTGGTTCCAGGCAAAATTGAAGCTAACATCCCACAAAAAATTCTTCCTGTGTACAACCGGCGTTCCAACCGTAAATTCAATACCGCGGCTTCGCAATACACCCACATTGTCTTTAATAGTATTGTTGGGGAAACCCAGCGTGGCCAATACAGGGTTATTCAGTATTAGATCTATCGTCTTACGGTTATAATACTCAAGCGTAAAGCTGGTATTCTTCCATAACACGGCATCTATTCCTATGTCAAATTGTTTATGCCGTTCCCAACGCAGGGCTGAGTTACCGGGATTACTTAAAGTAAGTATCGAAATATCGGCATAATTGCCGGCCTCAAAAGTGCTGATGGAGGGGAAATAGCCAATTTCTGAATTACCTGAAACGCCATAGCTGGCCCTCAGTTTCATGTCTTTTACATAAGCGAGGGGGCGCATAAAATCTTCTTCAGTTAACCGCCAGGCAACAGAGCCGGAGGGGAAATAACCCCAGCGTTTGTTTTCACCAAACCGGCTATCGCCATCGGCCCTGAAATTGAATGTAGCAAGGTATTTTTTTCTGAATGCATAATTGACAGAGCCGAAATATGAAGCAAGTCCGTCGTCAATACCGCCAATACCGTTTTGAGTTCCCACTTCAACATAATTGGCCTTGTCAATCAATAAGAAATCGGGGTCTTTGATCCCACTTCCATAGTTGTAAATATATGAACTGGTACGTCGGGTGTATTCTGAACCGGCCAATACATTCAGCTCATGGTTGGCTCCTATTTGGCGGAGGTAATTCAACGTATTGAACCAACTCCAGGTATTTGCTTCGGTATAAATCGTTTGCCGCAAGCCCGATCCCAATCCATCACCAATTTCTTTATTCCAGTAAGCATCCGTTATGGAGTTGGAATGATCTACGTTCACCTGGCTTTTGAATTTAAGCCCTTTTATCAGTTGTATTTCACCAAACGCACTACCAATAAAGCGATGGGCGTCGCGATCTTCATAGTTCCAGTGCGTAACAGCTTCAGGGTTGGGAATGCTGTAACTTAAAGTGGCGCTGTTACCACCTACACCCGGGTAATATTGCCCATCGGGCCCGTACACCGGAATATTAGGCATGGCCATCAACGGTCCATAAGGTATGGCTGCAAAAAAGTTACCCGTTCCCGATCCGAGGTTGTTTGTCTTCATGCGTGAATACTGTGTATTTACACCTACCTGTAACCAATCGGTGATCTTCGATGCCAGATTTAGCCGGGCCGATGCCCGTTGTTGTGCTGTAGCCTCGATATAACTTTGTACGTCGTTATAATTCAGTGAAGCGAAATAAGTGGCTTTCTGCGAACCGCCGCTTACCGCCAGGTTATGGTTCTGCACCAGTCCTTTGCGAAAAAGCTCTTCCTGCCAGTCGGTATTTACCGTATCTGCCTTGCCATCGCCATTTAAATCACCATAGTTTGCCGCAAGTGGCAAACTGGCATTGGTTCTTAATTTATTAACGGTCGCAATATAATCGGTAGCGTTCAATACTTTCATTTTACGGGTAGGCTCGTTAAAACCTACATAGCTATCATAATTGAGATTGCTCTGCCCGGCTTTTCCTTTTTTGGTAGTTATAAGAATCACTCCGGCCGAACCGCGAGAACCATAAATGGATGCGGCAGATGCATCTTTTAGGATCTCGATACTTTCAATATCGTTGGGATTTAATTCAGCCAGTGCGTTTGATGGATTGTAATTAGGTCCTATGTCGCCTTGCGTTAAAGGAACACCATCCATTACGATCAACGGATTGCTACCCGAAGAAACCGATGCGCCGCCTCTGATGCGAATGATCACATTATCGCCTATAAGGCCCGATGAAGTGTTTACCTGTACACCGGCGGCCTTACCTGTAAGCGCCTGATCGAAACTTAATACCGGTTTATTTGACACTGCGGAACCGCTCACTTTACTTACCGAACCAGTTAATGACCTTTTTGCAATGGTACTATAACCTACCACTACCACCTCTTCCATATTCGTATCGAGCGATTTCATGATAAGGCTGTAATCAGTGGCAACTCCTATCCTGATCTCTTCGGAGTGCATATTTACTGATGAAACAACCAGCGTTCTGGCATCAACAGGTACATTTAATGAATACCCGCCATCGGTATTGGTTACTGTACCTACCCTGGTACCTTTAACAAAAACAGAAGCATTGGGCACCGGGTTGCCATTGGAGTCGGTGATCTTCCCGGTAAGGGTTCTGGTTTGGGCAAGCACATCTCCTGAAAGAAGCAATAGGCTGCACCATAGGGACATTAGGAACTTTCTCATCGGAGTTAGTATTTACAGGTTATTAACAGTGTATAAAAAGCGTAATCAACAGATAACAAAGTAGAACATTTAAACCCTGAGCGTACTGCAACAGCAACTCATATAACCATTACATGATCTTTTCATGATTTCAGTCAAAGCATCTTGTCATGATTTTTTTAAGATAGCGGGTACGTTCTTTAGAAACGGTTTAAGGATGTAACAGGTATTGCAGTTGATCTTTGCTTTAAATTATTGATCAAAAGCAATGCGCATAAAGTACACATTTGTACATCCGGTCTGGTTAACGGTAGGGGGCACAAAGATAGGAGGTTGAGAAAGATATTAAATGCAGTTATTATAAAGTATACATTGTTCAGCGAACAAAAAACTTAAAGCAATAAAAAAGCCCCGACTTCGTCGGGGCTCTATGCGTAATGAATACAAGATATGATTATGCCAACACCAGTACGCGAACAGGCATCGATACCAGTTCAGTACCATCGTCGAGCTTTACCAGAAAGTAAAGCCTTAAAGCCAATTCGGTATTTGCCTTTGCTGCGGGATTAGACGCACTTACCGGAAATTTTGAAAAATATTCGGAAATGCTGGTATTATAAGTAAAACTGGTTCCATTAACCGGAATAGGCGTTGCCGAATAAAAACCTGTTGAGCCACCCGATTGGATCTTTGTATATGAGGTGCTGGCTGCTATTCTGGTTATTTCTGCTATTTTCCTGCCGCTGCCTTCAGGGATGGCCAACGTGATCGTGATCTTGTTGTCGCCACTCAATGAGGTGGTCACTGTAGGATCGGGGCGAAACTCCGTCGCATTGGTAATCATAACCGGTACCTCAGGGCGCAGATCCAAAGCCGGATCGATTTCGGATTTCTCGCAACTGCACATTACCAGGGCAGCAGCAACAACTGAAAGTATTTTATTAAATTTCATGTTATAATTATTTATTTATAGTACAACACTGTTGTTATTTGGCCCACCATACTTTTACATCTGTGCGGGTAATTGGGTTGGGAGTATTGGGGTTCCTTTGTAATTCACCACTTGGATAAGTTAACCGCGTAGGAACAACAGTAGGATTGTGCCCGGCTGCATTCAGCGGCAGCGTCAGTACCGGATAGCCGGTCCTGCGGTAGTCGTTAAACGCTTCAATACCATTACCTATCCATGAAATGTATTTTTGTGTAATGATCTGGTTAAGCATATTCTCCTGCGAACCTGTAAGCGTTACCACTGTAGGATTATCAGCGAAATAGGTATCTATCTCGGTAGTGGTCATGCCAACCTTTGTCATGTTGGCTTTTATACCCGCCTGATAATATGTATTTGCATCACCGGCCGTACCCAGCATGAGGGCACTTTCGGCCAGTATGAAATTCACCTGTGCAAAAGTGAGCATTCTAACAGGCGCTTCTCCACTGGAACCCGTAACGAACGTGTTGTATTTACTTCTGTTTGCAGCAGTAGGCGCTGACACGGTATTACCATTTTGATAGGCTACGAATGCGCCATTCACTTTGGTGAAATATTTAGCCAGGCGCACCGTATCGTTCAGGCTTCTTGAAAGGGCCAGCATGCGTGTGCTCAGCATCTGGTCGGTAGTACGGTTTACATTGTTGAAGCTGTACAATGGGTTCTGGTTACCAACGCTTCCGCCAAAAGGAACCTCAAAATCGAGGCTGTTGGAATTGATAAAGTTATTCGCGGTAATGACATCATCGATAATTGTTTTGGCCAAAGCCGGATTACGGTTACTGATCTGCAAAGCAAATTTCAATAACAACGTATTACCCATGCGTTTCCATTTGTCAACCTCGCCGCCATATACGATATCATCTTTACCCGGCTTTAAAACGTTGGGCGTTTTGTCGAGGTCTGCTATCCCTTCTCTTACCAGGTCGAACAGGCTTTGAATACCTTCGGCTGTGTTACCCAGGTAAATATCCTGTTGGCTTTCAAAACGGGGAGTCAGGAATTTCAAACCATAACCAGCCTGCGAATAAGGCACTTCGCCCCACAGGTCGGTTAACATAGATATGGCATAAGCCTTTTGCAGTTTGGCTATACCTTTATAGATGGAATTTTCCGCACCATGCTCATCGATGATCTTTACCAGGTTATTTATAACGCCGTTATACAGCTCCAGGTTCCACTGATTATCAAAATAACCTTCCAATTTATATTTGTCATAATCAGCAGCCTGGCTGGCAGTGCCGGCAATGTGCTGCATAATTAACGAAGTAGCCCGGTTGAGGTCATTGGCATTGGCGAATGCAATACCAACTGTTGTATTTGTAAGCAGTACGCCCGGTGTTACAGCAACCGGGTTATTGGGAGATTCGTTTACATCGAGGTATTTTTTACAGGATGAGAACGAAGCCAGTATCAATAAAAACAGAATTAGTTTTCTCATACGTGAAATTTTACAAGTTATAAGGATACTTTCAAACCAGCGCCAATTGTTCTTGCGTTAGGCACACTTTGTAAATCGAGCCCGCGAATATTGCCTGCTCCCTGGGTATTAACCTGTGGATCAAAGAACGCATTGGGTGCAATGAAGAATACGTTATTGGCAAATACGCTTATCCGTGCGCTGCTGATCTTCATTTTATCCATCAGGCTGCGGGGCAGATCGTATCCAATAGAGATATCACGCATTCTGAACGTGGTAGCATCATATACGTTGAACTCACTTTGCAAGCCACCCAATGCCTGCCAGTAGGTTTGCGCGGGGATTTGGATATTGTTTGGCAGGTATTTACCCGGATTGTTGGGATCGGCTATTACACCTGGTAAAATGTGCGGTTCGTCTCTCCCGTTAGCTGTTTCCTTCAAAGCGCCGCGCGATTTGTAAGCAGCTGCAGTAAAGGATAAAATTTGTCCGCCCTTAATAAAATCAAATGTAAAGGCAACACTGAAGTTTTTCACTTTAAGGTTGCTGGTAAAGCCCATCTGGTAATCAGGATTGGGATCGGCCAGGATCTGGTTGGCAACTGTAGACTGGAATGTACCGGTTGCCGGGTTGATGATGCGCTGTCCATCGTCGGTTTTTGTAATTAAGCCTCCAACGATAACTCCATATGGCGATCCTTCCTTAATAGTAGGAATAGAACCGGTAAATGCACTACCGGGTATGGGGAAACTGGTAATGTCGGGCGTAATAGAAACAACTTTGTTCCTGATCCTTGTATAGTTGGCCGAAACTTCCCAACGAAGGTCGCGGGTGTTTACCGGAACAATGGTAACAAGGGCCTCGATACCCTTATTGGTCATTTTACCTACGTTAGCGGTTACATTGCTGTAGCCGGTAGAAGGGGCCAGTCCCACGTTGATGATCTGGTTTTTACTTACCTGATCAAAAACTGCCACGTCAATGGTAATGAGGTTTTTAAACAGGGAAGCATTCAAACCAACCTCATAAGATGTGGTAAACTCAGGCTCCAGTGGTGTTTCGGGGGCCAAACGGGTACTGGCGCCAAAGCCGGCGACAGTAGTTGGCCCAAAAGCACCAGCGGGTGTATAGCTCAATGGAAAATTGAAATTAGCCACGTTGTTACCATAACTACTTTTTACATAAACGCTCTTAAGCAGGTAAGGGTCCGCATCGCGGCCTACCCGGGCCGCACTGGCGCGTATTTTACCATAACTAATAACATCTGACTGTATTTCAAATGCATCGGTAAATACAAAACCTGCAGCTACTGAAGGGTAGAAGTAAAGGTTCTTATCGGTTGGCAGCGTAGATGACTGATCGGCGCGGCCTGTTAATTCCAGGAACAAGTAGTTCTTATAATCGAACGATGCCTGTGCATAATAACCTACCAATCGTTGCAGGGTGCTGGTTTCCTGCGAGCCAGACGTTAAAGTAAGCGCGCCTGAGATATTATAAAAATTCGGAACGCTGAGGTTGTCGCCTTGTATTTGCACGCTCTGGAATCTCCGTTGGTTTATATTCTGACCTAATAAGCCGGTAAAATTTACATCCTTGAAGAGATCATTCTTTTTAGCGGTAATGATAAGGTCACCATTTACTTCACTACGATAAATAGGATTATCGAGCGTTTGACCAGCCGGTACCCTGCCCGATCCTACGGCGAATAACTGTTTGCGGCGATCAGTATAGGCGTCAACACCCAGCCGATAATTAATGTTTAACCAGGAGGTGATATCATACCCGACATTTGCAATACCTATTATACGATAGAGGCTGCTCTTCAATGGATTTTCGTAAGCACCGAAATAAGGGTTCTCGACGGAAGCGACTCCATAATTATTGCTGCCATCAGGATTTTTCCAGGTTTTGTCTCGCTTATAAGCCTGCAGGTCGATGCTCCGCGGCATGCCATGCACCACGCCCAGCGCACTTTGACCATTACCACCAAGGACACCGTCCTGTAGGGTATTCATAAATGTAACCGAGCCGCCCAGTTTAATTTTATCGCGCAATACGGTATTGGCGCCAAATTTTACAGAGGCTCTTTTTACGCTTGTGTTGGGTAAGATCCCTTTCTGGTACAGGTAACCGGCAGAAAAAGTATAATTCTGTTTGGCATCGCCACCGTTTATGGTGAAATTATTGTCGGAAATTATACCGGTCTCAAAGAAGTTTTTGATGTTATTGGGATACGGATTATACGCGATGGTTTGCCCGTCTTGTATAAGACCATTGGCAACGGTTGGGGTAGAACCGAATTTAGGTCCCCAGGAGTTAGTGGTAGTGTTTGAATAAACGCCGTTTGAACCTTGTCCGTATTCGTTCTGTACCTCAGGCAAACCGGTAGCTCTTTGAAAGCTTTCGTTCGATGAAACAATAATTTCAGCGCGGCCTTTTTGCCCACTTCCTTTTTTGGTTGTGATAATAATTGCGCCTGCAGCAGCCCGTGAACCGTACAGAACAGAGGCAGCGGGCCCCTTCAGGATATTGATAGATTCAATATTGTTCAAATCAATGTCCATAGCACGGTTTGGCGGCTGGTTATCGCCGAGCGTACCGAGTGGACCGCCATTGGTTCTATCTACCTCATTACTGATAGGCACACCGTCAATAACGAATAAAGGTTGATTACTTCCGGTAAAAGAAGATATACCACGAATATTGATATTTACAGACGACCCGGCGCCGCCACTGGCATTGGTAATGTTTACACCTGCCACTTTACCCTGTAAGGCACTTACCACGTTCACCTGTCCGCGATCAACGAACTGATCGGCTTTCAGGTTTTGGGTAGCATAACCCAGCGAACGCTTGTCACGGGTGATGCCTAATGAGGTTACCACCACTTCCTGTAAAGTATTCAACTGGTTTGATAATGTAACCATGATCGTGTTTCTGTCGCCGATCGTTATTTCCTGTTCGGCCATGCCTATTGCAGAAAACACCAGTATTTTGGAATTGGCTGGAATACTAAGAGAATAAGTACCATCCTCTTTCGAAGTAGTTCCCAATGATGTTCCCTTTACGGTAATTGATGCATTGGGAACGGGGTTGCCTTTGTCATCAATTAGCTTCCCGCTAATTGTTTTGGATTGTGCAAGCAATTGTCCATACAGGAACAGCATGCCGCATAATAGCATTAGAATTTTTCTCATCTGTTTGTTAATTTGGGTGTAACAACTAATACATAGGACTGCAGATTTAATGGCAACGGATTTGGCAGGAAAAAGGAATAAATGATAAAAAACAGGCTTACGTATATGAGCAAGTCCACCAAAACAGGTAGAATGCTGCATTAACCGGATTAAAACCCGGCGCTAAGCCGTACCATTGCGGCCTTTCCGAAACCTACGTGTTTAATATCAATCTTCTACTTCCTTTGATGAACAGGCTCACTCCATTTATCACCTTTAGTGACACCGAACTATTTTATTTTCGCGCGGTTGAAGTTGAATTAAAAGAAATGTGAGGAGTAAAACTACCGCCATTAATATATCCGGTAGTTATTCGGGGTTTGTATAGCCAAAGGAATTTTCTCATAAAATGTACTTTTATATTGGTAACAGTAATTTATAGGGTTGTGACTCGTCCTGATCTAAACAGGAACATAAAATAACAATAAGTGCTGCTTTTCTACCAGTCAAATAATCAATTTCTTATCTTGAATCAGCCATCCATGCACATATAGCACTAATTTATTATACCAATGCTTTATACCAATTTCTCTTAGTAACAAAGATGAAATATCATTAATACATACAGTGAAATGCTTTAATTCGGACGCGAATATATTAATAAACAAGAGATAGATTAAAAAGTAATATTAAGAGCCCGCTACCCTGTTCAGTTTCAGACTGGTATTGTTGTTCTTATAAAGCCTTCGTTTAATCATGGTTTACCCGAAAATGCGGACGCAAAAAACGGCAGGAAGTGAGTTGTTGAAGGAGCGTGGAACCTGTTAAGCCGCACATAAGATTGTAATGCAATTGCCTGTATGCCAGCCCAAAAAAGAAATTTCTTCGTGGTACATCAGTGTTATAGTTAGCATCAACATGGTTTCAAAATAAAAGGGGCTGTCCGGCAAAAGACAGCCCCAGGTTATCACTATCACGGACCCCGTTTTAGGTCCAGGTCATCAGCCTGAAATCAATTTATAGGTTTCACGACGGTTATACGGCCTGAATTAATCAACCCACAACTTGTTAAATGCTTTTTCATCGGAAGAGGCGGGCCAGATATATCCTTCCTCAGAAGGAGCCCTTGCTGTTGCTGCTCCCTTAGCCGGAATGGTTTGCAATAAACGCATAAGATCGTTATTCCGTAATCCTTCACCAAGAAATTCGATGCGGCGCTCAGTGAGTATGGTATTGATGAGGCTGGAAGCATCGGCAAAACTGCCTGGCGTAAACACCGTAGCGGCATCCGACCTGCCGTGTACTGCGTTTAACAGGGCTATCGCCTGCGCATCTACTGTATTGGTATTGCGTACCCTGGCTTCTGCCAGATTCAGTAATACTTCGGCCCAACGCATTACAATAACATAATCTGACGGTGTAGCGGTAGGAAATTTCTTTACATAGATCTTACCCAAATTTGCAGTTGCCTTCGATGTATCGATCAAACTTCTTCTGGTATCATTTGCAAGCCAGCCTGCATTTGCTACTATACCGGATGGATTCAGCGAATATATTGACCCTACTCCGTTTGCAGCCGCATAAAAATAACTGCGCAGGTCATTTTGCGTTCCCGGCGCATCGGCTGCATTACTGGTAAAGGGCATCGATAAAATGGATTCTGCAGTAAGATAAGGTGCTTTAAAAATCGAAGCATAATCCGTAACGAGCGTATTGGCCACACCGCCTTTGGCGGTAAAAGGACCAGTGGTGGGTACTATCTTATTCGCTTCTTCAATTACCTTATCATATTTGTGCATGCTCAGGTAAACTCTTGTCTTCAGGGAAATAGCGGTATTGCGGTGTGCACGTGTAACGTTCCCCATACTGGCAGCGGCGGGTGCATTCGACAGTGGCAGGTTGGCTTCGGCAAAGTCAAGATCAGACAGGATCTGCGTATATACCTCGGCCACAGAGCTTCTTGCCATATCTGAGAAACCGGGCCCCAGTATACCAGTTAACCTTAAAGGTACCCCTGCTTTGGAACCATTTTCATCAGCATACGGCCGGGCATAAAATTGCAATAAACTGTAATAAGCCATTGCCCTGAGAAGCCTTGCTTCACCTACGTAAGCATTTCCAATTGTATTCCCTATTACAGCAATTCCCTTGCTATTCATGCCATCGATAAACACGTTGCAAGCGTTTATTAACAGGTAGGCCTGCAACCACAAACCCTTAACCGATGTGGCGGTATTGGTGGGGTTTAAGAACCAAACGTCATAGTTGGTAACAAGGTTGGGGTCCTGCGCTATAAAATCCTCACCCCGAATATCGCCATACACGATATAACGGCCGCCGTAAAAAGCGCCACTTTTGAAAGTTGCATATAATGCCGGCATCTGGTTGGCAATTCGCGCAGCGGTAGAAAAAGCGCTGGCATCGGAAACCGAGTTTTGAGGAGCCGGATCAAGATATTCACGATGGCACGCAGACAAAGTCGCCAACATGCCTGCTAAACCAAATGCATATATGAATATAGGTTTCATTAATTTTTTTTTTAAAGTTGAATGAACAGATTAAAAACCAACATTTAAACCAACAGTTATGGTACGGCCATTCCCCAGGGTATTCCTGTCGACACCGAAGGAGGTGCCGGAATTACCGTTTGAAGACACTTCCGGATCGGGCCCGGGATATTTGGTAATAACAGCAAGGTTTTGACCGGCCACATAAAACCTGGCACGGCTAATTAAGACCTTGTCTAAAATACTCTTGGGCAGGTTATAACCGATCTGTACTGTTCTCAGCTTTACAAAATCGCCTTTGAATACGTTAATGTCTAAAGGCATTGCCGATCCGTTGGAAGAATTATCGCCGTATACCGGTTTGGCATATTTGGCATTATCGCCTGGTTTTTGCCAGGAATCGGTTAATACATCTTTGTCGTTATTCCAGAAACGCATATCGTGCAAACCTGCGTTTGTACCATAATATATATATGCACCTAACTGGTAAGTGAACAGGAAGTTCAGATCGAAATCTTTATAATTTACCGTGTTTGTCCAACCACCAACATATTTGGGGATCACATTTGCATACAATACGCCGTCGTCGGGCTGTGTGATCCTTCCATTGTTTTTCAGATAGGGCTTGTTATCGGTAGTCATGAACTGGGTTTGACCTGCAGGCGGTGAATTCTGGAAAAGAATTTGCTCGCCGGAAGCATTCACAAAGATCCTTCTTCCACTCGTTGGGTCAACCCCGGCAGTTGGTACTACCCACAAATAACCGGCGCTTTTTCCTACCACCGTTTTATTAACTGTTTCCAGGCCGCTGGTTGAGGTTACCACCTCCGTTAAACCATCGGCCAAAGCAGTTACCACATTTTTGTTGTAAGAAAAATTGAACGTTGTGTTCCAGTTAAAATCTTTCGTACTTATCACCTGGGCATCAGCCATAAACTCTATGCCCTGGTTATACATTTTACCAACGTTCATCAATACGCTGTTTCCGTTAGGCAAGCCCACTGAAGGTGACTGGGGAACTCTTAATAACAGGTTATCGATATTGTTCTTATAGTAAGTGATCTCACTTCTTACGCGATCATTGAACAGGCCAAATACAATACCTACATCTGTCTTTGTACTGGTTTCCCATTCTATTTTATTGTTACCTACCGTAGAAAAAAACAGGGTTGGGTTTCCACCGTACAAACCGGAAGAATAGGTTGAATACGTTTCAAAATCGCCTATACCTGAAATATTACCCACTTTACCGTAACTTCCGCGCAACCTGAAACTGCTGAATATATTGTCGATTCCCAGCGTATTCCAGAATGATTCCCTAGCAATTTCCCAACCGCCGGAAAATCCATAGAAGGTCCCTTTCTTAACGCCGAGGGCTGAATATTCATCCTGGCGCAGGTTGGCGCTGATAAAATACTTTTTGTTGAAGTTATAATTCAAACGGCCGAAACTCGAAAGCAGGTAATTCTCTGAGAGGATCATGCCTGAAGTATTGTTGGTAGTAAACCCTGCCTGAATAACGGTATAGGCCGAATCGGACAATGTTCTGCGATTGATACCAAACCCATCGTAGGTACGCCTTTGCTGTTCATTACCTACCAGCAGGCTAAAGTTATGTATATCGCCAAAAGAATAATCGAATTGTGCAGTGTTCGTCCACAGCCAGGTCTTATACTTTATGTAAGAACCGGTGGCGCCACCTCCCGGTCCACTACCACCCGATGTACCATCACCGTGATATGGGTTGAGGAAAATTTCATTATCCAGTAACAAATTATCGATCCCATATGTACTTCTTAGCGTGATCCAGCTAAGAGGTTTTACCTGTACATATACGTTCGACTGCAGGTGATTGGCTTCATTATTTGAACGATTCAGGTTCAACAACATGGTAATATTGTTAAACGTATACGGGTTGGCACCATTTACAAGGCTGCCCATACCGCCAATTGCAGTGGCAGATGCGATATTATATGTGCCATCATTATTATAAGGAGCGGTATTGGAGGGAAGCGCTACCGCCAGCCGTGCGGCACCAGCCGAATTGAATGCTTCACCTGGTAATGAGCCCGAAGTTCCGGCGATCCTGTTCTTTTCATTTGAATATGATATTTTACCGCCTACATTTAACCATTTGGTGACCCTGCTATCTACGTTGGTGAGGATATTACTGCGAATAAATTCATTTTTTTTAAGAATACCCTGTTGCGAAGTATAGCCTGCAGAAAAATAATAGGTGGTGCTTTCATTACCGCCAGATACATTTACATTATGGCTATGCGAAAAGCCCTGGCGATAAACTTCATCGTACCAATTAGTATTAATCGGGTTACCGTTGGCATCTTTTGGAATGATGAAACTTCCGGTAGTGGCGGCATTAACTGCTTTCAGGTTATCGAGCGCCATATTCTTAAAGTCAACATACTCCTGAGCATTTAAAACTTCAGGCAGTCTGTTGGCTTTTGAAAACCCTACCCATCCGTCGTAATTAACTTTTGCCCGGCCCGATTTTCCCTTTTTTGTGGTAATGAATACCACGCCGTTTGCTGCACGGCTACCATAAATAGCAGCCGCAGCTGCATCTTTTGCAATGTCGATGCTTTCGATATCGCCCGGGTTAATGCTAGCCAGCGGGTTGGCCGGTGCACTGGTTCCACCCTGATCGCCCGTATAGGTAGCAATACCATCAATTACGATCAACGGGTAAGAACTCAGCGAAATGGAATTGGTTCCCCTGATGCGAAAAACCGGCGGGTTATTTACCACGCCATTGGGTACGGTAATCTGAACCCCTGCAGCTTTTCCAGCCAGCGCCGATTCAAAACTTTGTACAGGCTTTTCTGCAATCTCGGTTCCCTTTACGGTGGAAAAGTTACCTGTAATTTCCTTTCGCTTTTGCGTACCATATCCAACTACCACAACTTCTGCGAGGTTCTTGTCGGTTGATTGCAGCTGAATATTGATAACAGCCTTGTTGCCAATACTCACTTCAGCATCAGCCATACCTACAGCAGTAAAAACGAGGATCTTTGAACCTTCAGGAACATTCATCGAGTAAGTTCCGTCGAATTTGGTTGATGTTCCGAATCCAGTTCCTTTGATAATCACAGAAGTGTTGGGGATCGGACTGCCGTCCGTAGAAGTGACTTTACCCGATATTGCACGGGTTTGTGCTTGCAATAGGCACGTGCTTGCGCCCACTGCAAGTAGCAGTAATAGCAATTTTCTCATGTGTGATTTTTTAGAAGTTAGTAACTCTCATCACTAATTTAACTAAAAACAACATGATAACTTTAATTTTAAAAAAAAGAAATCTATTTTTTTATCATAGTAAGCAATAGGGCTGGTAAAAATATCAGGTTGGTAAGGGTAGCCAGCACCAGCGTAAGCGATGTAAGCCATCCTATCGCCTGGGTACCACCGAAACCGCTGAAACAGAAGATCACAAAACCGGCAATGAGAACCAAAGATGTATAAATGATACTAATTCCTGTTTTGTGAATGGTATCGATTACCAGTTCATGTGAAGTTTTTTTACTATTCATAGCAAGTTCCTGTCTGTAATTTACGAGGAACCTGATAGTTATATCGATTGCAATACCTAGCGCCACAGAAAATACCAGTACTGTTGAAGGTTTTATGGCAACGCCGGTCCAGCCCATGACCCCTGCCGTTATAATTAAAGGAATGATATTCGGGATGAGCGAACATATTAAGATTTTAAACGACCTGAACAGGTACAGCATACAAAGCGCTATCAGCAAAAACGCCCACATAATACTTTCCTTCAACCCGTTTATTATAAATGAGCTGCCCTCGAGGAAGGTAACGCTGGTGCCGGTGAATGTTACATGGTATTTAGATGTATCGAATAACTGGCTGCTTCGTTTTTCAATAGTGCTTATAAGTTCGGGCAAACGTTTACTTCCAACATCGGCCATGCTTACACTTATACGCGCCTGCCGGCGGTTGCTATCCATAAACGAAGCTACCACGCGGTTGAAGTTGTTTTGTTTACCGCTGCTGTCAGTTGAGCCTTTGCCGCTCAGGTATTGCGACAAGAACAGCAGGTCGCCTTCATTGGGAACCCGGTAAGCAGCGCTGTCGCCATTGTAATAAGCCTGGCGCGCGAACTTCAATCCTTCCACTATCGACAACGGCCGCGCCATTTCGGGTTGTGCAGCTATGAATTGCGATAAGGAATCGATGCGGGCGAAGGTTTGAACCGGACTACGCCGCAAACCCTGTTTTTGCTTGGTATCTACAACGATCTCCAGCGGCATTACCCCTCTGAAGTGTTGCTCGAAGTATTTCAGGTCTTTGTAGATCTTATCGGTCTTTGGCAGGTCATCAACGATAAAACCTACCGATTTCAATTTGAACATGCCTGCTACGGAAACAAGTAAAATGATAACCGTAATACCGTAAATGAGTTTTTTGTGATGTGACGACCAGCGTTCGAGGTTATCGAGGATCTTAAGCAACCATTTGTTCTCGAGGTAACGGGTGTGTCTTTTCTTTGGATCGGGTAAAATGCTCAGCACGCCCGGAATGAACATGATGGAAATAAAGAACAGCGCCATGATATTGATACCGGCAACAACGCCAAACTCTTTCAGCACTTCGCTTTTGGTTAAAGCAAAAACAGCAAACCCGATAGCTGCTGCAATGTTACAGAACAGCGTTACAATACCCATGCGGCTGATCATGGCTGTTAAAGCTACGCGCTTCCTGCTCTCATTGGTAAATACCTCGCCGTTTATATCATTATAAGCGGTATGATATTTATTGAGGAAGTAAATACAATTGGGAATACCTATTACTACTATCAATGGAGGAATAACGCCGGTAAGCAGCGTGATCTTGTATCCCATCCATTCAATTGTTCCCATACACCATATTACGCCAATGATCACAACAGCCAGTGAAATAGCGGTAGCGCTCAGACTGCGGAAGAATATCAATAAGATTATGGCTGATAGAATAATTGAACCCAACAGGAACAATTGCATTTCTGCGGCCACCTTGGTAGCCAGGTTGGTTCGTATCAACGGCAGGCCGCTGTAGTGCATTTCGAGGTTGTGCTTTTTTCCAAAAGCATCTGCGATCTCAACTATTTTAGCTACAACTACATTTCTGCGTTTGGAGTTCAGTACGTCTTTATTGATGCGTATACCCATCATGTACGTATTTGAAGCGGGGTCGTACATCAATCCCTGGTAGAAAGGCAGGCTAAAAAAAACAGCCGCCATACTATCGAGCTCCGGTTGCGTAACCGGCCGGCCGGGAAAAACAGGAACGGCATTCAGCTTTTCGTTCATTGCATCCTTTACCAGGTTGGTAGCGGCGGGTACACTCAGCACATCCTCTACGGCAGTAACGTTCCTGATATCTTTAGCCAGCGCTGCATAATCGTTGAAAACTGGCGCCTGGAACAATTTATCGGTAGTGATACCTATGGCCATCAGGTTCCCGTCTTCGCCAAACTGGCTGCGGAAAGCCTGGTAAGCCTGGTATTTTGGATTATCGGTTGGAATGGCTCTCGTAAACTCATAGCTCATCTGTACTTTGGAAGCGTGGTAACCCATTACAACGGTACAAGCCAACAGGATTATCAACAGGGTCCAGCGTGATCTTAAAATAAACCGGGCGATTTTTTCCCACATAAGATTTATCAAATATTAGATCCTCAAATAAAAAGGCACAAGTCACAAACGCACAAGGCGCTGGCAGTAGCCGGTCCTTGCCTCATTCATTCTATGTTCTTCCGCCGCCAGGCGGGACAGTGGTGCGCAAAGAAACTCAATTTAACAGGATTAAGGAAGTTTATTTGCCGCTAATAAAAGCCGCTAACGAACTTTTAATGTCAGCGCATTAGGAAACAATTAATAACAACATAACACCTTCATCCTGCTTAACCGGCACAATGAGCAACCTGCCCATAAGTACGTTTTTGAAAACAGTTTAGTATTAATGCACACATATTTTTAACTGTCGGCCACTATTTCAGGCCGTGACATAATAACAATTTACCGTAGCCTGCTTCCGGCCTGATGCAGGATCGTCCATGGCTTATCCCCGGTTTTTAACACCTTTCACAGGAGAAAGCGGGAGACTCCCCGAGAAATCCGCCACCCGTTCCGAAGGATTTCGACACCCGACCCGAAAACCGGGGCGAGATTGGCCCGCCGGTTGTATATTACCAAATCAACTACATATAACTACCTTTGAAAACTATGTTTCAACGGATCATGGCTCTTTATTGCCTCGCGCTTACCATTCCGTTCGTATCCATGGCTCAGTTGCAGCCAATAGGTCAATGGCGGGATCACTTACCTTATCAACAGGTAACCGGTGTTACGCATACCGCCGATAAGATATGGGCCGCTACCCCTTACAGTTTGTTTTCAGTTGATGCTGCCGATAACAGCATTGAACGATGGAGCCGCACCAACGGGCTTTCTGAAACAGGCATCAGCGCTATTGCTGCTGAACCTGGTGGCCGGCGCCTGGTGATCGCCTACACTAACAGCAATATCGATGTGCTGGTCGATGAAAAAGTGATCAATATAAATGCTTTAAAAAATGCCGCTACAGCCGGCGATAAAAGCGTTCGGTCAATATACATTCACCAACAGCTGGCGTATGTAGCAACCGGTTTTGGAATTGTGGTTGTCAATCTTGATAAATACGAAATAAAAGATACCTGGATCATCGGTAACAACGGCTCAAAGATCAAAGTGAATTCAGTTGCAGGCGATGGCGCTTTTTTATATGCAGCTACCGAAGAAGGAATAAAGAAGGCACCGGTAAATAATATAAACCTGGCCGATTTTCGCAACTGGCAACTGGTATCAGGCGCCAGCGGATTGCCTGCTGGTGTTGTACAATCGGTAGTATCGGTACAAAACAAAGTGCTGGCGCTAAAGAACGATACCCTGTATTTACAATCAGGCGCCAACTGGAATGTATTTTACCGCGATGGCTGGGTTATCAAAAACTGTACGGTATCAGACAACGTCATCTTATTAAGCGAAACCAATAACAATTCAGGCCGTATTGTAACGCTTACCGCCAGCGGCTCTTTTGAAAGAATAATTCAGGATGCGCAGCTGACGCAGCGGCCGCAACAGGCGGTTGCTTTCCAAAACACCTATTGGATCGCCGATACGCTGGCCGGTTTATCAAATTTCAGCGGCGCTTCCTTTAACCGGTTAATACCCGGTTCGCCATTATCAACCGTTACCGGTGGTATGCAAATAGTGCACAACACGCTTTGGGCTGCCGCAGGAAGTGTAAATGCCAACTGGGAACCGCAGAATAATAAAAACGGATTGTTTACTTTAAGCGATAACAACTGGAACTATTTCAACAGCACGCGTTTTTCCATACTCGATACCCTCCCCGACCTGGTATCGGTTGCTGTAGACCCCGCCAATGAAAGCGTATGGGCCGGCTCCTTTGGGGGTGGACTTGTGAATATTAAAAAGGATAACAGTATACAGATCTTTAAACAAAACTCGGCCATACAACCAGCATACTTCAACCCGGCCAGCTACCGGGTAAGCGGCCTCGCTGTAGATGCGGAAAGTAATCTTTGGGTTGCCAATTACGGCGCCCTGAGCCCGCTGCACGTAAGGAAGGCCGATGGCAACTGGCGTTCTTTTATCATTCCGTTTTCCCTCAGCGAACAAGCCGTTTCGCAAATTGTAATAGATGATAATAACCAGAAGTGGATCGTGCTGCCGAAGAACAAGGGACTGGTCTGTTTCAGTCATGGCGAAGGCATAGACAACCCCGGCGATGATAAATGGAAATTGTACCAAAGCGGCAAAGGAAACGGCAACCTGCCCGATAACCAGGTGCGTTGTATTGCAAAAGATAAAAACAATTTCATCTGGGTTGGAACCGCTAAAGGCGTTGGCATAATTCAATGTGCCCAACAGGTTTTTACCAGCCAGGGATGCGAAGCGGTGCTGCCCGTTGTACAGCAGGATAATTTTGCCGGCTATTTGTTCAGCGACGAAGATGTGCAAAGCATTGCCATCGATGGCGCCGATCGAAAATGGATAGGTACAAAAAACGGCGTATGGCTTATAAGCGCCGATGCCAATAAGATCATTTACCGGTTTACGGAAAGCAATAGCGAACTGTTAAGCAATGACGTAAAACAAATTGCCATCGACGGAAAAACAGGCGAAGTGTTTTTTGCAACCGCCAGAGGCATTTGTTCATTTCGCGGTACAGCCACCGAAAAAACGGAAACCAATAGCGATGTGCTGGTTTTTCCAAACCCCGTACCGCCGGGTTACAACGGCACCATTGCCATCAGGGGCGTTGCCCATAATGCCATTGTAAAGATCACTGAATTGAACGGGCGGCTGGTATATCAAACAAGGGCCCTGGGCAGCCAGGTCGTCTGGAACGGAAAGGATTATAAAGGCCGCTCTGTTTTAAGCGGCATCTACCTGGTATTCAGCAGTGATGAGAACCACCAGGAAAAACAGGTTACAAAAATCGTATTCATTCAAAAATGACGCTGCACAACACTAAAGGCATTGTATTACGCACCGTAAAATACGGCGAAACCAGTGTGATCGTCACCATTTTCACGGAGCTGTTCGGCATACAATCGTATATAGTGAACGGCGTTCGCTCTTCTTCCAAAAAAGGAAGCGGTAAGGCCAACCTGTTTCAGCCAGGCGCCATTCTCGACCTCGTAGCTTATCATAACGAACTGCATCACCTGCAGCGCCTCCGTGAATTCAGGTGGAGTTATTTATACCAGCACATTTTTTTCGATGTAGTAAAAAATTCCGTAGCGCTATTTATGGTAGAACTGTTATCGAAAACGCTTAAACAACCCGAGAGCAATCCGGAACTGTTTTACTTTGCGGAAGATGCGTTTACACATCTCGATAAAGCCGATGAGCAGGTAGCAGCGAACTTTCCATTATACTTTGCATTACACCTGGCCTCGTTCTATGGTTTCCGTTTTACCGACAGGTATACTGAAGCAACCCCCTATCTCGATCTGCAGGAAGGGGAATTCGTACATGAGCACCCGGTGCATCCGAACTTCCTGTCGTATCCATTCAGTTATATTACTTCACAACTGTTAAAGGTTATGCAGCCGCAGGAGCTCACGCAAATAAAGCTGAACAAGGAAACCCGCCGTACCTTATTACATGCCTACCAGGTCTACTATGCGCTGCATGTACAGGATTTTGGCGTAATGAAAACACTACCTGTTTTACAGGAAGTATTGGGATAAATTATATCTATTGTGAATTTTAAATAGCCGTCGCAGGGCACAAGGGGAGCCAGTTTCCGGTTTCCGGCGGATACAATAGAACTTACAACTTAATATTTACGAACTGAATAATTCAACAACCCGGTACCCGGTAACAGGGGCCTGTATTGGCTTTCCCTGAATCATGGAACCTGGAACATGTAACTTTTCTCCTGTTTATACCAGTCTTTCAACCGTAGACAGATCTTCATCAATAATCAACACACCCGGTTTTTTTCCCGTGTCAAAGCTGCCCACCACAGCATCCAGCTCAAGTGCGCGGGCGCCATTCAATGTAGCCCATTGCAATAACTCCTTTGTAGCTATATGAGGGAAATGGCGGTGAATGGTTTGCAGTTCGGCCAGCACGCTCAACTGGCGATTAGAAGCCAGGCTATCGGTTCCCACAACGATAGCCGCGCCGTATGTACGCAACAGGTCGAGATCGGGCAAAGGATTGCCGATGTATTCATTGGCGTTGGGGCACACACAAAAGAACAAATTGGCAACCGGCAACTTGCAACCCCTGCTGCCGGCAGCAATAAATTCAAGATCGTTTTTATTGGTATTGGTATTATGTACCAGTATCAGCGATTGATTGGGCAGAAAATGCGATAACCAGGAAGGCATTCCGGCCGGTTTGTAAAACGAGATGTCGATACCCAGCGCCTGGTACAACCGGTGAAAATCGCCGGTGCCTTTCTCTATGAAGTCCCGTTCGGCCGCGCTTTCCTGGCTGTGAATGGTAAGCAGGTGATTGCCTGGGAAACGGGTGATCAGTTGAAACAGGGCCGGAGAAACCGAATAAGGGGCATGCGGCACAATAGAATTCGATTCTGCCGGTGTTCGGTATAACCGGGCAAACTGGTCATAAACCGCCCTCGATGCCTCGAACCGCTGCGCGGCCGTACCTTCTATAAAACCCATCGTTTCAATGAAATTATGGTACAGCAGCCGCCCTTTCTTTTTTTGTTCTACCGTATTGGCCGTATTACAAATATCACCTGCCGCCACTATGCCGTTTTGCAGCATACTGTTTTCTGCATCCTCTATGGCCCTGCCGATCAGCCGGGCATCGAAGCCGCGTTGTTGAATTACCCGCACCAGGAAGTCAACCATGCCCGTTTTTTCAGGAATAAGGCCCTTCATATGGCTTAGTTCGAGGTGGCAATGGCAGTTCACAAAACCCGGGCTCAGGATACCCGAAAATCGGCTGATATTATCCCCCGCCGCTGCCGCCGGAACAATATCCACAATTTCCCCCTCCTGACTGGTGACCAAAACGGAATCGCCTGATAACCATTCATAACCGGTAAATAAATGATCGGCCTGGAACTTTCTGTAATTCATGTAAGCGATGAAACAATTAACTTTGCAGGTTTATAATGGTCGGAAAATGCGGGTTAGGCGCACCGGGCTGCCCGCAATGGTGAAACATTGCCAGGGTAACCGTTAAAAGCCCTTTCCACCGTTCAAAATTAAGTCAAAACTATGTTAGACAAGCTGGAAGCTATAAAAGCCAAGTTTGAGGACCTGGGAGTTGCGTTAACAAACCCTGAAATTGTAGGCAATAACAGGAAGTTCAGGACCATGAGCCAGGAATACCGTAGCCTGGAAAAGATCGTAAAAGCATACGAGGATTATAAAAAGGTGCTGAGCGAACTGGAGGTATATAAAGAAGCCCTGAACGGCGAAGATGCTGAATTGCGCGAACTGGCCAAGGAAGAACTGCCGGTGCTGGAAGAAAACAAGGAAAAACTGGAAGCCGCCATCCGCCAGTTGCTGATACCAAAAGATCCGCAGGATGAAAAGAACTGTATTCTGGAGATCAGGGCCGGTACCGGTGGCGACGAGGCCAGCCTTTTTGCCGGCGATCTGCTGCGCATGTACCTGCGCTATTGTGAAAAGAAAGGCTGGAAAACAGCCGTGCTGAGCGAATCGGAAGGTACTGTAGGCGGCTACAAAGAGGTACAGCTTGAAGTAACCGGTGAAGATGTGTATGGCACGCTGAAGTTTGAAAGTGGCGTACACCGCGTACAACGCGTTCCCGATACCGAAACATCGGGCCGGGTGCACACCTCCGCCGCTACCGTGGCGGTAATGCCCGAGGCCGAGGAAGTAGACGTAGAAGTAAAGGACAGCGACGTAAAGATGGAAACGGCGCGGAGCGGTGGAGCCGGTGGGCAGAACGTAAACAAGGTGGAAACCAAAGTAATTCTCACCCACCTTCCTACCGGTACGGTGGTAATGTGTCAAACAGAACGCACCCAGTTAGGCAACCGGGAAAAGGCTATGCAAATGCTGCGTACCAAACTGTATGAAGAAGAGGTACGTAAACAGGAAGAAGAAATTTCAAGACATAGAAAGAGCCTGGTAAGTTCGGGCGACCGTAGTGCAAAGATCAGAACATACAACTATCCGCAAGGCCGTATCACCGACCATCGTATTGGCCTTACCGTTTATAACCTCGATGACGTAATGAATGGCAATGTGCAGGAATTTATCGACGCGTTACAGTTTGCCGAGAATGCTGAAAAACTTGCTAAACAAAACTAGTTGTAAAGCACTATAAAGTGAACTGGTAATAAAGTACCATAAGTAGTTAATAAAGTACATAAAACACAAAGGAACGTCCCGCCGGTTACCCGGCGGGACGTTCCTTTGTAATGATCATCTATCGGATAAAACTATAATGAAAGCGGCCCTATATGGTAGGCACTCCTGTGTAACCCGGTGCAGATCGATGTTTCACAGGGTTCCAAATTAACCGGTTACCTCGAAACACATTGACCATATCTTCCTTAAGAACTTAAGATTAATTTTCCATTAATTTCACTAGTATAATAATCCCCGTTATAACGGTATATGTTACCGAAGTTATAATTAAGGAGTTATAGCAGCTTTAAATTAACGTTCGTTCGGTGTATAATTAGGGGTTTTACGTGATACTGCTTCCACAGCCGCCACTTAAAAACACGCGAATGTTAACGTTTTACAAAAAGATCGAAAACCGTAATGAAATTCAAAATTTAGGTAGTTCCTTTGCATTAGAAATTAATACGCACAGTTCTTTGCCAGTTAGCCCAGGGGATTTAATGTTACTTTAACGGGCTTATCTATACTAATGGCATTGGATTTGCGTTATATAATAAAGTTCTTTTTTAACGACTCACACAAAGCAGTCAATTTTCTCATAAGCAGTTAGTTTTGGTTACGGCCCCTGTTTCTACAGGGGCTATTTTTTTGCATATAACTAACTGAACTTCAATAAGCAATTTGCTATTTAACTTTCACAAACCAATGGTATACCGCAGCAGCTACAGCACCAGCCGAATCGGCAATAATATCATTACCGTCAAAACTGCGGTTAGGAATATAATATCTTTGTAGAAATTCTAACCCAATCCCCAATCCTATACTGAAAAGTGTCAGTGTTACAATAATCTGCTGCCATTTTGCTTTATCATTACGACGAAAATAAATGCTGAACGCCCATAACAAAACAATACCGCCGAACAAAATGGCATGCACCACTTTGTCGATGCCTTCAGTTGAAAATACGCCGGCGCTGGGTATTGCAGAACCAGGCAAACACAGTAAAAAAATGGTTATGGCTGTCCAGGCAAAAGGAATGATCTTCCAGGTACAAAGCTTTTTAACAAGACGCATCATGGCGTGGAAGTTAGCTCAAAAATGATTACCATTCACAAAGGTGCAGGAGTTACAAGTTACAGGTTGCAGGGGAAGACAGGTTCCGGTTACCAGTTGCCGGTTTCCGGGAAATACAAATACAGGTCACAGTTTGCAGGTTGCCGCCAACAATTATGGGTTGCGGATACAGGACTTTCACGTTTCACAGCTTGCCCCGATGGAGTTGGGGATTGCCGTCTGCCGGCTACACTTTACCCATTACATACATTTTGCCCTTAGGAGTAGGACTGCCACCCTGCTGTTCAAGGGTGATGGCAAATAGCTGGGCGCGGGGAATATTTTTCATTTTAACCATCATTAGGCCTTTATCCATATCGAGCATACCGGCATCAACCGGCTGGTTGTCAACTATGGCCCATAACTGGTATTGCATACCTGCCTGAGGTTGCGGCAGGTTGCCAACCATGAGGTAAACATCTTTTGTGCGGGTATCCCATAAAATAGTGGCCTTGCCGTCCGGGGCCGGACTGGCAGGCACGGCGCTTCCTTCCATTTTTATCTGGGCCATATACGGGCTGTTCAATGCCTGAACGGTGCTTTCGTAATTACCCAGTTTGGTTTGCAGCACTTCATTATTCTTAGCCAGCTCAGTTTGTTGCGCCAGCAGCTGATCGTAGCGTTTGCTGAAATCCTGGTATTTATTAAAATAATACACATTAAGGCCAACACTGCCCAACAGCAAAACAATGGAAGCAGCGGCCACATAGCGCATAGCCATGGGAATGGCGCCTCGCTTTACAGGCCGCAACTGAACCACAGGAGCCGCCATTTTACCGGCATCGCCATCCGGCCCGGCAGCCAGCTGTTGTAAAACGGCTTCCCGTACGCGGGCAGGCGGCGCTACAGCAGCAGCCATGGCGTGTTGCTCCAGCGAAAGCTCAAAAGCATCCCGGGCAGCCCGTACTTCAGTATGCTGCGTGCACATTTGTTCAAACTGTGTCCGTTCCGCTTCATCAGCGAGCCCCAACACATAGCTTTCCACTATGCCGCTTGATATGTATTCCTGTATATTCACTTTAATAATCCGCGTAACTGAATCAATGCACTTCGAATGCGTGTTTTCACAGTGCCAAGCGGTAATTTTTCCAACTCGGCAATCTCTTCGTGCGTATATCCTTTAAAATAAGCCAGTTCTATCAAAATTCGCTGCTCCGCCCTCAATTTTTCCAGCATTTTCCGCAATCCGATCGTATCAACCCCCGGCTGCAATACATCCCTGGCCTGTAAGGTATCTACGTTGCCCTGTATTGATTGGTTTTTGCGGCTGTTCTGGTACCCCCGCGACCGCAGGGTATCGATGGAGGCATTACGGGCAATGTTCATCATCCAGGTAAACAGGCGGCCCTTGCCCGCGTCGTACTGTTCTATCCTTCGCCAGATATTTACAAATACTTCCTGCAGCACATCATTGGCCAGCTCGGCATCGTTCACTATCTGCAATACAATACTGTACAGGGCAGATGCATAATTATCATATAAATACGCAAAGGCTTTATTGTCCCTGTTACGTAGCAGGGAAACCAACTCCTGTTCGGTATATGTTAGTGTAATACCCAATGTGTTTACCCGGAAACGTGGCGTGTTACAAAAAAAGTGGTCATTTAAACCACTTTCAATTTACGTAATAACGTTCGCACCGGATTTTAATTTTTTTTAGGCGCCTGTCAGTTGTTTATAAGCAGCAGCATCCATCAATGCATCCACGTCGGCCGGGCTGTTCACGGTCATTTTTACCATCCAGCCTTCGCCATACGGATCGGAATTTACCAGCTCTGGCGAATTGGCCAATGTTGGGTTCACTTCGTTGATAGTGCCGGAAACAGGCAGGTACAGGTCAGAAACGGTTTTAACAGCTTCTACCGTACCAAATACGGCTTCAGCCATCAGGGTTTTGCCCACTGTTTCTACTTCTACATACACTATATCACCCAATTCGCGTTGGGCAAAATCAGTAATACCAATGGTGGCAGTATTCCCTTCCAGCTTTATCCATTCGTGATCCTTAGTGTAACGGAGATTATCCGGAAAATTCATGTGTTTAAATTTTGTGCTGCAAGATTAAGAAATTTATGTTAGCTGCAAGGGCCCAAAGGCTGAAAGTGTACAATTATGTTTTTACCGGCTTACCGGCAGCACTTTCCGTACTTCTCACATCATTGCCTTTTAATAAGGGAAGCCTTAATGATCTTCACATCCACATCGGGACGGTTACGCTCGCCGGTGGTAACGGCGGCTATACTATCAATTACATCCAACCCTTTTATCACTTCGCCAAATATCGTATACTTCTGATCGAGCGAAGGCGTACCGCCAAGGGTTTTATACACTTCGCGATGGGCTGCCGGGATCTTATAGCCGTTTAACCGGGCTTCAACGTGGTTCAGGTCATTATCGTCATAAACCCTTCCATGTACCAGGTAAAACTGGCTGCCATTGCTTTCACGCGTAGGGTTTACCTCGTCGGGCGTACGGGCGGCCGCCAACGCTCCTTTTTTATGGAATAAGTAGGGACGCATTTCGGCGGGGATCGTATAACCGGGACTGCCCTGCCCCAATGCCTCGCCAGGTTTGGCGGTTTTACTTTTGGGGTCGCCGGTTTGTATCATGAACTGGCTCATAACTCGGTGAAACAACAAACCATCGTAAAAATGCCTGTTAACAAGTTTTATGAAGTTGTCGCGATGTTTTGGGGTAGAATCTGATAACCTTATTACCAGAGTACCCTTTGAGGTCACCAGTTCCACATCTTTGTTAAGGTCGCCCTTTTTTACCTGGTAGGGTGGATCGGTGCTATAGGATGACACAAGAATTACAAAAGCGAGAAAGAGGAGTAGTTTATTCATAGTGTTAATATGATAATGTGATATTGTGATAATTCGATAATGTGATAATTAATGCAGCCATCCCGGCAATCTTACATAAAACGAATGATAATGAGGTTTACGTATATATGAACCCGGCCCAGTTTCAGGCTTCCATTATCGAATCATCTCATTATCGAATTATCACATTGGTTTAAAACTCCTGTTGATCGAAATACAGCAGAATATGATCTTTCAAAAAATTCTCCTGTTCGTGCAGGTTCATCACCGGCAGGGCTTTCAACTGCCTGAAGTGCGGCCAGCCTTCTTCATCTACTCCTTCCAGTTCGTAAAAACCGCTTTGCGCCAGCAGCGAACAGGTAGCAATATGCATAAGATCCTGCTTTTGCTCCTTGCTGAACTTTGCTTTTATATCGCCGAACTCCTGTATACCTATTAAGAATAATATGGTTTCCATATCTGGTTTCCTGCCAAACCGTTCAATCAGCTTTTCTTCCAGCTTCCACCAACGGCTTTGTAAATCGTCATTTGCTTGCATAGTGCAAAATTAATGTGATAATGTGATAATTCGATAATGTGATAATTGGCGTCTGAATTTCGGAAATCACGCCAACACGCGCATACCCCGGGCATTGAAGCTGTATTTCAGTACCGAATTATCGAATTATCACATTAACTAATTAGTATTATTTTTGCCGCAAACCTGATTTCACATGTTACAGATCGCATTTATTCGACAAAACACAGCACTGGTAAAGGAACGACTGGCTTTAAAGAATTTCGGGGAAATAGCATTGGTAGATGAGCTCATATCCCTTGACGACGCCCGTAAAAAGTTGCAGCTTGAATTTGATACTACCCAGTCAAAAGTAAATGCAGCATCCAAAGAAATCGGGCAATTGATGGCCAAAGGCCAGAAAGAAGCGGCCGAAACCGCAAAACTGGAGGTTGCTTCTTTAAAAACAACTTTACAACCGATCGCCGATCAGCTGGCGGCAACGGAAAAAAAATTACAGGAGCAGATCGTAAAGCTGCCTAACCTGCCATCTGATAAAGTGCCCCCGGGCAAAACACCAGAGGACAATATCACCATTCGTGAAGGCGGTAATAAACCAACCCTGCACGCCGGTGCGGTACCGCACTGGAACCTCACAAAAAAATACAACCTCATCGATTTCGAGCTGGGAAATAAGATCACCGGAAGCGGTTTTCCCGTATATATTGGTAAAGGCGCCAAATTGCAACGGGCGCTTATTCAGTATTTTCTCGATTTCAATACCAATGCCGGTTATACCGAATTTATACCGCCGCATATGGTGAACGAAGCATCGGCCTTCGGTACCGGTCAGTTACCCGATAAGGAAGGACAAATGTATTTTGTTACCGAAGACAACTTTTACCTGATACCAACAGCCGAAGTTCCGGTAACGAACATTTATCGCGACGAATTATTGAAAGAAGCCGATCTGCCGGTTAAGATGACGGCATATACTCCCTGTTTTCGGCGTGAGGCGGGCAGCTATGGTAAAGACGTACGTGGCCTGAACCGCCTTCACCAGTTCGACAAAGTGGAAATAGTACAGATCGTTCACCCCGATAAAAGCTATGAAGTGCTGGAAGAAATGGTGAACCATGTAGAGAAACTGCTGAACACATTGAACCTCCCCTACCGCATTTTGAAATTATGCGGCGGCGATATGGGATTCGCATCTGCACTTACCTACGATTTTGAAGTATGGAGCGCCGCTCAGCAAAAATGGCTCGAGGTAAGTTCCGTATCGAACTTCGAAGCATACCAAACCAACCGCATGAAAATACGGTTTAAAGATGCCAATGGTAAAAACCAACTTGTGCATTCATTGAACGGAAGCTCGCTTGCATTACCAAGAATAGTTGCCTGTTTGCTCGAAAACCATCAAACCGCGAACGGGATTGAATTACCGGCTGTACTTCACAGTTACTTCGGCGCACAACAGATAAACTAATACGCGCATGTGATGTTTTACTCATTTGTTTATACTTAACATAAAACTTTGCTAAAGGAAGTACACGTAATAAGTACTTCCTTTTTTGTTTTTCATATTTGCGGTATCCAAAAACCAAAGTAATATGAAACAAAGATTTTTACTTTCCTTCATTTTCGTTTTTACATGTATGGTAGCCACCCGGGCGCAGATCGGCAAAGGTTCAACATGGCTGGGTGGCAGTGTAGGCTATAGCCATTCGAAAGATAACTCCGGCGCACCTGCAACCAGCACCAAACAAAATAATTTTTATATAAGCCCGGCTATCGGAACTGCTGTTAAGGAGAATCTCATTTTGGGAGTTTCCCTCAGTTATAATAATAATACTACCAAATTTGGTTATACCTCTGCTAAAAAAGACAGACTCTACGGCGGCGGCATCTTTTTACGTAAGTACTGGCCCGTTGTAAACAGGCTTTACATTTTTGGTGAAGCCGAAGCATATTATCAGGCTATTCGCAGCACTGATAATTACACTACCGGCGGTAACGAACTAAAAGTGAAAGGCTGGAATAGCGGTATTGCATTAACACCCGGTTTATCGTATGCCATTACCAGAAATTTACAACTCGAAACAGGACTTAACTCTCTTTTCTCAACCCGGTATCAAAAAAGAAAAAACAAACAAGGTTTCACTAACACAGAATCCAGCGCATTCAACACCGGCATCTCACTCGATAACGCGTCGGATATCTTTATAGGCTTCCGCATCCTGATCAATAAAAAAGCATAGGCAGCTCAGTTAACCAAACCAAATCGTTATGAAACAGAAATTCTTACTTTCTCTTTTATTCGTTTTTGTGTTGCTGACCACTTCTTATGCACAGATCAAAAAAGGAAGTAACTGGTTAGGAACAAATATCTCTTACAGCAAAACGAAAAACAACTCCAACAACCAATTAGTTCCACGGGAAGTTCGCGCAACAAACGTAATGCCTGCCTGGGGTACGGCAATAAAAGATAACCTGGTGGCCGGCATTTTCGGTTCCTATACCCATACCAACAGAGAGCGTGATGGGTATACTATTGAATACAGCGAGAAATCATATGGCGGCGGTTTGTTTGCACGCCAATATGTGCCGGTGTTTAACAGGTTTTACATTTTCGGCGAAGGCCGGGTAAGGTACCTGCACTTTAAAGCAGATCACAGCTGGGCATACCCCGGTGTATTTGGCACGGCCACTGTAAAAGGCTGGGAAACCGGAATCAGTTTTACACCAGGCATTAGCTATGGACTTACCAATCTTATACAACTGGAAGCAGGTTTCGCCTCGCTTTTCGATGCCGCTTACAGAAGCGCAAAGTCCGGCTCTAACTCTTTTAGTAACGAACCAACCACCAAATCATTTAGTGCCGGGGTCAGCCTCGAAAATGCTTCGCGCTTATTTATTGGCGTTCGTTTTTTGATCAACAAAGGGTAAGCATCTCTATCTATTCAACATCGACCTGAAGGCCATCGTTCACGATGGCCTTTTTTACATTTCGCCTGCAAAAACCCGCAATTCAACAGCACAAAGAGCCCTTTACAGGCCCTTTGTACCAACACGCCATTAATTTAATATAAATCGTTAAACTTTTAATCCCGTGGGTAGTCACATGCAAAACACCCATGAAATGACTGTGACTCCCCAGTTGAAAAATCAACACCTGCTCTGGCGCGCCGGCTTTGGCCCAATGGCCTCAGCATATCACCAACTGTCAACCGTCTCGTATAAATCCTACGTCAATTCCCTGTTCAAGGCCTCGGCCAAAGGCCCTCAGATGATCGATGTGGCGGACACCGCTGTCAAAGGGCTGATTATGGGCGTTCAGGAGGCAAGTACAAAAAAGCGCGACCTGAATCCCGAAGAGCGCAGGCGCATTCGCCAGCAATCGCGCGAGAACATAAAGAACCTCAACATTACCTGGTTGAATGAAATGGTCGACAGCGATCAGCAACTGCGCGAAAAAATGTCGCTCTTCTGGCATGGGCATTTTGCCAGCCGCAACATTAACATCCTGTATCAGCAACAACTGCTCGATGTTATTCGCCAGAACGCACTGGGCAATTTTGGCGACCTGCTGCGCGAAGTAAGCAAGAGCGCTGCCATGATCAACTTTCTCAACAACAATCAAAATAAAAAAGGCCATCCCAACGAAAACTTCGCCCGCGAAGTAATGGAACTGTTCACCATGGGCCGCGGTAACTATACCGAAAACGATATTAAAGAAGCCGCCCGCGCATTTACCGGCTGGGGAGCAACTTTAAGCGGAGAGTTTGCTTTTAGAAAATTTCAACACGACGATGGAAAAAAGACCGTGCTTGGCAAAACCGGTAATCTGAATGGCGATGATGTGCTGAACATTTTGCTTGAGCACAAACAAACCGCTACTTACATTACCCGCAAAGTATATCGCTTCTTTGTGAACGACATACCCGATGAAGCGCATGTAACGTGGCTGGCTGACCGTTTTTATCAAAGCCGGTACGATATAAAAGAATTGATGAAAGACATCTTCAGCAGCGAATGGTTCTATGATGCCAAAAACATCGGCTGCAGAATTAAATCGCCGGTTGAGCTCATCGTTGGCATTCGCCGCGCGCTGCCCATGAAACTCGAGAACGAACAGGTGCAGCTGTTGTTGCAACGCATCCTTGGGCAGGTGCTCTTTTACCCACCCAACGTTGCCGGATGGCCCGGCGGAAAAAACTGGATCGACAGTTCTTCGTTAATGTTCCGCCTGCGCATACCGCAACTGATCTTCGATAACGATGAAGTGACCATTTCGCCAAAAGACGACGACGACCAGATGATGGGTATGAAGGAGATGAAGAAAAAGGGCAAAAAGGGCGGACAAATAATTTCCGCCGCCGTTGACTGGGAAACCTATTTGAAGAAATTCGAGAAAGTGCCCCGCGAAAAATTACTCAATTCTGTTGCAGGCATTTTGATCCAGGGCGTTGAACCGGTAAGCGAAAAGGTCCTGAGCAAATACATCGATGCATCGAGCCGCGAGCGCTATATAAAAACGGCAACCATTCAACTGATGAGCACACCGGAGTATCAGCTATGCTGAACACGAAACGCCTAACGCCAAATGCTGAACGCGCAACGTTAAAGGCAGAAGGCGTAAAGCCAAAGGCAAAGTAAAATAGGAAAAATGTGCCTGGCGCCAGATGTCGAAAAGGCAAAGCAAAGAAGAAAATTGTATTTGTATTTGCGTTCCGCCTTAAGCGTTCAGCGTTCGGCTCTATCTAAAAAAACCAGAACATTAAACTTAGTACTAAGAGATAAAGAACTTATTATATGCTAATAAAGAGAAAAGAATTCCTTCAAATAGGCTCACTGGCAACAGCGTCGATGATGCTGCCGAAATTTTTAAAAGCATTTGAAAAACCGGTGCCGGCAGCCATCGGTGTGCCGCAGGGCAATAAAGTGGTAGTGGTTTTACAATTAAGCGGCGGAAACGATGGCCTCAACACCGTAATACCTGTACGCAACGACATTTACTATAAATCGCGCCCGCGCCTCGGCATAACCAAAGAACAGGCGTTACTGGTAACCGACGAAGTAGGATTACACCCCTCGCTAACCGGCTTAAAAGACCTGTACGGCGATGGCAGCCTGGGTATCCTTAACAGCGTGGGTTACCCGAACCCCGACAGATCGCATTTCAGAAGTATGGATATATGGCATAGCGCCAGCCAAAGCAATGAATATGTTTATACCGGCTGGGTAGGCCGCTACCTCGATGCGCAATGCAATGGCTGCGACAAACCCACACAGGCGTTGGAAATAGATGATGTATTAAGCCTGGCCATGAAGGGCGAACATGTAAAAGGGCTCGCCATGAAAGATCCGCGGCGGCTGTTCACATCGAGCAACGAAAAATACTTCAAGGAAGTAGCGGCCAGTCGTGCGGCAAACAGCGAAGAAAAACCGGTTGACTACCTGTATAAAACGATGGCGGAAACAGTAAGCAGCGCTGATTATATTTACAAACAAAGCCGCATACACCCAAGCAATACCGAATACCCAAAAACCGATTTGGGAAATAGCCTGAAGACCATCGCAAGCCTAATATTCTCAGATATCAATACCAAAGTATATTATGTTTCGTTGGGAAGCTTCGATACGCATGTGGCGCAGGAAGCACAACAAAAAAGATTGTTTAAAGAGATGAATGACGCCATTACCGCATTTGTAAAAGACCTTAAAAACAACAATCGCTTTCAGGATGTATTGTTGATGAGCTTTTCTGAATTTGGCCGGCGTGTTGCACAAAACGCCAGTGGCGGAACCGATCATGGCACTGCCAATAATATGTTTTTAGTAAGCGGCGGATTGAAACAAAAAGGGGTATTGAATGCGTTGCCCGATCTCGCAGACCTGCAGGAAGGTGATCTGAAATACAAAGTAGATTTTAAAAATGTATATGCAACTATACTGAATAAATGGTTGCAGGCAGATGACAAAAAAATCTTAGGCAGTCAGTATGATCACCTGAGCTTTATATAAAAAAACAAAGGCGTGTCACGGTTAAACTGGCAACAACGCCTGCAAACCGCGACACGCCTGTAATATTTACTCCCAGCCTTGTTTGGCTATACCGGCCTTAATTGCAGCCAGCGCCTTTTCCTCGCCCAACAAAGTGGTTAATTTATTTCCTTTACCATCATGGCCCTGCGCCATATAAGCTCCCTTTGCAGTTTTGGTAATAACCGCATCCTGAATAGGAACACCCTTTTCTTTTGTTTTTACGTTGTATGCAGTGAGTGTAATTTCTGACATAATTAGTTCATTTACGTGGTTAGTATAATTAAAAAAAGATGACAACAACTCTTACAAAATCTTAGCCAGAACACTAAAATAGCCTTTAAATATACGAAAATCCGATGTGCTAATGTGATAATCCCGACTTAGCCGGGACAAGTAATGCTAATATGCAAATGACTTTGGTCAGTTTCCCGCGCAAAGTACGGAAGCTTTCTTTACAATGAGTAGTAAATGTACATATAAGTAAATGTGCTATGAATACACAAATTATAATTCGTTTGAACATTGACTAACCAACACACTGAATCATTAAACACATTTTCATATTCACATTCTCAAAAAAAAGAAATGTGCTAACGAAAATCATTCCTTTTCATTAGCACATTAGCTAATTAGCAAATCAGCCCATTATGTATTACACGTCGAGACGTGCATATTTTGCATGACTTTCTATGAATTCACGGCGCGGCGCTACTTCATCACCCATCAGCATACTGAAGATGCGATCGGCTTCGGCAGCGCTTTCAATGGTTACTTTTTTCAACGTGCGGGTTTGAGGATTCATGGTCGTTTCCCACAATTGTTCCGCGTTCATTTCACCCAAACCTTTGTATCGTTGAATACCAACGCTTTCTTCTTTTCCACCGCCCAGTTTTTCTACCAGCGCCTTGCGTTGTTCTTCATTCCATGCATACGCCGATTCTTTACCCTTTTTAACCAGGTATAATGGCGGCTGGGCAATGTATACATAACCCTGCTCAACCATTTCTTTCATATAACGATAAATGAAAGTAAGTATCAGTGTGGCAATGTGGCTACCATCCACATCGGCATCGGTCATGATGATGAGTTTGTGATAGCGGAGTTTTGCCAGGTTCAGCGCTTTGGGATCTTCCGGTGTACCCACTGTTACTCCCAGCGCCGTATACATATTGCGGATTTCTTCGTTCTCATAGATCTTGTGCTCCATGGCTTTCTCTACGTTCAGGATCTTACCACGCAACGGAAGAATTGCCTGGAACGCACGTTCACGGCCCTGTTTGGCAGTACCGCCGGCCGAATCACCCTCAACCAGGAACAGCTCGCAACGCTCCGGATCACGATCGCTGCAGTCGGCCAGTTTACCAGGCAAACCGCCACCGGTCAATACCGATTTACGCTGCACCAGCTCACGGGCTTTACGGGCAGCGGCCCTTGCCTGTGCGGCGAGGATCACTTTAGAGATGATATTCTTGGCTTCCTTGGGATTTTCTTCCAAAAATGCTTCAAGCACTTTTGAAACTGTTGAATCTACAACACCGCTAACCTCACTGTTACCCAGCTTTGTTTTTGTTTGTCCTTCAAACTGCGGCTCGGGTACTTTTACTGAGATGATCGAGCTTAATCCTTCGCGAAAATCATCGCCTTCAATTTCCACCTTGGCTTTTTCAAACAGGTTCTGGCGATCGCCATAGCCTTTGAAAACACGGGTCAATGCACGGCGGAAACCGGCAACGTGCGTACCGCCCTCGATGGTATTGATGTTATTTACATATGAATAAATGTGCTCGCTATAACTGTCGTTATACGTCAACGCCACTTCCACCGCCACATTCGTATCCGGATCCCTTCCTTCAACATAAATAACGTTGGGTAAGAAAGAGGTACGGCCGGCGTTTTTATCGAGCATTTCTACAAACTCGATGATACCGCCTTCACTGTAAAATGTTTTGGTATAGCTATCGCCGTTATCGTCCTTCTCACGAAGATCGGTCAACGTAATGCGGATACCCCTGTTGAGGTAGGCCAGTTCGCGCAAACGGCCTTCGAGGATATCTGTTTTGTAAACGGAAGCGGTGAAAATAGTGTTATCGGGCCAGAAGTGCACCAGCGTACCGGTTGAAGAGCTGGCGCCAATTTCACGTACGGGATATTGAGGTACACCAATGCGGTATTCCTGTTCGAAGATCTTTCCTTCGTTCTGAACAGTAACATGCAGCTTGGTACTTAATGCGTTCACGCAACTAACACCCACCCCGTGCAAACCGCCTGATACTTTGTAGGTGTTCTTATCGAATTTACCACCCGCATGCAGTACGGTCATTACCACCTCCAACGCGCTTCTTTTTTCTTTCGAGTGCATGCCCGTAGGAATACCCCGGCCATCGTCCTGAACAGAAATTGAATTATCGTCGTGGATAGTTACTACAATGTTTTTACAATAACCGGCCAGCGCTTCGTCGATAGAGTTGTCTACAACCTCGTAAACAAGGTGGTGCAGACCTTTCTCACCGATGTCTCCGATATACATCGCAGGACGCTTGCGTACTGCTTCCAAACCTTCTAAAACCTGAATGCTATCTGCTCCGTAACCGTTATTGGCAGTGATAGGGATTTCCGTAGTTTCTGTAGCCATAGATTCGTGTGGAATGCTCTTGCAGTTTATAAAAAATTAATCCTGCAAATTTACTAAAAATTAAAGGGTTTGCCCTTATTTAAGGCCCCTTTTTATGAACTTTTTTCCGGGGCTGAAAAGCCCCAACAGCCTGTGTTTTAAGCAATAAAGCAAAAGGTTTTCCACATAAATCAACAATCGTTGATAACTTCTCTTAAGTATCGGATTTTTAACCTTTGTATCTTTACTGCACGATATTTGATAGCTTTTACATTTTTACCAGGTTATCAATTGGATTTATGGACAACCGCAACTACTCCCAGATTACTTTTGAATTCAGCGAACCCGAAAATGAGGCCTCGGTAGGGGTACGTGTAAAAGCGTTAAAAACCGGGCAGGAACCGGTTCAAACCATTGTTGAAGAGCCTGGCATTGCCGATGAACCGGCCGTTGCGGAAACCGAAACGGATAGCAGTTCACCGGTTCCCGCTAAAAAATCAACCCGTGGCCGTAAATCGCTGAAAGCACTGGATGCAGAAGCCGACCTGGTAAATATCCCCGATGACGAAACATTGTTTCAACGCCAGTACTACTCTATTGGTGAGGTAGCCGATATGTTTGGCGTAAACCAGTCTTTGCTGCGTTTCTGGGAGAATGAATTCGATATCATTCAACCCCGCAAAAACCGTAAAGGCGACCGCCATTTCAGACCAATAGATATAAAAAACCTTGAATTGATCTACGACCTGCTGCGTCGCAGAAAGCTTACCATCGAAGGCGCCAAGGACTTTTTGAAAAAGAACACAAAGGCGGCAGCCCATTTTGAAATGATCCAGTCTCTGCAATCACTGAAAGGATTTTTGCTTGAAATAAAAGCGGCTTTGTAGTAGTAAAATTTAACATGTAACAACTGCCCACATCCTGCGGAAAACTTTTATTTCACGTTCTCGAAAAATCTGTAAATTCCCTATAACAACAAGCCTCCTATGTGGAAATATCTGTCCATAGCTCTTTTCCTGATTTGTCAGTATCACACCAATGCACAAACCGTAACAGAAAGTACCCTCGCCGGCAACTGGTTGGTTACCCGCTGGGAAACGAACGACCGGCTCCTCGACTTTCAGGATACCCTCGCCAGCCTCCGGTTCATGGTTGACAATTTCAAGTATAAAAATAAAGTGCAGGACATTTTGCGCGAAGACAGCATTCGTATGCGCCAGGAATTGAGAAAAGTGCTGGCTTCAGCCGCCGCCATACGCTTTAGATTATTATTCAATAAAGACAAATCATTCGTCTGGAGCGGAAGCACCGATAACAGCGCACAATTTAAAGGAACTTACTCCCTTGGCGCCAGCAATCAAACCCTCGTTTTAACCTCTTTCGATGGCCTTAGCAAAAGCTACCGCACAATGGTGTTGAAAGTACACGCCTTGCAGCCCGATAAAATGACCATTGAAATTCCTTCAGAAGATTCGGGTAAACAAAGCAGGTTTACCTTAAAAAAAATGGAAGCGGGCGGTCAGCGGTAATCATATGATTTTAATTGCATCAAAAGCCTGTTTTCTTAAACCGGCAAAACTGTTCAATTCGATTTCCGCACTCTTCAATTAAATTATAAGAGCTTTCAATTTCAATTACAACACAATTCAATTGAATTACCGCACTGTTCAATTCAATTACAACACTGTTCAATTGAATTACATGACCGTTTAATTCAATTACAAATGCCTTTAATTAATCAATTGGGTGTTTCGGCTTAACCGAATGAGCGTCGGGTTTACACTATCTGTTTCACTTCCGCTTTTCCGCCTTCTTCTTTGGTAGCCAGCCTAATATTCATTTCTTCCATCAAATTGATAAGCGTAAGGTTTATCTGCTGGCGCAGTTCATTGAAGTCGGCTACCGGTATCGGCGCAGCAAAATATTCAACATGGATGATAAATGCATTTTTGAGGATATCTGACAGGAATACGGTATGCCCTTCTACCTGGTCTTTCCGTTGGTTAAAAACGTTCTTTACCCGTTGCACAAACTGGTTTACCGAATCGTGCGGCGTTTCGGCATGCAGTTCAAGTGTTACCAGCGCGCGCCGTTGCGTACGCAGTGAAAGGTTATCAAGTATGCTGTCAACCATTTGTTTATTGGGCACCGTAACATAGGTTTTTTGATCGGTTCGAATACGGGTGCTGCGCAACCCGATCCTTTCTACGGTACCGGTAATATCCTGAACTTTAACCTGGTCGCCCATGGTGAAAGGCCGGTCGAAAAAGATAATGAATGAAGCGATCAGGTTCTCGAGACTTTCGCGGGTTGCCAGCGCAATGGCCGCTGTAGCAATACTAAGCCCGGTGAGTAAATTGCTGATGTTATAGTGAAAAGCGAATTTCAGGATCAGCAAAATGCCGAAGATCACCAGCACTACTTTAAAAAAATCCTTGAAGAAAACTACCAGTTGGTTGTCGGCAGGGTTCACCGTATGGTCGGCGCGGTGATGCAAAATCATAGTGATGAAATCCATAATACGCAACAACAGCCATATAAATACAATGATGAGAATGATCACGGAAATAGCATCTACAAACTCACGTACATTGGCCTTGTAAATAACTACATTAAGCACCTTCGGAAAAGTAAGTTTGTCAAGCGCAATGATGCTGGCCAGAACGAGCAGAAAAACCTCGAGCGGGGAAACAACCAGTTTTACAAAAGCTTTCTTATCTACTCCACGTACTACCCGCTTTATCATTATAAATAGTAACCCGGCAACGTAGCGCGATAAGAAACGCTTCAATATAAAGATCAGGAATAAAGTACCGGCTACGATCAGGTAACTCTTAATGGTATTGTCGAGAAAGATATAATCTAAAAAAGATCCCATTCTTAATAATTCAGGCTTTAAGGTTTTTCAAAGTTATAAACTTTAAAAAAGTATGCTTCTATAAAAAGTTATAATCTTATGAAAAGCGATCATCGATAAGAGTACACTTCCAGCCGGTTATTACGCAATACATACAGGTTACCAGGCGTGATCTTTATCTTTTGTGCATCGCGCATAGCTGCCGGAATTGGGTAGTTCTGCAAATTCAACGTGCCCTGTTCGTAGCGATATAACATACCGGCATCACGGCCGAACATAACATTGCCGATCACGGTGAAATCGGTCCAGCCCTTTAGCTGAATACGGTTCTTGAATGCACCATAATAATCGAACAGGTAAACCCCTTTCAAAGAATCGTATAAGTATACCAAACGGTTCTGGTCAACGATAAATTGCGGTGAGGGTGCGGTATCTACTATTAACCTGAAGTCGGTGCTTTGGTCTATTATGCGGCCATCTTCTCCTACCCGTTTCAATTTGCTTTCCAGCTCATCGTATACCCAAATGTTATTGTCATACGATTGCCCAATGGCATTCACCTGAAACAACTGCTGTTTTCGAAGATCAATTGTTGCACGGGTATTCAAAAACCGGTCCAAAACAACGATGGTCCCAAAGTCGCGGTAGTACAACAAAACCCTCAGCGGATTGGCTACATCCATTAAATACAGCTTCCCATACTGCCGCACATTATTGAAAACCGCAATGGAATCACCGTCGGGGCCCATTTTTTTTATTTGCCCGGTACTGTTTATTATATACAGGTTACCAAGATTATCAACGGTAAAATCGATAACCTGCTCGCCGGCCAGTTTATTAAATACAAAAAAAGTATCAGTGGTTGAGATACTTTGAGCAGCCATGAATTTGCTGCAACATAAAAAAACGGCTAGTATGATCAGGGACCTGTTCACGGATGGCGCACGATTTTATTTTCCAGTTCAGGATAACGGGTTTTGAGATATAATTGTTGTCCGTCGAAAACGGCATACGTATAATAACGGATCCAGTCGCCAAGGTTGATATACCGGCTGCCGCTCTTTAATGCGAAATCGATAGGCAAATGCCGGTGGCCGAATACCAGGTAATCGTAATGCTGTTCTTTGAGAATATCCTTGCAATAAGTGATCAGCCACTCCCCTTCTTCGCCATAGAACTTTTCATCGGCCATACCGGTAACAGTACGGCTTCTGCGGCTGAGATAATTGGCCAAACCCATACCGATATAGGGCGGTAAAATACCAAATAACCATTGGCAAACCGGATTGCGGAAGACCTTCTTCATCATCTTATACCCATGATCGCCGGGGCCTAACCCGTCGCCGTGGCCAACCCAGAATTTTTTATTATTGAATTCGAATGCACGGGGCTCGAAATATACGGGAATGTTCAACTCCTGTTGAAGATAGCCCTGCTTTGCGCCGTCCTTCATCCACATATCATGATTGCCAACGAAGAAATGAACCGGAATGCCGGAATCGGTTATTTCGGCCAGCTTTCCCAGTAAACGCACATAACCTCTTGGCACAACAGTACGGTATTCGTACCAGAAATCGAACATATCACCTACGATAAAAATAACGGCTGCATCCCTGCGTATTTCTTCGAGGAATGCCACAATACGTTTCTCGCGTTCCAGGCTCGATGCATAGTCGGGAACACCCAGGTGGAAGTCAGAAAGGAAATATACTTTTTTACCGGGTTGCATTTGGTGAATGGTCAATGGTGAATGATGAATAGACGATAGCAAAAATGGTTCGCACTTTGAGTTTGGTCATACACTTCAACATTCAGCATTTTCTGTATTTCATTATCAAATTATCTGATTATCCAATTATCTCATTCATTTCCCGATCTTCATCTTATAGGCAACGAAATCACCCGATTCAATACGCGGCCGGTCGGTGATCGGTCTGTTGTACCAGTACATCCATGCAACAACAGTTGAATTCCGGAACAATACATGCACCGGTTCTCTTCTGAAAAGCGGCACTTCGCCGGGTTCAACGATGAGGCCCTCATAATCATCTATCACTTCCATGGCCTGGTCAAACTCTTCTATGTTTGCAATATGATATACTTCCCCAACGATCAAATGTTCTTCTGTACAAGGAACCGCGCCGGGGTATTCGCCCATGTCGTATAAATTTCCCTGTATAGCGCCCATTCCGTCGAACACAAAATACCGGGTAATATGGGATAATATCGGGTTCAGCAGCCCGCTGCGCAGTGAGCCATAAACAAACAGCCGGTAAATGTTTGATTGCATGTTTATTATTGATCAACAAGAAATACGTATACTTCTTTTGGCCCATGAATTCCTACAACCAGCGTTTTTTCAATATCTGCCGTACGGCTGGGCCCTGTTGCAAATGTGATCAATGAAGGAAGATTGCCGGAATATTTTTCCCTGGCCTTCAACAATGCATCTTTAATATCATATACCAGTTGACTGGTATAGGCAATGCAAATATGCACGGGCGCATAAACGCTCACCGTGCGGCCGCTTTCCTGTGCAGCCGACATTACAATACTGCCGGTACGTGCTACCAGCCATTCACAGGTGGTGATGGCGGTATCGCAGGAAGCCAGGTCGTTGTGGGTGTAATGAGTGAATTGATTTTCTGCCAGTATTCTCCGCAAACCTTCTTCTTTACAAAATATCTTATCCCATTTGTTAGAGGCTGCTATCAGGCTAAGCTGGGCGGCCAGTTCCTGATGATTTTCGCAGAAAACAAATTTGCCCTGCAGGCTGGTGAATCGCTGGGCGAATTCAAGGCCCAGATCCTGTTGAGACGGTTGATATACTGAACTGCTGCCCTCACTTTGCGGAAAAGGGAGAGGCGTTGAGTTCGTCAACGCCTTCCTTATCTTTTTTAAAATATTTTCTTTAGCCGGAGAAACGTTCATAATAGCAATTATGTAGCCGGGTGATTAGTTACATTACTGTCATATGGAGGAACACCTTCGCTGATGGCGCCTTCGGTATGACCTTCACCATCTACATCAAGCGTTTTCTTGTCGGTAAAGGGTCGTTTACCGATCAATGCTTCTACGTCACTCTGGAATAATACTTCTTTTTCGAGCAGGGCTTCGGCAAGTTTTTCTACCTGAGCCTTTTTCTCGGTAAGTAATTTCTTTGTATTTACGTATGCTTCGTCGATCAGCTTGCGAACCTCTTCATCGATGATCTTGGAAGTTTCTTCCGAGTATGGTTTGGTAAATGAATTCTCTGCAGATGGATCGTAAAAACTTACGTTACCCACTTTTTCATTCATACCATATACTGTAACCATCGAATAGGCTATGCGGGTGATCTGCTGCAGGTCGTTCTGTGCGCCGGTAGATATTTTATTGAAGAAAATATCTTCACTGGCACGGCCGCCGAGCGTCATGCAGATCTGGTCCATCAGTTGATCGGTATTGTAAAGGTATTGCTCTTTCGGAGTGTACTGTGCGTAACCTAAAGCGGCAACCCCTCTTGGAACGATCGTCACTTTCAGTAATGGATAAGCATGTTCGAGGAACCAGCCGCAAATGGCGTGACCAGCCTCGTGGTATGCGATAATGCGTTTTTCGTCGGGAGAAATGATCTTGTTCTTCTTTTCCAAACCGCCGATCACCCTGTCAACAGCATCCTGGAAGTCGTCCATTTCAACTGATTGTTTGCCTTTACGGGCTGCGATCAGCGCGGCTTCATTACAAACGTTGGCGATATCGGCGCCGGCAAAACCTGGTGTTTGCTCGGCCAGTTTATGAATATCAACTTTTTCAGAGATCTTGATCGGCTTCAGGTGCACTTTGAAGATGTGCTCGCGGCCTTTCAGATCAGGTTTGTCGATCGAGATCTGGCGATCGAAACGGCCCGGGCGTAACAGGGCGGTGTCAAGTACATCGGGGCGGTTGGTAGCAGCCAGCACGATGATCCCGCTTTCGCCGCTAAAACCATCCATTTCTACCAGCAACTGGTTCAATGTGCTTTCACGCTCGTCGTTGCTCATGATCGCGTTCTTGCCACGTGCGCGGCCAATGGCATCAATTTCATCGATGAAAATGATACAGGGCGCTTTTTCACGGGCCTGTTTAAACAGGTCGCGAACACGGCTGGCACCTACCCCAACAAACAGCTCTACGAAATCGCTACCGCTCATGCTGAAGAAAGGTACCTGTGCTTCACCGGCCATGGCTTTTGCCAGCAGGGTTTTACCGGTTCCGGGAGGCCCTACCAGTAAAGCGCCTTTAGGTATTTTACCACCGAGTGAAGTGTATTTTTTGGGATTCTTTAAAAAGTCAACGATCTCCATTACCTCTACCTTGGCTTCATCGAGACCGGCCACATCGGCGAAGGTAATGTTCACTTTCGTGCCTTTATCGAACAGGGTAGCTCTTGATTTACCAATGTTGAATATTCCGCCTGGACCACTGCCGCCCGAGGCGCCGCCACCCATTTTACGCATCAGCATTACCCAGATAAGTACGATAACTACAAGGGGTAACAGGAATTGTATAATAGAGCCGAACCATTCGCCTTCCTGGATCGGAATGTTTGGAACCTTCTCTATTTCGGGGTGTACTTTATAATGGTCATCGAGTTTTTTATCAAACTCCTCGGCCTTGATCACCTTGAACTCAAAATGAGGACCTTTATCACCAACACTTGGCCAGTTTTTAGAAAGCTGATCCTTGTATTTGGGCAATCTGTCTTTCTTGATAAAAACCCGAACCGTATTCTTATTGGTAACTGTATTGAGCTTTTCTACATCGCCATTATCCAACATTTTGTAGAACTCGAGGTCGGTAATGGTTTTAGCATCCGGAGCAAAGGAACCAAATAACTGAAAGCCTACTAAAACAGCAAAAATGATAGCCCAAACCCAGTAAATATTGAATTTTGGACCTTTTCGCTGCCCACCGTCATCGCGGGGACGTAAGCGAGGAAAATTGCGGTCGTTCTGTCTTGACTCGTCCTGTGACATATATTGTTGCTTGTCCTTGGTTTTTCTATTTAATATAATTAATGATCGATGGCACCTAATTGTTCGCCTAAAAAGCTGTTAGTTAATCATTATTTCGCACAAAGCCGCATTTTAACATTAATTTTTGCGACCAGGGCTTAATATTCTTCACCTTCAGCGTCGTTCCACATTTCTTCGAGCTTGTAAAATTTGCGGGTTTCGGGCAGCATTACGTGAACAACGACGTTAACATAATCGACTAGTATCCAGTGCGATGACTGCTGCCCTTCGCTATGGTAGGGGGTTTCTTCTACTGTTTTCTCAACATGCGCCATCACAAAGTCAGCAATGGCTTTAACCTGGGTGGTACTGCTGGCTTCGCAAATGATGAAATAGTCGGCAACAGCTTCGGGAATTTTACGTAAGTCCAACGAAACAATATTGTCTCCCTTCTTCTCCTTTATGGCGTGAATGATTGCTTTGAAAATCTTTGAATTTTTTGTTAACCTGGCTACACTTTTTCGCTTACGACGGGTAGCTACTCTTGAAACTTGTTCCAATAATCTGGTGTTTTAATGATCAATTGTGTTTTTTCATTCTGGTAGTGAGGAGCGCAGTTATCAGACTCGATCCGTTTCCCTGACCAGGGATTGACTACTGGTATTTAAAATACGAATAAATCCGCTTATTACAACATTTCTCTTCTTAAACGCTCATGGGTAATCCCTAATTTCGCACATCCCAAAAATAATAATCTTTTGGCACATCCTGGTAAACGGGCACCCATTGGTCATCCTTATATAATATTACCAACAGTAGACAGCACCAACAACTATGCCATGCGGCAAATACAAGCCGGATTGGCAACTCATGGTGCCACCTGGTTTGCCCTTGAGCAAACAGCCGGTAAAGGCCAGCGGGGAAAAAGCTGGATAACAACACCTAATCTTAACATAATGTTCAGTACTGTTGTTATACCCGGTTTATTACCCACCCGCCAGTTCTGGCTTTCTGCAACAGCAGCCCTCGCCTGTTATGACTTTTATAAAAAATATGCCGGGGATGAAACCTGTATCAAATGGCCCAATGATGTGTATTGGCGTGACAGAAAGGCAGGAGGCATTTTAATAGAAAATGTTTTTCGCGGCACAGATTGGCTATATGCCGTAGTGGGTATCGGGATAAACGTGAACCAGGTTGTTTTCGACCCTTCGTTGCCCAACCCGGTTTCGCTGAAACAGATCACCGGCCGCGATTTTGACGCTGCAGCATTGGGCAGGGAGCTTTGCCAGTGCCTCGAAAACCGTTACCAACAGCTGCAGGAGGGCGAAACAGAAAGCATCATGCAGGAATATCAGCAGGTACTGTACAAATTACATCAGCCTGTTACCCTCAAAAAAGGAAATATTTCATTTGAAACCACTATTGCCGGCGTAACAGATACAGGAAGATTGAAGACAAAGGATGTGATGGAACGGGAATTTGATTTCGGCGAAGTGGAATTCGTAATTCGATAATGTGATAATGTGATAATTCGATAATTAAATCCGGAGCGTTGCTCCGGATTTTTAATTCCCTGTATTTCCATTATCACGATATCGAATTATCACATTATCACATTATTTCTTCTTTCTTACCTGAAACACCCTCGATAAATTAAATCCGAACCGGATATCGCCCTTCCAGAAATCGTCGGTTGTGCCGGTAAGGAAGGCTTTTTCATTCATACCGGTACTGTTGCTGAAGTGTAACTGAAATACGTGACCGCCGGTTTCAATGTCGAACCCAACTGATAACGGATCTTTTGTTCCCGGTTCACGGCCGGCCAGAATGGGATGATAATCTACTACGAATGCGGTACGTTTTGAAAGCTTCAGTCGCGCACCGAAACCCAACGCCCAGGTATTGTTTTCATCATCGGCATTGGTAACCAGGTTGCGGTGCACCAAAATGGGGCTTAACTGCAAACTGAATGCATTACTGAACTTACGGCCAATGATAACCTGGTTGTAATACGCCAGCCGCGAAGAAAAATAATTTTTACGCGTTGTATCGGCCCACTTCATTGTATGCGCGGTAATGCCCGACATCCAAATCAGCGAAACGGGAAAGCCGCCATCGGCCTGCCGCACAGGGCGCCATTTAAAAAAGGCGTCCAGCTCTTTATTCAACGTGCTTCGGCCAACACCTATCATTAAATTATCGGTTATTCCATAATCGAAACCCATGCGCATACTGGCTTCATCAAGGCCAAAGAAATTATCGGCGCCGTTGCTTAAGAGGCCGAAACGGTGAAGGATCCGCACATCGAGCACTCCTTTGCCCAGCAGTTCCATAGACTGCCCGTTTATTACCCGGGTTGATTTAAATGCGGCAGTTGACCATTGTTTTTTTGTATCGTTGGCAGAATCCTTTACCAGTTGCAACAGGTCCTGATCCTGGGCCTGAAGGGTATTGCCTGCCACTGCAACGATAAAAGCAGTAAGCAGTATGTTGGTTATTTTAGTCATATCTGGGTTGGTTTTTATTTAAATGCCAGTGGCTGATGGCAAAATGGCTAAAGGGGTTATTATTGGAAACCCGCTGCTTCCCTTTGCCTTTCGCTACCCGGCGGTCCGTCACTACTTACTAGCCTTTCAATGGCTCTAATGTGCAGTTGACGGTAATGGTTACTTTATCCGACATGTTCTCTTTTACAGGCCCCGGTATTTTTATACTGAAATCTGACATCAGGATGTCGAACTGCGAAACAGCTCCCAGTCTGCCGCTCTTAACAGTTACCTTTCCTTCAGCTTCAACATCCTTTGTTTGTCCATGCATAGTGAGTTTACCTTTCACATGCGCATTATATACACCGTCTTTTGTATAGGCGATGTCGCCATTGTTTGCAATCTGACCCCGAAATTCAGCCCTGGGAAATTTGTCGCTCTCTACATAGTTTTCATTGAAATGCTCCTGCATCAACGCTTTTTTAAATTCAAACCCTTTCATCAGCACAGCGAACTGAAGCGCACCGGTTTTTGAATCAAGCACACAGGTAACACTCCGGTGGCTGGCTGTGATGGTTTCAATAACGCCTTTTGAAACAAAACTTATGGAACCGCTTTTCGTAAAGAATTTATCCTGGGCAATTAACGAAGTGGTAATTAATATGAAGCAGCATGAAATAATGCCTTTCCTGATCAGTAGGTTCATTGTAACAATATTTGGTTTTATGAATGGTGTTGCGCCTGTGCCGGCGACCTGGCACGGGTGGGGTTTAATTGGCAATAACGCAACGGTTCAGCTGAACATCTGAACCCAGCAAACCGGTTTCATCTTTGTTAAACCCGGTAATGGCGCCCTTGATAGTTATTGTTGCACCTCGTTGTAATGAACCGGCAGCAGCGTTGGCACTGGTGTCTAAAACACAACGCACGCCGTTCATTTCGGTAGTATCGCCCAATACAATGGTACCACCCGGTTCAACGCTTTTGATTGTTCCTTTCACCGACAGTATCTTGTTCAGGTATTTTTTATGGGCCAGGTCTTCGTTGCTGACAAACTCATTGATCAGTGCAGGTGCATCCACTGAGTAATCGGCCTTTACATCGGCAAGCCCCTGAACGGTCCTGTTATACTGGTACCAGGCATAAATGGCAGTTATCATTATAATAACTGCTATACCACCAATGATCATCCTTTTTTTTGTCATGAAAAAAATACTATTTAATTATTGGGAGCGCCGGCATCAACCCAGCAACTGATGGTTTTTATCTGGCTTTCGGTAAGAGACCCGTTCTTCGGCATAAAACGTGAAACCACCGCTGATTTTATTTCTACTGCAACATTTTTAATTTGCCCATATGTAGTAAGGGCGCCGGGGCCATTGGAGCTTCCTGCTGCATGACAATCAGGAATAGCGCAATTTGCCTGAATGATAGGGTTTACGTTCATGGCAAATGACGTATTGCCATCGCATGTGTCGTTACCATATAAAAGTTCCTCCTTATCATTATAACATCCGTACAATAACATAATACCGCCTGTTAGAACGCCTGCAATTTTTTTTATCATAGTACAACAATTGAAACAGCTGTTTATACCTGCACCGGAGTAAGCATGGGTATTTTCGACTTCAGCATGGTATTACTGAATGGGTGCATTATCAAATAACTATGGAGTTGTACGATCAACCGTTTAGTTTGGTTGCCTCAACCGCATTTTCATCAATGACTTTAACCAATGCTTTGCTATGCCTGCAACAACCGTCACAGCATGAAAAACCCTGCCCTTTTAAGGACAGGGTAACCAAACCCTAAAACTAAAAAATAACCCATAGAAGTACACCGTTTGCACGACGTACCTACTGCGTTGTATTGCTCATACCAGTTGATCCTACTCACCGGTTCATTCATGTACCGGTGCATCAGCTGGCTTGTACATTAAAATTGAATATTACTTTACCTGTTAAGATATAAGACCGGGTACCGTATAGAATACACCATTGCACCCCTCGCGGGACTTGCATAAAACTATACGACAAATATTCCTGGAAAGTTGCCCCGACTGTATGCTATCGCCGAGATATATTGTTAGGATCTCGTGCTAAAGCATTATCTTATTCTTTGTAAAATGGCCGGAGCCTTACGTTAAAATCAGATCAAAGCACCCGTTTTTGGGAAAAGAAGTGAGAAAACGACCCGTTGCAGGTAGTGCTTCAGGTGCGGCAACAACGGTTGCCCCGAAAATGTCCCGGCCGACTTTTACATTGTGCTTTAAAGTTCTGATACTTAACAGTAAATTTGATAAAAGTTTCAGCTACTGTACATGACGGAAAAGAATCAACTGTATAGAAAAAAGATCGTAAAGCATCTGTATTTCTCTAATATGCTGTCCTGCGCCGACCTAAGCGACAAGATCAATAAAAGTTTGCCCGTAACTACCAAGATGCTGGGAAAACTCATTGAAGAAGGCTGGGTAACGGAAACTGGCTTTGCGGCTTCAACCGGCGGCCGGCGGGCCGTTATGTATTCACTGAAACCCGATGTGCTGTATGTGGTATCGGTGGCTATGGACCAGTTGATAACCCGTATTGCCATCCTGAACATGCAAAATACCCAGGTAGCTGCCACCGAAATATTTGAGCTTCCCCTGCCCCGCAACCCGAAAGCGCTGGCGACCCTGACTGAAAAGATAGAAGAGGTCATAAGCAAATCGGGTATTTCAAAAGATAATATAGCCGGCGTTGGCATTGGCATGCCAGGCTTTGTTGATGCCCTGCAGGGACAGAACTATACCTTTCTTGAACCGGAGCAGGGTACGTTAACGCAATACATTTCTTCAAAACTCAAACTGCCGGTATTTATCGATAACGATTCCCGGCTTATAGCGCTGGCCGAGCTGATGTTCGGTGCGGCCCGTGGTAAAAAAAATGCCATGGTAATAAATGTAGGCTGGGGCGTTGGATTGGGCATGATCCTGAATGGCGAGTTATTCAGGGGCCACAATGGATTTGCCGGTGAATTCAGCCATATTCCGCTTTTTTTGAATAATAAATTATGCAGCTGTGGTAAAAGCGGCTGCCTTGAAACCGAAACCTCGCTGTTGGTGGTAATTGAAAAAGCCAACAAGGGATTGAAGGAAGGAAAAATTTCACTGTTGAATGAATTACCTGTTGACCGTGCCGAGCAGGCGTTTCAGGACATAATAAAGGCCGCCGGCAAAGGCGATAAGTTTGCCGTTGAAATTCTATCCGAATCGGGTTATAATATCGGCAGAGGAGTAGCTATACTAATTCATTTACTGAACCCTGAACTCGTAATCTTAAGCGGCCGGGGATCATCGGCTGGTAAAATATGGCAGGCGCCTATTCAGCAGGCTTTAAATGAACATTGTATACCGCGGCTGGCGCTGAATACCGAGTTAGGCATTTCTTCACTTGGCTATCAGGCCGAAATAACCGGCGCTGCCGCATTGGTTATGGAGAATTTTGAAAAAAGCGAATGGAAAAAAGAAGCTCAACCGGGGGCGGTGGCGTAATTGATGCTGTCACTTCAGCGGTTTCTTTACCCAGTTTAACTGAAATAAGGTCGTATAATTTTATTGTAATGGTAGTCATAAAGCATTAATGGACAATGAAGACAACCATTAATACTATATTATTAGTTTTTTACACACCTTAATTTATTGTTATTAATCAAGTTATCTACTCAACTCGACGATCTCTTCCGCATGCTGTTTATTCTTTGGCCGCAGGAATATTTTACTAATAAAACCCTTTTCATTGATCACAAAAGTGGTGCGGTGAACGCCCATATATTTGTTACCGAACATTTGCTTTTCGCCCCAAACGCCATACTTATTTATTATGGCATGACCGGGATCGGCCAGTAAAGTAAATGGCAGGTCGAATTTGGTCTCAAACTTTTTATGGCTTTTTTCATCGTTCGGGCTAACTCCAAGCACTTCAAAGCCATTCTTCTTTAGCAACCCATAGTTATCGCGCAGGTTGCAGGCCTGAACCGTACAGGTAGGGGTATCGTCTTCAGGATAAAAATACAGCACCACCTTCTTCCCTTTGAATTCGCCGAGCGAAACTTTTCTGCCATTCTGGTCCCTGGCACTGAATGCCGGCGCTTTATCGCCTTCCTTTAATGTGATCATAAAATGCAAATTAGCTCATTTGCCAATGAGATAATGTGATAATAAAAAGCCCTGGGGCTGGCCCATCAGGCAGCTATTATTTTCAATAACCGATTATCGAATTATGTCAAATACTTTTTCAGTAACATTCCCGGCCTCGTCTTCAGCACGGATCTTCAACCGGTGCTGGCCCGACATACACTTTTCATCAAAATAGTACACGAAGGTTTTGCCCTTATCGTTGGTGAACCGCAGCCATTTTCCATCGAGTTCGGTACGCACATTTTTGATTCGGTCGAAATTATCGGCTACAGTGAAAACAATGCGCGAGGCCTTGCTTACATCCGATCCATCGGCAAAACCAACCGGGGTAACTGCAGGCGGTTCCACATCAACTACCAGCTGAAAATTTCCGAGGTCACGGAACCGGGCCGATGCCCAGTTGCCCTGCCATTGTACTTTCTGAATCTCTTTTTTGGTACCGGCAAACCATTGCATAATTGTACGCGACTTTTCCGCATCGGTCAGCGGCCTGTTTGGCTGAATACGCACCAGCATGGAATCGCGCAGGGGAATATAGGCAGCGCCAATTGTATGTATCGATGAAACCACCTGTCCGTTTGTATTGGCGGCTTTATTGTAGCGGATATGCACTGAATCGTACAAACAGCGCTCGCCAATGTAAAATTCGCATTCCTCACTTTCGTACCCATCCATCATTAGCGGGTAAAACTTTTTGGCTGAGGTCACAGGCTGTTCCTGGCCACGATCGTTGAGCTTATACTGAACCTTATAATTAAGGGTACTGGTGTTTCCGCTGGCGTCCTTAACCACAATTGCAACCTGGTGCACAGCGCCATCGCTTACATCTACCACCCCATCGCCTTTTTTTCGTTTATAAATGCTGTTCATATAACCGGGCAGTTCAGACAGGTGCTGCAAAAAAGCGCCACCCTGTGACTTTGTCTTATAATCGATATGGGCATTCAGGTCGCGGGTATCGTTGTAACTGATGTTATCCATTCTGAAGCCTACCACCGGCTCATCGTCAAACAGCAGTGTCGATTCAAAAATGCCATTATGATTGGGAGAACCTGTTTGGGTATCATAAGCGCCGATGCCAAAGCTCACCAGCGGCGAAGCAACGGTTATTACCGACGGCGAGGGCAGGTAGCGCGAACCGGAAACCGCACGCACCGGATATACGCGGGGCGATTGCTCATAAACGCTACGGGTTCTGTCGTACACCGCCAACCGCTGCAATACCGGCGGTATATTGTCGGCCACCGGAAAACCGAATAAAAAAGGATTCACATTTACATCCCCATTCGTGCGTCTTACTTCAAAATGCAAGTGCGGCGCCTGCGACCCGCCCGTATTTCCACTATAAGCCAAAAAGTCGCCTTTTTTCACCGGGAAAAGATCGGGCGTTAATTCGAGAAAAACCTTCCACGATTGTTGCTGGTACTGCTGGTCTTTTACCCATTTTTCCAGGGTAGGGTTGAATGCATTCAAATGCGCATATACCGTAGTAAAACCATTGGGATGCACAACGTATATAGCCCGGCCAAATCCATAGGGTTCTATTTTGATACGACCAATATAACCATCAGCAGCTGAATACACCGGCAGGTTTTCACGGGCGTTCGTTTTTATATCAAACCCCATGTGATAGTGATTGGGCCGCAATTCGCCAAAATTGCCTGCCAGCCGCATGGGAATACTGAGCGGGTTGCGGAAGTATCCCTGGGGATAGCCCGAAGGCGAAAATAACTGGGCTGCCAGATTGGTGCTTTTCAGCAATAACAATAGTGTGATTATTCTCATGGGTGCTTTTGCTTGATTAATCGATAAAAAGTTTGCCAGTGCCTGTTGCGGTAGCCGCGACATCGAGGCTGCAAAACTACGTGACTGGCCTGTTCCGGTAAAATGTTATGTAAAAAATGAATACTGTCATCTTAAGTACAGGGCGCTACTAACTTTCGTAAACAGCGGCTACCCATTACCCATTACAGGATGTTAAAAATACCATGATATCCTTTGTGAAAACGTGCAAAAATGTCAATATTAAAAAAATATTAAGACGGGTTACCTCGGAATAAAATCAGAATAAAAATAGAGGAAGATCCAATACGGGTATACATCTGTTAATTTTTAAAAAATACCCACATAGTGGTATGATTTTTATAAACATTGGAACAGCATTTGGCGTATATAAGTTGTCTTAAATAAAGTAATGGACAGAATAATTTTACAAACTCGGTTTTATGAAAACGATTAGGAACAGGATGATACTTTTATTGGCTCTGTCGATCGGCACGATAGTAGGTATCTTTCGTGGAAGTGAAGCAAAACAGAAATGGGTTTTCCGTATCAAAAGTCGTTTTGATGAAAAACGTCAGATAGCCGAACAAAAGAAGCTGATACGGGGCGGAGGTGTTGCACTTGACGATATTGAATTAGCCGCTTTTCACAACAACTGATTTACCATAAATTTCAGCCAGCAATTCAAAGCCTTTGCCGGATGGTGAAGGCTTTTTTATTACCTGATCCCGAAGCCTTCCAAAACTTTCATCCTGACGATCTTTCAACTAAACTCTTTACGGGGTTTCCTTTTTTTTAACTTTTACAGCGTTTCATTTACCACTGTTTCCCTCCCATCATCAGCGTGCCCTTTTCTTTGCTTTTGGTTACCTCCGTTTTCTTACCGCCGGCTACCTACCTTCCCGGTTACCTATTTCTCAGGTTGCTTAGCCCCGCGTTTTTAGCATCATCCCAATTAACAACCCTGGCATTTCCCCCTTCTTTTGAATCACGTTTGCCGCAAATGCTACCTGATACCGCGTGTTATGTCAATTTGCGACCGCTTCCGGCTTTTCACTCCCTCTTCAAACGGCCTCTATTTCATTGAGAACCTGCTCATATTGCGTTCTTTTAAAAATAATCCCGAAAATTCCCCCCGCATCCTTACTTTTGCGCAATTTATCCCGCCGAAATCCCGCAATAATTGTGGCGAACACGGCGCCAGATGAAGGTTCAACAAGGTTTATTCAAAAAAAAATCGCTCTTTACTCAAAATGCCAAAAGACACGTCTATCAAGTCAGTATTAATTATCGGTTCAGGTCCCATTATTATCGGCCAGGCTTGCGAATTCGATTATTCCGGTTCACAGGCTGCCCGTAGTATCAGGGAAGAAGGAATTAAAGTAATTCTCATCAACAGTAATCCGGCTACCATCATGACCGACCCTATGATGGCTGACAAGGTATACCTGTTGCCACTGACGGTAGAGAGCATTGAGCAAATACTGGAAGAAAACCAGATTGATGCGGTGCTACCGACCATGGGGGGACAAACAGCCTTAAACCTGGCTAAAGAAGCTGCGGAGCTGGGTGTGTGGGAAAAATACAACGTTCGGTTGATCGGTGTTGATATTGCAGCCATCGATACAGCTGAAGACCGGGAGAAATTCCGCCAGCTGATGTTTAAGATAGGGGTAAAGGTTGCTCCTTCAAGAGTGGCCAACTCGCTGCTGGAAGGAAAGGAATTTGCCCAGGAAATAGGCTTCCCGCTTGTAATTCGTCCTTCTTTTACCCTTGGAGGAACTGGTGGCGGTTTCGTGCACGACAAATCTGAACTGGAAGCCGCGCTCGACAGAGGATTGAAAGCTTCGCCCATTCATGAGGTGCTGGTTGAAAAAGCCGTTTTAGGCTGGAAAGAATATGAGCTGGAGCTGCTGCGCGACAAAAACGACAACGTAGCCATTATTTGTACCGTAGAGAACCTCGATCCCATGGGCGTGCATACCGGCGATTCCATCACCGTTGCCCCGGCCATGACCCTGAGCGATACCGCATTCCAGGACATGCGTAACCAGGCTATTCTCATGATGCGCAGCCTCGGTAACTTCGCGGGCGGCTGTAACGTGCAGTTTGCATTGAACCCTGCAACAGAAGAATTGATTTCAGTTGAAATAAATCCGCGGGTAAGCCGCTCATCGGCCCTGGCATCCAAAGCCACCGGTTACCCGATCGCCAAAATTGCCGCCAAACTCGCTATCGGCTATAACCTCGATGAACTGAAGAACCAGATCACCAAAACCACTTCGGCTTATTTTGAGCCGGCACTGGATTATGTGATCGTAAAAATGCCGCGCTGGAACTTCGATAAATTCAAAGGCGCCAACGATACGCTCGGTTTGCAAATGAAGAGCGTGGGCGAGGTGATGTCAATCGGCAGAAGTTTTACCGAAGCCATTCAGAAAGCCTGTCAGAGCCTTGAGAACAATGCGGTTGGGCTGGGCTACTATGGCAAAAGCCAGATGCATGCCGAAGAACTGATCGAATACATCAAAACCCCGAAATGGGACCGCATCTTCAGAATTAAAGATGCGTTGATGGACGGCATTTCAGTAGGTACCATCTCTAAAGCCACCGGTATCGATCGCTGGTTCATCAATGAGATCATGAAGATCGTAGACATCGAAAAAGAGATCGCAAAATATAAAACAGCCACCCTGCCCATCGAATTACTGAAAGAAGCCAAGTTCAACGGCTTTAGCGATGAGCAGATCTCCCGTATTATGCAGGATGGCAGCGATGAAGAAATTTACGCCAAACGCAAAGCGGCAGGCATTACCCGTGTTTACAAAATGGTTGATACCTGCAGCGCCGAGTTCGAAGCAAAAACACCTTACTTCTATTCAACCTTCGAATCGGGCAACTACAACGAAAGCAAAGTAAGCAACCGCAGAAAAGTGATCGTGCTGGGCTCTGGCCCCAACCGTATTGGCCAGGGTATCGAGTTCGACTATTGCTGTGTGCACGGTTTGCTGGCGCTGAAAGAATGCGGTTACGAGGCCATCATGGTGAACTGTAACCCCGAAACGGTGTCAACCGACTTCGACATGGCCGATAAACTGTACTTTGAACCCGTATTCTGGGAACACCTGTGGGAACTGATCGAACACGAGAAACCGGAAGGGGTGATCGTACAGCTGGGCGGACAAACAGCCCTGAAGCTTGCAGAGCGACTGACCAAAAAAGGAATTAAGATCATAGGTACTTCTTTCGATAATATGGATATCGCGGAAGATCGCGGCCGTTTCAGCGATATGCTGAAAGAACTGAAGATTCCCTACCCCGACTATGGAACCGCATACACGGTTGATGAAGCGGTAGAAGTAGCCAATAAAGTAGGATATCCTGTTCTGGTTCGCCCCAGTTATGTACTGGGTGGACAAAGGATGCGGATCGTGATCAACGATGAAGAAGTGGAAAAAGCGGTAGTAAGCCTGCTGAAACACATCCCCGGTAACAAGATCCTTATCGATCACTTCCTCGATCGTTGCCAGGAAGCGGAAATAGACGCCATTTGCGACGGAGAAGAGTTTCACGTAATGGGCGTTATGGAGCACATTGAGCCTGCGGGCATCCATAGCGGCGATAGCAATGCCGTGTTGCCACAGTTCAACCTGAGCCCGCTGATCGTTGAAACTATGGAAGAATATGCGCGTAAGATCGCATTCAAATTGAATATCAAAGGGCTTATCAACATACAGTTTGCCATCAAAGACGGTAAAGTGTATGTGATAGAGGCCAACCCGCGCGCATCGCGCACAACGCCATTCATTGCCAAAGCTTACCAGATCCCTTATCTGAATGTGGCAACCAAGGTGATGCTGGGCGCCAATAAACTGCGCGACTTCAAATTTGTAAAACGCCTCAAGGGCTATGCTATCAAAGAACCTGTTTTCAGCTTTGAGAAATTCCCCGGCGTAAGCAAAGAACTGGGACCTGAAATGAAGAGTACCGGTGAAGCGATCCGGTTTATTAAAGACCTGCGCGATCCTTACTTCCGTCAGTTGTACAAAGACAGAAGTATGTATTTGAGTAAGTAGTTCATTGTAACAGTATAAAAAAGCCCCCAAGGTAATACCAAGGGGGCTTTTTGTTGTTGCAATATTTTAAGCGATCAGATCTCTACCATACTGTGTTTGATAGCAAAAATAACCAGCCCAACCCGGGTTTTTACTCCCAGCTTTTCGAACAGTGAATTCCGGTAATCGTCGACCGTACGGGGGCTCACGAACATTTTGCCGGCAATGTCTTTATAGGTCAATTCGGTGCAAACCCATTTCAGGAACTCCTTTTCCTTTTCGGTAAGGTGAGCCGGCTCATTGGGTTTATCCATGTCTTTATGCAAACCGCTGATGATCTTGCCCGATATCAGTTCAGAAAGGTAAAAGTCTTTGTGTAAAACAGAATCCAGCGCCAGCTTAAGTTCTTCCGGCTCTGCATTTTTCATGATATAGCCTTTGGCGCCGAGCCGCAGCATGCGAATGATGATATTCTCATCGCTGAACATAGAGAGGGCGAGGATCTTTACCTGCGGAAAATTCTTGTAGATCCATTTGGCTGTTTCATACCCGTCGATATCCGGCATGTTTACATCGAGCAGAATAATATCGGGTATAACATGCTTACTGAGCTTCTCCTTCACTTCCTGCCCGTTACTGGCCTCAAACAATACCTTATAGGTTTCAAAAGAATTGATCAAACGCGCCAGTGCATTTCGTAGCAATGTGTGATCATCTGCAACCGCTACCTGTATGTTATTATTAACAGTCATTATCGCTCATTCACTTTTTAATGGGGTAAAGGCAATTGAATGGAAACAATAGTACCCTGGCCAGGCTCACTTTGCATATCAATTTCTGCACCAATCAGTTTTGCCCGGTTGAAAATACTCTTTAATCCAACACCAGCCGCAGAGGATGTGGAATTTTTCTTTTCCGCCACATTGAAACCAATACCATCGTCGGTTATCTTCATTATGAATTTATCATCGAGATAGGTTAATATAACCTGGATCTTTTGCGCTTTCGAGTGTTTTAAAATGTTATTCAGGTTTTCCTGGAAGATCCTGAACATCACGATCGATTTCTGATCGTCGAGACTTTGCTCGATGCCCGAAATACCAAATTCAATTTCAAGCAAACCTGTCCTGTTTATGCTTTCCAGCTCAAAGTGGATCGATTCGGCCAGCCCGATTTGGGTTATGCGGTCGGTATGCAGGCTTTTGGTCAAATTCGCGAGGTCTATCATGGCTTTGTTCAACACCTGCCGGGCGCCCTGTATAGGTTCCCAGGCCTCGTGTTTATCGGTCATGGGCAATACCGCCAGCGAAAGCTTTACCACCGACAGCATTTGACCAATATTATCATGCAGTTCCTGGCCTATATTCTTGAAGGTCTCTTCCTGTATCTCCAGCTGCGATTTCAGGGTTTCCCGTTCATACTCTTCCTTCATCCGGTTTATTTCTAAAACCTGCCTGTGTTGCCGCCGTTGGTATAGGAAAAGGATGGTAACAATAAAGCCTACCAGCAATACCGCCAGTATAGCACCGATTATTATTACAACGTATATCTCTGAGTTCATAACAGGATTATTGGAGCAGGCAATTTAGCATAAAGTTTAACGCTACAACGGGTAACCCGTATAGTTTTTATACAGTCGCCAAAACGCAATAATGACCGTGGAGTAAGAAAATAATTAACAAACATAACAAGGCTAAACAAATGTGCGTTTCGACGGCGGTAAATGAACAGGGTATTATCGGGAAGCAAACGTTATCGTAACGATCGCCGGTACCGGAGCCTGCACAAAAAAGCGATGGAAAATAAAGAATATAATAATATGTTCAGGAACGTTAGAATGTAGTTCAGGTTCTTGAGAATGATACCGGGTAAATTATGCAGATAGTTCCATAAACCTATGAGCGGAAATGTACAACAGTAGAAAAATAATAATCCCGAACAGATCCAGAAAGCCGGTTCCTTTATCAGGTTTACCGAATGGGTTGACTGGAATAGTTCAAAAAAATAAAAAATACAGGCTGCCACCACCAACAGGCAACCGATTGAATAGGTGATGGTATGAAATGATCGCTGTTGAATAAAAAGCCTGTTGAGCAGTACCAGTACCGGGTAAACCGCCAATAGCCATAAGATGATCTTCCTGACTTTAAGATTATATATACTATATGCTACAATGAACAGGTAAAACATGAATTCGAAAGAGGTAAAAACGATATATAACAGGGTGACGTTGATTTTATACTGAAGCAGTAGCCAGGCTGTAACTTCTACCACCAGGGTAATCAACATAAAAAAGGGGAATGCTTTCAGGTACCGCGGTACGGAAGCCTGGAAAAACAGGGTAATTGACGCCAGCAGGCAAAGGATCTGAATTATTAACGACGGAAAGTTCATCAGCCGCTAATGTAGAGAATTCGGCCAGAAAACAAAAAATCCGTCACAGTTTCCCGCGACGGATTTGTATAATATTAACCGTTGCTATAATTACTTATATTACTACCATTCCTTTATCGCCCTTGTCGATAATCGTAATACCAAGTCCCCAATCGTCATTTTCAACGCCGCTTCCGGGAGGCCATTGGCCCATATTGTAGGCCAGCAGTTGTTTGCCTTTATTGGTTTCCTGGTAAACGTTCTTATGGGTAATACCGGTTGCTGTTTCCTGACGGTCTGTGGCAACAAACACGGTGGTTTGCTTACCGGCATAACCTTCTCTCTCATTAAAATTTTCAGGATATACGCCAAAGTGAACGCTAACACCGTTTGCACCGGCTTCTTTCGCTTTTTGCAAAAATTCTTCCAGTTCTTCTATTGAATAAAAGAGGCTAAGTGAATCTTCCTGGCCAATGCGCTCGGAATTCTGCTGCCATCTTTCCTGTTTATATGTGCGGATAAGTGTGTTTACATGGTTCGAGTCCACGTATTTTCCCACCCTTAAGGAATTTTTTTCAATAGTAGTCATAGCTTGTGAGTTTTGATATGAGTGATTGTGTTGTCGACTCAAAAGTAGCCGTCAACGCATAGAAAACTTCGGCTACAACTAGGTGTTAGCCAACTAATTACGAATTACTATTATTTGTAACGTGAAGGAGTTCAACGAGTCACGTGAAAAAGACGGTTCAAATACCGTAAAAAGTGGAGAGAATAACCGCTAATAAACGGGCGCAGCAACCCCGTCTTTTTACGGGGATACGATGACCGTATATTCCCCGTACAAAAAACCGTATCTAATAAATCGCGCTTTTCTGGCATGTATCCGGTTTTTGTCAGAAATTAGACATGGAGAGTTGCTATCATCCCGTTTTAGAAATCCAATGGTCCTGTGAAAACCCGCCGACAGATTTCCTCAAGGCTTTTGTTATCCTACAAATCCTCTTGAGGAAATTTTATTCTGATAACAGAATTTTTCCTTTTCAAACTACCTGCTTTATCTTTTTACCATTAGCCTTGTCCTTTTTGATAAAGTAGGTAGTTTGTTTTTTTAAAGTCCTCCCTTCCATTCTGTGTAATCACTGGTTCCCCGTATTATTACCATTTCCATTGTATTTTTCCCTTTCGGTATGCCACATTTGCCTGCCTGGCCCATTTGGAAAGCATCGCCTTTTATCAGGCTTATTGTTCCGCTGATTGCCGGTATTACGTGTCAGTGGTATTTGGTGGTATCAGCATTTTCTTTATGGCTTCTTTTCGCCTTCAGCGCATTTGCATTATGGCTGTTCTCAGCTTTTCCACTTTCACGCCAATTCAGAGCCCAATGGCATAACGGCCTGTGGCTACACGCGATGTTATTCGCTATAGGAGGTTTAGTGTTGTATTATAACGATATCCGAAATCAAAATCCGAATATAACCAGGCAATATGTTGCAGGAAAGGTTGTTCTGGTAACCATTGAAGAACCACTGGCTGAAAAAAAGCAATCCTATAAAACCATTGCATCCGTTCAGGCAGTTCTGTTTGACCATTCTATTACCAAAGCCAGCGGAAAGATCCTTCTGTATTTTCAGAAAGACAGTATGACTCAACAACTTCAGTATGGCAAACAGTTGTTACTCTATAAAGCATTGCAACCGATAAAAAATACCGGTAACCCGGGGTGCTTTGATTATCAGCGCTATTGCGCTTTTCAGGGCATTTCATACCAGGTTTACCTTAAGCGGGGCGAGTTTGTTGCGCTCAAAATAGAAAATGAAAATCTGTTTCGGAAATTTCTTTTTTCCACAAGAGAGAAAATCATAACCATTCTCAAAAAATATATCCCCGGCGCAAAAGAAGCAGGGCTGGCAGAAGCTATGCTTATAGGATATAAAGATGACCTCGACAAACGCCTTGTTCAATCCTATTCCGATACCGGCGCCATACATATCATCGCCATCTCCGGCTTACATCTTGGCCTTATTTACTGGCTTTTAACCCTGTTATGCAAACCTCTGGCAATGCGCAAACCGGGCAAAATATTACAACCTGTGCTGATCATTGCCGGTCTCTGGTTTTTCAGTTTTCTTTCCGGCGGCTCTCCTTCTGTAATGCGTTCGGCAGTTATGTTCACCTGCCTCGTTATCGGAGCGAACATGAACCGGAAAATATCTGTTTTCAACACCCTCGCCGCTTCTGCATTTTTGTTGCTTTGTTACAATCCGTTCTGGTTATGGGATGCAGGTTTTCAATTGTCATATGCGGCCGTACTTAGCCTCGCCATCTTTTATAAACCCATTTACGATCTGTTGTTCTTCGCCAGTAAACCGATCGATATTCTATGGAAAACGGTATGCGTTACCCTTGCCGCACAACTACTCACTGTACCGGTTTCAATATATCACTTCCATCAATTTCCTAACTTATTCCTGTTTGCCAATATTCCGGCGGTTCCCGTTTCAAGCCTGATCATCGTTGGAGAGATCATCTTATGCATCACCAGTGTATTCCCAGCCGTTGCAGCAGGCACAGGTTATTTACTGCACCATGTTATTTACTGCCTGAATACATTCATTGAAAAAGTAAGCCAGCTACCGTTTGCCGTTGCAGGCGATCTGCAGATCAACTTACCACAACTCATTTGCCTCTATATGTTCATTTCGGCAACTGCATGGTGGCTATTAAAGAAAAGGAAGACCGGCATATACGTTTCGCTGTTGTCTATCCTGCTTTTTACCGTGTTCCAGACAATTGAAATATGGAATGCGCAGCATCAGAAAAAACTTATAGTATACAACATTCCAAAACACAGCGCCATTGACGTTATACTCGGTACGAAATATTTGTATAAAGGCGATAGTTTGTTACAGCAAAATGATCTATTACAAAAATTCCATCTACAACCCAGCCGGTCGCTTCACCGCGTAAACAACCGGAACAACACCGGTAAATTACCGGGTGAAAAAAACCTTTTCCGGTTCGGAAATACGTCCTTTTTACTCGTCGACCAACCCGGTAAGTTCAGGACCAGCACATCAAAAACGCCTGTTGACATTATTATTCTTTTGAATAATCCACCCATCAGGATCGCAGAACTGACCAGTGTTTTCAACTGCCGGCAGTTCGTGTTCGACGCATCCAATAAACCCTGGAAAGTAGCCAAATGGCAGCAGGAATGCGATCAACTCCGCATTCAGGGGTTTTCGGTGGCAGACAGGGGAGCCTTTGTTTTCACCCTGTATTAACCTACCTTTGCGCCCTTAAAACAATTCCGGTGGCTACCGGAATTGGCAACAAAGCCCGGTGCGGCCGGGAACAATCTTCAATGTCCTTTCACTACTTCCGAATAAATTACGCATATGACCAAAAAGATACAGTCTGCACTTATTTCCGTTTTTTATAAAGATGGCCTCGAACCCCTGGTTAAGGAGTTGCAAAAGCAAGGCATTACAATCTATTCTACCGGTGGTACTCAATCATTTATAGAGAAGTTGGGCATTCCGGTAGTGCCGGTTGAGCAGTTGACTACCTACCCTTCTATCTTAGGCGGCCGGGTTAAAACCCTGCACCCCTCGGTTTTTGGCGGTATCCTCGGCCGCAGAGAGCTGGAATCTGACGTTCAGGAAATGAAACAATACAACATTCCTGAAATTGACCTGGTAATTGTTGACCTGTATCCTTTTGAAGAAACGGTGGCTTCTACCTCCGAAGAAAAACTGATCATTGAAAAGATCGATATCGGTGGCCCTTCCATGATCCGCGGCGCCGCCAAAAATTTCAGCAATGTGGTAGTACTGGCCGCAAAATCTGATTACCAGGTGCTGGCCGATATGCTGGCCGCACAAAACGGCACCACAACCCTTGAACAACGCCGTGCCTTTGCCTCCAAAGCATTTCAAATAGTAGCGCACTACGATGTGGCTATCGCAAAATATTTCAATCCCGAAGGCGACCTGTACTTCCTGGAATCGGTTCCGAGCCCCAAAACAATGCGCTATGGCGAGAATCCGCACCAAACCGGCATTTTCTATGGCGATCTGAACCAGTTGTTCGATCAACTGAACGGAAAAGAGCTTTCTTATAATAACCTGGTCGACGTTGACGCTGCCGTTCAACTCATCAACGATTTTTCTGCCGATGAAACCGGCGCCGTATTCGGTATTATCAAACACACCAACGTGTGCGGCATCGCTTCAAGGAACACGGTTAAAGAAGCCTGGGATACAGCCCTGGCCGGCGATCCTGAAAGCGCTTTTGGCGGTGTGCTGGTTTGCAACAAGACCATCGATAAAGCCACTGCAGATGCCATCAATGAGATCTTCTTTGAAGTTTTGATCGCTCCTTCGTTTGCTGAAGATGCCCTGGCCGTATTGAAATCTAAAAAGAACCGCATCCTGTTACAACAAAAAGCGACCTCTACCCGCACCAATCAATATAAATCTGTGCTGAACGGCGTACTGGCACAGGGCGAAGACAAAGGCAATTACCTCGAGTGGAAAGAAGTAGGCGGCCGTGAAAGTAATGCAGCTGAAAGGTCTGACCTGGTTTTCGCCAACATTGTTTGTAAACACCTGAAGTCAAATGCCATTGCGCTGGTTAAGAACAAACAGCTCATAGGTAAAGGGTGCGGACAAACCAGCCGGGTTGATGCTTTGCGTCATGCACTTGAAAAAGCGCGTCAGTTCGAATTCGATCTGAATGGCGCCGTACTGGCCAGCGATGCCTTCTTCCCATTCAATGATTGCGTGCAGTTAGGTCATGCAGCAGGCATTACCGCCTTTGTTCAACCGGGCGGCTCCGTTCGTGATAAGGATTCTATCGAATACTGCCAGCAAAACAACCTGGCAATGGTTATGACCGGCATGCGCCATTTTAAACACTAATTACTACGTTATCGATAAAAGCAACAAGCCTCCCGGTACATCGGGAGGCTTGTTGCTTTTATTCCTTATTTAAATACGATTCCTATTCATCATTGTACGCATCCCAGTACACCGTTTCTTTCATAAACACTTCAAACATCTCACGCCAGCCTGCATACAACGGGTCGGTACCCAATATGAAATTATGCCAGATGGGAATAAATACGCCTTTACATTCCTTTATGTGCTCATAGTACTGTATAAGTTCGTTATATGTTTGCTGCGGCGTCTGTTTCTGCTCAAACAATGAATTGGCATCCATAAAACAGAACGGGTATAACATCAGAGAAGTTGCTTTTTCATATTCAAGATCGTACCAGTGAAAGGGCGAGCATACTGAGGCCCTGAAGCCATTTATACTTCCGTACCCCATGGAAAAATCTTTTTCTATACCCGTTTCAATTAACCTGCGGCAGGTGACGGGAAGGGAAAAACGAATATAATGCTGCCGGCTTTGAACGATCTGTTTATCGCCCACCACTTCCAGCCATTCCAGCTCTTCTTTCAACAATGAAGGATCGTCACCGCTTTGCCAGGAAGGATGCCAGCCTAAATGAAAAGTATTGGCATAATAGGTTATCAGATCGCGGAACGCCTTGCTTTCGTATGAATTGTTCTTATCGTAAAGCGATGTTTTTTTGGCCGCCAGAAAAAAGAACCAGGGTTTTACGCGGCAATACAAATGCCACGCATCGAGCCATTCGAAACAATCGAATGGGTCTTTTCTTTTTCCGCGCAAAACCAGCCACCTGTCTTTCACCCTCGCCCATTCGCCCTTTCGCGCATCATTTATAAAACCACCCACCGTTCGTTTCAGGCCCTTGTGCAGGTACGACCAGGCCATATCGACATCGTAGGTCAATATGCATTTGAACTGCGATTGCCTGAACACGAGACCGGGGAATTTGAACTGTAATGCTTTTTTGAGCGATTGCAACCAGTAGTTTACCAATGGCTGCGACAAAAAATGTTCGCGAAAGGCAAGCGCATTGGTATGCGCATACCTGCCATATGCATCTTTTTCATGAGGCAGGTATTCTTCGTACCGGCTTAAAAGATAAAACGAAGCGGCAAAAATATCGAACGGAAAATCACCTGTAGTTTCAAAGAAGGCTTTATGAAAGTTGATCTCAAAACACTCTATGGTTTGCGGCCGGATACCGGTCTCGAACAACAACGCGGTATTTCGAATATAGAATTCATCTTCTGAAAACTCCCGTGCCGAGTAGTTTATGCGTGGCTGTGCTGAAGTTTTAAAATACGCCTCGTCGGTAGTGACCGTTATCGCTTCATCGAATAATTCATTCCCAATAAAATCAACAATGTATTGCAGCCGTGGTGTGGTGGTATGGGTATACAGAAGTAGCATTGGTAGACTGCAAAATAAAAAAGTCAACCGTAAATGTTGACTTTTTTACTACTATCTTTTGGTAAATACAGAAGGTTTATTTATTTCCCCCTCTTTTCCTTCCACATCTGATTAAAGGTCTTTCCGGCAAAGTTCAGGTCGGCGCGGTTGGTGGTCCAACCTTTAAATACCTTATTTACCATCCAGTTCTTTATTTTCTGGTTACCCATATTCATCATACTCCTGTGCAGGCTGGCCTGTTTCCATACCTTCCAGGCTACTTTTTCGCCCCAGGCGGCATCGCCATGCGTTACCGCATCGTGGCGGTTCTCGAGCAGGATCTCATGCAGGTTTATCTTAACGGCACAAACTTCCGTACAGTTTCCGCATAATGATGAGGCATAGCTTAAGTGCTTCCATTCACCCAAACCTTTCAGTTGGGGGGTAATGACAGCGCCTATTGGTCCGCTATACGTTGTTTCATATGCATGCCCCCCGATGTTCTTATAAACAGGGCAGGCATTTAAACAGGCGCCGCAACGGATGCAATACAGGCTTTCCCGCGTTCTTTCATTAGCGATGATGTTGGTGCGGCCGTTATCGAGCAGTATCACATACATTTCATCGGGCCCGTCGGGCTCACCCGCCTGCCGGGGACCTGATATTATGGTGTTATACGAGGTGATCCACTGGCCGGTACCATAGGTAGCCAGCAGGGGCCAGAAAAGGGCGAGGTCATTCATGGAAGGAATAACCTTTTCGATACCTGTTATAACGATATGTGTTTTTGGGAAAGCGTTACTTAAGCGGGCATTCCCTTCGTTTTCGCTTACTGCCACACCGCCAATATCGGCCAGTATAAAATTGGCGCCGGTAATGCCTATTTCGGCCTGAACGTATTTATCACGCAGTTTATCACGGGCCACAAGGGTCAGTTGTTCTGCCGACAAATTGGACGCCACGTTCAGTTTATCGGCAAACAATTTTGCAATGTCTTCACGGCTTTTATGCATTGCCGGGGTAACGATATGGTATGGCGGTTCGCCATCAAGCTGTTGTATGTATTCGCCGAGGTCGGTTTCTACGCTTTCAATACCATGTTCTTCCAAATGATCGTTGAGGTGAATTTCCTCAGTTACCATGCTCTTACTCTTCACGATCGTTTTGCAATTCTTTGCCTTGCAGATCTTCAACACCTCTTCTATCGCCTGCCTGCTGTCTTCTGCCCAGATCACCTTTCCGCCACGTTTGGTTAAATTAGCCTCAAACTGCTCCAGGTACTCATCGAGCTTTTCAATAGCCCGCCATTTTATGTTTTTTGCCCGTTCCCTTGCCAGGTGAACATCGTTGAACTGTTGTTTTCCCAGCGGTACGGAAGCATTATACTTTCCTATGTTCCAGTTCACTTTTCTTCTGTGCTCAAGATCGGCAGCCTTTATGGTGCTTTTGGCCATGAAAGTGGAAGAATGCTCACTCATATCCTATAATTCAGCGTTCTAAATTTTATTTCTTTTTCGCGGTATAATACTCGGTAGCTGCCTTATCCAGCGCATTGTAAAAATCTTCGCCGTATTTGCGGGTAATTGGCTCTTTCAGGAATTTGTATACCGGAACTTTTAACTTTTTGCCTAAAGAGCAGGCGGGGCTGCACAATGTTGGGCGGGGCTCGTAGTTCATGCGATCGTAATCGCCTTTACGGCCGGTTTTTTGAATGATGGGAAAGAAATGGCAGCTTATAGGTTTTTTCCAGCCGATAACGCCATCATTATAAGCCTGTTCAAAAGCACATTTGATGATGCCTTTCTCGTCGCGGGTTCCGTACACACAGATCTCATTATCGCCGCCGAGGGTGGGCGTTACCCAGCCGAATTCTTTATGATACACGTATTTGCCTTTACGCTCGATTTCTGCAACAGAAGCGGGCGTGAGGTAGGGTTTTATTTTTTCATACAGGTCTACCATGAGGTCGAGCTCTGCATCTTCCAGCGGTGCACCGGCATCTCCTTCTTCACAACAGCCGCCTTTACATTTATTGAGGTCGCACACAAACTGTGCTTCGGCTATTTCATCACTGATCAACACGTTGTCTACTACTATCACGTAAAAAAGATTTTAAGGCGTAAAATTAAACATAAAGAAGCAATGGGAACCGTAAACCTTTGCCATACCGACAAAATCCGCGACACAGCAGGCCTTTACTTCCAACGGAAAGTATTGATAAGGTGCTTCATATCTTCCTGCAAAAAGTTGTTTACCACACCCAGTGAGTCTTCGTTGGGACTGGCATCAAAATACAGGGCGCCCCGTAAGAAGTGGTTTACCGAGTCGGTCACAAAGAATTGTTTGGCGGTAGCGGCATTGCCGCCTACCGAAAAGAATACGCCGCTTATGCCGTTCGATGTGCGCATGGCCGAATCTACGATCTCGGTGGCGCGGGTGCTGTGTTTGTAGGTCATGTTGAAAGCATCGTTTATCAGTTTGTTGAGATCGTTACTGCCGATCGCTTTGTAACTGATATAGATCTTTCCGGAAAAGCGCGGGAAATCGATATTGATCCAGTAGGGATTTTCAGGTTTGTCTTCAAAGAAGGTGGAATCCTTCAAGACGTTTGCATACACGGGGTATTCGAATGTATACGGATAGCCAGGCTGATCGAACAGTTTGTATTCATGTTTGGGAAAGTCGATCTTAAAATAACCCTGGGGCCTGGGAGTGTAGGGACTGTTACAGGCCACCACCACCGAAATCGCTAAAAAAATGAAGCAAAGGTGCTTTATGTGAGAAATTTTCATTTAAATAATTCCTTTGGTTTTAAGTGTCAGGTCTACGTTGCAGGTTTCAGGTTGCCGGAAAACTCATGTCTTTGTACCTGTAACCTGAAACTGACTTCTGCCTTGCTAGCTTACCTGTTTGTCCTGCTTTATGTTGATGGTCACTTTGATTTTTCGAATGCGGTTGCGGTCTACCTCCAGGGCCACAAAATCGAAATCGCCGATGGTAGCGGTATCGTTCACTTTGGGTATTTCCCCTACCAGTTCGAGCATTAAACCTGCCATGGAGTCGCTGTCGCCTTTAACCTGGTCGAATGTATCTTCCTGCAGGTTCATCATTTTGCAGGCGTCGTGTATCATGGTGCGGCCTTCAAAGATCCAGGTATTTTCATCGATCTTTTTGATGCCGGTTTCTTCTTCATCAAATTCATCCCTTATATCGCCTATGATCTCTTCGAGAATATCTTCCAGCGTAACTATACCGCTGGTTCCGCCAAATTCGTCAACCACTACGGCAAAGTGTATATGCCGGGTTTGAAATTCTTTCAGCAGGTCTTCGATATGTTTTTGTTCGTGCACAAAGAATGGTGGCCGAACAACAATATGCCAGTCGAAATTGTCGGGCTCGTTCAGGTGCAGCAGCAGGTCCTTGGTATGCACAATGCCAACAATATCGTCGAGGCTTTTCCGGTACACCGGTAACCGGGAGTAATGCAGTTCTTCTACCCTTCTTTTCAGCGTTTGAAAATTGGCTTCGTACTCAATACCGTTCACATCGAGCCGGGTGCGCATGATCTGTTTAACGGTAATATTGGGGAATTTGTAAATACCGGCCAGTATGCGTTGTTCTTCTTCTTCGTGTATGGTGTTTTTGATTGCCTGTTCCAACTGCTGGTGGGTGAAAGCGCGGGACGCTCTGCCGCCAAAGATGTTCTCAACCGTGTCGGAAACCTTCAACAACCAAACCGCAATGCGTTTGAACATATAGAAGATCACTTCAACCAGGAAGGACGCTTCATATGCCGAACGAAGATTATTCTGAGATGCGCGCACCTTGGGTAAGATCTCGCCAAACAGAATGATGAGGAACGAAATAATGATGAGCTTTATACCATACACTACCCACATGCTCACGTTACCGGGTTTTATGATCAGCACCTGGTCGATAAAGAAACTGGTGAGAATGATAACGGCGATATTCACCAGGGTATTGGCGATCATCAGCGAAGTCTGTAACGCCCTGGGTTCTTCCAGCAGGGAGGCAATCCTTTTCCAGCCGGTGTCCTGTTTTGTCTTAAGCATGTTAATATCCCGGTAGGTAAGCGAGAAAAAAGCCATTTCTGCACCGGAGATAAAAAAAGAGAGCAGTAATAACACCAATACCGCCGCAGCCAGCAGGGTGGTAGCCTGAACATTGGTCACCATCAACAGTAGCATATTCACATACTCTGATCCAAAAATCAACAAAGGCTTATCCAAAGCATGGGGTTTTCATGAATAATATTTATCGCCAACTCGACTTATTTACCCGTTGTTAAATTGTAAATCAACAAAGTTAATCAGAAAGGGGCCGGTTAAAAAGCAATTTTAAACCTTTTAATCGGCCCCTGCTGCTACTTATTTCGAACTGCAAAAATAATAGTATGCGTTAGAATGGCAAATCCTGGGATGGGGAATCGCTTACAGGAGGAATATCGGTACTGGTAAAACCTTCTATATTTTCACTATGTGTAGTTGTTGTGCCATGCGTACCATGGCTTGCATCGGCTCTTTTATCCAACATTATCAGGTTGTCGCCGACCACTTCGGTTGCGAATTTCTTGTTCCCTTCCTTATCTTCCCAGCTGCGCGTACGAAGCCTGCCTTCAATATATACCAGGCTACCTTTGTGTAAGTACTTCTGCGCCAGTTCGGCCAATCCTCTCCAAAGTACCACGGTATGCCATTCTGTTTGAGAAATGAGCTTGCCCGATCTGTCTTTAAAAGTTTCGGTGGTTGCCAAAGGAAATTTTGCTACGGCAATATGTCCCTCAAGGTGCTGTGTATCCGGGTCCTTTCCTAAATTACCAATTAGCATTACCCTGTTTACTCCTCTCATAGATGGTAAATTTGATGTTAATAATCGTCTGCGCCTTTTTATTCCTTTTTAAAGTTAAATTTTTTAATAGAAAAAAAGAGATTTTTTTAGGCCTGATTATGACCGGGATACCCATCTGTAGTGACTTTCACAAATAGTATAGTTTTTACCATATATGATCATGGGCATGAATCGGTGTACGCCCGGTCATATGAACGATTATCAAGATCCTTAATCCTTTAAAACAATTGAGCCGGAGGAGCCGGCTCACCCAGATATGTTGTTATAAACCGTGGAAAGGCATATTTCGAAAGCTGTTTCTTATCTACAAGTAAATAACCGTTCAAAGAAGGCAGGGCTTCCCCGGCCACGATTTTAACAAACCGGCCATGAATGGTTTGATGGGTCAGCTGCTGGCGGTACATACGGCTGATACTTTCAATATGTACGGCCTGGCCATTCACCAGCTTTTTCAGGAAAGGCATTTTGAGTGTAATGTCTTCAACGGCAGCGGTGGATTCGAATAAAACAAACTCGAACAGGTTTTCCCAGATATCCTTAGCCGTTCTTTGTTTTATGTACCATTTTCCTTTATACTCTACGATAAAGTAATACAACCAGCGCTCTTTCTTTACGATGGCCTTTTGCTTTACCGGGAGTTGGCTTACCACATTCTGCCTGAATGCTTCGCATTCTTTTTGCTGAACACAGGTGCTGCATAAAGGGTTTTGAGGTTTGCATATTACGGCGCCAAAATCCATTATGGCCTGATTATAGATGCCGGGCTCGTCGCAAGGTAATAACGACTGGGCAAGGCTTTGGTACAACTTCCTGCCCGCCGTTGTATCAATAGGCGTTGAGTTACCGAAATAGCGTGCAATGATGCGTTGTACGTTACCATCGAGCACCGCATGCGGCAGGTTGAAAGCAAATGATGAAATGGCAGCGGCCGTATACGGACCAATGCCAGGCAACGCTTCTATTTCTTCATAAGTGGAAGGAAAAATACCGTTATACTCACCGGCAATTTTACGGGCGGTTGCAATAAGATTTTTACAACGGCTATAGTAACCGAGCCCTTCCCACATTTTAAAAACCTTTTCTTCGTTTGCACGGGCCAGATGAAGGATCGTTGGAAATGCAGCAATGAATTTTTCATAATAGCTCCATCCCTGTTCAACTCTTGTTTGCTGTAGAATGATCTCGCTCAGCCATATCTTATAGGGATCTTTCTCTCCTTTCCATGGCATAACACGCGTGTTGCTGTTCTTATTCCATTGTAATAACCTTCGCGTAAAATCAGGTTTCATCTGATAATTATATTTTTTTACAGGCCCGATGAAACTTACCCCCGCCAATTTTCATTGCTATCTATGTTAAATGAAAATTAGGATAGACGTTTCATGTAAAAATTTGCTTGTTTTTATCTAAAAAAATCGACGAAAAGGCCCTTTTTTGCCCATAAACGGTCGAAAAAACTCCTATTTTTTTAAAACTGAAAAAAAATGCTAATACTTGTTTCGAGGTCGTTTAGCTATATAACATTCTGAATATGAATAATTTATGTTATACAACCTGTCCGGAAATTGTTTAAAATTCATTTTCAATTGTTTATAGTTTTCTTGCAAATGTGAAAATTTACAGTTAATTTCATTAAAGAATTGATTTAGTGTAGATTGCCTTTGACATTCCTATGAAAATTTTTTTAAAAAATTAAAATTTGTAAACCCGTAAAATTCATGCGACATGAGAAAGGCAGACCTCGTTAACCAAATATCGGAAAAAACAGGTATACCGAAGGTTGATGTGCTGGTTACGCTGGAGACCATGTTCAAGGAAGTAAAAGACACCTTGTCCCAGGGCGAGAACATCTACATTCGTGGTTTTGGCAGCTTTATCACAAAGAAAAGAGCAGCCAAGATTGGACGTAATATCAAAAAGAATATTGCGGTTCATATACCCGAACATTTTATTCCCGCATTCAAACCAGCCAAAGAATTCGTTGCAGAAGTTAAAAAACTGCAATCTGTAAAAGAAGATCAGCCAAACCCGGATGATGAGATGTAAATTTGCTGCTTAAATGATTTGATTCTTGAAAAAGCAACAATTGATCCTGGTTAGCAGTGGAGTTGGTCTACTGTGTCTGATCTATTTTTTTGGTAATACCATTCCCCCTAAAAAAAGCCCTGGTGCTGTTGCAGCGGCAGCCGGTTCAAAAGAAATAAGTTCTAAAACCATTCTGGAAGCATCCAGGCAGCAACTAACACCTGCCCAGCAGGCTTTTGTTGCCCAACTGGAAACGGGTGTTGTACGCGGCGACGTTAAAGAGCAACAGATCAAGGTTTTTAAGCAGCTGGCTGACTTCTGGAAAGACTCAGCCCATTTACTGCTTCCCTACGCTTATTATTCTGCCGAAGCCGCTAAATTGGAAAATTCTCAAAAAAGTCTCACCTTTGCTGCCCAATTCTTTTTAGAGGGCATTCGCCGGCAGGAAAACCCTGAATTACAACGGTGGATGGCAACAGAGGCTAAAGGGTTGTTTGAGAAGGCATTACAGCTCGCACCAAACAATGATTCGCTAAAAGTAGGATTAGGAAGCGCCATACTTTTCGGGAACCTGGGCGAGGGCCCGATGGACGGGATCGCAAAGATTAGGGAAGTGGCAGAGAGAGATCCTGAAAATATGTATGCGCAGTTTATGCTTGGCCTTGGCGGTATGATCTCGGGCCAGTTTGATAAAGCAGCCGGCCGCCTGCTGCAAGTTGTTCAACACCAGCCAGAGAACATCGAAGCTATCCTGATGCTGGCCGACGCTTATGAACAACAGAAAGACAAGGCAAATGCGGTAAAATGGTACAATGTGGCGAAGAAGCATATTCAGAATGCCGAATTAACGAAGGAGATCGACGAACGTATTAAATTACTTGATAATAAATAATTAAACCTTTCCGGTAAAAGACATTAGAAACATTATTATTTAATCTTAAACTCATTGGTGTTATATGCCTTGTGGTAGAAAAAGAAAGCGTCATAAAATAGCCACGCACAAGCGTAAAAAAAGACTTAGAAAAAACCGGCATAAGAAGAAGAACCGCTAGTTTTATCTTCTTGAAAAAGGTCGCGCCATACGGCGAGGCCTTTTCCTTCTTTCGCTGAATCTAGTTACGTTGTCATTTATTACAGGTTACCTGCTATGCTGATTTTCTGATACCTGACAACTAATTCCTCTTCAGCACCTTTCCTTGTAGTGATGAGATGGTTTAGACGGTATAAAGACAGTACGCTTGAATAAGGAACTAATTATAAATGCAGCACCTCAGGGCGTTGAAATAGCGCTATTAGAGGACAAAAAGCTCGTGGAATTGCATCATGAAAAAGCTGATGCAAGCTTCGCGGTGGGAGACCTATATCTCGGAAAAGTAAAGAAACTCATCCCCGGACTTAACGCTGCATTCGTAGATGTAGGTTTTGAAAAGGATGCCTTCCTTCACTATACTGACCTCAGTCCGTATGCCCGCTCCCTTTTGAAGTTTACCCAACAGGCCATTAGCGATAACAGCCCGCAGGGTTTCAACTTCGCCAACTTCCAGGTTGAACCGGAAATTATAAAAACCGGTAAGATCAATGAAGTACTGAGCGGCAAACCGAACATTCTGGTTCAGATATTGAAAGAGCCAATTGCAGCCAAAGGCCCCCGCCTTAGTTGTGAAATTTCTTTGCCCGGCCGGTTTGTGGTCATCACTCCTTTCAATGATATAGTGGCCGTTTCCCGCAAGATCCACTCTGCCGAAGAAAGAAAAAGATTACAAAAGATAGTAGAAGCTATTAAGCCAAAGAACTTTGGCGTAATAGTTCGTACTGCCGCTGAAGGGAAAAATACCGCCGAACTGCACGAGGACCTGGCCGCCCTGGTTGAAACCTGGGAAACCATTCAGGCAAACCTCAAAGGTGCGGTAGCGCCCGCCAAGATATTGAGTGAGCAAACGAAAACCACCAGTATCTTACGCGATCTGCTGAATGAAGACTTTAACCGGGTGGTTGTAAATGACAGGAATATTTACAACGACACCCGAAACTACATTCAACGCATCGCCCCCGAAAAAGCGGAAATTGTTTCCTTCTATCATAATGGGTTGCCGATCTTCGATCAGTATGGTATTACCAAGCAGGTAAAAGCCGCGTTTGGTAAAACCGTTAACCTGCCCAGCGGCGCCTACCTCATTATTGAGCATACCGAAGCCCTTCATGTAATTGATGTAAACAGCGGTTATAAAAGCGTTGGCAATAACCAGGAACAAAATGCCCTGGAAACCAACCTTGAAGCTGCTGCTGAGATCAGCCGCCAGTTGCGTTTACGCGATCTTGGTGGTATCATCGTGGTTGACTTCATCGATATGAAGCTGCCCGATAACAAACGGAAGCTGCTGGAAGCCATGGAAGAATGTATGCGCCCCGACCGGGCCAAACATGCGGTTCTGCCCATCTCCAAATTCGGGTTAATGCAAATAACCCGGCAAAGGATGAAACCTGAGGTTAATATCAATACCCAGGAAGTTTGTCCAAGCTGCGCCGGTACAGGTAAAATATCTTCTACCCTGCTGCTGGAGGATGAAATTGAAAAGAACCTCAGTTACCTCATCACCCACCAGCATAAAGACCTTACCCTGGTTGTACATCCTATTATGCATGCCTACCTTACAAAAGGTTCCATGTTCAAATCGAAACAATGGAAATGGCGCTGGAAGTACGGTCAGAAGGTTAAGATCAGGGAGAACACCAATTATCATCTTACCGAATTCCATTTCTTCGACAAACACGACGACGAGATCAAGTTGTAGCCTTTGGCTACAACCAACAGGTAATAAACAAAGGCAATGTTCACCGTTATCGGGTTTACCCGTTAATTGTGAACCTTTCAATGTTGTTCAAGGAGCTATTGATTGCCGGTAGCCGGCCGCCTGCATGGAGGTATCTGTTACCCCTTCGCCTGTTTTTTCATTTATTGAAATCGCCAAGCCCGAACGGCCGGTTTCGCCTATGGTTTGCTGTAATAATATTGTACGCCGCATTTTCACTACTCCAGTTTGCCTACTGCCGTCAATAACGATCACAGGTAGCCCCGCAAACATCAAACGCTTCCCAAATCGCTTTACAGGCGATTTCAGCGCCTCTTTTTCTAATGCAACTCCGCGACCGTTTTTATCTACAAGCCGCCCACTCTCATTTAAAAGGCAACCGCAGCATCTTCGGAAAGGCAAAAGATTTTATTCGATGAAGAAGCATTAAATGAACACTAAATAATATATCAGATGGCTGTAACATGCGAGGAGTGTTCTTTTCCGGTTGTATGTTCACGGGAGGTATATAAAAAAAGGATCGGGCAAGAAATTGCCCGATCGAAATATAAAACCAGAAAGGCGTAGGGAAAAAAGTGAATCAGACATGTCAAAATTATTTTTAAATCTCTTACCGCAAAGAACAAATTGGTAAGTGTGCAGTTTTGGCAATAGGCGTGTTATTATGGTCGATAAGTGTGCAGCAAAAAACGCCAAATTACCTAGTTCGGCGCCATCCGTCCCTATTTTTGGGTAGGCTGTAGTCTTTTTTTCGGCCCCTCAACCCGCCCTAAATCATGCCGGGTAATGATGCCGCCGGCAAAAGCCAGTCTTTTTTTCTAATCCTATTCTAATTATTTCGGTTTCAGGGCCGCCTGGTATCCAGTTGCCGCCCTGGCAGACCGCAGCTCCCGATCAACCTTTTTAAGCCCGCGGCTATCCAGTAATTGCTTTAAAGCTCCGGGCTTTTTCAATGAAAAAACCCCGCCTGTTGGCGAGGTTTCCTAACTCACTAAACCAGTAATTACAATTTATAGTTGAGACTTCATTTCCCCGCCTTACGGCGAAGTATTGAAGCCGGATAGCCTTTCGGCCTGCCCCGGCCTGGAAAAACCGGTTGCCGATTTTAGCACTCAGTCCTGCAACCTGTTTTGCTTACCTGTTCTTAAATCCCTGTTCTTAAGCTCCTTACGCCTAAGCCTTAATCCCTGTCCCTGCCACCGAGGAATATAAATATATATTGTACCAAGGTGGCTACGGAAGCCAGGGCAGCTACCACATAAGTTAAGGCAGCCCATTTAAGCGCGTCCTTTGCCTGGGGATACTCACGGTCGCCGGTAATATTTGAGCGGTTCAACCAGGCCAGCGCCCTGCGGCTGGCATCCAGCTCAACAGGCAGGGTAATCACTGAGAATAAGGTAGTTAGACCAAAAAGTACAATACCTATCAGCAACAAGGCCGGAAACGCATTTACCATAATTACACCCAGTAACAAAATCCACTGTACAATTCCCGAGCTGAACATTACCACGGGAACCAGCTTGCTGCGCAGCGTTAACCATTGATAGGCAGTGGCATGTTGTACGGCATGGCCGCACTCGTGGGCCGCCACGGCTGCAGAAGCCACTGATATACCGTTATATACGTCTTCGCTCAGGTTTACCGTTTTTTTGGTGGGGTCGTAGTGGTCGCTCAGGAAACCATTGGTTGATACCACTTTAACATCATATATACCGTTATCGCGTAACATTTTCATTGCCACTTCCCTACCCGTTAAACCGGCTGACAATGGCACCCGGCTGTACTTTGCAAATTTGCCTTTCAGCACACCGGACACCGCTAAACTGATCACTAAAAACAGGATCGAAATAATTAAAATTGATGGTGTCATTTTTCGTACTCTTTTATTAATAAGTAACAATAATCTATCAAATCAGTTACCAAAACATTTGAGTAAATTTTACGCCATTTTTCGGCAGAAATCAGGGGCCTTTTTGTCATTCAAATTGCGTTTAATCGCGGTGGGCTGACATTTTATCACAAGCCTTTTCTCAAATCTCTTAAAATTCTATTAAAATTTGATTATCAACGCCTTATGGCATCAAAACGATAAATCGCCCCGACATTAAAAAGGCGTTGGAATTTATTCACAACCCCAAAAAATAATTTTGTTATGTGGCGCTTATTTGTAATTTAGTGCAAGAATTTAATGGGTTAGTAAGTAAAGGGTCAACAGTAATGTTGGCCTTTTTACTTTTAAGAAAAAAGCACCTTTTTTACCCCCCTCCGGCCATCTTTTTCGTTCAATTTATTGTTCAAAAAACAGCCTGCGCAAATCGCTTATCGTTTTATACTATCACATACCTTAAACGCAGTTTATACCACTCACTAACTTTTTAACGTGAATAACTACTTCAAAAATCATACTTCATACCTATTCACATGTTATCAACAACTCAATTCATTGCACCGGCTTAATAACCGACGTGGTTTTCATTAACTTTATCGCATGGCTAAAGTTAAAACAGCATTCTTTTGTTCGAATTGTGGATATGAAAGCGCGAAATGGGTTGGAAAATGTCCATCATGTGGTACATGGAATACATTTGTTGAAGAAGTAATTTCAAAACCATCCTTAAAAAAAGAAAACGGATGGGATGATTACAATGAAGAAACAAAATCTATTCGCACCATTGCATTACATACCATCAAAAGCAATGAACAGGTTCGCCTTACTACAACAGACGCAGAACTCAACAGGGTACTCGGCGGAGGAATCGTTCCCGGCAGTATCGTATTGATAGCAGGCGAACCCGGCATTGGTAAATCAACTTTGTTTTTGCAGAATGGTTTACAACTGAAAGAAAAAACTGTGTTATACATCAGCGGCGAAGAAAGCGAACAGCAGATAAAGATGCGCGCCGACCGTTTGAACATCCAGAACGATAACTTTTACCTGCTCACCGAAACTTTAACACAAACCATATTCCAGGAAATAAAAAAATTAAAACCGCACCTGGTCATCGTCGACTCCATTCAAACCATTCAGTCGCCGTATATCGATTCGTCACCCGGAAGCATATCCCAGATCCGTGAATCGGCAGCGGAGTTCCAGCGCTTTGCCAAAGAAACCAATACGCCGGTGTTTCTCATTGGGCATATTACAAAAGACGGCAGTATTGCCGGCCCGAAAATACTCGAACATATGGTCGATACCGTATTGCAGTTTGAAGGCGACCGGCATTATGCGTATCGCATTTTACGAACCATCAAAAACCGTTTCGGCAGCACCTCTGAACTGGGCATATATGAAATGACCGGCGCCGGTATGCGTTGTGTTAACAATCCCAGCGAAATACTGATGACGCAAAAGGAAGACCGTTTAAGCGGTATTGCCATTGCAGCTACCATTGAAGGCATGCGTCCGTTGCTTATTGAAGTACAGGCGCTCGTAACCCAATCGGTTTACGGAACACCACAACGCACCGTTTCGGGATTCGATCTGCGGCGTTTACAATTGCTGCTGGCTGTACTGGAAAAGAAAGGAGGCTTCCATTTCGGCGTAAAAGATGTTTTCCTGAACATTGCAGGCGGTTTGAAGGTAGAAGACCCCTCGATCGATCTGGCCGTTTTATGCGCTCTCCTGAGCTCCTACGAAGATGTGCCGTTGCCATCACAAGTTTGTTTTGCCGGCGAAGTGGGATTGAGCGGTGAAGTAAGGGCCGTTCACCGGGTTGAACAACGGATAGCAGAAGCCGAAAAACTGGGTTTCGAAAAGATCATCGTATCGCGGTACGGACAAAAATCGATTTCCAAATCGGCGCACAATATAGAAGTAGTGCCCATGGGCCGGGTTGAAGAAGTATATCAGTACCTGTTTTAATATCGAATGTTGAATGTCCAATTTCCAATGACGAAGTAAATACAACTTCCACATTCATCATTCAAAATTCGATATTCAATATTTCGAAAGGCTATATGTTTAAAAACGTATTACATCCTTTATTACATCTTTTTGTTCCGCATCAGTGCGCGGGGTGCGGCAGCGATATCATGAGCCGGCAACAGGTTCTATGCATGCACTGCATTAACCGGTTGCCGGTTACTTCTTTTCATAATTTTCCCGACAACCCCGTTGAAAAAATTTTCTGGGGCCGGATGGCTGTCACCGCCGCCGCCAGCTATCTCTATTTTTCGAAAGACTCCATCCTGCAACACATCGTTCATGAAATAAAATACAAAGGCAATAAAGAACTGGGACTTTATATGGGACGCAAAATGGGCGAAGCGCTGTTGCACGCCAGCCGTTTTAACGATATCGACGCGCTGGTACCATTACCGCTGTTTTCGGCCCGCGAACGCAAACGCGGCTATAACCAGGCTTTTCTTTTATGCCAGGGCATGAAAGAAGTATTACCGCTTCCGGTTCTTGACAAAGTCATTCGCCGGCAAACTTCCAGCGAAACCCAAACTACCCGAAACCGCATCGAACGCTGGCTGAACATGCAGGGCAGGTTTGAATTATTGCAACCCGATGCCATCAGCGGAAAACATATTTTACTTGTTGATGATGTAATAACCACCGGCGCCACCCTCGAAGCCTGCGGACAGGAACTGTTAACCGCCGCCAATACGCGATTAAGTATTATGACGATGGCTTATACCGTAAAGTAAACACGGTTGGATGGAGAACAGCCGTGAATCGTGAATGGCCTCGCGAAACGTGAAACGGCAAACGTGAAACGTGAGATTGCAATATTGTATCTGTCATTACGTTTTTACTGTCCCGGCCAGCGGCCGGTTTATGTGTATTCGAAAACGTGTATTTTTACAGGAACATGAAATATATACTCGTTGCCATACTGCTTACCAGCGCGCTGATCTCCTGTAAAAAGGAATCATTTATCACCAGCAGCACGGCATCGCTGGCAACCAGCGCCGATACCCTTCATTTCGACACGGTATTTACCACAACAGGTTCAACCACCCGTTTTTTTCGCATATATAACCAGAACAACCAGAAACTGCGCCTTAACAAGGTAGCCCTCAGTGGCGGCAGCGCTTCTTTATTTGATATGAATGTCGATGGTACGCCCGGCCCGGCCGTAACCGATATTGAAATGGATGCCAACGACAGCATTTATGTTTTTGTTACTGTAAAAATCGATCCTACAGCCGCAGACCTGCCTTTTGTGGTACAGGATAGTATCCTTATCGATTATAACGGCAATGAACGTTGGGTGCAACTGGAAGCCTGGGGACAAAACGCCAACTTCATGCGCTCGAAGATCATCACCGGCAATGTTACCTGGACCAACAACAGGCCTTACGTTATCACCGGCGGAATGCTCATTGATAAAAACGCTACGCTTACCATTGAAAAAGGTTGCCGTGTATATATGCATGCCGATGCACCCATCATTGTCGACGGCACATTAAAAGTTACCGGCGAAAAATACGATAGCACCCGCGTAGTGTTCAGGGGCGACCGCATCGATGACCCCTATCGCGATTTCCCCGGTGGCTGGCCTGGCATCTATTTTCGCGAAACAAGTGTAGATAACAACCTGCAATACGCAAACATCATAAACGCCTACCAGGGTATAGCAGCCGAAAAACCTTCGGTGAACGCCAACCCTAAAGTAACCCTCAGCGAATGCATCATTGATAATTGTTTTGATGCGGGTATACTGGGAGTACAGTCATCTGTCAAAGCACAGAATTGCCTGGTAAGCAATTGCGGAAAGAATATTTTGTTAGGTTATGGCGGCAATTATGATTTCACACATTGTACCGTAGCATCCTGGTCAAACTCCTATATACTGCATAAAGACCCGGTGCTGGTAATTACCAACTATATCAAAAACGGCAATGTGGTTTCTACGTTCAACTGCACAGCCAGTTTTACAAATTGCATTTTCTGGGGCGAGAACGGTACGGCAGAAGATGAAGTGGTTACCGATAAACAGGGCAACAGCACCTTCAATGTTAATTTTCAGAATTGTTTGTGGAAGGTAAAGAACAATCCCGCCAACGTAAGTGCAAGTAATATCATTGCCAACGATCCGCCTTTGTTCGACAGCATCAACACCCAGTTAAAAACATATAATTTCCGCCTGCGCAGTGAGTCGCCGGCCATCAATCGCGGCGCCGCCACGGGTATAACCATCGACCTCGACGGAGAACTTCGGAATAACGGCGCTCCTGACCTTGGATGTTATGAGAAGCAGTGATTGGCGAGCGCTGGTTCACATACCGTTAACCAATATTTTACGGGAAAGCAACCAATTTAGCAGCATATTTGTATAGTACAAGTGCCAGCCGGCATATACTATACTTAAAATTTTATCAATATGATACGCTTATTGCTTGTTTCCCTGCTAATTGCTGTAGCACCTTCCATCTATGACTTCAAGGTGCCTGCGCTCGATGGTAACGGAACCATCGACTTCAAAAAATTCAAAGGCAAAAAGATCATGATCGTGAACACCGCATCAAAATGCGGCAACACCCCTCAATACGCCGATCTTGAACAACTGTATAAGCAGTATAAAAACAAACTGGTTATAGTGGGTTTTCCGGCCAATAACTTCGGCGGACAGGAACCCGGCTCAAAGGAAGAAATTGTTGAGTTCTGCAAAAAGAATTATGGCGTAACATTCCCAATGGCCGAAAAGGTTTCGGTAAAAGGCGATGACATTCATCCCCTGTTTAAATACCTGGTTGCCGAAGCTGCGAAAAAAGGTATTACCGATCCAATAAAATGGAACTTCACCAAATTCCTGTTAGATGAAAAAGGCAACCTCATCACGGTGATCCATAACAAAACAAAAGTGACCAGCGAAGAAGTGACCAAATATCTCAATTAAATTATAACGATCGTTATACGATCACCGGCCGGTTAAAAAAGTATGCATTCGGGGGATGCGTGTTGAGCAAAAGATCACCTCATTCAGTTCCCGAACATTCTTTTTTAACCGGTCATTTTTTTACAGCCCGCGCCTGCTTTTGCGTTTTTTTGCAAGCTTTTTCAAACTATACCCATTCCCCTTCATTTAATAGTTTTGACGCAGTTACACTTAAGAGTTTACTCTCATTTTTCGTCTGGCAAAACAACAGCAAAATCGATTATAAGTGTCGTTTGAACGAATAAAGTTCCCTTTGCGGCTTTATATGTACATTTTTGAACTATCAATCCAGTATCTGTTTAAATCATCCAATTTCCGTAGAAAAACCAATCCAATACCGGGAAAGCCAATCCAACGGTCCTGTGAGAAAGAATATCCTTTGACGAAAAACCACGGAAAATCCAATCCATTGAAAATCAGTTACACCCACTTTTCCTAACTCTTAATGAAAATTTGTGATCCCAATTCTGTTAAAAACCATCAAGAGATTAGCCGTAAAAGTTATCAGAAAGCCCCACCGGGGGCTTTCGCTTTTCAGGTAATGCCCACGCCAACATTGAAACCTATATTATTCAGGGCCGCCGCACTTTGAGCCTCCATACCGGCGATTTTGATAATTTCAAGCCATACCACCGGTACGTTGAACGCTTTGTAATTACGTAACATGTTTTCGTAATTATGATTCGCCTTTTATAATTACAAACCATACTTCCGGAATTTTTTATAATTACAAACCATACTTCCGGAATTTTGAACAGCGCTTGCCTGTAAACTTCCGCCTATACCCTGTTACCCGCCAATTTTAGTAACAACCGTTTTGCCCGGGGGCTGCATAACCCAACTTTATCCGTTGCCATTTCCTGCTTAACTTCGCCCGCATGTTATTCAAAAATGTTATAGGCCAGGCAGATGCAAAATTGCATCTGGCCAATATGGTTCAACAGGACCGTATCAGCCACGCCCTGTTATTTCTTGGAAAAGAAGGAGTTGGTGCACTGCCCCTGGCCATTGCATTTGCACAATATGTTGTTTGCGAAAAGGTAAACCGCAAAGCGGCCACCGAACAGGCCGGTCCGTCCCTGTTTGGGGATGAACCGCCGGCAGCTCCCAGGCCCGGCGCCGGCATGCTCGATTCCTGCGGCGAATGTCCCAGCTGCCAGAAGATGCAGCAGCTGATGCACCCCGATGTTCATTACTCTTACCCGGTAATTCCCCGCAAGCCGGGCGACAAACCGCTCAGTTCGGATTACATCAGTGAGTGGCGCGAGTTCATAGCCAAATATCCGTATGGCAATTCGTACGACTGGCTGCAGTTTATTGGCGCAGAAAACAAACAGGGGAACATCACCGCCTATGAATGTAATGACATCATTCGCAAGTTGTCGCTCAAAAGTTTTGAAAGCGGATTTAAAATACTGTTGATGTGGATGCCCGAATACCTGGGCAACGAGGGGAATAAGTTATTGAAACTCATTGAAGAACCGCCGCCAGATACACTGTTTATATTAGTGGCCGAAAATGAATCGCTGATCCTGCAAACCATTTTATCACGCACCCAGCTGGTAAAAATTCCGGCCCTCACCCACCAGGAAATTTCCGCCGCGTTGATTGAAAAGGCAAAAATGGCTGAAGATCCGGCCCGCCAGATCGCCCTCATAGCTGAAGGCAATTACCGCGAAGCGCTGCAATTGATGCAGCATGCCGATGAAGACTGGCAGTCGCTCCTGCGCGATTGGCTGAACGCCATTTTAAAGAACGGACCCATCGCTCAGGTTAAATGGATAGATGAGGTAAGCAAACTGGGCCGCGAAAAACAAAAGCAGTTCCTGCGATATTTCACCCACTTGCTTGAACAGGCTATCAGGCTGCACGCCATGGGCCCGGCCAACCTGCACCTGCCCGATAAGGAAAAGGACTTTGCCGGCCGGCTGAACAAAATTGCCGCATTCAACCAGCAGCAGGCCATTATCGAAGAGCTTGATAAGGCCACCTATTATATTGAGCGGAATGCCAATGCCAAAATGCTGTTTCACGCCCTTACCATTAAATTATACCACATTATTGCCAACAAGCAGACCGCTACGGTGATTTAACCCCAGCCCCCTGAAGGGGATGGTTACCTCAATTTAAAATGCTAAAGAAAATTCGGCTGGCTGAGAACGCCTGGTTTTCATAATTCAAAAATTTAGATCGCCGGATACTGTGCAAATCTTCCCAAGGCGCGCCAGCATTCCCCTTTCAGGGGGTACTTACAAACGTTATCATATACATACCCTTTTAACGTTAATAACTTATATTTGTAAATCGGCCTGTTAAGCAGGAAGCAGAAAAATTGTGCGATTGGGGTTGCATGCGAGCAGGATTGCTATATATATTAGGTCATCTTATTTCGCTATATTATTCATAAATGCGTCTTATTCAAAACGTTACATTTTTGTAACGCGAAACGGGTGAATATGGGCGCACCCCGGTTTCCCGGAGGTTTGTTTAATACCCTGCCTATATTTCTGCGTGTGTTTTCCGGCCGAACATTAATAAAATTTATAAATCGTTAATCCTAAATAAAGAATGGGATGTAGTTCATGCGGAACAGGCGGTAAAGTAGCCGGTTGTAAAAGCAATGGCGGTTGCAGCACGGGAAGTTGTAACAGGATGAATGTGCACGATTGGTTGAGTAACCTGCCATTCAGCGACCCTTCGGGGAGCTGTAAGATCGTTGAAATAACTTTCAATAATGGAAGCCGGAAAGACTTCTACCGGAATACCACTGTTCATTTATTCGAAAAAGGCGACCTGGTTGCCGTGGAAGGCGTTAGCGGGTTCGATGTTGGAACCGTTAACCTCACCGGTGAAATCGTTCGGCTGCAAATGAAGAAAAGAAATGCCGACGAAACCGACCCCGACATTAAAAAAGTATTACGCCGCGCCACCGATAAAGACATCGAGATCTGGCAACAAAACAAAGACCGCGAAAAAGAGGCCCTCATCCGGGCCCGCGCCATCGCCCGCCAGCTCAACCTCGAAATGAAACTCACCGAGGTTGAAATTCAGGCCGACGGCCGTAAAGCCACCTTCTTTTATATCGCCGACGACCGCGTCGATTTTCGCGAACTGATCAAGGTGTATGCAAAAGAGTTCCGGGTAAAAGTGGAAATGCGGCAGATAGGCGCCCGTCAGGAAGCCGCAAAGGTTGGCGGTATCGGTAGTTGCGGCCGCGAATTGTGCTGCAGCACCTGGTTAACCGATTTCAAATCGGTTAATACCACTGCCGCCCGCTACCAGAACCTGTCGATCAATCAAAGCAAACTCAGCGGTCAGTGCGGCCGGTTAAAATGTTGCTTAAACTATGAGCTCGATATTTACCTCGATGCCCTGCAGCATTTTCCCGACAATGCCGATACCTTACAGGTAGCCAAAGGCACTGCTATCCTCATAAAGAAAGATATTTTCAAAAACCTCATGTGGTATACCCTGCCCGATACCAGCAAACAGTATCCGCTGACCATTGACCGGGTAAGAAAGATAAAACAGCTGAACGAGCGTAACCAGGTACCCGATGAACTGGAAGCTGTTGATGTAACCACGCAGAAACCAAAAGAGGTTGAACCTGAATTTGTTGATGTGGTAGGCCAGATCAGCTTACGCAGCCTCGAAAGGGCCGAGAAAAAGAAACGGCACCATCATCACCAGCAGGGCCAGCAAAAAGAGCAGCCGCGCCAGCAGCAACAGCACCGCGGCGGTCGCGACAACCGTGATAACCGCGACAACCGCCAGTCTGATAAAAAAGGCGGTGGCGACAGAAGGCATAACCAGCACCGGAACCAGGGCGGCGGCCAGAACCAGAACCGCGAGGACCGGGGTGGCAATAAAGGGAAGGAAAAGGATGGGCAGTAGTGAAATGAGGAATGAGAAAGTGGAGGGGAAAGGCAGAATATCGAATGCTGAATGCAGCATATCGAAGTGAGGAAGGAATACAGCTCAGATGCTTATGATCAGTAAGCTTCGAATGCCAGGAATTTTCTCACCATTCACCATTGACCATCGACGGTAAAACCTGTATCTTGAAATAAAAATAAAACTCTAAATCTATGGCTCTGTTTAAATCCGGTAATCCTGCACTGGGAGAGAAAACCTTCTCTCAGCCTTACGCCGTATATGGCGATGATGCAATGACTGTTAAAGGAACGCTGAATAAGTTCGGCATTCTTTTCTTACTTACCATGGCAACAGCCGGCCTTGCCTGGAAAATGGCTTACTCGGGAGTTAACGTTACCTCCTACATGTGGGTAAGCGTCTTCGGCGGATTAGGCATTGCCGTCATAATGGCCTTTAAAATGAGCCTGGCCCCGTATCTGGCGCCTTTATATGCGCTGGTAAAAGGGTTTGCCGTAGGCGCCATTTCAGCTTATTACAACTATGCTTTTGACAAAATAGCTCCCAATATCATTACCCAGGCAGTTGCTTTGACCTTTGGTGTAGTGATCGCGATGTACCTTTTGTACAAGTTCAACATCATCACGGCAACCCCAATGTTCAAAAAGATAATTATCATTGCCACTGCGGGTATTGCGGTTTTTTACCTGATCGCTATCGGTATGCACTTCGCAGGTATCGGCATTCCCTTCCTGCATGAAGGAAGCACTTTCGGTATCATCTTTTCACTGGTAGTAGTGGCATTGGCAGCCCTTAACCTGATCCTCGATTTCGACCTCATCGAAAATGGTTCTAAAATGGGCGCGCCCAAATACATGGAATGGTATGGCGCTTTCGCGTTGCTGGTAACCATTGTATGGCTGTACCTCGAGATCCTGAAATTATTATCTAAACTGGCAAGGAGAAACTAAACCTTAAAAGTTTAATTATAGTAAAAGGGCGTCCCGGTTAAACCAGGACGCCCTTTTGTATTTAAAGAGATCTTACTTTCCGTATTCCATTATCACATCATCACATTATCGAATTATCACATTATCCCTACCAGCCATCGCCATCGAGCATATTACCCAAACCACCTAAGATGCTACCTTCTTCTTTACGGCCTCTCGGGCCGCCATACGTTAAGATGCGTCCTGCCAGGCGGCTGATGGGCAACGTTTGTATCCATATTTTACCAGGCCCCCGCAATGTAGCAAAGAACAAACCTTCACCACCAAACAGCGTATTCTTGATACCACCCACAAACTGGATATCGTAATCGACGGTTTGTGTATACCCCACCAAACAACCGGTATCTATCCGCAGCAGTTCGCCGGGTTGTAACACTCTTTCAAATACGTGGCCACCGGCATGCACGAAAGCCATACCATCACCTTCGAGTTTCTGCATAATAAAGCCTTCACCGCCAAATAAACCGGTACCCAGTTTACGCTGGAATTCAATACCCACACTTACCCCTTTTGCCGCACACAGGAAAGAGTCTTTCTGCGCAACGATCTTTCCACCAAAATCCATCAGGTCGATCGGAATGATCTTACCGGGATATGGAGAAGCAAAACTTACTTTCTTTTTGCCCTGTCCCACGTTGGAGAACGCGGTCATGAACAAACTTTCACCGGTGAGGATCCGTTTACCGGCCGACATCAGTTTGCCAAAAAAACCGGTATTGGGTTTGGCGCCATCGCCAAAAATGGTTTCCATTTGAATACCATCGTCCATCATCATAAAGGCGCCGCTTTCAGCAATGGCCGTTTCACCGGGATCGAGCTCCACCTCAACATATTGCATTTCCTCACCGTAAATTTTGTAGTCTATTTCGTGATTTGTGCGCATGAAAATCAGTTTAAAGTTTTATTAATCAATTATATTTTTCGGGTAACCGGTTACCAGATCCGGAATCGCAGCGGATCTCCGGTTCCCGCAACCCCGATTTAATACAGAAAGGTTAGTCGCAAAATAACAATATTCGTTTCATGAGTTTAATTATTTTTTTGGGTGGGGAATTGATAAATGGTTTGGAAGCCCCATAATAATTCTTTTACCTTGCTGTATCTCAATTAAAACAAATTACATATATGAAAAGAGCCATACTGCTACTGGCTATTTCAATGCCCTTCCTGTACAACCAGGCGAACGCCCAAACGAAGCTGGTTGAAAAAATAACGCGTAAGGGAAGTGAACTCGTTATTCCTTACGAAAAATATACGCTGCCAAACGGCCTTACGCTGGTGGTGCATGAAGATCACAGCGATCCCATAGTGCAGGTAGATGTAACCTATCATGTTGGTTCGGCCCGCGAACAGATCGGCAAATCGGGTTTCGCCCATTTCTTCGAGCACATGATGTTCCAGGGAAGCGACCACGTAAAAGATGAAGAACATTTTAAAATGGTCACCGATGCCGGTGGCACCCTCAACGGTTCTACCAACCGCGACCGCACCAATTATTACGAAACGGTACCCGCCAATCAACTCGAAAAAATGCTTTGGCTCGAAGCAGACCGTATGGGCTTTCTGCTAGACGCAGTTACTCAAAAGAAATTTGAAGTACAACGCGCTACCGTTAAAAATGAAAGAGGACAGAACTACGATAACCGCCCCTACGGGTTGGTAGGCGAAGTGACTGCCAGGAACCTGTACCCGTACGGGCACCCCTACTCGTGGCTAACGATAGGTTATATTGAAGACCTGAACCGGGTTGATGTAAACGACCTCAAGAATTTCTTCTTACGCTGGTACGGCCCCAATAACGCCACCGTAACGGTTGGCGGCGATGTAAAAACCGCCGATGTTGTAAAACTGGTAGAAAAATACTTCGGCTCAATTCCCCGCGGTCCCGAAGTAGAGAAAGTGGTTGTGCCCGCGGTGGTGCTCGATAAAGACGTTACGTTTCCTATACCGATAACTACATCAGGCTGCCCCTGCTCAATATTGTTTATCCTACCGTTCCCAATTTTCATAAGGACATGCCGGCGCTCAACTGCCTAGCGCAAATTCTGGGACAGGGCAATACCTCCCTATTGTATCAGCAACTGGTAAAACCGCAACTGGCCTTACAGGCTAACGTGTACAGTCAGTTTACAGAACTTGCCGGTGAGTTTCACCTGAGAGTGGTACCCCTACCCGGCAAAACACTGGCAGAAATGGAGCAGCTGGTTCGCGCCACACTCGACAGTTTTGAAAAACGTGGCGTTACCGATGAAGACATTGAAAAATTCAAAGGCAGTACGGAAGCGAAGTACATAAACGGTTTGCAAAGCGTTTCAGGAAAAGTGTTTCAACTGGCCGCCTTTCAAACATTCACCGGTAACCCCAACATGATAGGCACTTTACTGAAAATGAACAGTGCCGTTACCAAAGAAGAGGTAATACGGGTGTACAATAAATACATAAAAGGAAAACACAGTGTGGTAGTAAGCGTATTACCAAAAGGACAGGAAAACGTAATTGCCGCTGCCGATAATTATAAAGTAGATGAAAGCAATTACACCGCGCCCGATTATGGATATGCAGGTTTAAAATATACAAAGGCCAAAGATAATTTCGATCGCAGCAAATACCCAGGCACCGGCCCCAACCCTGTGGTAAAAGTGCCGGCCTTCTGGCGTAAGGATCTGCCCGGCAACATCAAAACAATAGGGGCCGAAAACCATGAAATACCAACCGTAACACTCATTATTTCCATTCCCGGCGGACATCTATTGCAATCGAAAGATACCGCAAAGATCGGGCTGGCCAGCCTGTTTGCCGAAATGATGAATGAAGACACAAAAAATTACACGGCCGAACAAATGACGATTGCCCTTGAAAAACTGGGCAGTACCATCGAGGTCGGCAGCAGCCGCGACGCCATTGTATTCACGGTGGAAGCGCTTAAAAAGAACATCGATAAAACACTTCAATTGCTGCAGGAGCGGCTATTCAATGCAAGGTTCACCGAAAGCACATTCAGCCGCGTGCAACGGCAAACGCTTGAAAGTCTGAAACAATCAAAGACCCGGCCGGCAATAGTGGCCGACGATGTGATTGCCGCCGTGAATTATGGCCCCAACCATATCTTTGGTATGAACGAAAGCGGCACTGAAAGTACTATCAACAACATTACCCTGCAGGACGTAGAGAACTATTATAAAAACTACCTTACCGCCAACAATACAAAAGTGGTGGTGGTAGGAGATATTACCCAAAATGAAATTCTGCCCAAACTGGCCTTCCTGAGCAAACTTCCTTATAAATCCATTGCGTTGCCTTCGGTTACTGCCAAACCAAAAGAAGTTGACAAGTCGAGAATATACCTGGTGAATGTTCCCAACGCAGCGCAAACCGAATTCAGAATAAGCCATGTTACCGGTTTGAAGTACGACGCTACCGGCGAGTATTACAGAACAGGATTAATGAACTTCACCCTTGGCGGTGGTTTTAACGGCCGTGTAAATATCAACCTGCGTGAAGATAAGGGCTGGACCTACGGCGCCCGTACTACCTTCAACGGTGATGAATATACCGGCGACTTTACCTTTAGTTCGGGTATCAAAGCCGATGCTACTGACAGCGCCCTTACAGAAGTAATAAAAGAATTCAGATCATACGCCGCCACCGGCATAAAAGAGGAGGAGCTGGCGTTCATGAAAAATGCGATCTGCCAACGCGACGCATTGCGCTATGAAACAGGTACGCAAAAAGCAGGTTTTATTCAACGGATGTTGCTGTATAACTTACCCGCCAATTATGTTGATCAGCAAAATAAGATCCTGAAGAACATTACCAAACCGGAAATTGATGCACTGGCAAAAAAATATATCGATGCCGATAAAATGAACATGGTACTGGTGGGCGATAAAGAACGCATTTTACCCGGCCTGCAAAAAATGGGTTACGAAATTGTAGAATTAAATCCCGACGGGAAAATGGTTGAGGGAGGCGAGGTAAAAAAGGGCTTCTAGCCAATTTGATAATGTGATAATTCGATAATGTGATAATTGAAATACATTAAAAAATCCCCTCCGACGCATCGGGGGGGATTTTCATTATCGAATTATCTAATTATCCAATTAGCACATTAGTTTTAAAACCAGCTTCCGAGGAATGCTTCATTCACTTTCTCTTTCTTACCGGCCAGTTTTCTTCTTCTGCGTCTTACTTTATAGTTGTGCCTTACCATGGTAACGATCATCATGGGTAAAAACAGGATGGTCAGTGGCGGAATACCCATAAACGAAACCCATTTACCACCATACATGTTACGCATTGGTCTTCTCAACCGCTCGGCGATCAAATACATCGCAGGCAGGATGAGCAGGGTCATAAAAAAGGCGAATGCCAAACCGAAGATGATGGTCCATGACAACGGTTTCCAGAACACCACGTTATCACCACCGAAGAAGATATGCGGGTTCAATTCTGAGAACAGGGTAACGAAGTTGATGTTCAACCCAACCGCCAGCGGTATCAATCCCAGGATCGCAGCGAGGGCGGTCAATAATACCGGAATGATACGCGTTTTACCAGCCTGAATCAGCGCTTCCTTTGTTTTCATACCACGCGCCCGTAACTCATCGGCGAACTCTATCACCAAAATACCGTTCTTCACTACGATACCCGCCAAACCTACGATACCGATACCCGTCATTACCACCGATACTTCCATACCGGTAAAGGCAAAACCAAGCAACACCCCTATCACACTAAAGATGATCTCCGTTAATATGATCACCGGTTTACTGATAGAGTTGAACTGTATAACCAGGATCAGGAGAATAAAGAACAAAGCTATCACCAGCGCTTTACCAAGGAAGGCGCCTGTTTCAGCCTGCTGTTCTCCTTCACCCGTTTGCTTAATGGTTACGCCATCGGGTTTTTGTTTGAAATTATTGATATGTCCGGCTATCACCTGGTTTACTGATGTTGGTGTAAAGCCGGTCAATACGTTAGACCGAACGGTGATCACACGTTTCTGGTTCTTCCGTTTAACGCTACCCAATGTGCTGGTATAATCAACCTTTACGAGTGAACTGATGGGCACGCTTTTCGTTTGCCCTGTTGCCATATCGCGGAAGGTAACGTTCATATTCAGCAGGTCGGTCAGGCTCTTCCGTTGGCCTTCGAGGTTGCGCAACTGAATCTTGTATTCATCTTCACCGTCTTTGATCTTCGACACTTCTCTTCCGAATACGGCCGTCCTGATCTGCTGTCCTATCTGAGCGGTAGACACGCCTTCGATCAATGCCCGCTCGCGGTCGACCGTAAAGGAAACCTCGGGGTTGGTAAGGTCGATATCCATTTTCAATTCCTCAACACCCGGAACCTGTATTGAATCGAGATAATTCTTAAGCGATACCGCTGTTTTGATGAGGTCATCAAATTCTTCGCTCGCTACCTCAATGTTAACCGGCGGTTCGGTTGGCGGACCGTTCTGTTCCTGGTCAACCGAAATTTCCGCCCCGGGAATGCCTTTTATTGCCTGTCGAATTGAATCAAGTATCGGTTTGGTAGCAACGCCATGGCGTTTTTCAAATTCCACGAACGAAACCTGTATACGGCCCAGTTCGGGTCTTGTACTTCTGTCGCCGCTGTTGGGGTCGCTGGCGCCTACCGCTACGTTGCTGATCACACTCTCAACAATGGGGTTTTCTTTATACCCCCCTTTGCCGTCTTTATCCATATGCAGTATACGGTAAACTTTTTCTTCCAGTGTGTGGGTAATAGAATCGGTATACTCCACATCGGTACCTACCGGTAGTTTCAGATACACATAGATCTGGTTGGGATCACCGCCGGGGAAGAACACCACGGGCACATTACGTGCACCAAAGAACCAGAAAGTAAGTATGAGCAAACCGAATGTACCTAACAGTAAGTGAACGGGGCGCCATCCTTTCAACGCCCAGCGTAATGACGTTTCATAATGACCCATGATCCAGGGCAATGCACGGTTCTGAAAACCGTGGATCATATCATCGAGCACATACTTGTTCAGGATGATCATGAGCACTATGAAGATCAGGAAGTTTCCAAGGAAGGTAAAACCTGCCAGGTCTAACAGGATACCAACACCCAGCGTAACCCATAATGATGGTTTGCGGAAGATGGCCGATTTGGGCGGTTTCGTTTCTCCTTCGGGATGGTTCATGAAATCAACCGCAAACACGGGGTTCATGATAAAGGCAACTATCAGCGATGCGGTAAGTGTAAAGATGAGCATCGTTGGCAGGTAGATCATGAACTTACCAATGATACCGGGCCAGAACAACAGCGGGAAGAACGGCGCCAGCGTTGTTAATGTACCCGCCAGTACCGGAATGAATACTTCACCAGCGGCCATCATGGCCGACCGCTCACTGGTAAGGCGGCCATTGCCCTGTACGAAGATGCGGTGTGTATTTTCAATTACCACTATAGCGTCATCTACGATAATACCCAAACCGAACAACAGGGCGAACAGTACGATGAAGTTGAGGGTAACATGCGTACCAACAATGAGGTCGGCGGCAGGCAAAAAGATGAATGCCACGAACATACTCAGCGGCACCGAAAGGGCCACGAAGAACGCGTTGGTAACACCCATGAAGAACATGAGGATGATCAATACCAGTACGAAACCGATAACGATGGTGTTCACCAGTTCGTTGAACGATGTACGGGAAGCTTTACTTTGATCGCCGGTCACTGAAACGTTCAGGTCTTTGGGAAACTGGCTTTCCTGCATTTCCTCCACTACATTCTTAACCGCATCGGAAGTTTCGATAAGGTTCTCACCGGCGCGTTTGATAATGTTCAGCGTAATTACGTTTTTTCCATTCAACCGCGCATAGCTTTCCCTTTCCTTGATGGTATCTTTTATTTCGGCAATATCTTTCAGGTAAATAGGCGCACCGCCGGTGTTGCGAACAACCACCTTCTGAATGTCGTATGCGGTTTTGAACTGTCCTTTCAACTGCAGGGTACGTTTGGTATTACCCACATCGAGCAAACCGCCGGAAATATCGAGGTTCTCGCGGGAAACAGCCCCGGCAATATCATCGAAGGTGATACCGGCGCTGCGCATTTTGTAGTTGTCGACATTGATCTGGAACTCGCGCTCGGGCGCCCCAACCAGGTCTACCCGGTTCAATTGCGTCAATTCTTCGAGGCGGTCCTGCAGATCGTCGGCATATTCTTTCAACCTGGGCAGGTCATAATCGCCGTACAGGTTCACATACATGATGGGCTGTTCCGAAAAGCTCACCTCCATTACAGAGGGCTCTTCGGTAAGGTCGGTAGGCAGGTCGGGTTTGGCCTTGTCAACCGCATCTTTTACTTTTTGAAGCGCCACATCGGTTTTTACATCGGTGCCAAACTCAACCATAATGGCTGAATAATCTGCTACCGAAGTACTGGTGGTTTTATTGATCTTGGCACCCGTTATACCCTTGATCTGTTTTTCAATGGGGCGGGTAACCAGGTTTTCGATATCCTTTGGCGAGTTACCAAAATATATGGTTTGAACATAAATGGTAGGGATAACGATATCGGGAAATTGTTCTTTAGGTAAGGTAACGAACTGGAATACGCCGATCAAACTCACGATCAGCATTACCAGGTAAATGGAGGTTTTGTTTTTTATACTCCATGTGGTTGGACCGAAATTTTTGAACTTACCTGTAATATTTTCTAAAACACTCATACAATGAATTTGGTGTGTAAGTAAGTCTTCCTAATGCTATTTACTTTTACCGGCAGCAGCGGCGGGCTTGTTACTCTCGGCGGTAACCGGCTGGCTGGCATCGGTAATGATGGCCTGGCCGTCGTACAACCCCTGGAAACCGTCAGTGATCACTACATCGCCGGATTGCAAACCGCTTTTTATTTCGAGCTTATCGCCATACAACAATCCCGGAACTACGGGGCGTTTTCTGGCTACCTGCTTATTGCCTTCTTTGGCGGCAACCATAATGAATTTTCCTTTTTCATCGTTCTGAATGGTATTGATAGGAATGGTGATCGCATCAGGTACTGAATAATCCTGAATTCGAACCATGGCTATCTGGCCGGGGCGGAAACCGCCATTGCCGGGAATTTTTCCTTCAATATAAAACGACCGGGTATTGGGATCGATGAGCCTGCCGGCTACCGACACTTTTGTTTTGATCGATTTGTTATTATCCTCGGGAAGTGTAACCAACAGGTTGGTACCTTCTTTTACTTTTGTCTGGTACGCTTCAGGGACATCGGCTGTAACTTTCAGGTTATTGGTGTTTACGATGGAAATACCAAGCATCGATGCGGTTGAACCGCTGAACGTTTCACCAACCTTAATATTCACCCGTTCGGCTACTCCTGAGATCCCGGCATATACGTTCGACATATCCAACTCTTCTTTTAACAGGTCGATCTGCTTTTCCAGGTTATCTACATTGCTTTTTGCGTTCAATAATTCCACTTCGGTGCCTATCTTCTGATCCCACAGGTTTTTACGGCGCTCATATAAGGTTTGGGCCAGTTTCAACTGCACATTAGCCTGCTCGATCTGGCGGCGGGTTACCGCATCGTCGAGCTTCATCAGCAACTGGCCTTTTCTTACATTATCACCTTGTTTTACGTACAATGCTTTTACCTGGCCGCCCTGGCCACGGGGAGTAACAACCGCTTCATTATCGGTTCCTACCTTACCCTGCAGATCTATATAGTGAGTGAAGGGGCTTGAAGTAACCGGCGTTAGCACAACCAGTTTCGGCTTTTCGGGTAATTTGAAACTGGTATCCAGTTTTGCAATTTCCTTCTCCAGCTTCGTAATTTCGGCGCCGGTTTCTACCTGTTGGGTTTTTAGTTTCTCAAGCTCTTCTTTTTTCTTCTCCAGTTCACTTTTACCAGCACATGCTGTCATAAAAAGTATAACTGCTGCAGTGCCCATTATGTTATACGTACGTTTCATATCTGATAATTTATCCGGTGATTGCATTTGTTGGTTTAGAGTTTTATAGCGTATGGATTTTTACAGTTTTCCTATGGCCTTTAAATAATCGATGCGTGCAATAATGGCTTCCTGCAGCGCGGTGATATAGTTGGTTTGCGCGGTTTTAAGATCGGTTTGCGCGGTGGTGATCTCTGTATTGGAACCTAAACCCGCCTCATATTTCTTCTTCGTTTGTTCATACACTTCTTCGGCCAGTTTCATATTCTTCTTTTGAAAGTCCATAGCTTCAACGGCCGTTTTGAAATTAGCCCGGGCGCTGTCTACCTCCTGATCGATAGATAATTTCAGATTCTCTATGTCGTTGGAAGTTTTCTGCAGATTCAACTTTGCCGTTTCAATTTTCGAGCGGGTGCTGAAACCGTGAAAAAGCGGTACTGAAATATTCACCCCGATATTTGAGAAAGTATACCATTCGCCTTTGCTGAAAATATCGAACTTATTACGCATGGCGTTTTTCGAATACGAACCGGTAAGCCTTACCGTAGGGATCTGGCTCAATTTGTACCGTTTAACATCGAACTCACGCAGCTTTTTTCCCAACTCGGCATACTGGAACTCTTTTCTGTCAGCATAGTTATAAGTGCTGGCTTCAAGGATCCCGTCTTTTATCATGCTATCGCTGAGGGTATCTTTCAATGTAACCTCATCTCTAACCGGCATGCCCATCAGCACTTTCAGGCCCAGATATCCCTTATAGATCATCGTTTGTACTTTCTTCTTTTCGGTCTCGAGGTTAGCTATCTGTACAGTTATCTTATCAACATCGAGCTTTTCCGAAAAACCGTTCTTATACATTTCTTCGGTATCATGATGCAGTTTTTGTAACCGGGCAATGTTGGCATCGAGTAGCTCGAGCTGGGTTTTACCCGTTACCAACTGGTAATACACTTTGTAAACGTTCGACTTTATCAGTTCTTCAGTTACTTCGATATTGGCTCTTGCCCATTGCAGCGAAGTTTCCCTTGCCTGCAGGCCAACGAACACCTGGCCGTCGAATAAGATCTGGCTAAGGTCAACGCCGATATTAGCCGTATACTTAGTACCGAACTGGGCTTCAATCAACCCGAAGTCGCTGGGCGAAATGATCGGCTGGCCGGCAGCGTTCTTTACCCCTTCCTGTTGTAACACGCCGTAAGTACCGGCGGCAATAAAGTTGGGAAAGGCCTGTACGGCAATGTTGGGATTGTATTGCGCGCCTGCCCTTGCATCGAGTTGCGGGAACGCCTGCGAAGTGATCTCGCGGTTGGTTTGCTCCTGCAATTTGTAGTCGAGCAGGATATTTTTAACCCTTACACTGTTCTTCTTTGCATATTCAACTGCTTCTTTTACGGTTAATTCATGCTTTTGCTGTGCCAGTGCCGGTTGTATTATACCTGCCAGTACAACCACCAGGGCGATGCTATTTATGCTTACCGGTTTCAGTTTCATAGTTCTTTGCATTTTTATTTCTATGCTGTTGATATTTTAAGATAAGTTTATGTCCTTTCAGGGATGCAACCCCGTAAACGTAATGCTCGATGATAGCTTTGGTAACTTCTGATAATTTATACCGGGAAGGCGGGAAAAGGTCTATGTTGAAGGGGATCATCATCGATTCTAACCTGAACTTCGATAATATATCAACATCTACATCAGGGCGGTAGAGCCCATCCTTTATACCCCACTCCAGGTTTTTTCGAATCACCTGTAACAGGAATTTATTTTTATGCTCCATAAACCGCTGGAATGCCCGAATATGGAACTTCTCCATATCGTACAGCACCATCGGGTTCATGCTGCTTAATTGTTCAACTACCTGGTCAACGGTTAAAAAGATCTCTTCGATCGCATCCTTCGCATTCTCGCCGCACTTCATGCAATCGTTCTGCATATCGAGCACCTCATCCTCCACCACCGCATCAACCAGCTCGTTCTTATCAGTATAATACTGATAGATCGTTTTTTTCGACATGCCCAGCTGGTTGGCTATATCATCCATGGAAACAGAGCGAATACCATATCGTAAGAACAGTTCTTTCGCTTTTTCCCGGATCCTCACTTTTGTGTTTCCTTCTGTTATCATAATAATCGGGAACAAAACTATAGAAACTTTTATCGTTACCAAAGTTTCCATCCCCATTTTTTGACCGCCGGTAACAAAGCCCCGGCGCGAACAACTGTTCGTTCTTTAAATTTTCGCCGGTACCTCCGCTAAGGAACCGTCGCCGCCCTTATCTTTGCTAACCGATTGCTTTCCAATTCAAAACATGCATCTTTACACAACCTTATTTTACCAGCCAGCGGAAGTGGATTAATTTTGGAATGCAAAACAAAGCACAACATGAAATCTCCTCATATATTTAAAAAATTCATACAATATTTCCTGCAGGGGCTAATAATTTTAGCGCCGATCGCCATCACCATCTATGCCGTGACGGCTTTATTTAATTTTATTGATAATATCTTACCCAGCCTTATCGGGTATTTTTCACCCGATCTGTTAGGTACTGACGCCAATGGCAACCCTAAAAAAATTCCGGGGCTTGGTTTTATTCTGGTAACCCTCATCGTTATACTGGTGGGTTATATCTCCTCTTCGTTTATTGTAAGTAAACTGGTTGATCTGTTCGATAAAGTACTCGAACGCACGCCCGGTATCAAACTGTTGTATTCAACCGTGAAAGACTTTTTTGAAGCCTTCGCCGGCAATAAAAGGAAGTTCGACAAATCGGTATTGGTAAGCATAGAAACAACGGATGTATGGCAAATAGGTTTTATTACCCAGGAAGACCTGCATGAATTTGGCCTGCAGGAATATGTTGCCGTTTATGTTCCGCAATCCTATGCCTTTACCGGCCGCCTGTATTTTGTAAAGGCCGACAGGGTACGCCTGATAACCGATATCAGTTCGGCAGAAGCAATGAAGTTTGCCATCTCGGGCGGGGTAACCACAATTGAGGAGGATGATAAGAAGAGTTGATTAGTTGACGGGTTGACTAGTGACGGTTGACCAGTTTACAAGTTGCTAAAAGTGCCGGTGGTGATAAAGGATTTTGCGCCGGCAGGGCGGGGTTGGTCAGTTATTCAGTTGTTCAGTTGTTCAGTTGTTCAGTTTGAGCGGGCCGGCGCGTTTGCCAGGCTGTTACATCATTTACCGGTTGGCCGTTGGCCAACCGTTTTCTTTTGGCGGCTAACCGCCGCCGAAACGCCGGCAAAGACAGTTGAGAACAAAACCTGAAAACTCATAACTGAACTAAAAACTAAGAACTGTGAACTATGAACTATGAACTGTGAACTGTGAACTATGAACTGTGAACTGTGAACTGTGAACTGTGAACTGTGAACTGTGAACTGAAATTACCCGACAAAAACCGGCTATTCACCTCCTCACACTATAACTTTACGCACACATGCCATTTCATGAAAAAGCTACTGCTTATAACGGTATGGTTGCTATGTATTCAACCCTCCTTCCCCTGGGGCTTTTATGCGCACAAACAAATAAACTATTACGCGGTTTTTATGCTGCCGCCCGAAATGCTGGTGCTGTATAAAACCAACATCCAGTTCCTGAGCGATCATGCCGTTGACCCCGATAAACGGCGGTATGCCGTGGCCGGGGAAGGCGCCCGCCACTATATTGACATCGACCACTATGGCGTGTATCCATTCGATTCATTACCCCGCAACTGGCACAAAGCGCTTGAAAAATACGGCCGCGATACCCTGCAGAAATATGGCATCGTTCCCTGGCATATTCAAACCATGCTGTTCCGCCTCACCGCTGCCTTTAAAGAAAAAGACCAGGTCAGGATCCTGAAGCTGTCGGCCGATATAGGCCATTACATTGGCGATGCACATGTACCGCTGCATGTATGCAGCAACCATAACGGCCAGCTCACCAACCAGCACGGCATTCATGCCTTTTGGGAATCGCGCATACCTGAACTGCTCGCCGCCAGTTCCTGGGATTTTATGATTGGCAAGGCCGAATATATTTCAAACCCCGTATCATTTACCTGGAAACGCGTGCTTGAAAGCGCCGCTGCTGCAGACAGTGTTTTAAGAATAGAAAAAGAACTGACCACCCGCTTTTCAGGCGATCAGAAATATTCATTCGAACCACGGAACGGCCAGGCCATCCGTCAATATTCTACCCGCTACTGCCTGGCGTACAATCAGGAGCTCAATAATATGATCGAAAGACGCATGCGCCAATCCATTGCAGCCGTTGCTTCTTTTTGGTACACCGCCTGGGTAAATGCCGGCCAGCCCGATCTGAAACAACTCATAAACAAAAACTTCAGCGAGCAGGACCGCCGGGAATTTGACAAACTGAATGCCGCCTGGTTAAGCAGACAGGCAAATGGAAAAGATTGTGATTAGTTCATAATGAACAACTTACGTATCCTATGTAAAATTCGCCCTGCCTATAGTCACGCGAATTGAATACTTTTGCACTCCTTCAATTTAACGAAACAATGATGCACAATTTTAATGCAGGGCCCAGCATTCTGCCCCGCGAAGTATTCAAACAAGCCAGTGAAGCCATTTTAAACTATAACAATTCCGGTTTGTCGATCCTGGAGATCGGTCATCGTACCGACCTGTTTCAGGCAGTAATGGATGAAGCCATTGCGCTCGTGAAAGAATTAATGCAGCTCGACGATCAGCATGAAGTATTGTTCCTTCATGGCGGTGCTTCCACCCAGTTCTTTCAGATTCCCATGAACCTGTTGAATGATAATGAAATAGCCGCATATACCGATACCGGCACCTGGTCGGCCAAAGCTATAAAGGAAGCCAGGATCTTTGGCCATGTAGAAGTGGTTGCCAGCGCCAAAGAGTCGAACTACAATCACCTGCCCAAACAATTTACGGTTCCCAAAACCGCCAAATACCTGCACCTTACCACCAATGAAACCATTCACGGTGTACAGTGGCACGATTTCACCCCATTTTTTGAAGCCGGCGTACCACTTGTAGCAGACATGAGCAGTGATATCCTGAGCCGTAAAATGGATTTCAACAAATTCGACCTTATATACGCCGGTGCTCAAAAAAATGTTGGCGCCGCCGGTGTAAACCTGGTGATCGTAAACAAGAACATTCTCGGTAAGGTAACCCGCAAACTGCCTTCTATGATGGATTATCGCAATCACGTCGAGAACGGTTCGATGCTGAATACCCCACCGGTGTTTGCTGTATACGTTTGTATGCTTACCCTGCGCTGGTTGAAAAACCTGGGCGGCGTGGAAGCTATTGAAAAGATCAATAACCAGAAAGCGCAATTGCTGTACAACGCCATCGATAGCCTGCCGGTGTTCAAAGGCACGGCTATCAATAAAGAAGACCGCAGCATCATGAACGCCTGTTTTATAATGGATAATGCCGGGCTGGAAAAAGAATTTCTGACCCTCTGCAAACAGCACAATATCGTTGGCATAAAAGGCCATCGCAGTGTAGGCGGGTTCAGGGTTTCCCTTTACAATGCGTTACCGCTTGAAAGCGTGCAGGTGCTCACCGGCCTCATGCAGGAGTTCGCCGGTAAAAAAGGTTAACCCCCAGGCCTGCCAGCTGGCGGAGAGCAAAAGGCAAATCTACCTTATGAACCAGTTGAAGATCTTAAATTCGCGATACAAAATTTAACCACGGTGCCGCCAATTCCCCTCCTTCAGGAGGGGTTAGGGGAGGTTCCACTTAATTGATAGAATAATGGCACACATTTCTCCTTTCAAAGCCCTGCGCCCGCGTCCCGAACTGGCCAGGCAGGTTGCTTCCCGTCCTTACGATGTATTGAATTCAAAAGAGGCGCGTGAAGAAGCAGTAGGCAACCCCTATACTTTTCTGCATATTACCAAATCAGAGATCGATCTGCCAGATGATATCGATATGCACAGCGCACCGGTATATGAAAAAGCAAAAGAGAATATCACGGCATTTATTCAACGCAGTATTTTGTTCAGGGAAGACAAGCCCTGCTACTACATATATCAACTGGTAATGAACGGCCGCAGCCAGACCGGACTGGTTGCCGCCAGCTCGGTTGACGATTATGAAAATGATGTGATCAAAAAACATGAGTTCACCCGCCCCGAAAAAGAGCAGGACCGCATCAATCACATCAAAACCACCGGCGCTCAAACCGGTAACGTATTCCTCGCTTACCGCAACAACGCCAAAGTAGATACGCTGATAGAGAACTGGAAGAACACGCATTCGCCGGTGTACGATTTCGTAGCCGACGATGCTATCAGCCATACCATTTGGGTGATCACCGATGACGCGATAAATGAAGCCATCACCAACCTGTTCGAAACGCAAATTCCGCATACCTATATCGCCGATGGCCATCACCGCGCCGCTTCAGCCGCCAAAGTGCGCAAGGCATTGGGCAGCCAGGCAAAAGCCGAAGCAGATTATTTCTTAACTACCCTGTTCCCGTCGAACCAGTTATACATCATGGATTACAACAGGGTAATTAAAGACCTGAACGGATTTACCGAGGCCAGCCTGCTTGAAAAACTAGGCGCTTCTTTTACCATAGAAAAAGCGGCTACCGCCGTTGCGCCCGCCAAACTGCACCAGTTCGGTATGTACCTCAAAGGCCAGTGGTATACACTCACCGCTAAAGAAGGTACCTGGAGCAATGACCCCATCGGTGTGCTGGATGTATCAATTTTGTCGAACCTCGTACTTGATCCCATCTTAGGTATTAAAGACCAGCGGACCGACAAACGCATCGATTTCGTAGGCGGTATCCGCGGACTGGGTGAGCTGGAGAAAAGAGTGAACAGCGGAGAAATGGCCGTTGCCTTCAGCCTGCACCCCGTAACCATTCAGCAGTTATTCGATATTGCCGATAGCGGTAATGTAATGCCGCCCAAAAGCACCTGGTTTGAACCCAAACTGCGCGACGGGCTGCTTACGCACCTGATCGAAGGGTAAGGGTAAGTTGACAAGTAACGGGTTAACAGGCTGACAGGGGGAATTACTTGTGTTTCTTACAAAGTCTTAATGAGTTTACAAGAATCTCACCGCAATAAAAAGCCGGAGCGCAACGCCTCCGGCTTTTGTTTTGTAACCCGGTCAGCAAAAACCGATCAATGGCTGCCCGATACAATTCCTGAAGGAAAAAACAAAAACCCCGGCATTTCATACCCCCCAACTTTTCAACCCTGCCCCCGATTTTAACGTTCTTTGCCCCTGTCAGTCCTTTCCTTCCCTTATCTTTGAACTGTATGAAATATCTTTTACCAGTTGTATGCTTATTGTTTGCCGTAAATATGACACAGGCCCAAACGGAGCCCGGTGATGTGAAATCTGTACAGGAAACTGCTAAAAATTATATGAAGCAGGGCGATTATTCCAACGCCGTGCTGGTGCTGAACCGGGGTTTACAAAACAATACCGATAACCTCGACCTGCAGAAAGACCTGGCATTTGCCTATTACCTTAACCGCGACTATGTACGCGGCCTGGAAGTAGCCAAAAAATTCCCCGAACGCCAGGATGTGGATGTACAAAGCTTTCAGATCCTCGGCATGATCTACAAAGCCATCGAAGAAGTAAAGGATTGCGAGAAGATGTATAAAGCCGCCCTGAAAAAATTCCCCAACAGCGGCACCCTCTTCAATGAGTACGGCGAAATGCTGTGGAGTAAGAAAAACTATAACGATGCCATAAAACAATGGGAAAAAGGCATAGAAACCGACCCCGGTTATTCGGGCAACTACTATAACGCCGCCAAATATTACTATTTCACTCCCGATAAAGTGTGGGCACTGATCTACGGCGAGATCTTCGTAAACCTCGAAAGCTATTCAAAACGCACCGCAGAGATCAAGAACGTGCTGCTCGATAGCTACAAGAAACTGTTTACCGACGCCAACATGATGAAGGACCAGGATACAAAAAATGAATTTGTAAAGGCCTTCCTCGAAAACATGAAAACCCAATCGACCTTTATAGGAACTAACGGTGTTAATGCCGAAACCCTGTCGGCCGTACGCACCAAGTTCGTCCTCGACTGGTTCGCCAAAAACGCAAATAAGTTTCCCTTCCGCCTATACGAATATCATCAGCAGCTGTTAAAAGCAGGGATGTTCGATGCTTATAACCAATGGGTATTCGGCACCGCCGGCAACCTGTCTGCCTATGAAAACTGGACCAAAACCCACCAGGAAGATTACAACAAGTTTGATTACTTTCAGCACAACCGGGTATTTAAGGTACCGGGGGGACAGTATTATCAAACAGTAAAATAATCGAATGGCCCCGACGTTACACGCCGGGGCTTTTTTTATTAGCGCAGATTCGTTAAATTCAACTAACGTAAATCCGGAGGTCCTGTTCCCCGGCCGGCCGGGATTTTCCCTGCTTACTGTCCGGATCAAAAAACAACATCTATGACCGAACCCAAACGTCTATTCGATTGCCTGCTGATCCATTTGAAAGGGAAGCCAATGCCCAATATGCTGGCTGCCAAAGAGAATGGTAAATGGAGAACGTACAGCACAGAGGAAGTAAACAATACCGTAAATAAATTAAGCGCAGGTTTACTGAACCTGGGCATCCAGTGCGGCGATATGACCGCCGAAAAGCGCGATAAAATTGCCATTCTCAGTAAAAACCGGCCCGAATGGGTGATGCTCGACCTCGCCGTTCAGCAAACCGGCGCCATTTTAACACCCATTTATCCTACCATCAACGTACAGGACCTCGAATTCGTTTTGAACGACGCCCAGGTAAAGATCGTGTTCGTAAACGACGAAGAACTGTTTCATAAAGTACTAAGCGTAAAAGACCGCGTTCCCGCCCTGCAGGAAATTTTCACCTTCGAGCATGTGGCCAATGCCCGCCACTGGAAAGAAGTGATTGCCCTGGCCGACGAAGCGGCACACGAAAAAGTTACAAACATTGCCGCACAGATCAGGTACGAAGACCTGGCCACTATCATCTATACCTCAGGCACCACCGGTACCCCCAAGGGCGTAATGCTTTCACATCGTAATATCCTGAGCAATGTGCTGGCCTGCTACCCCTGTTTGCCCGCATTCCCCAATATGCGTTCCCTCAGCTTTCTGCCGCTGAACCATATTTTCGAACGCATGATCACCTACTTCTATCTGTTCCGCGGTATAGCCATTTACTATGCAGAAAGTATGGAAACCATCGGCGATAACCTGAAAGAGGTGAAGCCCGATATGTTCACCACGGTACCGCGACTGCTCGAAAAAGTATACGACCGCATTATGGCCAAAGGCGCAGAGCTCACCGGTATAAAAAGAAAATTATTCTACTGGGCGCACGACCTCGCTACCCGGTATGAGATCAATAAACCAATGGGCTTTAGCTATAATATGCAGCTGGCGCTCGCCAACAAACTTATTTTCAGTAAGTGGCGCGAGGGCCTCGGCAATAACCTCAAATGTATTGTAAGCGGCGGCGCTGCCTGCCAGGTGCGTTTGATACGCATTTTCACGGCAGCACGTATTCCGATCCTCGAAGGGTATGGCTTAACTGAAACCTCGCCGGTTATCAGCGTAAACCGGTTCGAAGAGCATAACCGCAGCTTTGGCACGGTTGGCCCCCTTATTGACGATGTAGAAGTAAAGATTGCCGAAGACGGCGAAATACTGTGCAAAGGCCCCAACGTTATGATGGGCTATTACAAACGCCCCGACCTCACCGAAGAAACCATGAGCGGTGAATGGTACCATACCGGCGATATCGGTATGATGTCAGATGGCAAATACCTGAAGATCACCGATCGCAAAAAAGAACTGTTCAAAACAAGCGGTGGTAAATACGTAGCGCCATTACCGATAGAGAACAAACTGAAAGAATCCATCTTTGTTGAGCAGATCATGGTGGTGGGGTCGGAAAGAAAATTCGTAGGTGCGCTTATTATTCCGGCCTTTCCTTCGCTGAGAGACTGGGCGCGCAAACAGGGCCTGCCCGACATGCCCAATGAAAAGTTGATAAAAGATCAGAAAGTTATTGATCTGTTCCGCGAACTGATCGACAGCTACAACAAATTCTTCAACCATGTAGAGCAAATAAAAAGGTTTGAACTGTTACCACACGAATGGAGCATTGAAACCGGTGAAATGACGCCTAAGTTAAGCCTGAAACGAAAAGTGGTGATGGAGAAGTATAGAGATGCTATTGAGCATATTTATGCGTAGAGGCAAGTTGAAAAGTTGACAGGGTTGAAAAGTTGATAAAGGGAGCCCGCCAAAGGCAGCGCTTACCTGACGAATTCACAAATTATATATGGCAGCCCTCTAATGGTTTAAATCATTAGAGGGCTTTTTATTAGAGCGATTCTGCTTTCGTCCGCCTTTTCCTTTTTCCCATGTCCTCGATCCATAACAAGCCAACCCGCCAACCATAAACCTTGCTCCCGCCTTTATCAACCCCATCAACTTTATCAACTTTTCAACTCCGCGGCGCATCTGATACAGTCAAACTGCCCGAATCTGCATCTGTTTTATAACCCTGTTCTGCAGGAAATTTGTAGAACGCCTACAGCTTAACGCCAAACGCTTAACGCATAAACACCAGCATACTGTATTTCAGCGTTCTGCGTTGCGCGTTCTGCGTTTAAAAATCGTTATGAAAAAAGAAGCAGTAATAACAGAAGAGAGAACACTTGACCCGCAGTACTGGTCGGCGCTCAATGAGCTGGGCCACCGCATGCTCGATGACCTGTTCTATTATCTCGAAACATCGCGCCAGCGGCCGGTTTATACCAAACCAACCGCCGCTGCCATTGACAGCATGCAGCAACCGGTACCTGAAATGCCGCAGGATGCGGTTTCGGTATATGAAGATTTCCTGAAACATGTACTTCCCTATAACACCAACAATATTCACCCCCGGTTTTGGGCATGGGTGCAGGGCGGCGGTACGCCACTCGGTATGCTGGCCGATATGCTGGCCTCGGGTATGAATGCCAACGTAAGCATTGGCGATAGTATGCCAATGCATGTGGAAAAACAGGTGCTCGACTGGTCGAAGCAGATAATGGGCTTTCCCGAAACGGCGAGCGGGCTGCTCATCAGCGGCGCCAGCCTGGCCAATATCACCGCACTGGTAGTGGCGCGGCACCATGCCGATCGAAATATAAAAACAAAAGGATTACAGTCGCTACCCGGCCCGCTCACTATTTACGGTTCTTCCGAAACCCATAACTGCGTAATGAAGGGGGTTGAAGTGATAGGGATCGGCAGCGATAATTTCCGCAAGGTACCGGTTGATGAAAATTACCGCATTCGCACCGATGTACTGCAGCGTATGATCGTTGAAGATATAGCGGCAGGCTGCCGGCCATTTTGTATTGTAGGCAATGCGGGCACGGTGAATACCGGCGCCATCGATGCGCTCGATGAGCTGGCTGCCATTGCCAAAGAACACAACCTGTGGCTGCATGTAGATGGCGCTTTTGGCGCAATTCCCAACCTGTTGCCCGAGTTTGCCAGCCGGCTGAAAGGGCTTGAACTGGCAAACAGCCTGTCGTTCGATTTTCATAAATGGATGTATGTGAATTATGAAGCGGCCTGTGTGCTGGTGCGTGATCCTGAGTTACATCGCGAAGCATTTGCCTATGCGGTAAGCTATTTAATGGTTCACGACCGCGGATTATCGGCCGGGCCGGATGGCTATAACAATTACGGCATGGAATTGTCGCGGGGTTTTAAAGCCCTGAAAGTATGGATGTCGTTAAAGCAGTACGGGCTTGAAACCTATCGTACGCTTATCAGGCAGAATTTGCAGCAGGCGCAATACCTGGCTGAACTGGTTCAGAACGATCCCCTGCTTGAACTGATGGCGCCCGTTCCGTTGAACATTGTTTGCTTCCGGTATAACCCGGCTAACATGCTTACCGGTGAATTGAATAACCTGAACCGGGAAATACTCATGCGGCTGCATGAAAAGGGAATAGCGGCACCTTCATATACATTACTGAACGGGCAGTACTGCATTCGCGTGGCCATTACGAATCACCGCAGCCAGTTCAATGATTTTGAATTGCTTGTAAATGAAATAGCAGCTATTGGAAAAGAGGTAGTTAGTTCTAAGTGGTAAGTTTTAAGTGGTAAGTTCTTTTATTCGGGATTAATAAACAATTGGCGGTCTTGCCCTTGGTTTTTAACTGCTGGCCGTCGGCTGTATTCCGCTTGTGGCTTGCAGCTGTATTCGCTTTAAGCTTTAGACTTTCAGCTTTGGGCTGTATTCTCTTTAGGCTTTCAGCTTTCGCCTGCATTCCACTTTTGGCTTTGCCTTTTTTCGGGTTATCTTTACACACTGAATTGACTTGTAGCACAAAAAATTTTTGTTATATGGAACTTACTGATGAGATCTTAGTTCAGAGAACAACCAAATCGAAGTTGCCGGAAGTAGACTTCAACAAGCTGGGATTCGGCACCTATGTATCTGATCACATGCTGATCTGCAATTATTCAAATGGCCAGTGGGAAGCTCCCCGCATCGTTCCTTTTGGCGATATTACCGTAAGCCCCACCACACTGGCATTCCATTACGGACAATCGGTTTTTGAAGGTTTGAAAGCATTCAGACAGGAAGATGGCCGCATCAACATTTTCCGTGTACACAAACATTACGAAAGAATGCTGCGCTCATTAAACCGTATGTGCATGCCAGGCATACCCGAAGAGATCTTCGTTGAAGGGTTGCGCCGCCTGATCGAAGTAGATAAAGACTGGCTGCCCGCACAACCCGGTGTTTCATTATATATTCGCCCGCTGATGTTTGCCAGCGAGGCCAAATATGGTGTAAAGATCTCCGATGAATATTGTTTCATCATTTTTACCGGACCTGTTGGCCCTTATTTCTCCCAACCATTGCGGTTAAAAGTAGAAACAGAATATACCCGCGCTGCAAAAGGAGGCACGGGTTCTGCAAAATGCGCCGGTAACTACGGTGGCGCCTTTTACCCCACACAAAAAGCAAAAGAGGCCGGGTACGACCAGGTTATCTGGACCGATGCCCGTGAAAATAAATACATTGAAGAATCAGGTATGATGAATGCCATGTTCGTTATCGACGGCGTACTGGTAACACCGCCCACCAGCGATTCCATCCTGGCCGGCGTAACCCGCGATTCTTTATTGACGCTGGCTGCCGATCTCGGCATTCCTCATGAAGCGCGCCCGATAAGCGTAACGGAGCTCGAGAACGCCTTCAGGCATAATACCATTTCAGAAGCGTTCGGCGCCGGCACCGCAGCCGTAGTAGCGCCCATAGCTACCATACACATAAATGGAATCGACCACCATTTACCTGTTATTAAGGATAATGCCATCATGTTCCAGCTAAAGAACAAAATGGAGGCCATCCGCAAAGGCCAGGATGAAGACAAGCATGGCTGGAACTTCCTGTTCTAATCAGTATTACTATTTCAATAAAGGTGGGCCATCTGCATAGGTGGCCCACCTTCTTTTATGTAATACCAGTATCTTTGAATAAACTACATATACCTTTCATTATGCCTAAAACAATTATTATAACAGGTGCAAATGGCAACCTGGGAACCGCGGTGGTAAAAAAATTCCTCGACGAAGATTACAAGGTGATTGCGGTTGACCATTCGGGTAACCACCTGGGTTTTGCAGACAGGCACCCCCAATTCGAACTGCACGGTATCGAGCTTACCGACGAATCTGAAAGCTCCACGTTTGTAAAAGAAGCAGCCAGCCTGTACGGGAATATCGACTGCGGCGTATTACTGGCCGGCGGTTTTGAAATGGGCGATATTTCATCTACCAACATCAGCCAGTTAAGACAAATGTTCACGCTCAACTTCGAAACCGCTTACAATATCGCCCGCCCGTTATTTCAGCATATGTTACAGAACGGTTATGGCCGGCTGGTATTCACCGGCGCCCGTCCCGGACTGAACCTCGCAGAAGGCACCAACAAAATAGCCTATGCGTTGAGCAAATCATTATTGTTCAACCTCGCCGAAATTTTAAATAAAGAAGCCAAAGGTAAAAATGTTACGGTTTCAGTAATAGCACCCAGTACGATCGATACGCCGCCCAACCGCAAAAGCATGCCCGATGCCGATCATAACAGCTGGGTAAAACCCGAACAAATTGCAGCCGTACTTTCATTTATCTGCTCCGATAACGGCAACGTTTTGAGAGACCCTGTGTATAAAGTTTACAACAACGCATAAAAAAATCCCGACGCTGGCGTCGGGATTTTTTAAAACCCTGAGTGCTTAACTAAGCTTTCGTACGGAATTAAACACGCAGGGTTGTTTTATTACACCATTTAAACACTATTCTCGTTATTATAACATCCCGTTTTATCAATTCTCACAGGTCAAACTTCCAACACACTGTTCCAGCCGGTAACCCCATCGGGTTCACGAAACTGGTTCTCTATATCCTCAGCCCACATTCGTTCATCGATAAAGAATTTGTAATAATACCTGCCCCGGGGCAACATGGGTATTTCAATACTCCAAAAACCATTTTTCGTAGGTCGCAAAGTTAACTGGTCATGCGCCCAGTTATTAAAATCACCGGCGAGCGCAATCCTGTTTGCACACGCATTCTTAATGTGGAATTCAATACACTTCTTCCTCTTGTTAACGTAAGGGGATTGGCGGTGTTTCATGATGCCCTCCTTTTTTGATTGCCTAATAATGGTTGATAGTCGAATACGGAACGATCATCAGCTTTCACAAGGTTATCTGACACGTAACATCAAAGAATAAAAAATGGTCGAATTCAAGGCAAATTTGAACGAGTAAGGCAGAGATATTAATAAGGATTTTCTTATGGCCTGTCACAAAAGGTACGTCATTTTAAAAAATTATTAAAGATTTTATTCATTAATTTTTCATCAACGACCAGTGACCGTTTAGTCTATTGTATATCAATTAAAAATTCATTCCCACTCATGTCCATTGTTTGTTATACGTGCAAACATTGATCATATACACCATAACCAAATGTAAATTGTAAATAGTAATCGTCATATGATCATGGTCATGCCAGAGATCGTTGTATTGCTAAACCGATTAAAATAACGACAGGGCAAAAACTACATTGGTGTTACATCGATGTCAGCTATCGCATCGATCACTTGCGGGTGGCGATTTCGCGATTGGTGAGATGTTGCTTATCGGGATTACTGCGAACCACGCTATCGAGGTCGTGCTTCAGGAAGTTGAGATCTTTTTGCAACTGAAGGTTTACAGATAGAACAGAATCATTTTGTAACAACAGCCTGTTATGTGATTCTGTGAGCTGTTTATTTTTCTGATGCAGCAATAGGGATAATGACAACAGTACAATTACACCAATTGCCAGACCTCTGAAAATAAAAACAGGTTGATTCAAGTTCATTCTGATTTATAAGTATATCAAATATGCTTTATTACCGTTAAACGCTAATTAAACGCGAATTAAAAAGCAATTAAACAAGATGATCCTATCAGGTGCCTGGGGAAAATACCTGTAGCCGTTACCGGAATATACCATCAGGCTTTAGCTGCAAAGGCTTTAAGGGAAGGAAGAACGATCGTAAAAACCGTTCCGGTTTCGTGGGAACTTTGCACTTTAATATTGCCCTTGTGCAAATTGATGATCCTTTTGGCAAGCGCCAGCCCCAGTCCGAACCCTTTAATGGGTGTGGCGTTGGCCGAGCGGTAAAAAGGCAGGAAAATATGTTCGGCTTCCTCTTCGGTGATGGTGTCGCCATAATTCTTAAACTGTACGATCACGTTATCATTTTCGAACAGCAGGTTTATCATCACATGATGGTCGAACGAGAACTTGCAGCCATTGTCGGCTATGTTTCGCAGTGAGCTATACAACAGTTCGCTGTTGCCGAATACAAGGAACGCCCGTTCATCATCGGGGAAATCGCCGAACTGTAAGATCACTTTATATTCTTCACTGTTCTTTTGCACGTCGGCGGTAACTTTCAACAGCACTTCATCTATCCGTACCTCGCTCAGCTCTATGCTGCCCTGGGTACCGGTTTTGGCAATCTCAAGCAGGCTTTTGGTAAGCTGCTGCATTTGCCGTACGTCCTCATGTACCGAATTTATTACTCCTTTGTACTCTTTTATATCCCTTTCCTTTTGCAGTGTTACTTCCAGCTGGCTCGAGATGGCGGTAAGCGGTGTCGACAGCTCGTGCGATGCATTGGAGATAAAACGCCGTTGGATCAAAAAAGACTCCTGTAACCGGTCGAGCAGTTCATTGAAGGTATTGGCCAGCTGGTTCAGTTCATCCTGCGTGCTGCCGGCATTTATATGCTGCGTGAGGTTTTGCGAGGTAATATGTTTTACATCGTAAATGATCTGTTTAATGGGTTTTACCAGTTGTACAGAAAAAGCATAACCCACTACCAGGGCAATGGCAATGCCAATGAACAAACAGGTAAGCAAAATGTCGCGCAGGTCTTTCAGCCGGTGCCAGCCGTCGATATCATACCCTCCCACCACCACTACAACGCGGCTTCGGCTGTCGGTGTAGTGATAAGCCAGTATATCGCGTTTACGTCTTGTATAATACACTTCATGTTTAAGGCGCGCCTGTTTCAGGATCTCTTTATCGGGCAGGATGGAATCGATACTGGCAACGTTGTACGTGTATACCGGTTTATCGAGGTAATTGAAGATCGCCACGCTTTTCTCGTTCAGCGTAAAGGCCGAGGCAGAATCTATGGCGTGCAAAATAGCGCGGGTACTGTCGCTGTCGCCAAAATACGAAAAAAGCTGGCCGTCGTTGTTGGCGCGGCCTTTCAACCGCCGTTTAAAAGAGTCGGTACGTTGCAGGGAAGTAAAGTAATGAACGGAAATGCTTAATACCAGCAGAATAATGGTAACGAGTAAAGCAAAAAGCGCGGTTATTTTAAATTTTATTTTCAACCTAGGGGTTTTCTTTCAATATATAGCCCATGCCTACCTGCGTATGTATGAGCCGGGTTTCAAAATCTTTATCCAGCTTCTTACGCAGAAAGTTTACATATACGTCAATAACATTGGTCTTTGTGTCGAAATCGATATCCCATACGTTCAGGGCTATGTCGGCGCGGGAAACTACCCGGTTCTTGTTCCGTATAAGGTATTCGAGCAACTGGAATTCCTTGGCCGTAAGTGAGATGGGTTTGTCGGCCCGCGTAACCTCCTTGCTATCGAGGTTCATGGTAAGATCGGCTACCTTCAAAATATTACCGGTAGGAATATTGTGATAGATCCTTTTCAGCAATGCCCTGATGCGTACCAGCAGTTCCTTAAAATCGAATGGCTTTACGATGTAATCATCTGCCCCCGCATCAAAGCCCTCTATTTTGTCGGCGGTTGTGTTGAGGGCCGTTAGCATAACCACGGGAATACGCTCGCTATGGCGCCGTATTTCCTTGCACAGCTCATAACCGTTTAAACCGGGCAAGTTGATGTCGAGTATTATGAGGTCGAACGGGTAGGTCTCAAAGAGCTTTTTACCGATCAGTCCGTCATACGCCACTTCAACGTGGTAATTCTGCTCGGTAAGCCCTTTCTTCAATGACTCTGCTATCTTTCTTTCATCCTCAACCAGTAAAATTTTTATTTCTTCCATAGCCAAAAATTCATGCGCAAAATTCACAAATAATAAAGTTACCGGGTATGGTTTATCAATATAAGCAATTAAAAGTAAATTAAAATTACCAATTCAAAAATTGAAGCTCCGCCCACGCAGGGGCATTATCATCAACATATTTACCGATGCACTTGTTAAACGGGCTGCCCTTCATTTTACCCACTTACGCCATCTTACCCAGCAAATCGATCATACGGGTAGTAAAGCCATATTCGTTATCGAACCAGGCGATCAGCTTAACGTGGTTACCCACAACCGATGTAAGCGTGCCATCAATAACACATGAATGGGTATTTCCTTTAATATCCAGCGAAACCAGCGGGTCTTCTGTATATTCAATTATTCCTTTATACTCGTTTGCGGCAGCTGTAGCAAAAAGTTTGTTAATTTCCTGCCGAGTAGTTTCCTGCTCCAACTGAAGGGTAAAATCGGCCATAGCGCCGTTGGCTACCGGAACCCGGGTCGATACCGACGCGATCTTTCCTTTCAATGCCGGCAGTAAGCGCTCCAGCGACTGTTGCAGATCGATCTCTACAGGAATTATGGCTTCGGCTGCCGCCCTTCCGCGCCTGAACTGTTTATGGGGCGCATCGACCAGTTCCTGCCGTGAGGTATAGGAATGGAGAATATTACATTGAACCGACTTAATGCCTATAGCGTTCAGAATATACAAAATGTGGGTAGAACAGTTGGTCATGCAGCCGCCGGGGCTGATAATGGTTTCTTCGTTTGTAAGAACATGCTGGTTGAAGCCATACACCAGCAGGGGAATATCGGCCGAACCTGTTGTTGATAAAAGTACTTTGCGTGCGCCGGCCTTTAAGTGCTGTTCGGCGCCTTCACGGCTCGAGAAACTGCCCGAACATTCCAGCACCACATCTACCCTTAGATCTTTCCAGGGAAGCAGGGTGGGGTCTTTCTGTTGCAGGGCCTTTACGTTTTTACCGTTGGCTACGATGGCTCCGGGCGCGTGAACCACGGTGCCGGTAAAGGTGCCGTAAATGCTGTCATACTTTAACAAATAGGCCAGGTTATCGCTGTCCATGATGTCATTCACCGCTACCAGTTCAATACCGTCCATATCAATTAACCTTCTGAACAATAGCCGCCCTATACGGCCCATACCGTTGATTGCAATTCTCATCATATAGTTTTCATAAATGAGGTGCAAATATAATCAACCGGTTAATGCAGAACTGCTAAAGGATGCTTTAGAGCCAAACGGGAAGCTAACTGAAATAGGTATCCAGGTCGCGCAGTGAAATAGGCTTTTCCCACACCCTGGTAACGGGCAGGTTGTCTTTAATTCGTGGGGGGTTATAGGCACTCAACAGATGCAGTTTGATATTGGGATGGTCTTTAATGATATTCTCCGCTTTCTCCCAACCCAGCCCGTCGGGCAGGTTGTTATCGAGAAATAAAATATCGGGCAAAAACTGGTCTACCTGCACCAACCCTTCTGAAAGCGTGTAGGCAGTGTGTACTTCACAGTTTTTACGGCTAAGGTAGGCCTTGATCAAAAGGCACAGATCCTTCTCGTCATCAATTATTAAAACCTTTATACGCTCTTTTGTCATGTTTTTAGAGCTGAATTTTTAATACCCCTGGGGAAATAGTTTCCCATTGATGAAAAATATAAAAAAAACAGGAATCTTTTGTCAGTGGTATAATTTTTTCCTCAAATTCCTGAAACGTAAATGTATGACATCTAACACAAAAATCATTCTAGGTATGCTCGCCGCCGCTGCTGCAGGTGCTGCGGTAGGGGTTTTACTCGCTCCGGAAAAAGGTAGTGAATTACGCAGAAAGATCAAAACGGGTATTGATGAGGTTATGGAAGATGTTGCTGAGTTACTGGCAGTTGGCAAGGAAGAAATGAAAAACATGTACGCAGGCGCTGAACAGGAAGCTGAAGCGAGGGTAGAAAGTTAATGTGACAAACTTTATGGCAACTTACGCTACTGCATTTTTGATAGGCCGGATTAAAACATCAACATGGAGAATTTAAACAACAAAGCAGCCAACCTGGCCAGCCATGTACAGGAAATTGCACAAACGTATTATGATTTAGCCCGCATTAATGTAGCACAGGCAGGGTCGAAAGCCGTTGCCCGTGCTTTCCTTTTCTTTTTACTGGCCGGGCTCTTACTTTGCATCTTACTGTTAGCAGGCATAGGATTGTCGCTTTATTTAGGTAAATTGTTGAACAATGCAGCAACGGGCTATTTTATAGTAGCGGGTTTTTACCTTTTTCTGGTGCTTTTCTTTTACATGCTGCGGAGGCAAATTGTATTTCCATTCATAAGGAACTTTATAGTTAGAAAAATTTATGATAAAAGAGATTAACAGCTACAAAGGACTGCTGGAAGAAAAAGCCAGGCTTAATGCCTTGCTAAAAGAGCAGGAACTGCAGATCAGGAACGACTGGCAATCTTTAAAAGAAGAAATGAAACCCGTCGCAATGGTTGGGGCAACTATTAAAAAACTATTTACACGTAAGGCCAGTTCCACAGCGGCATTGATTGTTGTAAACCTGCTGGCCGACGGGCTTGTGAAGAAAGTGCTGCTCTCCAAAACCGGTTGGATTACCCGATGGGGCATTCCTTTCCTTATAAAGAATTATGCGTCACATTTTGTAGATAACCCCGAAAACCTGATAAAAAAAATAAAGAAGTTCTTCAGTAAAAACGGGAAGATGCAGGAGGAAACAATGCATCAGGAGACAGGAATGGATGCCGTTTGAAACCAGAAACTGCGGATGTTTTCCACGACTTTCAACAACGCATCGAAGCTGATAGGCTTAACAACATAGCTGTTTGCACCCAACTCATAACAGCGTTTTATTTCTATTTCATTTTTCGTAGTGGTAAAAACAATAACCGGGATCTTCCTGAACACCGGGTGTTGTTTTAATTCTTTCAATACTTCACGGCCGTCTTTCTTCGGCATATTCAGATCGAGCAGGATAAAACCAGGCAGGGCCTTCATTTCCATATTACTGCCCGTGTATATTTTTTCAAGGTAATTAAACAACTCAATCCCGTTCTCAACAAAATCGATCTGTTCGGCATATCCTGTCTCCGAAAATGCAGTTTGAAGCAGGTACCGGTCGTCGGCGTCATCTTCAGCAATAAGTATTGGCTGCTTACTCATAAAGTAAAAGTAAGATTTGTTATCTACTCGTTTCCTTAAAATTTCCTTAAGACCCCGGGATACAAAATCAAAAAAGTCCGGAAAGAAGATTTTAGCAAATTCTCCTCCCGGACTTTGAGCGTCTTTGTAGGGTTGCTAACAACTGAAATGCTTTCAGCTATTAGTCTACCCTGCGAAAACCTCCTGCCACCAATGAAATTATGAACAATATAATAAAAATGAAAAACAGGATTTTCGCAATGGAAGCAGCACCTGCAGCAATTCCGCCAAAACCGAAAATAGCTGCTATAATAGCCACTACCAGAAATATTACTGTCCAACGTAGCATAGCAATAGTTTTTAAGTGAATAAATACAGTTACCAATCAAATTCTTTTTCTGGTCCCAAACTGGTGTACTATTCGTTTAAACACCCCGAAACCGGCATTTCATCTATATTTTGTAAAAATCATACCGCCTGTTCTGCACGAATAATATATTATCATAATTAACAGATAACGCTCCCCCGTTCAGGTAAAAAAAATTACAGCGTGTAGACTTAGTTCTACAATATTCTTCAAATCCGCTTCATAATTCCTGCAGGTATAATCTTTACAATAATTAAGAAGGCTGCTTCTTTTATTAGTCGTTGTAAAATGAACATTTAAACAGAGAATAGAAGTATAGTAACATTAAAAATCTCAGGTTATGAAGAACAGCTATTTATTACATATAGACGAGCAAACAACGCAGGGAATTTCGTTGGAAGACATTAGCTATTTATCTTCTTTTAAAGCGAATTTGCTTGAAGAACAACTTGCAGAGATCTATATCATTGAGATCACTTTATCGAATCCCGGTGCAAACCAGGTTGCCGCCCTGGTGAAGATAGGCGCACACAATGGCGAGTTTACAGGCTACAGCGTTGCCGTTCGCTGGGAAACCGCCATAACAAAAGCATTTGAAAGTATCAGGTATCACCTGCATCTTATAACTAAGCCTCCGGTACAGGAAAATATAAATTGAACAACGCACCCTTATCTTCCTGGGCCGACGCCAATACATACCCATTGTGGTTGGTCATTACTCTTTCAACTATCGCCAACCCAATCCCCTTGCCTTCATACTCGGTTCCCGTATGAAGGCGCTGAAAGATCAAAAATATTTTTTGATTGAATTCATTGCTGAACCCGATGCCGTTATCCTGCACACTGATTCGAATGAATTCCTTCTTCAATAATTTTTTATCGATCTGCATCAGTTCGTCGCCCGTGGTTTGCACGCTCTGAATGGTAACAACCGGCGGAATACCCGGCTTCGAGAATTTGATGGCATTATCGATAAGCGCTTTGAACATCAGGAACAATTGTTTTCCGAAACCGGTAATAGCAGGCAACTGTCCAATATGAATAGTTGCCCTTTTTATTTCTATCTCCTGCTTCATGTATGACACTACCGATTCCATCAATTTATTGGCATCAACCACGGTCAGTTGCTCACCGCCACGCACCAGGTTGGCAAAATTCATCAGGTCTTCCAGCAATCCCTGCATACGGCGGGCAGAATAATCGATACGTGAAAGAATGAGTTGTCCGTCCTCGTTCAACTGATCGCGGTATTTCCACAATAACCGGTCGCTGAACGTTCTTATACGCCGCAGGGGCTCCTGCAGATCGTGCGAAGTGGCAAACGCTATCTGTTCCAGTTCTACATTGTAGGCATTCACCTCCAGCACTTTTTGTTCAAGTTGTTTCTGGTATTTCGATCGTTCCCGGTATTCCTTCAATATAACAAGGAAAGAGATGAAAATAATAATAGCGGCAAATAGAAAAATAGCGGTAAAATAACGCGGCATGGCGGCTTCATACCGGTTCACCGATTTCTCTTTTACCAGTTTCATTTCTTCCTCCTGGATCTGCACGAACACCGTGCGCAGATTATCCATGTATCCCTTTGTTTCAACCAGGCTGCTGCGCGATTTCAGATAAACGCTGTGCTGAAAATGATCGATAAGCTTGTTCATCAGCAAACCGGCCTCGTTCAACAGCTGCTGCTGCCTGATGTTACCGGCGGTAAGCCGCTTCAACGAATCGTATCCCGGTTTTATATCGGCCTTGATACTTAAATAGGGATTTAAAAAACTACTATCGTTGGTAAGCAGGTAGCCGCGCTGGCCGGTTTCCGCTTCCTTTATGAATTTCTCGAGGGCGCTTGTTTGAAGGATCACTTTGTAGGCATGTTCTATCTTCCGGTTCTGCGCATTTGACCGAACATAGCTCTTATAAAGGAGATATGACAGGCTTAACGTTATGACGAGCGACAGTACAAACGCGGTAATGATAAAAAATAGTCTTTTTTTCATAGTGATTCATTCTACAGATCGGGGATAATTTTCCACAGTCGCCTTTAGCACTTCTCCTATCCCCCAACATAGTAAAAAAACGAATTAAGGACAAAAACCTGAGATTCAATAATCTAAAATTTTCTTTTCCAATAAACATAAAGTGGAAAGCATCTTGAAGTTAATAAAGAAAAATGAACCCGTATGTTACAGCAGAACCTTGTGCAGAAGCAGGAAACCAAAATATTGCCTCAACAGATCCAACTGCTCAACTTATTTCATTTAAATACAATCGAATTAGAGCATAGAATAGAACAGGAATTGGAGGACAATCCGTTTTTGGAAAAAAAGGAGGATGAGGAAGAGGCAGCAGCTGACAAGTTTGCCAAAGAACAGGCGCAGGACTACCAGGACTGGGAGGAATATGGCTACGATGACATTCCGGATTACAAGATGGAATACAGCAATTACCTGCCCGACGACGAAAAGACCTTCAGTCCCATGAAGGCCGCCACCGATTTCAGGGAAGACCTGAAAAAACAGTTTCGCCTTTGCTGCAACGACGAAAAACAAACGTTACTGGCCGATTACCTGATCGACTCACTCAGTGATAGCGGCCTTTTGGAAATAACACTCGATAAACTGGCTGAGGAATACTCATTCACCTGTAAAACCTGGATGGAAGCCGAGGATTTTGAGCCGGTGCTGAAAGTGATCCAGAACCTGGATCCCATTGGCATTGGCGCCCGCAGCATTTGCGAATGCCTGCTGTTACAGTTGAAGGCCATGAACCAGAAACGGCCCGATGTGCAAAAAGCCATCTGCCTGCTTAAAGAGCATTACCAGGACCTGCGCAACCGCAATATGGACAAGATCATGGAATGCCTTCAACTGGAAGAAGATGAGCTGAAGATCATTCTGGAGCTGGTAAGCAGCCTGAAAATGAAACCGGTGGCCGAAGTACAGGAAGGCAGTACCCCCAACGCCCACATTATACCCGATTTCTTAATAGTTCAGGAAGGCGATTACCTCGAAGTTTCCCTTTATAACCAGCGCTCCTCCTCCCTTTTTATCAGCCGGGAATGGAAAGAAATAGTGGCCGACAGCCAGAAAAACAAGAAAGACGCGGCAGCGGCACAATATTTAAAGAACAAGTATCAGTCGGCCCAGTGGTTCGTGAGTGCCATCAGGCAACGCGAAGGCACCATGTTGCGCATCATGAAAGCTATCGTAAATATGCAGTATGATTATTTTCGCGAGGGGGATATAAAACTGCTGAAGCCGATGATCCTGAAAAATATAGCCGATAAAACCGGCGTGGATATTTCAACCGTATCACGTATTACCTGTAACAAGTACGTCGATACGCCATTCGGCATGATCCTGCTTAAAGACCTGTTCACGGAAGGTATTATCAATGAGAAGGGAGAAGCCATCAGCAATAAAGTTATTCAGGTAGCCATCGAGGATGCAATTGAAAAAGAGGACAAGAAAAATCCCTATACCGATCAGCAACTGGTAGCCATTCTGGCTAAAAAAGGATTTTCTATTGCCCGCAGAACTGTTGCCAAATACCGTGAAATTTTACAAATTCCGGTAGCGCAAATGCGTTCAATATGGGCATAGCACGGCATTGTTAAAAAGATACTGAATTTTACGCGGTTAACCTATCAGGGTATTCCTAAACAATCCATCATAAACTCACAGTAAAAAAGTAAATTTGAAGATGCCGAAAATACTAGTAATCGACGACGACAGGGACATTTGCCTGTTATTGAAACGCTTTTTAACCAAGCATAACTACGAAGTGGCTGAAGTGTATGCCGGAAAGAAGGCATTGGAATTAATGAACTCCTTCACCCCTGATCTTGTTTTGTGCGATTTCAGGCTCGATGATATGGATGGCACTACTTTACTGGTGAAAATAAAGGAACAACTGCCCGATGTACCGGTCATTATCATGACCGGCTACAGTGATATAAAGGTAGCTGTAGAAGTAATGAAACTGGGGGCTTACGACTATATAGGCAAACCATTATTCCCCGACGAAATTCTGGTTACCATAAAAAAAGCTTTACAAAACCAGGGCGCTGCCACCACAGCCCAGGCTGGTACCAATACTACCTCCCAGGCCGCTCCTGCATATACTCCGCCTGTAACAACAGCGGCAGAGGAACAGGGCGTTGCCGAAAACAAAGACAAGAAGCAGCAGGTGGTTATTTCAGGCGACTATATCTTTGGCGATAGTGAGGCCTTTAAAAAGATCCTTAAACAAATTGACCTGGTGGCGCCAACCAGTTACAGTATTATCATATATGGCGAAAGCGGAAGCGGTAAGGAAGCCATTGCGCAGGAAATTCATAAACGCAGCCGCCGAAAGGCCATGCCGTTCGTTGCCATCGACTGCGGCGCCATGTCGAAAGAACTGGCGGGCAGTGAACTTTTCGGTCACGAGAAAGGATCCTTTACCGGCGCATTGAATCAAAAAGTTGGTAACCTCGAAATAGCAAACGGCGGTACCGTTTTCCTCGATGAGATCGGGAACCTCTCGTACGACATCCAGGTTTCCCTCTTACGCGTGGTGCAGGAAAGAAAAATGCGCCGCGTAGGCGGAACCAAGGACATCGACCTCGATATCCGCATCATTGTGGCCAGCAACGAAAAATTGTGGGATATTGCCCGCAAGGGGAAATTCCGCGAAGACCTTTACCATCGTTTTAATGAATTCAGCATAGTTGTGCCGCCTTTACGCGAGCGCAAGGAAGATATTATGGTGTTTGCCCGGCATTTCTTATTGCAAACCAATAAGGAACTGGAGAAGAACGTAAAAGGGTTTACCAAAGAGGTGGAAGATATTTTCAGGAGTTATATCTGGTACGGTAACCTGCGCGAGTTGAAGAATGTGATCAAGCGGGCCACCCTGCTTGCCGAAGGACAATTCATAGAAGCACATACCCTGCCTTTCGAAATATCGAACTTTACCCGGCTGCAGTTTGATGAAGCGCCGGAAACTCCCTATTTACAGGCAGAGCCTAAACAGGCCATAGCGGCCCCTCCCGTTCCTTTGCCTATCAGCGAAGCCGAAATACCACGGCCTCATCCGCATCATTCACACAGCGAACTATCCCTGAAAAATGCAAGCATCGACGCTGAGTACGAAACGATCATTGAAGCCTTGAAGAAATCGAATTTCAACAAAAGCAAGGCGGCTAAACTATTGAACATCGATCGAAAAACGTTATACAACAAAATGAAACAGTACCAGGAGTTCAACAACCAGTGATAAAAGCTGAAGGCTAAAGGCATAACGCATAACGCCCAATGCTTACCCTGTTGGGCAGGCTCTGTATTCCGGGTTCGGCGTTCGGCGTTGGGCGTTGGGCTTTAAGCGTAAAACAAGTCCAGGCTTTGATGGAACAACTAATAAACCAGGAGATTAACCCTCTGAAGCTTTTGTTTCAATCCAATAGCGTGCATGGCGGGCTTACGGATAAAATCACCGATTTTTTTCCGGCAATAGTCTATGTGTATGATGGCGATACCAGGAAACTGAAATACATCAACAACAAGGTAACCGATATCCTCGGTTACTCAATGAATGATATAAGTACCTGGGACAACGACCTGATGAGCATTGTGCACAAGGACGACCTGGAAAATGTAAAAAAGGAACTGCAGAAATTCTATGCGCTAAAGGATAACGAAAGTCACAGCTATAATTCACGTCTTACGCTTAAGACCGGTTCATGGAAATACTTTCGTACCATGGGCACGGTGCTTAACCGCGACCCCGGGGGTGGCGCAGCTTCCATTTTGTTCATAGCCCAGGATATTACCGAAGAAATAGAAACCGGGAACCAGTTCAAACGCATTGATGAACTGTTCAACGACACCCAGGAACTGTTGAAGTTCGGCGTATGGGAATGGTGTGTGCCCGAAAACAGGATCACCTGGAGCAATGGGCTGTACAAGATCCTGGGTTACGATCCCAAACTCGAAAAAGACACGCTGACCATTACACCCGGGTTTTACCTGCAGCATGTAATGGACGCCGACCGTGATAAAGTATTATATAACCGCAAAGACCACCTGATACACCACGAATACGACCTGTATTATAAAATACACGACCGCAATGGCCGGGTAAAAGATGTGCGGGAGAAAGCGAAAGTGTTCCGTAACGACAAAGATGAATTACTGCGGGTTATCGGAAGCACCATAGATGTAACGGAACAATCGCAGTTGTACCGCGACCTGGCCGCGTACAAAGCCATGAAGCAGGAGAATGAAGAATACCTGGCTTACGGCACCTGGGAAGTGGATGCCCGCACGGGGGCTTACTTCTGGTCAGATGGCATGTACCGGTTATTCGGCTACGACCCCGAAACAGAAAAGAACAAGATAGTGGTGAACGAAGCGCTTTATCAAAAGCACATGGATGAAGAGCATTTTGAAAAAAGCAGGGAATTCCTGGATGATATCATAAGCCGGCGGCAGCATCCTGAAAGCTTCGTCACCGAGTACGAGATCAGGGCAAATGACGGCACCATAAAAAAGATCGAAACTTCAGGTAAACTGTTTTACGACGATACCGGCAAATGGATAAAAACCATCGGCACCTCGCGCGATATTACGCGGTTGCGTTTGTACCAGTCGAGCCTTGAAGAAAAGATAAAGGACCTCGACCGTTCGAACAAAGAGCTGGAAGAGTTTGCCTATGTGGCCTCACACGACATGAACGAACCGCTGCGGAAGGTCACTACTTTCATTGAACGGCTCGAAAACAAATACAGGTCGGAACTGGGCGACGACGGAAAATTGTATCTCACCCGCATCTCGGCTTCTGTTGAGAACATGCGCCGCCTGATAGATACCCTGCTCGAGTTCAGCCGCACGGCGCGCAGCAATCAACCGTTTTTACAGGTTGACCTCAACGGCATCCTGAAAGAAGTGCAAACCGACCTCGAGCTGAAGATAGAAGAAACGGCAACTACCCTGCAGGCTGATTCACTGCCCGTGATAGAAGCAATTCCTTCGCAAATGAAACAATTGTTCGACAACCTGTTGAACAATTCCATCAAATTCAGAAAAAGCAACGTTCATCCCGTTATAACAATACGGTGCCTGCGCCTGTCGCGCCGGCAAAAAGAACAACATCACCTCGATGCCGCCAATACCTGGTATAAGATCGATTTTTCCGACAACGGTATCGGGTTCGAACCGGAATACAACCAACGCATTTTCCAGATCTTTCAACGGTTACACGGGAAAACGGAATATCCCGGATCGGGCATCGGCCTCGCCATCTGTAAAAAGATAGTCGACCAGCACAAAGGCCTCATTTACGCAACCGGCGAACCGGATAATGGGGCTACCTTTACTATATTAATGCCGGAACATCAATAAACATATCTGATGATAGTATCCAACTTACAGGCCCGCATTCTCATTGTGGATGATGACGAAGATGATTACATCATCACCAGCGATCTTATTCGCAACATTCCTTCGTCGGGCTTTACCATGCACTGGAGTTATTCCTATAAAGACGCACTGGACCAAATGAAGAGCCGGGCGTTCGATATATATTTCATCGATTACCGCCTCGGCGCAAAAACCGGGCTCGACCTCCTGAAAGAAGGCATTGCAGCCGGCTGCGAAGAACCCGTTATCCTGCTTACCGGTAAGGGCAACCATACCGTTGATATGGAAGCTATGCGGGTGGGCGCCATGGATTACCTTGTAAAAGGCGAATTAAACGAAGAAAAACTCGAGCGCTCCATTCGCTACGCACTTGAAAGATCGGCCTCTATTAAAGCGCTGCGGGCCAATGAACGCAAGTATCGCAATATGTTCGAACGGTCGAAAGACATGGTGTTCACCGCCGACCGCCAGGGTCGGTTCAAAGATGTGAACAGCGCCACCGCCGACCTGTTGGGGTATACCAAGGAAGAGCTGATACAGGTAAGCGTATATGACCTGTTCATACAAAAACGGGAAGAAGAAAGGTTCCGGTACCTGATCACCGAACGGCAGGAAGTGGATGACCTTGAAGCGGAGATCCGCACTAAACAGGGCGAGCACCGCATCTGCATCATCTCGGCATCCATGGAAGCCGATAACAAAAACCAGGATTACATGCAGGGCATCGTGCACGACATCACCAATTTAAAAAAGGCGGAGAAGGCCACCCTGCAAATTGAAAAGCTGGCAGCTACCGGCCGCCTGGTGCGCACGCTGGCCCACGAAGTGCGCAACCCGCTGAACAATATCAATCTCTCGGTAGAGCACCTGCGCGAAGAAGCGGGCAATGACGAGAACGGCTCCACCTATCTCGAGATCATTCAACGCAACAGCAACCGCATCGGCGCGCTGATAACGGAACTGCTGAACTCCTCGCGCCCCGCTGAAATGAAAATGGAAACCCATGTACTGCAAAGCATCATGGACGAAAGCATACTCGACGCAATTGACCGGTTAACGCTGCAGCGCATAAAACTCGAAATAAAATATCCCGACGTGCCGGTGATCGTAACGGTTGACAAGGAAAAACTAAAGCTTGCTTTTTCGAATATTCTTATCAACGCCACCGAAGCCATCAATCATAAGCAGGGACGTATTTCGGTAGTGATACATCACGATCCCGATCCCAGTATCGTCATCAGCGATAACGGCTGCGGCATCAGTGAAGAAAATATTTCACGGTTGTTCGAACCATATTTCACTTCCAAAAGAAATGGTATGGGTTTGGGGCTCGCCAGCACGTTGAACATCATTCAATCGAACAAGGGCGCCATCGACGTGAAGTCTACATTGAATGTGGGTACTTCCTTCATCATCTCTTTCCCCAAAAACCAGGAAGAACCGGGCGTGAACGAACAATTGAATTTAGATAAACACATACTGTGACATTTTGCATATAGAAAAAGGGCTGCTCCCGCCAGCTGGCAGGGGCAACCCTTTTTTTAATCCTCAAACCCGTATCGCTCAAAATCCTATTCCTATATATAGAGAGACAGCGCTGTTCCGGGAATCTTTTGTCAATTGACCGGAAAGGCTACCAGATTTCCCTATCTCTTTCAATCCATAGTTGTAACGGGCGCCTATGGTAAAGTTGGAAATATCTATACCGAGGCCACCAACCAGACCGTAGTCCCAACGGTTGAAGTTATCGGTATTCAGATCTGCGATCTCGTCCATATCGCCATCATCATCCAGGTCTTTGATGTTGGCTTCAGCAAGATAAGATACATACGGACCAACGTGCAGGTTGAAATTTTTCGCAACGTTGATCACAGCCAGTACAGGTAATTCGATATAATTCAAATTGAACCTGTATTCACCTTCACCTTCTATAATGTTATCGTACGTCAGCTTCGCCCCTTTGCTGGTATATAACAATTCAGGCTGAATGGAGAAACCTCTGGCTACAGGCAATTTGGCAAAGAAACCGGCATTGAAACCTACCTTCATGTTCTCATCCGATACGTCATCTACAAACATGTTGGTAAGGTTCACACCTCCCTTGATACCGAATTTAGGCGATAACGTACTTTCACCGGTAGTTTGTTGCTCTTGCGCAAATACACCTGCTCCTGTTGTCAAAGCGGCCGTTAATAAGGCAGCACACATAATCCTTTTCATAAGAAAATTTTTTAACGTTCAATTTATGATTACTTGTTAAAATCCCGTGCCCCCGCCGTAAACACAGGCCGGGTTTGATTTTCATGGATTTTCGCGGGGAAATATATCCTCATCCGTTGCCACAAAATGGTTAGTTCATTTCACCATCATAAATGCAGGCACAATAATTTTTTATATAGCGGCAGACCTAATCACTATAACATATGAGTAAGTTTTTTAAATGGATAAAAGCAATTTCGGTGGCCATAATAAACATGTGTTTATTATGCGGCGCAGGACATGTGTTCGACTGGATGGGATTTGTATTTAAAAAAACAACACCCCGCATGCGCGGTGCAACACGAAAAATTAAACGTTTTGTATTGAATCAACCATGATAAGTATATCGTATATATCGTCATTAAACAACCGATAAATTGTAATGTAATGAACTAACAACTTATTGCACCCCCTAAATGCTACACACATGAAAAAGCTCGTTTTCTTATTGCTACTTGTCCTGCTCGTTGCCCTCGGCCTGGTTTATTACAAGAAATGGCGTAAAAACTTTCTGCATAAAAAAGTCCCCGAACTGGTGTTCCTTGAATCAGACAGTCTTTACCGCATCACCTATGATACGATAGATATTGATGAAGTAGACGGGGAAATAATGATTAAGAACCTGCAGCTCATTCCCGATTCCACCTATAAAAAACCTACCGACAGCAGCCTGCCCCGCAACCTGTTACGCGTTACTGTTCCCGAATTGTATATTACCGGCGTTCAAACAGATGCTGCCGTGCTCAATAAAGTTGTCATAGCTTCCAAAGTTAAACTAACCAGCCCGGTAGTCACCATGTACAAAAACCGTTACGCCGCCAAAAACGACAATAACAGCAACGACACCTCCGCCACTACCGATAAAATATACAAGATCTTATTGCGCGGCCTGCAAAAGATAAAGGTTGATACCATTTTGATCACAGATGCCGATTATCATATTTGCAAATGGCCCAAAGGCGATACGGTTTTCAGCGGCTCGCACATCAATGCAAAGTTGCATAACATCAACATAAGCGATAGCACCAGCACCGATACATCGCGCATACTGTTTGCCGAGAACGCCTCGCTCGATGTAAAAAAACTGGTGCTTCACGATAAAAACGGATTATACAATTATGTGTTCAACGAGATCAAACTGATCTCCGCCGAAAGATCTTTTGCCGTTGAGAAACTACATATTGTTCCTTTATTGAGTGAAGCAGCATTCATGCGCGCTTTTAAATGGCAAACCGACCGGCTTAATTTCGACCTGTACAATCTGCTGTTCAAACAGGTAAATGTACAGGAGATCCTGAACGGCAACCTGATCGCAAACCAACTGGTTATCAAAAAAGCCACCTTTAACATCTTCAGGGACAAATCGTATCCTGAGAAAAAAGAGAAGAAAGTCGGGCACTACCCGCACCAGAAGCTGCTGAAAGTACCGACCGATGTAGCAATAAAGAAAATAATTGTTCAAAGCGGCTACATCGAATACAAGGAAAAGAATCCCCAAACCGGCAGCAGCGGCGTAGTGTTATTTGATAACATGAGCGCCAGTTTACTGAACGTCAGCAACCGGAATAATAAAGGCATCATGACGGTTAACTTCAACTGCCGCTTCCTAGGCAAAGCGCCATTAACGGCAACGCTGCAGTTCTATATGAATAATAAAAACGGCAAATTCACCGCAAATGGCTCTATGAAAACTACCAACGCCACCGTGTTCAATACATTGAGTAAACCAATGGCGTTGGTAGAGATCAACTCCGGTATGATCAATAGCCTCGACTTCAATCTTATATGCGACGATTATAAGGCTAAGGGCATTATAAGGCTGCTGTACAACGATCTTAAAATAAAAATATTAAAGCAGGAGGAAACGGGTAGTGTGCAAAACTACAAGCCCAAAAAAGTGATCTCCCTGCTGGCCAACATGACCATTGTCGATGGCAATCCCCAAAAAGACAACCCGGTGCGTATCGTTACGGTGAACCATCAGCGTGACATCTACCGTTCCATGTTCAATCTTATCTGGAAGGCAATCTTCGAAGGCGCGCAGAAAACAGTGGGGATAGACGGGAAGCTGAAGTCGAAGAAATGAGGGCAATGGTGAATGGTCAATGGTGAATGGTGAATGGTGAATCGTCAATGGTCAATAGTCAATGGCGAAATCGAGAATGGTAAGTAGCAATGGCTGATGGTTGAACGCATGGATGCCCTTAATCCGTTAACCAGGTTTCATCGGACATCTATTAACCATGCCTCCTTTCTAACTCCTGTCACCCCTCCCCTACATTCCACCCTCTGTATTCTGCATTCTGTATTTCATTTCTCATTCCCCTGCCTTTCCCTTCAACATTCAACATTCAACATTCGATATTCGATGTTCTAGAACGGATATCCAATCGCCAGGTTAAAGATCACATTCTCCCGCCGCCACTGGCTGTTGGCCAGGTCAATCTGATTGATCACCCAACGTTCTTTGGGAAGCAGCCAGGGCTTACGAATAGGAAACGCCACATCGAAGCGCAGCACCAGGAAGGTAAGGTCGAAGCGGAGGCCCACCCCGGCGCCGGCAGCCAGTTCACTCAGCCATTTATTTGAAAACTTAGCGCCTACTTTAATGGAATCTTCATTGAACAGCCATACATTACCTGCATCGACAAATACAGCGCCATGTACAACGCCCACTATCGGGAAACGATATTCCGTATTCATCTCAAATTTGAGATCGCCGGGTTGTTCGGCCAGCAACCCGCCATTCTGTGGAGGATTGTACCGGCCCGGGCCAACAGAACGGCTTCTAAAGGCCCTTAAACTGTTATTACCGCCCGAAAAAAATTGTTTTATATAAGGAAGCTGATGCGAATTCCCATACGGTATCCCTATGCCCGTAAAAATGCGGTTGGCCCATACCGATTTCTCCCCTACCTTTCTGTAATACCGGAAATCACCCTGTAACCGCGTAAACTGCGAGAACTGGGCGCCAAAGATCTTGGCGGTATCGCCTTTGCGAATATTGGCGCCGCTTACCAAACCGGCTATATTGCCCGACAGATCGACACCACCACTGAAGTAAAACCCATTTACCGGTTTATAATTCAATACGTTCGTATAGGTGTAGGTATAATCAGACCCCAATATGAACTGGGTATCTATGGCATTCCACAGCGTGGGGTTGCGCTTTGCGCTGTCAGTATATTCAGAAGTAATATTGATAGGTTGGATATAATTTATGCTGACAGGGCTCAGCTGATGTTCTTTTTCAATAGATTCCTTCCATATAAAACCATAACTGGTACGGAAAGAATTCATGGAGTAAAGCTTCTGTCTTTGCAAAATATCATAGCCCAGCGTTATGGTGGTTTGCGGCAGGAACCCGCCCTTTGTATTGAAATTAAAGAAAGGGATCAGGAAACGCGGAAAAGAAAGCGAAGGCTCTAACCCAAAACGGAATGTATTGTACCCTTTGAACTGACCGCTATATTGTAGCTCAAAACCGGCCGATGCTTTTATCACAAACTGTTCGCCGGCGCGTAATGCATTGCGGTTCCGCCATCCAATAGTGATGTTTGAACCGGTGAGGTTGTTCGATTTTGTATTTGCGTTTATTTCTATCCGCAACGACTTTTTTGGCAGGCGGGTAAGATAATAAAATGCGTTTAACTGAGCTGAATCGGCACCGGGCACTACTTCAAACCGGTTCTTCACAAACTTGAAAATATTCAGGTTTATCAACCGGCTGATACTTTCATTATGATCGGTACGGTTATACACGTCGCCGGGGTTGAATGTCATCGACTGCTGGAAAAGCTTTGGCTTAAAGATGTTCCGCCGGTCTATTACATAATAACCTTTGTAATAAGTAGCATTGGCTTTACTTGTATCCATTTGTCCCGGCTCCAGGTTAAAACCGGTAAATATAAACACGTCGTTTATGCGGAAGACCTTTTTGGCTTCATCAGGTGTAGTTTGTTTTACAGTTACAAACAGATCGACCTTGTTCTGCCCTATTGTAGTATCGGCTTTCACCAGTATGAAATCGGGATTGAAAAAGTAGAAGCCATGCTCCTTTAAATAGTTATCGATGCGTTGTCGTTCAGCGGTAATAACCGCCAGGTCAAAGGGATCATTTGGCTTCAGCAATGACTGGGGCATCGTTTCGCGTACAGTTTGCTGCATTACAGAACTATCTCCTTTGAACTGTACCTGCTGAATATGGTATTGCCCGCCGGCTCTTACCGTATAATCTGCGCTGGCCTTTTTCCCTTTTACGGTAGTATCACCCAACACCCGGGCATTGAAATAACCTTTATTGATCAGGTAATTATTCAACACCTGTACGTTGGTATTCAGGTTAAGGTCGCTCAGCAGCACCGGCGGCTGGCCAAAACGTTCCCTGATCCATTTACCCGGACCTTTTTTCGCCTTCGCAAATGCATTATAGATGTTCAGCTTGAACGGGATGCCCAAAACCTTCTGATTGGGCACCGGGCGGGTAAGACCTGCCAGTTGCTTGCGCAGCGCCTTTTTCTTTTTGTTTGAGATATCATCGTCCTTAATAGTGATCTTTGCGCCGGTATACAACGCGTCACCGGGCGGCAGGTTTTTGGTGCTGGAGCATGCATATAAAATAGTAACCATTAAAACCAGCACTAAGTAATATGGAACACTAACTGTCTTCACGCTTTTCGGCTTCCCTGTTTTCGGGTGAAAGAATATAGGTTTGCGGTGGTGTTGGCTCTTGTTTTTGCCGTTCGGCTTCGCGCCTCCTTTGTATGCGCTGTCTTCTTTCTTCACGCGCTTTCCGGCTCAGGAACAGGTTTCTGAACTTATTATAGTCGAGGGTAATAACAAACGCTACGCCGGTTTCGATCACATAACCTTCAATTACGCCTTCATATTCATTTTTACGATAGGCCCGCAGCATATACCGGCGGTCTTTGCTAAGGCTGTAATCTACCGCCACATTACCGGCAATATTGTTTGCAGCGCGATTGTTATTTCGCGACCCCTCCAACTCAAAATTGCTGCCCACGGTTACCGTCAGCCGGTCGTTCAACAGGCGTTTTGACAATGCAACATTCATATCGGTACGGGTTTGCGCGGTTCCGGTTGAGTAATCGTCAAATGAGGTTACATCAAAGTTCAGGTCAACACCCTGTATAAGCTCACCGGCCAGCCGGTTCAGTTGTTCGGTCAACAGTTTGCTGGCGCTCTGGCGGGCAAAAGATTCAGCGGTTAACCCGCCGGCGCTGCTTTCAAACGGATTTTCACCTACGAAACGGTTCAGTAACAACAGGGAGAATACCTGCTTATTCATTTCGGAAGGCTCCTGCCGCAATTGGGCAAGGCGGTAGTTGATGGTAGTGGCCGCTCCTTTTGATACTTCATTGCTTTCTTCGGGCAACTGAATATCGAAGCTTACCTTTGGCTGCAAAAGCTCTCCCTGTAATTTCAGCAATACTTCAAATGGCAGTCGCTGCAGGAACATATTCCTGTTTACCGCGGCTTCGTTACCCACCTGGTTCTTTACGAGGTCCATAGGCGCCGCTTTTGTTTTATAAATAGCGGTTACGTCAAGATCGGCCTTTGTGGGTTCCCCGTTCCACACGATCTTACTTCCCGGCTGCATTTCGAATCGCCTGCGCAACAAATTATAATTAAGTTCGTAGGCCCCGCTGGTGATCTCATAGGAGCCCGACAAGGTGGTTTTACCGCTGGGATCTATACCGCCGGTAAGTAAGCCTTCACCCTGCATACGAACAAAGTCGCCGTTGCCTTCATCTATTACCATCGTAAAGATGGCTTCCCTCTTTATTTCCACGTTGGCAGAAATATCGAGCCCCGTAATACCCGATCTGTTCAGCGAATCGAAACCCGCTTTTGCATTCATGAACAGCGTATCATTTTCCGGTGCATCCATATCTACAAACTGTACAATGCCTTCGCGTTTTACAACCGCGGGGTCCTGCTGTGGCAGCACCACGGTTACATTGGTCTTATCGGCTATGGTAATATTTCCATCTACTACCGGTTTGGCGCTGGTTCCTTTCAGGTGCATGTTGCTGCTGAAAATGAGCTGGCCGTAATACAACCTGTTCTGCGCTTTGGTGCTGTTCATCGCCTGGAAGTTATTTGCGCGAACAGAAAGATCGAACCGGTACTCTGTGAAATTGGTGGTATATACCATCCCGTTCACGGTTGCCTTGTTCTTTGCAGAGTCTTCAATAACAAAGCTATCGAAGCGAATACCCTCATCGTCTATCGATACTCTTTCATCTTCAATATGGAAGAAGCTGTTGAGCATGCTCAAAGTGAAGTTCGTTTGTTTAAAGTTGAGCCCGCCATCGATATTGGGATTGGCAAACGACCCCGACACATCGAACTTCCCGGTTATGCTTCCCTTTGCGTCTTTGATAGCGCCCATGCTTGCTCCTTCAATAGTGGCCATATTCAGCGTATCGAGCGCCACTTTGAAATTGAAATCATTACCATTTACCGGTTTCAAATAGAAATCTCCATTTACTGTAGCATGGTTGCCCCGGCCTGTCAATTCGATATTCGCATTTATGATATCTGCGGTGGTATTCTTTGCTTTTACGATCACATTCCCAACGGTGTCGCCTTTGAAATTGAGATTGCTTACGGTTACATCGCCCGAGAATAAAGGTTGAGTTGTAAGATTGTGTATCAGGATCTCGCCATCGAGTGTGCCGTCAACCGCCAGTGAATCGGAAGTAACAAATGCAGCCAGGGTTGAGATCTGGAAACTGGTAAAGCTGGCTTCTGCCGGTGCATTGAGCATATTGCCTTTACTCTTCAGGCTGAACTGCTGAAAATTATGGTTCAGCATAAAATTGGTTGCCCTGAGATCGTTGCTGGTGATGTGTATTACATTATCGGGCGCCACCGTCCACAGATCATAGTTCAGCAACAGGCTGTCAGACTTCAGGCTGATATCGTACACGCCATACCTGGGCTGGTGCAGCATACCGGGGATCGCATATTGTATCCGGCCCGCACGGTCATGAACACGGGCAAGGAAATCAATTTTATTATTGGCAGCGCGGGCTTCAACAAATGCTTTGTATAACGTATTACCACCGAACTGAAAGGTACCTACCGTAGTGGTTGCATTCAGTATGCTGTCGCGGGTTACAATTTCAAGTTGCATATTATCGATGGTCATTCCACTCATGGCAAGCACCGGCATCCTGGCTGTTGCCTGCCAGCCGCTATCGCTTGAGAAATGCCCCCTTACAAACAGGTTCTGGAACCGCTGCACTGTAGGCATGGCCACTTTTAATGCAGGGTTATCGGTTACATACAACCACATTCTGAAATTGTACGGGGCAATGGGTTGAGCCGGCTTTTTTGGTGCAGGTGTTATGGTAAAATATGGCTGCAGGCCCTGCATGAACAGGGCGCCCAATTCGGTTAATTTGTATTTTCCCGCCAGCCGCGCGTTGGCTATATCGCTTTCAATGGTAATGCGGTTGCTATCGGGGGTGGTGCTGGCCACTATCCGTAACGTGTCAAGCTGCAAACGTTGGTTACCCGTTACCAGTAAAGAATGAATGACTTCCACCTTGCCCTCCAGGCTATCGGGATTTATATTGGCGAGATCGGCTTTTATTTTTCCGCGGTATACAAGTTCGTCTCTGGTGAGGTTCAGCGGTTTTGTTTTGATGCTGTCAACCACTACATCGGCGATGAGAGCGGGGTCTGACAATGCCAGGTTCAGCGCTATACTGCCGGCCATCCTGATGTTGGCATCTGCTATGCTCACATTGCCTTTCGCCTGCTGGTCTTTAATAGATCCATCGAGATCGATATTACGGTAATTGTAGCGCTGGAAACCTACCGATTCAATGGTGCCCTTCAACGTAGCATCGGCGGTTTGGGGGGTTAATCCTTTACCCTTCACTTTCATATTGGCCGTCAGGCTTTGCAAACTGGTATCCTTCATTATAGCGCCGGCCTGTAACTGCTGTACCTTTACCTGCATATCGTAGATGGCGGATTTTACATCCTGGTAATTGGCCATCGAACCGTTGAGCGCAATGTTGCCCGATGAGCTTTTCAACTGCAGATCGGTACGTAACTGTTTTCCATCTCCTTTAACCGTTCCCGATAGCTGCAGGGTGGCCGGAATTTGAAATTGATCGCGGATAGAATCGGGCAAAAAGCGCGCTGCATCCTGCCGGGTAGTGCGGATCTCTTTGATGCGGATATCGCCATGTAGTTTTTCTATCGATGGCAATCCAACCACGGTGCCTGCCACATCTACACTGGTATTGCTCCAACCCTTTATCTGGAGCACATTTGCGGTAAGGTTATTTAAGCGGCCCGATACATTGGCATTGATGCGGAAAACGGTGGCGGGATCGCTGAACGCCGGCTGGCTTTTGAGCGCCGGAACAAAGAGCAGGATATCTTTATTTGAAACATAACAATTGGGCAGTACGGCCCGCACCTGTAAACCGCCTATATCTTTTTGTAAACTTTCCAGTGAAGGATAGTCGAGATGAATAGTATGTTGAATGCGCGTACCGGGTGTTTGCACCAACAGGTCATCGGCATACATTTTTTGACCGGTGTATAAGATATCACCCTTCAACCGCTGCAGCGCAAGCCCGCTTTGCTCCTTAAATGCCGCCTGTTGTATAGAGGCGGCCAGCGAATCTTTATCAAACAAAAAACTCCGCGCCTGTAATGTTACGTCACTGGCTTTCAGATGGGCGTAATCGAGTTCCTGTTTTTTGCGTGGTTGCGACTCGTCATCGAACTGAAATGAGGTATTCCTGATATTTATATCCCGCAGATTCAACATCCAGCTTTGGGCTGCAACATCCTCCGCTTCTTTTTTTGCTTTTTCAACTACCAGTTTGGCCGATTCCGTTTTTCCCATAGTGATCTTTGCGTCAGCGCCCAGTAAACGCAGGTGGTCGAGTATGATCCTGCGGCCATTGAGATCGGCGGTGTTGACCCTTGTGGTGAGGTCCTGCAGTTTGGTCCGGGCGAACATTGCCGAAACATTGTTCCGGTAATCCACGTCGATGTTCTTTATCTGCACATGCCGCAGGTTCAACACCGGCATAAGCGCCACGGAAGAATCATCGTCGGCAACATCTTCGGGGGTTATCAGCGGTTTGTACTGGTACATGCGGGCAGTTAAGCCATCGAGCACAATAACAGGTACATCGAATTCCAGTTTTTGCGGATCGAACTTTTTTATATTGCTGTTGAAATGGCGTAATTGTATGGTCCAGTCGTTTCCCGAAATAGTATCCTGGTATAAAAACCGGATATTATCGAGAACAATATGGTCGAGATCCATTTTCATGGCGGCAGTGGTATCTGCCGGGTTGGCCGGCTTTTTTTGCGCGGTCATAAACGAATCAATAATGAACTGGAAATTGAAGACCGTATCGGGCAGTTGCCGTTTGATTTTAGCCGTAACGTCCTGTACACGCAGGTCGCCGATCTGTACCTCGTTCTTTAATAATTTGAAAATATGAAGGCTGGCCTTTATTCGGCCGCCGTATAAAAGGGTGTCTTTTGATTTATCTTCAACATATATATTTTCCAGAACAACAGAGGAGGGGAAACCAATACGAATTTTGCCTATCTCGAAGCGGGTATCCAGTTTTTTGGCAAGCCAGGCCTGTACTTTCTTGCGGGCAAAATTTTGCACCGGTGGCGTTTGTACCAGCACTACTATCAATAGCAGTACTGCCACAATCCACAGGAGTACTTTGAAGGTTATTTTTACCGCTTTAATCACATATGTAGCTTTAGAGTACTGTATTCTTAATTCATCAGGAGCCTTTGCGTTATGAAATAATTAAAATACCTATGCCATTCAAAATGCTTTGATAAGAGTTGATGGTGAATATACGGGGATCGGGTGGTGTAGAAAAATATCTACGTTGGGCGGGGAATTCACTATCTCACCTATCCCAGTTTCGATTCTCCTATTTCTTTCGCTTCCTGTTTAATAATGAATACGGCGGTTTCAACCGGCTTTATGCCGGCTCCGTGGCGTATAGAATAGATCTTCGTGAATTCGGCCCCGAAATACAGGATCAGGGAAGAATAATAAACCCACACCAGTATCACTATAATGGAACCTGCGGCACCGTAAGTGAGCCCTACATTTGATTTCCCAATATATAAGCTGATCAGGAATTTGCCCAGCATGAACAACAGGGCGGTAAAGGCGGCGCCAATGGTGGCATCTCTCCAGCGAATGGTAGCATCGGGCAATACTTTAAAAATGATAGCGAACAGGGCGGTTATCACTGCAAAGATCAGGGCCCAGTTGAGTATATAGAATAAAACTATTGTTACACTTTCGAAATAGTACTGCAGCTTCTCATTCAACAACTCCATAACCGCGTTGATAACAAGCGAAACCAGCAGGATAAACCCGCAACTGATTACCAGCGAAAAAGAGATGAGGCGGTTGGTAATGAATTTCAACCAGCCTTTTTTCGGCTTCGCGCGAATTGACCAGATGTAGTTGATAGAACCCTGTATCTCAGTGAACACGCCCGTAGCGCCGAGAATCAATAACACAAAGCCGATTATGGCCGCTACAACCGTTTGATTGCTTTGCTCCAGGTTGGCGATGATACTTTGAACCTGCATAGCGGCAGCGTCGCCTATGAGCATTTTTATCTGATCATAGAGTTTCCCTTCAACAGCTTCGCGCCCGAGGAAAATGCCAGCAAAAGAAATTATAATGATCAGTGTTGGCCCCAGCGCAAAAATGGTATAATACGACAGGGAAGCACTGAGCTTAATGCAATTATCATTAAGAAACTCAGTTACCGTCTGTTTAAGGATTTTCCAGGTATTTGCCATTGCTTTAAAGATGATCATATATGATGCCAGTAAAAAGAATGTTCCCCCTCTGAGCAATGAAGGTAAATACCGGTGCCATGAGCAATTTCTTCTACATCGCACCGCTGAATGTTGACTGTTTTCAACCTTATCTGAAGCCACTGCCTGGCAATAGATTTTTATTACTATAACATATTACGCAACCTAAAAAATTGTTCACCATGAGAAGTATATTGTATCTTATTGCAGTGATATTAGTTGTGGGCTGGTTATTAGGATTCTTTGTATATAGTGCAGGTGGCTTAATACATATTCTGATCGTACTGGCCGTTATATCATTAATTCTCGGTTTAATGCGCAGCACATAGTTTATCCAGATGATAGTATTGTTTAGGATTAAGCAAGGCTACAGTACGTCAATACTGTAGCCTTTTATTTTACACTTATACCGGTGAACCGGAAAGGAAATAAAAAGGCTGCCCTGATAATCAGAGCAGCCCTTGATCACTACGTATTTATAATGGAAAAAATATAGGTCAGTTGATCATGAGTTTTTCGTTTCGTGATTCAACGTCGAGGATGAATTTGTAAACGAATGGATCGGCCAGTGTGCCGCAGCCATCTATGAGTGTTCCTTTTACACCGTCAGCTGTCTCAATTACATATAATACTGCGCTATCGTGTGGGTCGGAAAAACCTTCAAACCGGAATGAAGTAACTACTTTCACTTCATTAGGGCCGTATAGTTTTCGGGTACTGGATGATTCAAGGCCTTCGCGGGTAGCGATAAAATCCTCTTTGTAACCATCGTCCACCACCTTGCTTAAACACGACACCATGCTCTGTATATATGGAGTAGACCTGTTATAATCTGCTTTCATGCCCATTTCATTTGATCATTATTATAAAAATTACTGCCAGCATGTTTTGGCCTGTTTTTCATCAAAGAGTGTATAAAATTCCCCACATACATGTGTATTTTTAAATATATAATCAACAGTTTGAAGTATTTACGCCACGAAACAAACAGGCCAGGTAATCTAACTTACCCGGCCTGTGTTTTTGCTCTACAGTACTAAAGCCACTATTTTGAAGATGCTTATTTAGTGATCTCGTGTAAATCCCTGTACCTTTTGATCATATCGTGTGCATTTCTCAAAGAAGATTTCTGGCTCGTTATTAACTGCCTTACATCAGTTGGCAAGGGCGCGTCAGAGGCCAGCGCATCTTCATAAGCGCGTTGAGCTGCATCTTCCCCGTATTCGCAGGAAGCCAGCAATGCATGCCGGTCTTTACCGGTGAACATGTCTTTCACGTTCATCCATGCCCTGTAAATTTTACCTGAAGTGGTAGTACCGGTTGCAGGTTCACCACCCAGACGGCCCACCTGAGCTGTAAGCTCGATGGCGTTCTGGCGGCTTTCATCGGCCATTCTTTCAAATATGGTCCTTAGGTCAACGTCTACTGTTTTTGTATCTTCTGAGGCTCTGGTGTAACCTGCAGTACGATCGTTATTGATTCTGATAAGATCGTTCAATACTTCAATGATTTCCTTATTCTGTACCATATGATCACATTTTGAGTTTGCTAATAAATGATAATTTTCATTTAATACAACGTGATGCATCACACGTAATTTTTACTAATCCGGTTTTAAGTGTAATGTTATTGTGTCGTTATCTGCCATTATACAGGCCAGGCAAGCATCACAATAAACATCACGTCAGTACAACGACACAGTAGGTAATAAAAAATTATTCCTCTCTGTTTTACAGGCTACTATAATGTGGATGTAATTTGAATGGGAAACCGCTTCTACACTTTGCGGCATCGGTGTAAACAAACAACAATATGTTGCCATCGACAAAAACGATTCACCGGTGGCACAGTAATTTGCAACTTATTGATGGTATTAATATTCAGCAATGATAAAATACTTTAGTTATGGCTAAATATTCAAGAAAATCGCAAAAGACAGTGGAGAGCGCAATGCGACGAAAGAAGAAAGGAACATTGCGAAGCGGACGGAGCGGGAAAAAGGTAACCAGCCGTAAACAGGCCATTGCCATCGGTTTATCCGAAGCGCGCGAAAAAGGCGCAAAGGTGCCGGCGCCGAAAAAGAAAACCGCTAAAAAGAGAACGACGGCGAAGAAAAAAGCCCCGGGAAAGAAAAGGGCTACGGCTAAGAAGAGAACTACAGCGAAAAAGCGTAGCGCAAAGAAATCGGCGGGCAGAAGAACAACGGCAAAGAAAAAAAGATGAGGCAGAAGGCAATGAGCAAAAGACCCGCTTAATACAGGGCCTCCGATGAAATGGCCAGGCCAATGGTGAATGGTGAATGAACCGCGCTTATTGCAGAACTGCGGTCACATGAAACCAGGCCAATGGCCAATGAACCCGCTTAACGCAGTACTTCCGGTGAATATGGCGGCAGTCAAAGGTGAATGCGTGCCGTTTCCGGTACAATTTCCAATCGTTATACAACATAATACCAAAAAGAAGCTTTCAGGCTTCTTTTTTCATTTTCACCCACCCCGAACAGGTTTACAAGATCGCAAAAGCATGTGTGAGCCATGTGTCAGGCATGTATGCTTCATTGAAGAACACCCCGCTTTGACACATGGTTCACATATGCATGACATAACGTTTATACAATGAATGGCGCTGTTCAATGACAGCCATAAAAGTACTTCAACGATCCGAATCGGATCTGAAATGGGGGATCATGCTGGAAGGTTGGGGAGCAGGAATGGTTATTCTTATTATAGAATGTATTCGGGCCATCTTTCCCTTTTTTAGTATATTGCACCAGGTTATACCATTGACAGCATTTATTATCCATACTGCGATCAGCATTCTTTCTACACAAGACAATCACCAGACCCTCACGGGACCTTCACGAGACTTTCACAAGACCTTTACGAGACTCTTACGGGACCTTCACGAGACCTTTACGTGACCTTTACGGGATGTAAATCTTATGGTAATGGCTTCGGAGTACATTTGCAATGGCCTTGCACTCCGGTTGAACTATTATTAAAAGCCAATGAAAGTATACTGAAACGGGTATTTGTATATATGTGTATAACTCGCGAACACCCTGCAGATTGCCTGATGACACGCTGGCGATTGCCTCACACACCAGGTATCGGTAGAGGGGCCGCAGGCAATTCCCGGCGTATCTCAGTACAATACGCCGGCTATCTGGCTACCATTAACCTACAATGCAGGTACCATTACCCTACCATGTTTGACTATAATCCCCCATTTTTTTGACTTGATCCAAATGGGTATGTGCTACGGCTGATCGCCAGGTGCAGATAAAATAAAAAAACCCGATGTAGAAACATCGGGAGTCCTTGGTTAAGGCCTGATTTGTAGCGTAAGTTTATAATGAGTTTTTACTATCGATTTTAAAAGCCGGCTCCCACTTCTGATATTACTTTTCAGCAACGCCGGCTACATATATATTTATAAAAACTATGCCTAAAATTTTAAACGGGAACAAATTGTATCTGTAGAAAATAGTTCCCAATATCACCTAACTTTTGTGGAACGACTGTAGAATTTTCATCAAAATCTGTTCATCTGCATGCAGCCCTGTTGTTCCTTCAGTACACGGTTCATTTTCTAACTGCGATAGGTACTTATTTAGCTTATTCTCCTCGTACAAGGCTATCAGGCCCGGGTGAACGTAGTATTTCTTACACACAGTGCGTGTATTCCCTAACTTTAGGCTTACTGCATCGAGTGCGGTCACAATGTTCTTCTTATTTTCAGCGGCTGTAACCGCCTCGCCAACGGCCTGCAGCGATTGCAATAAATTCATAGAGCCTGCCCATGTCCTGAAATCCTTCGAAGTGAAATCCATGCCCGTCGCATCCTTTATATAACTGTTAATCATGCCCGAATCAACCGGATGTTTATTTCCTTCCTCGTCATAATATTGAAATAGTTCTTTCCCCGGAATTTCGCGGCAGTTTTTTACAATGCGGGCCAACCGCTTACTTTTCAACGTTATATCGTGGCTTACGCCTTTTTTTCCCCTGAACGAAAACCGAATGGTGTCTCCGGCAACGGCTACGTGGTTGTCCTTCAACGTGGTAATTCCGTGTGAGCCATTCTGCTTTTCATATTCGCAGCTGCCTACGCGAATGTATGTTCGTTCCATAAGGCTGATAACGGTGGCGATCACCTTCGATGCGGTCAACCCCCGTTGGCTTAGATCACTCTCCAGCTTAGTTCTTAAGCCAGGCAGCGCTTTTCCAAATTCATACAACCGGTGAAATTTGGTTTCATTGCGTAATACCGACCACAGGGGATGATAGCGATATTGTTTTCTTTTACGCATATCCAGCCCGGTTGCCTGTATATGTCCGTTTGGCAGGGTGCAGATCCATACCGACGTCCAGGAAGGCGGAATGGCCATGCTGCGGATCCTTTTTATTACATTTTTCTTACGTAATAGCTTGCCTTCATACATGTACATATACCCCCTGCCCTTTTTATAGCGAAGAATGCCGGGTTGGGTATCCGACACATATACGAGATCGGCCAGTGTGGCAGCTTTTGCATAGTCCCTGTATATCTTCAAATGTTGCCGGTGCGTCACTTTTGCCAGTTGCTCCATCATCTTCCGGTTTTACGTTTCAATTTGAATTCGTGTAAATTCTCCGCCTCGCTAAGGGAGTGTGAACTGCTCACATCGCCCTCCTTTTCTGCCAGGGCCGAAAGTTTTACATAGAACTTCCTGATCTTCTCCAGTTCTTCTTCCGTAAGGTCCTCTATATCGACCAAACGGTTGCTGGCCCGCTCATTACAGGCTATCAATTCGTTCAGTTTTAGCTGAATGGCCGTAGTATCTTTATTTTGAGATTGTTGAATGATGAAGACCATTAAAAAAGTAATAATGGTAGTGCCGGTATTGATCACCAGTTGCCAGGTATCTGAAAACCCGAAGACCGGCCCGGTTATACCCCAGATCAAAACCACGATCAATGCTATGCTAAATGCCAGGGGCGAACCGGTTGCTTTGGTTATTTTGACCGACATTTTCTGGAACAGGGCGGAGAGCCTGCTCTTTCTTTTCTTCTTTCGCATAATACGTCCTTTTTGAAAATGCAGGAATTGGGAGATCCAAAAACCAAACGAGGAGTATAGGCAAAAAAAAGTCAGGCCAGGAATGGCCCGACACCAGTAGACCTTAAAAAACCCCTAAATCTATAACCAGAACTAAAAAAGTTATACCAGGGTAGCCATTTCGGGCAAATGAGCTGTTTTTTTAATGTTCTATTAATCTCGTTCGTTATTCTTCTTCTCCATCATTCCCTTCTTCCGTTGAACTTTCTTCGTTTGCGCTGCCTTCAGCAATGCTGGTCAACAGCAGATCGGCTTCCTTTTCTTCATCGAGTGTTTCGGCCAGTACTTCGGCTACCTCCATCATTCCGATGGTTTTTGCCAATTGCACCAAACTTCCATAAGTTGCTATTTCATAATGCTCTACCTTCTGTGCAGCCATAATTAAAGCCACATCGCGGGTGGCTGTTTCTTCATCTGTTTCCTCAATTATGTGCTGCGCTTCTTTAACCAGCCCTTCCATTGCTTCGCATTTCTTGGCTTTGGGAGTTTCGCCCATCATTTTAAAAACATCTTCCAGGCGACTAACGTGTTCTTCGGTAGCTGCCTGGTGATCGCCAAAAGCATCGGCCAATTCCTCACTTGTGGAGGCTTTCTGCAATTTGGGCAACTCTTTCGCCAAATGTTTTTCGGCCCAATAGATATCCTGTAATTCTTCTACAAAAAACTTTCTCAATAACGATTGGTTATCCTTTGTCTGGTTATCTTTCTTACCCGAAGCAGCTTTGCTCCCCTTGTTAGCAGCCGCCTGATTTTTTGAACTCCTCGCTGATCTTTCCATAACGCATTGTTTTGTGGTGATAAAAAAACGATTGTAACCCGACGACAGATGAAAAAGGGGTGCCACGTACTATTACTATATGTGCAGTCTTGTGTAGAAAAATGTCTACGTGACCCCAACAAAACTGCCTGTTTAGGGTACATTTTTTTACTGGTATTGGATTTGAACTTTAACACCTAAAACACACATATATGAGGCACGCTGACAGTATACCTTTCTTACAGGATAAAATACAGGGAATAGGCAGTGCGTTGTTTTATAATTTGAGCGGAGGCGTGTTAAAATTCCCTACCACTATTGTAAGCATTCTTAAAGTAGATGAACTGGCCAATATCTGGTTCTTTATGAACCGGCCCGAGCAGCAACTGAATGAGTTCGACCGCGAATTTCCCGCACATATGCAGTTCTATCGCAAAGGCAAAGGTTATTACCTGCAGATCATTGGAAAAGCTTACGTAATAAACGATCCCGAAGAGCTTAATAGTTTGATCGGCCTGCCGGACGAAATCAAAGAAAAAGCTTTTAAAGAGATGGTGCTGGTGAAAGTAAAGATCGGCAGTGCACAGTATTACCCGTTCCAGCCACGATTTGCCTATAAATCGAACCTGCTTGGACTAATAAACCGTTTCTATAACTGGTTGTTCAGGGAACCTGCCCGTACAGAGCCATATATCTTGCGGCCTATGCCCCGGTTGGGATTTTAGGCTAATTCGATAATGTGATAATTTGATAATGTGATAATGGGGTCGTTCAATTTAGTGGTTCGCTTTTAATTGCGAATGATTAATAGTTACCTCCATTCTATACTTCCAACGATTCGCTGCCAATAATCTTCCAATTCTACTGTTTAATTTTTAGTTTTCGTCCTCAAAAAATAAAACCCCGCAAAGCATGCGCTTCGCAGGGCTTATACTGCACGCCGACTGAGGGGACGAGGTTGAATTAATGTGATAATGTGATAATTCGATAATTTGATATTGGGGTTGCTGCATTTCCGGGCCCGCTATAAAGGATTATCGTTCTCAGGTTCCGGTTACCCTGACAATGTCCCGCTCATGAACTCAACATCTCGCTGTGCTTCCGCTTGATGGTTCCGGGCGAATAGCCATGGTGCTTTTTAAAGATCTCAATAAAATGGCTCACTTTCTCATAACCCATCATTTCGGCAATTTCATTTACCGAATAAGGCCGCTGCAACATCAGTGTTCTGGCCATTTCCATTTTCCGGTTCAAATAATATTCGTAAACGCTTTTACCATAGATCAGCTTGAAGTATCGCTTTAATGTAGATTCACTCAACGCCACCGTTTTGGCTATAATGCTCATACGCGGCGGCGACTTTTGCAGATTGGAGATCAGGATGGCTTCCGCCTCCTTCACTTTCTCATAATACAGTTCTATGTTGCCATTCGTTTTTTCGGTTTCCTCTTTTGCAGGGGCGCTCAAAAAATCCTTTATCAACGCCTCTGCCATTGGTAACAGAACCCCCGGATCGGATTTTTGATCTTCCAGCCAATCGATCAGTTTGGCTGCCAGCATATTCGCCTTCGCCTGACAGGGCTCTATCAGCAATGGTATGCCGTTATCTTCCATGATGCCATCATTGAAATACCCGGCAACATGCACATACCCGGGTTGCTGTTTAAGCCAGTATGCAGAAATGCTAAAATCAATCAATTGTACGGGCAGGTGCGCATTCAGTTGTAAACTTACATTTACCGCATCGGGAACCAGGGCAAAGCGCCGCTCCCTTACTTTACTGAACTGCTGGTGCTGATTGATACTCTTCAAATCAATTGACTCAGGCGTATGTAAACATAAAAGGGTAAATCCGTTGTCTGTAATATAAACAGGCAGGGCTTCCCTGATCAGCTCAATCGGCTTCAGTAAGTACAGATCCCACACTCGCATATATAAGCCGGCGTCAAGATGGTACTTTTTTATTTTACCCCGCCCCCACTCACCGGAAAATGTCAACAGCGAATTGCTTTCCTGCAGCACGCCACCCATTGCAAGCGCCAGTTCCTTAAACGCATCTTCACGATCGATTTTGCTTACGTGAATTGAATAGCTCTTCATACTTCTTTGTGGTTTAATTATAACAAGGTTTTTAACTGCACAGCTATCAAATCAGAGATATAAACGCGTAACTACTATTATATACAAACACCGATGCTATATTTATGAATAAGGAAAAAAATAGCTATTTGCCGCTTTGAGCGTTAACCTTCATTTTCGATAAGCATTTTCTCTTATCGTTACAATCACAGGGTTCTGAAACTTGATCCAGGTCAACGAAAACAGTACCTAACTTGAAAGACTAAGTGTTTGTTGACCCGATACCGGTATTCTTTGGATCAGGAGGGGTAATTGAAAGCAGTCAGGGGTCCTACTTTTACATCCGGATCGTTTAAGATTACACACTCCAATATTTAAAAGAAAAGCCTGTCCGGGCCCAATTCCTTCCAATATTTCTAGCTCCATTAATCAATTACAAACCTGCTATTCGTGTGCATACGCCTTAACAACGCTGCATAGGAAAAAGCAATTACTTTCTGTTCACCTCAAAACATTTACCATTGAAACCAAACATTTACACATGGTTGGCAATAACAGCTATTGCGTTGCCATTAACAACTACCGCACAGGCACAATTGAACAAAGCGCATCACCCGGCTCAGCCCCAAACAATTATCAAAAACAATAAACAGCTTGCCGCCGATATTTCTGCCGACTGGTATAATAGGGCATTGACAAGCATACAGCAACTCAGCGAACAAATAAAACCGTTGCATTCATACGGAAGCTTCAGCGCTACCAATATGCGCAGCCGCGCCGGGTTTTACATTTCTCCTTCCGGTTATAAAGTGCAATGCATGCAGGAAAAAGAATGGCAGGTAGCCTTCCGGCTTAAGGGCATTGGCCGTTCTGCCATACAATGGCAACCCGAAGGACAATACGCTATATCCCATACAGCCAATCAACTGCAGTACAGGTATGATAACATTTACATCGAATACATCAATAACAGCGACGGTTTACGCCAGAATTTTTTGGTGAACAGGAAAATGCCAGGCGATGGCGCCCTCAAAGTGACCATTGAACCTGCTACTGAACTGCAACCCCGGTTGCTGAATAGTAACAGCCTGGCTTTTTTTAATTCCGAAAACAAAATGCTGCTGGCTTATGAAGACCTGCACGTTTGGGATGCAACGCACAAAGCATTACCCGCCGCTATGCGTTACCTCAATGGTTTACTCACCATTGAGGTAGATGACAGCGAAGCTACTTACCCGGTAACCATCGATCCGCTGAATAAAACGCCTGAGTGGACAACCTCAGCCGATGGATTGATCAGCGGCCTCACCACCGCGCAACTGCATGCTTCATTGTATGGTTATGCCGTTACCGGCCTCGGCGATGTAAATGGCGATGGTTATGGCGACGCCGCAATCAGCGCCCCGGCACTTACAGATATCTTCAGTGGTACCGGATCACTGGCAAGCGTAGGTGCGGTGTTCGTGTTTTACGGCTCACCCGCAGGTTTATCAACCATACCGGCCAAAACCCTGCAACCCAATACCGCCGTTGCCGGCGCCCTGTTTGGCACCAGTGTAGATGCAGGCGATGTTACCGGCGATGGCATCAATGATATTATTGTTGGCGCACCCCTCGATTCCTATACCACCACCGCAGCGGGAATTATACCCACCAACGTTACTGTAAAGGCAGGAAAGGTATATGTTTTCCCCGGTGGTAATACAGCGGCGGCCAACCCTACAAACTTTATTGAAATTAAATTACAGGGCACAGGATTCTTCAGCACGGGCATTGCCAATATATTGCTTAGCAACGTATCGGTCAATGCCCTTTTTGGTTTCTCCGTTGCCGCCGCCGGCGATCTTAATGGTGACAATAAATCAGATATCGTTGTTGGCGCGCCCGGGTTTATGGGTGTAGGTTTATCGGCCATCCAAAACGGCGCTGCCTTTGTATATTATTCAAATAACTTAACAACCACCGCTCCTGTACAGTTGGAAACGCCTACCCTTTCGCTACTGGGTCTGTCGCTGCCCATCCTGCACAACGGATTGTTATTTGGCTTCAGTGTTGACGGCGCAGGTGATTATAATAATGATGGCTATTTAGACGTGGTAGCGGGCGCACCCGCCGGTGTTGACCTGTCGTCATTAAGCGGCATAGTGAACGGACAAATATTGAGCGGAACCGCGCACGTTTATTATGGAACCGGTTCAGGTGTAAATAGCAATGCTGGTACAACGCTGAAACCAACCAGCGGCAGTTTGCTTGGCAATGCCGCCAATTTATTTGGTTATAAAGTAAAAGGCCTGAAAGCCGTTAACGGCATCAGGAATGGAAGCATTGCCATTGGCGCACCTGCGGGCGGTTTACTGCCCAACACACTTACCCTCACCATTCAGAGTGGCAACGTACACATCTTCAAAAAGAAAAGCTCACCGGGCAGTTCAGCCACCAGCGACCAGGTACTGGAGTCGCCGCGTTCAACCAGTTTATTGTCGATCCTGAACACACTCGACCTGAATGTGCTGTTTGGCGCAGCCATCGATAACGCTTATGATGTAAACTGCGATGGGTATGCCGACCTGGTAGTGGGCGAACCGCTTTCTTCAGGCGCTACCCTGCTGCAACTGCAGGCAAATGCTGTCGGCGGATCGGCCTATGTTTTCCTTGGCAATTCAAACGGAACATTCCATATTACGCCCCCGTATACGGCCTCGGCCACTTATGGCAGCGAATTTCTTTCGGTGAATGCTGTTTCGCTGTTCGGGTACAGTGTTGCCGGTGTGCCCTATGTTCGTGGCATCGGCTCATCACCCCGCATACTCATTGGCTCGCCTGCGGCGGCGCTCGATTTCGACAACAGCCTGCTGAACCTCGGCAGCACACTGGGTATCCTGTTCGATTTTGTGGCTGTAGATAATGGTTTGGGTAAAGGTTATTTATTCAATACCCAGTTGTGTATAGGCGAAACACCGCTGCCGGTGACATTGACCGAATTCAAAGGCCAGGAAAAAAATACCGTCATCAACCTTACCTGGAGAACGAGCGAGGAAGTGAACCTGAACCGGTTTGAAGTGGAAAGAAGCCGCGACGGTGTTCACTTTGAAACCATCGGTATTGTTTTCCCCCGCGAAAATGCCAGCCATGGTGATTACGCATTCAACGACAAAAACGCCGCAACCGGCAACAACTATTACCGGTTGAAAATGATAGATAATGATGCCGCCTTCAAATTCTCGAACGTCCTCACCTTTACATCAGGCCCTACAACCGGTATGCAAATGGTGGTTGCCCCCAACCCCGCAACAGATCTGATCAATATTCAGTTAACGGGACTGAGCGAAAGCTCGTACCGGCTCGAGCTGCGCAGTGTAACCGGACAGAAATTTATAGAGCGCTCATTTAACGTTACCGGATTCAGGCATACTGAAAAACTTTTGCGGACTGCCTCAATGACACCGGGAATTTATTTCTTAACAATTTTTGGAAAAACTAATCAGAAAATATTTTCAAACAGGGTTATCGTTCTCTAGGTTTACAATGTGAAAGTAAGCCCCGATTCTTCGGGGCTTTTTTTATTTATTTTATTATCAGTTACAGTACGTAAATTACCTGCAATATTAGTCACATGTGTGTTACCAGCTATCAACAAACGAACCCACTTCTGACGGTTTGGCAACCAACAAAAACCCGCGAATTAAATTCGTGGTCTTACCCTATCCATAACAGTTTTTGGTACGTTTCATGCAAAAAGGATTTTGATTCACTTGTAGCGGAAAATTTTTCTCACTTTAAAAAATCCTTGGAGCAAATGAAACTGAACAAAGGCCTGACCCGCCGGACATTCTTGCGTAATGTCGGGCTGGCTACAGTAGCGCATGTGGTAGGATGCACTAAAGTTATACCGGAACTTGCAGCACTTACCGCTAACAGCGTCAATTCAAATACAGAAAGTAAATCAGGAAAGAACAAATTACCCAAATGGAAAGGGTTTAACATTCCCGATTATTTTCAACCCGATCCCTGGTATGAAATAAAACATACACCCGAAGAGTATTTTAAATGGGTGGCCGACTGGGGATTCGACTTCATAAGAATGCCGGTGGCTTACCCCACCTACCTGAACATCAGCCCCAAAAAACAATTCATTAGTGCCGAAGATGTATATAAGATAGACGAGAACAAGGTAGAGCAGATTGAAAAAACAATTTACCTGGCACAGAAGTATAACCTGCACGTAAGCCTGAACCTGCACCGCGCGCCGGGTTATTGCGTAAGCACCGGTTACAACGAACCCTATAATTTATGGAACGATAAAAGTGCGCAGGATGCCTTTTGCCATCATTGGAGCTTTTGGGCAAAGCGGTTCAAAAATATTTCAACCGGCAAGATCAGTTTCGACCTGGTGAACGAGCCCTGTTACCGGGAAAATATAAATGATACCAAATCGAAGACCACGGCTGTTCCCGGAACACTTTACCATAATGTAGCAAAAGCGGCCACGGAAGCTATCCGGAAAGAGAACAGGAATTTTTATGTTATTGCCGAAGCCAATAACGGGTATGCTGCACCCGAACTAGCCGACCTGAATATCGGCCAAAGCTGCCGCGGTTATTATCCGTATGAAATTTCTCACTATAAAGCGCCCTGGGTGTACCCTGATCCTGCTTACCAGCCAACGCCGTTATGGCCTGGTAATATGGGCGGACGGTATTACGATCGCGCCGCGATGGAAGAATATTACAAACCCTGGCTCAACCTGGTGAAGCAAGGTGTAGGCGTGCACTGCGGCGAATGCGGCTGCTGGAAACAAACCCCGCACGATGTTTTCCTTGCCTGGTTTGGCGATGTGCTCGATATTCTTACCGGCAACGGAATTGGTTTCGCACTGTGGGAACTGAAAGGCGATTTCGGCATGCTGAACTCAAACCGCTCCGATGTGCAATACGAAAACTGGTACGGCCACAAACTCGATAAAAAACTATTGAAGTTGTTACAAAGCAAGTAAAGCTAATGTGATAATTCGATAATGTGCTAATGGGGTTCGCGAATTTTAAGGATTACTACTATACCTTATCAGCTTGATATAGTAAGTTGCAAGGGAACAGTTCGCGGATTTTGTAAATCATATTTGATCCGGGTGGCTTCAAATAAATTGGTTTCTGTATTCATTATCACCATTATCGAATTATCACATTATCAAATTAATTTTCAGCCGCTTACCCATTTATTTTCGCTTTTAGCCGCTTATTTTACCGCTCATCATACATACTTTGCCGGTTGTGAAACAAAAAATACCGCTTATGCCGGATTCCCTAAATGAAATGTTAACGTCTGTATATCTTTGACCCATCAACAAATGGAGAACCTTCTCCTGCCAACATGAATCACTACTTAAAGTTTCTCTTCGCCCGTTACCGCCAAAGGGTAAAACCACCGGCAATCATCCGTTTTAATTAACAGGCAAAACTGCTGAGTACCCCACACTCGGGCAATTACACATATGCGGCAGCCTGCTGCGTACAGGATTTTCCATGCTCAACTTTTAACTGATGAAACGCTGCAGGAAACAAAGTTCAGTGAACTACCCATGTGCTGAAATATTTTCCCTGCGGAGCTCCATCCGGCCCAAAACAAAAAACCTTTCGGATGAAATTAAATTGTTGGATCGGTCCATTGATAGCTGTAATAATTTTACTCACGTTGCGACATAAGATGTATGAAGTACGAAATGAGCACCAACAGTCAGTAATACCCGCAGCAAAAGAAAAAAAGCCGGAGATCAATCCTCCTATGGCCGGTACCCTTATTATCAGGGACACACTGCCCTTCTGAATTACTTTCAGTTAAGTTAACAAGGCAGCAACAACATGTAACATAACAGCTTGAACTGTTATGGGTGACCGTACTATGCGCGGCATTCCTGAACGGTTAAAACGTAACTCATTCCCTGCTTAAAAAACAGGCAGGAATGAGACAGGGAAAGGTATGCCTTCAGGCAACACTTCTCAACCCGACATCTCCCCCATAGGAGGTGAAGGAAAATGTTTTGCCCGAAACCAACGTGTTCAAAACACTTAAACAACATACAACTATGGCCAACTTCGGAAAGAAAATTTTGTCGGCCTTCGTGGAGGTAAGCGACGACAAAAAACCGGAAGCGGAAAAGCCGCCTGAAACAAAAGAAAATTATCAGCAGCCGGAACCGCTCCCGATAGCTATCGGCACAAGCACCTTCAGCAGTACAACTGTAAATAACAGTTATGCACCAGCGGCAAACAGCAAGTTCAAAGAATACTTTGACAAGCTGTTCAGTGAAGCCAATATACCGGGGCCCGACTACTTCGAGTTCAGTAAAATGATAGAAGCCATGCAGGCGGTTCCCGATGAACAGGTTCGGTATATCACCGCCTTTGCAGGCTTAAGCGTACAGGGGCTCGATAAACAAAAGTTATTGACGACCGCCTCGCAGTACCTGCAGTTGCTGCAAACCGATGCCAACAACTTCCATAGCACCGTAGATGCGGCTTTGCAGGAAAAAGTGCACGAGAAAAAACGGCAGATGGAGGAAAAAGAAAAACGCATTCAACAGCTGACACAGGAAATAAGCATGCTGCAAAATGAAATGCTCAACATGCAGAACGAAATAAAAGAGAACGAAGCGAAAATAGCAGCCAATACGGGCGGGTATAAATATGAAAGCGAGGTGATGAAAGACCGTATTGGCCGCGACATGGAAAAAATAAAAAGATATATACAATAAAACAGCACAACATGATCAACCCGATCCAAAAAACGAAAACACCCGGCTGGTTCAGCGAACCAAAAAACCTTGCTACAGCCATTATAGGTATTTCTTTATTTGCCGGACTAGCATACGGTTTTCTAACCTATGTGCTGCCCTGGCTGGTAACCGTAACCTGGAACCTGGTGAACCTGGTGATAGGCGGTGTGATCCTCGGCTTTCTGCTGATGATCGTAACCAATAAAAAGTTCTGGCGTGCACTGAAATACTTTTCAGCATTCATTGCCAACTACACCATCGGCATCGCCATAGAGCTGAACCCCTTCAACATTTTGCAGGCAAAAATTGAGCAGGGTTATAAAGACAGGGAGACCTTGTACCAGCAGGCTGCCAAATTAAAAGGCAAACAAAGCGAGCTGGTTGATAAACTCACCGACAAGGAAAAAGAGCTGCAGCTGAACATACAAAAAGTAAAGATCCTGCAGGCAGAACAAGGTAAGAACAGCCGGCAGATCGACCTGTATGCAAACAACGTGTTGCGCTGCCGGGAATACATAGACAATGTAACACCGATAGTAGGCGACCTGAACAAACTGATAAAGTTTGCCGATGCAGCTTATGAAGAGAGTGGTATCATGCTCGAAGATGCAAAACTCGACCTTGAAGCCAAGAAAGACCTGTACTATTCGGTAACCACCGGTTTATCGGCCGTAACAAGCGCCATGAAAGCCTTTAAGGGCGACGATGAACTGAACCAGGATGCTGAAAAAGCACTGGCCATATTGAAGGTACAGATCGGTGAAAAGATAGGCCATATTAAATCGGCCATTGACGTCACCTCACGCTTTATGGATGACAAAGTGCTTGAAGATAAAGCCAAGTCGGCCCAGGCCATCGAGCTCATCAACCAGTTCAATGTAGACAACGATTTCAACTATACGCAGAATGCGTTGGATAAAAACTCGGATAGTGGAAAGTTAAAAGGTATTTCTACCCCCGACAGATACCGGGGATTGTTAGATTAACCCAAAAAAACCAACAAAACCAAAAACCATAAACTCAACGACAATGGCACTCAAATTAAAACCCGCCGGTAAAGTATTTATCATTGCTGCAGTAGTAACTGTAGGCATTTTCGCCGTGCGCTGGTATCAAAACCGTCCAAAAGACGTAAACGGTTCAATTGAAGTAGGCAAAGTAGCGTTGCCCGATGCGCCTGATGCTTCTTTACAGGGGAACGCGGTTAAACTTCCCTTACCCGGCACAGAAGAGGCGGTGAACGGCGGTACGCAAATTACCTGGGAACGCATGGCCTGGAACAGCCAGTTCGGCGGTATGTATGCTAACGGCGGCATTCGCACTACCAAAGGCTCGCTGTTCGATCAGGCGCACCTCGATGTGACCTATATACGTCAGGACGACTGTAACAAACAAATGGCCGACCTCGTCAAATTTGCCAACGACTATAAAAGCAATCCCAATACACCGGGTGTATTGATCACCTTCATGGGCGACGGTATGCCGGCCTTTATGACCTCGCTCGCCAAAGAGCTGGAACCTTTAGGTCCCGAATACCAGCCCCTGATCATACCAGTTACACACGGCAAATCGTATGGCGAAGACCAGGTGATGGGACCCCTGTCGTGGAAACAGGACCCAAAGAATGCAGTAGGCAAATGCGTTGCCGGCGTATTACGCGACGGCGACATCAACATCCTGCTGAAATGGGCGGGCGACAACGGACTGAAAGTAAACCCCGATGAAACCACCTACGATGGTAATGCCATCAACATCATTGCCGCCAATGACTTCCTCGATGCACCTAACAAATACATCACCGGCTATACCGAAAAAAGGAAGCTCATTGTAAATGGTAAAACAACGGGCAGCGACACAACGGTAGGTGTAGACGCTGTTGCTACCTGGACGCCCGGCGACGTAAATATCGCCACCAAAAAGGGCGGACTGGTTACTATCGCCAGCACCAAACAGTATGCATCGCAAATGAGTAACCAAACCATTGCCATTAAAAGATGGGCCAACGATCACCGTACCGATATCGAGAACATGATCATTGCCCTGGCACAGGCCGGCGATCAGGTACGTTCGTATAACGAGGCCAAACAGTTTGCGGCTGAAGTAAGCGCGAAACTGTACCAGGAGCAGGACGCCGCCTACTGGCTGAAGTACTTCAACGGCGTGGAAGAAAAAGACATTCAGGGGCTGAAGGTAACACTTGGCGGTTCAGCCGTATTCAACCTGAGCGATATGGCCAACACCTATGGTTTAGGTGAAGACAGGGTTGACCGTTATAAAGCCGTGTACAACACCTTCGGTAACCTGATGGTGAAAATGTACCCTTCGATAATGCCTGATTTTTTACCATATGAAAAGGCAGTTGACAAATCGTTCCTGTTCAGCGTGATCTCGAACCACCCTGAATTATTACAGGGTAAGGCCATTGAAACTAAATATGCCGAACAGATCACCGAAGCCGTTTCATCCAAATCATATGCGATCCAGTTCGAGACCGGTTCTGCCACAATCAAACCTGCATCGTACAGAATGCTCGATGAGATCTTTGAATCGGCTGTAGTAGCTGAAGGCTTGAAACTGGGAGTGTATGGCCACACCGATAATAAGGGTAGCGATGAAGTGAACGTGCCGCTTTCAAAAAAGCGCGCCGAAGCGGTAAGAAGCTATCTGCTTAAAAAAGGTTTGAAACAAAACCAGATCGAAGCCAAAGGTTATGGTGCAGAAAAGCCCGTAGCCGATAACAGTACCGAAGCCGGCAGAAGTAAGAACCGCCGTGTGGAGGTGGTATTAGGTGAATAAAAAGTAGCTATCAGTATCATAAATGCCGTGTCATGGGGTTGCAGCCATGGCACGGCTTATTAAAAAACCAACCAACTATTAAATGAAAAAGATATTTCAGCCATTTGCAACGATCAACCGGCAAACAGTGATGATCATGATGGCCGTGCAGGTGGTTATTACATTATTGCTATGGCATACTTTATCGGATGGCCTCATACCTAAACCCGGTAAAGTGGCAGGCGCATTGGTGCAACTGCTGGGCAGCAAGCTACTGTTCGATAATGTACTGGTAAGCCTGCTGCTTACCCTGAAAGCCATGCTGTATTCGATCCTGATCACCCTGTTGTTTGCTTATTTATCTGTACTGCCCTTTTTTAAAAGCCTGGCGCAGTTCATAGTCAAATGCCGGTATTTAACCCTTGCGGGTCTGATTTTCGTATTCACGCTGCTAACCAAAGACGGCAGCGAACTGAAATTGTCGTTGCTGGTCTTCGGTATAGTACCTTTTTTCGTTACCTCCTTCCTGTCGGTGATCGTAAACATCAACCAGCAGGAATACGAGCTGTGCAAAACACTTGGGTACAACAACTGGCAAACATTGTACGAAGTGATCATCATCGGTAAAGCCGATCAGGTGTTCGAGATCCTTCGCCAGAACTTTGCCATTTCCTGGCTAATGATCACGATGGTTGAGGGTTTGAGCATGAGCGAAGGCGGTATTGGTACGCTGTTGATAAAATACAACAAGTACAACGACCTTACCAATGTACTGGCGCTGCAGCTGGTGATCTTTACAATTGGTTTATGTTTCGACTATTTATTGGGAACGCTGCGGCATTGGTTATTCCCGTATAGCAGATTAAAACAAGCAAAAGCATAATGACACAACATACAAAAGAAGAAGCGATTTTGCAGGTCAGCAATGTAGCACTCACATACGACCGGCCAATCCTGCGCGATATCAATTTTTGTATCAGGAATATCGTTCGCCCCGGTTTTTCGCAGGGCCAGGTGGTAACCCTGATAGGCCGGAGCGGCATTGGCAAAACACAATTGTTCAAGATCCTTTCGGGCCTGCAACAACCTACCAGCGGCCAGGTGACCATACACGATAACCAACCGGTAAAGGCCGGCGACATGGGCGTTATTTTCCAGAACTACTACCTGTTCGAATGGCGAACCGTACATCAATCATTATTACTGGCGGCCAAAAAGAACAAGGCATTGGCGGGAAAGGAAAAACAAACCATCGATGAGTATGCAGAGCAGTTTCACCTGACCGAGCACCTGGGTTTATACCCAAACCAGTTATCGGGCGGGCAGCGCCAGCGCGTAAGCATCATGCAGCAGTTGTTAAAGGGCTCGAACTTTATCCTGCTCGATGAACCGTTCAGCGGGCTCGACGTATGTATGCTCGATAAAGCGGTAGAGTTGTTGTTACAGGTATCGTTGTCAGATGATCTGAAAACGCTTATCATCGTTTCGCACGATATTGAAACAAGCGTAGCTATTTCGGATACCGTTTTTATATTAGGCACCGAACCCGGTATGGCCGGCGCAACGATCAAGAAAGAGATAGATCTAATTGATCGGGACCTGGCGTGGCAGAAGGGAATTAAACAGGAGAAGCGCTTTTTGGAGACGATAGAGGAGATTAAGGGGTATCTGTAAATGGCAAGGGAAGGATGAGGTTGATAGGGTTGCGTCTTTCCCTATCAACTCCATCAACTTTATCACCTTATCAACTCAAAGCCCAAACCTCCAACCCGCTTTGAACCCAACCCATGAGGCATAGCCGCCATTACGCACAAACCCATCAAAGGCAAGGCCCATTTCAAAGGGGCCTAACTTAACGCCCCCACCTACATCGGCAGAAAAACGGGAAGAAGAAGTATTGGTTGTCTTATCTTTTATTTGACCGATACCTGCATCGGCATGAAGGAACAATAGTTTGGCCGGTAAAAAATATTTGCGAACCCCTATCTTCATGGGAACATAAATAATATTGCCCAACTCTTTTGAGGGAGAATTGAAAACCGTATAGCCGATGGTACCCGTCAAAAACGTCTTTTTGCCAACGGCGATTCCCACACCGCCTTCAGCACCTGCACCATAATTATAATCATTTTTGAATTCGCTTTGCACCGGACTGGCATATTGCCCATGGGCAAACGCAAAGAATACTTTCTGCGCCTGCACTTTACCGCACAGGCCGGCAATGATCAACATTGCAATTACTGTTAAAGAGCGGATACCATATTTCATATTGGCTGGTTAAATATAAACAGCAGATGAAAAATTTATGCCATTATAAAAAAGCCACATGACTGTTTATTAACATATATCTGTATTGTTATACAAGTTGGCATTTCAACGGAAGCAGCGGCAATAATTAACGTTTCTATAGGATAATGATCACAATGCTGAAAATGAAATTGCGAAAATATATTCGAAATTTAAGATGTTGTTTAGAATTGCCACCTATTTGAAAGTTTAACGCGCTGAAAAAGAAAGGCACACTATAACTCCGGCAACCAAAGGTGTGCCACACTTTAGAAGTGTGGCACACCTGGCAACCAGCAACGGCAAGGGAACAAAAGTATCAGCACTCTGTGAAAACGGAGTGCATAACCTATTCAAAGTTCCTCACTTCAAATCCAACACAATGAACTTCAACAAAGTGAACAACCTGGCAGGATGGACGGTTTTCGCAATTGCCAGTAGCGTTTACCTGCTAACCATGGAACGCACCGTTAGTTTATGGGATTGCGGAGAATTTATTACTACAGCTTACACAATGGGTGTTCCGCACCCGCCCGGTGCACCATTATTCATCCTGATAGCACGGCTGTTTATTATCCTGTTTGGCAATGAAGCCTCCACCGTAGCCATTGCCGTAAACAGTATGAGCGCCATTGTAAGCGCGCTTACCATCCTGTTCCTGTTCTGGACCATCACCCATTTTGCCCGTAAGCTGGTGCAAAAAAATGATGAACCGCTCAGCCGGCTATCGATCTTCCTGATCATAAGCGCGGGAACCGTTGGTGCACTTGCTTATACTTTTTCCGACTCATTCTGGTTCAGCGCTGTTGAAGGCGAGGTATATTCGCTCTCTTCCCTGTTCACCGCGCTTGTGTTCTGGGCCATTTTGAAATGGGAACAACAGTCGCACCAACCCGGTGCCGACAAATGGCTGATATTTATATTTTATATGATGGGCCTTTCAATTGGCGTTCACCTGTTGAACCTGCTTACCATTCCAGCCATCATTATGGTATATTATTTTAAACGGTTTAAGGTAACGCGTGTGAACACGGTACTGGCCTTCCTTACCGGCTGCGCCATCACCGGCTTTATCCAGAAATTCATTATCCAGTACAGCATCAAAGGTGCGGGCGCATTTGATATCTGGTTCGTAAATGAACTGGGAACGCCTTTCTTTGTTGGTTTTGCTTTCTTCTTCATATTGATTGCTGCAGGTATTACTTTTGGTATCCGCTTCGCCGGTAAAAGAAAACTGCATTACCTGAAGCTAGGCTTATGGAGCAGCGCTTTTATGCTGCTGGGTTATTCAACCTACCTCACCACCATGATACGTTCGAACGCGAATCCCAGCGTTGATATGTATAATATCGATAACCCCATCAACCTCGAAGGCTATTTGAGCCGGGAAAAATATGGCGACTGGCCAATAATGTATGGTCCTGATTTTACCGATAAAGCGCCTTTTGTTAAAACCGGCGATCAGTACGTGCGGGTAAAAGATAAATATATTGTTACCGGTTCGCGCTACAAACAGGATTGGGCCAATACCCCCCTCTTCCCACTTCTTTCCCCGCATGTATAACGAAAGCAATGAACGCGGCGAGGTCGACTGCTACCGGCAGTTTGCCGGGCTTTCACCCGACGACACGCCTACCATGGGCGACAACCTGAAATACTTTATGAACTACCAGGCCGGCTGGATGTATATGCGCTACTTCATGTGGAATTTCGCCGGCAGGCAAAACGACCTGCAGGGTTTCGGCAATCCGCGCGACAGCAATTTCATCAGCGGCATATCGTTTATCGACAATGCTATGTACGGCAACCAGCAGGCGATGCCCGACAGCACACGTGTCGATAACAAGGCGTTTAACCGGTTATACATGCTGCCGCTGTTGTTAGGTATTGCAGGTATATTGTTCCAGTTGAAACGCAGCCGCCGCGATCTGCTGGTAAATGGCCTGTTGTTCTTCTGTACCGGCCTCGCCATTGTATTTTACCTGAACCAGGCCGGCTATCAGCCGCGCGAACGCGATTACGCATTTGTAGGTTCATTCTATGCCTTCTCTATCTGGATTGGCCTCGGCGTTTTATGGATCCGACAGGTGCTTGAAAAAATAACAAAAACGCCGCTGGCAACTTATGCAGCAAGTGCTATCTGCTTACTGGCCGTACCGGTGTTAATGGCACAGCAGGAATGGGATGATCATGACCGCAGCCAGAAAAAACTGGCCCTGGACCTTGCTAAGAATTATCTGCAAAGTTGTCCGCAAAACGCCATCTTGTTTACTGCGGAAGACAACGACTCTTACGCACTATGGTATGCACAGGAGGTAGAAGGTATCAGAAGGGATGTACGGGTTGTTGTAAGCACACTTATTGGCACCGATTGGGGAATAGATCAGTTACGATATAAAGTAAATAAAAGCGATCCGTTCAATGTGGTGTTCACTCCCGAACAGGTGGCAGGCGACCGGCTCAATGTCGTTTATTATACGAAGATGCCCGGTTATGAAGCAGACAAATTTTACGACCTGCACGATGTTTTGAAAAACGTAGTAGGCAGTGACGATCCGCGGTATACCACCATGTCGGAAGACGGCGATGTATATCATTTATTTCCCACTCAAAAATTCAGCATCCCGGTTGATAAAAAAACGGTCGCCGGCAACGGAACAGTAAATGCGAATGACAAAGTAGTCGATGAACTGCACATTGACCTTGGCAATAAAAATTTCCTTTTCAAGAACGACCTGGCCATGCTGGCGGTAATTGCGGGCAACCAGTGGAAACGGCCGATCTGCTTTACCAACAATGGTACGGCGCAGGATCTGGGACTGGATAAATACACCCGGCTGAACGGCCTCACGTATCAACTGGTGCCTGTTGAAAGCAGCAATACCGGTGGTGTGAATGTAGATGTGGCGTACAAAACCATCATGCAACAATTCGGTTATGGCAACGCCGGTAAAACAGGCGTTTATTTCGACGAAGAGAACCGCCGCCGTATGAACACCATCAAACTGGCGCATGCGCAGGTTGCCCGCAGCCTGGCCGGAGCCGGCAGAAAAGAAGATGCCCGCCGGGTTTTACACCGGTTTGACGAAAAGGTTAACACGGAAAATATTCCTTATGGCATGACCTCGAACCGGGGCAACATGCATAATATATTTTCGCTCAGGTTCCTTGAAGCATGTTATGAGGCGGGCGATCTTACACTGGCCGGCAAAGTTGCCGCTTCGCTGAAAAAAGACCTGCAACAACAGCTGCGATATTACCAGTCACTCGGTAATGGCGGTTATACCCCTGAACAACTGGCCAACAATGCTTATTTGTTGTTACAGGGTCATGAAAGCGGACTCTCGAACAGGCAGGCGGCATTTGCGCAGGATATTTTATCGGCCTATCAGTTGCTGCAACAACTGGCGAAATGGGAACAGGAGTACCAGCCAAAGAAAGGTTTATTATAAAAACGAAAGTGTGCCACACCTTCGAGGTGTGGCACACTTAATATAACCTTTCAAAAACATCCTTACTTTTCAAACCAATCAATACCTGGCGAAACGGTAACGGCCGATATAGTTATTGGTAAAATTGGTAGCTACGAACGAGTTATTATATACGTTTACGTTATCGAAATACATATCGATGGTATCATCGCCGTAATAATCCGATACATGGATCGACAGGTCCTGGTGAGAATTGGTAAAATAAACACCAAACTCATCGTAGTAACCGTTGGTTATTGTGCGCATAGACCAGGTACCTTCAAGTACTACCCCATTCTCAACATATTTTGCCCGGCCATTATTATAAAAAGTGAATACGCCATGTTCAATTCCGGTGTTTACAGTGTACCAGCCATATTTGTCTTTATGAGATGCATCGGAAAGCACCCACGAGCCGGTGATGGCAGGGCGGATATCTACATCGACAACAACTTTAGAACAGCTTGCAAAAGAAGCGATGGCAATAAACAAAACGGTTAAGCGTAAAATAGGTTTCATGACCGGTGTTTTTAAAGTGAATAAAGAGTGGTCGTATATAAGAAGGCGCATTGTTCACCTGGTTTATTCATTGTTCACCTCAACATGACCATTTGTGACATCGTTAACAGGAGGTTTTTATTTCTTTAACAATCCCCCTTTTCCGCTTAATTTGCATTGTTAAAATTTTTACATGCGCAAGCAATACCTGTTTATCGTTTCCATCTGTATGCTGATGGCAGCCTGCGGAACCAAATACAAGAATCCGCACATTGAAATACAAACCAAATTCGGCGATATTGAAGTGGAATTATATCCCGATCAGGCGCCGAAGACCGTAACGGCATTCCTCTCGTATGTAAAAGCCGGTTATTACAATAACAGTTCGTTTTACCGGGTGCTGAACGACGAAAACCAGCCGTCGAACGCGTCAAAAGCCGAGTTGATCCAGGGCGGCATTTACAAATCGAAACCTAAAGTGCACGACACGCTTACCGGCATACCGCACGAAACTACCGAACAAACCCATATACAACATAAAAGAGGGGTGATCTCCCTCGCGCGGCTTGCTCCCGGCACCGGTACGAGTGAGTTCTTTATTTGCCTGGCCGACCAGCCCGGTTTTGATTTCGGCGGCGAGAACAATGCCGACAAACAGGGTTATGCAGCCTTTGGCAAGGTGGTGAAAGGAATGGAGATCGTAAACAAGATCTATAACCAGCGGGAAGAGGGCCAGGCTTTTGACCCACCGGTACCTATTTACGATATCATTCAATTATAAACGGTGATGGGAACAGCTCAGCATAAACAACATCTGCACGGGAAGGCTTTGCCATAATCGACAATGTATTTACGGAACCGGAAGTAGCAGCTATTATTGAAACGATCGATGCCATCGATACCAGCGGAGCTGCCTTTCGCAAAACCAGTGACCTGTTTGCCATCAGGCGGTTTGTAAAAGAAGTACCAGGTATTATGATCATGCAGCCCCTGCTGCTTCATGCTTCTAACAGAACAGTGAACAATAACAAACGAACGGTGATACACCTCGAATTCAGCAACCGGTTGCTGCCAGGCGGGCTGCAATGGGCTGAATACCTGCTATTGACCGATTTTACGGCGATCTCCTGAAAACCATAATCCCGGTAATATAAACGGGTTGCCCATATAGAAAATAAATATCTAAAGAAAGGGGCAACAAAAGCTTGCATCATTAAGATTTGCTTGCCAAATTTGTAAAGTCCCTGACACCAGTATACTTTGCACATTTAACTGCCCTATTTCAATTTTCCAATTTCCTTACGCACATTTGACTTACTGATCAATTCCAATTTTCTCAGAATTAACCAGTGTTCCTGTATTAGTATGTTATCGGCATGGGCCGATATGTAAATCCGTATTATCAAACGTTCATTATAAAAATCCCGTACCAAATGAAAATTGTTTACCTGTTGTTGCCATTGGCATGTATTGTCATTACCTGCGTTGTAAGTGCCATCATGTACCTGAAAGGCGAATACAATTTATCGAGCCTGCTTATTCTTACTTCCCTGATCTCGCTCACGTTGTGGGTAAAACAGAACGGATTACTCGAGGACAAAAAAATAACCAATGATGCGGGCCCTCAAAAAGCTCACTGAAAAGGCGTGATCTGTAACCTTTACCAATTAATCAATTTGTCACTCATTCATTACCGGCATACGCTTTAGCCCTGTACGTGTTGCAGCTACAGGTGCTAAAGCCGGTAATACTTCGCGCTCACATATATTTAACATTCTATCCCTGTAATATTCCGCTGTTGGTTTCGACCCACTTTGTTTTAGTTTAATTGCTTAACTTATACTCTTTTGACGGTAACCGGATGACCGAAGGCAAAGGCCAGGCATTCGGTTTTACGCGTCGCCATGTTCTTTTTAAATTCAATTATTATGAATACTACCATTCAATTGCAGGTGAACGGTAAAAAACATACCGTGCAGGTTGATCCTGCCACTCCGTTGTTGTATGTGCTGCGAAACCAGCTGGCGCTGAATGGCCCGAAATACGGTTGCGGGTTGCAGCAATGCGGCGCGTGTATGGTATTGCTCAATGGCAAAGCAGAACCCAGTTGTATGCTGCCCGTAGCAGCGGTAAAAGACAGGAAGATAGTCACGCTGGAAGGATTGATACAAAACGACAACGAAATGCATCCCGTTCAGGAAGCCTTCGTACAGGAGCAGGCTGCGCAATGCGGTTATTGCATGAACGGCATGGTGATCTCTGCCGTTGCACTACTGAACGAAAACCCTCACCCCGACGATACCGCTATCCGCAATGGTTTACAACGTGCACTCTGCCGTTGCGGCACGCAGAGCCGCATCATTAAAGCAGTGAAGCGGGCGGCCAATTCCAAATAAGTCAATAATGTTTACCTCATTCTACTTTATTCATATCGGGTATGAACAGAAGAAATTTTTTAAAGAACACCGGTTGCCTCGCCATCGGGTTCAGCCTGCAGCGTTCATTCATTGACCTGCCTTCGCCTATGTTCCAGGAACTGCCGCAAAGCATTAAACGGCATCCCCATATCAATGCCTGGCTGGAAGTGCTGGCCAACGGACAGGTACGCATCTTTACCGGCAAGCTCGAACTGGGGCAGGGAATAGGCACTGCCATTGCACAGGTGGCGGCAGAAGAGCTCGACCTCGGAATGAACAAGGTTGAAGTGGTGTTGGCAGATACGCTCAGAACGCCCAATGAAGGGTATACGGTGGGCAGCGGTTCTATTGAACAAAGCGCCATGGCGGTTCGGTTTGCAGCCGCAGCAGCCCGGCAAAAATTACTGGAGCTGGCATCGCAACAACTCGGCGTTCCTGCGGCACAATTAAACATGCAGAACGGGACCATCAGCGCCGTTACAGGAAACAAGTCAATAACCTTCCACCAGCTTTTAAATGGTAAACAAATAACCGATAAGGTACAGGCGCCTGTTAACTTAAAACCAAAGGAAAGTTATAAACTGGTTGGCAAGGCCATTCCGCGCAGCGATATCAGCCGCATGGCGCGTGGCGAACAGTATTATATCCAGGACATGCGTTTCCCCGGTATGGTGCATGCCTGTGTTGTTCGTCCACCCGCATACGACGCCCGGTTGCAGGAGCTGGATGAAAAGGCACTGAAAAAAAATATTCCCGGCATATTAAAGACGGTTGTGAACGGAAGTTTTGTGGGTGTTATAACACAGGAAGAATACCAGTCCGTTAAAGCACAACGATGGTTGCAGCAACATAGCAAATGGAGCGCCGGCAGTAAACTGCCTGCAGGCAGCAACATGATCAAATATCTGAAAACGCTGCCCGGGCAAAATGATAAGGTAGCTGAAAAAGGCAGTATACCCGATAGCAATGCGTGGATAAAAGCGCAATATTATAAACCTTATCACATGCATGCTTCTATTGGGCCATCGTGCGCCCTGGCGATATACGATAACGGCCGGCTGCATGTATGGTCGCATTCGCAGGGCATTTACCCCCTGCGCGAATCCATTTCAAAATTATTACCGTTACCGGTTGACAAGATCGATGTTACCGGTGTTCCCGGTTCGGGTTGTTATGGTCATAATGGCGCCGACGATGTAGCAGCCGATGTGGCCCTGCTGGCAATGGCTTATGCCGGTAAACACGTAAGGCTGCAATGGACACGCAGCGATGAACATGCCTGGGAACCCTATGGCAGCGCCATGATCATGGAAGCAGCCGCGTTACTTGATGATGCGGGTAATATTACCGCCTGGCTATATGAACTGTGGTCCGACACACATAGCATTCGTCCCGGCGGCGATGCCAACAACCTGCTGGCAGCACAACATTACGCTACCCCGCTTAAAGAAAGTTCACGCTTTAGCAGTGGCGCCAACAGGAATTCGGAACCTTATTATGCCATTCCCAATCAACGCATAGAAGCACATTTCTTCAAAGGCCCGTTGCGAACCTCAGCACTTCGCAGCCTCGGCGCATACGCCAATATCTTTGCTATAGAATCATTCATGGATGAGCTGGCCGAAAAAGCCGGTAAGGATCCTTTCACTTTCCGTTTAATGCATTTACAGGATGAACGCGCAAAAGCGGTTATCCGCAAAGTGCAGGAAATGATTTCCAACATACAATTGCCGGCCAACACTGGTATTGGAATAGCTTTCTCGCGGTACAAGAACAGCGCATCGTATTGTGCAGTTGCCGCACAGGTACATGTTCAACCTGCAACAGGAGCGATAGAGGTACAAAAGATGTGGTCGGCCATCGACGCAGGCGAAGTGATCAACCTGGATGGAATTATCAATCAAACAGAAGGCGGCATGATACAGTCGGCCAGCTGGACGTTAATCGAACAGGTGAAGTTCGATGCGCAACATGTTAGCAGCAGGGACTGGGTTTCGTACCCCATCATGCGTTTTAACCAGGTGCCGGAGGTGGAAGTGGCGGTATTGAATCAACCTGAAGAAAAGGCCATGGGCGCCGGAGAAGCAGCACAGGGGCCGGCTGCAGCCGCCATTGCCAATGCAGTATATAAAGCAGGCGGCAGGCGCATCAGGCATTTGCCGATGGTGCCATCGTGAAAGGTCAATTCAACATTTTAAACTTCGAACCCTTTATAGATAGTGATATTATTTAATGTCAGCTAAACAATTTTTTGGCCGCTGCTAAAAAAAACCACTATCCTTACCTACTTGTTGACATATATCAAATAATAAAGGTTTACCATTACATTTCCAACCCGCGGATACAATTTTTTCTGAACCTATGCGGTTATACTTAATACTTCGCTTCCTGATGCACATTGATTCCGTAAAAAGCTGAAGTATTAATTGGTTAAGGCGCATGAAACAATTCAAAGTAAAGAGTAGCACTTTGAAGAAGGGATTCTTCTGTCTATTCGTACCAGCGATGCTTCTTAGTAAACATGTTGATGCCCAGTTATCTGGCTATGCTTATGGTAAAACCATTACCCTGCAGGGCACCCAGATCTCAGGAACATTGACTGATTTCCCGGTGTTGATCAGTTTAACTGACAACTCATTAAGAACCACCGCCAATGGCGGTCGCGTTCTCAATGCAAACGGGTACGATATTGTTTTCACCCTCCCCGATTGCAGTACGATATTGCCTATGCAAATTGAAAGGTACACCGCCACCACCGGTCAACTGGTTGCCTGGGTAAAGGTTCCATCACTTACCGGTGGCAGCAACCAGATAATATATATGTTCTATGGCAAATCGGGCGTAGTAAGCAATCCCTCTTCTACAGGTGTTTGGGATGCCAGCTATATGGGCGTATATCATTTCAACAGCAGCGTTACCGATGGCACCTCGAACAACAGGCATCTTACCGATGTAAGCACGGCTAATTTAGCCGCCAGCAAGATCGGCGAAGGCCGCCGCCTGGCAAATACGCCGAACATTACATCAGGAACTGCCGGTGTACGTTACCTGCAGTTACCTAATAATATTTTTAATTCTGTAACCAATTTTACCTTTGAAGGCTGGGTATACCTCGAAACAGTAAACACCAGTTGGGAGCGTATTTTTGATTTTGGCAGAAATACCAACTTCAATATGTTCCTGTGCCCAAGTATCAACGGCAACGGGGTGAAACGTTTTGCCATTACAATCAATGGTAACGGCACTGAGCAACAGGTCTCTTCTGGTACTACTACCGGCACAGGCGCCTGGCATCATTTTGCGGTTACGATAAATGCGGCCACCAATACTGGTGTGTTATATTATGACGGGGCAGCCAATGCCACCAATACAGGCGGCATTACCCTTGACCCCAGCAGCCTTGGAGGGAACGACAGGAATTATTTTGGCATCTCACAATACACCGCAGACCATGGCCTGTATGGCAACTTCGACGAGTTCAGAATTTCAAACACAACAAGAAGCGCCGGCTGGATCAGCACTTCCTATAACAACCAAAACAACCCGGCTTCTTTTTATACTGTCGGCTCAGAAGTAGTGAGCGGTGCGTTATGCTCGGTTCTTCCTGTACATCTTACTTCTTTTGACGCAGCCCCGGCGCCCGATGGTTCAGTAACTATCCGCTGGACAAGCCAACAGGAATCAGCCGGAGATAAATATATCCTTGAAAGATCAGCCAATGGAACAAACTGGGAAGCCATTAAAACCATTTCAGCCACCGGTAATGGCGGCGAACAGAAATATGTAACCCGGGATGCCAGCCCGCTGTATCCGGCCTCTTATTACCGTTTACAACTGGCCGGCGCAGGCAACACAGTAACCTGGTCGCAAACGGTGAGTGTAAAAACAGATGAAGTACCCAACAACAGTTTTATAGTAAGCCCCAACCCGGCTCGCGAAGTCATCAATATTACCCTGGGCGAAAATGCATTGCCACAAAATATAAGAGTGGAATTATTAAGTAACATGGGCGTTCGGGTGCCGGTTCAACCTGATTATAACGGAAATACGATCGCCATGAAACTGCCTGTACTGGCCAATGGGGTTTATTTCCTGAACGTGTATATGAAAGGATATAAACATTCCAGGAAAATGCTGATCGTTCAATAAAATGTTTTCGACCAATCAGGCAGCGCGCATGAGACCCCTAAACCCGTAATCGATTTAAGGCGCTAACACAACAACCACGAAAAAACAAAAAGCAGCAATGCTTTTTTTATCCCGTTTAGGCGGGATTTTTTTATTTGTTATGCAGCCTGGGCAGCCCTTACAATATCCTTTACTTCCAGCACCTTCTTTTCATATCCTTTAAGGGTAACGTTGATCATAGCGCGCCCCAGTTCGCTTAAAGTTGAAACAAAATTGGGGAACATGGGCCGGAGCACGGGATATAACCAGGAAAAGAATTTATACCCTTTCAATGTATGCTTAAGTCCTTGGGTAGGTTTCATAAAACCGGGCCTGAACATATAAGCGGCCTTGAACGGCAAACGAAGCAGGTCATTCTCTGTTTGCCCTTTTACGCGGGCCCACATCATTTTACCATGCTCGGTGTTATCGGTGCCCGAACCGGAAACATAACAGAAGGTCATGCCGGGGTTCTGATCTGCGAGGGTAGTAGCCATATGCATGGTAAGATCATACGTAAGATGATGATACTCTTTTTCCTTCATGCCCACCGATGATACGCCAAGGCAAAAGTAGCAGGCATTGTACCCTTTCAACTGATCTTTTACAGCCGACAGATCAAAAAAGTTGCTATGTATGATTTCTTTAAGTTTAGGATGAACAACACCAGCCGTTCTTCTTCCTACCACCAGCACCTCCTCCACTTCGGGGTGTAACAGGCATTCATGCAGCACTCCTTCGCCTACCATTCCTGAAGCGCCTGTTATAATTGCTTTTATTTTCATATATTGATTATACGGTATGGTTAGAATGATAAAACAGTCAGCGCTTCCGCTTTGTTTATCATTTTTACACGGCTTAAAAATAATACCTGATCGTAGTATAGGCAATAGCAAAAGAGCCATGCGGACGGCATGACTCTTCCTTTATATTCACATGTATATTAATAACTCTACATAAGCGATTGTTTATAACAACGCTGTTTATAAGGTTTGTTAAATCACCTTTTTACCTTACTTACCGGGAGTAATTGCAAACATTTTTGCCATTAACCGGTAACTGTCAAAACGGTCTTCTTTTGTTTCGGCAAACGTGGCAATGATCACCTCCGGCACATCCAATTCAGCAGCCAGCGCCAGCATTTTTTCTTTCACTACATCAGGCGTTCCTACAATAGTGCGTTGCCGGTTGAACAATACGCGCTGCCATTCAGCGGGTGTATAATTATATTTACCAGCCACTTCAAATGTGGGGATCTCATCGTACCTGCCTTTTTCAAAACTCAACAAGCGGTAATCCATAACGGCCTGCACCTGTTCTGCCTTTTGCCCGTCTTCAGAAACAAATGCAAATACACCTACACTTGCTGTGGGTGTTTTTAACTGAGCAGATGGCTTGAACCGCTGCCGGTAAACAGCAAGGGCTTCCTTGCCGCCGATGGGATTGATGAACTGCGCAAAACTCAAAGCCATACCACTATGAGCTGCCAGGTAAGCGCTTTCACCACTACTGGTAAGCATCCATAATGCAGGAACGGTATCTATCTGCGGAATGGCCCGCACCTTTCCATGAATATTATTATAGTTGGGATTATCGGTTAAGAAATCCTGCAGGTCGCTGATCTGTTGTATATATTCCTGCGGGTCAAATGTATTGGATGGATTCAATAACTGTGCGGTAATGCGGTCGCCACCGGGCGCGCGGCCTACACCCAGATCGATCCGCTGCGGATACAATGCTTCCAGCATTTTGAAATTCTCGGCCACCTTCAATGTGCTGTGATTCGGCAACATAATTCCACCCGAACCCAAACGAATGCGTTTGCTTTCCGCGGCCAGCCGGGCGATCATTATTTCCGGTGCAGCCATGGCCAAAGTAGTGGTATTGTGATGTTCACTCAGCCAGTAACGGGCAAATCCCAGCTCATCGGCCAGGCGAACCAACTCAACCGACTCCTGCAACGCTTCAGCGGCATTACTTCCCCGGCGAATAGGGGTTTGGTCAAGGATACTTAATTGTAAAGACATGCCTATACTAACAGTACAGGCATGAAAAGGTTTGAAACCAGTTATAATTCTACGTGGGAATTGTTAATTGTTAAATTCAATAAAAGCAGGCGGTACGTGATCGGTAAGCCACACGCCATTGGCTGACAAATAAAAAACATGCGACTGTTCATGCATTATCAATGCATTAACTATCAACACCACCGGTTTGCCATGGCGGCCGCCTACATTGCGGGCAGTGGCTTCATGGGCGGTGAGGTGAACATGGTGGCGGTTCATTTTCTGCAGGCCATGCTGCCTGATGGCGCCGATGAACCTATCGGCGGTGCCATGGAAGAGCAAGGCAGGCGGCACCTGCGCTGCCAGGTTCAGATCTATCTCAACGGAGTGTCCCTGGTTGGCGCGGATCCGCGTTTTATCATCATTGAATGAATAACGTTTTTTATCGTTGGTATCTACGATTATCTGCAGGGTGGCAAAATCAAGTCTGAGGCCTCTTTTATTTGTCTTTTCTATCAGCTCGGCCACATCGGCCCAGCCTTCCTGATCAAGTGTAAGCCCGATCTCCTGCGGTTGATGCCGCAGTATAAGGCTCAAAAATTTACTTATATGTTTTAGTTGTTTTTCCATAAAATCATTTTCAAAGACCTTTTGCCTTCGCTAACCGGTTGCACAGGTCTTTAATGTCATTTGTTCTTTTTATTTCCTTCACCCATTTTTCGGGAATGGATTCGAACCCATAATACAATCCTGCGAGGCCGCCTGTTACTGCAGCCGTGGTATCGGTATCATCACCGAGGTTAACAGCCATTAAAACAGCATCAGCATAATTCCCGGTGGTAAGGAAACAATACATCGCGGCTTTGAGTGTGCTTAACACGTAACCACTTGAGGGTATACTATCGACGTGCTGCGTAGCTATATTTTCATTCAGTAATGGTGCAAACAGGTTAATCTCTTTCTCTTCAAAACTTTTTATAACCAAAAAATCGGATACTGTTTTTGCAGTGTTTACAAAAGCCGTTTGTTTATCATGCCCTTTTAATAATTCGAGCGCATATTCCAGGTAATAAAAACAGCTGATCACCGATCTTAAATGGCCATGGGTTATAGAAGAAACGTCGCTGGCCGCTTCATATCTTTTATCAATATCGAAATCTTTAATATAGAATAACAATGGAAGTATTCTCATTAACGATCCGTTGCCGTTACTGTTTACTCCGTAGCAACCAGCCAATTGAGGCCTCGGTACGTATTTTAAATTACCGATAGCCTCAGCAGTGATCAAACCAATGTCGAATACCTTTCCACCTGCCGTCCAGTATGCATGTTCCCGCCAATTGATAAACCGGTTGGCCAAATCGTGAAGATCAAATCCAATGCACAATGTTTCGGCCAGACAAAAGGTAAGTGAACTATCATCGGAAAACGTACCGGGTGGCTGATTGTGGCTTTTATACCCGATAAAATCCTTTATAGGGTCAAGCTGCAAGGTTTTGCGGCTTGTAAATTCCGCAGGTACGCCCAATGCATCGCCGATTGCCACTCCAAATAACGCTCCGTGAACAGGATTCGTTTTCATACATTTCTTTTTAAAATTCTTTAATAACCCATTGCCGTTGACAACCGGCTGCACAGGTCATAGATCTCATCACTTCTTTTAATGCCTTTTATCCATTTTTCAGGAATGGTATCGAAACCGTAATACAAACCGGCCAGCGCGCCGGTTACGGAAGCGGTAGTATCGGTATCATCGCCAAGATTCACCGCCATTAATACTGCTTCTGTATAGCTGTTTGTTTTCAGGAAGCAATACATGGCAGCCTGTATTGTTAAATGCGCATGATGGATGGTGCTACACTCATTTTCATCAACCAGGGGTATTCGTTGCCCGAACAATGGCTCAAAAAGCGCCCAATCCGCCGGCGAAATACCTTTGTTGCGAAGGAAAACAGTCACTTCCTCGTTTCTTCTGTGATACGCCACCTCCTTACTGGTGCCATTCAATAACTCCAGCGCAAACTCGGGGTAGTAAAAACAGGCAATTACCGTGCGCATGGAACCATGTGTCATAACCGCAACTTCCCTGATAATTCTATAACGTTCTTCCATTTCAAAATTCCTGATATAAAACAACAAAGGAAGAATACGCATCAGTGATCCGTTGCCATTGCAATCGGGATCATAGTTACCCGAGTGTGCCGGCGAAACGCCATTTTCTAACCGCGTTATGGAATCTTCGGTTGACTTACCTACGCCAAACACTTCGCCACCAGCCGTCCAGTAACCTTCAAAGAACCATTTTACAAAACGCTGCCCGGCATCGTTGAGATCATACCCATGGCACAATGACTCGGCCAGGCAAAACGTCAATGAGCTGTCATCGGAAAAAGTACCGGGTGGTTGGTTATGGGTTTGGTAACCTTCAAGATCCGTTACCGGTCTTGCTTTTAACTCATCGCGCTTTTTAAACTCAACGGGTACACCTAATGCATCGCCAATGGCTAAACCGAACAATGCGCCGTGAACGGGTGTTGGTTTCATGCGGCCTCGTTTAATAATTTATCACGCGCTTCCATCAGAGCAAAGCCCAACCAATTGGTGCCCCGCCAGGTATCAGGGTGTTGGGCTTCCGGTCTGTCCTTACCCAACCCTATTCCCCAAATAAAATCACGGGGACTTGCCTCAACGATAATCTTCTTACCTGTATTTAATAAGAAGGTTTTAAATGCTTCGTTCTGTGAAAATTTATGATAGCTGCCTTCCACCACAATATCATAAGCGTTTGCATTCCATACATCCTTATCAAAGTTTTTAACTTTTCTTCCCAACGCTTTTACTGCGCCGGGTTTCGGCGTGGCCAACATTTCCTGCAACGCCTCCTCATCCTTAAACAATTTGGCTTTGCGGATCATCATCCAATGCTCAGCTGTAGGATATTCAATATCTTCTACAACAAACGTTGAAGGAAACCACTGACTGAAACAGGACCTATCTACCTCATTGGGGTTTTTCTGTTTATGTCCCCAAAAGAATAAATAATCAACCTTTACGCCCTTTTCTATCTGTTGTTTTAGCCAGTCTCTTGAATATTTCATATTAATCAGGTTTAAAGGTCATACACTGTAACAGCAATTTCCTGTTTGGCAGTTCAGTTGTTATCCAATCTTATTTCCCTGTTAAAATCTCTTCCTGAAAGGTTCTATGATCTCCTCTTTATCGGTCTTCACCGCAAACACCACCTTTTTGAACTGGCTGGCAAAGTTGCCGGTGAGTGCCTCACGGAACAGCTCCGCTATTTCTTCAGGATCGTTTCGAAAAACTCCGCAGCCCCAGGCGCCCAGCACCAGCGCTGTATGCTCATAATGCACACAAAGGGCCAACAGTTTTTCAATCCGTTTCCGCATTACGGGAATGATCTTATCCGCATTACCGGGTTCATTCCTTCGCACCGCACCAGCATTAACAGCGGGTGATGTTATAATATTTGTGCATATTACTTCATTCAGCAACTCACCGCTTTCCGTTTTCAGGATAGGCACCTGCGGTGAATAGATCATATGATCACTATACAAACAGGTGTTCAGCTTCCTGTGGTATTCGTAGTATTCATTTGCCTGCAACAAACAGGGATACAAACCTGTGGCCCTTGCTATGCATTCTTCCTGCGCCAATGCGCCACCAAGGAAACCGCCGCCGGGATTTTTTGCCGAGGCAAAGTTCAAACACACCACATGCTCTTCCCCCTCTCTCGCCAGGCGGCGAACGGCATCGAGTGTTGTTTCATTCGTTACCTCATACCGGGTGTCATAGCTGTATGTATACCTGATGCCGGTTAACAGTTCATCCAGCGCTTTCGGCGTGTACAGACTGGTTTTTTCTTCTGCATTCTTTTGGATAAGGCTTAGATCTACTTTTTCACCGTTACTATTTGTATAAAATCCTTTCTCCAGGATCGCCAGTGTGTCTTTTGCTATTTCTATTCTTTTACTCTGTTTCATTTTTCTTAATTGAACTAGTTCTACACCTCCTGCGGCTCTCTCACCACAACGGCACGCTCCCTTATTTCTTCAAAGCTTACCGTGTTGATGATCGCTCCATTCTCAAACACGGTTATCATCTGGTCTTCAAAGCCGGGTGAAGTTTCTTTTCTTACCGTTTGATAACCGGCATCGGTGCGTATTAATTTTAATTGTCCGGCTTTTGATTTTTTAAACGATTGTACCAGTTTACCATGCGAGTCAACTTCTACAGGATGCTTCTGCACATCTACCGGTTTACCATTTACTTCGGCATAAGAACATTTGAAAGCGAACTTCTGCGTATCGCGGTCTACCTTTTGTAACAGGGCCCCACCCATTCCCAATACCAGGTTCTCTGCACTGATACCATTTACTTTCAAAGCCCCATATATACTGCGGATAGCCTGTACGTTTACGCCATCACCCTGTAACACCCTAACCTGCGGTGGTAATACCTTATATCCTTTTTCATTGATGGTATAACCGAATTTGGTCAATAAGATATCGAAGACCCTCAACAGCGTAAATACCGGGTCGCCGCTATCGGGACGAATTACCAGTACCCCATCCCTGCTCAACACCAGGTCTTTCAACTCCGTTCCCCAGTACTCGCTACATGCCCTGAAAATATCGAATGAGTCGGACACACAGGCTACAACACCGGCAGGGAAGGTTTTTAAAATGTGTTTGAATATATCCAGCTCGCCTTCTTCGCCCAACAGCGTACATACCGAGTGTTCTGTTGCGGGTACCGATAAACCATATACTTTCTGCGTTTCGTAATACCGTTTGATCATCACACTGCCCATAAGCGTATCGCTTCCCAAAAAGTTGATGAGGTGAGCGGCGCCACCCAAACCAGCGCTTTCTACCGAGCTTACGCCGCGGAAACCAAAATCATTCAGCACAAAATCAATCGCAGGTTTTGAAGCATCTGCGGCCGTTTCCTCAAAATACTCTTCCACTATCTTTCTCACTTCGCGCGATACCGTTGCTACAGTACAGGGATACCATACCTGCATCAACAGGGTTTCAAGGAAGTTCGATAACCAGAAACATTCAGGATCGGTATTCTCTATGGTCATCATCACATTGTTAACCGGCACCACGGATCCTTCAGGCACCGCTTTTATGCGAACCGGTAAACGGCCATTGTATTTTTCAACTATATAATCGAACTTACTGCGGTCGAACACATCGTTACGGCCGAACACCTGGGTTAAAAAAGCTTCCGCTTCATCGATCTTCTCTTTTGTGATCACAATTCCTTCGAGATAGTGCTTCATGAAATATTGCAATCCAAAGAAAACGGTTTCATCAAATTGTCCACCCCGGCTTTCGAGATACGAATAGATTTTGGTAGTGCCGGGATAGTATAATTTATGGTGTGAATATTTATATGCGTCGGCTAATAATACAAAGTTCTCCTGCGTTTTCATATGATGTAATGTTTAATTGTGAAGTAAGGGTTATTACGGGTGCTGTGAAATTATGCGTTCAGGTTATTCAATAACAGGTTTACCAAAACATGGTGCTCTTTTACGATCGTTCCCTGTTGCATCATGTTTTTAAGTTCTTTTACCGGGAACCAGGCCAGCTCTTTCAGATCGTCATTTGCCTTTGCCTGCCCAAACACCCATTGGGTTTTGAACAACAAGGTAAGTATCTTATCATCTTCAGAACGATAACGCCAGTCATCTATTTTGGCAGAACCTACATATTGCATGGTATTTACCTCCATATCACCGCATTCTTCCTGTAACTCGCGGCGTGCCGCGGTTTCATACGTATCATCAGTTGGGTCGGCAAAACCACCGGGGAAACGCCATTTGGGTGAATTGCTTTTTTTACCCAGCAATACCTGTGCATCCCCATCTTTCAAAACCGCTATATCAACCGTGGGATATACTTTTGAATACGTGTTCTGATAAGCATAGTTGATGCCCATTCTGAAATCGGTTGTATCGAGCACTCTGTCGCTATTGTCGTTCCTGATGGCGGTGGCGGAATGTTCTCCATATTCCGGCAGTGCAATAACCTGTAAATGCCCGTTGTAATAGGGAATAAAACACTCGCGGCTGCCGTATAAAATAAACGATTCAAGCGGAAAGGTATTTTGCAACAAGGCATCGAGATTTTTGCTCCACGTTTCATCGGAAGGGTGATCGCTCAACGGCAATACCATCAGGTCGGGTGCGTATTGTTTTAACAAACGTTCGCGTGTATAAAAATCGAATGGGTTGCGGCGACTGCCTTTTACCGGCGAAATACCCAAAACCACCACTACTTTATTGTGTTTGGAACGAATTTCATCTAACAAATACTTATGCCCTTCGTGCAGGTACGGGGTCTGAAATCTTGCTATAATAACACCAGTTGCTTTCATTTTGCGTTAATTATACGCAAATATAGAACGGAGTTCCGGAATATCCAAATTTTGCGTGAATACTACGCAAAATAAATGTTCTTTTAAGGGAGTATGAAAAAATAAAGAGGAGAATTGGAACAAAAGAAGAATTGAAAACGAAGGACTTAGATTAAAAACCTGTTAACCCGCCAACCTGTTAGCCGCTGTTCTGCCAACCTGTGACCCACTACTTATTATCTGGCCAACCTTGTTAATCCGCCAACTTATTAACCCGTCAACTAATTAACCCGCCAACCTGTTAAGCCGCTGATCTGCCAACCTGTAACCCACTACTTATTATCTGGCCAACCTTGTTAACTCGTCAACCTGTTAACCCGTCAACTAATCGCCTATATCTCAAAATTGATCCCTTCCTTCAACAGTTCCTGGTAGCGTTTTTTATTGAACTGGTACATTTTGCTGGGACGGCCCTTGCCTTCGCTTTTGGCGTATTCGTCGGTTTCATCGAGAATGCCGAGGGCCATCACTTTTTTGTAGAAGTTGCGCCGGTCTATATCGCGGTCAAGTAAAGCTATATAGAGTTTTTCCAGATCGGCGAAGGGAAATTTACGATCGAGCAGTTCGAACCCGATAGGCTGGTAGCGGATCTTGGTGCGCACCCGCTCTATGGCCATGTTAAGAATTTTTCTATGATCGAACGCCAGTGATGGCAGTTGTTTGAAATTGAACCATTGCGCATTTTCGGCATCGGTGCTTGCCTTTAACTGCTGGAACCGGGCGCTTTTAACCAATGCAAAATAGGCAATGGAGATCACCCGTTTACGCGGGTCGCGATCGGGATCGCCAAAAGTATACAGTTGTTCGAGATAATTCACCTCGATGCCCGTTTCCTCCCTTAATTCCCTGCGCACCGCTTCTTCCAGCGACTCATCGGCCAGCACAAAACCACCGGGAATGGCCCAGGCATTCTTGAACGGCGGATATTTCCGCTGAATAAGCAAAATGGATACACCTTCATTCTTGGAATACCCGAAAACGATGGCATCTACTGCTACTTTTATTTCTGAACCGGATACTGACATGGCCTGCAATATAAAACTTTCGGCCGTAGTACCAACCTATCCACCGCAAACTGTATCTTTAAGGCAAATCAGTTCCATGTACCTGTTGATTCCCGGCCGCCACCAGTTGCTTACCCAATTTCAGTTTGAATATATTCAGCGGCTGCTTCAAAACGGCCTTCAGAACGAGAAAGACGTATTTGGCAAACCCACTGGTATTACAAAAAAAATTGAAGCGGTATTGTTTGCCGTAACCTCGGCCAACCATTCGAATACCCGCCGAAACCCCCTACCATTTTACCTGCGGGCTATCACTATCGAGGCGTTTGGCAATGCGCTTTCCGCCCCAACTTATATGTATGGCATCGACGATGTTGGACAGGTGCCGAATTTTGCCGCATACACGCTTAAACGCATTCACCACGACAGTGAAGGGCTGTTCCAATGCACACCCGAAAATACCGTTGTGATCTGTTCTACCCCCGTACTGAATATGTATCACGATCTTGGTTTTACCATTCTGCCGGCGGAACTGAAAGATATGGCCACCTGGCAGCACCATACGCCCATGCCCTGGGATGTGGTTGAACAAATTGCCAAAAGCGATCAATGGCAAACCGACCCTTACGTACAAACGCATATGCACCCTGCCGCATTCAACGTATGGCAGAAATATAAAAGAGGCGAAAAAGTACAAATGCTGTTCAGAGACGCCATGATCAGCAGCGATGGCGACCTTACCGAAACCCGCGACTACAATGTTTACGTTCGACAAATGGATGATATTGCCGAAATGAAATACCACGATACGGCACAGTTCATCCAACCCGGCCGTATTGGTGATATTGGCTGCGCAGTAGGCTCGTGGATAAAACTGGCCTGTAAAGATGAACGCCTGCGGGAATCAGATTTTTATGGTATCGAAGTCTCGCGTTATTTGTATGTATTATGCCAGCAGCGAAAAGAGAACGGCGAGTTTGCCAACCCCTTTGTTTTCTTCTCGCAAAAAAATGCGGTAACCGGACTGGTTTTTGAGCCCAACTCCATGAACACCATTCACACCTCTTCGCTTACCCATGAAATTGAATCGTATGGCAGCCGCAACGACCTGTTGCAATTCATACAAAACCGCTATGACGAACTGGCGCCCGGCGGCGTTTGGGTAAATCGCGATGTGGTTGGCCCCGACAATAAAGACCGGATCGTTCACCTGTGGTTAAACGATTCGGATGGCGACAACACCGATCCTTTTAAAGTGTACGCCGATAAACAGGAATTTGCCGCTTATATTTCCGGCCTGTCGACCTATGCGCGCTTTCTGCGCTTTGCCCGTGATTTCAGGCACAAAGAAGGTTATGTGCTGAAGTATTCAACTACCACCATCAACAAAAAGAATTACGTTATTACCAGTTTGCACGATGCCATGGAATTCCTGAGCCGGAAAGATTATACCGACAACTGGCAAAGTGAAATGCACGAAACTTTCTGCTTTTGGGATTTTTCAGAATGGAAAACACACCTGCAAACAGCAGGGTTTACCATTCACCCTTCGTCAAAAGCATTTACCAATGAATGGATAGTAAACAACCGCTGGAAAGGCAAAGCAGCATTGTTTACAACCAAGAACGGCATTCCCGAACCGCTAGATTACCCAGTAACCACTATGTTTTTGATTGGTGTAAAAGCATAACACGCTTATCTTCGGCCTGCAATTGTATAACCCCTTACAAGGTGATGAAAAAGTATTGGCCGCCCATTTTATTCTTATTGGTATTGACTGCCGCATGCCGGCATCAGAAGAAACCGTTGTCGTTCTATTACTGGAAAACACAGTTTGCGCTGAATAATTATGAAAGAAACGTATTACAGCAACATGAGGTAAAGACCCTGTACGTGCGTTATTTTGATGTTGACTTTAAACCCGGAGACCAGCAACCGGTGCCCGTTTCTCCATTACAGGCAGATACGTCTATCAGGCACTATAGGATCATTCCTGTTATATTTATAAGGAACCGGACATTCGAGCGCCTGACAACTGCCGATATTCCAACGCTTGCCAGAAATGTATTTGCGCTGGTGGCTCAAATAAACAGGTCACAGGGCATCAGCACCCAGCAAATTCAGTTCGATTGCGACTGGACGGAACGCACACGCGTTCATTTCTTTCAGTTCATAAAACAATATCGCGCCCTTGGCGAACAAATTATTTCTTCCACCATCCGCCTGCACCAGGTGAAGTATAAAGACATAACCGGTGTGCCGCCGGTCGATTACGGCGTATTGATGTATTACAACATGGGCGCCATCAATGGCGATAATAACAATAGCATTTACGAAAAATCGATTGCCGGTAAATACAACGCTTACATAAAATCGTATCCCCTACCCCTCGATGTAGCGCTACCGGTTTTTTCGTGGGCGCTTACCATACGCGAGGGGAAAGTGGTGCAACTGCTGAATAAAATTAATTTCCCGCAGTTTGAAAATGATTCTAATTTCATAAAAGTAAGCAGCGACCGGTACCAGGTAAAACATGCCTGTTTTAAAGCAGGGTACTATTTCAAAGAAAATGACCAGGTAAAAAAAGAGCAGGTACCGGCCAGCGATCTCATAGACATAACTAACCAAATCAATAAAAATTCCAATCACCGCATTGGCAAACTGATCTTCTACGATCTTGACAGCACTAACCTCGTTCAATATGAAACAGCTATTTTCGAAAAAGCACTTGACAACCTTAATTAGTTCCTTTGCCGCAGGCACCGGAATAATTTTAGCCTGTGCAGGCGACTGGGGGCCTGAATACGGCACATCGAGCTTTACGCCCGAAGCCTTTGTGAGCGACGACAGTTACAGGCCCTTTTTTTATTCAGGCACCTCGTTCTATTATGATATCGGGTACGACACAAAACACGACAACCGCTTTAACGATGTAAATATCAGCGACTGGTTAACTTACTTAGGCAGTGGCACACGCCGCACTGAACTCGAACACCTGTTGCAAACCGCTACTGAAACAGCTATCGACAGCGCAGCCGATTTTGCCAACGGCAAAACGAAATCACTCCCATCGGGCATGAAATCGTTCCAGTTGTTTAAAAAACTTAACACTAAAACAACTTCCTTTCTGTCTTACTTATCGTTGGCGAAAAAAAGCGAGGCATTTGCGGTAAATAATTTTGAGTATTCCTGGGAATACGACTCAAAGAAAAAAAATACCAGCTTTAACGCCGCCCCGCTGAACAGCAAACTATTGCAGGAATTCACCAAAACAACAGATGCCTTCCTGAAACAACGGTACTGGTTCCAGCTCGAGCGTTCTTATTTCTTCAACGGGCCTTCGCAAAAAGCGATCGATCTCTTCGAAAACAATGAAAAATCGTTCCCTAAAAACGACATGTATTACCGCACCATGGCCTATGCCGCCGGTGTATATAATAAATTAAAGAATTTCAGCAAGGCCAATTATTATTACAGCCGGGTGTTCGATAGCTGTACAGCTTTACGCACGGTTGCCCATTACAGTTTTAACCCGCAGGAGCAGGCCGACTGGACCGCCACCCTTGCCCTCGCCGCGAATAATGATGAAAAAGCAACGCTCTGGCAAATGCTGGGCATCTATTACGCCGACGAAGTGCGCGCCATGCAGGAAATATATGCATTGAACCCGCGCAGCGAAAAACTCGATCTGCTGTTAACCCGCGCCATTAACAAAACGGAACAAAATTTCAATGATTATAATGAGGGCATACAAGGTAGTATACTGGCAATAAAGAAAGATACCGTTAACAGCAGCCTGTTCGCCCTGGTAACCCGCGTTGCACAGGCCGGCAACACCAGCCAGCCCTGGAAATGGCATACGGCCCTGGGATATTTAAATATGCTGAAAGGCAATACGGAAAAGGCCGCAGCCGCTTATGCACAGGCAGAAAAAAAGTTACCAAAAGAAGAACTGGCGCAGTCGCAACTGAGATTGCTTAAACTAATAAACATCATTGCAAGCGCAACAAAAGCCGATAGCAAGCTCGAAAAAACTATTTTACCTGAACTCGAATGGTTAACCGGTATTAAACTCGAAGACGGTGCATTCAGACATCAATCTGCTTTGAGCTGGGTACGGCAAACGCTGAGCAACCGGTATAAAACCCAGAAGGAATATATAAAGGCGGTTTGTTTCAGTAATTACCAAAACTTTTATGTTGACAATAACAATATAGAAGCAATGAAGACCTTCCTCGCCAAAACCAACAAAACGCCTTATGAAGCGCTGTACGCTAAACTATACCCGCTTACTGCCAACAACCTGGTAGAGTACCAGGCCATCGCTCTGGCGCTGCACGATAACCTGGAGGAGGCTATTGCCAAAATGGAAACCCTGCCGGCAACCAATACCACCCTCCCCGGCAACCCTTTTAACGGCCGTTTACAGGATTGCCACGACTGCGATCATGAAGCCGCGCAAAAAATTAAATACACCAAACTTTCATTGCTTAAAAAAATGAAAGAAATGGAAGATAAAATAAAAGCCGGCGGAGCCGAGGTATATACCAATGCCATGCTGGTGGCCAATGCGTTTTACAACATGACACATTATGGCAATGCCCGCGCTTTTTATGAGAACCAGATCATTGGCTCATACCACTATTCCCCATTCGCCATCGACCAGCAATTCAGGTCATTATTGATAGATATGAGCCTGCCCACTAAATATTATACGCAGGCATTGAATGCCGCCAAAACGGATGAGCAGAAAGCAAAATGTTATTTTATGCTGGCCAAATGCGAGCGGAATAAGTATTACAACACGAACCTTTACAACAAAAAGGAATATCATTACGGCGACAGGGCCAACCTGGCCGACTACCTGGCGTGGGACGGTTTCAAATCACTGAAACAATATAAAACCACAAAATTTTACCAGGAAGCGATCAGGGAGTGCGGGTATTTCAGAACATGGTCGCAAAAATAGTTACAGCCATTTCAACATATAACTAAACCAATATTTTGCCGCTTAAAAGGGCTCCGGTGCATCGGGGCCCTTTTTTAATGTCGAAAGGATATAAAAGTGGCAAAAAATGAAAAGCAGAATACCTGTAATGATCTTAAAGCTGCCTGTCATGAAAACAAAAAATGGCTATCATGCAATTCATGATAGCCACAATAATTTTAAATGAAGATGTTAAACGTATACTATAACCCACCTTTATTGCGCAACCTCATCCTTTACAGTATGCACTTTGATGGCTTTAACGCCCGTCATCACTTCGGAATAAAACACTTCAGGCAAATTGCCCAGGGGTATCAGCACCGGATCTTTATCATCTTTGGGATGCGTTACCCAGGCTTTCCGCTCTTTTGGCCTGTTCCTGAAATAGAGCATTCCCAGCTTAGGATCATAATCTGAATCAAAACCCGAAACAGACACGCCTTCCACTTCCAGCACCGCCATTAAATTACCGGCATGATCGTCCTTAAAAAACGTATCTATAGTGCCGCCATCGCCGGTAGGGCCTTTGCGCCATCCATATCTTTCAAGGGTAGTTTTTATAGAACCTGATTCTGTTTTAATGCCATTAAAAGTTTGTATTATGGTCACCTGTTTATCTTCAGGCGTCATTGGATAAATTTTGCGGTCGAGCTGTGAGAATACCGGCTCCACGGAAAGATCGAAAAACTTACGCTGCCATTGTTTCAACTCGCTTTCCGGCAGTTGCAACGGATGTACAATACCTATTTGGGCGGCCTCCTCTATCAAGATCTCATTGTCTTCCACATCAACCAGCGTTGTGTCTTCCTGGCAATAAAAACATTGTTTCAGTACATTTTTATCATAAATACCCCAAACCAGTTTGGTGGCATAAATAAACATCACCGGGTTGGTTAAAAAGAATTGTTCCCATTGCGCTTTATTCCAGCGGCGTTGAACCACCAGGTAATGCTCAAGCCGCGATGACTGTGATTTCACCACATCCCGCACCTCCTTTGCAATGGCTTTGAACGCTTCCTTTAATTCGCTATCCGCACTGGCAGGAATGGCCTTCAGCTTTTTATTGTCGTCGTTAAAGAAAGCTATTTTAAAATTGCTGTCAATAAACGCGCGGTAATTTTCACCGTCGACGTCAAACTCCCTGAACAATCCTTCAAAGCCAAAATCGGGCACAATTCTATCGCCGAGCTCATACACCGTAATGTTCAGTTCTTCGGCGGCGGCCTCCAGCGCCGCCAATGCTGCAGCGCCCACATTGGCCTTTTTGGTTTTGTACTTGCGGCTGTACAGTTCAACCCAGCGCAATGCTTTGTTGCTTCCCTGCAGCGCCAGCGCGCCTACCCCATACTCCGCCATTTTGAACCGGCTATCGTCAATCCATTTATCGATGGTTATCCTAATTTTTTCGGCCACCGCTTCATTACCCAACAGGGCCGACAACGCCAGCAGGTATTTATGTTCGGGTTTGGTATTCTTATCGATAAACAGCTTTATGAGATGCAAGGCAAATTCCGCCGCCTTTTCTTTATCGAGCCGGTCGATGATCAACCTGGCCTCCAGGTCGGAACGCATGGTTTTTACCCGGTTCATGCGGTATAACAAAAAGCGAATTTCATCCTTGCTCAATTGTGTTCCATTTGCATAATACAGCGTAGGCAGTTCCGCTTCGGTAAGCCATTCTTCCAGTGGTTTGGCCAGTTTTCCACGGTTACGCGCGTCTTCGATCAATTGCGCTATCATTTCATCACCGGCCTCATCATAAATTCCTTCAGCCACCACCTGCAGCATTATATCGCGGGCATCATCATTCTTTTCGCCGGCAATTGCTTTTTGTAAAACGGTCTTCGCTTCGGGCGTACCTATCATGCCTAAGATCTGTGCGGCAGCTTGCCGGGCGTCGGCACTTTTATGGTTCAGCAATGCCGCGCATTTCTCTACACCACTATCATCTGCACCCAGCGCCTGTATGGCCAGCTGCCTTATTTGTTTAGATTTGTGCTGCACCAGTTCCCACAAAGCATCATTGTATTTGTCTTTGTAGGAATGCTCAAGCAATTCAAGCAGTTTTTTATGATATCGCACGCCCCCGATCGACACATCTGCCTGTAAGGCTTTTGAAACGAAAGGGAAAGCCTCCGCTTTGAAGTTGTCGGCTAAAATGGCAAGCAGGGCAAAGGGCAAATATTTCGTCTGTTGTATAATATCCCATAACTTATCTTTTACTGCTGCAGGGTCCGCTTCCAGTAAAACGGTTGTAGCCACTACGCTGAATTCGGATGAATCGCCCTGAACCCTGATCCTGTGTTCCCAGCCTTTGTCATCAATTGAAACGTACAGCGCCAGGTAATCATTGGCAGCCTGGGCCAGCAATTCCTTTACCGGCTCCGGATTTTCCGATTGCAACAACCACAAGGTGTTGAATCGGTTCTCTACGCTCTCGCGGTTTTTAAGATGGCTATAATGGCTCCTGATCTTTTCAATAACGTAGGCTAGGTATTTTCCTGAATCATACTTCAGCGCCCAATAAACAACCGTAATATTTAAAAACTGTCCGTCTTCGAGGTTCTGTTGCAAATAAAGATCTACAAGCGATGGATGGCACTCGATGAGCAGCCCCAGCAGATCACGACTGAATTGTGCCCGGCTGTATTGTTTGAAAAGCGTTGTCACCGCTGTTTTATCCGCAGTAATGAAAAACGCTTTAAGCCATTTTACAGTCAGGGTGTTTTTGACAGTTCTTTTCTCCTGGTCATATATTCCCCCGTTGGCATGCAGCAACGACTGAAAAATCCCGATCAACGGAAGATGTTTTTCCCAAAAACCTATTAAGCTATTCCAGTCCTGTTCCGTTCCTGACGCATCAACTTTTTGCGCTATCATTTCGGCAAAACCATTTAATACGCCCGGCCCCAGTAAAGAGTGGGCAACAACATCCAGTACCAACTGATCATTATGATCCCACTGGCCCGGCTGTTTTACCAGCATAGACAGGTTCCTGAAATGTCCGTTATCATAGCAGGTGGCAACACCTGCCAGCGCATTGGCATCGCCGGTTAAATAAGCAATTACCAATGCAAGGTTATTCTGAAAGGTTGAACTGTTGTATGAGAAATCGACTTTCGCTTTAAAGGGCTGCAGTTGTTCAATAGTAAATGCCATAGGGGGTAACAATTCTGATTAGTTATTTAACAAGGTTACTTTTTCAACACCAGATCTTCTTTTGCCGCCCACAGGCCAATATCCTGTTTGCTAAGCGCTGCAGCCATCAGGTCGGGAAATTTATCGGGCGTACAGGCGAATACCGGTATGCCGAGGTTCGATAAGAACTGTGCGTTGTTATGATCATAAAAGGGTGCGCCTTCATCGTTCAACGCCAGCAACACCACAACCTGCACACCGGCAGCCACCATTTCAACGGCGCGTTTACGCATTTTATCTACATCGCCGCCTTCGTACAGATCGGTGATCAATACCAGCACGGTATCGTTCGGTTTTGTAATTATTTGTTTGCAATAGGTAAGCGCCAGATTGATATCGGTACCACCACCCAATTGCACGCCGAACAATAACTCAACGGGATCGGTCAGTTCTTCGGTAAGATCTGAAACGGCGGTATCGAACACCACCATTTTGGTTTTAATGGCCGGAATAGAAGCCATCACCGAACCGAAAATACCGGAATAAACGACAGACGTACCCATCGATCCGCTCTGATCGATACATAGCACTACATCTTTTAACGATGTACGCTTCCGGCCATAACCGATCTTCGTTTCGGGGATCACCGTTTTATATTCGGGTTGATAGTGTTTCAGGTTTTTCTGAATGGTAGCATGCCAGTTTATTTCATTGTGCCTTGGCCGCCGGTTGCGAGTACTTCTGTTCACACTGCCAATGATGGCCTGTTGCGTTGGCTGCGCCAGCTTGCGTATTAATTCATCCACTACTTTACGCACTACCAAACGGGCGGTATCTTTTGTTTTATCGGGAATCACCTTGCTCAACGTCATCAGGGTTGCCACCAGGTGTATATCGGGTTCTACATTCTCGAGCATTTCTTTTTCAAACAACATCTGGGTAAGGTTCAGCCGGTTCAATGCATCCTGTTGCATTACCTGTACAATAGAAGAAGGAAAGAAGGTACGAATATCGCCCAGCCAGCGCGCCACGTTGGGCGATGAAGGCCCCAGCCCGCCCTGGCGGTTACTATCGTACAACGCCTCGAGGGTTTTATCCATTTGCAATTCGCGCTCACTCAACGAAGCACCGGTGCCGTCGTTTTGCTGGCCGCCGAGGATGAGGCGCCATTTGTGAAGATGTCGTTCGTCGTTGATCATTGTTTAATTTTTTATGCCTAACAATTGCATTATAACCGGAATGCCCTGTTTAGCCCGTTCTTCATCGATGGCATTTTCCGCCACCTGTTTTACAACAGCGCCGCTGCCGCCTGCTTTCACTTTCTCGCCGATCTTTTTTCTTTCGGGTGAAGAAAAACCGGCAAAGGTTCTGCGCAATAAAGGCAATACCCTGGTAAAGGTTTCTTCATCGAGTGTATCTACCCAGTTATTGACAAGGCACCACAGATCGTTATCAATAAGAAGAATGGTACCGCTGCCCTTCAGAAATCCTTCCAGCCAGGAAGCTGCTTTATCGGGCGGGGTACCGGAGCTCATGGAAAAATGAAATACACGTACCAATTCATCCCCTTCCAGTAATTTATAATCGGCCAGCAGGCGTGTTGCATAACCCGAGATCATGGGCGAAGCATTATCCGACGCAGCTATCGACCGCAGGGTTTGCTGCCATAATGCGGTGATCTCTGATTGCTGCAGCACATTTACCGCATCGTTCAGTTTGAAGAAAAGCTCGAGCAGTTTTTGCGCGGCATCATCGCTTACCGCCGTGCAGGCCGTTGGCAGGCTCACGCAAATACGGGTGAGCATGCTGTTTACGATGCCCAGCACCAGGTCGGCATCGGTCTTTCGAACGCTGCCATATCGCGTAACCTGAACCAGGCCGGGCAGCACTTCCATTAACTGGATCACATCGCCGCTGGCTGCGGCCAGGTTATTGATACATTGTATACATACTTCCACGGCCTGGTGCAGTTCGGCCGGAATGGTGTTCCCGAGCAGGGCGCTCACCGTGCTTAATGCATCTGCTTCCTTTGCTTTTTGTATTACGAATTTCTCTGCCGCTTCAGCGACGGTATTTCCCCAGTTGCCTTTTTCAATAATGTTGATGGAGATCTCGGGGTGCCACTGTAAACGCCACAACTCTTTAAATGTACCTTTCCCCGATACATCGTGCCGTTCGCCCCATTTTATTTCGAGCAATTGTAACCGGTGCAGGAAAATACTGCGTTCGAGGTCATTCTCCTTACGCAGGTCGAGCGTGTAATCTTTGTAGTCGGCCGTTGCAGGCAGGCGCAATTTTTTTTGCGTTCTTTCAATATCGAGTTGTAACGGCGGCTTGGGAATTTCCGTAGGCACATCGCCAATTCTGTTGCTTACTATGAGCTCTTCGCGAATGAGCTGCATTAAAACATCCTCGCCATTGCAGAGCACGGTCTTCGTTGCTTCGTTCAGCTCTTCCAAACCCGCCTTGTATAAGTTGCGCATACTGGCCAGCGTTTCGGCAAGCCTGACCGCCTCTATCACATGCGCCACAGAAGTATCCATTTGTTTTGTCCTGAACAGTTTGGCAACCTTTGCCATCCAGCGGGTACCGTCGTCCTTGGGATAATGCCAGAGATGATCGTACCAGCCGGGCGATTCTATACCGGCGCCATAACCGCTATAGTAACTCAGGCGGCTGAACGTCCAGGGAATCCAGGTGCATTCCACTTTTACCTTCGGCAAACCCTTCAGCAACTCGTTATCGTCTTTTGCTTTAGGCATATTCACCAATGCAGGTGCATGCCAGGCGCCGCAGATCACGGCTATGGTCTGAAACATTTCTTTCTCTGCCTGCCTGATGGTCTTGCGCATCCACGCTTCCCGCATTTGTTCTACGCGGCTTTCTTTTTGCGCGAACTCCTCACGCAATACCTGCATGGCTTCCGTTACGGCATCGAACACCTGCTCATTGCCATGGCGATGCTCGAACATATGCTCCCACCATTTCTCGCCATCATCGTAGCCGGCCGCTTCCGCCAGCCAGGAAATAGGATCTTTCCTTACCGCGGGCGGCGGCGCCACTTCATTATTCCGGAACGCATAATTATTTACCGAAGGGGCCGCATCACCGGGCTGTTCGCCTTCCTTTTTATTTTCCCCGTCCTGCTTTAAGCGTTCAAAAGTTTCTTTCTCCAGCGCCATATGATGGGTCATGGGAAGATCCATGAACCGCACATGGATATCGTTCCTGCGGGCATAGGCTATGGCCTGCCACTCGGGCGAGAATTCTGCAAAAGGATAAAAGGATGAATGCTGCGGATCGTCGGGCTGATATACGAGTATGGCTACCGGTGGTTTCAGCTCTGCATGGTTCACCCACTTCAGCAAAGGATCTGCCTCGGGCGGCCCTTCTACCAGTACGATATCGGGTTGAACCTTTTCGAGGAATTCCTTTACATTCTTTGCCGAACCGGGACCATGGTGCCGTATGCCTAAAATGTGAATCATGGTGAATGGTCAATAGTGAAAATTAATTTAGGAGAGCCACACTTCCCTGGCGATGCGGTCGTAAGTGTGGCATACCTTGCTTACATCAGATCTCTGCAGGCGCGGTAAATATCTTTCCACTCATCTCTTGGCTTTACCACGGTTTCAAGGTATTCCTGCCAAACCAGTTTATCCTGTACGGGGTCTTTTACCACGGAACCGATAATACCTGCAGCGAGATCGGCCGCTTTCAGTTGCCCGTCGCCAAAATAAGCGGCCATGGCCAGTCCATTGTTTACCACCGATATCGCTTCGGCCGTGCTCAGCGTTCCGCTGGGTGTTTTGATCCTGGTTTTTCCATCGAGGGTTACGCCGCTGCGCAATTCGCGAAAGATGGTTACAATACGGCGTATCTCCTGCAGGGCAGGTGGTTCGGCGGGTAACTCCATTACCTTTTCAAAACTCTCCACCCTGCGTTTTACGATATCGATCTCTTCTTCCATTGAATCGGGAACGGGCAGAATAACCGTATTGAACCGGCGCTTCAATGCGCTTGATAGTTCGTTCACGCCTTTATCGCGGTTGTTTGCCGTGGCAATTACATTGAATCCTTTAACCGCCTGCACTTCCATATTCAACTCGGGCACAGGCAATGTTTTTTCCGACAAAATAGTAATGAGCGTATCCTGTACATCGGCGCCGATACGGGTAAGCTCTTCAATGCGAACGATCTTACCATCTTTCATTGCACGCATCACCGGCGTTTCAACCAGCGCTTTTTCTGAAGGGCCTTCGGCCAGCAGCCGCGCATAATTCCAGCCATAGCGAATCGATTCCTCGCTGGTGCCGGCAGTTCCCTGAACGATCATGGTTGAATCGCCGCTTACAGCCGCCGATAAATGTTCGCTTACCCAGCTCTTTGCCGTTCCGGGCAATCCATACAATAACAAAGCACGGTCGGTTGTCAACGTAGCAACGGCTATTTCCATCAACCGTTTATTACCGATATATTTTGGTGTTACTTCAAATCCGTTTTTAAGTTTACCACCAATAAGGTAAGTAACCACACCCTGCGGCGTTAATTTCCAGTTGGCCGGACGTTTGCCTGTATCCTGTTTTTGCAATTCTTCCAGCTCCTGTGCAAATAACTGTTCGGCGTGTTGACGTAATAAGGACGACATAATGGTTTTACTATTTAATCGTTAAAGGATTGTATGGTTTGTTTTTTGAGGTTAACCAGCGTGGTGACGTACTCGCTGGTATTGTTCCAGGTCGATCGCAGGTGCTCTTCGCCTGGCGCGCATTTGGCCAGCTCAGGAATGATGCCAACGGGAATACAATGTATGTACCGGCTGTAGAACGAGCGGTTATACTGGTAAACACTTCTGGCGGTATGAATGAAAATAGCGCGGGTAAGATCGATGCTCCAGGTATCTTCCCTTTTTATTGCGTGTTCGATAACGTTCTCGGCAAACTGGCCAATAAATTTAATACTGTAGAACTCCTGTTCCTTTACCGGCAACAGGGGAATGATATCAATGTAAAATACATGGCTGTTCTGCATAAACGCCGTTGCCCAGCGCTGGTCTTTAAATGCAACCACCGCCTGCACAATGGCGGGCAACAGTTTTTTACCGGTAGCATCTTTTTGCCATGTTTTTATGATAACATCAGGCGTGCTTTGTAAATGCGTTTCCCAAAAGGAAGGCGGCACGGCCTGTATCAACTGCATGGCCACAAATTCATCATCGGTATAATCTTTATTATTGCTTAGTTTGTCTATCCCCGTCTTTAAAATGTTTTCATCCAGCGCGGGTAATTCAACCTGCAATCCTTTTCGTCCGTTGGTAACACTTTGTTGTAGTAACTGCTGGTATTGCAGTACGACCGGCGAACCGGGGATCTGTTTCAGCAACCAAAGCGCAATATCTTTTACTTTTTTGCTTTTTTCCTTCGACAGGCTTTCGAGGAATACAATATCCGCTGCACCGATGTTAATGCCCAGCAACAGCAGGAATTCGATCTTTGTACCGGCATCTTCCTGCGGCCATGTTTGCATCAGCCAGGCGCGTGCGGTTTCGGGATCAACCTTGCGTACCTGTTCCAAAACCAACTTGCGCTGTTCGGGAGAACCTGTCTGCCACAGGTCTTCATCGGTTGATGCGGTAGAAAAATTCCATTCGGGGTTGAACCGGCTCAGCCATTCGCCGCGTTTGCCACAGCATGCAACTACCAGGTGCTGCAGTTTTTTTTGCTGAATGCCCATATTCATCAATAACGGCACAAACTCCGGGGTTACAATACGCGCTTTATCGCTGCATTGCTGTAGCCAGAACTGCAACAGCGAATTACTTTCCGAATCAAGAATATCGTTCAGCGTTTGCACGGCCAGCAGCGAGCAGTATTGTTTTTCCTCCGGTGCTGCCTTTTCGATGGTAACGTTTTCTTTTTTCAATGGCATGGTGCCGCACTGGCGGTAATTAAATGCCAGTGCCGCGGTTTGTAAAAACTGTTCTTCTTTATCAGTAGTTTTTTGTTGAATAATTGCCGCCGCTTCTGCAAGCGCGGCAGGTAGTTCATTGGCGCCAGGCCCTCGTTTATCGGTGCCCAACAGGGCAGTATTAATAATTTGATCCCAGGTTTGCATAACCCCCAATTTGAAAGAATCTCTTCCTGTTATAAAATTTTGTATTCGTGCTGATACCAAACCCCAAAGGGTTCGTACACTTTTTCTTTCCCTACTACTGCCATATTCAGCGCTTCACCGCCGCTTAACGACAATAGCTTCCAGATGTTCTTAAACCCGCCTTTAATATTCATCATGGCATGGCTGCTATCCTGCAGCCACCATTGATGGTTATAAAAAACAGGGCGTACCTGTTCAATAATGAAAGGCCGTTCGCTGCGGAAAGGCAATGCACTGCTGAAAGCGGTTTCAGCTTCCACCACCTGCTGCCAGTTTGAAAAGCCTTTGTATTGCTGTACCTGATCGGTATTGATCTGCTTTTTTACAATAGCCCGCAGGGGCGCAACGGATGGATAAAATACCAGCTCCGCCTCTACAAACAAACCGGGTGTAAAGGCAAACTGCGCGCCCTGTCCGCGCGCAATGAACTGAAGCACCAGCGCATACCGGTCGCTTTTGATACCATACAACCAGTTACGCTCTACAGTGAGGTTATCGTCTTCGGTAACCTGCTTGCCCAGTATGAGCCAGGTATCGGTAATGCCTGTTTGCTCTTTTAATTCTTCCTGGTTTTGGGTGAAGCCGATCCAGGTGCGAATGTCCTGTTGCAATAAAGACGGAAGGTTGTCATTATTCTTAAAGCCGGTGATCACCAGGTAAAGGCGCAACAACTGATCCATAAACTCCGATTGCCAGCCATCGCGATAGAAATTTATTTCGCTCAGGTTCCTGATCATGCCGGCCAGCCCGGGCGCCTGTGCATCTACCATGCGGCGGGCCATGCCTTCAAACCAGGCAGCACCTTTTTCAGGTATGCCTATGATGCCATTGCGAATGATATCTTTTGTCCACTGTAAAACTTCCTCTATGCCGTCGCTTACTTTTTGCTCGCGCGCCTGGCGGCGTTTGGCCTGTGCCGCTTCATCAACCGGTTTTTCTTTTTGCACCGCCTGTTTTTCCTGCCGTTCAGCCCGTTTGCCGATCCATTCAGCCACCCAGGCGGGCATTTCATTTACGGTAAAATCATCTTTACGGCGGGCATACAACAACAATAATCCAATACCGTGTTTGCATGGGAACTTGCGGCTTGGACAACTGCATTTAAAAGCAACATTCACCACATCGATCTGGGTTTGATATGGCTTGCTGCCGCTACCCTGACATTCGCCCCAAAGCGCCAGTTCATTTATTCCTTTACTTACCCATTTGGCAGGATTGGATAATTCCTTTCCCGATTTTTTCGAAGATTCATCAGGCGCCAGGGCAAGTACTTGTTCTTCGGATAATTGCAAGCGTAATGATTTTAGAATGAAAGTATAAAAAAAGCAGCCGTTTACCGGTTTTATACCGTCCCTTAGTTAATCACGTGAAATGATATTTTTCCGTTCTTGTCCAGGATGCCCGGCCGGTTTTCTTCGTTTTTAGGAAAACCGTAATCACCTTATTTCCAATTATTGATATTCCCGTAAAAATTACTTCCGGTCGCACGCCTCAAATTACGTTACCAGCGGCACATCTTCACATACTATTATTATAGAATATTTCTTTGGCCGGACTGCGGCTTTTTGCCAGCCAACTTCAATATAAACCTTCATTTATTACTGCAGATTTCACATACACTTAATATACCGCTCAAACGCAATGTGTGCCTGTATTTTGTGGAAAAAACACCGCCCAATAACAGGTAGTTATTTTGTTATTGTTACCGATTTTGGCTAACTATGAACAGGAAAATTTGAATGCATTCAATACACCCCCGTTTCTTATTCTGTAACTATCAACAACTATAATTTAACCTAAAAACAATCCTATGAGTCTTCGCAACTATTGTATTGCTGCAATAGCAGCCACCACATTGCATGCCTGCCAGAAACATACACAGCCGGCTGCAGACGATCAAACATCCAACCCCGGCCCCCGCCTGCCAACGGAAAACGCCATTGCCGCCAATGTAACGGTAACCTACACCGATGAAAGCAGTTTCGTGAACAGCCTGTCGTCGTATGGTTATAAAACGCCCGACCAGTTAAACCTTAACCGGGTGGGCACCAGCAGTGGTTATACAGGTGTTTACGGATTCAATATACCCGCCGCCAACCAGGTAAAAGGTTTCAAATGGAACAGCGGCGACCAGCAAACCAATGAATGGCGCCCCCAGGGCATTACCGGTTTTACCTGGGGCGGCAGGAATTTCCTGCTGATCACCTGGTATGGTGTTGGCCCCGGTAACATCGCCGGCGTAAACAACCAGCACAAAGGCGTTCGCGTTTCACTGGTTGATATTACCAGCATGAGCAATATCACGTACAGGCATATTCTGCTTGTGCAGGAGAAAGCCAATATGTCGAACAGCGAATTGTATAAAGCGTCCAATTCGTATGTACAGCTGGGGTCCTATGCACCGGTAACCATTCACGCAGGCGGCATTGCCTGTTATGCCGGCAAGGTGTACGTAGCCGATACCAACCTCGGCATTCGCGTATTTGATCTTACGAAGTTCGTTTCCGCAGCAGGCGACGCCACTGAAACAAGGCTGGGCATGGAAACCGGCGGCAGCCTGAAAGCGTTCAACTACTCCTATATTTTGCCGCAGACCGGCTATTACAAGATCACCAATGCAAAACCATTCTCGTGCATAGAACTGGGCACCGGCGCTACCGCTCCGGATAAAATGCTATGGACCGGCCAGTACATAGAGGCGTCGAGCACTACCGTTCCCAAAGTTTATGGCTTCCATCTGAACGCGGCCGGGCAAATTGTAACCAGTCCGCAGCCCGAAGTAATTACGCCTATCGATAACGACAATACCAACGTGAACGGCATTCAGGGCGTATACCGTGCCGGTAACAAAACCTTTATGGCCACTACCGGCAACAGCAGTTACGAAGGTTCTACAGCCCGGTTAACGCGTTACAACGACGGCGCAGCTGCCGGTGTTCGCTATCGCTGGCCGCATGGCGCAGAAGACCTGTACCTCGAAACCGCCACCAGTTATTTATGGAACCTCACCGAATATGAAACGGAGAAATACGGGGTGGATAATCGTTGTGTGTTTGCCGTTCGCCTGTCTGACTATGATTAAGATATCTCCTACATGCAAATGCCTCCCGGTTGGCCGGGAGGCATTTGCATGTACACATTTATAGTGGCTCTATCTCAGATGCGATCTTAACATCCAGGCCATTTTCTCATGTTCTTCCATAAGACCGGTAATGAAATCGCTGGTACCCGCATCTTTGAACTCATTGGCAAAACGATCGATACACTCCCGCATGGCAATGATAATGGTTTCATGATCGGCCAGCAGCTCGCGAATATAACCCTGGCTATCGTTCTTCTCACGCATTTGTTCGGTCAGGCGCGTGAGTTTAAGAAAATCTTTCAGGGTAGCCGGTGCATAGTGGCCAAGAATGCGAATGCGTTCTGCCACTTCGTCCATGATCTCATCCAGTTGCCCGTACTGGCTTTCGAAAAATTTATGTTTATCATGGAAATCGGGGCCTTCAACATTCCAGTGCGCATTGCGGGTTTTGGTATAGAGCAAAAATTCATCTGCCAGAATTCCGTTCAGGAGGTGCGATACACCAGTTAGATTTTCAGGTTTAATACCAATGTTAGGTTGCATATAAATACTATTTTAATAACTTAAAGTTCCAAACAATCCGTTTTTATAATCGCTCATCGCCTGCTCGATCTCCTCTGCGGTGTTCATTACATAATTGTCTTTGGCCGCAACCGGCTCATCGATCGGTTCTGCACTTAGAAACAATAGTTGCGCATCTTCCGTTGCCGATACAAAGATATCTCCTGCCGCCTTGTCAAACACCACCAGGTGATGCATTTCAACCGGCTGATCGTTTACTGTCACCTTTCCTTTGGCAACATAGAGCAATGTCCAGTAACCGGGCGTTGCATTCAATTCAATTTCCCTGCCGGCTCCTATTTCGCCGATCATTGAAACAACAGGCGTGAAATTCTGTATTGGCCCGGTTTGGCCATTATACTCCCCACTGGCCAGCCTGAACTGCACACCGTCTTCGTCAATTACCTTTGGCAACTGGCCGGCGGAAGCGGCCTGGTAAAAAGGTTTGTCGCCTTTGTTAGCCCGCGGCGCATTTATCCATAGCTGAATAAGTTCCATTACACCGCCCTGCTGAAGCAATTCCTTTGTTGGCCCTTCGCTGTGCAGGATGCCCCTGCCCGCAAACATCCACTGTACGCCACCTGCTTTTATCACTTCATCATTACCTGCATTGTCGCGGTGAAACCCTTCGCCCTGCAGCATAAACGTATACGGACTAAACCCGCGGTGCGGGTGCGGGTGAATCCTGGCCTGCTGACCGGGTTTGTAGGTGAGCGGACCGCTATGATGAATTACGATAAACGGGTTGGCAAAGCGAAAATCCATATGAGGCAGGGGTTGCCGTACGGTTTCTTCATCGGTGATCTTCTTCTCACGGGCATGAAGAATATGATCGATCTTCTTATTCATGTGCAGTATTTCTTTTGAACGAACGATTGGCGCGTTAAGTTAGCAAATAAAACAGGAGCTGCAGTTCATTAAACAGAATTCAACAACACAAGAGATGATTCGTACAACAACTGCATTACTTCTTTGGCTTCAGATAAATAAGCTGGCCTAAATGATAGCTGTTGTGATTCGTGCGGTTTATAAGAACGTTCAGTTTATTGCGGTGAGGTTCTTTGGCAAAATCTTCAGCCGATACCGCGGCATGTTTTGCAAACCATTCAGCAGGGGTTGTGGCAGCTATATGCCCTGAAAGTTTTGCGTTTATTTCTTTCCAGTATTTTCTCAATTCCTGTACCGGCGGATATTCGGCGCCTGAGCCATCGGCACTGGTAACGAACGGTTTTTCCAGTTGAGGGTATAATTTTTCACCAAAACCAAGTAGCGGCAACATACCATCTGTAACAGCTACCAGATGACCCAGCAGGTAAATTCCGGTATTTCTGTTCGGGGCAGTATTTGCGGCCAATTGTTCGTCGGAAAGTGCATCGAATAATTTTGTAAGCCGGGTGCACTGGGTATCCCAGGCATCAACCGCCATTTTAATAAACAGTTCGTTTACGGGTGTTCCGGTTGTTAAGGCAACATCACTCATAGTTGTATTTTTTAAAATTGATACAACAATAACCAACCAGGCAGCGCTTTTGTTTAACGGGGGTTAATCGATCCCCAGATCGTTCGTCAGGCTCTTTTCCGGGGCGATCTCATGCAGATCGAGCCCGGCGGTTTCGGCGACAATATGATTGATAATAACCTCCATTTCCTGCCTGCCAATGCTTTTATTGGTCATAAGGGTGCCGTAGTTATAAGCCAGTACCATTTGTGTATAAGCTTTGACAAGACCGGGTTTGAATTCGGTACGAACCGCATCGAGGATGTTCGATATAAAAACGGTTGAAATTATACCGAGGCCAGGCAGCACGTACAACCACGGGGTATAGCCATAACCATAAATTAACACCAGCGCCAGGGCAAGCGATCCGGCGATGAGGGTAATGCCAGTAACCATTAAGAACCTGCCCCATACTGCCGGCAGCGCCAGTTCAGGAACCTTTAACTGCAGTTCCTTTTTCAGCCTGAGGTACTTTAACCGCCTGTTCTTTTTCGGAAAGATGTCGTTGAGCGAGGCATCCGGTTCGATGGCCTCGCGGGGTACCTGAAATTTATTGATGAGCAGGTAGCGCAGTTTGTAAAACAATTGCTGCGATCTGCAGCGCATGCTTTGGCGGCCCTGCACATGGCGCCATACGACGTTGTGAATGTCGCCAACGGTGGTAATTTTTTCCGCTTCGTAATTGGAAATGGTAATGCCGAATGCATTTTCCACATTCACCAGAATTTCTACGGAATCGAGTCCCATAGCCTGTTTCGGTTGTTTAAGGGTCTGCTGTTATTTAAGGGTCAACCGTTTAAAGGTAAAAAAATAAAAAACTTCCTCCCGGGCCGGGACAATTTTTTTTATAATTTTAGATTACAAACTACACTTAACAACCCACCTCGTTTTGTAACAGGACCAGCTCTCGTTTTTGTCCGCCCTCCTGTAGTACGCGAAACCTGCTGTAATATTTCTGTCAGTTGCCCATGCGAACTGATAAGGCATCTTTTATTCATTAAACCAACTGCCATGCCCTCAAAGCTTACATACCGTTACCGGATGAGCAAATTGATTTGTATATGTATGTTCCTGGCTTTCTGCAGCCGGAACAAACAACCGCCCCTGCCTGCCGGCGACCCCGGCAATGGCGGCCTTTTTTTACCCGGCCGTTTTGAGGCCGTAGTAGTTGCCGACAGCATTGGCCGGGCCCGGCACCTTACCGTAAACACCAACGGTGACATATACGTTAAATTAACCTTTAACGACATTATGCATGGCCGCGGGGGCACGGTGGGCCTGCGTGACGCCGACAATGACGGCAAAGCCGACATCATAACCTATTTTGGCGATTATAAAGATGAAGGCGGCCTGCCGGCCGGCATAGCCGTTCATAATAACTATCTGTATACCGCTACTATTAAAAATATCTTCAGGAACAAACTGAAAAAAGGCCAGCTGGTGCCCGATAGTAAAACCGAGATCATGCTCACCGATGATGACGAGCACCTGCGCAAACACTGGCATACGGCCAAACCATTCGCCTTTGACAACAGGGGAAATATGTATGTGCCATTCGGGGCGCCAACCGATGCCGCGCAGGATATAAACATGGCCGGCCCTGCCGGTATCCCGGGCGGCAAAGGGCTCGACCCGGCCCCGGACCTTGAAAAATATGCCGGCATCTGGCGGTTCCGTGCCGACAAAAAAGGGCAAACCCAAAAAGATGGTCATAAATATGCCACCGGCATCCGGAGCGTACTGGCTATCGACTGGAACCCCATGGATAACAGTTTATATGTTGCCATGAACGGAATGGATAACTTTCATACCCGCTACCCCCAGGTATTTACCGCCTGGCAGGCGGCCGTGCTTCCTGCTGAACCCCTGTTAAAAGTTACCGAGCATTCCGATTTCGGTTGGCCATACGCTTATTACGATCACATGCAGGGTAAAAATGTATTACAACCCGGTTATGGCGGCGATGGAAAAATAATTGGCCGGGCGGCAAAATTCGATGTGCCGCTGATGGGTTTTCCCGGCCACTGGGCGCCGATGGACCTGCTGTTCTATACCGGCGATCAATTTCCCGAACGGTATAAACACGGCGCCTTTGTTGCCTTTCATGGTTCAACCGACCGCTCGCCCTACCCGCAGGCGGGTTATATCGTTTGTTTTGTTCCCTTTGAAAAAGGAAAACCTACAGGTAACTGGGAGGTTTTTGCCGATGGCTTTACCGGCGTTGATACCGTGTTCAATACCAGCGATGCATTGTACCGCCCCATGGGCTTGGCCCAGGGACCAGACGGGTCGTTGTATATTTCAGAATCCAATAAAGGAAAGATCTGGCGGGTGATGTACAAGGGCAACAGGAAGGCTTTCAATGCAAACGACCTGACCGCGATGGAGCAACGCAAATCGCGCACCTATATAAAAACGCCCGATGAAATAAAAGACAACCTCGGCCTGGGCGGTGAAATGAACGGACTGATATTATATAACAGCTATTGCGCCAGTTGCCACCAGCGCGACGGCAGGGGCGATAACAATCGCTATCCCCCGCTGGCGGGGTCAGACTGGCTCAACAATAAGGAACAACTGATAAAAGTGATCTTATACGGACTGCAGGGCGAGATCGTCGTAAACGGGAAAACGTACAATGGGGTTATGCCTGCGCATGGCGGGTTTCTCGATGATCATGCCATTGCGTCCATTGCCACCTGGATCAATAAAAGGTTCAATAACGACAACACGCTGATCTCCTCGGCGGCGGTTGCCAAAATAAGAAATGATTCAACGGGTAACGGCCTGTCAACCGCGAAAAACAAAACAGGCAATTGATCTCTTCTTTATCTTACATAGTATGAAGCGAGCTGTATTTATATTATTTATTATGGTACTGGCCGAATCAGTTGTACCGGCAAAGGCACAAACCTATGTGGTTAAAAAGATCCCGGAAAATGTGATGCGCTTAAACGGCAAAGGCGATAATAAGGCCTGGAACAAGGCCGCCGTGCTGTCTGATTTTAGTTTTCCATGGGAAAAAGAAAAAGCGCCGGCTACTTCCTTTTCAGCCTTGTGGGACGGGAAATGGCTGTATTGTTTATACCGGGTAAAAGATGATTCCGTGATCACGCTTGTGAAGAACAACAATAAGATAGAGGTAGGTGCATCGGACCGGGTAGAGATCTTTATGGCCCGCGATTCCGCCCTCAACCCTTACTATTGTCTTGAAATGGATGCAAAAGGCAGGGTGCTCGATTACCGGGCGTTCTTTTACCGTAAAATGGATTATGCCTGGCAATGGCCCGCGAAACAACTTGTTATTAAGACCAGCGCGGTGAAAAACGGGTATATTGTTGAGTTGGCGATCAGCATTAAATCACTCACCGGGCTTGGCCTGCTTAAGAACAGGCGCATGCTGGCCGGTCTTTTCAGGGCTGAATGTAAAAACATAAAAGAGGGGAAAGCGGGTTTACACTGGATCAGCTGGATAAAACCCGATGCGCCCCGGCCCGACTTTCACATTCCTTCGGCCTTTGGCGAGCTGGCTTTGGAGTGATACTAAATTATATTATGTAATAACTGGCCGCCGCTGCTCATATGCCGGGCGTACATGATCTTGTCGGAATACCCAATGTACACCTTTGTACCATCTTTGAGGTCGTACACATAAATATGAATACCACTTCCTATATCGCCATCGGGCACACCGAACAGGTTCACCAGATCGTCATATGTCAGATCAGCCTTCAGGTTGTAATTGAAGTATTCGATAGTTTCTTTATCAGTAGGTTCCTCACGGGTATCCTTTGAGCAGGCTGTGGTGAGCATTCCGGTTAACAATATGGCCAGGAACATCTTTCGCATATGATGGCTATGTATTGAACAGAGGTTTTGTGCTATTCAAATTTACTTAAATAATAGTGTAATCCCTACTGGTAACGGGTAGTAGCAATACTACCGCTGATATTAAAAATACCGCTTACAATTTACTCGCTTTAATTGACGCACTTATATGCAGGAGCCCCTGTTCAAAGGCCTGTTTGCCGGGCCAGCCGAAACCAATACGCATATAGGCATCGGGCATGGCAAACCAATGACCCGGGCCTACCATGGTTTTGTGATTTTTTAAAAGCGTGTCGTAAAAGCGGGGGATGTCAATGCCTTCAGGTTCCCTGAAACGGGGAAAACAAACAACGCCGCCCTGCGGCAGCACATACTCTACGCTGGTTTCCTGTTGCAGCCAGGTGGCCAGCCGCTGATAGTTCTCCATAGCTTTTTCATTGATGGCCGCAGCAAACCTTTCCTTCTGCCGGTAAAACTGAAAGGCTGCTTCTTCATCGAGCGCGGAGTTGCTGATATAGATCATTTCCTTGGCGGCCAGGAATTGTTCCATCAGCTCTTCATCCTGCGTTATAAGCCAACCCATTCTAAGGCCGGGCAGGCCAAAAGCTTTTGAGAGGGATGAAACGCTGATAACCTTTTTACTAAGGGAGGCCGCCACCGGGTAAGGTGTTTTAAAACAGGTATCGCGGTAGGTTTCATCTACCAGCAGGTAAATATCTCTTTTTTCGGCAATAGCGATCAACGCCTGTAATTCTTCCTGCGTCATCGTCATGCCGGTAGGGTTATGCGGCGTAGTGATACTAATAAGCCGGGTGGCCGGTGTAATGGCCGCTTCAATAGCCGGGATGTTCATACGCCAGCCTGTTTCCAGCTGCAGATCGATATAACCGATGGAACATCCTATAGTTACCGGCACTTCAATATTGGTGGCGTAGTTGGGGCGAATGACGATCAGGTGGCTGGCCGGCGAAAGCAATGCGGTATTTATGATGAACAGCGCACCCGCCGCCCCGTTGGTAAGCAGCACCTGGTCTTTTTGCAAACCACCTGCATCGTTCCCTATCATTTGCCTGAGCGCATTATGGCCACGGTGAGGGATGTACTCCAGTTTCAGCTCACCCAGCTGCAGGTTCAGTTCACTAAACATAAGGTCGCTTACCGAACTTTCGGCCAGGTTATGCAAAATGGTGTCGTAGCCTTTTTCCTCGGGCGACTCCTTCTCTATTGGCATTCGTTTGTACAACATGTGCAGGCGGTTTGTTCTACCGCTAAAATAGCCAAAGGAATGCTGCACCGGGTTGTTTTCTTACACCGCCGCCAGCTTTTCGGTAATGTTTTTTACCTGGTTGGTATGGCGCATGGTATGAAAAATAACAAAGGTTAAAATTTCAAGGCGGGTGGGTTTGCCGAAGATGGGCATATGAACCGTTTCGGTAAGGTTGAGCGTTTGAATGGCTTTACCAATTTCTGCGCGGCCTGCTTTAAAGGTACCGATCAGGTTTTCCTTATCGAAAGTTTCATTGGAAGGAATGATAAAATCAGGCGATGGCAGTTTGGTGCTGAAATCTAAAAAAATGTTCCGCAGGTTGTCAACCATTTCATCGGGCGGCCGGCTGGTTGGCTGCACCGGGCCGTTCAGCGCCTGTATCATGGCCTGGTCCGATTTACACAAATGCTCAATAACCTGCGCAGCCGTCCAGCTGCCGCTAAAGGGAACCTTATTGATCTCAGACTGGCTTAAAGCAGCCACCTTTTCGATAATTGCGTTGGTGGCTGCCTCAAATTCCAGTAATAATTCATTGGCTGTTTTCATCTTAAAATAATAATTGAGTTTTTGCCAGATGCCGGCCTGACCGTACGGGCAGGGCACTTACCATGGCAATCCGCCAGCCGGCGGCCCCCCGGTGTGGCTTACTGAAAATTTTGCCATGGACGTTTTATAAAATTTCAGGTTTTCAATAAACCGGTCTCTGATCTGTGCGCCTGATTATTTCTGTTGGGTGTCTACATTGATCATCCAGCTAATGCCAAACCTGTCAACGAACATTCCAAAGTAAGCGCCCCAGAAAGCATCTGCCATTGGCATTACCACATTGCCGCCGGCCGACAATCCGTTGAACAGTTTATCCGCTTCTTCTTTGGTTTCGGGATGCAGGCTGATATGCATATGATTACCCACTATAACCTTGCCCATATGTTCGGGAGAATCACTGCCCATGAGGATATTACCACCTTTTATTGGCAGGGAAATATGCATGATCTTGTTCCACTCCGACTCGGGGCCGCGGTATTCTTCGGGCATATCTTTGAACCGGCCGATCATGGTAAAGTCGCCGCCAAATACCGATTTGTAAAAATTGAATGCTTCTTCGGCGTTACCGTTGAAATTCAAGTAAGGATTCATTGCAGGCATGGTCATTTATTTTAAATGTTTGAAAATTGGAGCCCCGGGTTAGTGTATTGTTTTGCAGCAAAACGGTTGCCAGCGTTCCGCCGTCACAATTACTTAATCGAGCACCGTGCACAGAAAACCTTTTTCCGTGACGAGGGTCATTAGTTTTTCGATTCGCAGGTTGTTGCCTTCCACCCGAAGCACCTTATCGCAATCATCCATATCGATGTTGATTTTGGTGCCGGGGAAATGCCGCCGCAACAAGGCCACCAGCTTCTGCGCTTCGGTAAACTTCTGCACATTTGTTTTGAATACTTCAACCATAGAGCTTGCTTTATGTTTGTTTACGGTACCATTCCTGCCGATCACACTATCGGGGCTATTTAACTTCTTCCTGGCTAAGTTCTAACAGCCTGCCTCAATCGTATTCAAAAGTACATGCATTCGTCTTTTTCAAAAGGGTGCAAAAGCGACCAATTAAGGGGGCCTTTGCGACAACACCTTCATATCCTGATCGCCGCGTTACCGATCTGCGGCTTTTTGCCACCTGTATTATTGCGGCAATTGTTTTTTATCTTTAACGAGGGGGAAAGCTAACATAATTGTCTATAATGATATCCCGGTTGTTTCTCCCTTTGTCGTGGTAATTGCCAGTTCCGTCGGAGAAGGCAGGTAACCGGTCAAAAACATTAAATACTTTGCCAAAATGAAACACGTTTCCATACTTATTCCGCAGGGACACACCAGCCTGGTGAATATAGAAGGAACGCACCAGATCCTTTCAGAGGTGAATATTCTGCGTACGGGAATGGGTAAAGCTCCTTTGTTTGATATTCAGCTGGTTGGCCTTTCAAAAGAAACTTCACAACGCGATGGGTTGTTCACTATCAAACCCGATTGTTTATTGAAGGATGTGAGCAGGACCGACCTGATCATTATACCCGCTATTCACGGCCAGTTTATAGAGGCGGTAGAAACGAACAGGGAGTTTCTTCCCTGGATCGTTAAACAATTCAATAATGGCGCCGAAGTGGCCAGCCTTTGTATTGGCTCTTTCTTTCTGGCGGCTACCGGTTTGTTAACAGGAAAACAGTGCGCCACACACTGGCGTTTCGCCAATGAATTCAGGGCGCTGTATCCCGAAGTAAACCTGGTCGATGACAAGATCATTACCGATGATGACGGGATTTACACAAGCGGCGGTGCTTATTCCTACCTCAACCTGCTGGTGTATATGATAGAAAAATATGCCGGCCGGGATATCGCTATCCTTATCTCCAAAGCATTCAGCATAGACTTCGACCGTACTGTACAATCGCCGTTTATCATTTTCCAGGGACAAAAAGCACATGAAGACGATACGGTAAAGAAGGCACAGGAGTACATAGAGAAGAACTTCGAAGAGAAAATAACGGTTGATCAGCTGGCAGATACCTTTGCCGTTGGCCGCCGCAGCCTCGAGCGCCGGTTCAAAAAAGCTACCTGTAATACCGTTACGGAATATATACAACGGGTAAAGATCGAAGCCGCAAAGAAAGACCTCGAAACCGGCCGAAAGAATGTGCTGGAAGTTATGTACGATGTGGGATACAGCGATGTAAAGGCTTTTCGCACCATCTTCAGGAAGATAACGGGGTTGTCGCCCATCGAGTATCGTAACAAGTACAATAAGGAAATGTTAGTGCTTGATTGAATGGAAGTGAATGAGGGGTAGGATTCAGGTTAACGAGTTGACGGGTTAACGAGTTGACGGGTTCCACTTAAACCAGGCGCTCACCTATTTACATTTTCTCCCTGGCGCCGAACCCCCGGCTGGCAACTGAACAACTAAACAACTGAATAACTGAACAACAAAATAACTGAACAACTGAATAACTGAACAACTTACTAACCTGCCTACCAACCAAAATGCGTTTAACTAACACACAAACTCCCATTCCAGTCATCCCTTCAACCAGTTAACTCCTCACCCTTTCTTCCGCCCCGGTTTCCGCTTCTTCGTCTCGAGGTCATCGAGGAAATTTTCGAGGTTGTCTAAGCGTTCCGTCCAGACCTTCCGGTATTGTTCTACCCAATCAGCAACCTCTGCAAGCCGCTCCAGGCGGGCCTCGCAATAACGCTCCCTGCCGAACTGCGTAATAACTACCAGGCCGCATTCGGTAAGCATTTTGATGTGTTTGTATATAGCCGTACGGCTTACTTCGAAGTTCTCGGCCACGGCATTTACGTTCAGGGGATGCTGGGCAATCATGTTGATGATCTCCCTGCGGGTGGGGTCGGCTATAGCCTGGAATACGTCTCTTCTCATAGTTTAATTATGAAACCTTTAGGTTGCAAATATAATGCAACCCAAAGGTTGCGTTTATAATTTATGAATAAATACCCGGTCTCCATAGGGGAAATCATAAAAAAGGAGTGTTATGTTTGCAGCAGCTTACTTGCATTCACCCCGGTAGCTATAGTGAACACGGCTGTGTACAGGCGGGTTTCATAAAGATTTTAACAGCGGAATATTGTGTAATTCGTATTGTTATTTATAAATTTGATATATTCACATTGATTTGCTCTCATTATTAATTCAAACAATAGCTTCATTATTCACTTTTTAAATTTTAAAACACTATGGCAAAAACAGCTAAGAAAGCTGCTAAGAAAGCAGTAAAAAAAGCAGCTAAGAAAGCGGCTCCAAAGAAAGCAGCTAAGAAAGTAGCAAAGAAAGCGGTAAAAAAAGCGGCTAAGAAGAAGTCTGTAAGAAAACCTAATGCTGCATTCATGGCTCCTCTTACTGCCAGCCCTGTTTTAGCTGAGGTTATAGGTAATAAACCTTTACCAAGAACAGAGATCGTTAAGAAGATCTGGGATTATATCAGAAAGAATAATCTGCAAGACAAAAAGAACAGAAGAATGATCAACGCCGATACAAAACTGAAACCATTGTTCGGTAAAGATCAGATCTCAATGTTTGATCTGGCAAAAATCGTTTCCAAACACGTGAAGTAATTCGTGTTATGCGAATTGAAGGAATCGGATCTTTTACGGGTATACAGTGGGTTTCATACTGTAAAAGACAGGGTTAGTAAGTACTTTTTTTCAAATAGTTTCTCGTTCATTCCTTTAGCCGTTCACGGCCCAATTATGTGGAGCTGGGCCTGCTTTACTTCTCGAAGGGAATCATTAAGAATCTGATCACCATTGAAACATACGATTGCTTTCCCGTTAGTTTCTGATTTGACTTCCAGGGCCGCAACGTATGAAATCGCCTTCCATATACGTTTATAACGTAATATTGCGGGGTTTGCGGGTATAACTGGCAGTTAAACTTAAACTACAAGAGAGAATACACCAGTCATATTCATAGACCCCATTTTTATTGTAGCGTATCTACCCCTATTGAAGAGCCATTTTTAATTTATGCAAAAATTCACTTGTTTCCTTGTTCTGTTGTGTATCTGGGGATGTAGGGAATCGAACAAACAATCAAACACAAACCGTACAAAAGATTCCATTCACAAAGAGATGCAGGATGCCGCCAGCGACCTGGCCGGTAACTTCAGCGATCAACGCTCCATGCGTTTCTCCTCTTCCCGCATTGAATCATTCTTTGCCAAATACGACTCGTTACGCAGCTTTCAAACCGACCTGAACACCTTCTATACCACCCGCAGCTACGCCTTTGCCTGGTATACCGAGAACGGCCTTACCGAACAGGCCAGTAACCTGTACGCCCGGCTCGAGAACCTGCCCGAAGAAGGCCTCAATATCGTGCTGCCCTATAAACGCCAGCTCGACAGCCTGTTCAACATTACGCTGCCTCAAAGCACCGATCAGAAAAGCGAAACGGAACTGCTGTTAACTTCCATGTACTTCTTCTTTGCGCAGAAAGTGTGGGGCGGACTGGAAGAGAGCGCCACACAAAAGGTCGACTGGCATATGCCGCGTAAAAAACTTAGCTATAGCGCCCTGCTCGATTCAATGATGCAACCGGGCAAAGTATCAACCGCTCAGGAACCGGTTTACCGCCAGTATAACTTACTGAAAGAATACCTTAAAAAATATAAAGCCCTGCCGGCCGATAAGGTCACCGTCTTCCTGCCCAATAAAAAACCCATTCGCCCGGGCGATACCTTGGCCATGGTTACCAGTTTACGGAAGAAGTTATTCCTGCTGGGCGACCTTCCCCGTGCCGGCGACACTTCCTCACCCATCTACGACAGCAGCCTGTTGACCGCCGTTAAGCGTTTTCAAAAAAGACATGGCATGAAGGAAGACGGCATTGCCGGCGGTAGTATGATCCGTGAGCTGAACGTTCCGGTACAAAAGCGGATCGAAAAAATAATCGTGAACATGGAAAGGAACCGCTGGCTGCCTACCGATGTTAGAGGCCGGTACCTTGCAGTTAACATCCCCGAGTTTGTATTGCATGCGTATAACGACGATTCGCTTTTATGGAACATGAATGTGGTAGTAGGTAAGGATGTAAACAAAACAGTGATCTTCGCCGGCTCCATCAGCCAGGTAGTGTTCAGTCCACACTGGAACGTGCCGCCGGGCATTCTGAAAAAAGAGGTGTTGCCGGGCATGGCCAAGAACCCCAATTATCTCGAAACACATCATATGGAAAAGTATGGTGACGGCGTGCGGCAGAAACCCGGCCCCTGGAACAGCCTCGGCGCCGTGAAGTTCCTGTTCCCCAATAGCCATAATATCTATTTACACGATACCCCTTCAAAAAGCCTTTTTAAGGAAGACAAACGGGCCTTCAGCCATGGGTGCATTCGCGTGGCCGACCCGAAATTCCTCGCCATGTATCTGCTGCGCAATGACTCAACCTGGACGGAAGAGCGCATCGTAAAAGCAATGGCCAGCGGAAGGGAACAATATGTTGCGATTAGGAACCCCATGCCGGTATACATTACTTATTTTACTGCCTGGGTCGACAGACAGGGAGACCTTAACTTCAGGGATGATATTTATAAAAGGGATGCCCAGCTTTCAGGCCTGCTGATAAAGCATTAAACGGGCAGGAACGAAACAAAAAAGGGTGAACGGGAAATCTCCATTCACCCTTTTTTATGTAAATATGCGTTCAATAGCAGCTTTAGGAAAGGAAAGCAAAAAGCCCGGGCATCAGCCCGCAGCCCCCTGTTTCAAATAATTGATAACGGTATCGATATCATGCTGCAGGTATTTTTCAGTATACCGTTCAATAACATGACCATAAAAGCCAAGCGCAACCGGCCGGTACCCGGCAACCGCAGCGCCTTTATTCACAACGCTGCCGGTGGTGGTAATGGCAACATTCAATACCCACATAAAAGCACTGAACTGTTCCCATTTTTGCTGGTATACCGTTCCGCAATGCGCACAGCGGAACTGATCATTGCCCTGGTCATGTAATTTCTGTACGAATACCGAAAACAGTATTTCCTGGTCAACAAACCCCACCGGGTGGTTCCATTGAATATAATCCCTGAACCGTTCGTATTCGCAGGGGCAGCCATCGCGGTACATTTCATCGATCATTTGTGCGGCAGCATCTGCAAACCGTTTTTTCTGCCGGTTAAATTCGTTCAGGCGATCGAGGTTATTATTCCATTCAACCCCACCCCCAATGGTGAGCTCGCCTTCTTTGTATTCTTCACCTTCCTGTACCTGTACGGTTACCCTGTTGCGGTAAACCGGGCCAATGGAAATATACATTTGCGGAACCACTATGTTGCCGCCCTTATCGATCAGTCCCCAGGTTTTCAGATCACCGAATTTTGCGTACCCCTTTTCAAAATTTGTAAGGGCCGGAAACCGGTAGCCGATCACCAGGTTGCCCCATTCGTCAATAGCGCCATGGAGGTCTTTTTCATTTCTCACGATGGCCATGCCATCGGCAAACTCATCGGCATAATGATATCGCGGTGTAATAACTTCTTCCCCGGCCGTGTTTATAAAGCCCCATTTGCCGTTGCGCATCACCCGCGCCAGTCCCTGGGTGAAATTGCCATACGACTCGTATTCGTTACTGAACGGCAACACCACATTTCCTGTTTTATCGAAGTAGGCCGTGTATCCGCCTTCGGTGACCGTGAACAGATCACCGGAAGGAATGGCCACAAAATCATATACGGCGGGAATGATAATTTGCCCGTCGGCAGTTTTGATGCCCATTTTTGCGCCTTCGTAAAACTGGAAAAATTCGGTAGTGTCCATAAATAAATGTTTAATTCGGGATATTCTGATTCGTTTTCGGATTGCCGGGGTGAAACGTGAAACGTGAAAGGGCTCGCTAATTTCACAGATTCACTTACGAACTTGCGCCGCCCGAATTTATTGCTGTTTGACGACGTAGGCCGCGCTGAGGTTTGCCGTTTCACGATTGCCGATTGACGCCGAACGCCGCGCTGAGGTTTGCCGTTTCACGTTTCACGTTTGCCGTTTCACGCTTTAAAACCATCTGAAATACGGCCGCCTGGTAAACGGCGAAAAATGCCAGGGAACAGACGCAAAGATGATGACCAGTGCAATGGTAAACCAGATGGCCATGATCCTGAAACGCTGCCGGTCGGTGGTTTGCCTTTTTGCTTTGGCCGAGCCAATGGTGATGAGTACTATCGCAATCAGCATCATGGTAATATGCTCCATGCCAAAGAACCTGATCTCGCGTTCATGCACCGCCCTTTTAAAATAGCTCATAAAATACCGCACTACCGGACTGATACAATATAAAACAATACCCAATACCATTTGAAGATGCGAGATATTGACCGTGGCGCTCCTGATGGCATCATCGGTTCGGGTATACTTTTCATTACCGAGCCAGCCTTTGTATGCCCTGCAGATGGCAACAAGCAAACTTATTAAAACCAGCCAGCGCACCAGTGAGTGGATAGTTAACAGTACAGAATACATTTTTATAATTCGTTTTTTGTCATACCCATTATGACAATGTTCAGCAGGATGCGGTTAATTACGCCTAAAAGTAAGCATTACCGTTTTTTTTACCATCGCGATCATTTTTTAAACCTTCCACGCACACCAAATCGATAAATTTGTACCAGTGCGGGTGGGTCGCTCTTCAGCAGCGGCCCGCTCTGTCAATTCAACTAAATAGTATGCAATGGTCAGGAATTGTTTTGCCGGCAAATGGCACGTATGGGGTGCTGCTATAACTTCGCTTTTCATTTCAATGGGCGCGTATAGCCAGGCCCGGCCGGTAAATGGCATCACCAACCAACCCGACGCTTCCTATACTACCTGGAGCGCCTATAACAGCACCCGTAAATCACACCCTGATATCAAAATCGTTCCCGGGCTGAACTCGAAGAAAGTAGCCGAAAAAAGAAACATCACCTATTGCACCCTGGGCGAGCGATCGTTGCAGCTCGATGCTTTTTACCCCGCCGGTAAAACGAAAACGAAACGAACCGCCATTGTCATCATTCATGGCGGCGGCTGGCGTTCAGGCAACCGTACCCAGCATCATCCGCTTGCACAGCACCTGGCAGCGCGGGGTTATGTTTGTTTTACCCCCGCGTACAGGTTATCGACCGAAGCATTATACCCGGCAGCCATATACGATCTGAAATCAGTATTGCGGTGGGTAGTACAACATGCGGCCGGATACCACATCGATACCGCTAAAATTTCCGTACTGGGTTTTTCCGCGGGCGGACAACTGGCGGCCTTCTTAGGCACCACCACCGGCGTTCCTGAATTCGAAGGAGCAACCTGTAATGGTAACCAGCCTGCCCCGGTGCATGCAGTAGTAGATATTGATGGCACCCTGTCGTTTACCCACCGCGAAACCGGCGAAGGGGATGACAGCAAAAGAATATCAGCCGGTACTTATTGGTTTGGGTATTCGAAAAAAGACAGTATTGCGTTATGGGAAGAAGCTTCGCCCCTTGCACATGCCGGCCCCCATACTGCACCCACCCTGTTCATCAACAGCACCGTAGCCCGCATGCATGCCGGCCGCGACGATTATATTAAAATACTCGGTCGGCACGGGATCTATTCCGAGGTAAAAACCTTTGAGAACGCACCTCACTCCTTTTGCCTGTTCGATCCCTGGTTTCAGCCCACGGTCAACTATATCGACGAATTCTTAAAAAGAGCTTTAAATAAATTATGAAACTACCTGTAATTCTCTTTCTGCTTGCCTTTGCGGGCGTTACCCATGCTCAGGCGCAAACCGCCAATCCGAAACAATATAAATACGTTTTTACCGTAGCCAAAGACGGAACAGGCGAATACAAATACATCCAGGACGCCATCGACGCCATGCGGGTATATCCTTTGGCGCCCATAACGCTGTATATCAAAAACGGGGTGTACAATGAAAAGATAGAACTACCGGCCACCAACACCGATGTGACCTTTATCGGCGAAAGCGTTGACAAAACCATTATCGTATTCAATGACTATTCCGGCCGCGGCAAACTGACCACGTTCACCTCCTATACCGCAAAGATCTCAGGCAACCGGTTCAGGGCGGAAAATATCACTTTCTCCAATTCGGCCGGTGCGGTTGGACAGGCAGTTGCGCTGCATGTTGATGCCGATAACGCAAGTTTTGTGAACTGTCGTTTCCTTGGCCACCAGGACACCATTTTTACCGGTGGCGAATCAGCCCGGCAATTATTTGTCAACTGCTATATTGAAGGAACAACCGATTTTATTTTTGGTCCCGCAACAGCTGTTTTCCAGAACTGCGAAATACACAGCAAAACCAATTCTTACATTACAGCCGCCAGTACAACGCAAGGCAAGAAATTCGGGTATGTTTTCCTCGATTGTAAGCTAACGGCAGACAGCGCCGTAAATAAAGTATACCTGGGAAGACCCTGGCGCAGCAATGCAAAAACCGTATTTCTGCGTTGTACCATGGGCAAACACATTACCCCTGAAGGATGGAATAACTGGGGCAACCCGGCAAACGAACAAACCACCCTGTATGGTGAATATAAGAACAGCGGCCCCGGCGCTAGTCTCAGCAACCGCGTAAAATGGAGCCATCAGTTAACCGATAAAGAAGCGGCCAGCTACACCCTGGCAACGATATTCAACAATGAAGGCGCTTCCTTACCGGTAAATCCAACATGGTATACCAGTCAAACTACAAGCACATTTCAATGGCCGGCGAAGTAAAGCAACGGTAAGCAATGCCCTATAACCGAAAAAAATGTGTATAAACTGGGGCGCTGGTTCCCCAGTTTACAAATCGGTTTCTACAGTCAAAAGATGTTAATACGGGTTAACACTTAATAAGAAAAATAAATAAAACACTTACCCTCAAAAGTATACGTAAAAAAATTTGGCGGGTGCGCCGACCGTTTTTTTACTGAGCACAGCTTCAGGTAATTATCTACGTAACGGTATACAAATTGTAATATGTTACAAAACTATTGTGGACCCCGAGAATTAGTGAGCATGAAAGAAAGTACATCTGATTATCTTATGATCCTGCACAGGCAATACATGGCTGAGGTTGGAAAGTTCCTGAAGGCGTTAAAGGATAACGCCCCGAGAAATGAGCTTATCCTCATCAGAACCAATGTGAAAAAGCTGCTGGCAGAGATCAGACGATTCCCGAATTCGGGCAGCCAGAATGAAATAAAACCGCAATAAAGCGGCGCCTGCTGAATTTTACACCCTGTTCATTTGCGTTACAGGCAAACCCACGTCGCTAAGTGGTTCTATTTACCCGACTCCCGGTAATTATTCATTCCTGTTTCTAATATTGAAAAACCATAGATCATCCTTCTGCCCCGGTTGTTTTTATACCAGACACCGTGATTTTCCCGTCAATTGAGCTTTCCGGTATAAACCGGCCGGCAGCTGGCCTTATTTTTTTATTGTTGAACCCGGTTTGTAATTCTTTAAGCTAATTGGGAACCGATGGGTTATAAAATACCGGAAAGTGAATGTTCCGGGTGCTGGTAAAATTCACCTGCCGCAGGATGAATTGAGGCGATTATAAACCCGTAATAATTTAATTAAGGATCTATGAAAAATCAATCGACAATTGCTGTGGTAGACGATCATGCTTTATTGCGTAAAGCAGTAAATTACCGGTTAACCGGCATGGGCTATAAAGTTGTAATAGAAGCTGAGAATGGAAAACAATTTCTCGACAAGCTTGAAGATGCCCCCTCCCCCGATCTTTGTTTGCTCGATATAAATATGCCCGAAATGAATGGGTTTGAAACGGCTGTTCAGCTTAAGAAAAAATGGCCGGCCATGAAGATCCTGTTCTTCTCCATGCAAAATGGAAGCACCTATATGAAAAAGGCAAAAGAAGTGGGCGCCGATGGTTATCTGTGTAAAGATGCGTCTTCTGAAGAATTCAATAAAATATTGTACACGCTGTTACCACCTGCAGTTTAGTATTGCTATTTATCAAATTTCTATAAAAAAGCGCTTAAACCCGCCGCTTACACCGGCGGGTTTATTTTTTCTTTAAGCCACTCAAAATAAATGTGCGGCACTGTTTTATACAAAATATGCCCCTTGTCGGTAAACCCACATTTTTCATAAAACCCTCCAGCGCCGGCAACGCCTTCAAAGGCATCCAGCCTGATGGCATCGCCCGACAGCGCAGTAGTCACGGTCTTCGCCTGCTCGATCAATGCCCGGCCCACACCTATCCGCTGATACCCCGGGCGCACAGCCATATCAACCAGGTAAACCGGCCGGGGCACCGGGGTAAAGTAAGCAGGATCGATGACCCAAGGCCTCGATCCCGTCAACCGCAACGTTCCTACCACTTTATCTCCTGTTCTGGCCACCAGCACTTTGGCTTTGCTCATGCCGTTAAGCACCCCTTTCGCACTGGCAACCGCACTCCAGTGCCCATGTCCATGTTTATCGGTAAGGTCATGCGCAGCCGCGCTGATCACATCGGCAATGGCCTCTGCATCTGCTGAAGTAGCCAATGATATTGAAACATTTACATTCACCCTATAAATTTACGATATTCCCTTCCATTACTGATTATTACAGCCCGTTTACGCTCCGTTCTTCAGCCCATACAGGCTTCTCCCTATCACTAATGGTTTTCATGCAACCACCCCTCATATTATAAAATTATACGCATTAAAAACCGGTCTGTATGATACAATAACACCAGTTCATTTGGCATATGTATGGCAGTCAACCGTTCCCTTTATGAAAAAAAGCTACTTAGCTCTCCTAACCCTGGTCACCTGTATGTTCGCAACGCAAATCATGGCGCAGCCTGTTTGCGGTTTCGATGCTATCCATAACCGGCAAATGACCACCAACGTGCAGTATCGTAAACAGGTTATAGAGAATGAAGCGCAGTTACAAACAATTATAAAAGAACAGCAAAGCCGCAAGGCTGCCAATGCATCCAACGCACGTGTGGAAGGCGTACAGGCAGCTTTATATACCATACCTGTTGTTGTACATGTGATACACACCGGCGAAGCCGTTGGCCACGCTTATAACCCATCAGACGCTACCATCACCGGCGCCATCTCTTACCTGAACCAGGTGTATGCCGGAACCTATGCAGGCATGGAACCTGCGGGCGCAGATGCGGCCGGAGAAATTCAAATACAATTTGCACTGGCTACCCGCGGCCCTAACTGCTCCGCCACCAATGGCATCGATCGCGTCGACGGCAATGCCATTGCCGGGTACCCCGCAAACGGGATAAGGACCGCAGGCGCCAACCCGGGTATCGATGAAATGCTGGTTAAAAATTACTGCCGCTGGGATCCTTCCAGTTATTATAACATTTATGTGGTTCATAAAATTGATGGCGTTGATGGCACCAGCGGGCAGTTCGTTGCCGGCTACGCCTATTTTCCCGGCACCAATCCATACGTTGACGGAACAGTAATGCTGGCCACCCAGTTTCAGGCAGGACAAAAAACGTTACCGCATGAAATAGGTCATGCGCTCAATTTATATCACCCGTTCCAGGGTTCGGGCGATGCGCTAAGTTGCCCGGCCAATACCGCCTGCGGCAGCGATGGCGACAGGGTTTGCGATACCGACCCTGTTACTTATAACCAAACTGGCGGCGTTGTTGATTTTACCTGCAGAACCGGCGTGAACAGTTGTACAGGTACCAGCTACAGCATCAGAACGGAAAGGAATTTCATGAACTATACCAGTTGCTATACCCTTTTCACGCCCGGGCAAAAGACCAGGATGCAGGCTGCCATGGGACTATCGAGCCGCAGTTGTTTCGCCACTTCCTATGGCGCTACCGGTTCGTACCCGGTAAGTTTTTCATCACCGTCAGCAGCCGGCTGCACACCCGCTACAGCCGGCACCGGGTTGAATGCGATCATCGCAGGATTAACAAGCGTTACCATAAACAACAGGACCTTTAACTCAAGCTATACCCGGGGCGATTTCCTGTCTGGTTATACTACCGGTTATATCGATGGCGCCAGTGCATGCGGCAACCTTATTCCGCTTGAGCTGGGCGGCACCTACCCTATTTCCTTTACTGTGCTTTCGCAAAATCCTGAACAGGTGCGGGCATTTATCGATTATAATAATGACGGTGATTTCGATGATGCCAATGAACAGATCTTTTTTGCAGACAATATTCCCAACTTCGCCAACTTCATTACCGTTTCCAGTTCGTTCACAGTGCCGGCATCGGGCATTGCCATGAACACCATGCTGCGTTTACGGGTGATCGAGGATCTAAGTTCAGGGTTCGGGCTGAATACTGCTACCCCCTGTTATGCGCCAACTTACGGACAAATTGAAGATTACCCGGTATTTTTTTCATCGGGGTTACTGCCCCTGGGTTTGGAAAACTTCAAAGGAGAAAAGCTTAACAAAACGATACAGTTAAACTGGAATACAAATGCGGAAAGCGAAGCCAGCCAGTTTGAAATAGAAAGATCGAACAACGGCAGCGACTTTACCGCCATTGGCGTCATTGCCGCCAAAAACAAGACAACCGGATCGCAATACACGTATGATGATAACAATTATTCCGGCAAGGTGATCTATTATCGCATAAAACAGCTGGCAAAGAACGGGCAGTTCAAATACAGCGGGCTGGTTACTATACAAAATGATATCGATGCCGAAAATGCGGTAACCATTTTTAATAATCCGTTCAGGGAGAAATTCGACGTAAGCATCACCACCCCCCGGCAATCGAAAGTAGTTGTAAAAATGCTCGACGTTACCGGGAAGCTGCTTTACACAAAAACGCTACACACCACAAACCATTCAACGACCACTGTATCGCCTGAAACCAACGCAATGGGTGCTGGCATATACTTTGTACAGGTAGACATAGATGGCAACAGGATCGTGAAAAAAGTGATCAAAAACTGAGATCTCCATCACTACATATTAGATTTTGCTTTGCGTTCCGTTTATACCGGAACGCTTTTGTTTTTATGGCATCCATGCAATTACTTAAATTACAGCAAAATATCGCTAATGACCGCTAACGATTCGTATAAGGTCCTTGTCAATGGGTTCACTTTCTGCTTCACAAAAACCGACCTCGATGCGCTTGACCTGGTTGCCATTACCCCCACGGAATTCAATGCCATCGACAACAATCACCGGTCGGTCAATGCAAGACTGGTTAGCGCCGGTATGCTCACCAAAACGTTTACCATTGAAACCGGCGGCGAAACATTTGAAGTAGCAATAAAAGATGCACTCGACCAGCGGCTGGAAGAAATGGGCTTTAGCACTGCCAGCGGCAAACAGGTGAAAGAGATCAAAGCCCCGATGCCGGGCCTTGTGCTTGAGGTAAGCGTTGCTGAAGGACAGGCAGTAAAAGAAGGCGATCGCATGCTGATACTTGAAGCCATGAAAATGGAGAACAGCATTCTGATACATGCCGATGCCACCATAAAAAAAATAAATGTGCAGGCCGGGCAGGCCGTTGAAAAAGGGCAGGTATTGGTAGAACTGGAATAGATCACCCCCGGACCGAAATAAAAAAAGAACAACTGACGATGCAAAAAATATTAGTCGCGAACCGCGGAGAAATTGCCTTACGGATCATGCGAACGATACACAGGATGGGAATACGATCGGTAGCTGTTTATTCAGAAGCTGACCGCCATTCACCGCATGTGCTTTTTGCCAATGAAGCGGTTTGTTTAGGGCCCGCTCCCTCGAACCAAAGTTATTTGAACGGCGATGCGATCATCAGCTTTGCAAAACAACTGGGGGTCGACGGTATCCATCCGGGTTATGGGTTCCTCAGCGAGAACGCTGCCTTTTCAAAAAAGGTAGAAGAAGCCGGTATTACTTTCATTGGGCCTGGCCACGAAGCCATGCGCATTATGGGTTCCAAACTGGCAGCCAAAGAATGCGTAAAGAAATATAATATTCCCATGGTGCCGGGGATCGACAAAGCCATTGACAATATTTCCATAGCCCAAAAGGTTGCAGTGGAGATCGGTTATCCCATTCTGATAAAAGCTTCTGCCGGCGGCGGGGGTAAGGGAATGCGCATAGCCGCTAAAGAAAGTGAGCTGGCAGAACAAATGGAGCGCGCCACCAGCGAAGCACTATCATCATTTGGCGACGGGTCGGTATTTATAGAAAAATATGTGGCGTCGCCGCGGCATATTGAAATACAGGTATTGGCAGATAACTATGGCAATACCGTGCATTTGTTTGAACGCGAATGCAGCATACAACGGCGCCATCAGAAGGTAGTAGAAGAATCACCTTCTTCTGTTCTCACTCCTGAGCTGAGACAAAAAATGGGTGAAGCGGCGGTGATGGTTGCCCGGTCATGTAATTACAGGAGTACAGGAACGGTAGAATTTCTGCTCGATGAAGATCTGAATTTCTATTTCCTCGAAATGAACACGCGTTTGCAGGTAGAGCACCCCGTAACGGAGATGATAACCGGTATCGACCTGGTAGAAGAGCAAATAAAAATAGCTCGGGGTGAAAAGCTCCGGTTCAGCCAGGATGATCTTACCATCAACGGTCATGCGCTGGAGTTACGGGTATATGCCGAAGACCCGCTCAATGATTTTCTGCCTTCAACCGGCACGTTGACCAGGTACGAAAAACCCTCAGGCGATGGCGTACGGGTTGATGATGGTTATACCGAGGGCATGCCGATACCCGTGTATTACGATCCCATGATCGCCAAACTTATTACCCATGGCAACGACCGCACGGAGGCCATACAAAAAATGAAGACCGCCATTGCCGGTTACCATATTGAAGGGGTGCAAACCACGTTGCCTTTCGGCAATTTCGTACTGGAACACGATGCATTTTTAACCGGGCGGTTCGATACCCAATTCGTTCAAAAATATTATTCGGCAGAGAAGCTGCAGGCGCAGCAAAAAAACAAGGCGGCGCTGGCTGGCATGATCGCCTTAAAATACTGGTTGCAAAAACAAGATGATGTGAAGGCGGCAGAACCATTACCAACAAACTGGACCCGTAGATCCTGAAAGGCTAAACATTCTCAGGACACAATCATCAGGCCCGTTCAGCATAAAATTTCGCTGCATGAAAAAAACGAAATCGGAGATATTACAACAAAAGATAGAGAAAGGAAAACTGGGCGGCGGAGCGCACAGGAACGACGCGCAACATAAAAAAGGAAAACTTACCGCCCGGGAACGCATCACGTTGTTGATGGACCCCGGCTCCTTTGAAGAGATCGGCGCCCTTGTTTTGCATCGCACCAAAGATTTTGGAATGGACAGTCAGCAATTTTATGGCGATGGTGTAATAACAGGTTATGGCACCATCAATGGAAGGCTGGCGTATGTGTTTGCGCAGGATTTCACTGTATTTGGCGGCGCCCTGTCAGAAACGCATGCAGAAAAAATATGCAAAGTGATGGACCTGGCCATGAAGACCGGCGCACCGATGATCGGATTGAACGATTCCGGCGGCGCCCGGATCCAGGAAGGCGTGAGATCGCTGGGTGGTTATGCCGATATCTTTTACCGGAATGTGCTGGCTTCCGGCGTAATACCACAAATATCCGCTATTATGGGGCCCTGCGCCGGCGGGGCGGTTTACTCGCCGGCCATGACCGACTTCACATTAATGGTGGAGAATACGAGTTATATGTTTGTGACCGGGCCTAATGTGGTAAAAACAGTTACCAATGAAGAAGTGAGCCCCGAAGAACTGGGCGGTGCTTCTGCGCATTCAACCAAATCGGGTGTAACACATTTAACAGCGGCTAACGATGTGGAATGCATTGCCGAAATAAAAAAACTGTTAAGTTATATTCCGCAGAACTGCGAAGATACGACACCGAAAGCGCCTTATGATTTAGGTGATGAAACCAGGCCGGTGCTTGAAACCATTATTCCCGAAAGCAATAATCAGCCATACGATATGCGGTCGGTGATAGCAGGCATCAGTGACGAAGCATCCTTTTTTGAAATTCATGGCGATTACGCCACCAATATAGTGATCGGGTTTGCGCGGCTGGCAGGCAGAAGTATCGGCATTGTAGCCAATCAACCCATAAGTCTTGCCGGGGTATTGGATATCGACAGTTCAAAAAAAGCGGCCCGTTTCATCCGCTTTTGCGATTGTTTCAATATTCCATTGCTGGTGCTCGTTGATGTGCCTGGCTTTTTACCCGGCACTGACCAGGAGTGGCATGGCATTATCACCAATGGCGCCAAATTGTTGTATGCATTCAGCGAGGCAACGGTGCCGCGGGTGACCGTCATTACCCGAAAAGCATATGGCGGCGCATATGACGTAATGAATTCAAAACATATTGGGGCCGATATGAATTATGCCTGGCCAACGGCTGAAATTGCGGTGATGGGCGCCAAGGGCGCCAGTGAGATCATTTTTAAAAAGGAGATCGCCGAAGCGGCCGATCCGGCGAAAAAGCTGGCAGAAAAAGAAGCGGAGTATGCAGAGAAATTTGCTACGCCCTACCTGGCTGCCGAAAGAGGATTTGTCGATGAAGTGATAGAACCCAAACACACACGCGCCAAACTTATAAAAGCCTTTGCCATGCTCGAGAACAAAGTGGCTACCCTGCCGAAAAAGAAGCATGGGAATATACCATTATAAAAAAGGGCAGCTCCTCCGCCAACCGGCAAAGAACCGCCCTTCTTTTTCTTAAATTTCCGTATACTTCACCGTTACTACCGGCGTTGTTTGCGTTACCATTTTCAAATGCGGCTGATATGTAAAAATATCGGCGGCATCCTTGTAGGCGAAATCAAACTCCTGGATGTATCCCGGTGGAAAATTACCCGAACGGTTCAATAATTCGCTAAAACGCTCCTTATATTCGCGGCGTTGTTTCTCCTTCAATACTGTTTTCCAGTACTTCATGGCATCGAAGCGCGACAACCTTCTGCCTGCGCCATGCGCACAGGAATTCAGCGCCGTACCAGTTGTGGTAACGGAACCAGCCTGTACCAATAAGCTGCCCCTTGACATCGACAAAGGAATAACCACGGTTTTTCCTTTTACCAGTTCGGTACTGCCTTTTCGATGCATAATATGCTGCTCAGCAAAACGCACATGATTATGAATGGAATCTTCCATCTTATAAGGAGTTCCATTCAAACTACCTTCTTCTTCAATATTATTAAAATTGAGATTGAGGTAGCTTTTATCGATGGCGTTTTTGTCGCACCTTATGTAATTGGCTTTCTGCAAAAAGAGCAGGGTCTTAATGCAAAAGTTTTTACGCCGGTCATAACCGAACGTGAGGGTTGCGTTATAGTACTGCCGGAATTCTTCTGTTAAAAAATCCCGGTGCACAAAATCAACATCCTGTCCGTACTCGCGGGAAAAATCCCAGGTAAGTTGCAGGCATTGCTGATACAGGGCAATACCTCTGTCCCTGGTACCGGTATGACAAATAATATATACCGCTTCACTGTCTTCTTCAATCGACAGAAAGTGATTGCCACCACCGAGGCCATCATCGGTCATTTTTTGATGAGCCAGGTACAGGGCCTGGAAATGGGCTTTTTTGTCGAACGGTTTTAACCAAAAGGCCTTACTTATTTTAAGGTACGTTACTCCACAGCCGATGTCCTTGCCGGTTATGAGTGGGTAACAATAGCCGGTTGTTTGAAAAGCCACCCCTACCGGTAACGCTTTTTCGGCACAGTAATGAATGTCGGTAAACGCGCAAATGGCGTTCACATACGGCTTCTGCGCATACTGCTGCAATTGCGCCATAGCATTTTGCTCAATGCTACCGGCATCGCAATAGAATCCAATAGATTGCATGTTCTTTAATTTGGAATAAAAAAGATTAGATCGTGGGGCTTTGGTAGGAACATCTGCCCCGTTCAGAGATGTCAGCAGCCGATATTATCGGAAGTGCAAAGATATATAACAGATCTATGGTTTCAAAGGCCTCTCCTGCTTCTTTTCTACAACTTCACAACCTGACCGCAATCAGCCGCAACACCAACCACCATCAGCTGCATTTCATTAGCCCGGTTATAGTTTTGTGACAGATATAGCAAGCGTAATTCTATAAAAACCTGAAGTATGAATGATACCGCTCATTACTACGAAGTAAAGCTCGATTGGAAAGCCGACAGAAAGGGCCTGGTAAGCTCGCCGGTTCTACAGTCAAATATCGAGGTTGCCACGCCGCCTGAATTCCACAAAGGCATAGCGGGCATCTGGTCGCCTGAACATTTGCTGGTAGCGGCAGTCAACAGCTGTCTTATGACCACGTTTCTGGCCATTGCAGAAAATTCAAAATTTGAATTCATCAGCTTCACCAGTAACGCCAATGGCAAGCTGGAGAAAATAGATGGCAAATATATTATCAGCGAAATTGTTCTGTCGCCAGAGCTCACGATTAAAAATATTGCCGATAAAGAAAAGGCGCTGAAGGTGCTGGAAAAATCTGAAGCGGCCTGCCTGATCTCCAATTCAATAAAATCAAAAATTATATTTAATCCTGTTATTCACAACAACCCGGTAACCCAAAGTGGGTTGTAAGATGATCTTTCAAAATAAGTGTTAACTCCCTTCCGGTTGTTTTACTGTTAATCCAATCTATGATCGAGAAGAGCTACCCAGCGACCGGGTAGCTTTTTTATTTATACAACTGCTACTCATGCACCCGGGTGTAAATGCCTCTGTCGACGGTAATACCCAGCCTTTTGAACATGGCAGGCGCATCAAACCCTTCTTTTTTATATTCGGCCTGCACCGCTTCTTTGGCCTTGTTCAATGCTTCGGCACTTTGCCACATGGCCACGGTTATGAAGATCAGGTTGCCATCGTTATCAGTATATTCATAAGCGGCATCTTCAATAAAGCCCGGCAGCTTTTCAATAAAATTGCGGTTGATCTTTACCCGCTCGCGAAACTCCTTAATGGCCGCAGCAGGCACAAAGAATTTGTCGATAAAATTCACCTGCCCGTTATGCGCCTTCCTGTTGAACAACACGTTTACATCGGCCGGTAATACCTCAAGCGCCTGCATAAAACCGACACGGTCGGTCAATACGTGGGTACTTATCACTTTTCCGTTCTTCAGGGTCAACACGCCGGTTCCCTCACTGCTGATGAATTTGCCCGTTGCAGGAATATTATTAAACGGGTTTGTGTGTGTACCCTGCACTTTCCAGCTTGCAAACACCTTGTCATCTTCAGCTATCAGGTTCGTCAGGTTCCATTGCATATCAGGAAAAGATCTTATCAGCGCCTGCATGGGTTCCTGAAAACCGGCCGCACCTTTTTTACCCTGTATACCGGTATACGCTTCCGATACAAGTTCATTCAGCAGATCAAAATTCCGCTTATTTAAACATTGTTCATAGATCTTCAATACGATCGCTTTGTTCTGTTGTGCGGTGTTCATAATTATCTCCTTGTTTTTATTGTTTTTTATCTTGCCTGTTGTTTGCGCGTTGATACCGGCGGGAATCATCAACACGCCTATCAGGTACCGGGTGATGTGTAATGCCTTCATTGTTTTTGTTTGCAGCACAAAACTATCACCCCGGCAAGCGGGAGAATTGTAAAAAATCATTGATTTTATAACAGGGAGAAAAACTATGTTTTGGCGGGCGGCCTAGCGCATCATATTTATCATGCGGTTCAACCGTAACTGTACCAAACTGATCTCTTTTGACATACCGTAAGAAACGGTGATATTGTATTTGTCAAACGGTACTATAATGATGCCCGGGCCCCAGGCAAAATGCCATTTGTCAGATCTTTCGCCCGGCATCCACACCCTTCCATTGTCGACAAAGCCAAAGAATCCTATTTTACCGGTCATGAAGCGTGTTCGCATATTGGTGATGAAGCGTAATTCGTTGCTGTTATAAAGCGCGGTTTTACCCCAGAAGCGTTCGCGCCGGAACCCGCGAATAGTACGCGGACCGCCCACGATGGCGTGCTCATATGCCTGGCCCGTTCCCAATACATCGTTGTTAACGATGGTTTCGCCGCCAAAGCGTATGGCCATCGATACTTTGTTCAATAACGGTACGTATACCTGCGCACTTGCGTTATATCGCTGAAAGAATTCATCCAGCCTGAAATCATTGGCATATACCGCATTCGCCTGGAAGGTGAACCCCGATACGGGCACCACTGAATCTTTCAGGTGTATGTATGACCAGGTCAACTGCAGCCCGGCATATGGATGCGTATTAAATACTTCCTGGTTGTGCAAAAAATATTTTGTGAAGAAGCGGTCCTTATCCTGCATGCTTCTTACCCGTTGATAATAACCCATTGCCTGCACCGTACTTTTTCCCAGTTTGCGAAACAACCCGGCCTTTACAAGCCATTCTTCACTGCGCATGCGATAGTAATCGATATCCCTGGTCACCGACCGGGTTTCATTACCCGTTCCATAAAAATTTGTCCATCGTACCACATCATATTCCGCCCGGTAAGTGAAGTTCCACTTTCCCAACACATTTGGATATAAACCTTCCCAAAATGCACTGAGGGCTCTTTGCGACAGGGAATAATGCACGCCGAACTCCTGTGCCCAGGCAAACGGTTCGCGCCGCCATTTTTGATTTTTCATCCTGTATCTCAACCCCGCATAAATGCGGTCTTCATAACTGTAGAAAAGAATTGGCAGAAAGCCCTTTTTATCGTACTTAAACCATTTGTAGTTCCACTTGTGCACAGCGGTATTTTCCGACAAATGCATGCGGGCTTTGGAGGTCTCAAAAATATTATTGGCGTTATCGTAAATATGTACTTTCTGTTTCGACTGTACTATCGAATCCTTACCGGGGCCGCCGATGATGCGTACGGTTATATCGTCTACGTCATTATTCACCACGTATACATCTTCGCCTTTAATTCCAAACAGCCGTACCTCTTTTGTTTGACCGGGATTGAATGTTCTTTTATAGAAAGGCTGCCGTGCTTTTTCTCCCTTTTCACTCATACGGTACACCGACACGGTCATTTCATTATTTCCATTGCCGGCAACTTCAAAATACTCGCGCCGGCTGCTGCCTGTAACTTCAACTTCTTTGGCAATTAAACGATAATGTTGCCGGGCAAACGCCGGCAGTTGATTGCGGCGCGCCTTTATTTTATCGATCAGTTCTTTACCTTTTGCAGCGTATACTTCCGGCGGTAACTGCGACACCGATTGTACGATCACTTTATCGCTCAATGCTTCCTGTAAGGCTTCGGCTTCTTTTACCCAGTCTTCAAGCGTAAGCTCGTTGGTAAACAGCCGGTCCATATTACGGGCTGCATGGCTCATCAGCGAAATGTTCTTAACAACACTATCATAGTGCTGCATATAGAAAAGACCGGCCGCGCGCATTACGGGATTTATAACAACTCCATCGTGATAAAAAAATGACTGGTCGCGATCGCGGGGCACAGGTTGATACAGGACGCCGCCTTCAACTTTCTTTTCGCCCCATTCCCAGTTGCCTTCATGGCGGTCCCAGTCGCCTATCAGCATATCGAATAACCTCGCTTTTATATAAGCATGCTGATCAACCCTATGGGTATTGCTCTGTTGCAGCTTCACCAATAAATCTTCGGTACTGCTGAATGAACGGAAATTACCGAGGTGATCTGCTTCGCGCCAGTCGCCTTCCGGTTTCTCTTCAAGCAAATACAGGTCATTGCCAAATCTGGCATTGAATGTATCCAGCGCTTTCTGTTTGGGTAAATACACCAGCCTTGGCCTGCTATGATAAATGCCTGCGGCATCCATCATATGACCAATGGCAAACGCTCCGTAGGGGTGCGACATGGAGACACCGTCATTAACGATATCTTCCATAAAAGTGCCCTTTAAATTATCGGGTATTACTTCTTCCCTTGATTTATTGATAGAACGGAGTGCGTATTCTTTTCCCGATTTCGTACGCAGCTTAAGCGACTTCGATTCATTGCCGCCACCGGCTTTATATGGTATCAAACCACCGAATGCGGTATCGAGTTTTAGTATAGGAACATATACAGGTGTGGTCCATTCAACACGGTGGTTTTTACCCCACAACTTTTGATAGAACCGGCTTCCCTTGTATTCGGGACCGGCTGCAATAGTTTTTGTTGCCGTGGTATCTGCCACCGGTTGTTGGGCTATCGAGTTTAGGTATACAAAGGTTAACCCCAGATATGTTATGTATGATCTGACAAAGCAGCGCATACTTACCCTTATTATAAAATTGTGCCACGGGGTAAGCAAAGCGCGAAATGTTGCGCAACCCATTGCCGCTCAGTCTTCGACCAGGATAAGACGGGCTACCCCCTGAAGACGACCAGTCTTTCTACATTTTACAACAACATTATTTGTGCCGACACAAAAAAGTGATCGCTGGGGAAAATACCTTTGGGCTTGTCTTTTATTATACCAGCCGCCAGCGGTTTGCAATTGCCTTTACAAAAGATAAAATCAATTTTTCCTTTACCGGTGAGTTTCGCACTATCAACCGGTTCAAACCCATGCGCTGTAACGCCGGGGTCAGCTTCGCCATGCAAAACGGCATAACTATCGGTAAAACCGGCGGCCTTTACGCTTTCAATTACATCGCCTGATGCCCTCGAGTTGAAATCGCCGGTGAGGATCTGCGGAAATGCCGGCTGGTACTGACTGCTTTCAACAGCCATCAGTTTTGCCTGCTGCACTTTGGCTTCATGCGATTTATGATCGAGGTGCAGGTTCACCACCCTGAACTCCTTTCCTGTTTTTATTTCGCGCAACCGTACCCAGTTCACATGGCGCGCCCTTGCCGTATTCCACGACATACTGCCGGCCACCAGGGGCGTTTCGGAAAGCCAGTAGGTTCCGCCGGCCAGTAACTCATAGCGTTGAGTTAACCACATGATCGGGTTTTTGGCAATGCCATGGTACCCTGTTGGGTTGGCATCCATTTCAGGCCCGTCGAACCCGAACAAACTGTGTTTAGGCATTTGCCGTTGCAGGTAAACCGACTGCTCTTTCAACACTTCCTGCAGGCCGATGATATCGGGGTGCTGATCTTTGATCAGTTGTACGCATACTTCGCGGCGCGTGTGCCAGCCAAAGCCTTTGGCATCATCTTCGGGTAGGGCTACACGTATATTACAGGTAAGTACTTTATGGCTGCCGTTACCTTTTATAAACTCCTCGTCTGCGGCAACCATGCCGGCCGCAGGAAGGAAAGGAGTTAAAGCAACCGCGCCCAACCCCTTTAGCAATCGCCTGCGGGAAGCCACATTCTCAGGGCTCTTGTTTTTCATAATAATTTTTTATAACTCTTTTTAAACCGCCGCTTCCTTATTCAACCTTAAGTAAGCGCCTTTACCTATCAATTCCTGTTGCAGTTGCTGCACATCTACATCGGCGGGCTGCACATTTCTTCTCACCGCCTGTTTTGCAGCGCGGCCGGCAGCTTCACCCATTGCCATACAGGGCGCCATTACCCTAATGGCCGACATCGCCTCATGTGTTGCAGAGATACAACGCCCGGCCACCAGCAGGTTCTTTATTTTTTGCGGAACCAGGGAACGATAGGGAATATCATAACAATCGCCACACCACTCAAGCGTACAACCACCGCCCTGCGGGTGATGAATATCGAGCGGATAACTGGCCACAGCAATGGCATCGTCGAAATGACGGCAGCCCATAATATCTTCGCGCGTCATGGTGTACAAACCATTTATGCGCCTTGTTTCACGAATGCCAAGAAAAGGCGCCGTTTTCAAAAAATAGGCGTTCTCAAAACCGGGCACGTATGCTATAAGGTAGCGCTGAATATCGTAGATCTGTTTGCGGCCTTCTATTTCACCGTGGGTCAAACTTTCAGGATCTGTTCCGTTTACGCCGTTCACCCGGGTCATGTTCACCCATACTTCGCCTTTGCGCAAACCGGTGATCAGGATGGTGCGTTCGGTTGTAAGGGTTAGTCCGTCGGCCTGTGCCTTTTGCACTAGGTTACGCATACCTACCAGTACAAACTGGTTGTTTTGTCCGAAATATTCTGCCGGAATAAAATCTGTGAGGTATGTTCTAGGCTCTTTTGCCACACTTAACCTTAATTTCTCCGTATCTACACCGCCAAGGCAAAACATAAGCGTGGGTGGCTGTACGCCGCCATGATCATTTCCATATTCACATGGAACACCGCTGCGGTAAGCCACATCGGCATCCCCGCTGCAATCGATAATTACTTTCGCCGTAATGGCTTCCCGCCCGGCCTTGCTTTCTACAATAACGCCTTTCAGTTCATCACCCTCCATTACCACGCCGGCGCAAAAGGTATAGAACAATACATCTACATTGCTTTCACGCAACATTTCAAGCGCTACTGTTTTTACGCTTTCCGGTTCTACCAGTGTAAGGCTCATGTGTAATGGACAGGGGCGATGTTCGCTGGCAGCCTGGCGCGCTGCGAGGCGGTCAATTAATTTTTGCGGCAGGCCCTTTATGATCTGGTTGCCTTTCTGACCCAGGAATCCGAGAATGGGTAACCCAATGGTCATGTTGCCGCCTACAAAACTGCGGCTTTCGATCAACAGTACCCGCAGTCCGTCTTCCGCTGCAGCCATAGCTGCTGTAATACCAGACGGGCCGCCACCTACTACCAGTACATCTACCTGTGTTCGTATTGGAATTTCTCTTGCCGGTTCTTTGATGGCACCTAAGTTATTTTTCATATAATATTTAGTTTGTGTTTTTAACTGTGCTTGGGCCGTGAATGGCGTCGCGATTATTCAGATTTCATTTACGACCTTGCACCGCCGGAAATTATTGCCGATTGCCGAAGAAGGCCGCGCAGAGGCTTGCCGTTTCACGTTTCACGTTTCACATTCTTCACCTTCTCCCGTTTCACCATGAACCATAAAAGCATCGCTGCCACCGGGTGCAGGATAGCCATGATCATGAAAATATTTCCTGCGCCAAGTTTACCTATCATCTGGCCTACATAATAATTGAACAACACCGCGCCGAATGCGCCAAAACCGCCGGCTATGCCCAGCACGCTTGCCACATTATGCACAGGAAATGCTTCCGCCACCACCACGCTCAGCGATACCAGCCAGCTCAGGGCCATCACGGCAATGAGGCTGAATACAACCAGGGTGCTCACCGCACCTGGTAAATAATTGATGAATGCACACAATGGCGCTATGGCCACAGTGGCCGTTAACATAATCTTGCGGGCGCGCAAAGGCTGCTTTCCGGCCCGCACCATTTTATCGCTCCAGGCGCTGGTGGCAATACTGCCTGCATCGGCAATCAAGAACGGGATCCAGCCAAACAAACCGATCTGCGCCAGGGTAAGCCCCGAGCCTTCCTGCAAGTAACCCGGCAGCCAGAACAAACAGAAATACCAAACGGGATCGCTTACAAAACGGATCAGCAGCACCCCCCACAAACTTTGGGTTGTCCATAACTGACGCCAGGTAAACTGCTCTCCTGCATCGCGGCCTTCCGCCTGCATCACTTCTTTTGTTACTTCAACCGGGGGTTTGCGATAGATCATTTTCCACAGCAGGGCTATCACTATCCCTACGCTTCCGCAAATGATGAACGCCGTTTTCCAGCTGAACGCAATCGTTAGCCAGGCGATCAATGGCGGGGCTATGATGGCGCCAATGGAACTGCCCGCCACACAAAGACTGTTGGCGGTTGCCCGCAGCCGACCCGAAAACCATACGGTAACGGTTTTTAACTGTGCAGGAAAATTGGCCGGCTCGGCCATGCCGAGCATACCGCGAAAAAAGCCAAACTGCACTACCGTTCTGCTGATACCACCACCGATACAGGCCACCGACCAGAGTATGATGCTATACAACATGACTTTACCGGCGCCGAATTTATCAACCAGCCAACCCGATACCGGGTACATAATGGCATAACAAATGGTGAAGATGTTTACGATAACCGCATAACCGCTGTCATCAAGTGTAAACTCTTTTTTCAGCAATGGCTTCAATATCGACACCATTTGCCGGTCGACATAATTAAACACGATCGTTACAAAAATGATCCCCACTATGAACCAGCGGCGATTATCTTCAAACCAATTCTTTTTTTGTTCTGTGGCAGGCATTAAGTTCTTTTTATAGCAATCAATTCAGTTCAAAAGAAAACTCATCAAACGATTCCCTGCGCCGGGCCAGGTGTTTTGTACCGGGCGACATGGCAAAAAAGGGTGAAAATGTTTTTACATGTACCGTTTTTCCATCGGGCATAAATTCCATTATCCGCAGCCAGCCATCGCCGCCATTGCCATAATGACCGCCGCCCATAGCCTGCGCATTGAAGGTCATTTGCTGTACGTTCCTGCCGGCATCGTTCTTATCGGTTCTGAATCCCACGTGTTTGCGCGCATTGTCTTTCTCCCCGATATGACCCGATACCACCAGTTGAATGTTACCGGCCGGTTTTACCAGCTTCTCCCAAATGGCCGCCCCATAATTCGCATCTTCCAGATCGTACTTCGCCGTTTTCATTTGTTCGTTCTTATAATTGAGATAGGCATGGGTAAGCAATACCACTGTATGGTTTTTATATTTGGGCTGGGTCACTACTTTTTTTGCCCATTGCAAAATGGTATCTCGCGGGGCAAATTCAACGGTCATAAACAGGAACGGTTTGCCTTGCGGTGAGGTAAATTCAAGACAGGAGTTTTCGAGACTGGGCGTATTATCGGGATTGTTTGTATACTCCCTGAGCATTTTTTTGTTAAGCGTATTCTTTTCAGGCGTAAAAAATTGGGGGTAGTTAGTGTGTTTGGGCGCGTGGGTATAGCTGAAAATATTGTAATCATGGTTGCCTGCCGCCGCTATATACGGTATGCGGCCATCGATCTTACCAAAGGCAGCAGCAATGGTTTCCCATTGCTGCAAACCGGTTTGGTCCATTTTTTTTCCATCGGGGTTCGTGATATCATTGTGCTCAACCAGGTCGCCGGTGCACAATACCATTTTTATATGAAGCCGCTCTCTGTTCTCATCGATCCAGTTCATCATAATATCGAGCAGGGGATGATTGCGTTTGTACTTTACATAATTCTGCGGATCGGGCAACACAATTACCGACCACGCATTGGGATCACTGAGAGCGGGCTGCGTACTGTCTGTTTGCTGAGCAAACCCTGTAGCAACAGCCAGCAGCATCAGCAAACAAAGGGCAAACTGTTTCATCATAAAACCAATTAACTTATACACTTTGTATTCATTATCACATTATCATATTTTCCCCTTCCTACCAGTTATCGTTTTGTGTTATTAATCCTTTCGTGGTCAGAATTTCGGAAGTAGGAATGGGCCACAGATAATCGCGATCCGGGTTGAACACCATATTCTCTATGACCCGCATAACACCTGCATTTGATACGTTGCTGTAATCGGGCGTACTGTTTTCATCGAGTGTTGGCGCTGCGGTAAGCCAGGTTGTTCTGCTGCGGCCATATCTGGTGCCTTTCATTACTTTTTCTGCAATTTTCCAGCGGCGGATATCGAACAGCCGCAGGCCTTCATTGGCCAGTTCTATTTTACGTTCGCGGCGTACCAGCGAGCGCAAATAAGCCTGTGTTTGTCCACGCGGTACTACCGGCATGCCCGCTCTTACACGAACCGAATCCAATGCTTTATAAACCGATTCATCGATCTGGTTGTTTTCAATTTTTGCTTCCGCATAGGTCAGCAGCAGTTCTGCATAACGAAAGAGCACAATATCGCCTTCACAGTTCTCGTCGTCGGTCCTGTCTTTTATATCGGTCCATTTACGCCACATATAACCGGTGAAAGTGGCGTATACATTGGTAGCGTCGGTATTGGGCACCCGGGCTGCGGGCGTTACGTTGTAGTTCCACACCTTTGTACTGTCGGGGTGCGTTTCAAACTGAAAGCCGTAATATATACTGCCCGGCAGCGCGATGCTCATAGCCAGCCGGGGATCGCGGTTCTCAAAAGGTTTTGATGGATCGTACAGCGGCGATTTATCGATGGTAAGACCATCGGTGCACTCGTATGAATCGATCATTTGCTGGGTAGGCACTTCATTTGCCACACCGCCTGCCAAACGTGATGAAAGGAAATTACTGTTCGAATGTACGATAATGCCTTTCATGAACTGCAGGGAGAAGATCTGTTCTTTGCTGGTTTCACCGGTATAATTGAACAGGTTGCCATAATTATCATACAACCCGTATTTACCAATGGCTCTTGCCGCATTGGCCGCATCGGCCGCCGTTTGCCATTGTGCATTATACAGGGCCACCCTTGCCTTTAATGCATGGGCTGCTACCCTGGTAGCCCTGCCTGTTATGCCAACATTCGATGCCGGCAGGTCGGGCGTAGCCTCATCGAGTTCCTTTAAGATAAAACTTACTACTTCCGCTTTTGCCGTTCTCGACAGAATAGGGTCTTCGAGCGTTAACACTTTTGTTACCAGCGGTACGTTACCAAATAATTCGGCAAGCAACATGTAATTGAACGCTCTTATCCAGCGGGCTTCGGCGATCACCTGCTTATAGTAAGCGTCGCTGATCAGCTCTTTTGAGCGGTGGATATTCTCCAGTAAAAAGTTGGCACGGCCAATTGATTTATAACACTGCGTCCAGGCAATTTCCGAGGAGCTATTGGCACTGGTAGCGGTACCGTTGCCCAGTTCCTGCACCGCATGCGCGCTCCGGTTCCAGCTTACATCGGTAGCATTATCGAGCATAACGGGCCAGGGCCGGTTCGATTTCAATTCCCAGTTCAGCGATTTATAACAACCCAGTATGCCCATATCGACTTCCGCTGCTGTTTTGTAAAATGATTCAGAAGACGGACTATCGAGCGGCAGCTTATCGATCGATTTGTTACAGGCCGTAATTCCTGCGGCTATGCCGGCAAACAATATAATAGTTGTAGTACGTTTCATAATTTGTAAATAAGGATGTTTAGAATTTGATATCCAGGCCAACGGTATACACTTTTACCTGCGGGTAGGCATTACCTGTACCTACCGGCGTTTCTACATCGTATCCTTTCCAGAATTTATCGCGGGTAAGCAGGTTTTGTCCGCCTACATATACTTTCACGGCGTTCATTCCCCATTTGCTGATAAGTGAGATAGGCAAGGTGTAACCCAGTTGAATATTCTTCAGGCGCAGATAAGCCGCGTTCTTCATCCAGAAGCTGGAAGGCAGGTAGTTGTTGCCGCCGTCGTTATAGGTAAGGCGGGGAAATAGTGCGTTGGGATTTTCTGCGGTCCAGTAATCCTTATGTTGTTCATGCGCTGTGCCACCGCTATAAAATGGCTGAATGGCATAGGAGTATAAATATCCATTGGCCTTGCCTACGCCCTGCAAAAAGGCATTAAAGCTAAACCCTTTGTAGGCTGCATTCAGGTTAAGGCCATAGGTGTAACGCGGAATGGTTCCACCGATTATTTTATAATCTTCGTTGTTGATGATATTGTCTTTATTCTGGTTTACATACCTGATATCGCCGGGCGCCAGCACGCCAACCTGTGCAGGGTGGTCATTAATTTCGTCCTGCGATTGAAAATACCCATCGGCTTCCAGCGCATAGATAGAACCGATGGAATAGCCTTCGCGGTTCTGCCTGAGCCCCGTGGTGCTGATGCCTTTCAGATCGAGCACTTTATTCTTTACATCGGAAATATTGAAGTTGATGCCGTAGGTGAAATCTTTTCCGGCATGGCCATTGTAATTGATGCCTAACTCCCAGCCAACATTACTTACTTTACCTGCGTTCTGATAAGGTGCGTTCAAACCGATGTACAAAGGAATATCTAAAATCAGCAGGATGTCGTTCGTGATCTTCCGGTACCAGTCGGCTGTGATGGACAGGTTATTGAACAACGTTACATCCACCCCCACATTGGTCATGTCGGTAGATTCCCAGGTCATCAGCGCATTGTTCATATCGGTTAATGCACCGATGGAAACAACCCGGTTGTTTATGGCATAGGAACCTAAAGATATGTTGGATGCGAAATTGTAGTTGTTACCGATGAGCTGGTTACCCAGTTGCCCCCACGAAGCGCGGAACTTCAGGTTGGTGAGCACCCCGCGCAGGTTATCCATAAACGCTTCTTCGCTGATGCGCCAGCCGGCCGAGAAAGAAGGAAAGAAACCCCATTTATGGCCCTTGCCAAAACGGGATGTGCCATCGTAGCGGCCATTGGCCTCAAACAAATATTTTCCCTTGTAGTCATAATTGATCCGGCTGAAAAAACTTTGCAAAGCCCATTCGGTTGCACTGCCTGTTGTTTGCTGGTTACTTTTATCCCCGGCTTCAATCACGGTGTAATCGGGGAACAGGTAATTATCGCGGAAAGCGCTGAAATCTGAATAATGAGAAGTTTCTTTCGATGCACCCAGCAACCATTTTACGCTGTGTTCGCCAAAAACTTTATCGGCCGTAAAACTGGCGCGGTAATTACCATACCAGGAGCGTTCATTGGTGTTGGTCTTTTCAGTTTTTGCAGGCTGGGTAAATGCAATGGAACCTGCACCGGTATACGTAGTAACGGCTTTTATAAATTTATCGCCATATACATTTACAAAACGCGGAGCGGCTACCAGTTCGGCCGTCAACCAGTCAACAGGCCGGTAGCTCAACTGTAAATTTCCCTGCAGGCTCAGTGTATTTTCTTTATTGAACCCGCCGTCTTCAACCATGGCAATGGGGTTGTTACCATTCCAGCCTTCGCCCCATTTGCCATTGGTGAGCCGGCCCAACTGAATGGCGGGTATACGGTTCATCTGGGAAAAAACATTCTCAAGACCGCGGCCCGGCTGGGTTGTGGTGCGGTTGATCAACTGCAGGTCCATCTTCATGCTCACCTTGTCGCTGAACTTTACATCGGCATTGTTCCGCAGGGTATATCGTTCGTAGGAAGATGTTTTTATTATACCATCCTGTTTCAGGTAGCCGAGAGAAGTAAGGAAACGCAGTTTTCCCGACGAACCGCTGATGCCTACCGAATGGTTCTGCATCATTCCTGAACCCGTAAGCACTTCCTTTTGCCAGTCGGTATTGGGATACAGATCGGGGTTGTTCAACATTTCCTGGCTATACTTTTCAATTTGGGCATCGGTAAAAACGGGCGTTAAACCGGTATTTTTATAAGCTAAGTTCAACAGGCGCATATGGTCGAGCGCATCTACTTTATCGGGGAGATTGGTAGCCTGTTGTTTACCCATATAACCATTGTAGGTAATGGTAAGCTTTTCCCCTTTCGCTCTTTTTGTGGTAACGAGCAAAACGCCATTGGCGGCACGTGACCCGTAAATGGCCGAAGAGGCGGCGTCTTTCAGCACCGAAATGCTTTCGATCATGTTCGGGTCGAGCTCGTTCATGTTACCTTCAATGCCGTCGATCAAAACAAGCGCGCTGGCATTGTTCAATGTGCCGATACCGCGAATGCGGATGGTGCCGGCATCACTGCCGGGAGCGCCGGTGGTGGTTGTTACGGTAACACCGGGAGCGATGCCCTGTAATGCGGCTGATAATTGGGTTACCGGCCTGTCGGCGAGGCGGGCCGAATTGATACTTTCAACCGAACCGGTAAGATTTACTTTTCGCTGTGTGCCATAACCAACCACTACCACATCGTTTAAAGTATTACTGGCTGGCTGCAATTTTATGGAAAGGTTTTTTGTAGCGTTCTTTACCGCGATCTCGCGCGTAACGTAGCCAATAGAGGAGAATACCAGGGTAGCGTTTTCCGTTGTTTCCAAACTGAAGTTTCCATCCCTGTCGGTGGCCACTCCCGAACTGGCGCCTTTGATGGTAATGTTTACGCCCGAAAGCGGAACGCCTTTATCATCGAGCACCTGCCCTTCAATTTTTACCGGCATTTTGGTTTGGGCCATCGTTATTGCAGGTGAACCCAACAGGAGAAAAAGTGCGTTTACCACAAATACAGTGGGCAGCAGTAGCTGCCTGAAGAAAGAACCTGATCTCATATAGCAAGGTTAGAAGGTGATAAAATCAGTGAACAATCGTTTCGTTGCGCCGGGTGTTAGCTGTCTTATTTTCTTTATCATAACAATACATTTAGTTTCGGCAAAGGAATTAAATGTATTTTAAGATAATTAAAGCACAATGTTAAGTAAATAATATCAAATTAAAACGCCAATGTTAACATTTTTATTTAATTGAAATTAAATGAGTTACATTGTATTACCCAAATTCACCCGGTTTTTCCGGCTTATTTTCAACTGTTTAAAATTAGCGGAATTCACGGTCAGGAAGTATTAAAATTAAATTAAACGGCGAACCAATTGAAACATAATTAAAGTTATTTAAACATCAAACCGGGGGATGCAGGAATTGGGAGGGGGGAAATGGGGAGGAGTGGCCGTTTGAATATATTCGACATCGTACCCAGGCCCTTCGGCTTAGCTCAGGGCCACAAAAAAAAGGCTGGTGAGTACACCAACCTTATATTATATAGCTTCGGTTTTTTTAAGGCAGTAAAGGCTTAGACGCTACTGACCTCTTGGAGACCATTGTTAACAAGTTGACGAGTTAACTTGTTAACTAGTTAACTCGTCAACCCGTCAACTTACTTCATTCTTACATTCAGCCTACAGCTGCTTCGCCGCTCCGTGAAGGGCTTTGAAGTTCGCCCGCACATTGATGAACCCAAACAAATTTCCGTTCTTCGGGTCATACTTTATTTCAAACGGCACCCATATATTATTCATGATCCTCACACGGATGGTGCTGTTAAAAAACAACCGGTTGCGCTCCTCATTGGCATACAGCTCACTGAAATTATAATAATAAGCACCGCTGAATTTTATTTCGAGCCAGCTCTTTTGGGTATGTTTTGTTTTGATAGCCACATTGATACCGGGTTCAAAACTAAAGATGGCCCGTTTCAGATCTCTTTTAAGCTGCAGTGTGTCATCTGTCAACTGCAAGGCCGAGCGGATGTTCAACTCAACGTCATTTTTTGTTTCGGCGAATTTATTCAGTCCCTTTAACAACTCGGTATGGATCACGATATTGGAAAATACAAACTGGTTCCTGTAAGTAGTATCGGTTACGCCAACCGTCCACAACAGGTTTTTATTGAAGTTTGTACGCAGGTCGTTATAAATACTATCTGCGGTTTCGGCGAGGTTAAAGTTACTGTTGCGCTTTAATGCTTCACCCAGGCCGCGGGTTGCATCGCTGCTGGCAGCTACCGCAAGAATAGTATCGCGCAATGGCTGGCTCAACGCATTGAAATTCTTTATACCCCTTCTGAAATCGGTATACTCCAGCATGGCGGGAGCGGGGTTAGCCATGGCAGAGATCTTTGCAAGAATGAGATCGTTCAATGCAAATAGCTGTTTTGCTTTGGCATTGTTCTTAACCAATTCGAGGAATGCCCTTGAAACGGTTTCATCACGTTTATTGATGATCGCATATTTTATTCCGGAAGCAAAACCATCGAACTTAAAAGAAGTATCGAGCCGTAGCGCGAATGTATAGTTGATATTCCGGAGTGTTCTGTATCTGGTATACAATGTATCAACCAGCAAGGCAGTATCGAGTTTGGCCATAACGGCAAACGGGGTACCGGTGAATTTGAGTTCTTTGGTGGGACTGGTCATGCGTTCGAAAGCCAGTTGAAAAAAGCTGTTTAACACATCTTTATAGTTACCGGTAGCCAGTGAGTCGGCAGTAAGCACCGGGTTGGCCACTTTCTTTTGCGCAACCACAGGTACGGACAGGCATACAAGTAGCCCTACCGTAAGCACGGAAATTTTCCCTGTCATATTACCTTTTTATTAATTAATTAAATAACCTGAAATGATAAGGCCCGAGTTGAATTGTTCGGGTGTGGCGGGAGTAGTGGGGGTATTGATAACAACGTTTGCTTTCCCGGCGCAAATGCCATTCACGGAGATCACATCGCCGCTTTGCACTTCCGAAAAATTGACGTTACCGCTTTTGCTGATGCTTTGCATGTTGATCAAAACACCTTTGCGGAAAAGCACTGCCGTGGCCTGCCCTATGCCGCTGGTAAATGTAAAGGAAACATCTATCGATTGTGAATGCGGGGCGTCTTCGGCATCCGGCGAACCGGCGGTAAGGCCCTGAGAAGATGAGGTCATGGTTTTAGTATTGGTTTTGGTATTTGTAGAAGGTATCGATCTGGGCTTAGGCTTAGGCTTTGCTTTTTTCGAAGTTTTAGCCATGGGATGGTGTTTAGTGATGATTAAAGCTACAAAACATAACGCTTATTAGTGGCCGATAAACCGGCTATTTTTTAAAGATTTTTGCACAAAGCCACGCTATAACGGTAAACCGATACGCTGTTCAAAGCTAAACTTTATAAAGATCCGGTACCTTAACACAAAAGGGTAAGCCCTCCTGAAGCGCGCCCCTTCCCGTTACACAAAAGGGTGCGTCCTCCGGGCTGCGGAGCGCCCACCCTTTAATTAAAAAGAGACCGAACGATCATGTAATTTAAACATGAACTATTCGGCCCCTTGTAACATGAGTGTAACTTATAAATACTATTGGGGAAAGCCGCGTCAAAAGGCCATCCATACAATTGAACCGAACAGACATCCAATTCAATTCCCGCACTATTGAATTCAATTGAACGTTCTTATAATTGAATTAATCGTGCTTTTAATTAAACTGAACTGTGTGGCAATTCAATTGAACCGTGCGGTAATTGAATTAAACCGTGCGGCAAATCAATTGAATCGTGCGGCAATTCAATTAAACTGTGTGGTAACTAAATTGAAAAGTGCGGAAATTCAACTGAACGGGTGTACAATTGAACAGGCAATAGATTCTCCCTAAAGTATTTACATCGAAGCCCGAATAATCATTCAATGGCTTTATAACCCTCCGACGCCTTGCCTAACCTCCTGGCGATCTTTGCTGCCAGCGCTTTCGGCGCCAGTACCTTCATGCATTCCCCAAAGCCGAGGATCTCGCGTTCCAGCTCAAAATTCACTACCACATCTATCCTTATGATGATGCCTTTCTCCTCCTCCTTCAATAATTGCTGCGAATGATGAAGCGGTTTGGTGAGCACATATGGTGCGTTGTAATTGTCAATATACAGCACCACCCGTTGCGCCTTTTCATGCTCATTCTTTGTTACACCTATGAGGTCATTAAAATAATGATCGAAATCTATTTTATCATCATCTATAAACGGCTCTTTGATCAGTTCCTGAAATTCAATGATGCGGTCGAGCGCCAGCGTCATCAGCAAGTGCTTCTTTTTAGCCCGCACTATCAGGAACCACCGGTTACGGTATTCCTTCAGCAGATAAGGATAACAAATAAGTTGTTGTGAATCGGCCGCCTTGAATGATTTGTATTCTATCAGCAGAGACCGTTTATTTAGAATTGCCTGGTACAGGGGATTGATATGCTGCAGCCCTTTCAATAACTGGTTATTCTCGAACTGAATATAATTACGCCCATGGTGCGTGGTCCGGTGCAGGTTGTTCTCGAGCCGGGCTATCATTTCGCTCATTTCATCAAAGTAAGAAAACCCGTTGAACTGCTTCAGCACGCCAACGATCTCTTTCATTTTCTCTACATCTGCTTTATTTACCGGGGCGTTGGTGATACTGTAATCGGGCTCACTGTAGGAATAGAACTTTTTGTCGATCACAATGATAGGTGCATTGTATCCCAGTTTGTCGCTACGCATTACCTGAATATCCGACTGAATAGTGCGTTTGCTTACGCCGGTGGTAATACCTTCGAGGTCGTACAGCACATCCGCTACTTTTTCAATAAGATCATCTAGTGACCATTTCCGATACCTGTTACGCAAACAGTCGTCGATGGTCTTATAACGAATCAGGGCCAGTTTATTTACAGACATACAAGGTTTTGGTGCGGTAAAAATAATATCCTGCATTTTAGTACGCAACTCAACTGCGCAGTTTGGCCATCATTTTTATCCATTTCATTTATTTTCCGATGTATTGAACTGTTTTCCAAATAATTAAAAAAAACTAAAAAATAAATTCGCTTTGCGCAAATACGCTGCGTAGTCGCATATGCATATTTGCTATATCAAAAGCCGGTCAGGAATAAGTTACTTCCAAAGCCAAATAAACTTTTTCAACTACCGTTTTTTGAGAACCGAAGCGGTAGCTCAGCCGGCAGAACAGCGGATCTAATTTCTATCCCCCTGTAGCTTAAAAGGCAAAGCCTGCGGTAAAATTGGGACCGCAGCGTGTATGGATAATCCCGTAATATCTGCGCGAAATTATGGGTAGAGTTTACAGTGCACCAAAATACCTCGTAGTAAAGTAGGGAAGCGTATTTACAGCCATGCAGCTCAGCGATGAGTATGTGAGTTCGAATCTCACCAGGGGAACTGATCATTGATACAGATACATTTTATTAAAAAGAACATGAACAAATTTGAAAGGCTCAAAATCGATCTCGAAGTAGCCGGAACAGGAAAATTAAAAGCATTCGGCAACTCCATGTTGCCCATTTTGAAAAACGGAAGTTTACTCACTTTTATAAAAGCGGCCGATTACAACATCGGTGATATTGTTTTCTGCAAAGTAAAAGGCAGATACATCGATGCCCATAAAGTGATAAAGAAAGACACCAACAAAGGATTTCTGATCGCCAATAACCATGGCTTTGAAAACGGTTGGACGAAAATAATTTATGGCAAAGTGATCCTTGGCGAATACCAGGGCAGGATCATTTTCAAAACCGATTAATATGAAACAACTGATAACCAATAAGCTCGCGGAAGTAGAAAAAGAGAACGGCATAAAGATTCTGTTCTCCTGCGAATCGGGCAGCCGGGGCTGGGGATTTCCCTCACCCGACAGCGATTACGACGTGCGGTTTATTTACGTACGGCCCTATCGATACTATCTGTCGGTAATGGAACGGGCCGATGACCTGAATTTCGCCATCAACGGCGACCTCGATATGTATGGCTGGGACCTTCGAAAAGTGCTGCAACTGACGCGAAAGTCGAACGTTACGCCGTTCGAATGGCTGCAGTCGCCCATCATATACCGGCAGGAGCCAGGTTTTAAAGAAGAACTGTGGGCTTTATGCCAGCATTATTTCGGCCGGCGTTCGAATATTCATCATTACCTTGGGATAGCCCAGGGTGCGTTGGCCGGCATCGCCAATGGCAATGAGATTGCGATCAAAAAACTGTTCTATGTTCTGAGGCCGTTACTGGCAGCCAGATGGTGCCTCGAAAAACAACAAATTGCGCCTATGACCATTGGCCCGTTGATGACACTGTTGCCGGCGCATTTACAGGAACAGGTATGCAGGTTGATAACAAGAAAATCAACCGCCGCAGAAGGCTTTATAATACAGATAGATGCTGAATTGAAAACTTATATCGACCAGGAATTCGCCCGCATCGATGAAGCATCGAAATCGCTTGAAAAAGAACCTTTCGGTGCAGAAAAGCTGGATGAGTTCTTTGTAAACACCATTACAAAGTATGACCATTAAAGATATAAAGGGGCAGGGATTGCTGTTGTTCGAATGCATAAGCGGCAGTAAGGCATACGGGCTAAATACCGCCACATCCGATACAGACCTGAAGGGAGTTTTTTATTTGCCTAAAGCGCAATTCTATGGCCTCGATTATACTCCGCAGATCAGTAATGAAACCAGCGATGAAGTGTATTATGAGCTGGGACGTTTTGTAGAATTGCTTACAAAGAACAATCCCAACATCCTGGAGGTACTGGCATCGCCCGATGACTGCATCCTTTATCGGCACCCGGTAATGGACATGCTGCCTGTAAACATGTTCCTGTCGAAACTTTGCAAAGAAACGTTTGGGGGGTATGCCCTCACCCAAATAAAAAAAGCGAGAGGTTTTAAAAAGAAAATAGTGAACCCGGTTGACGAGGTGCGGAAGTCGGTGCTCGATTTTTGTTTCATTATGCAGGGCTATCGATCGGTACCGTTAAAGGAGTGGCTGTTGCAAAACAATTTTGTGCAGGAACAATGCGGCCTGGTAAGCATCGCCCACACAAAAGGATTGTATGCCCTGTTCTATGACGAAAAGAACCTTCACCGTTACAGGGGCATTATGAGCAGCGAACTGGCCAACGAAGTATCGTTATCGTCGATACCGAAGGGTGAAAAAGAAAAAGCGTACCTGTTCTTTAACCTCGAAAACTATTCGTCCTATTGTAAAGATTACAAAGAGTATTGGGAATGGGTAGAAAAGCGGAATGAGCACCGTTACCTTGGCAATGTTGAACATGGCAAAGGCTACGACGCCAAGAACATGATGCATACCATCAGGCTGTTGCAGGTGGCGGAAGAAATATTGACACAGGGAAGGCTGAATGTAAAACGGTTCAACCGCGATGAACTGCTATCCATAAAAGCAGGCGACCGACCATATGACGACCTGTTGGAAATGGCCGATTCACTGATGTCACGTATAGAAGCCGCTTATTTTAACAGTCCCTTACCCGAAGTTCCGGACAAAGAAAAAGCGGAGTTGGCATTAATACAAATGCGGGAAACATTATACGGGTAAACCCGTAATTTTTAAAAGGCATAACCGATGTTTTTGGATCGGTTATGCCTTTGCTTTTTGATCTTGACAATTATGGATAAGTCCGTTAGCGTTAACAACTGACAAGGCATTTTTTCTTCAAAAAATAGGTTACTTTCATGTGGTTTTTGGAATAAAGAAAAGATCAATAACCTTTCCACCCATGAGAAAGTTCCTGAAATACACTGGTTATTCCATCTTAACCTTTGTAGCACTCATCCTTGTATACCTAAGCTGCGCGTGGGTACTATCGCGTTTAACCGTATCCGCAGAAAAAAACGCAGCCCGCCAGGTCACCATCTACATCAAAAGCAGCAGTGTTCATACCGATATTCTTTTACCTGTAAAATCTAACCTCAAAGACTGGAGCAAAAGCATTTTATACAAACATACCCGCACCGCCGATACCGCATTTAACTACATTGCCTTTGGCTGGGGCGATAAAGGTTTTTACCTCGAAACGCCCACCTGGAACGACCTGAAAGCAAGTACTGCATTCAAAGCCGCCTTCTGGCTAGGCTCTTCGGCCGTTCATACCACTTACTACAAAACACCTAAAGAAGGAAAGAATTGCGTAAAACTGGTGATCTCTGCTGAACAATACCAGCGGCTGATCAGCTTTATTGAAAAAAGCATGCAATTGAATAACGCGGGGGCGCCTATTGCCATCAGTTATGCAAAACCATATGGCAATAACGATGCGTTCTACGAAGCCAAAGGCCGGTACAGCTTATTCCATACCTGTAATACCTGGGCCAATAATGCGCTGAAAGCCTGCGGTCAAAAGGCCTGCTGGTGGACGCCTTTTTCAACGGGTATCCGGTATCAGTATGGGCAGAAGTAAATAGACGTGCCACACTTTGAAAGGGTGGCACATCTATTGAACGCTTACACTTATTTTGACTGCCACTCTACATCATCTATATAGGCCGTCCAGGTACCCGACCGGTTAGGCGAGTTCAGAACAATGGCATCGAGCGTTAGTGTCGATGCATTCAGTACACCGTTGCCACCGCTTACATTTACACCGTTCCAGGTGGTAAGATCGAAAATATAGCCGTGCCATGCGCCGTCATTGATCACATTGAGCGTAGCCGAACCTTCCGTTCCATCGCTGTCATCGACATAGATCTGCACCGTACTGCCACTGGCCGCATTGGCGGTCTTTAACCACAATTTGACGATGCCATTCTTCGAAAATGAAGTATTACCGGCAGGTGTGCCTTCTGCCGACAGCATCCTTACCTTCCAGGGCGTTGTTACACTCGTATTGTCGTTCAACGTAAGCAACAGGTGCGTGCTTGAACCGCTAACATAATGCGTGGCCGTCGATGAAGCGGCAATACCTGTAGTACTTCCGCTGTATGTAGGCGAAGTATTGAAGTGGCCTACCCCGTTTGCAAAATCATCGAGCACTTTAATGGTGGGTGTTGGCGTGGTTGAACATACGTTCAACTCCTTTGCATATAATAATGACCATGGATTGATGGCATTATTATAAACCCCATCGGGATACAACGAGTAATGCAGGTGTACGACGCCGTTCGATGCCGTACCTGTTTTACCCACATACCCGATAATATCGCCGGCCTTTACCACTTTTCCATTTACCATACCGGAGGCTATGGATTTCAGGTGGCAAAAGAAATGATACCAGCCTGTGGAAGTTTTGATAGTCACTTTATTTCCTGAATAATCTGACCAGCCGGTGAGGGTAAGTGTACCGCCAACCGTTGCAGCAACAGGCGTACCTTCGGCCGCCCAGATATCAATTCCGAGGTGATCGCCGGCAACGAAATCGCTGTTTGAAGAACCTCGATTGCAATTCCACGAAGCGCGGCTGCCGCCATCGAGCGAACGGTCATAACCCGTATTGTGCAACCCTCTTACAGGGTACACATCGATCTTAGCAGCACCCGAGGTTTCCTCCTTTGGATCATCAGGTACCTGTTCGCTGTTGTGTTGTTCCTTTACGGGGTCATTTTTCGGTTGCTGGTCGTTGTTTTTGCTACAGGATGCCATGAAAAGCACCAGCATGACAATCAATACATGATTTTTTCTCATTGAAAAGGTTTTAGTTTATGAAATAATTGTTTAGCCTGTACAAATAGCCGCCTGGCCGTATGTATGCAACCGGATAACACAGTGCATACATGCAGCATTAAAAACGCTTATGCGTTATTCTGCATTCAGGGGCGAACGTTAGGGCAGGCGATTAAAATGCGCACGTAAAATATTGCAGGGATTAAAGGCAATGAGTGAATTGTGAGGGGTACACGTAATATAGGTAGAAGAATTCTATTTGCATGCCAGAAATAAAAAAGGTGGATAAATGTATATCCACCTTTTCTTTATGTACCACATGTACTGATCGCTGTTAGTTACTTCTTTTCATTCATCGCTTTCTTTATTACCGGAAGAATTGCATCAGCAATGCGCATAAAACCAAGATCGGTTAAATGTATACCATCGATGGTTGCTTCATGATCATTACCGATGAGTTTATCGCTTTCTATATAAAAGATATTCTTAACACCTTCCTGCTTCAATCGCTCATATGTTTTTTTGATCTCTTCATTTTGCCTTCTTACCGTTGTACCTACCTGTTGATCAAAGAGGCCATTCTGCCTGAACACCGTCTCAACCAATACAATAGGCGTGTTGGGCCGAAGCCCGCGAATGTATTTAATAAAATAATGTGAGCGGTCCCTGATCTGCTCGGGCGAAGGATTGGGTATACAGTCCAATACATAACAGTCCGCTTGTACAGTGGCTATGTATGCTGCCAGTTCCGGTTCCATTTTTGCACTGCCGCTAAACCCAAGGTTAATTACATCATAACCGGTTCTGCGTTGCAGTATTGCCGGATAGGCCATCCCAGGCCGGCCGGCCGATGCGCCCTGCACCACACTTGACCCATACACTACGATCCGTTTTGTTTTATTGATGGCAGGCTGTGCCGGTTTATTGATCACCGCATCTTTTTGTACGCCGATCTGTAATTGACTGATGCCATTGTACAGGGGGAGGTATAACATGAACTGTTTCATGCTGCCATCCATATGCTGAACGATCAGTTGGTTTTGGCTGGTACCTTTTGCCGGTTTGGCAACACTTACAAATTGCCATTTGCCGTTTTGGAAACAATACAGATCGAGACCGCTGTGCGCAATCGGCGTCATATTGTGCATGTACACTTCAGCAGGTAATGTCCATTTTGCACGAATGATGTTTGAATTTGTTTCGAACAGCACAGCAATACCGGCGCTTTGTTTGGCAAGGTTTTTAACAGCCGGGGGAAAACCTTTAGCGTCAACGCTATCTACCCGCCGGTAGATCGAATCTGTTGTTTTTGCCTTACCGGTAAGCAATAGGGTTGCGGCATCAATGTATCTGATGCTGTCTTGTGAATACATAACCTGCCGCATCAGCAGGAACGCGGCGGTTAGCAACAATCTGGCAGAAGGAGTTCTCATTGTTTAGATTTATAAGCATTTCTTATGGATCGAGCGGATCAAGCGAATTGGGTTGCCATGAATCGGGGGAAGGCACATACTCCGTTTCCGTACCACTTATTTTTTTAATAATGTTGAACGGCATGTATCCCAGTTCCTTTATTACCTTATTTTTCATGCCACCGTTAATATAGTTATTCTGCGCCGCATCGGTTACGATGAGTACCGGTTTATTTTTTGGAATTCCATACAGGAAGATCAGGCGATTGGTGTTTCGAAGGTTTGTAGTGGTATGCCTGGCATGCGGTTCAATAATTATTGCGGCGGCGGGAATTTTCAGTTTCTCAACCATATATTTTTTCATTTCAACCGCTTCGCAATAAGGCGTTTTATATGGGTGAACATGGCCACCGGACACAACAATGAACGGCGCTTTTCTTTCACGGTATCGCACTGCCGCGCTATCACAGCGTCTGGCGCCATTGGGATCAAGGCTTACATTCGCTTGCTCGGGACCAAGACCGGGTACCATAATCACACTATATGGATAATGATCCCACCGCACTTTTTTTGTAAGGTTCAATGCAGCCTTATTTTCTTTCAGGTACATGGGTTCATAACGAACCGCCTCATCGCGCCCGTTCAGCAAAAGCGCTTTTAATGCCAACTGTAGTGGTACATTAAAAAAAGGCCGTGTTTTGAATTTATTGTCCAGTACTTTTTCGACACTGACACCTACGTTGGCCGTGAAATGGAGATCATCTTTATCAAAACTAATTGAATCGATCTTCGGGTACAACGGCTTTTGCCCACCAATGTATGTGTTCAGGATATAAGCTATTCCGCGTGTTTCGGTTTGCCATAGTTTACGAACATAGGCTGTATCCGGTTCCTGTATGAATAAAGGATAGAGCCCGTTTATTTTCAAAGTACGGATCAATCCCCTGATGGATGCCTCCGTTAATACCAGGTGCACCAGTTCGTTGCCAATGGATGTTATTTCCGCATCGGTAAATTGTAAAGTACGGCTGTAACAGGCGCCCGATTTACAATTCTTTATCGCATCCATAGCATCATGTTCCAGCCTGGCACGCGCGGTTATAAAAACCATAGGCTGTGGGTTTAACTTTTTTAAAGGCGTTTCAAGCATATACAAAAAAGGGAAATTCTTTTGCAGCAGTAACCTGTCTTTGTCAGATAAAGCCATGGCATTGGCTGTTCCAATCACCAAAACAAGGCAGCAGCAAAAGAATTTTAAAAATTGGTATTTCATTTTCTTTATTTCAGATCAAGCAAAACGGGGTAATGGTCTGAGTAATTGTTTGTAAAGTCATCCGCAATCACCTTTGCAGCCACGATCTTCTTTACAAGATCTTTGCTCACAAAGATAAAATCGATCCTCGAACTTACATCGGTCCCGCTTTTTGGTTCAAACCGTTTTGGGTGCACCGTTTTTACAAATTCAGGCGTCATACTTTTCAGTGCATCGGTAAAACCGCCCACCAGTACTTTTTCAATTACCGTATAATCGAGCTTGTTGTCAACAAGTTTTTTCCGGGGTGCGTATTTCTTTTCATACTTCAGGTAATTCTCTATCATACGCCCATCACTGTAATTGGCTGAATCGGCGGGCGACAGGGTATTGAAATCACCCATGATCAGCCATCGTTGCTTTGAAGATTGTGCGTTTATGTGCGCCAGTAACAGATCCACTTCCTGCCGGCGTTTACGGTAATCGAACGGTGTAAAGTGCAATGATACCACATTGAGATCTTTCACCCTCGCAATTATAAAACCGCGATCCATATTGTCGCTTACCTTTTGCACATTTACAATGGGGTATTTACTGGTGATGGCCACCGGGAATTTCTCGCCTTCTATCAGCAATACGGCATACGGATGTCCGTACGACTCGGCCAGTTTCTCCAGTGAAACCTGGGTAAAACCCGTTACTTCCTGCAGGGCCAGTACATCGGGATCCATTTGTTTCACCCATTGAACAAAACCGGGTTTGCCGGCTGAAGTGTCAAGACGCATGCCTTCATAAATATTATACGTTATTGCACGCAACCGGTTGTTTTGCGAAAAGGCCGGTACCAGGGCAAAGAAAAACAGCAACAGAAAAAAAAAGGCGCTTTTCAACATTTTCATCATAGTTACTTTGGGGTCAATGGTAAATGGTCACTGGTGAACAGGGTTCGCAATTTGAATTCCTGATTAAGTTTTTAGCCTCGCGTATCAGGCAAAATTGACCATTCAATATTGACCATTGACCTGTTTATTTGATCACAATTTTCAACGATTCATTCACCGGTTTTGAATTTACATAAAGAATGTAAGCACCTTTAGGCAGATATCCCAGATCGATCTTTTGTTTTCCACCGGTATACTTTTTTTCAGTTAATTTTTTTCCGTAAGTATCGAGCACCTTCAGGGTAAAATCGTTTACCTGATGCTGCTTGAAATCAATGGTAAAAACGCCATTACCGGGGTTGGGATAAACTATTACCCTGGCTTCTTTTTTCTGTATCATATCAGTTGTGGCGGAAGGCACCGCAGCATTGGGACCTGCTACCAGGCGGGCGCCTGCCGTACCGTTTAAATCAACCATAATGTCATCGATAAAAACAAACCAGGTGTTGGACGTATTGGGCTGCGTGAATTCAATTGAATTTAAACGAATGCCACTGCTTTCAAGTGTACCGTTACCTGTATCGAACGTTGTTCCGTTATAGTTCGCAAGGTCCCATACATATTTGTGCCATTGCCCGTCATTGATCACATCGAGCTGTGGCGATAATTCTATTCCATCGGTATCATTCAGCCAAAGCCGCACTTTGGCGCCGGTATTTGCCGTTGAAGTGCGCATATAGAAGCTGAACGTACCGGTGTTATCGAAGTAGCGGTTCTTTGTAATATCGCCGCTGCCCGATAAGATGCGAACTTTCCACGGTGTGGTCACCGAAGTGTTGTCGTATAGTTTAAGAATAAGCGACCCGTAACCGCTGTGGCAGGTTTTGGCTGTTTCAACAACTGAACTGGCAGATATGCCTACGGTTATGTTGCTATACGTCGGCGGGCGGTTGAAATGCCCTACACCGTTTTCAAAATTGTCGAGGGTAATGCTTGAAAGATAAGCCAGCAGGCAACTTGGAATATCCCTCGCCCCACTGGCGTCGGATGGAATATTCTTCAACATGTCATTCCCCATCATGGTGGAGGAACCGCCGCCGTCGAAGTTCAATGCCTGGTAACAACCAAGGAACAACATGAAACTGCCAAGGTCAACCAGCTTAATACCAACGCTCCTGGTGGGCTGCCTTCCATCTACAACCACAAAATATATTTTTGATTTTGACTGGTTATAGCCAATAGCCGTCCTTGGCGCAAGACTGTCCGGTACCGCGCCGCCTTCTTCACCCAGGCTTGTGTTGGTATAATTAACGCCATCTTTAACCAGCCGGGTCCAGCCGCCGGAAAGTTGTTTTATATTGGTTATGCCGGTTGAATCTACCTGCAGGTTCAGGGAAATCACATCGTTTACGTTGATCGCATCGAGAAATGTTTTTGCGGTACCCGTTCCAAACAGTACAGCCTGCCCCGAGTCGTACGGCATTTGTCCGGAGGCATATTTTGCCAGTACCTTACACTGAACGGTTGCATTGGCTTTCCAGCCGTGCGGAATTACAGGTTCTATTTTTATACCAGCACCCCCTGATGGTACCGGGGCCGATGTACCTCTGAACCGGTTATACATGATCAATTGATCGCTGAGGCCATACCACCGGTTTATGCGGGTGAGGGTACGGGTTGTTGCGCCGGCGGTAACACTGTAACTTTCTTTGGGTTTTGTAATAAAGGGAACTCTGTTCTCTGTAATGCCAAACACGTGGCGGTTAAGCGTGGTATCCCACAGGATCTCGCCATCGCCGATCATCATATGTCTGGGATTTTTTTTGGTACGGTTGCTGGTAAAGAAATCAGAATTGATAGCAGCCGTTACATCGTGCTGACGAAAATGATCATGCGCACTGTACATAACCGGTAACTCTTCGGGCAGCGCATCTATTACTCCGCCTGATTTTACCGCCTGCAATTGTATGGTGGGTTCGCCAAGATCGATCTCCATTACATGGAAACGTCTTAACGGGGATGCGGTTGAGTAATGTTTATAAACAACGCCCGGCGACATCCGGCGGGTAGAGTCAAGCGTGTATTGACACATGCCGTTAGCCCACGCCATAGTGCATAGCATGCCCAGCGAGATAGTTTTTCTCATAGTAAATAAGTAATATGGTTAAGGAATTAATCCCAGTAAGGATTCTGCTTCAGATTAGTGTTAAGGGTTAAATCTTCTGTCGGCAGCGGGTAATAATAATCGCGCTCTTCCCTGAATTTGCGTGGGGTGCTGTACAACGGATTAAAGTTGCCCGATGTAGTATTGCTTAAACGCTTTTGATTGACATTAATGATACTGGTTGTACCAGCCGGAGCGCCACTGGCATTGCCCGCATGTAAAAACACATCGGCCTTTCCATCATTATTGAAATCAAAAGCGCCCAGTCCCGGGAAATACATACCCACCATTGGCTTTTCGAGTTTCAATCCTTCTTTCCAGCGCATGAGGTCATCCCAGCGCAATCCTTCGTTGAACATTTCTATACGCCGTTCGCGCCTGATCTCCAGCAGCACCCCTTTATTGGCAGCATTACCAAGTTTGATGTTGGGATACCATGATTCGAGGTATGGATCAGGATTGCTGTTTGCCACCGCCAGGTTCAGGTTGGGCATACCGGCTCTTGCACGCAGTAAGTTTATGGTTTTATCCAAATCGGTTTGCGTGAGTGTTCCCAGCTCTGCCTTTGCTTCGGCCATTATCAGCAATGCTTCGGCATACCTGAAGATGATAATGTCGTTGTAAGAATTGGATGCTCCCCACTGGTCGCGGGTGGCCAGCGCTTTTATCACCCGGTAACCGGTGGTGGTAATGCCAAGGTTGACCGGCTCGCGGGTTGTTTCTTTATAGGCCGTGAAATCCGGACCAGGTGTGGTTTGTGTCAAACGCGGATCGCGGTTCTGCATTTCTTCATAAAAACCTTTTGTTTGATAATCCGGCTGGTCGGTAAACCGGCTGCCGTCCTTCATCAGATAGCTGTCGATCATGTCTTTCGGAATACCATATACGCCGGCAGTAGGCGCTACCATCAGGTAACTCAGCCCGTGACGGGTAAACGTAGCGCTAAAGTCCCGTGCCAGGATCGTTTCGGTGGCATCCTGGTCGTTGCGGGCAAACAATTCGCGGTACGATGCATTTACACCGCCGGTGGTGAACAGCTTATACGCACCGGAAGTTATCAACTCATTGGCTGCAGTAGCGGCTTCTTCCAAAAATTTATCATGGTCGCCCAGTGCGTGGTATTTTCTAAAGGCTCCTTCAAACAAACAAATACGTGCCTTTAGTAATAGTGCCGTATACTTTGTGATCTGGTTCAGTTGCACTTCCTTTGGAATATTCGCTACCGCATAATTAATATCAGCGAGCACCGAGTCCATTACCAGTTTGCGCGAATCGCGGGCTTTGAACAGGTCGGGATCGTTTGCCGTGAGCACCTTATTGTAAAAGGGTACATCGCCATAGGTTTTTATTTTGTCGTAATAGAAGAAAGCTCTGAAGAACCGGGCGATGCCCCCGTACTTCTTCTTTGCAGCTTCATCGGGGCATTTCTCATAATGTTCGAGGAAATAATTTATTTTCCGAAGATCGGTCCATGACCAAACAGTTGATGAGCTGGCAGCCGGCACTATACGCGCGCCTTTTACGCGGTCGCTTACTGTAAGCTGAATGATATTGTCGCTGTTGGCATCATCGGTATATACCATGGTAGTAGGCAGCATCTCATAAAATCCATTGGTATAAGCCTGCAGGTCGGTAGCCGTGTTGAAGAATTTATCTGCATCGATACTATCAACCGATGTTTTATCGAGAATATCGCTTTTGTTACAGCTGGTTATATAAAGTGCAGCAATTATTGCCGGTATTATGAATATGCGTTTCATTGCCATTTCTTTTGAGTTCATGAATTAGAGTGTAAGGTTGACGCCGGCTGAAAAGATCTTTCCGATGGGATAGTCCTCAGCCCTGCCCCGGGTTACGGCGCTTTTAGGGTTTGAATAATTAACACCGGCGCCGGCCATTTCAGGATCGAGATACCTGGTTAACCCGCCAAAGCTCCAGGTTAAAATATTCTCCCCGCTGAAGTATACCCGCAATCTTTGGATCTGCGCACGTTTAGTCAACCGCTCTGATAATGTATAACCGATCGTCAGGTTCTTGATTCTCAGGAACCCTACATTGGTTAGATAGTAATCGTTGGTTTCGCCCAGTGAACGCAGGCCGCTGGAATTAAGGGCGGCATAACCACGGTTAATTTGCGGATACCTGTTCTTTGGATGCTCAGGCGTCCAGGCCCTGCTTACCAGGTCTTTTCTGATGAACGATAAATAAGGCCGTTCGTAAGGCCCCCAATAGATATCGCCCGAGGGGTACCAATCCTGTTTTGCCACACCGGTTCCTGCTATCGACAGATCGAAATTCTTCCAGTCGGCGCTGAAGGTAAATCCAAACGGGCACTGCGGCATGGCGTTACCTATAGGCGCCCAGTCGCCATGATCGTCGAGTGTGTTCTTTCCTTTATTGATAGCGCCATCGTTATTCAGATCGAGGTACTTGACATCGCCGGCACGCAACCCTTTCCATTCGGTATTTTGAACAATGTTGATCTCGTAGTTATATACCTGGCCAAGACTGGTGCTGGGATTAATGAAACTGTTCTGGTAATCCTTCGCTTCTTTATCGCTTTGAAATTGTCCGTCTATTTTGTAACCATAAATGGTTCCCAGCTTCTGCCCTTCCCAATAGGTGTTCATTAAGCCATTGGGGTTGGGATATTTGGTAATAACGCCTACAAAGTTGTAAACGCTGGCGCTTGCGCGAAAACGGAGCGGACTACCAAACACCTGGAAGTTGTTATTATAGCCAACACTCAGCTCAAAACCCCGGTTACGCAAACTGCCGATATTTTCACTGGGTTCATTAGCGCCAAACACAGAAGGCAGGGGTTCGCCCGGCAGGTACATGTCCTCCACATTTTTTTCGAAATAGTCAAACGATGCGGTTAAGCGGTCATTGAAGAAACCCAGGTCTGCCCCGAAATTGGCCGTACGGGTATTTTCCCAGCTCACTACCTTAGGCAGGGGTAACGGAGCTCCTACAAAATTTGCCTTTGCACCGTTGATCAACCAACTGGTTTGACCCGTTGCCAGGAGCTGCCGGAAGGTGTTGTCCGCGATATTCTGATTACCTAGTTTACCATACGAAGCCCTCAGCTTGAATGAACTTATTATTTCTTTAAGCGGCTCATAAAACTTTTCACGGCTAATGTACCAGCCGGCTGAAACGGAAGGGAAAAAGCCCCAGCGGCTATTCTCAGGGAATTTGGATGAACCATCGTACCGGGTATTCACTTCAAGCAGGTAGCGGCTCTTATAGTCATAATTGAACCTACCAAAAAATCCCTGTATACCCCAGGTGTAGCCTTCACCGGTGGCGCGTAACAGATCGGTACCAAGGTTAAGACTGGCGAGATTGTTGGCCAGCAGGTTACCCTGTTCACCGGTAACCTGGTCAGAGGTCACTTCCTCCTGGTTATAGCCTAACAACAACTTCAGGTTATGATCTTTCAGGCTTTTCGAATACGTACCATAAATGTTCAATGCATTGTAATAACTGCGATCGCGTTCTTCCGTCAACCTGTTTACACCACCGGTTTGCAGCAGCACTTTTTCGCCGCTCAGGTAAGAGAACTGGTTTAGCCGTGTGGTGCGCGCCAGTTGATTGATGGTATTGCTGTAGTCGATATTGAACTGCAGATCTTTAAATGGTGTGATCTTTCCACTGATCGTATTCACCAGCTGCTCACGATGCAATTTTATATAGTTCGATCTGTCGCGAAGGGCGCCCTGGGCACCGCTGGCAAAAAAGTCGAACGGTTTGCCATCGATCTCCGTGGGATAAAAGGGAAAAAGAAAATACCAGGTGGTGTTGCTCCACAAACCACCGTAGCCCGATTTGGCGCCGGCAAATTCCAACTGATCATCTGAGCTTAACTGCGTGTTGTTGCTGATCTCTATCCAATTATTCACTTTAAACTTCAGATTGCCTTTGAGATTGTACTTTTTGAGTTTGGCATCATCGATGTTCTGAATGCTTTGGGTTTCATAGATCCTGGCGGAAAGATAACCCTGCATTTTTTCCGTACCACCCGACAGCGAAAGGTTGTGACTGCTGGAAGCCTGCCATTTCCTGAACAGGTAATCGTACCAGTTTGTGTTGTAAAAGAATTTATAACTGCCGTTGGGCTGCAGCTCCCTGAATGGCTCCAGTTCACCCGAGATCACTTTTTGTAATTTTTCATAGTCGGCATCGGTATAGCCGGTATAGGTTGTTCCGTTGTAACCATACAAGGCGGCATCAACGGTTTTCCCGTAATCATATGGGTTCGAAATAAAGTCGGTGCGGTTAGTAGGCCGGGTTTGGCCAAAGTTATTGGTGTAATTGATCTGTGTTTTCCCTTCCTTTCCTTTTTTTGTAGTGATAAGGATTACGCCAAATGCACCACGGGCGCCATAGATGGCTGCTGACGCCGCATCTTTCAGCACGGTAACGCTCTCCACATCCATGGGATTAAGGCGGTCGATGCTTCCCTGTATTCCATCGATGAGCACAAGCGGCGAACCGCCATTGATGGAATTGAAACCACGAATATTTATCTCCGGGGTTTCGCCGGGGTTACCATTATTCGACTGGATGTTCAACCCCGGCAGCAAACCCTGTAATGAGTTAACGACATTTGAAGTAGGCCGTTGGTTGATGGCTTCACCGCCAATCTGCGAAACGGCGCCGGTAAGGTTGAGCTTTTTTGTTGTGCCATACCCTACTATCACTACCTCGCTCATGTTCTGCATAAATTCAGTAAGGGCCACCGCAAATGAAGCGCTGGATGCCGGCAGTTCTTTGGTAACATAACCGGTGTATGAAATGATCACTACATCGTTATCATCAATATTGGTCAACTCGAATTCACCATTTTCGTTCGTCACCGTTGTGCGATTCGATTGACGGGTCCTAACTGTGGCGCCCGCAAGCGGCCTTCCTTTGCTATCGGTAACTTTTCCTTTTATATTTACCGGCGGCAGCGTTTCCTTTTCTTTTGACTTTTCTTCCGCTTTTTTAACCGCCTCTTTTATAATGATGCCTTTATTGCTTATTTCGAAAGAAAGATTGGAGCCGGACAAACAGGCATTCAAAACAGCAGACACGTCGGCGTTGGTCATGTTGACTGAAATATTGCCTGTTTTTTTCACAGCTTTTACATTGTAAACAAAATCGAGCCCGCTTTGCCGTCTTATTTCCCTGAAAATATCTGTCAATGGTTTGTTGCGCTCGTTGATGGTTATTTTTTGCGCAAATGCAGTTGTATGCAATTGCAGCATGAGCATACCCCAAACCATTCCTGCAATTAATTTTTGTTTACAGCAAACGGGATGCTTTTTTATACGTTGATGACCTGTATAAAATATCATATACCTTCAGTTAGTTATTTATATAAATAAAGTTTTACCGGTTTGTTTTTTGAAAAGCGAATAGTTACCCGGGCAATGCATACAGCACCGCCGGCCCAATATTCAACAGGAAGGTTTAGTTTAAATTACCTGGTGATGATGATCTTCTTTCCTTTGCCTGAACTATCCCCCGGAATTATTTTGAAATGAATGGTACCGGTAGATTCAAACATTTTTAGTACGTCTGAAATATTCCTGAATTTGGAGATCATACCCCCAAATTGTTCTTCGCTAATATCACCCAGGTATTCCGGCGTAAAATCGTACCAGCGCGCCAGCTTGCGCATAATGCTTTTGATATCTTCATCAACGAAAATAAAATAGCCGTTCTTCCAGGCAACCGCCTCTTCCACATCAACCTGTTTTATCTTCATTTTATTTTTATTACCCAACACCGCCTGCTGCCCGGGTTTTATTATTTCCGCTTCCTGCAAACTGGCAACTTTAACCGACCCTTCCAGCAACGTAACTGCCTGCGCGGGTTCGTTGTCGTATGAATTCACATTAAAGTGCGTACCCAGCACTTCTACCGTTGATGTTTTAAAATGTACTTTGAATGGCCGCGCCCTGTCTTTTGCAATTTCAAAGTAGGCTTCTCCGCTCAATTCAACATCTCTTGTATTACCTGAGAAATTAACCGGAAATTTTATCCTTGAGGCGGAATTAAGCCACACTTTACTGCCATCTGATAGTACGAGTTCATATTCGCCGCCGTTCGGAACTTCGAGAATATTATATACCGTTTCGTTTGAGGTATTCAATCCGTTGCCGCTTTCGTAAATGATCTGCCCGTTCCCGCTTTTTCTAACTTCGGCGTTTCCCTGCATACTCAACATGCCTGTGCCGGTTGAATCGAGAACGATCTGTTTATTATCGGCCAGTATCAGCACGGCCTTGTTTTTCCTGCCGGGCAACAGGTCGGGAACGCTCGTTTTGTTTTGAACAACCGGCTTCACAGTTGATGTGGCAGCAGGTTGTAATAACCATACGCCGGCTATTATCAATACACAGGCGGCCGCTGCAACACCGGCCCATTTCCAAAAAGGCGACATACGTACTACCGGCCGTTGTTTCGTAATATCGATCTTCGATTGTACCGCTGCCAACAAAGCCTCGCTATCTGACTGTTTAAAATATTGGGCATTACCGGGCTGGTTTTCCATCACATCCCTGAAAAATTGACGGGCTGTACGCGCATGCTCGTTTTGAGCAAGCAGGTTCAGGAGCTCTGCATGTTCAGCTTCGCTGATCGTTTTATTATGAAAGCGTTCTATAAGCGTATCGAGCCTTGAGTTAGCCATGATAAAAGATTCTTGTAGTGCCGGTCACTACGCTTTTATAAATTAAAGACACAAAAAGGAGAAAAAGGGAGATATGAAAAAAGAAAAAAATTAAAGAAATTTTGAAAAAAGTATGATCAGCCCCGAGGAAGGTCCTGCTTTGATGAGCTTCACAATCGTTTGCATAGCCCATTGCTGGTATTTTTTTACCGAGTTAACCGAGAGATCGAGTTGAAAGGCTACATCTGCATTTTTGAGCCCCTGCTGCCGCAACAGGTAAACCTTCTTTTGTTGTTGTGGCAACTGATCTACTGCATTGTCGAGCAGGGCGTAAGGATCGGTTTCAGGTACCGGTTCGTTCTCTTCCGATTGTGCGTAATGATGGGCAAGCGCAGATTGTTTTTCTCTTTCCTGCACCAGTTTTCTGATGGCATTCAGCGTATGATTGCGGGTAGTAATAAAAAGCCAGGCGCTGAAATTTTTTATAGCAGGTAATTCTTTGCGGTTTTCCCACAGTTTTACAAAAACGTCCTGAATGATCTCTTCGGTGAGTTCTTTCGAGCGGGTAACGGAGAAAACAAAACCACCCAGTTGCTGGTGATACTCATAGAACAGGCTGCTGAACGCGCGTTCGTCATCCTGCGCAATCGCCTGTAGCATACCATTATCTGTCAAGGGATGTAACACCGTACAATTAGTTGGTCGATTCGAATTTATGATTATTTATCAAATTTCCGAATTTTTACCCGCAGATGCTAATCGGTGGCAGGCCTTGCTGCGATGATAATGATTTAATAATTTAAGCCGAGGCTGATAGCAAGGCTTTTCCTTTAAAAATTCCTTCAGGCTGGCAAATTCCGCCCCGGTCTCCTTTTTTTTATAACTTGTCGTTTCCGTACAAGTGCAGGAAAATATTTTTCCCGAAATTACATCCCCTTTTTCCTTTTAAGCCCTGCCCGAATAATTGTTACACCATTTATAGAAGTCAATATAAACCATGCAACAGGAATTTATTGAAATCAGGGGTGCAAGGGAGAACAATCTCAGGAATGTTTCCCTGCAGATCCCGAAACGAAAGATCACCATTTTTACCGGGGTATCCGGTTCCGGAAAATCTTCCATAGTATTTGATACCATTGCTACGGAAGCCCAGCGCCAGTTGTACGAAAACTTCAGCATGTTTGTTCGGAACTTCCTGCCAAGGTATGCGCCGCCACAGGCAGAGGCCATCGAAAATTTAAGCATGGCCATTGTGGTAGATCAGAAAAGGCTGGGTGGCGGATCAACTTCCACTGTTGGTACTATAACCGATATTGCGCCTGTGCTGCGACTGCTGTACTCACGGGTAGGGCAACCGCATGTTGGTTATTCCAATGCTTTCTCTTTTAACGATCCGCAGGGTATGTGCCCCGAGTGCAGCGGGTTGGGAAAAAAGCTGGGGGTTAAAGCGGAATCATTTCTCGATCTGGATAAATCGCTAAAGGAAGGCGCCGTGCAGGTGCCGGTTTTTGCATCCTGGGAAATTGCCATGTATACCAGCTCAGGCTTTTTCGATGTAAATAAAAAACTGCGCGATTACACCGCCGAAGAAATGGACCTGTTGTTACACAGCAAACCGCAAAAAATAAAGATGCAGTTTGGCGGCGGTATTATCAATGTCACTTACATGGGCATCATTGAAAAATTCACCAAAGCATATATTAAACGCGATCTGAAAACGCTTTCCGAACGAACACAAAAGAAAGTGGCGCCATATATAGGCATGGGCCCTTGTCCTTTGTGCAGGGGCGCCCGGTTGAGCCAGGCGGCATTGAACTGCAGGATCAATAAAAAAAATATCGCCGAGCTGTCGGCCATGGAAATTACCGAGCTCATCGATGCATTGAATAGCATTACCGACCCGGTAGCCGCGCCCATGTTAAAAACACTCCGTGAAAGGTTGCAACACCTGGTTGATATCGGTCTCGATTACCTGAGCCTCGACCGCGAAACCAGCACTTTATCGGGCGGGGAATCGCAGCGTATAAAAATGGTGAAGCACCTTAGCAGCAGCCTTATAGATGTAATGTACATTTTCGATGAGCCCAGCGTTGGCTTGCACCCGCGCGATGTGCATCGCCTGAACGATCTGCTGAAAAAGCTGCGCGACAAAGGTAATACGGTTATTGTAGTGGAGCACGACCCCGATGTGATAAAGATCGCCGACCATATTGTGGACGTTGGCCCGCATGCAGGCAACAAAGGCGGCCATATTGTTTTTGAAGGAAGTTTTACCAACCTGCTGAAAGCGCAAACGCTTACCGGCCGGTTTATGAAACAAACCATTCCCATTAAAGACAGCTTCAGAAAACCGGCGGGCGTTTTACCTGTTAAAAAAGCCAAAGTAAACAATCTGCAGCATGTGAATGTGGATATACCGAAAGGTGTGCTCACCGTTGTGACCGGCGTAGCCGGTTCGGGAAAAAGTTCGCTTATACATCAGGTATTCTTAAAACAGCACGAAGCAGCGATCGTGATCGATCAGTCTGCCGTTGGTACCACCAGCCGTTCCAACCCCGCCACCTATACCGGCATAATGGATGATGTAAGAAAAGCATTTGCAGCGGCCAATAATGTAAGCGCCTCCCTGTTCAGCTTCAACTCGCAGGGCGCCTGTGAAAACTGCCAGGGTGCGGGTGTTGTGTATACCGATCTGGCTTTTCTCGACGGCATAAAAACGCCGTGCGAAATTTGTGAAGGCAAACGGTTTAAAGAAGAAGTGCTGGCTTACCTGCTCAACGGTAAATCAATTGCCGATGTGTTGAACTTAACGGTGCAGGATGCCCTTGAGTTTTTTAAACAAAAGGAAATACAGAAAAAATTACAGGCGATGAGTGATGTGGGGCTGAATTATCTTACGCTTGGCCAGCCGCTGAGCACCTTATCGGGCGGTGAATGCCAGCGCATAAAACTGGCCAGTGAACTGCATAAGAAAGGAAGCATTTACGTAATGGATGAACCTACCACCGGTCTGCATATGTCAGACATCGGGCATTTGCTGGCGATCATCAACCGGCTGGTTGATACCGGCAATACCGTCATCATCATTGAACATAATATAAGTATTATCAAAAACGCCGACTGGATCATCGATATGGGGCCCGAAGGCGGGCATAAAGGCGGACAGGTTTTATTTGAAGGCACGCCGAAAGATCTTTTAAAAGCAACACACTCGCTTACGAGTGCTTATCTGAAAGATTGAATCTGCCCGGGGCAAAGGAGGCTTGCCCCGGTATTTGAATGAACTTAATTCCCAAAGGTGGGTCGCCCGTTCTGAGCGGCTCACCTTCCTGATCTAATTGGCAACAAAGATCTGAGTAAAATATAGAACGCCTTTTTTGTCGGCGGCAACGCCAATACCGGTAAGATTGTAATGGCCTTCGATATTCCTTTTATGCATGGAGCTTGTTAACCATCCGTTCACTACATCCTGGGCCGAAGTACTACCCATCGCTACATTTTCCGCAGCATTTTCAATACCGCCGTTCAGCGAAGATGAAATTCTTTTTATGCGTCCCTGAAATCCATTATGGCTAAAAGAGGTGCGGCGCGCTGCCATATTTTCACTGTGCCGTTGGGCTTCAGCGTTTATGGAAGCGTTCATCGATAAAGCGGGCAAACCTTTTTTTCTGCGGTAATCATTTATGTATTTAAGTATTTCATCAGCCATGCCTTTGTTACTGGCCGGCGCTGCCGCCAATGTATATGGCTTTTTAACCACAACTTTTGAATGAACGGAACTGGCATCTACGACTAAACTGAACAAAAGGGCAAGGGCCACAACATGTTTCATACTTATACGGTTGATCGCCGCACTTACTGCGAATTTCAAGCCACAAAAATCTAAAGGATTATTAATATTTATGCACATGCCCATTCATCACCGGCAGGTCAGGCAACATCGGCAGTAACTATTTCAAAGTACATTGACTCATCCTGGTCTAACAAAAAATTGATGGCTTCTTCATGTTTATTGTCACCGGTATCGCCTGCAGAATAGTCTATACTATTGGCCATAGCGGGTAAAACATGTTCCTCATCTATATAAAACCCATCGATGCCCAGTATTGGGATATGCTCTTTTTTGCAGGCGTCGATAAATTCTATGGCATCGCTTTTTGAAAACACCATCCAGCCACCGGGGCGTACAATTGCCCGGTCAAGAAATTTCAATTTTACTTTATTCATGAGATATTGGAGTTAGGTTAATTCCAGCTGTTAAGCAGTTCCAGCCTGTCTTTAAACCTTTCTTTAATACTGTTTATCAGCCAATCGCCGCCAAATGTAATCGTTTCTTCATGTGAGCCATAAATAGCCCATTTATATGTTTCATCAAAATACATAACCTCGTGATCGTGATAAGATGCGCTGAAACTTTCAATGTCGGTTTCATAATCGTCGCCCGTGTCGTTCACTTCATACAAATGCCTGACGCCTTTCAGGGCGAGCAGTTCCCTTATAAAAGAACGGTCGCTGTCGGTAATATATTTTGAAAGCAGAAAGACCGTTTCACGGGGACTTTTTTTACCCAACGGCTCCCAATAGTCGCCGTCGTACCCCCACACCTCCTGCAACATCTGGCGAACGGTAAGCTTTTCACCGCTTTTTAGCCTCCGGCGCAACGGCAATGGCTGCACATTCTTTACATCCGTTTCCTTTAACGCCTCAACGTACATCTTGAATTTTTTTCGTTCGTCCTGTATCGCGTTCTCTTCTATTTCGTTATCGGGATTACTGGTAAACGCCGTTTCGTTTTGCAGTCCGGCCCCGATGATATCCCTTTTCAGGGTTTTAAAATCCTTATATTCTCCGGGCACGATCAATTCAACGCCTTTTAAAATGGCGTCGACGGCATTATAGCGGGGAAATAAATTATAATCAGAATCGGAATAGGTGTATTCAGGGAAATCTGAACCGGTGCGTTTTTCGGCGTACTCTTTTTTCCAGAATGCGATCGCATTTATACAGTAAGTCCTTACCAGGGTATGCAGCCCTTCTACTTTTGTCATGGTTTGGATTTTTAACAGCCTGAATTTATCTATACGTACTTTGTGAGTATACAGTGTTCTACAAAAACAATATTACTACAACGTTAATTCCGCAAAAAATATTGAAAAAAATGCGACCACAATATTGAATTGCCCCATTTGAGCTATCGGTTCACAATTTGAGTTGTTGCATCTTTAGTCATTAAAAAAGAATGCGTAAAGGAATTTTTTCATCTGTCAGGAATTTCCTTGGGTTGGTTACGATGCTGCTGGTTGCCGCCATTGCAGGTATGCTTGCCTGGGGCAGTTGGTATTTATATCAGAATGAAAAACAGGTACAACAGTTTAGAATAGCAGGACAACCCGTTTCTGTTCTGGTAACTGCTACCGACCGGCAAAACCGGGCCTGGTACGACCAGTTTTCTAACAATGTTTATATTACATTTAATTACAATAACCGTTCATATACCGCCCGTTATACGCAGGATTCCGGCTCGATCAATGAGGGCGACCGGGTAACTTTATTATACCACCCGGCGCTCGACGCTTTCCGGCAATCGAATAAACAGATCCATTTTAACAAACCCGCCGGCCACTCGCGGCTGATCTCGTTCTCAATTACCGGCCGGTGGAGCGACGGGCAAAAATGGCTGCTCCTCAGCCTGGCCTTATTTATAGTTTTTATACTGGTAGTGACCGCAATGATAACCAGTGTTATACAGATACCCCTGCTGCGGGGTACCAGCCGTTTTATAGTTGCCGGACTTGTCGTTATTGGCGCTTTGTATTTTACATACAATGGCTGGCAATATTACCAGTACTATAAAAAAATAAAGAACAATAGCCGGGAAGAAACGGTTACCGTGCTTGGAACCAATTCCCATGCGCGGTCAAAAAGGAGCAACTGGTTCTATTATTACGATGCAACCGTTCAATTTCAAAATGAACATAAAGTAATACCGATAGAAGAAGAAGATTATCAAAAGCTTAAACCCAACGATACATTAAAGGTGCACTACAACAGCGAAGAGAATGATATGATGCCGGTGAATTATACCGCAGACCATAGCAACCTGGTGGTGGCCCTGTTCATGTGGTGTTTTGCCGCCTTCTTCGTGTGGACCGGCTTTTTCAAACGCCCAAAAAACGAAACCGGCCTGCGCCGGATAAACCGGTAAAAAAAATTCATGAAACGTGCATGGGATCCGCCGACAGGAGATGGCCATGACAAGTTCAAGTTGGCCAGACTGAATATCTGTTATCAGAAGAAAAGGGCCGGTTAGTAGTATTGGCCGTTTTCACAATTAGAAATACTTTTGCATTTTCAATGCAGGTTTGGAATGCAGGCCACCGACCATATTACACTTACGATCTTTCCATTCGAGGACCTTTCTTTACAAAAAGAACCTGGCATCTTCTGCCGCGCCTTTAGCACCGATCTTATTACCGAGCTGTCGCGCTTTCGCCAGTTCCGCGTTATCAACCTGCCGGTACAGGACCTCGAAGCCGATGCGTCTGCCTCGAAACTATTCGATGCTGCAAAAACAGATTATTTTATTCAGGGCACTTTTCGCTGCGAAAAAGAACTGGTAAGGATCAATGTACAACTGTATAACAGCAGTACCCGGCACATGGTATGGGGCAACCGCCTGGAGGGCAGCCTGTTGGGCATGCATGAAATTCAGGATAACCTGCTGGCGGCCGTAGTGGGTATACTGCAGCAGCAGATCAATAACGACCTGTTATCAGCCATGCGAAAAAGACCCAGGGTAGAATTCAAAGCTTACGAGCATTGGTTGTATGGGATGGAACAGGTGAAAAAAGGTTCTGTTGAAAGCGATCTGCTGGCCCGCGAACATTTTCAAAAAGCGCTTGAAATACAACCCGATTACTCACTGGCTTATACGGGCATGTCGCTCAGCTATTTTAATGAATGGAGCTGCCAGTTATGGGAACGTTGGGATGTAGCGCGCACCGGCGCTTATGAATGGGCACAAAAAGCCATTGAGCTCGATGACCAGAATTATATTGCCGCACTGGTATTGGGGAAGATCTTTGTGTATGATAATTCATACGATACAGCTGAATTCTATTTCAGAAAATCATTGCAACTGAACCCAAACGACCCCGATACCCATATGCAAATAGCACTTTGCTTTCTTTTGCTGGGTAAAGAAAAGGAAGCGGTGGCTATTTATGAAAGGGCTTTACAGCTGATCCCATTCAATGCCGACAGTTATTTTTTATACGGCGTATTTATGTATTTTTCTACGGGCGACTATGAAAAAGCGGCTTCATTGATCCAACCCAACCAGAAAGCGAAAGTTGCCGATGCCGACGCTTACTATGCGGCCATATATTATTACCTGAATCAGCCCGACCGCATGCATCATTTCTGGAATTTATACCTGGAAAATTACCGCAGGCTCATCAGCAAAGCAAAGAATTTACCTGGCAGGAAGCCATTGACTGGATCTGGAAGATAAACCCCTACCGGTACAAAACCAATCTTGACGATTTTCTAAAACATATAAGCAATGGGCATTCTGTAAAAGCGCCCGAACCTGCACCAAAACAAAACCCGCAATCGGCAAAAGCGAATCATTTTCTAAAAGAAACCGGCGCCTGGAAACTTTCCTACGACGGCGCCACCGTACAAATGCAGGAGTTAAAAGGGTTTTATGATATACAGAAAATGCTGCTCGAGCCGCGTCACCTGTTCCACTGTGCCGAAATGATGGGCAGCAGCATCAATGATCAGGGAGAAAAACTGATCGATGAGAAAGCCCGCAAGCAATACCAGCAAAAGATCCTCGAACTGCAGAACGACATCTACGAAGCAGAGAACACCAGTGATTTTGTTACTGCAGAAAAACTGCAGGCCGAATACGACCAGCTGGTTGAACACTTATCACGGTCGCTGGGGTTGAAAGGCAAAACCCGCGAAACCGGCGGCACCATCGAGAAAGCCCGTTCCGCCATCACCTGGCGCATACGAAATGCCATTGCCCGCATTGAACAACACCACCCGTTACTGGGCGCCCACCTTTCCAATGCCATCAAAACGGGCATCCTTTGTTCGTACCAACCCGACCGGGAGGTGAACTGGGTCACCTCGTAAGGCCCTGCCCTCACATTGTAAGGCATCAACTTACGCTTCATAGATTATAAATACAATCAAAAAATGAAGCACTTAAGAAAAACATGGTTGATGCTTACTGTTACAAGCTCCCTGGTTATGGTTTCCTGTTCAAGAAACAGCTATCCTGAAGACCCTGTTAAAAACCTGCCTAATGATGTGGTGTTGAAATGGGACGAGGTAGCCTATGAAGGTTTTGGCGGCGTAGCCTATCAGCATTCGTTGATGGCCTCCCGCCTGAATGCCATGGTGCATCTCGCCATGCATGATGCCCTTAATGCCGTTCACCCGAAATACAGCACGTATATATTTACCGGCAGAGACGCCGGCGCCGATGCAGTTGCAGCGGCAGCATCCGCCGCCCATGCAGTGCTGGTACAGGAGCTCCCCGGCAGAAAAAGTTTTCTTGACTCCGCCTTACAGCAATCGCTTTCAACCGTTCCGGAAAGCGAGGCCAAGAACAGGGGTATAAAACTGGGAAAAGACGCAGCACAGGCCGTTATTGCCGCCCGGTCAAACGATGGTTCCGAAGGCGATCCCTTTGCGCCGGTACCGGTATCGGATATTCCGGGAAGATACCAGACAGTACCGCCGTTCGATTTTTGTTTTGCGCCTTATTGGGAAAATGTAAAAGTGTTTGGTTTACAAAAGAAAGATCAGTTTCGTTCCTCACCGCCGCCGGCATTGAACAGCACAGCATACGCAACTGCTTTCAACGAGGTAAAAGAAACAGGCATACTTAACAGCGCCACCCGCACGGCAGATCAAACCGCTTATTCAAAATTCTGGTATGAGTTTTCAGAAGCAGGCTGGAACCGGGTGGCACGAACCGCAGCCATCAACAAAAAACTGAACTTGCTGGAAGCCGCCCGTTTGTTTGCATTGGTCGATATGTCGCTGGCCGACGCATACATCGCAGGCTGGGAAGCCAAAGCCCATTATGACTTATGGCGCCCCTATACCGCCATTCGGAATGCGGCAACGGATGGCAACGACCAAACTACCGCCGACCCGCAATGGCTGTCTGCCGAACCTACTCCGCCTGTGCAGGACTATCCGTCGACCCACAGCGCACTGGGTAATGCAGCTGCTACCGTACTGGCAAGAGTATTGGGCGATAATACCGCCTTTACTATTACATCGCCCACAGCATTTCCGGCAGGCAGTACAAGAAGCTTCACCAGCTTTAGCCAGGCGGCAAAAGAGAATGCCGATTCAAGAGTAAGAGCGGGTATTCACTTTCGTTTTGCCTGCGAGGCAGGATTGGAATTAGGCAATAAGATCGGTAACTGGAATGTCGACAATTATCTTAAACCAATAAATTAATGTAAGATGGAAAGCAAACTTCACTCATCAGTGGTTTTTCCGCACAAACACTATCTCACTGACGGTGGCCTGGAAACTACCCTGATCTTTCATAAAGGCATTACGTTACATTCATTTGCCGCTTTTGAATTGCTGCGCACGGAAGAAGGGCAAAATGCATTCAGGGAATATTATCAGCCGTACCTGGCGCTGGCAGAAAAATACAACCTCGGGTTTGTAATGGAATCGCCTACCTGGCGCGCCAGCTCCGACTGGGGTTTTAAACTGGGATACACACACGATGAGTTGTTTGCGCTCAATAAACAATCCATCAAACTCATGCGCGAGGTGGCACAGCCATTTTCACAATCATTACCGCATGTAATAATAAGCGGCAATATTGGCCCAAGAGGCGATGGGTATAAAGCGGAGAACCAAATGACCGCCGAACAGGCAAGGGCATATCACCTCGAACAGATAAAAGCATTTGTGCTGGCTGATGCCGATGTGGTAACAGCCGTTACTATCAATTATATCGATGAAGCCATCGGTATCATTCAGGCCGCCAGATCATTTAATTTACCGGTGGTGATCTCCTTTACGGTAGAAACCGATGGCCGGCTGCCCGGTGGAGAACTGCTGCAGGAAGCTATTGAAAGAACCGACCGGGAAACAGATTACTATGCCGAACATTATATGATCAATTGCGCCCATCCGCAGCACTTCATGCACGAGCTCGATAACAACGGAAACTGGAAGATCAGGATCAGGGGAATAAGAGCCAACGCTTCTCTTAAAAGCCATGCAGAACTGGATGAATCGGATACCCTCGATGCCGGCGATAAATGCCAGCTGGCTGAAGGTTATATGCAACTGTTTCAACTGTTACCCGAACTGAAAGTAATTGGCGGCTGTTGCGGAACAGACCATTCTCATATGGAAGAAATTTGTAAAACACTCGAAGAACAGGAAGCCCTGAAGGCATGAATATTAAAGTGCCTGGTGTTTGATATGTTAAAGTCGTACGTAGTATAGCCTGAAGAACGCCCCGCAGTTGGTGGGGCGTTCTTTTATTGTCAGAAAACTTACGCAGCAACAGCAGCTTCGGTCTGTGCCTCGTTTTTATTGGTTTTTACGCTTTCATTACCCACCCATTTCGTTTTTACAATTACCAGGAACATACCTATGGCCAGTACCGCATAGGCAACACCGAGCATGGTTTGGTTGGTAATACTTAATGAATTAACCAGTACTGAGCTCAATATCGATGTCACTACCGAAAAACCACCGCCTACCAGGCCCGCCGCCTTGCCGGCGTACTGCGGAAAACGGATCAGCGTGTATGACATCAGGTTATTGAATATAAAACCACCGGTACTGTGCATCAGGAATACATACAACAGGAGCGTTGCCAGGCTCTGGTGATAAAAAGTAAACATTATAAGTAAACTTACCGCCACCAGTTGCAGGGTAGAAGCAAAGATCAATTTCTTTATAAAAGGCTTTTTGATCAGTATTCTCGACAAAGTGCCCCCAATTAAAACCGAAACCCCGCTAAACAGCGCCGCATAACCGGTTACGGCAGGCGATAAATGCAGTTGCTGTTCTACCAGGAAGGGACTGGCCATTCCGTAAAACAATATCATGGCGTAAGCCAGGCCAAGTATTACCATACCGGCGGTAAAATCGGGCGTTTTAACCATTTTACCATAGCTGTCGAGAATGCCTTTGATACTAAACGGCTGCGCCTGTTTTTGCGTTTCACCGCCTATTATCATTTCTATGATAAAGAATGCGAAACTAAATATACCGAGAAAGATGAAGTTGGAGGTCCAGCCCCAGCTGGTTTGAAAAAAGCCGCCAAGGAATGGCGCTACGATGGGGCCAATGGCCCAGATGACCGAAAACAAACTGGTATACTTTTTCAATTGATCGCCGCTGTATACATCAACAAAGAACGTTCGTTTGCCAACGACAATTACGGCAACCGTAAAACCCTGGATGATACGCATGGCATATATTACCTGTATACTTTCGGTAAACGCAATAGCGAAGCTCGATGCGCTGAATACCAGCATCGAGATCATGGTTGGCCAGTACCGGCCATAACTATCGAGCAGGCCACCCACTATTAACTGGGAAATACCGTAACTGATAATAAAAAGCGAAAGTGTTAGTTGAATGGCCGCAGGTGTAGTATGCAGCTGCACCGCCATATCGGGCAGTGATGGAATGTAAACATCCATGGCGAAACCCGATAAAGGGATCAATCCCAGTGCGACCCAGGTGTTTGCCTGTATACGTGATTGTGAAATACTCCTCATGTTAATACCTTTTAATTGACAACGTAAAGGTATATCACCCGCGGGCCGCGATTATTATACCATTCAAAGGGATGCTTATACAATTCAAATATTGCCAGCAACGGCGGCTTGTTGCTGCCTGAACTCCATCGGCGCAACCGATGCAAACTGTTTGAAGTATTTATTGAAGTGGGAAGGATATTCAAAACCAAGCGCATAGGCAATTTCTGCAATGTTCCAGCTGGTATTTCGCAGCAATGCTTTTGCCTCTGTGACGATCCGTTCATGAATGATGGTGCGGGTCGATTTGCCGGAATACTTTTTCACTACGCTGTTCAGGTGGTTCACATGCACATGCAGCTGATCGGCAAAATGTGCAGGTGTTAATAATTTTAACGAGGTTTCGGGTGAATCGACCGGGAACTGCTGGTTCAGCAAAGTATAGAATGCATTCACCAGCCTGTCGCGCACAACGCCTGTTTGTGAAAGCTGACTTTGCTGCAGCCTTACGCCTTCATGTATTATCAGCTGTAAGATATTCCTGATCATATCCCATTTAAAGGGATAATCCGACTCCTGCAACCGCTGCATTTCCCCAAAGTAAACATGCAACCGGTCACGCTCTTCTTCAGTGAGCTTTACGATCGGGTATAGCGCAGGATTGAACAGCGGGCTGGCATATTGCACATCGGGCAGGATCTGGCTTTCAATAAATTGTTTATTGAATATACAACCATAGCGGCTGGCGGAAGTAAAGGAGATTTCAATGGACGCCGGCACCGAGGGATGGGTAAAAATAAGACAGGGCGGATGCAATTGTATTTCCTGGTCGTCGTAAATGAGACTGCCTGTTCCGCGGCCCGATGCGCTGCTCAAACAAATTTTATAATAATCCCTTCTGTTAAAGGGCGTTTTGCGGGTGGGAGCGGTGGTGTACCTGACGCTGAAATGACTGGCTCCGCCGGCAACAGGCAAAAGCTCCTTCGGCACCGCCTGCCCTGTTCTTTGGTAATAATCCTGCAAACTTTCTGTTGGGATCATCTTGTTCATCATAGTATTACACTTAAAATACCAACAAGGTTGACTTATATAAATCAAATATATTAAAAATGATCCGATCTGGATGTTAAAGAGGTGTTTTGATAGCCGTCTTTAAATTTAAGCAACCAGATACTGATTGGGCCAAAGGTTATTATAACCATGGGCAGGTAAATCGTTGAGTACAGATCACCCTGCAGCCATTGTACATTAAAATAATCGCCCGATAACCGCCAGAATGACCTAAGCAGGTCGATGGCCAGCACTGCCTTGATTATAAGGTTAACTTTTTGTTTTACAGACCAGAACAAGAAGAAGAGAATGGCATAACTGATCGTTGCCGATACGATCAGGGGAAAGTATAATGCAGACTGGATGGTTTGAAAGGTCTGGAACTGATCGATGATACCCTTCAATTCGTGTGCATCGGCCCCGCGGGCTTTTTGGGGCAGGTGAAGCTGCAGGTAGAACAGTTCCGTAGAACGCAGTAAAACCTCAAGCATAAAAAAAGTGAAGTAGCAGATGAAAGCAAGGTTAGCCCAGAACCGGTTATACATGCCTGCAATAAAACATATTACATACCGTACATACAAAAGCATGAACATAGCCGCCAGCATCAATGAAGAACGCACCAGGTGTAACGGATGGTTGCCCTGTTGTAGTTCCTCTGCTGCTGAAGCCGGCGGGTTGAACTGCTCAAAAACATACCATTGAAACGTTTGAATAGCGACGTAGATTAAGGCGATGACCGCGGCAACGACACGGAGTATTTTGGTATTCATAATGATCAGGTTGATACCGGAAAATTAATTACCATTTTTTTATGAGCAACGAATTGCCGAAAAATCCCGATAATGGATAACTTTTCAGTTAAGGAGCAAACCGCTTTGCATAAGCCCTCAACCATACAGTACTACCAGGCAATTGCCAACCGCGTGCATGAGTACGTGGAAGCGAATATTCATAACGATATTTCCTTACAACGGCTGGCAGATCATGTATTTGTTTCATACCACCATTTTACAGACATATTCGAAAAAACCGAACAACAAAGCATTGGAAGTTATATAAAGCGGTACCGCATCGAAAAAGCAGCTACACTCTTATCATATACCGACCTGTCACTGGCAGCAATAGCAGAAAAAACGGGCTACTCGGGCAGGCATGCATTATCAAAAGCCTTTAGCCAGCGGTTCAACCAAAGCCCGGGCAGCTTTCGAAAAAAGCCGGTATTCCTTAAGCATTCACCAAACGCCATTATGGATGGCATAGGTTCTGAGCACGACTATGATGCATTATTAAAAAAGAACATACCCTTCAACTACCGCATAGAAACAGTATATAACATGTTCACCATATGCAGCTCGCTGCGAATGGTGCCGGCGCTATATTGCGGCGGATTTTCATATGAAACTTATCTCAACAAAGTGAAGAGTGGTTTTGAGAAGCAATGGCATGAACGGCTGGTGGTAAAACCCTTCGACTCGTTAAATTTCTGTACGGCAGCACTGTTTTCCATGCACCATGGCATACTTGTAACAGGGGATGAGATCGATCTTTTTTCAGCCGAACGGCCCGGTTATATTACCAGTCCGGTAAAAGAAGGCACATATCTCGTATTCGATATTCCGGCGGGCTCTGTTGATGAAAACATAAAGAGCTATACAACCTACTTCAGAGAAAGTATAATAGGTTATAAAAAATTATTCAGGCCTTCAGACTTCTTCTCTTTTTTATTGCTGCGCAATGACGAATGTAAGCTGGGTGAATTCTTTATGTACCTGCAGCCCGCAACCGGAAAATAATACGTTTCATTATACCAAATGACAGCGGGGGTCTCCAAACAGAGCCCCCCGTTCATTTTTCCTCTTGAGATAGCCTACTAATCAAATATTTGAAACAGCCAGAAATCCGTCCTTGTAGTTCCGTGCAAACCACTCACATCTCCATCTGAACTGTTTGAATAACCTATTACGGTAAAGCTGTTCCCCGTTGCTGCCAGCGCAAACGCCAATTCTGAATTTTTTCCACCCAGCGATCTTTGCCAGACAAGCGAACCTTTGGCATCGAGGCGCACTATCCAGCTTTCACTTTTGCCATGATTAAAAGTGATATCCCCATCGGTACTGGTTGTCAAACCCGCTACCGCACAACCTCCGTCCTTGGCCGGCGCAATGGCCAGCGCCTGATCGAGGAGCGAACCACCCAGCGCTTTTTGCCAGGCTATCGTACCGTTTGCATTTAACTTAACTACCCAGTAATCGTAGTTACCATGGTTACCTGTTACATCGCCATCGGTACTGGTGGTATAGCCTGCGATATAACTGCTGCCATCTTTATTGGCAATGATCGAGTTGGCTGCGTCTACACCGGAGCCACCCAGTGTTTTTTGCCATTCGATATTACCCGTAGCATTCAACTTCAATATCCAAAAATCGTTACTGCCGTGATTACCGGTAACATCGCCATCTTTACTCATGGCAGAACCAGCCACCAGGTAACCACCATCGGGGGTAGCCGCTACGGAATTGGCCTGGTCATATTCAGAGCCGCCGTATGAACGCTGCCTGGTAATGGCGCCATTTGCATCGAGCCAGACTAGCCAACAATCAGTCAGACCGTGATTGCCTGACACATCTCCGTCATTGCCCGATGAATAACCTGCAACTACAAAGCCACCTGGTATGGCGATCACCGAATTGGCCACATCGGTACCCGACCCGCCCAGTACCCGCTTCCATATTACATTTCCGCCGGCATCGAGTTTAATAATGAACCAATCACTTTCGCCATGATTACCGGTCACATCGCCATTGTTGCTGTTGGTATAACCGGCCACAACACAGCTTCCATCGGCCAATGCCACTATACTGTTGGCGCCGTCTGAAACGCTTCCGCCAAAAACCTTTTGCCAGGCAATGGACCGGTCGGCATTTAACTTAACAATCCACATATCGCTAAGACCATTATTTTTGCCAACATCTCCATCAGTACTCCGCGAAGTGCCGGCTACCAGGTAGCCACCGCCGGCAACAGGCGCTATTGCCGTTCCGTCCTCATCGAGCACACCACCTAACATTTTTTGCCAGTACAACTGATTAACGATGATCAGATCATCCGGGCTCGTCATTTCATTTCCCTTCGCGCTTACATATACTTTTGCACTGGTGGCGCCCGCAGGCACCTTTATTGTCAATGCAGTTTCTGTTGCTTCCAGTACTTCAGTAACGATCGCGCTGCCTATACGCACCGTATTGTCTTTGGCCGTAGCGCTAAAACCACGCCCGTTTATGGTCATGGTTCTACCTGCGTAAACTGTGTCGGCACTGAACCCGGTAATGGATCCGTTCCCATCACCGCTTTTTTTGCTACAGGAAAACAGGGCCGACAGCATAAAAAAGCAGGTGATCAATTCAGTTTGTACAATGAGCTTTAATTTCATAACTGATACCGGTTTTGATTTCAAAGGATGGTTGCTATTTATAATCGAAGGGTTAGTAACGGATCAACAATGTTTCATCTATTATTTCTTTATAAGTTTTATGCTCCGGCCCTCACACACGAGGTAATATATTCCCCTGGAATAACCGGTCATATTCCATATTTCCCGGGCAGCACCTTTACGGCTTAACAACTTTTTACTCTGCAGCCAATGCCCCGCCTGGTCGTACAAACTGATCGTGTATTCTTTGTCGATGCCGCTATGGAATGCAATTGTAAATTGCTGCTGCAGTGGATTGGGGTACACCTGCATGGTTGATGAAAGCGGCTCACTTTGCAACCCGGCGCCGGCAACCCGTGCCATTTTTTCCGTTTTCGTTTCAACGCCAACGGTATACCGCGTGAAATGATCGATGCCCGTTTTTACGATGTAATTTGCCTTTTTATTCACACTATCCCCGCCATCGAACAACCAGTAATTTCCCAAATCGGCCCCCTTCCAAAGGCTTATGGCAGCTTCGTCGATCCCTGCCAGTTCTTTATCGAGGTAAAAAAATCGCAGTGTGGCATTTAGGTTTGAATTAGTGGCCGGCCTTATCTGGAAATAGCGCTGAATGCTTTGTCCGCCATTCAACAATGTTTGCCGCTCATGTCTTCTTTCAATCACTGTTGTACCGGGATTGCTTAATGTAGTTATCTCTACGCCTATGTTCCCGGGATTTACTTCGTGCGGCGCTCTTAGTTTTGTGGTTACCCGCATAACACCACCTGTTGTACCGGTAACCGACGACAGGTTGTTTTCCCCGGTTATATACCCGTTCAGATCGAGGGTATATTTATTCAGCTGCAGATTTCCTTTGATCATCTTAAGGGTATCATTAACACTGATATGGCCATTCAGTATTACATCGGCCTTGCGGTTGATGACAATCTTGTGGAAGGAGGCAGCGGTACTGCCCCCAATCCACGATTGAGCCGGATTTTCCCCGCTTAAAATAAGCGTGCTGTGACCCGCAGAGAAATGCCCGTTTGTGGTAATGCCTGCGTTTTGCAATACCAGGTTAACATTCCCATTCACTACCATGTGCGCGCCCGGCGTTATCTGAATGCCTTGTGCACAAATGGCAGCGGGCAGTAAAAATATCAGCCATTGTAAACCGATTGCCCTTATATAAAATTTTGACTTCATATTGATACTATTATCGCTTGCCGGCATTTACCTGATCTTTTGTATTAATTGCTTCAATGCTTCAATTTCCATTTCAAGCCTTTCATTCTTTTCATTCAATTCCTGAATGGCTTTTACCATGGGCACTACAAAAGCATCGTAGCTCAGGCTATAATGGTCCTTGCCCGTTTGCGGTTTTACAATGCCGCTAAAATCATATCCTGCGCTATTGGCGGCTTTCTCAACCTCCTGTGCAATGAACCCGCTGCGGCGCAGGCTGTTTGCTTTATTATAACTTGCTGCATAGGCGGCATACCCTTCGGCACCGGCATTATTATTTGTGAATTGTGCATCAAACCTTTTTACATCGAACAGGTAAGTAACGGGGCGCAACCGCAGAATGAATGCAAGGCCCTTCACATCCTCCTTTACCTGGAATTTGTACCGGCCATCTGAAGGAACGGTAAAAGGCACCGCGCCTTCGATACTGGTTACGGCGCTGTTGCCGATCCGTACTTTGTTGGAAGCATTTACAATTGCACCGAAACCTATTGCGGTGGCATTCGACAAATTTCCGCTCACTGAGGCAAAGCTACCTATAGCGGTGTTGTTTGATCCGGTTACATTATGGCTTAATGCATAGGTACCGATCGCAGTATTATTATACCCGCTTATGTTATTCTGTAATGCTGAAGAACCGCTGGCAGTATTACCCCACCCCGTGGTATTTGCATACATTGCCGACGAGCCAATGGCTGTATTTGAATCACCGCTTATATTGGAATACAACGAAGACGCCCCGGATGCTGTATTAGCTATGCCTCTATGATTTGAATAAAGGGAATAGAAACCGGTTGCTGTATTTCTGGTCCCGGTTGAATCGCTCCAGGGACCGGAATTTGTATTCCCGGCACGGAACCCCCAAAAGGTGTTACCTCTTACAGGATGAATTTCACCGGATGGCAATGAATTTACCCTGAACTGCAGCGGCTTGTTATTCCAGGTCCCTATGTAACTGTAATCATTTACCATGTTACCCGAACGGCTCCAGTTATCGCCCTTTGCCAGGTACGTCCAATGGCTGGCGGTTTCTGTTACAGAGTCACAAAACCAAAACGAATTGGCTGTTGAATCAAATACAAGCAAACCTCTGGGAGCTTCTATGGCAAGCCTGTCTGTAGTGCTCATACGGGGGATTAAAATACCTTTGTTGTACGACTTAACATCGAGTATAGCTTTAGGATCGGGTAAGGAACCGTCTTCATTGATAGCCACACTTTGACCAAAACATGGCATCATGAATAACAATGATGCCATTAACCATATAAACAACTTTGTAATTGGGTAAAAACTTTTCATCTATTCGTATTTGATTTTTTTATTGCCAATCGATATAACATTACTCGCTTTGATTCGCGCGCAAGTTATTTAGCAGATTTTTTTGCCGGTACCATAAACCAGTGAAGGAACGGTTTAATGCAACAAGCGGCGGCAATGAACTAGTAAGTGGAAAAATACCTGCTTAACTAACATATGTAAACACCGGTATCAATGAACACTTTCTTTATATCTTTGATTGAATCATTTATTTTTGTTTGCAGGCCATAGTGAAAACGTAGCAGATATGTACTCAATAACCAGAAACTTCCCGCCATACTATTACTTTCATGCACCTGACCTTTTACCCGCCACTGTATAAAAAACACCTTATTTATTATTGCTATTTATTGTTTTTCATTCTATGTAATAGAATGGCTGCAGCCCAGTTAAATGAAAAACAGTTTACCCGTTATAGCATGCAGGATGGATTAAGCGATAACTCCATAACCGGTCTGGTGCAGGATGAGCATGGATTCATCTGGGTAAGCACGCCAAATGGCTTAAACCGCTTCGATGGCAGGGAATTCAGAAAACCGGCTAATGGCAGTAGCACCATAGATGAAGTTTTGAAATTGTCGGTTACCGGCAACCAGTTACTGCTTACCACGCGAAAAGGCGTTCAGTTATTAAATACCACAAATGAGCAATTGACCTCTTATGCATTGCCTGACACCGAACCGGGCAGCATCAACATCAATGATGCATATAGTGCACTGGTAACCCCGGAAGGAGATGTATTGATGTCTACCAAAACCGGTTTTTACTCCTTCGCTAAAAACGGCCGCCTCAACTTCCGGCACGACAGCTGCAGGGCCAGGCAACGCGAAAAAACCGGCTGGGTTCAGGGCCGCGATATTGTTGCCCTTAAAAATGGGCTGTACCTGCATTTTACCAATGTAAACGGCATGTTCGTATACGATTGTAAGCAAAAAAAATACAGTCCTGTTTCAGCTTACAAACATACGTTTCCCCATCTTGCCGCATTGAACAAGCTGGTTTTTCCGCTTACCGGTTCTGTTAATCCCAACAGTATGGTATTGCATAACAGGAAAACAAATGAGTTATTCTTTTATGACCCGCAAACCGATAACCTGCAAGCCTGCCAGGTGCCGGCATCTTTTAAACAGGATATAGGCTGGGAAATGATCTGGTGCGCAATCGATGATACTACCGCCATTGTTACCAGCCAGAAAATCGGGTTGTATTTCTGTAACTACAACACCGCAACCGGAGTTATTAAACCACAACCGAAATGCTATTTTGAAAACTTTTTCTGCACGGCGCTGCTGAAAGACAAAGAAGGCAGAATTTGGATCGGTACTGAAAAAGGCTTACAAAAAGAACAGCTTGTTTCAAAGCCGGTACATGCATTCGACCTGCGGTCAGTATTTGCCGGCAACAATAAAGCGAAATACGATATCACCGCTTTTTACCGGCATCAAAACGATCTTTATGTAGGCACTTATGCAAAAGATGCCATTTACATCCTGGATGCAGGCGCGCTCACCTTAAAACAAAAAATAAGCTTTACCCGTCTCGATCCTAAATGCAACCAGATCTGGTATATCTTACCAGTAGCAAAAGATACCTTATGGTTCGCCACGCAAAGTGGTCTTGTATGGCTGCATACCGGTAATAAGCATTTCGGCTTTGTATCGCTGCCTTCATCAATAGGGCCATTACTGAACAGGAAACCAATTTCACTTGCTTATCGCGACTCACATCATCATCTCTGGCTGCAGGGAGTTTGGGGCAGCGGCATTATTCAATACGACCCTGGTACCCAATACAGCCGCATCTACCAGATCTCAGATAAAGAAAATTATATCCCAATAAATAGCGCCAGTTTTATTACCGAAGATGCAGCAGGCAACGTCTGGATAGCCGCACACGGATTAACCAGGTGGAACCGGCTGAAGAACCGGTTTGACACTTTAATGGAACGATATACCGGGTTTAACGGCAGTAATGTTCACATTTCTGCATTAACCCACAACCGGCAAAAGCAGGTAATATTCAGTAACCTGCATAACGGCGTATTGTTCTATGATGCTACCCTCAAAAAATATCATCAGCTCACTGTTGCGCAGGGCCTTCCTGAAAATATTATCCGCGTTTTGCTTGCCCCCGGCAACGATCATCTCTGGATAGCCAGCAGGAACTACCTGAGCGCCTGGCATAGGCAAACAAATAAAATTATCAGCTACTCCTTTGAAGAAGGGGTACCGCAGGAAGGCGGCGTTCCGGAACTTTTGTACCACGACACGATCTCTAAACGGCTGTACATCGGATATACTTCCAATTACATAGCATGGGTTACCGACAGTATAATACATTGCGAAGCCAAAAGCCTTCCCTTATTTATTGATGTCATCAATACAGCCGGCGGCATAAACATAATGTATCCCCGCAACGAACTGAAGCTGCCATATTACGACAATGATCTCCGTATTCATATATCCGCCATTAATTTTACCGATGCGCAGAACAACCGGTTCAGTTATCGTATAGACAATACCTCGTGGATCGCACTGGAAAAACAGAACACCATCAACTTCAACAACCTGTCGCCGGGCACATACACCCTGCAAATAAAAGCGTTCTCAGTATCCAATCACTGGCAGGAAACAGTAAAACAGCTCATCATTATCATTCAACCACCTTTCTGGCAAAAGACCTGGTTCTATGCATCGATTGCCCTGCTCACAGCGCTTATTATTTTTACACTTGTACATTTTCGCATCCGGAGCATCAGGCATACCGCCGGCCTGAATAACCTTATAGCCATAACTGAAATGAAAGCGCTGCATGCGCAGATGAACCCGCATTTTATTTTCAACAGCCTTAACAGCATCAGGGAGCTTATACTGCAAAACGAGAACGGCAACGCTTCACACTATCTTGCCCGCTTTGCCCGGCTTATACGCATGAATCTCGATCACTCGCGGCATCACTTCATTACCCTCGACCAGAACATCCAGTACCTTCACCGGTACCTTGAAATAGAAAAGCTGCGGTTCGAACATTTTACGTATACAATAACGGTAGATAAAGAACTCGATATTACCAGCGTTGAAATTCCACCCATGTTACTGCAACCGCTGGTTGAGAATGCCATCTGGCATGGTTTGAAACCCAGGGATGGCGATAAAAAAATAGCGATCCGCTTTTTGAAAAAGCAGGATCAGCTGATCTGTGAAATTGAAGACAATGGCATCGGCATCGGGCAATCACCGGCAAAAAAACAACAGGATGCCCACCATTCGGTAGGCATTGAAAATATCAAAGACAGGATCAGGTTACTGAATTCGAAATACCATGTCACCTGTATGTTGCAGATCATCGATATTGGGGAAAACGGGAATACAGCAAGCGGCACCCTGGCGCGTTTAACCCTTTCACTTACCTATGAATAATACGTTATGACAGCAATTCTGATTGATGATGAAGTTAAAAGCCTTAACGCACTCTCGTTATTGCTTACCAAAAATTGTGCGCAGGTCGACGTGATCGCCGCCTGTAGCGATGTGGTTACCGCGTTGGAAAAGATCAACCGGTTACACCCCGATCTTATTTTTCTCGACATTTCAATGCCTGGCAAAAACGGGATTGAATTAATGCAGGAACTTTCTGCCCACATTCCCGAGGTAATATTTGTCACCGCGTACGACGGCTATATGCTGCAGGCATTTAAATTCAGCGCGGTGGATTATTTACTTAAACCAATTGATGAAACCGAACTGATAGAAGCCGTAGACAGGGCGCATGACCGCATAATCAATAAGAAAAAACTGGAAGGAATGGAGGTACTGCGTCATAACCTGCGCCCTCAGCTGTCTGCGCATGAAATAAAATTATGTATCCCTTCACAACACGGCTTTGAAGTGATCCTGCTGCAGGATATTATTTACTGTGAAGCCTGCAGCAGTTATACTAAATTTTACCTTCCCCATAAAAAACAGGTGGTTACCTCAAAAACCATTAAGGAGTATGAAACCCTGCTGGCCGACAGTTTTTTTGTTCGCGTGCACCGGTCATACCTTATCAATCTGCGGCACGTAAAAGAATACCGCCGGGGAGAAGAAGGCACCGTAACAATGACCGATGGACAGGAAATAAGGGTAGCTAAAAGAAAGAAAGAGTTTTTTCTGATGAAGATGAAGGAGTATGCCAAATAATTGAATGCCGTACAGTGGCTAAATATTAAAAAGCACCCCGGCATTACCGGGGCCTTCTCATTTATTATCGGGGTTTAATAAAAGAATTGTTCCAGTATGATCTGTCCCGCTTTCACTTCATACAGCATTATCTGGTTCATCTGAATTCTGCCATGCTCCCGCACGGTGATGTCAATTTCCCTAACAACGGCAAAATGATTACCGGTTACCAATGGCTCAGAAGTGTAAGCCCTGTGAAGCGCCGTAATTTGCTTAACAAAATCCTCTCCCTTTTTGCGAACCGCAGCCTTTCCTTCCGCATATCCCATATAGGGCGAATTGGCCGGCTCAATGCTCTTTACATTGTCTGCAAAGAATGCCTCCTGGATCTCAAACCATTTCTCCTGCTGCGCCAATTCATTGAATCGTGTGGCCACTTCCTGCGTGGTCAATATTTTTTGCAGTGTTGTCATTGTTGTCTTTTTTATAGAACAAATCTATTGCTGAAATTCGGGGTTGCCCGGGTGTTAAATGGACTTTAGCAGGGGTTTATTTAGACAAAGTATGGGCAAAAGCGGTTATTTTGCCACGCAACAGCAACCTGTTGTGGCATTATTTTTTCTGGTTATATTGTGTGACGTGAATATTTCATTTTAAATGATCTTATTATGAGCCAGGCATTTGTAAAAGAGGAAGATGGACAATGGTTGCATGACCTGCCGCCCACATTGCCAGCCCTGATCAATTATTTAACCCGCGATAACAACGGGGTGCGGGTGTATGAAGCAAAGACCAGCTTCAGAAAAGATGGCAAAGAATTGCATCATATGAGTAACGGGCTTAACTATTTTGTGAATGATGAAGGGCAATGGACCATAGAATGGTAGTTACCCCATTACAACCGCATTCTTTCCAGCGCCCCGTTCAAACACCAGCGGCTTCTGCGCTTTTCGCAAATCTCCGCCGTTAACCACAATGCCTTCGCACATATCGCCTTCTACCTGTAAAAATGTAGCTGCATGCGACAACACCCGGCAAGAGGCTATCAGAACATCTTTTGAATTGATGATGCGAAACAGTTCGGCATCGGCGCTTCCCTTGGCGCTTACGCCAGTAATGGACGCATCCTGCACATTGTCGAATACGATGGCCGGCCGGGCATCGGGCTTTTCATATTCGAACCTCACATTATGCAGGGTAAGATTCTTTACATTACGTGCATACAGGCCATATGCCGGCGGCCCGAACGGTTCTGTTCCCCATACGCCAAAATATTCAGCAGCAACCTGCGGCACGGCTCTTTTCAATGCCTGCTCTTTTGTGCCCCCGCCGGCATAAGTAATATGCACATCGGTAAAACTGATATTTTCAAGGAATGCTTTGCCCACACCATTCAGCGTTATGCATGAGTTTACTTCCCCATTGAACACATTTACGCCAAAATGAATATCTGCATGATCAACCGGTTTTTCAACCACGGTGGCGCGTATGCCATTGAACGAAATATTCCGCACGAATGCCGACCCGTCATTGGCGTTATCACCGGCATTGTTCCTGTCTTTGGTATTGGTGAAAGCAATACCAACAGGACCCGTTACATTGCGCATTATAATGTTCGAGAAACTGAGGTTTTCAACGCGGGCCTTCCCTGAACTGATCTTTACCGGGCAGCCATAAGTTTCATATATGAGACAATTGCTTACTACAATGTTCTGTGCATCGCCGTTGCCAAATCTGAAAACCGACCACCGGGTACTAAAACTACAGTTGGTTATGGTAACGAACTGGTTGCTGCCAAAAAAGGCGCAGGCATCGTCCTGGCACTGGATATCGCAATTACTGATGTGCACGTACTGGCTATCGTTAAAATGAAAGCCATCGTTATTCTTATTTACGCGGTTATATATGCTGATGCCATCCAGCCGGATCTGTTTGCAATGCAGGATGCGAAAACAATGGTAGGCGCTGCGCGTTAAAAAAACATCGCGCACCACAAAATTGGAGCACTGATAAAATACGATCAAATGCGGCCGGTCGAAATTGCCGCCTATACCGCGCTGGCCCGGACCGGTATTATCACCTTTCCCTGTATAAAAAGCCAGGCCATTACCGTCGATGGTACCTCTTCCTTCAATGGTAATGTTTGCTGCATTTACCGCATAAACGAAAACAATATTACCATTTCCTGAAGGCACTCCTTTTCCTGCTGAATAATCTTCCCGCCGGGCACTGCCCAGCAAACGTCCCTGTACCGACAGGTGTAAGGTAACGTTCGATTTCAGCTCTATGGTTCCGCAAATAAAATCCCCGGCCGGTATCAGCACCGTACCGCCCTGTTCTTTGTGGCAGGCATCGATAGCGGCCTGGATGGCTTTTGTATCAAGCGTTTTTCCATCGCCTTTAGCACCAAAATCGCACACGTTGAAAATACGTGCTCCCCGCAGGTGATCGCTGATATGATGGCCGGAAATGGGCGCCGCCCCCGAAGTCGCAGGTAATGCCGCGCCTGCCAGCGCCAGCGCCGGAAGCGCTAACCGCTCAAACCACTGGCGGCGCGAAAGGGAATTGTTTGCCGAAGTATCAAAATCACTGATTGATCCCTGGTTACTATTTTTCAATGGCAGCATAACAATAATTATTCACCAAAAATAATAATCAGGAATATGTACAAACGGAAGAAGAATGGCCTTTGAGTAACCTATATTGGCCTGATGGGCTCAGGTTTTTGTAAGTGATGCTAAAATATGCTCAAGCGCTGATCTCAGATCAGGCACCTGTTTTACATTGAACTCCTCACAGAAGATGTCGACATTTCCTTTTCGCCAGAAGCCTTGCGGGCAAATTACGATCGCTTTATAATTAAAGGCGCCTAATTCAAGCAAAGATACCGGTGATTTGGATGCAGGATCGAAATACACAATAACGTGGTCAGGCAATGTAGAGGCGCATTATTCCTGAAAAACAAACAAAAGCGTTAGTACTCGGCATTCCTTGCCGTTGTTCTACCCGGTGTTTCCGCTACGCTGGTCATTTTTTAAAAGAATGCAGATTTATTTTATATTTAATGTACCAAATCAATGCTTATGCAACCGAAAACCATCAACATTCTCTACTGGGTGTTTACTATTTTGTTTGCAGCACTCATGATCTTCTCCTCGTATGGCAGCCTCATTGTAAATGATGATGCAAAGAAACTGATACATGATTACCTTGGATTTCCGGTATATTTTATTCCATTTACCGGGGTTGCAAAACTGATCGGGTCAATAGTTATTTTAATTCCGGGATTAAAAACAATCAAAGAATGGGCTTATGCGGGATTGTTCTTCGACCTTATCGGCGCGGTATATGCCAGTATAGCAGTATCGAAAACGATAGACCCCATGCTGGGTTTTATGCTGGTATGGTTTGTTCCGGGTATCCTGTCTTATATCTTCTGGAAGAAAAAGATGAAACTGGAGTTGAAGGCATAAAATCGGATCAGCGATAATCGTTGACTGCAATTTGCCGGGGCCTTACCTTTGCAGTATTAAATTAAACACCATGAGCGAACTAGTTAAACAGATAGTTGAAAAAACAGGTATTCCTGCCGAACAGGCACAACAGGTTTTAGGAATAGTTGCCGGTTTTGTGAAGCAAAAATTCCCGCAATTCGGCGGTCAGATCGATTCAGTGTTAGGCACCAGCGGCGAAGGCGCTGACAATAACGCCGGCGGCGGCAATTTGCTGGGCGACCTGGGCAGCAAACTGGGCTTTTAACATTACATCCCATTACTACAAAAACCCGCTATCCGGCGGGTTTTTGTAGTAAGATCTTATAACCAACGATTCTATTTGATGTAGATAGTTTGTGTAAACGCGCCGTTGGCAGCAACATCCCAGGCTTCCAAACGAACCCATTTCCGACCGGTAAGATCAAGCGATCTGTTTATAGTTTGCTCACCGAATGCATTCGTGTTGTCCATAACGATCCGCTCGCGGTAAACTTTTTCGCCATCACCTGAAATAACTTCCACATAATTCATTGGGAAGGTCCACTTTAGTTTGCACGTTACATTCGATCTTTTCCCGTTCACCGCTATTTCTTCACCCGATGATTTTCCATCGACATTAAATTCGGAAATAAGCACTTCACCGGTCGATGAAAAGAATTTGCCTTGCTGCAACGCATCTACCACCGGCTGCCACCCGTTCTTATATTCAGGCAGCCTGTCAATTTTCAGGTAGTTGATGTTCAGGTGTGCGTACATTTCATTTTCCGGTGTAATGGTAAACAGATCTGCTTCGGCCAATACTTTTTTACGCGCTCCCCAATTGTTCATATCATCCATAAGATCAAGTACACGCTTTCCAAGAAAAGGTTGGGAAAGATCTGCAGGCATTGCTTTCCAGGCGCCGCCCAGGAAATGCTGGTCTTTAAAAAAAGGAGCAGTTTTATATTTGTCAGGATACCCTGTTGATCCCTTGGTGCGCGGGTGGGCCGTCCACGCAAGCCCGTTCTCTTTTCTCAGCAGATCGAGCATTTCGCTTTCATTCGAAATCCGGTAAACCTTACCGAACGCCGGCTCCTCCGTTACAAATGGCTTATCGGCATTTCTCGACATGATCCAGTAAACAGGTTTTGGAAAAAGTTGCAGCCAGTGCCCGCCAAAGAATTCATTGGGTTCTTCGCCAGGCAGCAACAGGAAATCTTTCGATGAAAGCCGTTCGCATTGCTGAAACAATGCATGTAACTCTTTTAACCGAAGACTATCGGGTCCTTTTGGATGCGCTGTATAATGAAACTCGCCGAGGTGAACAATATCGATTCCCGTACGCTTAAATACTTTAATAAAATCAGGTGATTCAGGAACAGTTTTGTTGGCCAGAACCACCTTCATGATAAACTCATTATGAAAATGACTTGCCATTTTTTTATAACCAGGCAACTCAGGATAGCGATCATTGTTTGTAAACTTCTTCACCTCATTCAATGCAAGGGTAGCATTGCCACTACTAAGTAAGATAAAAAAATTTAGTCGCTGTTTGGTTCCCGGCGGTGCATTGAACCACGGAACATACCTTCTGTCGCCATACAGGTCCTGCCTGATCCCTATTCCATAACCATTGATAAGGTTACGGTATTGATTGCCCGCCCAAACGAATTTCAGATTGAACGCCTCATCCAACGGATAAAAATATTGATGCGGCGCAGGAAATACCACCAGGCTTCCCTGTTTGGTTTCACCGATAATACTTCTGTATTTCACCTGCAGGCCAACTGCACTATCGTTCACAGCGGGTTTTATCGATCTCATTTGTTCATCAACATCACTATACCCGATCTTTTCCCACAATGCATTTTTTGAGATCAGTCCGGCATCATATAATATAGCTGTAGAATCAATTTCAGTTTCCATCACGGCGGCAATATTCATCAACGGGCTTCCATTATAGAGCGTTACTTCCAGCGTGCCGGTAAATCCGGGCGCATTTAATTTACCAATGCTGATCACCGTTCTGCTTCCAGCGCTTCTGATAGCGGCAGACTGCTTAACGAATTCAATATTGTATGCATTAAAAGGTTTGTTGGGAACCTTGTCGAAGAAGATATTCCATCCATTTTGCGATATAAGGTCACGCCTGCCAACGGTTAGTACAAATGCCGGGTCGAGGTCCGATGCAATTGGGTGTTTCGTGTTTCCCTCCTGCAACTCTATGCTTTTGAAGATCGGCTTTTGAGCGGAAAGATCAAAAATAAGCTTCCCGGTTTTGCTTCTTCCGGCCGGCCACGATACCGATAGAACTTCATTCTTAACGATTGCGGTAGCGCCATTTTTGCCGTTGAAATTTTTCATGTCCACTTTTATTTGAGCCCGAAGTGTACAAAATGAAATGGCAAGGAGAGATATTAAAATGTATCGCATGGCATTTACAGGTTGTGTTCATGTAAATATGCGCGTTTAGCAAATGAAATAAAAATTTGATCTGAAAAACAGGAAAAGCAAAAGACATCCGCTTCAATACGTTGGAAGCGATCTGCGAAGCCGGATTGCCAGCCGGGCGATATGCCGGAGATAAGGCAGCTTTCAATAAGATAGTGTTCCGACTATAAATACCGCAACCACTTTTTTTCTTTATGAGCTTCCTTGTACCGTGCGTACCACTTACAAAGCGGATACATCACCACTACTATTCCGGTCCATACCAGGTAAATGGCCCAAAGCGCAAGCCCGCTGCCGCTTTTCGGCCGGCCAAAATTAAAGCCGAATTCCAGATCGGAAGGGCTGAACCCCTGGAGAAATACCATTACGAAAACCAGTGAATGAATTATATAAAAATGCACCAGGAAATAAAACAAAGGCACCTTCCCATATACACTAATTACATCTGTTATTTTACCTTTTATTCCCTGTACTGCTGAAAGAATTAAAAACATAATACCCGGGAATAGTAAGCAAAACTGGAGTGAAGGGGGATATTTGGTGAGATTTATAAATGAAAGAAAAGTATATACACCGTTCTTTTGCTGCGACCACGGTACAGGATCACCGTATATATTGATGGCCCGTAAAATGATAAACATCGTAAAAGAAGCGAGCGCCAGCTTTAAAAAGACTGATCGTTGTTTCTGAATTTCCAGTGTAAAAAAACGGGCCGTTGCAAAACCAATCAACATGATGGCCAGCCACGGTAATGGCGGATAAGCCATAAAACATGAACGATCGCCGCCTAAGGGTATAACCCCGGGCGCAAAAAAAGGCATCAGCACCTTTTTGAAAACAGATGATTCGCTGCCAGGTACCAATGGCGCCAGGTTATGCAGGAACATGATCGCTAATCCAATGATGCCAATTGTTTTCGGAGAACGGTTAATTAAAAAAGCAAGAACAATAAATCCAAGCCCTATCGCTGCTATTACTTCAAAAATCAAAATTTTGAACCGGACGTCAAACAACAATCCAAAATTAACCAGGGTAAACTCCAGGGCCATGAGCCATACACCCCTTATTAATAGAAACCTTCGTGTAGCATACATATCATTCCGGTTCTTCATGGAAACAAATGCAGAAACGCCCGACAAAAAAACAAAGGTTGGCGCGCACAAATGGGTAACCCAACGGGTAAAAAATAATGCAGGAGTGGTTGTAGCTAAATTCGTAGGCTGATCGGTTAGTGAAGTGGTATGCAACAGGTCTCTTACATGGTCAAGCGCCATGATGATCATAACGATCCCACGCATGAGGTCAATACTGTAAATTCTTTTCATTTATTAAATAGTTCATTTCTTTAATGCAAATAAGTGATTTACAAATTCTGCTCAGCTACAGGGTCAAATTTATTGTATCCTGTTTGCCCATCAGTTACGGCTCTGCAAACACCCGGCATATTCGTTACCCGTAGTTGGTCTGTATATTCCGCCGTTGGTCGAAAATATTTTATCCAGGGAAAAAACCATCTATTAATTCCTAAGTTTGTCAATAAAAAGGAAGGAGCGTTCCTTACATGAAAAAGCTTAACAGGGAGATTGCTTTCAACCTGGTGTTTTGGCTGCTTTATTTTTTGTACGAGTGGTTCGGACTGGCCGCTCTTTCCGGAGAATATGGCAGTTACTTTATAAACGCATGCATGGCCTTCCCGTTGGCGTTTATTGTGTCATACCTCACCGTTCATATATTCATCAGGAAATATTACAATAAAGGAAAAAAAGTACAATTCTGGATTGCCCAGATCTCCGTTGCCGTGGTGTTGCTCCTTTGCAGAAGATTTATCAATTACTTTGTTATTTATCCAACCTATTTCCCCGAAGCGCAACAGGTACCCTTATTTTCATTCGGCAAACTGATCGTTGAGCTGGTTAATTTATATGTGATCGTTGGAGTATATGCTTTATTTTATTTTGTTCGTTCCTGGTACGAAGAAAAACAACGGGCCCAAATGCTGTTACAGGAAAAAACGGTAGCCGAACTGGAACTATTGAAATCCCAGGTGCAACCGCATTTTATCTTTAACGCGCTGAACAACATCTATGGCACCGCTTTAAAAACCAGTCCGGAAACCGCAAAACTGATCTCCCATTTATCTGGTTTGCTTGACTACAATCTGTATGAATCCAAACACCCCTTTGTTCCGCTGGTACATGAGATCGCCTATGTAAAGAATTATATCGACCTGCAGAAGAACAGGTATGGCAGCAAGCTCGACGCCGCGGTAAATATCTATGATGAATTAAATGATCTGTACATTGCGCCACTGCTCTTACTCCCCTTGATCGAAAACAGTTTCAAACACGGTATAGCCAATTCTCTCAAAGGCGCGTGGATAAGGGTAGATGTAACGAGGGCTGCTGACAGCTTTTCTATTAAGGTCGAAAACAGTATTGACGAAAAAGCCCCATTTACCGAAGTTAAGAATGGCGGTATTGGCATTAAAAATGTACAAACAAGGTTAAACCTCATTTATCCCGATGCACATGAATTCAGGATCGTTAAAGAACCGCATTCATACCTGGTAGTACTAAAAATAAAGATATTGAAATGATAAAATGCATTGTAATCGATGACGAGCAACCCGCAAGAGAATTGATAACCCTTCACCTGGCAAACCTCCGTGGTTTTCAATTACTGGCTGCGTTCGATAATGCATTGGATGGATTTAACTTCCTGCAAAAAAATACCGTTGACCTGGTTTTTCTGGATATTCAAATGCCGCGCATCTCAGGCCTGGAATTGATCAGGTCGCTGAAAGTTTGCCCGAAAATAATACTCACTACGGCCTACAGGGAATACGCTGTTGAAGCATTTGAGCTGGACGTATTAGATTACCTGATCAAACCCGTTACCCAGGAACGTTTTATGAAATCCATCTCGAAATTCAACTATTATAACCCTGCACCTGCAGAAAAACCTGATGTTGCCAACAGCTACCACACGGCTTATATTTTTTTAAAAACAGGAAGGGAACAGGAAAGAATTCTGCTGAATGATATTCTATACATCGAAGGGCTTAGAGATTTTATCAAAGTGCATACCCCGCAAAAAGTTTTTATAGCATCGGAACGAATTAGTTATATGGAAGAAAAATTACCCGATAGCAAATTTGCAAGAGTTCATAAATCATACATCGTTGCTCTTGACAAGATCAACAGCGTTCATGCAGAACAGGTAATGATCGGTAACATTGCCATCCCTGTTGGCAGGGTGTACAAAAATGAATTTCAGAAAAAAATGTTGTGGAGCAAATAAGCATCGGGTGGTGTAACCGCAATAAAGCTACCGCTGTATGCTTCAATCAGTACTTCCCATGTAAACAAAAAAAGGCTACACTGAATGCAGCCATCAACACCGGCGCTAACCATTTCGTTCAATGCAGAACCTGCACCTGCGGAAATATTTCGTTGGCAACAAAGACCCGGAATATCAGTTCGATTTTGCGATTGCATCCACAAGCCTTTCCTGCATGTACTGCGTCCATGCCGGCGCGCAGGAATTGTAACACTCGAATTCAGGCACCAATCCTATGTGGGTGAACACAATTTTTGTTTTGCCTGCTTCCTGCGAAATTTCAAAACTGATCTTAGTTCCTTTCCATTCGTCTGTTTTATCAACAAAGCTGAGATTAGCTTCCGTTACAAGCCAGACCGCTTTTTTATTTGGAACCAGTTCTACCAGCTTTTGTTTGGTGTAATGAACGCCGCCGCCGGCAAGAAAACTAAATTCATCGCCCAGTTTTTCTGAGCTACCCTCGAATGATTCCTCATATAAGCCCGACCACCATGCTCTCACATTCAAAATGGTATTATAGGCCGCTGCCGGTGTTTGTTCTACCAAAACGGAGGTAGAGAAATTTTTATCTTTCATGTTATTTTTTTGTTTTTAAAAATGTTAGTTGACCTAAATGATAGTCCATGTGGCTGACCCTGCTCATTCCAACGTTCGATGAGTTGCGCGCTTTTTACATTCCATGCATTGGCAAGCAGGAAAGGGCTTTGCCGGTGATGCAGCTGATAAAATTTTTCGTACCGATTCATCAGCATAAAAGTAAATTCTATCTTATAAACGCACAGGGGGTGGAATAGACTTTATAGTGGGTTGATTTGGACATACTACAATTCGACAGGAGAATTATTGTAGTTACCGGCAAAATGCCGGTGGAGTATGCTTAAAGATCGGAAGGCAGCGTAAACAAAAAAAAGCGCTTTCCAGCGCCTTAAAAAAACAATTAATGAATTATGGATGAAGTTGTTTATTCAGGGATCAAAATAATTGCAGCCCGTACCAGCCGATCAGCGTGAATACAATACAACGGGTAATAACACCAATACAGCACCAGGTGAGCAGCGTCTTAATATTTGCGTTTAACCCAATGCCAACTGCCAGGCTAACCGGTGCGCCAACTGACATTGTTCCTAAAAACCCAAGTCCCACTACGCCATATTTATTCCACAGCGCAAGCATCCGCGGATGTTTCTTTTCCGCAGCGTCTTTGGTAGGCTTCTTTTTGTGAAAGAAAGCCCTGATTTTATTGCCCAGGAAGGCTGCAACAAAAGCGCCGGCTAAACCGCCCGTTACGCTTGCAAAAAAAATGGTCCAGGGTGATAACTTAAAGACGAATCCGGCAGGGATAGCTGCATAGATCTCAAAAGTGGCAAGTCCGGCTACGGTGAGTATTTTTAAAAACATTTTTTACTATAAGACCCGATTTTATCAGGCCGCGTGAAGATAACTGAATAATATTTCCGGCAAAAGTTCGCCGCAACAAAATATTAATTAAAAGTGCAACTATAAAGGTTTTTACTTCGGGAAGCCACTTAAAACCCCTGGCAATGTTAATATTCAGGTAAATTAATCGATTCTTATTCAATCAATATCCGATAATACCGGGATCCGTAGAAACGATCTTTTTTAGCGGATCGTTCAAAAATGCCCGGTAAATGTGCACCATCTTACTGTTAAATACCCCATGTCCTTTATTGATGAGCAGAAATCGTTGACTGTTCGGCATATAATGACTGATCCGGTCTATATACAGCGGGCGGCAGGCGGGGTCCATTTGACCAACGGATAAAGGACTTCTGGCGTTAAGCGCTTCACAAATTTTGTATTCAAGCGTTTGTATAAACTCGTGGCCTGGCGCACACAATAAAAAAGGCTGCAGTAATTGCAGCCCCTTTTTGAAATAGATGATACTATAATATTAATCAATTCTTCCACCACCGATGGTAAAGCCAACCTTGATACCTACATAACCATTCTTCATGGAAGAAGTAGTTTTTACGCCATTGGAATTGATGTATTCCATCGTGGTTTTAGGAACGATATTATATTCCAGGCCTACACGAAAGTGACTAAGCTCAACACCCGCCCTGATCATTTGGCCAAACTTGGAACCGCTCGATACAGACGCGCCTTCATCTTCGGTAGAAGCAGCAGCGAGAGAATAAAGACCTAAACCGGCACCTGCAAACGGGCGGGCTTTGCTTGAGGTAAAATAATAATCACCGGTAACCAGATAAGATCCTGCAGCTTTAACATCAAATTCCGTGTTGGTTCCGGATGCGTCGGTTCTTCCGCGGGCCATAATTGCCGTTTCCAAACGAAGACCAAGTGAAACGCTTGGGATCACTGCATACTTGGGTTCAATAACAAATAGCACACCGCCTTTTGCGCCTTCTCCGCCCGGAATGGCGTAACCTAAACTAACGTCTACTTTGAAGGGCTTGAATTCATACTGTGCATTTGCAATAGCCGCACCAGCTAACAGCAGTAAACTGAGTACAATTTTTTTCATGAAATGTAAGGGTTTTATTAAGGTTCAAAATACACTTGAATTGTCAGGGATCAAAGCTGTATTCCCCTGAATGTTTTATTTAATCAAAAAATTAACAACTATCACTACTTATAAATTATTGTGAATACAATAAATTTTACACAAGCTTACCTAACAGCATTCAGAGAAAGCTATTTTTTGCTTTTTTTAATAAAAGGAAATGGAGGATAATCATCGACAGATCAGCTATCGTGATTATTCTAAAAAAATAATCCGATATCAATACAATAATAAAAAGTGTGTGTGCTTATCATCCTGTTAGCTTACATTCTTCCGAATGTTTTACAGCATTCTTCCAATACCTGTATCGGTAATGGGGCCCCTTTTGTGGCTGCAAAATAGCAAAAGCATTGAATTGCATTGGGGCACTTAATAAGTGCGCAGTTTTATCAATAAGTGTGCAGTTTTTGACCATAAGTGTGCAAACAGACGGCTGTTTTGGGCGGCAAAGGATACACCGATCATGCATATTCCAAATTGTATTAAATAATTATCTTTCCTGTTATACGGCCTTCGTGAAGTAACGGTCCGTTTTCCATTCGTTAACTGAAACCCGGTATCCGTTAAATAGAAGACCTGTTTTATTGTTCTTTACCGCATCTTTGCTCAAAGGCCTGTGTATGAAGTGGTATAAAATGGTTCTGTTAATCGTTTGTGTCCTGGCCGCCTGGCCCTGCCTCCCGGTTAAAGCCCAGGACTTTACCGGGCAGGGCGATTCCTGGCAGGAAGTGTTCGCTAATAAAAAGGGAACCGTTACCGCTTTGTATGATGATATAGAGCCCTTTATTTACATGAACCGCGAAGGGGTGCTCGAAGGAGTGGAGCACGAGATCATGGAATCGCTAAAACCCTACCTCAAAAAGAAATATGGTATTGAACTAACGATCCAATGGGAGCGCGCAGGTTCGTTCAACAATATTTATAATACGGTAAAAACTACCCGCCGGCAGGGTATTTTCGGCTGGTCGTACTATTCTATTACCCCCGAACGCCGTAAAGAAGTTCAGTTCAGCGCGCCGTATATGCCCGACCTGAACGTGCTGGTCACCAACAACCGCGAACCTATGTACGCCACCTCGCAGGAGTTTACCGTGAAGCTAAAAGACATGAACGCCTACATCATGCCCGGCACCACCATGGAGGAAGATGTGCAATCCTTAAAAGAACATTTTTACCCATCGCTACCGGTGAAAAAAGTAGATTTGGACTATGATGTATTGCGGCTGGTGGCAGGCGATAAGAACGGCTTTGGATATGTTCCCCTGTCAATTTATATAGTAGCCCTGCAAAAAGGCATTAAAGTGAAGCGGCAGAATGTATTATCGAGCCGCCGTGAAGGTTTTGCCGGCGTAATGCCCCTGCATAGCGACTGGAAACCTATTCTGGATGAATATTTTATGTCGGAAGATTTCCGCCTGCTGACCGGAACTATCGTTGCACGTTACCTGGGATCGGAAGTAAAGGACCTGGTATTTGGCCCTGCAGAACAAAAAGCGGCCTCCGCTACACTGCATACCCTCGACCTGGTATCGCTGGAGAAAGAGATCGTCACCAAAAGGCTGATGGATACGGCCCTGGAAGTACAACGCCACCAGTCGATGCGAAACAGTATGCTGGTAGCATTATTCTTTATTGTGCTTCTTACGGGCGTACTATACAGCCGGTACAGGACCAAGCAAAAATTGAACAGGCAGCTGCAGGAACACAATCAGCAGATCATCGGGCAACATAAAAAGATCGGGCACATGAACCGCCTGCTGAAGCTGAAAGTACTGCAGGCGAGAATGAACCCGCATTTTATTTTCAATTCGTTGAATTCAATTCAGTACTTTATAGCAGGGGACGATAAAAAAGCATCGTTACAATATATCGGCAGGTTCTCGGCCTTTTTGCGTAAAGTGATAAACTATGGCGATGAGCTAAGCATTCCGGTTACAGCAGAAGCCGAACTGTTGAAAGAATACCTGTGGCTGGAACATTGCCGTTTTCCGGGACGGTTCGATTATGAGATAAAGACCGGCCCGAACATACAACAGGCGTCCATCCTGCCTTTACTTTCGCTGGGTATGGCAGAAGAAACGTTATATAAGGGCCTGCTGAATTTGCCACCGGCCCAAAAAGGCAAACTGGTCATACATTTCAATACCGAAAACAACTGCCTGGTTGTTTTCATAACCGATAACGGTATGGCGCGCAGCCAGGCGATTGCCCTGGAAAAGAAAAAGGGTTTGAACGGCCAGGAGAATATGCTTGAAAGCCGGATTGAATTGTTCAATGCTCAAAATGGAAAAAAAATTATCAGGAAAATAAAAGAAGCTGAACACGCAGGTGACGATAACATAAGTATCCTTGAAATACCACAACCATTATTTAGCCAGGAACAGGCATAAACAAACTGTTTATCATGAAATGTAAAGCACTGATCGTGGAAGACGAAATGTTGAACCGCGTTTTTCTAAAAAATCTGCTTGAAGAATTCTGCCCGAATATTGAAGTGGCCGCTATGGCCGAAAATGTAGAAGAAGCGGTAACATTCATAAATACCCATTCGCCCGAAATAGTTTTTATGGATATCGAACTGCAAACGGCTACGGGTTTCGATGTGCTGCAGCAGGTAACCCACCATTCGTTTGAAGTGATATTTACAACGGCATATGACCATTATGCCATTAAAGCCATAAAGTTCAGCGCCATCGACTATCTTTTAAAACCTATCAATTTTGAAGAGCTGCAGCAGGCAGTTGATAAGGCCATTCGATCCATTTCGGTGAAAGAAAAAGACAACCGGCTGGAATTGCTTTTTAAAAACCTGCAAAGGCCGCCAGACGATTTTTCAATAAGCCTTTCCACATCCGAAGGCATCGAGTTTGTACCGCTGAACCAGATCATCAGGCTGGAAGCCAAAGGCCCTTATACGACCTTTTTTATGAAGAATGCCAACAGCGTGATGGTGAGCAAAAATTTAAAAGAATATGAATTGTTACTGACCGATCATGGGTTTTTCAGGCTACACAACTCCCATATGGTAAACCTCAGGGAAGTAAAAAAGATGTTGAAAGCAGATGGCGGTTATGCCGTGATGAACGATGACGCCATGATCGCTATTTCGCCCAGGAAAAAAGATGAGTTCGTTGCCCTGATGGCCCGGCGGCTGGTATAACTTAATCTTCATCGACGTTCATATTGCCCAGCCTTGCCACCGCCTCCCGGCACACGCCGTCTATTTTGTCAATATACGGCCGTATGTTATCGACCGGCTCATTGGCCAACGCTCCATTCTCAATTTGCAACAGGTCTTCCCCGATCACCTGCGTTAAACCAAAAAACCCGATACCGTTCCTGATAGTATGAGCTGTTTTGTAAATAGACGTATAGTCGGCTTTTTCGACGGCTTTCTTCAATGCACTGATGTCTTTGGGGTTTTGTTTCCTGAAAATATCGATCATCTCCAGCACAAAGCGTTTGTTGTTTTTCGTTTGCGCCATTAAAAAGTTCAGGCTCAACCCCGGCGCGTCCTTCCCGCCGGCAGTTGCCTGCGCATCCGGCTTATGGTGTTTCGCCCACGCAGCTATTTTATTCAGCAGATCGGTTTCGCGGAATGGCTTCGGCAGATAATCGTTCATGCCTGCCTGTAAACATTTTTCCTTCTCACCCGACAAAGCATGCGCAGTAGTGGCAATAATGGGCGTTGTTATATTCAATTCCCTGAGCGCTTTGGTGGTTTTGTAACCGTCCATTACCGGCATTTGAATATCCATCAGTATCAGGTCGACTGTTTGCCGGCCCAATACTTCCACCGCTTTTTTACCATTCCTGGCAATGATAACCTCGAAGCCATTATTCTGCAGAATGATCGAAGCCAGTTTCTGGTTCATCAGGTTATCCTCTACGATCAATATCTTTTTAATGGAATGGAACTGGTGACTGGCAGCCGGCTCCAGCACCGGCATGGACAGCTGGTCAGCGCTTTTTACATAAGGAATGATAAACTGAAATTCCGTTCCTTTTCCTTTATGGCTCGACACGCTTATTTGTCCGCCCTGCAGTTCGATCAATTGTTTGGTGATCGCCAGCCCAAGTCCTGTTCCGCCATATTTTCGGGTAATGTCGGTATCGGCCTGGGTAAACCTGTCGAAAATATGGTTTAGTTTACCGGCATCGATGCCAATACCGGTATCCCGCACACTAAAACACAATTGCACCTGGGTCTCCTCTTCCCGTTCCACAATACAGTTAACGTATATGCCACCCGATTCAGTGAACTTGACGGCATTTCCAATGAGATTTACCAGTATTTGTGTAAGCCGCATGGGATCGCCGGTTACCAGGTAGTTGATAGCCATATCAACGCTACAGCTCAACCGTATGCCTTTGGCGGCAGCTTTTGATGCGAACATCACCTGAACAGAATGCATCAGTTCAGGAACGCTGAACGGCACCGATTCTATAATAAACTTTCCGGCATCGAGCTTGGAAAGGTCGAGGATGTCGTTTATGATAGAGAGCAAACTTTTTCCCGATGTATTTATGGCCTCGGTATATTCCCTTTGTATATCGCCCAGTTCCGTCTTCTGTAACAGATCGGCAAAGCCGAGAATGGCGCCCAGTGGCGTTCTTAGTTCATGGCTCATATTGGCGATAAAATCGGCTTTTGTTTTTGCCGACTCTTCGGCCAGCATCCGCGAACGCTCCATTTCCTCCTCCACTTTTTTCCTTTCAAAGAACGTGGGAATGTTGTACGGCTGCATGTTTGAATAATGAGCGGGATGTTTGGCCTTTAAGCGCTCCAGATGCTCCTGGATCTTATGCGGCGGCGACATAATGAACCGGCAGCAGTCATCGCCTTTGGCTATACAACTCACTTCCACAGCCGTTAACGGTATGCCGAAACTTTCTTCACACCAACCCGATGAATAACCAGCATTCATAATACAAACCGGTTCTTTCGATACTGCTCCGTTCTGCTTCCACGAATCGGCTTCAAATGAATAAGGATGTTCGTAAATAAGACAAAAATTATCATCGGGTGTAGGATTGCTTTCGGGCGAAATATCTACAAACGCCCAGCCTGAATAGGCAAAATGAACCGGACCTGCCGATAATTTTGAGATCGGATCGGTCAATTGCATTTTCTGATGAAAATCTCTGGCATCATGCATTCCTATTACATGGGCATAATCGAACAGGAAATTCTGCCCTATGGAAAACGCCTCGCTTTCTCCTTTATCGGCATACAAATGCTGAATGGTTTCAAGGAACCCTTTCGAAAAAGCCGATGCCCGCACCAGTACATAGCGCTGATCGTTGATTTCTATCGTTCCGCATGAAGGGTCCATTTTCAGCTTGCTGAAGTAGGCGCTAACTGTTTGCTGCGCCGCATCGAAGAATGGTTTGAAGGAATCCGGCACTTTCACCGCATGTTTAGCAGAAAGCAAGGTGAAGTCCCTGCGGAGCGCAGCATTCTCCCGTTCAAGTGCCGCAATCTTTTCGGTTAGCTGATCAATGGTTGGTAATGGCTTTGACATATTTCTATTTCCGGATGCCGGTTCTAAACAAAAATAATGGACTGGGAGAAATATTATAAAATTTTATTAGAACCTGGCATTGCCAACGCCGCGGGTAGCCGGCAACATACCCATGCCGCCCCGGGGTGAGCCAGTCACCGGTATACAATGTAAAAGGCGCTCAACCAGAGCGCCTTAAAATTCAGGAAAGGTTTTAACCGTACTACTATGATATTTTAAAACTTATGTAACCTGTTATTCTTTTATCCATGCCTCTTCGTAGGCTTTTTTCATTATCGCGGTATAATAAGTAAATCCATCATTCAGGGCATTCGTAAAGAAAACCAGTTCTACATCACCGGGATATTTCACGGCGAGCGTTTGCAGTCCCGGATCAGGAACATCTACTGCCTCGCTGCCATTGACGTCATTAAACAAGGCGCCGTCTTTACCGTATGACTGTCCCCTGTTGGTAGCCACGCTGTGACTGGCATCGAGTCCGTAAAGGTTATCGAGCATTTCTTTCTGCTGCGCCTTCGATAAAATATTCTCTGTATGGTAAACATAGGCCATCACTTTTGCTACATCATGGGCAGAGAGGGAATAACCGCCGCCGCCGCAAACCAGTTTCCAGTCGCCCAATACAATACCGGGCGTACCAGGTGTTGTTTCATTATACATGAGGGTTTGCACAGACCTCGATTCCGGGGTACAGGTTGCATTGGCTACACCTGCGGGGGTGAACACATGCTGCTGCATCAGGCTGATATAACGGTCGGCCAGGTAATTACTGAATGTAGCGGTGTCTTTGAAGAACCACAAGTTTAAATTTTCAATTTCGGCAGTCTCTTTCTTGTTATCGATGAAAGAAAACATAATACGGAACAGGGCAAAATTCGCATTGCTGTAATTGGGCGTTTTTGCTTCGTTCACCACACCGGCGGCGATACAAGCTTTCAACGAATTGTAATCGGTGCCATACCTGATGTCTTTTGTAGTTAAGCCGGCGCTATGCGTAAGTAGTTCCCTGAAAGTGATCGACTTTACTTTGTTGCCCAACGTCCAAGATTGGGGCAGCCATGGATAAATGGGATCTTCGGGTTTGATATTATTTAGAGAAAGCAGTTTCATGGCGCCCACGGCAGTCAGCCATTTGCTGACGCTGGCAATGTTCATTTCTTTTTTAACGCTGTGCAAAGCGGCGCCATCCTGCTTCATACGGGCAAAGCCGCGTGCTGCGCTATCTGCCCATTTACCATTATGGTTGATCATGAACGTGTAACCTATATTTCGGGTACCCAGTTCCTTAATGATGTTTTCTTTAAACAGCGAGGGACTAAATACCTTACCGCCGCTTTTAATGTCGTCAATGGTTGATTTTTTACAGGCAGCACTACCGATGGCTATCACTAAAACAGCCATACCCAGCTGTTGAAATTTCGTTTTCATTTGTTGATGGTTTTGATTTGTAGATCAAAGCTACCATGCAACAAAGGCGTTTAAAGGGGCGGTTTAACGAATGCGGCGTTTCGCTTAACGGAAATGGATTGTGGTTTTATTTGCCGGCAACCGCGGATATGCCGTCAGCAACATTTGTGTTTTGGCCTGCCCAAACTAAATATAATTGTGGATTCACTGAAAAATGGCAAATAAAATGCCCTCTAATTGATACATTTATAGTGTGGAAAACAATCCCTTTTTGTTATTGGGCATATCCCTTGGATTAGGCTTATTAGTAGGACTTCAGCGAGAGTACGCCAGTTCAAAAACGGCCGGCATCCGCACTTTTCCTTTAATAACGCTTACAGGAACTATTTGCGGATTGCTGGCAAAAGCGCTTGACGGATGGATCATAGTGGCTGGTTTTTTGGGGGTCATTTCTTTACTGGTTATAGGTAACAGTCAAAAAATAAGAACAAAGCAGGAGGGAAGTGGCATTACAACCGAGGCGGCAGTATTACTTATGTATGCACTCGGCGCTTACCTGGTTTTTGGGGAACCGATCGTGGCTGTTGTTCTCACCGGGGTTACTACTGTGTTATTACATTTTAAAACCTCTTTACACGGTTGGGTCAAGAAGATCGGGGAACAGGACCTGAGGGCCATAATGCAATTCATACTGATCTCAATGGTAATTCTGCCAGTTCTTCCCAATACCAGTTATGATCTGTATAATGTTTTAAATCCAAGGGATATATGGCTAATGGTGGTTCTGATTGTGGCCATCAGTCTTTGCGGGTATTTTGCTTATAAATTATTCGGCGACAAGGTGGGCGCTTTAATGGGTGGGATCTTAGGCGGTCTTATATCGAGTACGGCCACAACTGTTTCTTATGCTAAAATTGCAGCCCGGAACGTTACCGGAAGTAATTTTGCCGCCTTTGTGATATTGACCGCATCAACCGTTTCTTTAGTAAGGGTCTTAATTGAAATAAGGATAGTGTCGCCTCCGTTTTTTATGAAACTGGCATTCCCGCTTATAGCCGAATTGGCTGTCATGATCATTCTTACAGCGATATTCTCTATTCAACAGCACAACGGCGACTTTGAAATGCAGGAGCAAAAAAACCCTGCCGACCTGAAGAATGCAGTTATGTTTGGCCTGCTCTACGCGATCATAAGGTTTCTTTCAGCGGCAGCTAACGATAAATTTGGGAATGAGGGGTTATATGTCGTTTCAATTTTATCAGGATTGACTGATATGGATGCCATCACTTTATCAACGGCTAAAATGACGGATCAAAAAAATATAGAGGCCGCTTTAGGTTGGAAATTAATTCTCATTGCATTTTTGTCGAACCTTATGTTTAAAGGTGGAATGGCAATGATCATAGGCGGAAGAGTACTAGGTAAAAAAATAGCATTTTTATTTGGCATTGCCATTTTAACCGGGCTTGCCATTCTTTTTATATGGCCTTCCTGAAGTATGGCCGTTTATCATCCTTTAAACAAAATACCCGTTTTATTATTCTTTACCGCAGGTAATATTAACATAATTATTATCCGGAAATCGGGTTGTAAAAAATAGAAAGCACCAAAGCCTCTATCCATTAATTGATGTAATGATCTTAAAGTACGCTTCAGCCCCGGCCTTACCTCATGATCTCGCAATCAGGCAATCTCTCCTGTAATGAAGAAAAGGTTGATTCCGGTAACCGGTGACAATCATACAAAAACAATTTCCGCAGGCGCTGCGCCTGTTCTATTTCACCGGGTAACGTTTCCAGCGGGTTGGCAGACAGGTTCAGCGTATGCAGCTTTTGTATCCTGAATATATCGGGCATGATCATCGTAAGATCATTATCAGACAGATCGAGCGACCACAGCTTAGGCAGCTCCTTTATCGCAGGCGACAGTCGCCCGATCGCATTGTGGCTAAGTTTGAGGGTAAGCAGGTTGTTTAGCTCACCCGCCTGCAGGGGAACGTGTCGCAATGCAGAAGCAGAGATCTCCAGTTCCTGCAGCGCCGGGCAGCCCGCCAATACAGTGAAGGCGGTTTCTCCGGCGTTCGTATTACGTAACACCACATCCCGTAGCTTTTCCAGCGTACACAAACCGGCAGGCAATACAGAAAAAGCAGGGCAATCCATGATCCACAGCCGCGACAGGGACCTGCACCGTACGATCGTTTCATCCAGTGACAAGAGCGCAGTCCACCCCTTCAAACTAAGAACCCGTAATGCCGGTAACTGGCCTATCCATGCGGGTATACCGGTAAGCGCACTGTTATCGATAGCCAGGAACTCCAGTTTCAACAGGGTGCCCAGCTCATCCGGCAGTTCCGCCGGGCCGCTCAGCCCCAGGCTGCAGGAATTAAGCTGCTGCAGGTTGCCTATCGCCGGCGGAATGCTATTCAGCGCACAACCATCGAGGTTAAGTACAGCCAGATTTTTCAGCTCGCCTGTTTCGGGGGCAAGGGTCACCAACGGATTCTCCTGCAATGACAACTGCTGAAGCTGTTGCAACTGTCCGATGGCCGGTGGAATATGTGTTATAGCAGCATTGTTCAATTCCAGCTTTGTAAGCGCCCGCGCCTGGCAGATATTTTCCAGGGCTTTGCTGTCAATAGCCGTATTGTTTCCCTCAAAATATTGCAACCGTTCCAGTGTTGCCATAGTAGCCGGAACCGATTGCAGTTGTTCGCAATTATTAAGGCACAACGTGCGCAGCTGTGTAAGGCGCCCGAGAGACGCCGGCAATGCCCGTAGCTGTTTGTTGGCAATAAGGGAAAGCTCTTCGAGGCTGCTAAGCGCACCCACCCATTCCGGAACGGCAGTAAGTTGACTGCCTTTTATAAAAAGCTTCCTTAAAGATGTCAATTGCGCCAGGCTGGCGGGCAGTGTTGTCAGCTGGCTGCTTTCTATGCTGAGCATCATCAGCGAATGCAGGTTACCCAGCGTGTCGGGTAAAACAGTCAGGGGGTTCGACTCCAGCCGCAGTTCCTGCAGCAGGGGTAAGGCGCCCAGGCTGTTTGGCAATACAGTGATCGCATTTTCTGAAAGATCGAGTTGTACGAGTTGGGTCAGTTCACCAATCGTGCCGGGGATAACGGCGAGCCCGTTCCCCGGCAGTACCAGTTTTTGCAGGCAGGTAAGCATCCCTGTTTCCGGCGGAAGCGTATGAAGGTGACAGCGGATCAATACCAGTTCGCGAAGCGCTTCCATTTGTCCTATAGCGGCAGGCAGAACACCGATCTCTTCATCTGCAATCCTGATGCTGGTTGCAGAACGCAGGTACCGGTGTTTTCCAATATCAATGAATACCGTTTCGCCGGCAAAACTGTTCAAAAGGGGACGCTGCAGAATGGCTTCGGCTACCAGAATGAAGAACACCTGTGCAAACAACAGTTCGCCGGTTGGCAGATCGCAGGGTATACCGTTTTCATGATCAATATAGCTAAGCGCCGGTTCGCCGGTTATCCCGTTCACTTTAAACGGATGAAAGATCACTTCATGCTGACCATGCATCATGGCCTGCCCCACCTGGTGCGGATCCATGTTCGCCTGTTTCAGCTCCTGAAAGAATTCCGTTTCCTCATCTATCAATTCCGCGCCAAAGAGGGCGCCTCCTTCACCGGTGCCGGCAAAAAAAACCGGCACGTCGTGCGGCTGCTGCAGCTGCAAACCATTGTGAACCGCCGCAAGGGCCGCATAACTGGCAGGCACACCAGCCAGCAGGTGTTCGGCAGGCTGCCGGCATTGCAACTGAAAGCCGTTCTCAAAATCGATCAACAGCCGCGCATCGCTTATAGCTACAGCTGTGCATCGCATGCAGACCTGCTCTATCAGTGCAAGCATCGCCGGTGTCGTGGCCAGGAAATTGAAATGGTCAACCAGGGCTTTAGGCTGATCGTCGCTTTCAACAATAGTTGTCCAGTATTTATGGTATTGTTCGCTCATAGTCAAAAAAACGGATTATTATCGTATCACAAAGCATTTAACACACCCCGCATCGGATACGGGGCTTACTTTCTGATTAAATTTCGCAGGAATCTCTGCGCACATACAAAATTGCATATAAAAAAACGGCCCCGCATCGATAAAAGGGGGTAAAAGAAAAAATCACTATTTACAGGGAGGGAGGAAAATAAAAGAATTTGGAAATAACTGATCAGGAAATGCCAGGGAAACCAAAATTTAAAAAATATTGCGCAACCAAATAATTGCACTTATATTTGCAACTACTTAATTGCACATAAATACATGGAAGCAAGGCGAGATGTTTTTCAGGCAATAGCAGACCCTACACGCAGGGCAATTTTATTATTGATTGCAGCCCAGTCAATGACACCCAATGCCATTGCAGAAGAATTTCATTCCAGCAGGCAGGCTGTATCCAAACACATTCAAATTCTTACGGAATGCGGACTGGTAAAACAGGAAAAAAAAGGCAGAGAAATTTATTATCACATCAATGCCAGCAAAGTGAATGAGATCGATAAGTGGATCCAGCAATTCAAAAACATCCTGGAAACTCAATTCAATCAATTAGACAAAGTACTGTTAACACTAAAAAAACAAAAAAAATGACAACGAAACTGCTGTTTGATTTTACCGTTGACAAAGCAGCGAAAACGGTATTCATAACAAGAGAATTTGAGGCTGAACTTTCGCTGGTATGGGATGCATTTACCACAGCGGAGATCCTTGATCAATGGGTGGCGCCTAAACCCTGGACTGCAAGAACAAAACATATGAATTTTGAAGTGGGCGGCCGCAGGTTTTATGCAATGGTAAGCCCGGAAGGTGTGGAGCGTTGGGCTATTCAGGAATACACTTCCATTACCCCAAAGACCAATTTCAAAATGTTCAATGCTTTTGCAGACAAAGATGAAAATCCTGAATTGCCGGGTTCTGATTGGGATTATACTTTTAGTGAGCAGGATGGAAAGACAATAGTCAATATTACTATTTACAATGAATCGCTTGCCCGCATGGAAAAGATGATTGAAATGGGCTTTACAGAAGGATTTAAGATGTCAATGAAAAATCTGGAAAATCTGTTGGCAACGTTATCCAAAAAATGAGCCGTTAGCAAACAATCGTCAAATTTAACTGAAACACTAACACCTATACAGGAAAGAGTGGGAAGCCATACCGCTACCGAAGGCATGAAGCATGGGTAAGATGGATAATGTTGATATATATTATCAGGTGAATGATACCCCGGGCAATATGAAGACTGCTTCTGCCAGATACCAGGATCAAAGAGGCAGTCTTCATATTCAAATGATGTTCTGCGTTGGAAATGCTATCCTGAGAAAAAATATTATCTATCAGAAAATAAATCCACAACTGTAAAGCGATGATTTATCGTTTTCAAGGAAAAAGCAATATGGAAAGATCAGATACCCGGCTCCCATGATCGCCTGATTCCAGTATGGGCTACCATCTGGATGCGGGAGTCCAAAAGCATGGCCCAATTCATGTCCCCAGCCACCAATCCACCGGCTTACGGGTTCCGGCGAAAGACCAGACAACCCTTTCAGGTCATTTCTGGGCATAAGGCAGTAACCTTTTACACCACCAGTTGTAGATTCCTGTCCATGTTGACCCACCGT
>NZ_LWBP01000187.1 GCF_002078015.1 Niastella populi | reverse complement strand
GCCTGTCCCGATGGTACCGTCGGGGCTTTCGTACCTGTTCTGAGGCAGACCTTATTGGCCACGGCTCTGTGCGCAGGGGCCGTGGCCGGTAAGCGGCGCAGATGCAGTTATGTAATGCGGTTAGTAGTGTGTGTCATCCATTTTTTAACCATTTTAATTATTCTCAATGAATAATATCCTTAACAGGGTGCAAGGTACCACCCCGAAGTTTTTTAAAATACTTCGCAATATTGGCCTTACTCTGGCAGCCGTAAGCGCAGCGGTGTTCGCATCGCCTGTAGCGCTGCCAACCCTCGTTACCGACATAGCCGGTTACCTGGCTGTGGCCGGCAGCGTAATGGGCGCCGTAAGCCAAACGGCGGTGCTCAATGAAGACGAATAGCAGATGGGTATTGTTTGCGAAAGGGTCCCGCTACGGCTTGCCGGGAGCGGGGCTCTTTTTAATGGCGAATTCAACGCGCCTGTTTTTTGCACGCCCGTCGCTTGATGGCTGCCAGGTATTTCCGTTAATTGTAAGCGTAATATCGTCCTGTTGTGAAGATGACTTCTGATTCTGTTTTTAAACTGTACCCTGCCTCGATGAACGGCCGCGTCTCATGGCGGCCGTTTTCTGTAATTGGCAAAACATTCGATGGTCAATTCCATTTTTCGCCAAGCACAAAGGACACCATATAAAATACATCATCGGGTAAAACAGGTTTGCTCATGAAATGTGCGGCGCCGAGGCTTTTTAACCTGGCAGACTCCTTTTCATCCCGGGAAGTTGTATAAATGATCACCGGAACAGCGGCCAGCCGGGGATCTTTTTTAATTTCTATCAGGCACTGCTCTCCGCTCACACCGGGCATTCGCAGGTCGAGAAAAATAAAATCGGGCAGAACATTATCTACATCATTTAAATATGACAGGGCTTCCTGTGCATTAGCCGCTGCAACATATTTAATTGTATCATCAAATTCCGCCGTCGCCTCAAAGAACAACTTCCTGTCATCGGCATCATCGTCAATTAGTAAAATAGTCATTGTATTTCAGTTGAAATAATTGCAATAATGATCTTCTATTTTTTTAAAGGAAGAAGTACATGAAACTCAGTTCCCTCGCCTTCTTTGGAATGCACATAAATTTCACCACTATGGTTTAACACTATCTTTTTACATAAGGCCAGGCCAATACCGGTTCCTTCAAAACGGTCGGTTGCATTCAATCGCTGGAATATCAGAAAGACCTGTTCCATAAATTTCTCATCGATGCCTATCCCGTTATCGGAAAAAATGGTCTCGCAATATGATAATTCGCTATTAAGCAAAGGATGCGTTTTCACTTCCCCGGCCGAAAGCGTTCTGTATGAAATGTGAATTACCGGCGATACATCTGGCCGGGAAAATTTCAGGGCATTTCCCAGCAGATTGTAAAAAAGCTGGTTCATCTGCAACGGCACCGCTTTTATAACCGGGAGTTTATCATGCGTTATAACGGCTTTTTTCTGTTCAATAAGTATATCAAAGTCATTTCTGACATTTTGTAGAATAACGTTCAGGTCTACCTGTTCAAAAACATTGCCATCCAACACCTTTGAAAAATTAAGCACATCGCTGATCAGTCGCGACATGCGCCGTGCTGCCAGGCTGATCTTGTTGATCAGTTCCCTGGCTTCACCCGATATATTTTCACCATATCGTTCATTGAGGAGCGCTGAAAAAGTCCTGATTTTTCGCAAGGGCTCCTGCAGGTCATGGGAGGCAATTGTAGCGAATTGCTCCAGGCTGTCATTCGACTGTTTAAGTTTTATATTGGCTTCTTTTAGCGAAAGGGTGCGCTCCTCTACTTTCACTTCCAGTTCCTCAGAAAAATCAATCAGATCATTCTCTCGGTTCCGGGTATCCGTGATATCTTCAAAAGCCAATAGTATTAGTAATTCAGCATTATCTTTTCGGGCAATGCGGCAGGCATTTACCAACAAGATCCTTTCGCCAATATCTTCAAACTGATGGCTGATCTCAACATCGGCAAAACTGCCGTCTGTTAATAAACTATTTTCAAGGGCCAACCGAAGCGCAGGGATACCCCAATGCCCGTTCCTGATAAGGAAAAAGGATTTTCCTTCCGTGTATTCCGCCGATGTTTTGAACTTCTTATAATATGCCTGATTAGCTGTTCTCACTTTCAGATCTTTATCCAGAACAATGAGGGGCTCGCGAATCGTTGCTATTATGGATTCGGCGTACAACCGGGCAATATTCAATTGCTCATTGCGGTCTAACAATTCCTGGTTCAGGGTAGTCAGCTCTTCATTAGTGCTTTGGATCTCTTCCTTCGACGTTTCCAGTTCCTCATTAAGGCTTTGCAGCTCTTCGCTGCCTGACAACAATTCTTCGTTTGCGCTTTGCAGTTCTTCATTCGCTGCTTCCTGGTCTTGCGTGATGCTTCTGATATCTTCACGCAACCCGGCCAGTTCCTTTTCTAACTGACTGTTCCGTTCGCTTTCGGCCGTACCTTTGCCGGGGGCTTCGGTGAACGACCCTTCCCCGTCATCGCCCGGTATTTTAACCATTGCATCCCTGAAAAGTACCAGGTAATAGCGTTCTATCGTATTCAATAACGGGATAACTTCAAAGGTCACCAATTGTTGTTTCTCTGCAGACGTAAGGGGAATGCCTTTTTTTACTACCGGCTGGCTATCTGTTTTTGCCTTATGCAATGCATTCCGCAGTTCAAAAGCCAATCCCGGTTTAACCATTTTCAACACGTTCAGGCTTGGTTTTCCTGGCGATGGTTCCAGCCATGCGCCCGTTTGTCCCCTGAACTGCACAATCTCCATTTGTTCGTTCACCACTACGCCGGAAGGTGAAAACCTGGTTATAACCACTTCATCGGCATTACGCTGAAAATCGTAGCGACCGGAATCATTTTTACCGGCGTTCGCATTGCCACCAGATACATTTTCTGTTTTACCGGAGGTAAGATGTAAAAACTTTCCGGGAACGCTTTTTCTTTTATAGATCTTTTCACTTTTGCCATAGGGTGCAAACAGTTCCGATGCCGGGGCGGTGGTTTCAGAGTTGCCCAGTAACAAATATCCATTCTCATTCAGCGCATAGTGAAAGGTGGTAAGCGCCCTTTTTTGAAGAAACGCTTCCATATAGATCAGTACGTTCCGGCAGCTGATCAGGCTCATTTTTGCAAAGGGCGGATCTTTCAGGAAATTGTGGCAGGCAAACACACATATATCCCTTATTGACTTATTGACATGATAGCCGCCATTTACTTTCGTAAAATATTTTTCCACCTGGAAGGCGCTTAATCCGCCCATATCTTTTTTCGAGTAAATGCCCATGCGGGCTTTTAAGATCGATTTTTCAGAGATATCCGTGGCAAAGATCTGGATCTTATAGTCTGCAACTTTTTCTCCCAGATATTCGCTCAGGCATATAGCCATTGAATAAGGCTCTTCCCCGGTTGAGCAACCGGCTATCCACATGCGCAACGGGTTGTCAATATCTCTATCCTTCAACAGGTTCGGAAACACCGATTCGGTTAATGCCGTAAAAGCTTTAGAATCGCGGAAAAAACCCGTAACCGGAATAAGGAGATCCTGGTACAGGAGGTCCTGTTCGGCAATATTCTCCCTGAAATAGGTAAGATAATCGGTGATATGCTCAATTTTATTTAAACCCATCCTGCGAATGATGCGCCTGCGAATGGTAGTTTGTTTGTAATAGGTAAAATCATTCCCTTTCCGCACACGTAACAAGGCGATCAATTGACGGAAGGCCTCTTCCCCGGCCGATTTATTATCTTCCTTCTCCTCCTCCAATCCATTTCTGAAGATTTCCGATATCCTGGCCAGGTGCACCGGGATCTCTTCGGGCGTAAGAATAAAATCCACCACCTCTGCATCGATAGCGCTCCGTGGCATACCTGAATAGGTTGCAGACTGCGGTTCCTGCGCAAAGGTAAAACCGCCATGCTCCTTGATCGCCATCTGCCCCAGGGTACCATCGGTTCCGGTTCCTGATAAAACAACACCTATTGCATGGCTCTGATGAACTTCAGACAGGGAAGTGAAAAAAAGATCGATGGGCATATTCTTCTCGCCTTTCGCACCGCGGGGGCTTAATTCAAGCCGGCCGTCATTTGCCGTCAGCAATTTATTCGAAGGGATCACATACACCCGGTTTGGTTCAACCCTTACATTATTGGTTATTTCCTGAACAGGCAATGAGGTTATCTTTTGCAGTATCTCCACCAGCATGCTATCATGCGACGGCTCCAGGTGTTGTACGAAAATGTAGGCAACGCCGGAATCCTCAGGGATGGCTTTGATCAATCTTTTAAAAGCATCCAGCCCGCCTGCAGAGGCGCCAACGCCAACTACCGGGAATAGATTATCGGACTGTTTCCTGTTTTCATCTCTATTGTGCAATTCAGACATGATCTTGTATATGCTTAAATTATAAATGAGAAACATTTCCAAGGTACGTTTATTAACTTTATGGCATCTCCCCACATTTTAATCATCCCCTTCAGGCCCTGCTCACAATGTTCAAAATCAAAAGGGAAGAAAACAGACAGGCTGTCTTCTCCCCTTTATGCATACGAGATTAAAAACCTTAATACGATTGGCTGTTCCCCTTCGTACTCTGTAAATATGCATATGCATTGTGCGAGACGGCCAAACGCGGCAGCCATTGCCACCACACGCCCAGATCAGCTTTAATAATGTTATAATAGAAATCAGGCAGTTGAAGGGATTCTCCTTCAAAATACTTTCTGAAGTTGCGATCCTTAATTAAGTTTTGCCGTACCTGCCGATAAAATTTTATCCTGCCCCAGCCTTCCGAAGAGATAGCCCGCATCACATTCATCCACTTTGCGTTGAACCCTTTCGTATTTATAAGCCGCCGGTAAATAGCCTTTAGCGAAAATGCGTATTCAGTTAAATCGATCACTTTATCGTAAAAGTCGACCCAGTCATAATTTTTTGGCTTCACATTCATGGCCAAATGATTATTCAGAAAATGAAAAGGGAATGGAATTACCCGCTTTGTTTTTTGATATTCGAGATTTAATGGGGCTGCCTCACCAAACGCTGTTAGAAGCGAGAAGCCCGGAAAAGCATTTGGGGAATAATCTATAAAGCGTTTGGTAAGTTCGAATGGTTCAGCCCCCTCATCGCTATCAAGGCCCAGTACAAAGTTTGTTTGCACGTATGGCACATAGCGAAAAATTGTATTAACGTGTTCCGAGATCTGTTTTACTTTTTCAGCGCCTGTAATATGGGAAGACCGTGATTTATTACCCAGTTCGTACCAGGATTCTATACCCGGCAACAATGCTGTAAAGCCATTTGCTTTGAGCTTCTTTAAATGACCCTCTGTCAAAATAGAAAGGCTGCTCTCTGCAATAAAACGAAAACTTTCAGGCGGCGCGGCTGAAGCAATGGCCTGCATGCTCTCTTCAAACCGCACTCCGAAATTCGGATCATGCCATCCTATCATGGGCTTTTTAAACTTTGTAAGCAAAAATTGAAGGTCCGATCTTATGGTTTGAAAATCCAATGCCTGATAAGGCACGGTAGAATCAATACAAAACGGGCATGTATAAGGACAGCCAACACTTCCTAAAATGGGTACGATCTTTATGAACGGGGCTTTCTTTAAAGTAGGTTCAATAAATTTCCAGCGCTCCTGAATGCCACATAAAGCGGCCGGTTGTTTGCCTGCACACAGTTTTTTACCTGCCGGGCGTTGCGGTGTACAATTAGTCAATACCTCTTTTATAATTTCCCGGCTGGTAAAACCCAACACATAATCAAAGTATTGAACAGCATCATCGGGATAACACCGGGCATGCGGACCGCCCAGCACGGTTACTACATTGCGGCTGCGTAAATAATTACTGATTGCATAGGCCAAAAGCGCGGCCTGGGTAAAAGAACTGATAAAGATCAGGTCAACGTTACCCGGAATTTCCCTACTCAAATCTTCACTACCGGTATAACAGATCATTGTAACCTCATGCCCTTCCTGCTCGCACCATGTAGCTATCACCTGCGGCATTATACTGGCCAGGTTGGCATGCATGATCTTTGCCCATAAAGATTTTGAAGGATTTTTACATACGAGGTCAATAATCCCTATTTTAAGAGCTGGCATATGGATATATTTTATGTTACCAGGGCTTCCAGGTCAGCTACAGTACCAAAGGTGATCGAAAATCAGTAATGAATTGTTATAAACTTCTATGGAATAGTTATATTATTCACACATTGTTGTTGTTGAGCTATTTTTTTTAAACAGCCGGTACGCAATGCCACTGTTTAATTTTTCCAACAAAAAGGGCCGGGATAAAAATCCAGCCCTGCATCTATCCAATATCCTATGAAAAACCACAACAAAGATAAAAGCAGATTTTGTCTTCCTGTTATACAGTTCATTAAACATGTTATATAATTCACACATTGAATTATAACACTGACTTTACCGGTTTCCCGGGGCTTTACTTCTCCTGAGACATAACAATAAAGCGATAAATGCACTAATGAGCAGCAAATGGAATGCACCTCCTGCATTATACCCCACGTATCCTACCACCCAACCAATACTTAGAAAAACGCCGGTAAAAAACAGTAGATCCCACATAACTATATTTTTATACTTTACACGCCGATAATTTCCTGTAAAGGTGAGTTCTTATCAATTCATTGTTGTTACATAACTTTTAAATTTAGTTACAGGATTCACATATGCAAAGTGGAGAATTATTCAATTCACATTTCATCCAGCATCGACCGCCGTTTGTCTTTAAGCTGTTTAAAATGTGAGGGGGTAAGACCCGTTACTTTCTTGAACTGAGCCGAAAGATGCGCAACGCTGCTGTAATGCATCCGGTAAGCGATTTCGGTCAGGTTCAACTCATTGTATACGAGTAATTCTTTTACCCGTTCAATTTTGTGAGCGATGAGGAATTTTTCAATGGTGGTGCCCTGAACTTCAGAGAAAAGATTGGCCAGGTAAGTATAATCATAGTGTAGTTGCTGGCTTAAATACTCAGAGAAATTTACCGTCAGGGGGTCTTCCGAATGATGAACTAATTCAATGATAACATTTTTTATCTTCTGTATCAATATACTCTTTTTGTCATCCATTAATTCGAGGCCCGACTTCAATAGCGCTGTCCTCAATTGTTCGTGTTGCCCGGCTGAAATATCTTCAATCACCTCAGCCTCACCTAAAACAACTGAAATATAATGGTACCCAAGTTTATTAAGTTCCTCTTTCACGACCATCACGCAGCGAAGACAAACCATATTTTTAATGTATAATTTCAAGGTTGCGATTTTACTGATTAACAGGATATACAATTCCACTTACATATGAAAACCTGCGGCTTAAAGGCATCCATGCTTAAAATGTACATAATAACCCATTTATTTGTTTTGTTTGGAAATCAATAGGGAATTTATGAAATATTAAAACAATAATCTGTGATTTTCATTTGTTTATCTTGAAAATCTTACCGCTTTCCATGTGTGAATGATATAACTTATTTCTCCAATTATGTAACAGCCATTCCATCTGAAAGCAACAGTTTTGCATTGTATTGTAATTCGGCAATACTATAATTTCATTTTAATGAGCAATGAGAAGTTTGATTCGGCAAATTATCCAAATGCGATGAGTGAACTATCGGCCTTAAAACGGGGAACGGCTGAATCCCCTATCTATTTTAAGGTTGAGATCATTGTATCCTATTTAAAGAACCATAGTCTCGAAACCGCCTGGATCGATGCGAACCCATCCCTTAGCAGAATGATCACATCGGGCTTCTTCAAAACCGCGCATCTGGAATCAATATTCGATTCCGGCCGCAGCAACAAAACTTTTTTGACTGATTATGAACACCATATCACCAAACTTCTGATGGGTCGTTAAAGTGGATATTTTATAAAAAGCTCCGAAATCATGATACTTGACAACAGGCTACCTTTTAAGTATTTATTTAACACTGTCAAATACGAGCTGATCATAGTCTTTATCGTAGGAATTATAACTCACTCCGGCGCTATGGAACTTACCGTATTATTACCTAATATGCCGCTTACCATACCAGCCTTTTTAGGTACGTCAATTTCAGTACTCCTTTCGTTCAAGATGAACCAGTCATATGACAGGTGGTGGGAAGGGAGGAAAACATGGGGAGCGATCACCAATGATTCAAGAAGCCTCGTAATTCAGTTACAAACGTTTTTGGGTTCCGGCCAATCTCATATAATAAACAGGATCGCTTACCTGCAGATTGCCTGGTGTTTTTCACTGGGAAACTCATTGCGGGGAACCCCAAATTCGATCGACGGCTTATCCCGCCTGGTGAACGAAAGCGATCTGAATAAAATTCTAAAACACAGGAATCACGCCCTTGCCATAACGCAATTGATTACAACAGATATAAAAGAATTACGATTGAATAATGCGATAGATATTCATACAAACATTCATCTGCAGGAAACAATTACGCGCCTCACAGACTCGATGGGGAGTGCGGAAAGGATCAGTAATACGGTTTTTCCTTCGACATACCGTTTGATACTGCATTTTTTGATCTATATTTTCGTTATTTCACTCTCCATTTCACTCAAAGGCACCAATAATATTTTTGTATTACCTCTTTTGCTGTTGATCTCCGCAGGCTTTTTCAGTATAGAAAAGATCGCATATCATTTGCAGGACCCGTTCAAAAACCGGCCAAGTGATGTACCGGTAACAGACATTGCCACAACCATTGAAATTAATATCAGGCAATTGTTACGTGAAGAAATAACTCAGGACCATAAGCGGCCACACAATTTTTTTGTAATGTGATCCAAAAGCCGTTCCCAACAGCAGCCGCGTCTTTCTTGCTCACAAAAAGATGTGTGATTCATGTAATTCTTCCCTTAAATCATATAATAATATACCGGTAAAAGAATCTGACCTTTGCTTTATGAAAAAGCTCAGAAATATACCAGGCCGGGAAATGGATACCATATCATCTGTCCTGAATAAGCTAAAGTTAAAAAACCAGGACAATGAATTTGTAATTAACAACGCCGGAGAGTTGAGCCTTAATGGGAAGTCTTATAGTCAGCACGATATTAAGATCATCAAAACTTACCGTTTTGAGGGTGATTCCGACCCTGCAGACCAGGCTATAATATACCTTATAATGTCCAATGATGGTGTAATAGGCTATAGCCTCGATGCGTATGGCGTTTATTCGAACCACAAGAACGACGGGTATGCTGACCTTATTCAAAGAGTAGCAATAAACAACGTAAGTATCAATTTCCATCTTTCATGATAATCTGCTTCTAATTTCCCGGAAAACACTGTTATCACTCCAATGGGCGCCCACCGGCAAAATAGCCCGTTATACTATACGGCAAGGGAGAGATATTACAGACAGGCTACCTGCTGCTCAAAACATTCTGATGTGTGAATCATGTAATTATTCTCTAAGATCATATAATCATACAATAAAAAAAGAATCGGACCTTTGTGATATGAAAAAGTTATTATTGTTATTAACGGGTGGTCTGTTCTTTTGCATGTCGATCTCAGGCCAGATAAACATAGATTCTCTTTCGTTAGTGGCTGAAATAAGCCAGGATCAGTTAAAACTGGGCAAACTTAAAAATCTGCTTGAACAACAGGAAAATAGTAATCTGATTGCATCAGAAAAAGCGCAGAGTTCGGCAAATCAGAATTCAACTGCCGCAGATAACCTAAGTGAAAGCCCCGATAGTAAAAAACTGGCAAGGAAGGCAAAAAACAGAGCCGGAGATGCCAAGAAAGATGCAAGAAGTGCAAGAAAAGAATCGAAAATGCTGAACAGGTTGAACGAAGATATTCTGTTTCTAGAGAATAGAATTGCTGCGAATCAGGTGAAACTAAATAAACACATAGAAGTGGGAACTTACAGGATGGCTAACGACACCATACCTTTTGATAGATCTTTTTGATATATAATTTAACGACAGAGGAATAAATTCGAACGAAGCAACGGGGTTGAATGGGTGCAGTGAGGTTATTATTGATTGGGGGAATAGCATTTCCCCAATCATTCTTTATACATTTTCTCACGGCAATATCAGAACCTGGGAGCGACAGTTTCATTAAATGATTCCCCGGCAAAGCAATTCAGGTTTAGCTGTATATCATGTGTGGATAGTTCGGTCATCAATCACCATCATGTCGGTATCGTTGGCTGCCAATATCCGGGATATGTCGGTCAGTTCCTCTATAACACCCGATATAAATGAGCTGGACCTTTCAAGGCACATTTCACGGCTTTCGTCATCAGTTTTAGCCAATTCTATATACAGTAAAGCCGCTATCAGAACCTGATTCAAATCCTCCTGTATTCTTTGTGCAATACGCGCCCTTTCTTTATCCTGTGCGGCCAGCGCACTGCCTGCTTCTTTTTGTTTTACCTGTTGTTCCTTTACTACCTTCAGTTTATTTTCCAATAGTTGTGATCCGCTTGTTTTGTTGTTTGAACTACGCATATTATTGCTTTTACATAAAGGTGAGAAACATTGTATAGACGTGTGTTATGTTTTCAATCAAACATTTTATATTATTCACACTTTTTTCCTTATTTGGGGCGCTTTAACCCCTTTATATTTAAAAGCAGGGTGTAAAGTACTTATTTCAGGGGCATGCTTATTGAAGCGGCGACAATAAATATAACTCATGAAACGAATCCATATTTTTTTTGTGCAGCTATGGGTTACTTTCAGAACTACCCTCAAAACCTTTATTGCTGAAAACTGCCTTCGCTATAGCGCATCGCTTTCCTATTATACTATCTTTTCACTGGCTCCATTACTTATTATTACCATTTCATTGTTAGGATACTTCTTTGGGAGGCAGGCAATGGAAGGAAGAATATTTTCAGAAATACGCGCACAGGTTGGCGATGTTGCGGCACTGCAGATACAACAAATGATCCGGCACATTGTTACAACAGAAGGTTCATTTATTGCACGGTTGGTGGGAATCTTAATAATGGTAATTGGGGTCGCAGCCGTTTTCACTGAAGTGCAGGACGCTATCAACCACATCTGGAAGCTCAAACCAATTCCAAAACTTAACAGAAAAAAATTCCTTATCAAAAGAATTATATCCCTGGGGATCTTCAGCGTCATTGGCTTTATCCTTGTTTTATCATTAATAATCAATTTACTGATTAATGTTTTGGGTAATTACCTGATCGATCTTTTTGCAAATGCAGGCATCTTTATAGTTTTTGCAATAAACCGGGCGTTTATTATCGCTGTTGTCGCTGTATTGTTTACACTTATGTTCAAATACCTGCCAGACGGGTTCGTAAAATGGAAAGATGCTATAAAAGGAGCTGTATTTACATCCTTTTTCTTTATGATTGGTAAAGCGTTGATAGGTTATTTTCTTGGTCATTTAAATACAACTTCCGCCTATGGAGCTGCAGGAAGCCTGGTTGTTTTGCTGCTTTGGATTTATTATTCCAGTGTCATAATTTACTTTGGCGCAACCTTTACAAAAGTATATGCCTACCTTTATGGAGGGAAAATTATCCCAAGGCCATATGCAGTTTATTTAGAAACAAAAGAGATCATGCCCGGTTAAATTGAGACAAAATGGGCATCGAAACTTAAATTCAGTATATGCCATTTTATTACTATATTTTTTTGGTAATCGTGTTGTCAATTATTTTCCTTGCAATTCGTTCATTGGTTTTAAGGAGAAAAAATATTCCTGTGCAGTTATATGTTAAAGCGCTGCACAATGAGAATAACGGAAATTTCGAGGAAGCCCTGACTACATATGAAAGTGCTTTAAACGAAGTGAAGAAGATCAGGTTTCACAACAGGTTAAAACATAAAATAATAGAAAAAATAAAACTGCTGCATACTTTGATCGAACACAAAAACAGTTTTCGCTTTATCAGGTAAGTGATACAGATAAATACCCATCTGTCTGGAGCCTTCTTATAGAGCCGGTTTAATCACTGGCCGGCAGCGCTAAAACATGCATCTTTCTTTTACATCCCTGCTCCTGTCTATTTTCCCCACCCGCCGATCCAAAAGGGTGGTCTTTTGATAATTCATCCCATAATTAGTACATGTGCCCTGAATAAATCATCAAAAAAGGAGACAACTACCTGCGCCCGTTCATTACCTGCTTTGATCATGCTTTTTATTTGCGTGTATTCCCAACCGTTTGTTCTTTATTCCGCCTGTAGCTGCCTCCCTGATCTCAACACTACTCCTCAACTTATATTATGGTAACAATACCCTGTCTATCACATGTATCACCCCATTGGTGGTGACTATATCGGTTGCCACAATATTGGATGCCGACGGGTTGCCATTACCTTTTACTTTCGGGCCACCGCTCAGGGTGATGGTGACCTTACCTCCGCCCGCAGTAGTGGGCTGCGCTCCTTCTGTAAGGTCTGACGAAAACACCCGCGCACCCACTACATGGTACAGGAGTATCGGCTTCAGTGTATTGGGGTCCGCCGCCTGGATGGATGCAATGGTTGGGAAACCCGCATCGATAAATGCCTGGTTAGTGGGGGCAAATACGGTGAGCGGACCGGCTGCCGTCAGTGCATTGACGATATCACTGCCTGCACGCTGTACTGCAGCTACCAGATAGGTGAAATTGGGATTGGCGGAAGCGGTTTGAACTATGTTTCCGGCCGGGGGCATCAACACCCGGTCTATCACATGTATGACGCCGTTGGTGGCCATTACATCCGCTTTATTGACCTTTACGCCATTGATATATACACCCGTGCTGTTGCTGGTGGCAAATACCTGTTTGCCGCCGAGGGTGGTAATGGCTGCGTTGGGGCCTGCAGGCACATCGGCCGCCATCACTTTCGATCCCAGTACATGGTATTGAAGTACGCCTGTAAGCAGGGAAACGCCATCGGCATCGAGCGCATTGATCTTTGCCTCCGTATCGAGGTCGGGCGTACCATCGCCGTTCAGATCAACCTTTTTGAAGGCCGCATCATCAGGGGCAAATACCGTGAGATTGGCGGTTGTGGCCAATGTATTGGCGAGCCCGGCTTTCACTACGGCAGCCTCCAAAAGTGTCAGCTGCGGATCGTTCACCACAATCTCGGTTATATTTCTTTGTACTGGTTTGTCGTCATCATCCTTGTCGCAACCCGTCATGGCCAATGCACCCACAGATATCGATACAAGTAACAATTTGCTGAATAAACGGTAAGATTTCATAATTGGTCTTTTTTGTATTAGTTAATATGTATTGTTTTGTATAGTTCGCCAGGGATCGGGGAATACCATCACAGTACCTTGGTTTTGCCAAAGCATACATCTTTTTCCGGAACATGCCGGCAGCGATTTGGGGGTGTTGGCCTGGATTATTCGCCCGCCGCCTTTACGGCGCAAGCATCAGGCGAAGTTGTACATGGGGTAATCAGTTTGTCAACCGGTATCTTTGCGGGATTATTTTGTCCAACTAAATTACGAAAAAGTTGAACAAAAAAATAATATCTTTACTGTATTAACAAAAATACTTTTCTCCAAAACGCAGCGTTGCCGTGATGCGCAGGTATGAATGCGGTTCATTAACTTTATACTGCTATGAAACGTCCATGGCAAAATTTTCATTAAGACACACAGGATAATGAAAATTTTGCCATGGTAAGTTCCATCTGGCCAAAACTCAATTATTATTTTCAGATGAAAATGTATCATATATCCGAATTGGAACAACTGTCGGGCATAAAGGCGCCGACCATCAGGGTTTGGGAAAGACGCTATAACCTGATTCAGCCGGGGCGTACCGATACCAATATCAGGATGTACGACGACCGGCAGGTACGTAAACTGCTGAATGTGGTCACTTTGTTGTCAAATGGCTATAAAATATCCAGGATCGCGGAGCTGGACGAGGAAGACCTGCATGCGATGGTACTCGGGCTGCAAGGCAGCACAGTGGAAACCGATGACGCCGCTTCGGCCTTCATCAACGGCCTGGTGTCAGCCATGCTGACATTCGATGAAGCAGATTTTGAAAAGACCTATGCTGCAGCGGTGGAACGGTATGGGATGTTCGAAGCCATGCTGAACGTATTTTATCCGTTACTGGAAAAAATCGGCATCATGTGGTCGACAGAAGATGCGATGCCTGTGCAGGAGCATTTTGCTTCATCGATCATCCGGCGTAAGCTGATGGCCGCTACCGATGCACTGGTGATGAAAAGGAAACGCCGCAAGAAATTCCTGCTATTGCTGCCACCGGGAGAGTGGCATGAGATCGGTTTGCTTTTCGCCAATTATATCATCCGGTCGATGGATGTGGAAACGACCTATCTTGGTCAGAACGTACCCTATGAACAGGTGCCTGCTATCCTCGATAAAACGAATATCTCTCATGTACTGTTGTTTTTTATCAAGCGGCCGGAGGAAACCGATCTTAATAATATCCGCAGAACGATGGGGCTTCCGCGAAACATGCCGCTCCTGATCGCCGGCAGTAAGGAGGTTACAGCCGGTTTGCTACTTAACAATACTACCTTTTTACTTAGATCTCCCAAAGACATCTTAAGCCATCTCTGACCTGTTTAAACCCACAAAAAAGGTTGCCTATCCCGTAACGATCACCGCGGCGATCGTTACGTTTACCGGTAAGTTACAAACCAAATAAAAAGAAAAGGAAAGCCGTCGACGGACAGCTTCCCTTTTGCATTTGATCGCTTCATCAATTCGGATACAGGATCTGGGTGGCCAGCACATCGGCCGACGTAAATCCGTTCCAGTTAAGAACAAATGAGTTCATCACTGAATTGGGATCTGAGGTAGGCGTACCCGCAATGTGGATGCCCGACGTTTGGTTGGTGTGGTGGAAACCAATGGTGTGCCCGAATTCGTGCGTAATGGCAAACAATTTCTGGCTGGCTGGCAGGCTGTTGTAATTGGAATTGATCTCAACGCTTACACCAGGCCGGCCGTTGGAGGCAGGCAGATAAGCCCTGGCAATCCAGTTGGCCGACTGAAACCCCATGAATACCCGGCAATGTGCGGCAGACTGGCTGCTTACGATCGACATACCCAGCCTGGAGGAAGGAACCGCATTCCAGTTATTTACAGCGCCCTGAATAGCAGTTCTCCACGCAGTTGGAACCGCAGGATCGATGTAAATGGTGATGTTGCTGTTGTACGAATTGCTAACGATGTAATTGTGCCGCCGTTGTTCGGTGGTGGCAGTTTTCCAGTCGGCAATCCGTTGTTGCAACTCGGCCCTGGTTAAGATGATGTCCTTTTCCACAATAACCCGGTCGTCTTCGAAAACGATCTGCTTTTGATCAAATCCCTGGCTGGCGAGATAGCTGGTAATTTCCTCTGTGTTCTCCTGGCTGGCAGGCGCTTCGGGCGCCGAAGAGCTTTTAGCGCAGGAAGCAGTAAGCAGTACAACTGCGGCAAGAAAAAGCATCGAATTGGTTTTCAATTCTCTCATGTGACGTGTGATCATACTGTAAGGTTTTAAAATGGTTTATGATACTTTAAATTTAACGATTGTAATGCACAGAACATCCACCATATTTCGCACATTTAAAATCTTTCTTAACTGTTATTTATATATCGGGTGTTAGTAAACGTTAATGTTGAAACATTTCTACCTGCATTATCCCTCTGCTGAAATAATATTAGCACCTGCAACTTATTACACTGGCATCATTTTCGCCGGTATGGGGCCACAATACGGTACCCTTTTTAATAACTTAAACTTTATCTCATGAAACATTTCGTGTATGCAATGGCGATCCTGGCGCTCGCGGCAGGTTGCAAAAAAAATTCAGCATCCGGCGAAGCGCTCTCCTCTCCTTCCCAAAGCGAAGCAGCAGCCAATGCGCGTGCTGCGGCTACCATTCAGTTTAGCGGTTATACGTGGACGGTCAGAAACAGTACCGGAGGCCCCGGCCCCAATGTTTTCAGCGGCAGCAATGCCTGGGTAGATGCCAGCGGAAGATTACACCTGAAGATCACTAAGAACACCGCTACCGGCCAATGGAGCTGTGCAGAGATCTACAGCACGCAAAACTTTGGCTTCGGCACCTACCAATGGCAGGTAGAAGGCGCCATCGATAAATTCGACAAAAACATAGTACTGGGTTTATTCAACTATTCAGGCAGAAATGAGTTCGATGAAATGGATATCGAGTTTGCACGCTGGGGCAACAATGCCTGGCCAAACCTGAACTACACCGTATGGCCTGCTGCCAGTGGTTACAGCACATGGTCGCATACGAAAAACTTCACACTTAGCGGCACTTATACCACGCAGCGCTTTACACGTACTCCCAATTCCGTGGTATTCAAAAGCATGGGCGGTTTCTATAACGATGATACCAACCTGTTTGAAACCGCTACCTGTACGTCACCTGCATCGAGCATCAGTACATTGGCCATGCCCGTTCACATGAACCTGTGGCTGTATGGCGGCAATGCACCTTCCGATGCCAAAGAGGTGGAAGTTATCATTCACAACTTCAGGTATACAGCAGGGTAAAGAGCGACTGGCAATACGGTACCGTATATTGGTCACATTATAATGAAACAGCAGAAAGGGTGCCTGGCCTGAGCCTTGCACCCTTTCTGTTTTTAAGCCATTCCCCCATAGCCCGGGCGCATTTAATAATATTCACCCGGCGGTTATCCGCCAACAGGATATTTCCCTTTACATACAAATTTCTGTCGTTCACCCACAAATTCCATATTGAAAAAACCGATATGAATACCTTTACGCATAAACGGCATTGGTTATAACGTAACGGCGCCGTATAAGCCGCAAACATGGAAAAATAAAAAGATACATTTTCAACAAACCCGGATACCATTAACAATACAACCTGATCTTATGGAAGGATTCATAGGCGAAATTCGTTTATTCGCACCCAATTTTGCTCCTAAGAACTGGGCTTTCTGCAACGGCCAGATCTTAGCCATCAGTCAAAACCAGGCTTTATTTTCCATCCTGGGAACAACATATGGCGGCAACGGCATCAATACATTCGCCCTGCCCGATCTGCGGGGAAGATCGGCTGCTGGGGCAGGTATGGGACCCGGTCTGTCGAATTATGGCCTCGGTGAGTTAACAGGTAATTTTACCAAAACGCTATATGCCAATCAGCTTCCGCCGCATAACCATACCATTACCGGCAGTATCAGTATGCCCACTATCAATCTTCCGGCCGATAGCGAAACACCCACCGGCAATTTTTTTGCCAATGACGGCAGCACAAAGTTCTCCGCACAACACGATGCCGTTACCATGAAACCGGTAAATGTAAACCTGGTTGCCAATGCGGGCGCCGCTGTGCCAGTCAATAACATGATGCCGTACCTGGCCGTCAACTACATTATTTGCATAATGGGCACTTTCCCTTCACGCAACTGATATCACCACTCAAAAATATAATTATGCCATATATCGGAGAGATCCGCATGTTTGCCGGAAACTTCGCCCCGCTTGGCTGGGCATTTTGCAATGGCCAGGAGTTGTCGATAGCATATTACGACGCCCTGTTTACCCTTATAGGCACTACGTATGGCGGCGATGGGCAACAGACCTTTGCCGTGCCCGATCTTCGCGGCCGCGCGCCCATTAGTGCCGGCCAGGGCCCCGGCCTTCCTACTTATGTATTGGGCGAAACAGGTGGAACCGAATCGAACACCCTTACCAGCAACAATATTCCTCACACCCACCTGGTTACAGGTACCGCAGGAATATTTGTTTCAGGTGAGGACGGGCGGCAGGTTTCGCCTGTGAACAATTATCCTGCAGTTAACGGCGACCACATTTATTCAACCATTGCCAACAGCCAGATGGCTGCTGCCGTAGTAAACCTTACTACCGGCAACGCGGGAACGGTTTCACCGTTGCCTGTCGATAATGTTCAACCCTGCCTTGCCATAACATACATCATTTGCCTCGAGGGCATTTTTCCAACAACCAATTAATTACCACCGTCATGGATGAAAATATATTAGCAGAAATAAGATTATTTGCAGGCAATTTTGCGCCCCGCAACTGGGCATTCTGCCATGGGCAGTTGCTTCCGATCTCTCAATATTCGGCTTTGTTTTCCCTGTTGGGAGCTATGTACGGCGGTAATGGTAAATCGACATTTGCCCTGCCCGACCTGAGAGGCCGGCTTGCTATCGGCCAGGGACAGGGGCCGGGGTTAACATCGTACGTACCCGGCGAGAGCGGCGGAACAGAGTTCGTTACGCTTGGGGCCGACAATCTTCCTTTACATAGTCATTCCGTATCGGGAACGGTTTCTATGGAATGTTATGCAGGTGCAGGTAACAGTGATACGCCGCACGATACCTTTCCCGCCATGCTGGAAGGCACAGATATGTATGCAACTGTCACCAACGGCAGTGTGATGCCCGCCATGCAGCATAACCTCACGGTATCGGCAACGGGAGGCACCGAAGCGATAAACAACCTGCAACCCGTTCTGGCATTGAACTATATTATTTGCATGGCAGGTACCTATCCCCCGCGTTCATAAATCAAATACTGAATACCCAATCAAAAAAGAATATGCCGGCTATTGGAATGCTTTTACCGGGTTCAACCTTGTATCCCTCCATAGGAATAGACTTCACCCGGGGCGTTCGTTCCTGTTTTAAATACCACGGAATACACGGCCTGGCGCTGCACCATTTTCCTATCGGATACGGTTTAAATGAAAATGATATTTATAAGCAGGCAGAAAAATTTTTGCTCACCGACGATGTGGATGTAGTGATCGCCTATGCAGATGACCACATTGCCAAAAAACTGCCGCCCCTTTTTGCCGCAGCCGGAAAATTGCTCGTCATCACCAACACAGGAGCGAACTACCCAAATTCATCGACCAGTTTTACCCATACCCTTTACCATTCACTGAACGACAGCCTGTATTCATTTATGACCGGGCGGCTATGCGGCCGGTTACCCGAACATAAACGGGCCGTCATGGCCACATCGTATTATGATGGCGGCTATCAACATTGCCATGCGATGGTAAATGCCCATGAACTGGCCGGTGGTGAAATATGTTTCAACTTTATCAGCCAGTCAAAAAAAGAAACATTCAATATCAGTTCCCTTGCGGCATTCATTAAAAGCCACCCGGCAGTAAATACATTGCTCTGCCTGTATTCAGGCGATATGGCCCATTGTTTTTACGAACAGATAGCCCCCTTGCAACAACAGCACCACCTGCATTTGTTTGGCTCGCCAATGCTGTTCGATACCACACCCGGCGATTTTGCCGGCACTAAACCATTTGTAAAACATATTAAAGGATATACCGGGTGGACGCCAACATTACCCAACTCACAGAACCAGGAATTTACAGCACATTTTAAAAAAGAGTATAACCGGGAAGCCAACCTGTTCGCATTACAGGGATGGGAAACCGCCTTACTGGTAAATAACTATTTACAACAATACGCCGCAGGCGCTTCGGTAATGGAAGCCGTTGCACGGTTACAACAACAACACGTACAAAGCCCGAGGGGCAACCTGTACCTGAATGACAATTATGCAGTAACAGGCCCGGCTTACCTGGTAAGCGCTACGGGCGCGATGAATATAAAGGTGGAAGAAACGGTTGAAGACCCCGGCCAGGCGTGGAAAGAAATGATAGCGCAGGTACCCGGTTCAGCATTTTCAGGCTGGCATAATACGTACCTGTGTATCTAAAATAAAATGCACTAACAAACCTTTATACATGAAAAAGTTCTACAAAATTATAAGCGCCTTTATACCTGTGCTGCTGCTTACGGCAGCCGGCGCCCGGGCGCAGAATAACCTCTCGGCCGGCGATATTGCTTTTGTAAGTTATCAAAGCAAATTAGACCTGACGAATATTGCTTTTGGCGGCACAACGAATTTCGAAGACCGCTTTTCGATCGTGGTATTAAAAAGCGGCGGGCTGGCAGCCGGTACGGTTATTTATTTTACCGACAGGGGCTGGAGCACGAACGCCAACGATTTTATTGCCTCAACAGAGGGTACTATAAAATGGATGGCGCCTGCGGGCGGCGTTGCCTTCGGAACCGAAATATATTTTATCAGCAGCTACGTAGACCCGGTTGTGAGCTGGAACGCATACACTACCGAAGCCGGCACCACTACCATCGGTGTGGTGACAACGGAAAGCGGTGTCAATTATATGGAAGTGGCTACCGCCGGTGACCAGGTACTCGCCTATCAAACCGGGCCTGCACCTGGCCCGGCCGGAACTTTTGATAATACCACCCGCCGTTTTATTGCGGCCATTCATGCCAATGTTGAATCGGGCGTTACAACCTATGCCAACTGGGATGGCGCTTCAGCCATCGGCCCCAATCAAAGCAGTGTGCCACCCGGTTTAAGCAATGGCGTCACCGCCATGTTATTATCACAGGCAACGTTACCCGCAACAACAGGGCCTGCCATAGAGCCCGATAATGGTAAATTAACTACCAACGTTTCCGCATGTAATACGACTGCCTTGTCCACAGCTGTTAATACCAGCAGTAGCTGGACGCTTAATAATAACGCCTTCCCTATCGGCAGCACCTCAGGCCACTCTACATTTACGTTAACTGATCCGGTAACTGTTTTATCGCATCCCGGCAATTCAACAACCTGCAGTGGTTCACAGGTTGTTTTTAATGTAACGGCCTCGGGCGCGGGCACTTTGACCTATCAATGGCAGGAAAGCGCCAATGCCGGTTTTACTTCACCGGTAACCCTTACCAATACAGGCGTATACAGCGGTGTGAATACAGCCAGCCTTACCATATCAAATAACACAGGCCTCGGCGGCCGTTATTACAGGGCGGTTATTACCAATACCTGTGGCGCCGTGAACAGCAATGGCGCGCTGCTTACTGCCAACGCAAGCACCCTGCCAACTACCGGCGTTTCAGCCACCCAGGCTATCACCGCGGGCAACAATGTATTTTTCAGTGGCTGTGCCATTATTGCTAAAATACTTCCTTCGGGCGCCAGTGCGGTTAGCGGCAATGTCACCAGCCGTGTCTGGATCGAAACCTCAGTGCCTTCCTATGGCGGTCAGCCATTTGCTGCCAGGCATTACGAGATCACCCCTGCAACGAACGCTTCGGCCGCAACCGGAACGGTTACGTTGTATTTTACCCAGGCTGAATTCGATGCGTTCAATGCCGCACCCGGCAGTACGCTCAATTTACCTACAGGGCCAGCCGATAACTTAGGTATAACCAATGTGCGCATAGGAAAATATACAGGCAGCAGCAACGACGGAACAGGATTGCCCGGTTCATATACTTCGGGCGCAATGCTTATCGATCCGGCCGACGCCAATGTTGTATGGAATGCAACAGACAGCCGCTGGGAAATAACTTTTGATGTTACCGGCTTCAGTGGATTTATTTTACAAACAGCCACCAGCGTGCTGCCGGTTAATTTAATTTCTTTCAGCGCGCGGTTAGCCAACAGCGATGCGCTGGTACAATGGAAGACAGAAGGCGAAATGCACAACGACTATTTCGAAGTAGAAAGAAGCCCCGATGGACAAACGTTTACAGCCTTTGGCAAAGTAGCCGGCAATAACGGGCATGGTGTTCAGCATTACAGTTTTACCGATAACGATGCCGCCCTGTTACATTCATCACAGGTTTATTACCGCCTGAAAATAGTAAGCACCACAGGCGAAACAGAATACAGCACTATTGTTACGCTGCCCTTACACACATCCGGTTCGCCCATAGTGAACGTGTCGCCCAATCCGTTTACAAGCCAGTTAAAAGTGAGGATCCAAATGCCGGAAGCGGCCCGCGTTGCCATCAGGCTTACCGATATTACCGGACAGTTGCTTACAACCCAATACATGAACGTTCCGAAAGGACAGTCGGTTATTCCGGTTACGGGGGTCAACAACCTTGTTCAGGGTATCTATGTTCTTACGGTGCAATTCAATGCACAGGTTTATACGTATAAAATAGTTAAATAAAAAAACAGGCATTGTTACGCCGGGGCGTGACAATGCCTTCCCTATTAAAGATTAAACACTTACTATGCGTCGTCGCGATTTTCTATATAATACCGGTTTATTGCTCCCTGCGCTGCTGGCATCACCGGCCCTTGCGCTGGCATCACAAAAAACGATAGATACCGAAATGCTTATCATACATGATGAAGCAACAACACCTGCTCCTGTTGCGGATGTATTTGACAATCTCGTGTTAACCGCCCGCCAGATGAATTGCCGCGAGATCATCGACCTCTCTTACACAAAGAACGGTTTTCTTGTTACTACAGCCGGCAACACCACATTTCTTACAAAAAAGATACTGGTTCATACATCGCACCGCATAAATGCGCCGCAGGCCTCAGTAGAGATCAGCACCGGCGGAAAAACTTTCCATCTTGAATATATGTCAGATAAAAAAAAGGTGGCGCCTGAATTCTGGTTCCTGAAAACCCAACAATTTCATGCAAACCGGGTAATGCCTTTTATAAACCGTAACCGGCATGCGGTGCTTTGCCTTTCGGGTTCATGACAAGCCCGCCTATTAAGTATCAAATCATTTATCCTGTTTTATATCAGTTTTCCGGCAACCGAAAATGGCATGGGCCGCGGTTGCCGCTTCGAACCGGGCTTCGAAAAATAAAAAAGTAGTCATTCTGCAAGGTATTCGACTGGCCAGTAAGCGCTTATTATATAAAAGTGTTTCATTTAAGCGTATGTGTGCCAGCTAATACAAATAATAAATTAGTTCGTTACCGTAATTAAGCATATCTTTCGCCATTGACTGTCTATTGTGTAATTCCCACCTCCCTTACTCTTACTAATACACTTTACCTGGTCAATTCTCAGTCTTTAAAAGAAACTATGATATTTTTAAAAGAACACTTACAAAAAAAGCATTACGATTGGGCGATCAAGCTGAATCATTCCACGGAAAACAATGAACCCGACCGGCGTTCTTTTAACCCGCTTAACGGTTACCAGGTGTTGTTTATCATCAACCACTTCGGTAAATCGATTGGCAGGTTAACCGTTACCGATGGGCTGCAGATCGAAGAACTTATTACAACACAACTGCCTTTCGAAACAAAAAGCGAATTGTCGGTTTTTAACTGGTTACGCGGAATTTATTTATATTATAGTAATTGAGCACCGGGGCTGCGGCCTGAATAACATTACCAATAAATAACAATTATGAACATACAAATATTTAATCTGAGTATGAATACAGAGGATCGTGATCTTAGAAGATTATTTTCCTCTTTTGGCAGGGTATCATCGGCCGAGGTAACGAGAGACAAATTGACCGGCCGTTCAAAACGTAATGGAATAATTGAAATGCCTATTGAAATCGAGGCCCGCCAGGCGATCGTATCGCTTAACAAAACATTGTTTGATGGCAACCTGGTTTCGGTAAGTGAATACCTGTTAAAACCAGAATGGTAGTGTGATACCATAACCCTAAGCCCGTAAATCGATTTTACAGGGCTTTATTATTTACAATAGATTTTGAAGATCAATACTTTTCAACAATGTGAAGCAATTCCTTTGCCGGAACCGACCTCACCTGCCCGTCTTTATCTCTAATGACCAGTTCCTCATCCATTTTAGCGCTGGTTACAACAAGCTTTTTCATTGCCTTTCTCATTCCCTCCAAGATCTGCTCAGAGAATTCATCAAGATAGATAGTTTTATCTTCCATAACTTTTGATTGATTTGAAAAGATATTCCAAAGTTCAGCGTTTAATATCAATTTATCTCCGTTCCCTGATCCCTTTGCAATTATATTCTGTTCTATGTCCATGTTGTCGATTACCGCCCAATTATCGACGATTGGCGCATATAAATTCAACAGGTTAGCTATTCCCCTGTAATACCGCCGCTCCACAACGTCATCAGGGATGTAATGTCCGCCCTTTCGCACTCTTTCAGTTACCCGTTGTTTTGCAAAATCCGGCGACATCAACCAAAAGTACAGCAAGGTTATTTTATAACCATTTGCCCTGGCCTTCTTTATTAATGACACATAGCTTCGGGTAGATAAAGTAGTTTCAAAAGCAAGATCTTCTTTTTCCTCCATCAATTGCTGAATGCGCCGAAGCATGATCCTGCCCGCTTCAAAAGCAACACTTTCCACGTTAAGAGGGGAAAGTCCGGCAGCTATGCCGTCTGCGTTTACAAACTCCCTGACCTTTAAAATATCTGGCAGTATGGTAAGGCTGGCTGTGGTTTTTCCTGCGCCATTGCAACCAGCAATTATGTACAATCGGGGCATCTATAATATGATTCTAATCTGTGAATACGTCGCCAGCAACCAATAATCACCTACATATACGGCTTCATCTCATCTTCAATATTCTGTCGCAGCGCCATTAATTTTCTGGCGTAATTCTCCATCTCGACTGCCGCAGGTGTTTCGGGCACCCATTTCGGTACCGATACTGTTTTGCCATTATCATCTACGGCCGCAAATACCATTACACAGTGCGTGGTTTTTATTTTGTCTTTACGCCGCGGGTTACCTGCCTGCACATTGATGGCAATATGCATACTGGAGTTACCGGTATAAATAATAGTAGCGGTAATTTCCACCATATCGCCGATAGAAATGGGCTTGAAGAAACGGATGCCGCCCACGTAGATCGTTACACAATATTGCCCGCTCCAGTTGGCTGCACAGGCATACCCTGCCTGGTCAATCCATTTCATTACCGCGCCTCCATGTACTTTGCCGCCGAAGTTGACATCGGAGGGTTCTGCAAGAAAGCGAAGGGTTACGGTATTACTGATTGTATCCATCATAAATGATCAGGTTTGACAGGCAAAATAAAATAAAACGCCCTGTAAATCTTTATTTACAAGGCGTTTTTATTTGAATTCATAAAATAATATCAAAATGCCCGCTCCCTGAATGGCCTACATGCGGGATGGATCTGTACTTCCCTTCTTAGCCGGCCCGGCGTTCAATACCCTCAGCGCCATAATATGGAGATCAGTCGCCAATAGGAATGGGCGTGTTGATGCCTGTAGCCGCAGCGGTCCCAAAATTCGGTGATCCATCTGCGTTCCAGGTCAATTGCTGCATCCGTGGCGTTCTGGCGCCATTGGTGGTGTTAGGCACGCTGCGTGCATGGTATACAAACCAGTTCGCGGTTCGTAACACCCCGTTGCCATCGGTATAACTGCTGGTAAAAAATCCGTTGTGGCCTGGCCCGTATACCGCATTGGCGTCATTTCTTACGAACACCTGCTTTTTGTTGATCCAGTCGGCTGCAACGGTGGGATTACCGCCGCTTTTCAATTGTATTTGCGCGAGGCAGTAATTGTCGCTGCTGTAACGGCTGGCAGAGTAGATAATAAAGACCGGGCTGCCGGCATCTTTTTGCAGCGCAATGGGGCCTTCGTTAACACCGGCGCCCAATGAGGCGGGTTCATGCCGCTCCCAGGTATTGGTAGGCGCAGATATCTGAACCCGGGGCCCGTTTATCGTCCATGGGTTCGACATAGTGGCCAGGTAAATGTATTGTTTATATTTCGTAGCTACATTTTCCCAACCCGACCATACGAAATAATTTTGGGTACCTATGGTAAGCACCGTACCATCGATAGCCCACTGATCGCTTGAGTCAGATATTTTTCCTTTGAATGTCCAGGTTCCGGTAGTGGGGTCTGCATTGGGATTTTCGAGTACGAACATGCGGTGATTCTCATCATTGCCATTGTCGGCGGCAAAATAAATATACCACTTGCCCGAGAGGAAAAATAATTCGGGCGCCCATAGATTGGATGAATAATTTGTACCGGAAGGCGGCGTAAAAACAAGGGTTTCGGGCATGGCCGCCAGTAACGACATGGAAGGCGTTTTTGTAATGGTGATCCTGTTGCCTTTGGTTGACAGGAAATAGTAAAACCCGTCTTTTTGCGCTACGAACGGATCGGGACGGCTGTTGTTGTTTATAGGATTCTGAAAATAGAGATTACGGAATTCAAAACGGTCCTGTGTGCCCGTTATACTGCTTTTCTGCCTGATCTTGGCGCCGGGCGTATTACTTTCCGGGTCCACAACCATTTTCATGCCCGTGGCCTTGTTGGTAAGGGTGAACACATTGTTACTGCCCGTATAAGCAATAGCCCAGCGTTGTGCATCGGAACCATTATCGGTTCCCTGCCGTAAAATGTCGCCCGAAACGGATGAGGGCGATTGAAGGCATTTGTTACTGGTTACGTTCACCAGCTTATAATAAGTAGCGTCGGTTTTTATGAGTTTCCATTTCTGGCCGTTATTGGGAAACCACCACCATTGCTGGATCTGGGCATTGTCGGCGGTAGTGTTGCCGGTAACTTCAACTACGGGGCCGGTGGGTACGGACGACAAACCACGGATACGGTAAACCGCGCTATCAATCAGCGTGCCCAACGGCGGCGCAGCCTCAACCGACACTTTTCGCTGATCATTTTCCAGTACATTTTGGGGAGCGGCACTATCCGAGATGGATTTCAGGCAGCCAACCGCAAGTAATGCGACGGCGAAACCGGTTGTGATATACAATTCTTCTCTCATAATGCAATCGATAGTTTATTTAGCAGGCAGTAAAATGAAATTATGACAGTTCAAAATAATGAATAGGTATTGCATGATCTGTTCATTTTTTTGTTGATTTGTCTCATGTCATTTTTTCTTCATCCGCAACCTGTTGGTATTGAAAAAATGAAGTCGTTGTCTCATTAATAAATTCTATATTTATAGACTGAATATTTTTATAGAAATTAAGGAGAAAAAGCATATGTCTATAACAAAAGAAGCTGAATTGTCCGGGATGCAAAAAGTGAGTGAAGCGGTTGCATATACATTGAAGGAAATGCGGGATCATGCCCAACCGGGAATGAGCACCAAAGAACTGGACGAGTTCGGGGCTACCGTACTGGCCCGCTTTGGTGCAAAGTCGGCGCCTTACAAAACATACGGTTTTCCGGGTTATACCTGCATCAGTGTTGACAATGAATTTTGTCATGGCGTTCCTTCCGTTAAACGAATTTTAAAAGAAGGCGACCTGATCAATATCGATGTATCAGCCGAACTGAACGGCTTTTGGGCCGATAACGGCGGATCATTCGTATTGGGTAACGACATTCATCAGCATCAGCAACTGGTGAATGCGTCAAAAGAGATCCTGCAAAAAACGATCAGCCATATCAGCGGCGGCGTAAAAATCGCCGACATAGGGCACCTGATGGAAACCGAAGCAAAAAAAAGAGGTTTTAAGGTAATTAAAAACCTGGGCGGCCATGGCGTTGGAAGAGGGTTACACGAAGAACCCACCGAACTGCTTAACTACAGGAACCGGCAGGATATGCGGCGGTTTAAAAAGAATTCGGTTGTAGCTATCGAAACATTTATTTCTACCGCTTCTATATATGCGGTAGACGCTAAAGATGGCTGGACTATGGTGGGCAATAAAGGCGGTTATATGGCGCAGCACGAACATACCCTTGTGGTCACAGACGGCATGCCGCTTATTTTAACAGAAATGAATGAAATATTTAATTAGGGAATATCTTTTAACCGCAGGAAAGGCTGTCTCAAAAAGCAATTTTAGAGGCAGCCTTTTTATTTAGAATATTTTCCTGAAAACAAACCTGCATTTTGCCGATTCACCCATTTTGCATATGTTTGTTAGCGTTATACGGAAAACACGTAACCCGAAAACACCATATCAACCCAATTCATCTTTTCGGGATCCGGACAAACAGACATTCTCCACTGTTAAGAATCGTTCTCCACTGTTAAAAGGTCAATTTCATCAATATACACTTTGCCGTGTAAGTTGATCTTATACGAACATATTTCCTGCAGGCATTCCTGTGGGCTGTAATGTCAGCCTGCCGCCCCTGCATGTACATACGATACCTATTATTAACCTTAAAACTATAAAAATGTAACAACCAGACCTACTATTATTTACACTTTATCAGACGAACATTATTAAACCAACACTGAACTATTATTGTATGAAAAAATTAAATCAAACAACGCTCCTGTGCATGCTAGCCATGCTTATATCCGCTACCGGCTATAGCCAGGTAACACAAACCGAAATGACCTTTCAACCCGATGCCTGCCGTGGTATAGACACAAGGGTTCAAACCGTTAACGGTTCGCCTGCTTATGCCAATACCAACTATGGCTCAACCGATCAGCTGGTGTCCGCCGCCTGGACCTTCTCGGGGCAGGTGGGTTACCTGAGATCACTGATCGATTTCGCCGACCTGCAATACATACCGCAGGGAACCACGGTATCTTATGCTTACCTTTCATTATATGGCGTTCCTTCATCTTCTGCCATTTCATTGGGAAGTTATGGCGCCAATGCCTGTTATGTTCAACGTATAACATCGCCATGGGCCGAAAATACGGTAACATGGAATACACAGCCCTCCACTACAACTACCAACCAGGTTACCTTACCCGGTTCGGGCAGCGTACAATGGAACTATCATGTTATCGATCTGAACATTACCGCCCTGTTACAGGATATCATCAATTTACCGCCTGCACAGCGTTATGGCTTTTGTATCAGGTTGCAAACGGAAAGTTATTACAGATCTATGTTGTTTGCCAGCAGCGACAATGCCGATGCTACCAGACGCCCCAAACTGCGTATCGGCCTTAACTACTGTTCATCTGCAACTGCAAGAACGTTTACACCTCAAGGCGATGTACCTGCCAGCGATATCCCCGATGTGGCCGGTAAAGTGCAAAATGCCAACTCACCGCTGGTAAGAACAAGCTTACAGTCGGGTACAATGAAAGTAGATTACGAATTAAACAATGAAGGGAAGACCGTGTTACAGATCGTAACGGTGAACGGCGCAATATTGCAAACGATAAATGTAGACGGCAGTAAAGGAAAACACACAACAACTATACCTCTTGATAGTGAAGTTTTGAAAAACAGAATGGCGATCCTGGTGGTAAAACAGGGTAATGGCGTTACATCGCATCCGTTCATTATTTCTCAATAAGCAGTATATCAATAAAGCCCCGTTCCGGATAAAACGGAACGGGGCTTTATTTTATTTAAATTACCAATTTTCAACAGCGGGCCAACCGTACAGGAGATCACCCGCCATTTTTATTTTCCAGTTGTTCTATCTTTTTCTCCAAAACGCGCTTTGCCGCTTTTGCCCTGGTAAGCTGCACTGCTTTGCGGTAATGACCGATCGCTTCACCGGGGTCTGTCGTTTCATATAGAAAACCCAATAATTTGTGGTATTGATCGTTACCGGTCAGCTTTAGCTTCGCGGTTTCCATGATAGCTTTCTCATGGCCATATACTTTTGAAATGGCAAAGGCCCTGTTCAATGCCGTTACCGGCGAATACTCAATAAGGATAAGCTGGTTATACAATTGCAGAATATGCGGCCATTTATTTACAGCCGCCGGGTTGGTATGCCAGTAAGCTATCCCGGCCTCGATGTGATACTTCGATGCCTGGTTTCCCTGGCAGGCAAGTACAAAATAGTAGTTGCCTTTTTCAATGAGGTCTTTATCCCATAAGGTGGGGTCCTGTTCGTCAAAAAGAACTATTTCCCCGCTGTTGCCGGTGCGTGCATCAAGCCGTGAACTTTGGTAACACATGAGCGCCAGCAGCGCTTTGGTCTGTACCGTACCGGTTAGCGGGTTTTCTGTAAGCACCAATGTCAGTCGAATCGCTTCTGCGCACAATTCATTCCTGATCAGGTGATCATTGGTTTTCGAAAAATAGCCTTCATTGAATAAAAGATACAGGGTTTTCAGCACCCTATCGAGGCGCTGGCTGATATCGGGCCCACTCAGTGCTTTGATCTGAAAATGGCTGTTACGCAAACTGGTTCTTGCCCGTTGCAGGCGTTTTTTGATGGTCTCGATATTTGTAAGAAATGCATTGGCAATTTCTTCCACCTTAAAACCGCAAAGGATCTGAAGGGCGAGGCAGATCTGGCTCTCCGTTGAATTACCCGGATCACACACCGCAAAGATCATGGCCAGCTGGCTATCGCTGATGTGCTCACCGGCGAACTCAAAACCGGGTTCAGGCGCCGCCTCATCGGGTTTGAGATTGCCCGCTATTTTCGTTTCAAAAAGCGTTACGCGTTTCAGGTGATCTTTGGCGTTGTTTCTGGCAACGGTATACAACCAGGCGGCCGGGTTTTCCGGCACGCCATTGGCGGCCCAGTGTTCCGAGGCCTTCAGAAATGTATCACCAATAATATCTTCAGCGATCTCAATGTGTTTCAAGCCAAAATGACGGCATAATACAGCGATCATCTTCCCGTATTCCTGCCTGAAAAGCTCACTCAGCAGCCCGTTACTATTTAATTGTTTTCCGTTCAGGATCACTTACGTTTTATGACTTCACGCACCTCGATGTTTCCGCCAAGTTTGAAGATGGGGTTTTCTTTAGCCATTTCCACCGCTTCATCGATGGTTTCCGTTCGAACGATAATATAACCCACCAGAAACTCTTTTATTTCAGTATATGGCCCGTCAGTGACCACATCGCCGGGCCGTACGGTTTTAGCGCTTCCCGGAAACGGCGACAGTGTATTGCCCTGGTCAACCAGCTTATTCTGCGCGGCAATACCGGCCAGCCAGTTGAGGCGTTCCTGGATCTGTTCCGCCGTGGGTTTAAAGTCTCCGATGTCTTTCAACCTGAAAATAAACATAAACTCTTTCATACGCTGTAGTTAAATGCTTTGGATTATTTCTTCGTAATTCACGGTAACATGCTGTTCAGCGGTACCCTCCACGCGGTAGGTGCAAACGTCGGTAATGCCTGTATAGGCGCTGAATACCGCTTTTATATAAGATTCTACAAACTCGTATGCTTCAGGCCAATAAGATAATCTTCCGCCTGATGCTACGGCTAAATATACTTTTTTATTCAATAAACACCCCGTTCTGGTGCCATCTGCATTGTAGGTGTAGGTGATCCCCACGCGCACCAACTGGTCGATCCAGGCTTTTAACAGGCCGGAGATGCCAAAATTGTACATGGGCGTACCGATAACGATGATATCGGCCTCCTTCATTTCGTTGAAGATGGTGTCGGCATAGGTGAGCAATTGTTTTCCCTTTGCGTCGATCGTTTCCGGAAGTTTATAGAACTCCCCCACCAGCGCTTCATCTAATAAAGGCGGAGGCGATTTGCTCAGGTCGCGTTCCACCACCGTACCGATCTCATTTTTGCCGATAAGTTTTTGAATGATCGCCGTACCAAGCGCCCGGCTGTAAGATCGCTCACCCCGGCCGCTGGAAATAATGTGTAATGCCCTTTTCATGTTTTTGATCGTTGTTTGCAGTATGACGACCGGGTATCAAAAACGGGGACATGTTGGAGAATTTATTTTTATAACGGGTCAGCCTCAAGGTCGCCGGTTATATTCCTTAGAACCTGGATGCAAAAAAGCCGCTACTGTTAAATAGCGGCTTACCTGCAAAGAAGATATATTATTTAGAAACGATGGCGCGCAGGCGGTCGAGGTTCTGCATTTGTTCGTACCGGATAGGAACTTCTTTTGAAAAACCGGATCTTTTTACAAATGCCCGGCCTTCGATACGCACCAGCGCTTCTTTCTTTTTATAAAGTTCGCTCTGGTTTTTAATTGCGTTGATATTGTCCATTTTAATAGTCACAGGCAGTACGAACTCAGCCCTTTTTCTTACCTGTACACTTTCATTCAATTGAAAACTTCCAAAATATACGTTGTCGACATACACCTCACCCCGGGCGGCAGTCAGCTGAATACCAAAATTGTTGGGGTTATAATAGATCATGTCTGCCCCGGCGGTTGTTTTTAACAACCCTACATCAATAAGCCGAACAGCACCGATATCCCTGAACTCAGGTTCGCTGACCTCCCTTGTGGTTGTACATGCCGAAAAAATTATAACAATTGCTAACAGGAATGTAGTAATAACTCTCATGTTAATGATTTTAACAGTAATAAACGAATGGCTATTATCTGACCTGGAATAATCAGGCCGGTTTAGGTTAACGGTTTCAGAAATAACATTTTAACAATGCTTTGATAACCCTCAGCAATAAAAAAAGCCGCTCCGGGGAACCGGGCGGCGCTGTTTTAACTACTGCTTGCGTATTCTCTGCGAAAAGAATATAAGTTGAAGAGTTTACTGGTTAACAAGTTAACCCGTCAACTCTTCAACTACTACTCACTCCTGTATTCTTCGGAAATCGACATTCGTGATACTGATGCCTGGTGTACTAAAATGGCCGTTTGGCGCATTACAGCCCATTTTGATCACCGTATAAATGGTACCGCCTGCACCAAACACCACATCCACCGTTCTGGTTCCGTTGAAGGCCGTCCAGGTACCCCAGTTGATCAGTCCGAGCTTTTTATTATCGGTATAATCTTTTCCGTCTGCAGGCACTGCCTGTCCAAAATATAACTCCAGCCAGGCATCCTGCGGCGCGCCATAAGATACGTTCATGGTGAACCGGTAGGTTTTATTGGCCACCACCTGCACCGGCTGGTAAATGCCGCCATTAACCGATGCCGTTACCGGTTTGGCAGCCGTGGTTGCCGTATAGGCATTGTTGGCCAGGGTCCACACGATCTTGTTGGTCTGCGCATCGTACCTGCCCCAGAACTGATCGTCGCCTGCATCCATTTTTCCACCCCTGATCAAATTATCGTATGCCGGATCATTTTTGGTTGTGGTTACACTGGCAGGTGTTGCACTATACAATTTGCCGCGTTTATCGAGGGCCTGCATTTTTATGGTGTATGTGCCGGCGAGGGGATAAAAAACGGTATCCGATGTTTTACCCATGGCGGCGCCACTCCCCTTGCCTACATCCCATCTTGTACCAACACAGTCGCCCTTTGTGGTGTTGGTGATAACAAATTTGGTATCGTTGCCGGGTACCGCCGTTACCGTAAATGTGGCAGCGAGGCTATCAACCGGTGCATAATCTTCATAACTGTTATTCGATTCCTTTTTACAACCGAAAACGACAAATACGCCGAGGGCCAAAGGAACCACGAGTTTGTATATTTTGAAATTCATTGATGACTTCATGATCATGATTTTAAGAGTATTAAAACGACGGAAGGCACAAGGCACAAGGCCGAAGGCCGCGACCTGTATTCGCGTTAAGCCTTCAGCCTTCTCACCAGCCTGCATTCTGGTCCCAGCCGGTTTTGGTGATCTCACTTTGCGGAATGGGATACCAGTTCATTTTCGACTGATCGAATACCCTGTCCTCCAGTTTTGACGGCGTATATACAAAATTCGACCCGTTCAGCGTGATGGAAATGCTTCTAACCGGGTTGGCGAAAACACTGCCTCTTTTCCACCGGCGTACATCCCACCAGCGATGTCCTTCAAAACCCAGTTCCACCCTGCGCTCATGCACTATGGCATCAGGCGTTATATCGGTAAGCGCAGGCATGGCGCTGCGGGTTCGCACCCTGTTGATCGCCTGTAAAGCCGTCATACCATAACCCAGCGGATCGCCGGCAGCGCCATAGGCGTTATACATTGCTTCTGCATAGTTCAGTAACACTTCGGCATACCGCATATACAACCACTGGTGCGTGGTAGTGGTGTTATTGAGCAGGTCAACGGTTGGGTTAACGTATTTCGCCAAATAGTAGCCGGTTTTGGTAGCGTTCAGTTTTGGCTGACCGCTGTTACCGCCATAATAAGTTTGAATGGTGGTTGATTTAAACGTGGCGCCATTGGCGATCACTGTTGCGGCCAAACGGGGGTCTCTGTTTACGTACGGATTGGCGGCATGTGTTGTATTGTTCCAGTCGAATGGTGCAGCCGTGGCGCCGCTCTTCACTTCAAACTCATCCACAAAGTTCTGGCTTGGGGTAACGCTGTTGCCGTTGCTGCCTTCAAACACCAAGGGAAAATTGTTTCTTTCTAAACCATTCTGGGCGCCATAGCGTTTGAAAAAAATAGCCTCCACCGAGGTGGCATTGGTTGCGCCGAACACATTGGTATAGGATGCATCGAGGTTAAAGATGTTCATCGCTATTACCTCTTGGGCGGCGGCGGCCGCATCGGCCCAGGTATAGGTTGATCCGGCATCTTTAAACAATGGACTGGCAGCATACAAGATGGCTCGTGACTTAAGCGCTTTGATGGCGCCATTGGTGGCCCGGCCCGATTCGTACCAGCTTGTTGCCGCACTGGTGCGTACACTATCGGGTATAATAACCGCCGCCTGATCGCATAGTGAAACGATGTATTTAAAGCAGTCGTTTACCGGATCCCTGGCGAGGCCCTGCCAGGTACCTGTTTCATTATAATCCAATGACTGATCTATTATTGGAACAGCGCCATATCGCTTTACCAGTTCGAAGTAAAAGAATGCTTTCAGGAAATAACATTCCCCCACCATGAACTGAAGGTTATTTACCGCGCGTTTATAAGCCGTAGAATCGTTATTGACGATACTATTGGAGATCGATGACAGATCTACTTCATGCCTGCGCTTCAGGAACAGGTTGGCCTGGTAAATGCCATTGAAGTAATTGCCCCATACGCCATCGGGGTTATTGAACTGGTTCCATACGCCATAATTGAATGTATGCGAGCGGTTATTTACATTGGTATGGTAGGCATCGTCGGTGGCCGCTTCCATATCCATCCAACCGAAGCCATCGGGCAGATAGCTATATGCATTCCACACGATACCCTGGATGTAATCGTATCTTTTATAGATGAGGTCAACCGGCATATCGGCCGGGATATTTTTCACATCCAGGAAGTCTTTCTTACATGAAGCGAGACTGAATGCCGAAAAAACGATTGCTATGATGATATAAATATTTTTTTTCATCCTGTAACGTTTCAAATGATCGTTCTAAATTTTTACTTTAACACCGGCTGTAACTGTCCGCATCAACGGATAACCCATCGACAGCCTTTCCGGCTCAAGCCCTTCGATCTTTGTGCTGATAAGATTGTTACCGCTCAGATACACCCTGATCACATCGAGCTTTCTCAGGAATCCTTTTGCCGGAAGCGTATAACCCATTTCAACACTCCGTAATTTGATGAAGCCGCCTTTACGCAGCCAGAAATCGGCCTGCTGGTTATTATTGTCGTTCACCAGTGTCGACAATCTTGGGGAAGTTGCCGAACCGGCGGTTTCCGGCGTCCAGGGATTGTTGGAAAAAACCGTGATGTTATTATTGTTGGCCAAAGGATGCGTATAATCAAACGCATCATCGAGCAAACTAACGGTGCGGTTGGTTACCGCCTGAACGAATGCATCAAAATCGAAACCTTTATACTTCAGGCCCACATTAAAGCCCAGGGTGATCTCAGGCAGCTTTGCGAACTGCAGGGGCATTTTATCATAATCGTTGATGATACCGTCTTTGTTCACATCAACATATTTCAGATCGCCGGCACGAACCTGCCCGTAGGTTGATTTTACAACACCGGGCAGCAGGTTGCCGCCGGCATCGAAATCCGCCGCCTGGTAAAAGCCTGCGCCCTGCAATGCCCTGAACTGGTTTATCCGGTAACCTTTCTGGTACAGGTAATCATAAGGCTGTACATCCTCGGCCCTTTTTGTTATTTCATTGCGAGCATAGGAGAAAAATGCGCCGGCATAATATTCAAGATTTGAGGTTGTTTTATCGCGGTACTGCAGCGCCGCTTCCATTCCCCTGTTTATCGCTTCGCCGGTATTGGTGCTTCTGAGGTCGAACCCTGTATAGGCAGGTACACCTACGGGCGCCTCCAGGATTCCGGTGCGTTTTTCCCTGAATACATCGATGGCAGCGGTTAACTTTTTTAACAGTGTTACATCAAGACCGATATTGGCGGTTGTTTTTTCTTCCCAGGTAAAGTTGCTATTGGGATAAGCGCCTTCGGAACGGCCGCCATACGTGGTATTGGTAGTTCCCAATATGATACCACTGCCGGTTATACCCCAGCGTTCATATAAGAAACGGAAGTCTTCATTCGTGCTGGCCGTTACTCCATATGAACCTCTTACTTTCAGAAAGCTGATCACTTTGTTGTTCTTCAGAAAAGCTTCATTACCGGCTACCCAGCCCAGGCCGATAGCAGGGAACAAACCAAACCGGTTCCCTTCCTCAAAATCGCCCGAACCGGCATAAGAGAACGACAGATCGGCTATATACTTTTGATCATAGTCATATGTAACGGCGCCGCGCAAACCCTGTTCTACAACTGAATAGAACTGGCCATCATGATCATAGTTTGAACGGCTTGCCTGTAACAGACCGGTGAAGGTGCTTTTACCAAATGTGCGGTCGTAGTTAAATCCCAACTGCAGGGTATTCCTGTTCCAGTGGTCATTACCGCCATCGGTAATGCCCTGGCTTACATTACCCAATACTTTATACACCACATTGCCGCCGGCATCGAGCACCGGGTTGTCATATGCATCTTTCGATACTTCAACCGAAGGCACGGTAAACCTTTTTTCATACACACCGATGTATAAATTGGTGAACGAAAATCCGCCATGGAATGATAATCCCTTAACAATGGCGTCGAGTTTTTGATTGAAGCTCAGGTTGGTGCCAAGGCTTCTGGTATGCGAACTGTAAATACCGTTCTGTCTTAATAACTGTACGGGGTTAAAATTATATACCGCACTGTTTCCCCATACGCCATTCACATGTTTTACGGGAAATGCAGCGGCCGGTATTCGTAACAGGTTAGAGAAAAGTGAGGAAGCGGTAAAACCGGCGGGGGTATAACGGTCTTCAGTAATGCCCGACACCGTTGCTTTTACCGACAGGTTATTATTCAACTGCACATTTACATTTGCCCGCAGGTTAAGCCTTCTGTATCTGGCATTGGTTCCAAAATCGATATCTATATCATCGGCATTTTTATAAGCGCCACGGAAATCGGTATAACCACCCAACACAAAAAACCTGGCCTTGCTGTTACCGCCACGGAACGACAGGCTGTGGTCCTGTGTGGCGGAACTATTGGTCAACACCTTATCATACCAGTTTACATTGGGATGAAAAGGATCGTCGCCGGCCCTGTAAAAATCAGGGTTATAATATTTAATGGGCAATCCATCGTTCTGTAACGCTTTGTTGTAAGCTGTAACATAACCGTATGCATCCATTACTTCCGGCATGGCTATCGGCCTCAGGTTACCATACCTGCTGTTGACCTCTATTTTAGTTTTGCCGTTTGTGGTGCCTTCTTTGGTGCGAACGCTTAAGATACCGGCGCCGCCATCGAAACCATAGATAGCCAGGGATGCAGCATCTTTCAATAAGGTTACCGATTCAATTTCAAATGGCGACAGGGCCGCCAAAGCATTTAGGTCGACCTGGAACCCATCGAGATAAACACCGATGGCATTACCGGCTACGTTCCAGCTGCTTTGCCCGCGCAGGTATAAAACAGGGTTGTCATAACCGGGCTCACCCGAACCGGTGGCTACCGTAAGGCCCGGTATTCTGCCCTGTAAGGTGTTCAATAAATTACCGGCGTTCGTTCTTGCCAGTTCTTCACCGGTAATGGTAAAGACCGCGCCGGTATTCCGCCAGCTTTGTTCATTTCTTATTCCATGGTCAATGACCGTAACCGGCGATTTCACAGGTACTGTGATCGTATCCCGGTCCGTTTGTGCCGTTGCCGCGGAACCGGAGACCAGGGCCAGGCAGGCAATTAGTTTTATATTTTTACAATTCATTTTTTTCAGGTTATTCGTTCACAAGCATTGTTACCATCCCGGGTTTTGGCCATCCCAGCCTTCGTTACCCAAATACCGCATACTGATCTCGGAGTAAGGGAACGGCACATAGTAATATTTAACCGGGAATGTTCTTGAGCCATAGGAAACAAGGCTCCAGTTCAGGAACGGGTTGGTTGGTTTTGGCGTAACGCCGTTCGTTGATGCGGTTACGGTAAAGCCACGGAAAGCCTGGTTCAACACAAGATGCGCGGTTAACCAGCGGTGCAGATCGTTATACCTGTGATCTTCAAACGCCAGCTCTACCGAGCGCTCGTTCTGGATAGCGGTTCTGAACGCAGCCTGGTCCGGCACCATAGCGGCATCTTTATCGGGCATACCCGCTCTTTGCCTGATGAGGTTTAAATACTGGAACGCTTCGGCTGAGGGACCGGCAAATTCATTCAACGCTTCCGCATAGCTTAAGTAAAATTCAGCCAGCCGGAAAACGGGCCATGCAAAGTGGTTATCGTTGTTGTTATCAACACGCGCAACGAACTTTGAGCATTCAACGGCGCTGCCTGTGCCATCGCCTGCATTGGTATCGTCAACCAGCGCGCCTTTTGCATAGGTACCGTCTGCTGCCGCTTTATAATATGGCAAAAATGCTTTACCGCTATTATACCACTGACCGGCGTATGCAAGGGATGAATAAGCCCGGGGATCGAGGTTCAGCCCTTCGAAGTAAGCTTTGAAATCGGTTCCCGAAGCAGCTGCCGTCCATTGGGTGCCATCTCTTTTCTCATACATTTGCAGGAATTCAACAGGCACATTATTTTTTGCCCCCCAACCCATCTGCCGCACTTTTGAGAAGTTGTACCGGCCCCAGTCGGCCCAGCCATTACGGTTAGGATCGTTCTGGTTATAGGTGTTCACCAGGATCATTTCAGGGTTGCCATAGGCGCCGGTTGTTCCGAATACGTTGTTGCAAACCGCTTCGTAGTCGCCCAAACCGGCATAGTTATCTGTTTTTACAGTTGTAGCCGGTTTCCCGGTATTGTATAGATACACCCCGCCGGCAGCTGCGGCATCGATCACCGCTTTGGCGGCATCGGCCGCTCTTTTCCAGCGGTCTTTACTATAGGAAGGGTAACACAACACGGCATCTCTTTCGTCATTGAAACGCGCGCCGGCCACAGCCGCTTTCATATTGTCAGGCGTATTATACAGGGGGCTTGCTGCATACAACAGGATCCTTGCTTTCAATGCCAGCGCGGCCACACTGGTAATTTTGCCATAGTCGTTCGTTGGCCTTACAGCAGGTAACATAGCGGCAGCCAAATCGCACCATTCAACCAGCGTATCTACTACCGCCTGTACGGAAGAGCGCGGTATAAGGATCCTGCCCTCCCCTGCAAGTACATCCGATACGATGGGGATGCCGCCATACAAACGAAATGCGCTATAGTGCGCCATTGCGCGGCAAAACAGGGCCTGCCCCTTTACATCGGTTTTCCATTCATCGGGCGCATCGGTTACCTTATCGATATTCTTCAGTACGAGATTTGCTTTCCTGATCGATTTATACCATGATGAGAATGCAGTACCGCCGGTATTGCCACGTTGGGTAATGGGCCCTCTGTCGATACTGTACGTGGGCGCCATACCACCGGCTATATAATACTGGTAGTTTAAATTACCTGCAACCCAGGCGGCGCCGGGAAGCAGCAGGTGCACCTGGTCGGTAAGTACATCTTCGCGGCTATCGGCGGAATTGTTCATGGTAAAACCGGTGGGCATACACCAGCCATACATATCCGCAACTGCATACTGCGCCTGCCGTTGTGTGTGAAAGATGGTATCAACGGTTACATCTCCGCCTTTGGGTTTTTCGAGGAACTCCTTTTTACAACCTGTGATGGTGCCGGCCGTAACGATCACGGCCAGGAGCAAAAAAGGAATGTATATTCGTTTCATTGTTTTTTCTTTTTCGGTTCAACAATTAAAATCCAACATTGATACCTGCGTTGTAGGTGCGGGTAAGCGGGTAACCCATAAAGCCCATATTTTCGGGATCGCCCCAGATGCTGTTTTTGCTCCATGTATGCAGGTTGAAACCATTGGCATACACGCGAACATGGCCAAGGCCCGCTTTACTCAGCAAGCCGCGCCGGAAGGTGTAACCCACCTCCACGTTCTTCAAACGCACGTAAGAAGTATTTAAATTGAAGAAAGTGTTTTGATATGCCTGGCGGTTATAGGCCGCAATGGGGAAGCTGATCTTTTCGCCGGCAGCATAACGTTCAGGGGTAAACCGCGCCCAGTCAACCTCAAACAACGCCTCTGTTGTTCCGTTGAAATGCAGGTTGGTGCCGGGCATGGGATTGGCCGCTACGCCGGCAGCGCCCTGGAACAAGACCGACAGATCGAAGCCTTTATAATTAAACCCGAACGAGATGCCATACGTAACCCGGGGAATGCCGGTATATCCCGATCTTTTATAATCACGGTTATCGATAACGCCATCGTAGTTGATATCGGTTATTTTGATATCGCCGGGCTGCAGGGGCACATTACCGAAAGAAAGGTCTTTCTGGTAAACATTTTGTCCGCCCGCATTTTTATATGCTTTTCCATCGGGGCCCTGCGCTAATACAGGTTTTGATAAAATGGGATCGTTATTGGCGTCTACTTCATATAATTCGGCCCATGAAGTATACAAACCATTTGCCTGTAAATAATTGCCCTGCCCTATTGGCCGGCCGGTCAAAGACTGGTATTCAAGCCCGGGAACAATTGCCTCATCACGGAAAATGATCTTGTTGTGGTTATTGGCGATATTTCCTTTTATCCAGAAATTGAAGTTCCTTCCTGCTTTATCGCGGTAAGTGATCTCAAATTCGTTCCCCCGGTTATCTACTTTACCTAAATTATAAGAAGGCAGGGTGGCCGCCACAATGCCGGGCACGGTGCCTTTTTTGGAAAGGATATCTTTTCTGCGTTCATAAAAGTGATCGAAAACAATGTTGATCTTATCTTTCCATAAACTGGCTTCAAAACCGATATTCGCTTTTTGCGCGGTTTCCCAGGTAACATTGTTATTACCTAACCTGCTTTCATAGGCTGCCTGTACGTTGTTACGGTTAGAACCATACTGACCGAAGTAATATCCGTTCATGACCGCCCCGCTGTAGGCCCAAACATCAGGCAGGTACAGGTACCGTTCGCCACCCACTTTATCGTTACCCACCTTACCCAGCGAACCTCTTACTTTCAGGAAAGTAACATAATCGTTCTGTGGCCAGAAATCTTCTTTGGTTGCCACCCAGCCCAGCGAATATGCGGGGAAGAAAGCGAACCTTTTTTCTTCGGGAAAGTTTTCAGAACCGTTATACCCCATGTTGAATTCGGCAAGGTATTTACCCTTGTACGCATAGGTAACACGGGTAACAAGCGTTTGGTAAGCATGCGGCAGGCTGAACTGCAGGCCCGGATCAAATTTCTTGCTGAGGTTGGCCATGGCCAAACCGGTAAATGCATGATCGCCGAAAGTACGGTTATAGTTGAATGCCAATTCTGCATACCACAAACGCCATTTACCCGAATACCAGTTTGCCCACCGTTGAGAGGGCGCTTCATTGTTCATTTGCACCCAGATGGGGTTCAACTTATCGCCATTGGGATTTGGCCGTACCGTATAATATACCGGGAACGACTTACCGCCCGATGTACTGGAGAAATAACTGTCATACGTACCTCTTGCGGTTACCGAAAGCCCTTTGGTAATGAAATCGAGCTTATGTGTAAAACGAAGACCCGAGTTAAGGGTACTGTTGTTATTGATATTATAATCATTACGCATTGCCAGGCTGTACAACGGGTTGAACTGTTCAGGCGTTTTACCCCAGATGAAGGTGAACCGGCCATCGATATAACCCGGGGAGCCCATGGGGTTGGTCCACATCAGGTTCTTTTCATAGTTATACCCGTCATTGTTCATTCCCGAGATCTGAACGAACTGGGTTCCGAGGTCAACGGAGATCTTGAAATTTTCATTTACTTCAAAATCAAAGTTGCCCCTGAAGTTATACCGGTCCTTCCTGTAGTCCATCTCTTTGGAGAAAGGCATATAGTCTGTTCTGAACAAACCGCGCTGGGTTAAATAACCGGCCGAGAGAAAATATTTCATTCCTTTTGTACCACCGGTTACGTTCACATTCGCCTGCGTTTGCGGTGCGCGCTTTTTATAAAGCTGCGACTGCCAGTCCTGGTCGGGGTGGAAATAAGGATCATAATAAGGATTGGGTGAGCCGTCGGACAATGCAGGCGTATGGGCGTTTTGAAAATAAGTAAGGTCTTCATCGCTCCAGGCAGGCACATATCCTGTTTGTCTTTTTTCTACGAATTTCGCCCAGCCATCATCCCTGCCCATTACATCGGCATCATTCGCATGTTGCTGCCAGTAGGTTTGAAACACCTGTTCATTGCGCAGGGTAGCATATTGATAAGAATTCACATAATCGGGCATGCGGGTGAACTGGTTGGCGGCGCTTTGAACGGTGGCGCTTACTTTCGGCGTTCCTTCTTTACCACGTTTTGTATTGATCATGATAACCCCGTTTGCACCCCGCACCCCGAATACGGCGGTGGCGGAAGCATCTTTGAGGATACTGATATTCTCCACTTCATTGGGATCTATGTCGTTGTAGGAATCTCTCACTACCCCGTCGACCATGATCAATGGCGAGGTTTCAGAAGCATAAGTGCCTATACCCCTGATGTACAGGGTTGATGCATCGGCGCCGGGTTTACCGGTGCTTTGCAGTGAGATCAAACCCGGTAAACGCCCGGCCAGCGCATTACTGATATTGGCCACCGGGGATTGTACAATTTCTTTGGCTGAAATGCTGCTGATGGCGGCCGTTACGGAAGCCTTTTTTTGCTGGCCATAAGCCACTACAATTACATCCTCTAATTTTTCGCCATCGTTTTTCCGGAGGGCAATACTGAAAACCGACTTGTTGCCGATCTCCATTTCCTGAACACCATAACCTAAACTGGTTATTGTCAATTTTTTGTAGGCAGCATCGATAGTGAGAGAGAAATTACCATCTTCGTCAGTGACCGTACCAATGGTATTGCTTCCGGTGGTTTTGGCAGCCGCCACGGAAGCTCCTGAAACGGGCGCCCCTTTATCGTCTTTGACGGTACCGCTGATCTTTCTTGTTTGGGCTATACTTTCATGTTGAACTACAAGGGCCAGAATGAATAGTAGCAGCCTGCACAAAAGTTGTCTTTTGCTCATGGGAGTCGCAGTGTTGTTTTGGTTATAAATGAAATTTGTAAGCAGTAAAATTTCGCTATATCATGATCGGGAGAAAAGCATACGCGCTATATAGGCGGCCGGATGATCCCGCGCCCGCGCGGGGAATAGATAATATTGACAAGCATATCGCAATGGGGTTTTGATAAAGGCAATCGTTCGTTAAACAACTGCAATTTTGGAATACATACAGACTTGTCCAAAATATGGGGTACTACAAAACCTCTACAGTTTTAAAAACGAAAATTGAATTTCAATAACTTATAAAATCCGAGTGGGAAAATGTACTACGTCGGTGCTACGTCATGGCGCCAAAAACAACCGATACCCGGGGAGCGTACCATGGAAGCCCGGTTTTTTAGCCAATAGCAGAGAAAGGAAATTAGTGCAATGGAAAAAAATGACAAACCGTTATATGTACTACATGTATGCCGGTCATTAGCCGGCATACATGTAATGAACCGGTCATGATCGTTAATGCTTATACTTACTTAAGATCTTCTTATCGATATAAAAAGTGCCGAATGGAATGAAGCAGGCAAGCAATACCTTCCAGGTTGTTTTCCTGAATTCCCATTGCTGCTCAACCCCAACACTTAACGTATTGAGAATAAAAAGCAGGAACAGGGCGCCGTGAATGGGGCCCAGCAGTTTGGTAAACGTGGGATCATTCGATCCATACTTTAAGGGAACCGCTACAAATACCAGTAAAAGCAGGGACAAGCCTTCCAGCCAGCCGAGAATACGTAACCGCCCGATCTTTGTTTTTAATAATGACTGCATAACTATCTTAAATAAGGTCTGTTTGCAAATGGGGAGAATGGCCAGGGTATGGCAATAAAAATTATGGCCAGCGCAAGGGAGTACCATAAAAGCATTGTCCTGAACTTTTCTTTATCGGTCTTTTTTCTTTTTGCCATGGCCGAGCCGATGGTAACGATAACAATAGCCACCAGCATCAGCGTACTGTGTATGACGCCAAAGAATAAATACGCAAAGCCTTCCCTGGCGCCGTATTTTAAAAAGTATTTGATGAACGGGCTTTGAAAATACAACACCATGCCAATCATCAATTGCAGATGGGCAATGGTTGCCGTTATGTGACGGATGGCGTTATCGCTTTTTGTGAATGCTGCATTGGAGAAATATCCCCGCAGTGCTTTGGATACGGCAATGATCAAACTTATTAAAACAAACCATCTAAAAAAGGAATGTAAATAAATAAGGGACTTGTACATGGATACAAAGCTATAACAAAACATACTAAGTAGTATGTTTTTTGAGAAAAAAAATTATTGCAGCGAATGCAGGTAATCTTTCAGTTGTTTTAACCAGGTAAGGTATACCGACTTGCTATTGTTCAGCCGGCCTACATTTCGTATGCCCCAGTACCCCGACATAATAAATACCGCCACCTGTTCAGGCTTTACATCGGCCCGTATGCTGCCGGCTTTTTTGCCATTCTTTATACATTGCACAATGGCATTCTTCCATTCTTCCGACAGTTCGTTCAACGCCTTGGTGAAGTCGCTGTGCCAGGGCGCCATTTCCTGTGTAAAGTTGGAGGCCGGGCAGCCGTGTTCCACTTTCATGAACTCATTCTTCATGAGAATGCTGTACATCATGTCATAAATTATTTTTACCGGGTCGCCTGATGCATTCAGTGGGTTCATGAACGTATTGGCAAATGAAGGTTTCAGCAACTCATTAATGATCGCCAGGCCCATTTCATCTTTGGTTTTGAAATGATAATAGAACGCGCCTTTTGTTACCTGGGTGGTGGCGAGTATATCGTCGATACTCGTGGTTTGATAGCCTTTTTCGTAGATCAGTTCGAACGACTTTTGCAAAATGCTCAATCGCGTTGCTTCAGACTTTTTCATAAGAGATACTAACCGGTATTTTTTTACAAAGTAAATCACTCTGTGGTATTTCAACAAATGTTCATGCAGGCTAATGGCTATTGCCCCTATCTTTGGTTAACTAAAATACGATTACACCATGAACTTCACCAAACTGGTTCCAAGCATCTTTTATGCAGATATCAAAAGCGGGCTAAAGATCTTTATAGATTGTCTTGAGTTTACCATGGGCCACCAGGAGTTACAAACCGCCAATCCTTTTTGTTTAGTGGAAAAAAACGGGTTGCGGATCTACCTCTTTCAAAATAAGGAGTTAGCCGGTCAGTTTCACCCTGAATTCAGGCTGGAGACAAACGACATTGAAGAAGTTTATAATAAGGTATCGTCAAAGTTCCCTGAGTTACTGCATCCCAATCTTAGCAAAGTAACCTTACGGCCCTGGGGCGCCAAAGAGTTTGCGCTTATCGATGAGCAGTTAGGGATCATTGTTCAGCAATGGTAATTGCCGGTATGTTTATTAACTACTGAGAAGTGAGGCGAACAGTGGGCGGCGGCCCCCATAAACCCAGCGCCGTTGTGGTAAGCACGTTAAAAGGCGCCCTGGTACCGCCCGCTTCACCGGAAAGTTTTGCAAACACCACCTCGCCGATCTTATAATGCCTTATTGCATACGAACAAAGGATGCAGGGTTCAACATTACTATATAATACCGCTCCCCTGAGATCCTGCCCTTTGTTTACTGCATCGAGTATGGCCACCATTTCGGCATGCCTGGTAATGTCTTTCAACTGACGGCTTTTTTCGTATCCCTCCCCTATGACCAGGCCGTCTTTTACGACAATACTGCCAACCGGGCTTTCACCTTCTGCAGCGGCCTTTTCAGCAAGGGCAAAACATTTTTCCATGAATTGTTGATGCGCATTCATGAACGCAAAGTTGAATGATTTTTCACAATTACCCGGTAATAAAAAAGCCCCCGTTGCGCAGGGGCCTTTTATCTCCTATAGCCTACTGTATAATAAATTGCAGGGCCTTCCTTTCGCCTTTGTGCATAATGATCATAGTATATACGCCTGAAGTAAGAGCACTTATCCTGTCGCTAATGGGTTTTGCTACATTTGATAATGCATCTTTAACGCGGGCAATTGTTTGTCCGGCCGCATTGGTCAGCTGCACCCCGATCACTTCACCGGGTTGTATGCCGCCGCCGATCGCTGTGATATTCACCGGCTCGCCCCGTTTAACCGGGTTGGGATATACCTGCCATGTGGCGCTCTCCTGCGCTGCATTCAGGCGAACCGTTTTAACCGGACTGTAAGAAAACTTTCCATCGAGATCAACCTGTTTTATGCGATAATAATAAGTTCCTTCAGTAAAGATGTTTTTATCGGTGAGCGTGTACGTATTTACGGTATTCGATTGTCCTGCCGCCTGCACAGTGCCAATGGTTTTGTATTGTTCGTTCGCTGAGCTTCGCTGTATCTCGAAATGAGAAGTATTGACTTCTTCCGTGGTAGACCAGCTTATTTTCACTTCTTTCTTTTGTATCACCTGGGCGTCGACCGACAACCAGTATAAAGGCAGGGCTACCGGATCGGTTGTAAATATCCAGGCGGCACCGACGCTGAAGGCATCGTAATGGCCGCCCATAATAGCCGTAGAACCATCGGCACTCACTGCAACGGACCTTCCCTGATAGGCAGCCGTCGTATTTCCGTAACCATTCAGCCGCGACCCTGCCTGTGCCCAGTTACCGCCGCTGCGTTTAAACACCCACATGCCGCCGCCAATGACATTTGCATCCTGCCAGCCGCCAACCAGGGCGGTATTACCGTCGGCGCTCAGACTTACACTGTAACCCTGTTGCGGGTTGCTTAAACCGGTGATGGTGCCCACAAGTTTACCGCCTTGCTGTGCCCATACGCCTGCGCTGCGGGTGAACACCCAGGCGGCGCCTTTGTTGTTATTGTCGCTATAGCCACCTATCAACGCGGTATTGCCATCGGCGCTTAATGCCACAGCCGATCCCTGCGCCACATTGCCGGCTACATACCCGGCGCCTGTAAGTTTTGCTCCCTGTTGCGTCCAAACGCCAGCGGCCCGGGTAAATACCCAGGCGGCGCCGATAGCGGTGCCATAGGCCCAGCCATCCATATAACCACCCGTCAAAATTGTATTACCATCACCGCTGATGGCCACGCTATAACCCTGTCCGGCGGTATTCATTACAGCGCCGGTACCAAACAGTTTACTGCCCTGTTGTGTCCAAACCCCGGCATTGCGGGTAAATACCCAGGTGCCGCCCTGGTTGCCGCCACTCTGATAACCGCCTACAACGGCGGTATTGCCATCGGCACTCAATGCCACGCTACAGCCCTGCCAGGAGGTAGCGCCGCCGCCGGTGCCAACCAGTTTGCTGCCCTGCTGCGACCATACGCCAGCGTTGCGGTTAAACACCCACGTGGCGCCCATGCCGCTGTTGTCTTCCACACCGCCCATCAACACGGTATTACCGTCGGCACTTATTGCAACACTATAACCCTGCTTCGCGGCGCCGGTAGCGCCGGTGCCTGCCAATTTTGCTTCCTGCGCCCACACGGTACCGGTGCGTGTAAAGATCCAGGCAGCACCCTGATTGCTGTTATCTGAAGGAGCACCCACTATTGCCGTATTGCCATCGGCACTGATACTTACGCTGTGCCCCTGCTGGCCATTGCCCACATTACCGGCACCTACCAGTTTGTTGTTCTGTTGGGTAAACGTAGAACCGCTTGCCTGCAGCGTAAAAGGATCGCCGGCTGTGGCCGTTCCATCGGCATTGCCAACAACAACACTTCCGGCGGTTGCGCCGGGCATAACGATAGCTACCAGCGTAGTGCCGTCGTTTGAAACAGGAACGGCATTTACGCCGCCGATAGTGAGTGTTTGTAAATTGCTGAAATTTGAACCGGTGATCGTTACCGGTGTTCCTACCGTACCGGTAGTTGGTGTAAAGTTAGTGATAGCCGGCACCTGCGCCTGCAAACGCTGCCAACCGGTAGAAAATAATAAAACGACAAACGTTATCCCGGTTACAACCGGGAGGGAACGGGTTACTTGTTTCATGAACTACAGAAGGTTTGGGTTTAACAGGATAATTTTATTTATCCGGTTTCACAATAGTTTGAACGGGGCGTAAAACTATTGTGTTCCCCATTTCCCTTCCCTTACCGGGTGGTGAACGCCCGATAATTGAATGCCAACTGCCAGATTTTGTATGTGTCGTGGAGCCTGTTACCTCCCTGGCAACTCACTTCAAAACAACTTTCTTCCCCGTCTTAACCGCCTCATAAATAGCGTCGATGATCTTCAGATCACGCACGCCCTCTTCGCCGTCTACCGGCACAATGGGTTGTTTGCCGTCGAGGATGATACCCGCCATTTCATCCATCTGCACCGTCTGGTGCGTCATATGCGGCTGGGTGAGTTCGCCTTTATTCGTTTTCCCTTTAATGGGCCCGTAACCGGTGGCCGGCTGCAGTTCGGCATACCCTTTACTGCCATTGAGGAAAAAGCGATCGAGGTTATTCATATTATACGTAGATAAACAGCTTGCCACCGCACCGCTGGGAAAACCCATTTGGAACTGGATGGTTTCATCAACGCCGGGTTTGAATTTTTCGGGATTGGTCTTTGTTTCCTGCGCCGTAACCCAAACCGGTTCTTCGCCCACCATATAACGCGCACCATTAATTGAGTAAATGCCAATATCCATCATGGCGCCGCCGCCAGCCAGCGCTTTATTCAACCGCCATTGATTGGGGTCGCCGGCAACGAAGCCGCTGAGGCCCTGGAAGAACATGATCTTTCCCAGTTCGCCATCCTTCCGCATGCGAATGATCTCGAGCGTTTTTGGTTCGAAATGCATCCTGTACCCTACCAGCAGTTTTACATTCGCTTTCTTGCAGGCGGCAACCATTTCCTGTCCTTCCTTTGCATTGATGGCCATGGGCTTTTCGCAAATGACATGTTTACCCGCCTTTGCCGCCCTGATAGAAAAATCCTTATGCAGCGAGTTGGGCGTTATTACATATACCACATCTATATCGGGATTGTCTTTTATGCTATCGAAATTCTGGTAATTGTAACAGTTCTTTTCAGGAATACCGTATTTCTGCTGCCAGGCGGTGATCTTGGAAGGCGTGCCGCTAACAATACCGGTTAACCGTGCGCGTTTGCAGTCTTTCATGGCTTCCGCCACGCGGGTGCCATAACTACCTAAACCCAAAATGGCCACCCGCAGGGGCGGTCCGTCATATGTTTCCTTATCCCTGTTTCCATGTAGGAGGCTGGCATCAGCAGGTATCAGCGGGAAAGCAATTACGGAAGCGGCCAGCTGTTGCAAAAAGTTTCGACGCGAACTCATAATGGCAAGTTTTAAATAAATATAAAGACTAATTAGCTAATGTGCTAATTAGCTAATGTGCTAATTAGCTAATGTGCTAATTGAATGTGATAATTTGATATGTGATAATTCGATAATGGGATAATTAGATAATAGTCAATATCCTGTAATTAGCCCGAAGGCCGCGCAAAAGCATTAGCTAATCAGCACATCAGCACATTGGTTAATTATTCTTCCAACCGCTCGTTTTTCTAAAATTACCGCTGTTATACTTTAACTAGAAAAGATCTATACAAATCAGTAGCATTGGTTTATGAACCGGAGCATTCTGCTTGTGCTATGCTGTTTTGCACTTTCCACAACCGCCATGAGTAATTTCGCCGATACAACGGTTGTACGACGATCCTATACCACCCGGCATCTGCAGGCGCCTGTAACGTTAGACGGTATCCCAAACGAAGAAGCATGGAACGCTGTACCCTGGGGCGGTGATTTTATTCAATGGAAACCCAACGAAGGCAAGGCGCCCGCACAACCTACCCGGTTCAAGATCCTGTACGACGAAAAATACCTCTACGTCGCCTATCATTGCATCGATCAGCATCCCGACTCCATTGTAAGACGAATGGAACGCCGCGACCAGTTCCCCGGCGACTGGGTTGAAATAAATATCGACAGCTATCACGACCTGCGCACCGCATTTTCCTTCACCCTGTCGGTATCGGGCGTACGGGGTGATGAATTTGTTTCTAACGACGGTAACAACTGGGACGTGAACTGGAACCCCATCTGGTTCGCCAAAACACATATCGATGAAACCGGGTGGACGGCCGAAGTAAAGATCCCGTTCAGCCAGCTCCGTTATGGAAATGAAGCCGACAAAACCTGGGGCATACAGGTAACGCGCCGTATTTTCAGAAAAGATGAAATGAGCACCTGGCAATATATTCCCCAAAACTCGGGTGTTTGGGTGAGCCGCTTTGGGGAACTGAAGGGGCTTGCAAATATCCCCCTCCACCGCCAGATTGAGATAGCGCCTTATGCAACCCTGCAGGCAGATAAATATAAAAAAGTGAATGGCAACCCTTTTGCCAAAGGGTTCGATACCAAATTAACGGGCGGGCTCGATGGCAAGTTTGCCGTTACCAACGATCTTATTCTCGACTTCACCGTAAATCCCGATTTCGGGCAGGTGGAAGCCGACCCCTCGCAGGTACGGATAGATGGTTTTCAGAACTTCTTTGAAGAACGCCGCCCGTTCTTTATGGAAAGCCGCAACATTTTCGATTACCAGCTTACCGGTTCGGAAGCCGGCGGCGATTATGATTCCGACCTGCTTTTCTATTCCCGGCGGATCGGCAGTTCACCCCATGGTTACCCCACCCTCGGCAGCAATGAATATGTGAAAATGCCGCTCAATACATCTATTCTCGGCGCAGCCAAGTTCAGCGGCAAAACCCGCAAAGGCTGGAGCATAGGAATTCTCGAAAGCATTACCCAAAAGGAAATGGCCACCATCGATAACAATGGCGAGACAAGAAAAGAACTGGTAGAACCGCTCACCAGTTATTTTGTTGGCCGCCTGCAAAAAGACATCAATGGCGGCAAAACGATCTTCGGCGGCATCTTTACCGCGGTAAACCGCGACAACGGACTGCCCGACCTGCACCGCAGCGCTTATTCGGGCGGGCTCGATTTCTTTCATACCTGGAAGAACCGCGTATGGTACATTCGCGGTAACCTGGTGTTCAGCCAGGTACAGGGCAGTAAACAGGCCATTTTCAAAACCCAGACCGCATTTGAACACCTGTTCCAGCGAATCAATGCCAGCGAGGTATCGGTTGACAGTAACCGCACCGCATTGACCGGTACCGGCGGTACCTTCCGCTTCGGTAAGGTAGGCGGCAGATCGGGCCCGCATGGCCGGTTGTTCAAGTTCGAAACCGGTGTTACGCTTCGTTCTCCTGAACTGGAGCTGAATGATATCGGCTTTATGCTTACCTCCAATGAGATCAACCATTTTACCTGGGCCGGTTTGCACTGGCCAAAATCGTTCCTGATCTTTCGCCAGGCGCGGTTGAACTACAACCACTGGTCGCGGTGGGATTACAGCGGCAAATACATTTACCAGGCATTCAACTTCAACTCACACGCCACTTTTAATAATAACTGGCAAACGGGTACCGGCACAACATGGGCCGTGTTCGGTATTTCAAACAATGCATTACGCGGCGCCGGCGCCATTCGCCGCCTGCCGGGGATCTCACATGACGCTTATGTTACCAGCGACATCAGGAAAAAGCTGTACGTGAATTTCAACATCAATAATTTCTGGGGGTTTCAGCACACCATGAGGAACAGCACCACGGAACTGGGGTTGTATTTTCAGCCCATCAATGCCATGCGCATCAGCCTGAGCGCAAACTACACGTACACCTGGCGCAAACAAGACCAGTTCGTAAGCAATGTTAGCGTTGGCAATACCATGCGTACCATTGTGGGCGAAGTAAAGCAGCATACTTTACGTTTCATAGGCCGCATGAGCTATAACATTACCCCCGACCTTACCCTGCAATACTATGGACAACCATATATTTCGCGGCCGCTCTACGATCATTTTGCCTATGTGACCGACCCGATGGCCAAAAAACTACATGACCGTTTTCATGTGTTCGCCAATGGAGAGATCAATGAAGTGAATGGGAAATACCATGTTGATGAACAGGGAGATGGCATTGTAGATTACACCTTTAACAAACCCGATTTCAATTTCGTGCAGTTCAGATCGAACTTTGTGGTACGCTGGGAATATAAACCCGGTTCCGAAATATATCTCGTATGGTCGCAAAGCAATACCCCCGATGCCTCGGCCGACCTCAGGAATGATGTTGCCATTCCGAAGAGTTTGTTCGATAATGCATTCGATAACCAGGCCGCGCGGAACATTTTTTTGGTGAAGATGACTTACCGGTTTTTGAAATGAAAAACAGAGAAATCAGCAAGGGAAATACAAATATCGAATATTGAATCCCGACGAAGCGCGCCTTGCCGGGTCTGACGACGCTGACGAGTATCAGACTCCGTCAGAGATGCCGACCGAAAGCGTCGGCATTTTCAATATCGAATGTTGAAGAGAAAACAGCAACTGCTCCTGTGTTTCGGCTTTGGGCTTTCAGCTTCAGGCTTTCGGCTTAAAAATGCCTTTCATCAGCCGATGGCCCATAAATAGACGGAATAGCGATCCCCTTCATGCGCATATAAACAGTGAGCTGCCCGCGGTGATGGATCAGGTGATTGACCATTTGTTCCAGCTGCGATAATTTGGACGAGCTGTACAGGACGTTGCCGCTGTTCTTCAAACTGAAGGTTTCCTGAAGCGCTTCATCCTGCACACCCGACAATGCATTTCTGGCGCGCTGTACGTTATCATCAAAACGTGTCAACACTTCCTCAGCATTAGCAGGTGCGAACTTTTCATCAGTGGCAAAATCGAGATAGGGTTGCTCGATGAGCACTGCGATCCACCTGGGGATATCAGCTACCAGTAAAGTGAGATAGCCCATTTCCATTGAGGTTTCATGAGGTTTGAACTTATATACTTCCATAGGTATGCGTTCAAGACATTTACGGGTGGCCGTTACTTCAGCTTCCAGTTCCTTCATATAGGTATTGCCAATGGTGATCGGGCTCATGGTATGCTATTTACCCGTTCTGCTGAAAAAGATGTGCCAGAGAAAGCCGAACGCAAAACGCAGAAGGCTGAAGGCAGAACGCTTAACGCGAATACAATCCATGTGCGGCCTTCCATATATTTTGCATACCCGCGAACCTTCGGAAATTAAGGCCCTTCGCCGGTTCGTAATAAACCTTGAGCCTTATGCCTTCAGCCTTACGCCTTAAGCCTTAAGCCTTCAGCCTTCAGCCTTGAGCCTTGAGCCTTGCCTTCAGCCTTATGCCTTCAGCCTTATGCCTTCAGCCTTATGCCTTACGCCTTCAGCCTTGAGCCTTCAGCTTTTTTAAGCAATAGCTCCGTTAAACGCTACAGCTTGCTGATTACCAGCGCGGGCGGCCAGCATTTTCTTTCTTTTTTGATAGAACACATAAGAAGCGGTAAGCAGTGCCAGCGGTAACAGGTTAAACATCCAGTCGGGTTTACCGATCATGAAGATGCTGTAGGTTGCGCCGATAAGATCAAAAGCAAAACCTGCATACGCCCACTCTTTCAACCGGGGAAAACCTGGGGTAAGAAGGGCTACCACACCCAGGAACTTGGCCACGCCAATGAATGGAATAAAATAAACGGGATAGCCTAACTCTTCGTGCATACCTTTTACAGCAAGCGGATGGTTCATAATATCGGGAATAGAAGAACCTAACATCAGGAAAGCTAAAAGCCCTGTAAACACCCAGTAGAAAATATTTGTCTTTTTCATAAAAAACAGTTTAAGCGTTGATGATTTGTTTTTGTTGTTTGTTGAAACAAAACTAGGATCAAATAACAGCTTCAACGGGGTGTGTAAGGGACAATTTAAGGGGTGGTTTGCGACATAAGTTGAAAAGGTGATAGAGTTGATAAAGTTGATAAAGGCCTTTGCTACGCCTTCCTTTATGAACTCTATCAACTCTATCAACTAAAACGGGGCGCCCCTTTAGGAACGCCCCGTATAATATTATACGAGATGCCTGTTAATATAACAATCTAACCTTAATCGTATCCTTCACCTCTTTCAACAACTGCACAGCCGTATTGGAGATCTTTCTGTCGAGGTCAAGCACCACGTACCCGATCTCATCATTTGTTTTCAGGTACTGGCCCAGGATGTTGATCTTGTTATTTGCCAATGTGGTATTGATAGCCGATAACACACCGGGCACATTGCGATGAACATGCAGAATGCGGTGGGCGCCTTCCTGCGGCGGCAGGCTTAATGGCGGCACCGTGTGCGAACCGATGCTTACGCCCATTTCGAGGTACTGGAACAATTTATTGCTCACATCTTCCCCGATGTTCTGCTGCGCTTCTTCCGTTGAACCACCGATGTGCGGGGTAAGGATCACATTGGGCAAACCCTGTAATGGCGTAGTAAATTTATCACCGTTCTTTTCGGGCTCCCAGGGATAAACGTCAACCGCCGCACCGCTCATAGCGCCTTCCTGCAGGGCTTTCGCCAGTGCATCGAGGTCAACCACTTCACCGCGGGCATAATTTATAAGAATAGAACCCTTTTTAAAATTCTTTATCACGTTCTTGTTGATCAGGTTCTTCGTACTGGCAGTTTCGGGCACATGCAGCGTAACGATATCGGCCTCGCTTACAAGGTCTTTCAGCGATTTCTTGGCAACAGCATTGCCTAACGGCAGTTTGGTAATGGTGTCATAGAAGATCACATGCATACCCAACGCTTCGGCCAGCACGCTTACCTGTGTGCCGATATTTCCATACCCCACAATACCCAGCGTTTTGCCACGCATTTCATAACTCCCTTTCGCGTCTTTCAGCCATGTACCTTCATGAGCGGCCTTGTTCTTGTCAATAATGCGCCTGATCAGCAGGATCGACAACCCTATTACCAGCTCTGCTACCGAACGGGTATTGGAATACGGCGCATTGAACACCGCAACACCCTGTTGTTTAGCATATTTAAGATCAACCTGGTTTACACCAATACAAAAACAACCGATTGCCTGTAATTTCTTAGCAGCGTCCAGTACACGCGAAGTGATCTGCGTTTTGGATCTGATACCCAGCAAATGTACGTCCTTCACTTCACGGATCAGGTCTTCTTCACTTAATGCCCCCGTTATCTTTTTAACGGACGTGTAACCATTGTCTTTAAAAAATTTAACAGCCTTGTCACTGATGTTCTCAAGTAGAAGAATGTTTATCTTTTCCTTGGGATAACTCGTAATTTGTTTGTCGGTCATAATGAATCCTACTGCTTTTACGTTATCTTAGTTAAAAGATTGCAAATATAGTTCATAGTTGCAGAAAGTTAGGCATGAAAAATGCATGCATGGGCCTGTAACTGGTGAGTTTTAACTATTTTCGCAAATTACGGAAACCATAAAAACTAGATAGTCCTGGTGAAAAACATAGTCAGGTTATTGCTAACATTACTGATATTGCAGAGTTGTGCGCGCGTTAACAATAAGAAGGTTACCTCAGGCCCATTGAACGAAGGTGATACCTCAACAGCGCCGGCAGCTTTAACGCCCGACGAATTGAACTATTACAGGAGAATGGTAGATAACCACCTGGACTCAACCCTGGGCCGCACCCGCTTCAATGGCAGTGTGCTCGTGGCAAAAAACGGACAAATAGTTTTCGAAGAATACAATGGCTACATCGACCCCCGCACCAAACGCGACTCCATTACGTCCTCCACTCCTTTTCATCTTGCCTCTGTATCAAAGACATTCACCGGAATGGCCATTCTGAGATTGTGGGAAGAAGGCAAACTCAATATCGACGATCCCGTACAAAAATATTTACCCGGTTTTCCGCTGGAAGGCGTTACGATCCGGCTTTTGCTCAATCATCGCAGCGGCATTCCCAAGTATGATCATTACATGGGCGAAATGGGCTGGGACAAACACAAAATGGTTTCCAACCAGGATGTGCTGGATTTTCTTATTGCCAACTACAAAAAAATACCTATTGCCCAACCCAATCGCGGCTTTAGCTATTCCAATACCAATTATGCTTTGCTGGCGCTCATCATCGAAAGCGTGAGCGGGGTCACCTACCCGGTCTATATGAAAAAGACGTTCTTCGATCCGCTTGGAATGAAGGACAGTTATGTGTTCACGCTTGCCGATACAGCCCGTTATACGCCTTCGTTCTATTACAATAACCGCGAATACCGGTTCGAATTCCTCGATGCGGTGTATGGCGATAAAAATATTTACAGCACGGTGCGCGACCTGTTGAAATGGGACCAGGCCCTGCAAAAAGATACTTTCTTTAAAAAGTCTACCCTCGAACAGGCTTATGCCGGCTACAGTTTTGAAAAACCGGGCACCCACAATTACGGGCTTGGCTGGCGCATGTACCTGCTGAAAAATGGCAAAAAACTCGTTTATCATAATGGCTGGTGGCATGGCAACCGCACTTCTTTTTACCGCATGACCGATGAGAACGCCACCATCATCGCACTTTGCAACAACGACTGCCGCTACGTTTACAAGGTTAAGGAGCTGGCCGACATCTTTGGCGATTATATGCAGACCAATAACCGCTACGATGACGATGATCCTGCGCAGCCTGTTGCCCGTGCCGAAAAGCCAAAACGTAAATCTCATTCAACCGCCAGAAAGAAAACCACTCACCGCCGGTCAACTGCCAGAAAGTAGTTAATTTTCAGGATGCAAATTTTTGCTACCGAACAGATCAGGGCCTGGGACGAATACACCATTCGTCATGAGCCAATTTCTTCTGCAGACCTTATGGAGCGCGCCGCCACGGCCTGCTACGATTGGTTATTACAGAATAATTATAAGGGCCGCTCCTTTACCATTTTTTGCGGCAAAGGCAATAATGGCGGCGACGGGCTGGTAATTGCCCGCCTGCTGGCCCAAACCAATCACACGGTAACCGTATGTATCATTGAGTTCGGCCACAAGGGCACCGAAGATTTCCAGGTAAATCTCGCCCGCCTGCATTCCACTACCGCTGCCATCAGGTTCATTCCGGCTGAAGAGAACCTGCACCCCATTCCCGCCGCCGATGTAGTTATTGACGCCCTGTTGGGTTCGGGCATTAACCGCCCGGCCGACGGACTTACCGCCAGCCTCATACAACATATTAATAATAGTGGCAATGAAGTGATCGCCATCGACATCCCCAGCGGGTTGTTCGTTGATCACAGCTCCCGCGGCAATGTGGTGGTTAAAGCCCATAAAACGCTTAGCTTTCAATGTTTTAAACCGGCATTTCTGATGCCCGAGAATGCTGAAAGCATTGGCCGGGTGCAGCTGCTCGATATCGGGTTACACCCTGATTTCCTGAAAATTCAGGATTCGCCCTTCGAACTTATTGACCGGGCCATGGTGAGCCAGATGGTACAATCGCGCAACCCCTTCTCGCATAAGGGCGATTACGGCCATGCCGCCATCGTTGCCGGCAGTTACGGAATGATGGGCGCGGCCGTATTATGCGCCCGGGCCTGTTTGCGCAGCGGCGTGGGCAAACTGACCTGCCATGTTCCGGCATCGGGTTATAACATAATGCAGATCTCGGTTCCCGAGGCCATGTGCAAAACCGGCGAAAACGCCAATTCCGCCGGCGCCGGCGAAACGCATGTATCGCCGGAAATGGACAAATACGATGTTATTGGTATTGGTCCCGGTTTGGGCGCCCATGCCGGTAACAGCCGCCTGTTGTATTCGGTTTTTGAGCAGAACCGCCGGCCGATGGTCATCGATGCCGACGGGTTGAATACCGTTGCCGGTGATAAAACGCTTTTGGGTAAGATCCCGCCACAATCGATCCTCACCCCGCATCCCAAAGAGTTTGAACGGCTGTTTGGCAAAACCGCCAACGATTACGACCGCATACAAACCGCCTTGCAGAAAGCGGCTGAATATAATCTATACCTGGTTTTAAAAGGCAGGTATACATTTATTGCGTCACCCGATGGCAAGGGCTATTTTAACAGCTCCGGCAATGCCGGTATGGCTTCCGGTGGCACCGGCGATGTGCTTACCGGCATTATTACCGGTTTACTGGCCCAAAAGTATCCGCCGCAGCAGGCGGCCATTGCGGGCGTGTTCCTCCACGGCCTGTCGGGCGACCTGGCGGCCGCTTATACCTCCCAGCCATCGCTTATAGCCTCCGACCTGGTAGATTTTCTGGGCCAGGCATACCAGGCACTATAATAAATCGGCTGATTTTCAGTTTATATTATAATCCGTTGTTCTATCCGTTATCGTATGAAACCAGTACCGATGAATTACTTTATTCTAGTACCCTTCATTATTGCCTTATTGGCATTTTGTATCTTTTTCTCCAGGGCCATTCTATTTACCGGTTTAAGAAGACTGAAGCGGTTTACCCTCATTATGTTGTGCGCATTTGGCGCTTTAATCGTATTATATTTTATAAAATATATCAGTGAAACCCGATTGATACCCACAGGGCTCATTGATATCAGTTATGAAGCAAACAACAGGATCGTAAAACTGATCGGGATGGCCGCTTTTGTAGCCATTGCCTTCTATAAAATAAATAAAGAAAAGAACAACTGGTGGCTGACGGCGGTATGGGCGGTAATTGTTGCGCTCAATGCAGCAGAGGTTACCTGGCTGGCCTACCTCTATGTAAACTACCAGGTACCTGAACTGGCGGCCGATACGCCCGCCGTTATAAGAGAGATCGTAGCCCATACCACAAACCCACAGCATTATATAATCAATATGATCTATCCCTGTTGCTGGATACTGATAAGCGCATTGTGCCTGGCAAAGATCAGGAAGGAAAAAAGGAAACTGGTGTTGCATACGTACCCGTCGTACAGTAAAATGTCATCCTTGTAAAATCACTTTACCTGTTCATTTGTTACCGGTTACCCGGGCACTGCAAACGTCATAATAAAAAACAGTACCTTCGCCGCCGTTTTACAATACCCTTATATGAAACTGGAAGAACAATTAAAACAACGCAGCGGCAACCAATGTGAATTATGCAAATCAACTGGTGCATTAAAGATCTATGATGTAACGCCGCAACCCTTTGGCGATGCCAGTGACAGCCTTTTGATCTGTGATACCTGCCGGGCGCAGATAGATAAAAAAGCCGAACTCGATGCCAAACACTGGAGCCTATTATCAGCAACCATGTGGAGCGAAATACCGGGCATACAGGTAGTGTCGTGGCGAATGCTTAACCGCCTGAAACAGGAAAGCTGGGCCAGTGACAACCTCGATATGATGTACCTCGATGATGACCGGCTGGCCTGGGCCAAAGCCAGCGGCGACCATGAGAACGATGCAGCCGTTGAACTGCACAAAGACAGCAACGGCAACCTGCTCCAAAACGGCGATACGGTGGTGCTTACCAAATCGCTCGATGTAAAAGGCTCAACACTCAATGCCAAAATGGGCACAGTTGTAAGAAATATCAGGCTGGTTGAAGATAATACCGAACAGATAGAAGGGAGAATTGAGGGGCAGATGATAGTGATTCTTACTAAGTATGTTAGAAAGCAGAATGGTTAAACAGGAGAAATGAAGAATGAAAAAGGAATACAGAAATACAAAATGTTGAATATCGAAGTGAATACAGTTCCCGGATTCAGATGTGTATTAGCGGCATTTGCGTGAAGCGTGAAGCTGCATTTTGTATTCGCTTTCGGCTTATAGCTTATAGCTTGCGGCTGTATTTTTGTATTCGCTTACAGCTTACAGCTTATAGCTTGCGGCTGTATTTTGTATTCGCTTACAGCTTGCAGCGTGAAGCTTGTAGCTGCATTTTGTATTCGCTATGAGCTGTATTTTTGCTTCATGCATCACAGCGATCCCTTATCAAAACTCGACGCGCCCGCATGGCATGCCTTAACCAGCGCCCAGCAATCCTTTGCTACCGGCTTGGAACATGTTAAACGATATCGCCCCGGCATCTTACCATTTGCAGCCTTCCAGCCCGGTCACGAAAATGAGCTCAGCTCATTGGGCAGCCTGCTTGAACCGGAAGGGATCTTTTATCTTATCGGCGACCTTCCTCCCCTGCCCGATCGTTTCGCCGTGCTTAAAGAATTACCCTGCGCGCAGATGGTACTTCAAAAACCGCTTCCGGTCATAGAAAATACAGCAATCATTTCACGGCTTACCGCCGATGATAAAGAGGCCATGTTCAACCTGATAAACAAAGTGCAGCCGGGCTATTATGAGCCAGACACCTACCAGTTGGGCAGTTATGTTGGCATCTGGCAGCAGCAGCGGTTGGTGGCTATTGCCGGCGAACGCATGCGCCTCGATGGCCTCACCGAAATAAGCGCCATTTGTACCGACCCCGATTATACCGGCCGCAAATATGCACAACAATTGATAGCGATGCTTTGCCAGCTCAATCTTCAACAAGGCATAACCCCCTTTCTGCATGTGCTGGAGACCAATGAACGCGCCATCAGATTATACGAATACATGGGATTTGCCACGCGAAGGACCATCTCTTTCTGGCAAATGAAATACAGTTATTGAGTTGTTCAGTTATTCAGTTATTCAGTTGTTCAGTTATTCAGTTGTTCAGTTCGTAAGCAGATATAAGCCTGTTTATTTATGAATAAATTGTTTCCTGCCCATTAAGTACGGGCCAAATAGTATCTTGCAGCCCTTAATACCCAAACAATGGCACCGAAAATAACCCGGCTTCTTTTCTTCACACTGTTACTGTTACCATTTTTACCACAGGCCCAGGTACATGCACCGGTGGTTGACGATCTGGGTTATCGCGGCGGATCGATAAAAGGTATTAAGATTACGCCCAATGCCCTTCAGTTTATTGCCTTCGGCGACTGGGGACGAAATGGCGAGAACTATCAGAATGAAGTTGCGGCAGGTATGGGTAAGGCGGCGCACGATCTTCATGCATCCTTTGTAATTGCCACAGGCGATAACTTCTATCCATACGGCGTAAACAGCACCCAGGACTATCATTGGATCAGTTCATTCGAATCGATCTACAGAGCGCAGTCGTTGCATGTAAAATGGTACCCGGTACTGGGCAACCACGACTATATTTCCAATCCCGATGCGCAGGTACAATACACCAGCATCAGTTCCCGCTGGACGATGCCCGCGCGGTATTACTTCAAAAAATTCTTTATCAACGGCGATACATCTCAGGGTGTGCTGATCGCCTTTATAGATACCGATCCGCTGGAAAAGAAAATGCGCGGCCAAAAACCCGACTCTATAAAGTATCCTGCCGGCGGCGCAGATGCACAGATCGCCTGGCTCGAAAGCATTTTAAGCGATAATTCGGTAAAATGGAAACTGGTAGTGGGCCATCACCCCGTATATACAGGCGGCTGGCGCAACACCTTCCAGGACACAAAGAATATGCAGAGTTTGCTTGAACCGCTTTTCAAAAAATACAATGTAAACCTATATATCTGCGGGCATGAGCATCACCAGGAGTATTACAAACCCGAAGGCAATACGCATTACATTATCACCGGCGCAGGCTCGGAAGGCAGACCGGCACAAATAAAACCCGAAGGCAGCCGCTGGATCTCATCTGAACAGGGCTTCGCCGCGTTCTCCATCACCCGCGACAATATCCTCGTTCAATTCATCAATTACAAAGACCAGATCATAAAGACACAGGTGATCGGGAAATGAGGAAGGGAATGCGAAAACAGATGAATATTGAATGGCCAATTTTGAATGTCGAAGTGAATACAGGGAAATGAGGAATGAGAAATGAGAAAGGCAATACAAAACAGATGAATATTGAATGGCCAATTTTCAATGTTGAAGTGAATACAGGGAAATGAGAAATGAAAAAGTTACAGGCCCAACAAATATCATATAAACTTATCACCAACTAAGACCTATGACTATGAACTGTGAACAATGAACTGTGAACTATGAACTGTGAAAGTGAGCGCGGCCAAAACACACTGCCCTCTGAACATTCAGCCACTTCCTACTCCATCACATCACAATACAATCATATATAACCGCAGGCCTGCTTTATATAAATTTTCATAAAAGTACCGGTCATTATCGCTAACACATACACGTAGTAGTGCTATCCACTCCTGCTTTACTACCCGGCAGTTTCGGGGCTGCAAGCATGCGTTTACGAAACGCAACTGACGCCCAGGGTAAACCTGTTGCCAACCATTTTGAAGCATACCAGGATGAGAACAGCGATGCCTACAAAAATCGATGGCATCGGGCGCCCGCGCAGCAACCATGTTTGCCATGGCCAATCAACGTTTCAACGCTACCAAAGCCACCAAGGACGCTATCTTTATCTTAACCAAATTTGAAGAAACCGGCGTGTAAGTCGATAAAGACTAGAGCAAAGACGTGGTCAGGATCCCGTTTGGCGATAAAGACCCCGCTTATATTGCAGACGAAGCAGAGAACAAACTGTATGTAGTAATAAAAGGATAAATTCGTTCAGGGCTACGATCTGAACAAATAAACATTTCTGCAACTATCTGGAAAGCTGCTTCATTTTTGGAGCAGCTTTTTTTTTACCCCGTTTGTCATTCGGCCAAAGGCCGGCATCCCGGTAAAAGGGTATTCGGCAAAAAATAACCGTTTTACCAACATATTTAATTGGAAAAGCCTTAACTTATAATCCAAACCCTTTATACATACTTAAATCTGTTTCCGTTTAATGGAAAAAAGTATGCTACCTGCCAACACCCGACCCGGCGATGTCATTTTAGTGTCAATCGAAAAGAGCTCAGGAATTATAAATGCCATCTGGCCCACACAAGCCAGGCTGCATGGAGTGGCCGGCAAACGGTGTATAGGTAAAAAGATCCAGTCCTTCCTTACTCCGGCCTCTAAAATGGTTTATAAAACAGCCATTTCTAAAAAGAATAAATTCAGTGAATCGATCATAAGGCTTGAGCTTTGTTCGAAGAAATTACCGCCTGCATCCTACGCCTGCTCGGTTTGGCATATGCGCAAACAACCGCTAGTACTGGTTATACATAACAAACAGGTTCCTGAAACTTCGGGTACAGCCCTGCCATCGAATGGCAGTGAGCTTATCGAAAAAAGAGAGGCCGAACAAATGGTGCTGGCTGCGAAAAACAAATTCAAACGCATCCTGGAAAAGATAACCATGCCTATTGCTGCGTATGAAATACAGGAGCCCAAACGGTTTGTGTTCATCAATCCCAAATTCACCGAATGGTTTGGTTATACCATTGAAGACATTCCCGATATCGATCACTGGCGAAAGGTTGCCTACAGGGACGACGCGTATTTTATTCGCATGCAAAAAATCTGGCGTGAAGAACTGATAAAAGTGCAGCAGGGAGAGAAACCCGAGTCGCACCCCATAGAGGTAACCATTTATTGTAAAGACGGCAGCACCAAGGATATTGAAATGTCTTTTTCGACCGATAATAACCTTTGTTATATAACTTTTAACGATGTTACGGAAAAGAATTGCGCCACAAGGGCTTTGCGGGCCAGCGAAAAAAAATTCCGGAATATTTCCGAACAATTACCAATTCCCATTTGTGTATTTAGCGACAAAGGTGAAACGCGATTCCTGAACAATGCCTTTGTTGAAACCTTTGGTTACACCAAAGAAGATATTCCCACCCGGCTCGATTGGCTCACAAAAGCTTATCCCGATACAGATTACCGGAACGAGGTGATCGCCAATCCCGAAACAGCAACGAAACGAAACCCTTCGAAAAGCAGAACAAGGCTGGTAATGCAATATGAAGTAAACTGTAAAGACGGTTCAAAGAAGATCATCGAGTTCTTTGTTTCCATCGGCAACAAGAATGAGTATGTGGTTGCCAATGACATTACCGGCAAGGTAAAAGCAGAGGAAGAACTGAAACTGAGCCACCGGCAGCTGAGAGAGCTTTCTTCATACCTCGAGAACATCAGGGAAGAAGAACGAAAACATATTTCGCGCGAAATTCATGATGAACTGGGACAGCAGTTAACCCTGTTAAAGCTCGACCTGTTGCAAATGAGTAAGAAGTTACATCCTGAAGAAAAGGAGATGATAGAAAAAATGAAACAGGCCGATCAGTTGCTGGCAGATACCATGCGATCGGTTCGGAAAATAGCCACCCAGCTCAGGCCCAGCATACTCGATAACCTTGGCCTGGTAAGCGCGCTGGAATGGCAAAGCCGGGAATTTGAAAAGAATTTCGGCATCAAATGCGTTTTTGAAAGCCTGTTGAATGAACCGCAATTCACGGCCAATCAATCCAATGCCCTGTTCCGGATTTACCAGGAAGCGTTGACCAATATTGCCCGCCATGCAGGCGCTACCCGGGTAGATGCCGTATTATCGCAGGAAGATCTCAGAATAGTGCTGGAGATCCGCGACAACGGAAAAGGATTTCGCATGGAAGATATGGCCGGCAAAAAAACGCTGGGTTTGAAAGGAATGCAGGAAAGGACGTTGATGATCGACGGGGATTATCGCATCGAAAGCACACCCGGCCAGGGAACCTATATTCAAATATCCATACCAATCCTAATCACTAACCAGGAAATCAGACAACTGTGACTAAATTTTTAATTGCCGACGATCACAGCCTCATCCGGAAAGGCCTTAGCACTTTATTGCGGGAAGAATTTCCCGGCGCCGAAGTAAGCGAAGTGACCGACTCATCAGCCCTTATCAAAGAAGCCGTGGTACAAAAATGGGACCTGATCATTTCAGATATTTCCATGCCCGGCCGTAACATACTGGAAACCCTCAAACAACTGAAAAAAATACTGCCCGCCACCCCGGTGCTGATCCTCAGCGTACATCCCGAAGATCAATACGTGGTACGGGCGCTGAAAGCCGGCGCTTCCGGATATCTCAACAAGGAAAGCCACCCCGATGAGCTGGTAAAAGCCGTACGGCAATTGCTGCAGGGCAAAAAATACATCAGCGCAGAAGGCGCCGAAAAACTGGCTGCTTCATTTGGCGACGATCCCAATCAACAGCCGCATGAAAAGCTGTCGGAGCGCGAGTTCGACGTATTGAAACGCATTGCTTCGGGTAAAACCGTTTCGGAAATTGCCACCGTGCTGTCACTGAGCGTAAATACCATCAGCACCTACCGTTCGCGCATACTTGAAAAAATGGGGATGCAGAATAATGCGGAATTGACGGTGTATGCGATTGAGAACAAGCTTATTTAGTTGAAAAGTTGATACAGGTGACAGCGTTGATACAGGGTGCCTGTGCGACAGGCTGACTAAAGTTAACACGTTGACAAGTTAACAAGTTGACGAGTTGACTGGTTAACGAGGAGTTGAAAAGGTGATAGAGTTAATACAGTTGATAAAGGAAATACAGAATACAAACAGGCCTTTCGGTATACCGGAAGGCCTGTTTGTTTATAATAGCATTTGCGAAGCATGGGCCAGGCGCAGCGAAGCTTAAAGCCAACTCCCTAACTGAATAACTGAATAACTTCGACGGCGAAGCAAAAGCCTTTATCACCTCTATCAACTCTATCAACTTTTTAACTTGCCTATTCCGGCTACTGAACTACCAGTCACCTCCTCAACTTAAAATAAATGTAGTACTAACAACGACAAAACGTAATCGTCATCCTGACACAAAAACGACAATTGATCCTATTTCCCGGGAACTTTTTTCGATGCACCTTTGCAGTCCAAACAAACAGGCATGAATGAACATCAATCTCTGTATCCTCTTAATTGACGATTCGGCCTTATTCATTCATCGGATCAAAACGCTGCTAATAGAACGTTATAACGGCCATCTGACGATCGCAACAGCCGGTTGCTTTGAAGATGGATTAACGATGTTCGCCCTACAAACGCCACACCTTATTTTCCTTGACATCAACCTGCCAGACAGGAACGGGATCGAATTGCTGGTAAGATTAAGGGAAAAGAACAAGCAGGTAAAGATTGCCATGCTTACCAATAACGACCCTGGGGAATATTATGAAACATGCATGCGCCTTGGAGCTGATTACTATGTGGAGAAGTCTATGGGGTTCGACTCCATTTCAGGCATAACAGACGAGGCCCTTGAAAGCCTTGTAAAACAAAAGTAAACTAGCTATGAACTTGAGTGACGGACGGTCACCTTCGGATCTGCCAAACGGCGGAACTGAACCGGTGTATTATGCAATAATCGACCACGAAGGCCGCATTCATTCGATGAATACGGCCATGAACACCGAGTTTGGCCCGGGAACTCCCAAACAGCTGGATCATTTTCAATCCCTGCTGACAGAAACCGACCGGGAAATATTCACTACCCTGCTGGCAAGCAACAACGACGCCCCTCAATCCTTCCCTATTAATCTGTATACCCAGTCAGACCCAACCAGGCAGATCGTTTATAAATGGTCATTCTTTCAACTCATTTCCGGAAAAGAGGCGAAAGGTTGTATCCTGTGCGCCGGCCACAGCAATGAAAGTGCATTGCAGGCCGAGAACGCATCCATAACAAAACCTTCTGCACCGTTTCCCGAAAACCACGATACCGCCCTGAGCGATATGTTACTCAAGATGCTGGACCACGAGCGGCTGGTGATTGGACAAGAGCTACATGATAATGTGAACCAGCTGCTGTGCTCCGCTAAACTGCACCTCGATCTTGTACAGGTGTATAAAGCAGACAACCAGAAAGCAAAAAGCGTAACAATTCAATTGCTCAAGGAAGCCATAGAAGAGATAAGAAAACTATCGCGTGGCATGGTGTTGCAAAAACTACAAAAAGGTACCCTGCTCGAAAGTGTAAAAACTTTCATTGAAGACGTAAAAACAATCCATAAGATCAATATCATCTTCGGTATTCATCATTTTAAAGAAGAGCTTATTTCGGACCATAAGAAAATAAACATATACCGTATCGTACAGGAACAATTCAGAAATATCATAGAGCACAGCAGAGCAAAGACGGTGGTTATGACCCTCGAAACCGATGATAAACATGCAGAGCTGATCATTGACGACGATGGCATCGGTTTCGACCCTGACCACCAGGTAGACGGGATCGGATTGATAAACATCAGGGAAAGGGTACGACATCTCTATGGTAATTGTGAGATCATCACTTCGCCGGGAAAAGGTTGCCGGCTGCACGTTACGATTCCTATTTGAAAACCAATAAATGCAACGCGAAACGCTGAACGCCAGCGCCGCAACGTTCGACGTTGTAAAGTTTTCAATGCAACATGACCTGCATTGAAATTCCCTGCAAAAGCTACTGATGAACGATCAGTAGCTTTTTGCTTTTAGGCGGAAGGCTAAAGGCTTAACGCCGAACGCTTAATGCGGAATACAAATACAAAACCCCGCCGATGGCAGAGTTCTGAATTTTATATCTTTCTAACCTGTCACCACTTATATACCCTGAAAAACGGGAAGCGGTACTCTATACCTGTTCACATGTTAACTGTATTCCCTTTATCAACTATATCAACTCCATCACCTTTTCAACTACTCGTTAACTAGTCAACTCACCCCTGGCTATTGGAAGCATCTTTCTTTACAACAACTTTTGCGTCGCGGGTATTTTTTTGCACGGCAATTGCGCCAAACAAAGCCAGCAGGAAAGAAAAAGCATAATACCCTTTTTCACTGGGCAGAATGGCTGCATTCCATAAACCAACCACCAGCAATACGATGGCAAGAATGGTACAGAACCAGCTTAAACCATAATAGATATCGGTAACGGGAATTCCCTCGAGCCTGTCACGAACACTTTTTTGAACAGAGATAACAGCAAAAAGACCGAACATTAAAACCGTAAAGTAATATCCTTTTTCATTCAATTGCATTTCAGCACGCCACAAGCCTACCAGGAAGCCAAGCATACCGGCGCCAAGCGCAACCCAGGATGCAGCGATAAAGGCGTTTGAGGGTTTTGGGTTCATTTGTTGTTTTTTAAGGTTAACTGTAACCGGAAAAGTAAAAATAGCAAAATAAAGATATACTCAAAACCTGTAAAATATTCTTAAAAACGCCTGACCTGCGGCTAAAATACCAGAATACATTAAACTGCAAATGGATATACCACATAATAATTCTACCTTTATCCACCACCCTGCCGTATCCCGTTCTCCCTTGATAACAAAGCATCCGCACACCGCATTCATTGTTTGCCATTCAAACGTAACGCTCATGAACAGGTTCATTTCGAAAATAAAGGTCTTGTTGTTTGTCATACTGCTTATTGCATGCCGGGAACGGCAACGGCCAATGCTTGCCAAAGAGATCAGCTCCATCAATCTTAAAACAGGGGATGTTGTCCTATGCGGACCGGAAGATAAAAGCCTCGGTAAAGTATCGTTTATTATTACGGGTAACGACAGTCTTATAAAACAATTCAATTTTGCCGTTGCTCTGCTGCACTCATTTGAATATGACGAAGCGGAAAAAGTGTTTGCAAAGATCATTCAATACGATCAGCATTGCGCTATGGCATACTGGGGTGTGGCCATGTGCAATTTTCATCCGCTATGGACGCCCCCCGAAACACCTGAGCTAACAAAAGGGTTAAAGGCGCTGGAAATTGCCCGGTCAATTGAACCAAAAACTACCCGCGAATCGGATTACATAAACGCCTTACTCGCATATTATGATGATTGGGAAAAGCTCGATCATCGCACCCGCTGTAACCAGTACGAAGAAGCGATGAGAAAATTATCGGAACAATACCCTAACGATAAAGAAGCTACGATCTTTTATGCACTGGCGCTGGATGCAGCCGCCGACCCGGCCGATAAGACCTATGCCAAACAAAAAAAGGCCGGACAAATTCTCAACGGCCTTTATCCCAATGCGCCCTATCACCCCGGCATCATCCATTATATTATTCATACTTACGATTATCCCGAGCTGGCGGAAATGGCATTGCCCGCCGCGCAAAAATATGCATCCGTTGCATCGGCATCGGCCCATGCCCAGCATATGCCATCGCATATTTTCACCCGGCTGGGTTTATGGAATGAAAGCATCCAATCGAACCTTGCATCCATAGCCGCGGCCAAATGTTATGCAGAGAGTTCAGGCATCAAAGGGCATTGGGATGAAGAACTGCATGCGATGGACTATGTAGTGTATGCTTATTTGCAAAAGAAAGACCTGAAACGCGCCAAAGAACAATGGGATTACCTGAATACCTTTAAACAGGTATCGCCGCCGAATTTGAAAGGCGCTTATACATTTGCCGCTATCCCTGCCCGCTATGTGCTCGAGAACAGGTTATGGAAAGAAGCTGCACAACTTACCACAACACCCGCCGGATTTCCCATGCAACAGTTTCCCTGGCAACGCGCCATTATTCATTTTACCCGCGCACTGGGTTTTGTGCATCTAAACAAATTAGACAGCGCTAAAAACGAACTGGCCATTTTGAACCAGTTACGCAATGACCTGCTGAATAAAAAAGAAAGTTACAAAGCCAACCAGGTAGATATCCAGATAAAAGCTACCGAAGGCTGGATAGCTTTGAAAGAAGGCAACCAGGTTGTAGCGCTGGAACGCATGGGCCTGGCGGCAGAGATGGAAGATAAAACCGAAAAACACCCGGTAACACCCGGCGAAGTATTACCCGCCCGCGAACTGCTTGGCGATATGTATCTTGAATTGAAACAGCCTGATAAAGCGCTGGAAGCCTATCAGGCCGACCTGGAGAAACATCCCAACCGGTATAATGGATTACATGGCGCTTCCCGGTCGGCGGCCATGTGCGAACAAAAAGACCTTGCTGATTTTTATTCGAAACAACTGGCGAAGGTGGTAGGGCGTGAATCGTGAATGGCCTCCCGAAACGTGAAACGTGAAAGGGCTCGCGAAATTTCGGATTTATTTACGACCTCGCGCCGCCCCATATTCAAGCCGATTGCCGACGTACGCCGCGCTGAGGTTTGCCGTTTGCCGTTTCACGTTTGCCGATTGCCGATTAAAATTATTTAAGTCTTTCCAATACCCCTTTCCGCTTTACGACATTCTTATAATCCCACTGAATATCCCTGGCTTTTTTCAGCCAGCGTTTCAGATCGGTTTTATTTACCTGTTTCGCTTCGGTATACCGGGCCTCAGCGGCTTTGAAGCTGCCCTCCTTTTGCAAACCATCCTCTTCAAACGACTGCCCGCTCCAGAACAACAGGCGGATGCCTCCCTTTAATTTGCTATATCCAACAACGGGGTTGCCTTCCAGAAACCATACCGGGTGCGCATGCCAGATCTTGTTCTCTGCATCGGGTAAACCCGCATCTATCTCTTTTGCCAGCAGGTCGCAGATCGTTTTTTCCTCCGCTGATTGATTGTTGTTATAAGCCTGTACATCGGGATGCATATAATAAACGTTTAGATTCCTGAAAATTAAGCGTTATTTTTATAAACTAAAAAAGCTGCCCTTGTTGAGCAGCTTTTTTATTATCCGGCAGGAGATTACAATATCTCTTCCAGCTTTTTGATCAACGCCTCGCCCCGTAAATAAGTAGCCACCACCTTTCCCTGCGGATCTATCAGGAAATTCATAGGGATGCTTTGAATACCGTACAGCTTCCTCATATTGTCGCCTTCTTCTTTGGTAAGCGCAGCCACCTGCGTCCAGGTAAGTTTGTCCTTTATAATGGCCGCCACCCAGGCCTTTCGGTCGCCGGGTTTTTCGAGCGATACGCTGATCACCGTGAAGTTTTTCTCTTTAAACCGGTCGTATGCTTTTATCACTGTTGGGTTTTCAGCGCGGCAGGGTATGCACCAGCTTGCCCAGAAATCGAGCAACACATATTTTCCTTTTAAGGAAGATAACCGCACGGGATGACCAAGGGTATCGTTCAATACAAAATCCGCGGCCGGTTTGCCTGGCGCTAACTTGCCGGCTGTTTCAATCAACTCCCCTATTTGTTTACCGAGGATCGTTTTTTTCAATGGTGCTGCAAGTTTGTTATACAATGCAGCCATTGTCTCTTTATCTTCCGACAGCGCCTGGGCCGTGATCTTCTCACGCAGCAAACCCAGCGACACATGCGAGGCCGGGTTGGCTACCAGGAATGCCATTTCCACACTGTCGGCCTCATGTTTGCTTATTTCATTGATGGCTTTCTGTTTTTTTGATGTTATGGAATCGCGTGCTGCCAGCGCATTCAGCATAGCGAGATAAGAATTGCGTTCTTTTTCAACGAAAGGTTTCAGTTTTGCCTGGAACGCCCGGAAATCCTTTTGTGATCTGCCGGGTGCTTTTATAAGGGCCTTTGAGATGGGCAGTCCATCCACAGTCACATCGCCGCCTTCTATAAAGAACTCGCATTTATCCGACATGATCCAGGGAATCGCTTTGCGTTCAACCTTCGAGGTACTGATCGAAAGCGTTGCGCGGGCAGGGTCTTTAACGGTTCCCTCAAACGTAAACATACCATCTTTTATAATGGCTGCCGTATACACTTTCTTTTCCCCATTGAAATAACTCAGGAATACTTTCTCGCCGTTCCTCGAAGTATCTTTCACATTTCCCTTCACCTTAAACGGCGTTTGCGCAAAAAGCGAAAGGGATGCGCCGGTAATAAAACCTGCTGTAATAAAAACCTTAACTGACTTCATCATATTTGTATTGGTTTAACGGAGAATGGCCTTAGTTCACGCCTCTCCAGTTCATGTCTTTTATTTTAATCATGCCGTCCCAGTCGGCCCCTGGTACCGGTGTAATATCCACGGTATTGGGATTGGAGCCTACATTGTACCGGCGCAGCCGGCCTTTGGTTGTACCATTGTAGGTAGCCACGTATAATGAATTGGTTGAAAAATCGATCTGGGTATCGAATTTGAGCATCGTTATTTCATCGGCCGACAGTTCGGGAAACTGGTAGAATTTCTCCAGTCCTTTATTGTAATCGTATGCGTACAACTTGTTGCCAACTGAATAAAAGATGACGGTACGTTTTGAGGAGAACGCGTAGAAATCGGCTTTATCGAAATCGATAGCTATTGGGGAAACAGTATACAGATCGCGTTTTTGCGGTGCGGTACCGGTTGCGTAAAATTTATAGATGTAGTGTGCGCCTGTATTGTCTTTAACGATGGCAAATGAATTACCGTTGGTTGAACCGTTGTCGGTATTCCGCGAATTTTCTCCATATACCAGGGTACGGCCCTGCGATGCCAGGTTCCAGCTGAAAATATCGCCGGCCACATCGGCAGGTGCGGTGGAATTAGCCGCGACGAAATTAGCGTATACCATGAAGCGCTGGTTATCGGTATCGTACCACATCATCGACGGGGAACTGCCATAATTGGCTATTGCATACCAGAAGTAAGGCGCTGCTTTAAGGCGTTTTGAAAAATCAGTGGCCTCCCGGTTTATGGGGTTGGCGTAATAGTCGCCCCCGTTCAATAGTGAATGAGTGGCAAAAATATCGCCATCGGTGGTGATCACTGCACGTCCCCAGGCATTTGTACCGCCGCTTGTGGCTCCGCCCTTATCCCTTACCTGCGGCATTCCCACTACCGGCGTAATGGCCTCCTTATTGGCAATTTCGTTGGTAATACAAATGTTAGCGAATTTTCGTGAAGTATTGCCGCCCATGGTCAACCGGTCGAGAAAGTAAGAACCGCTTTTTGTCATTACCCAAAGCCGCGCAATATTGGGGTTGGTACTGGTACCGCCAAAGAACATACAGCTCATGGGGTCGCGCAGGCCGGGCAAACCGCTACTGCTTAAAATATTCCGGAAGATGATGGTATCTTTTACCATCGAGATCATTTCAGCTTCGGCATTGCCGTTATTATCGGTTCCTATCAGCAGCATGCCGATCGAAAACAGGGTGCTTACGGTTACTTTGGTGTTTGCTTTATAGGTAACGCCGGTTGCTTTATCAACCACCCTTAACCAGAGCGTATAAACGGCGGGCTCCACCACTATGCGGGTATCGAGCACGGCCGATCTTCCAATGGTATCGATGATGGTCGATTCATCCTTGTAAAGGATCCAGTAATACGCAGCGGCAGCAGTATCGAGGTCTTTCTGGCTCATTTGTATTGCAGGGTCAATATGCAGGGTGGTTCCCAGCACGTAGGCATAGCCGGCGGCCAGGCCGCTGATCTTTATTTCGTTGATATCGCGATAGTCATAGTTTCCCTTGTCTTTGTAACAGGCACTCAGGAAAGTTATATACGCGGTTAGTATGATTATGCTGAATCTTTTCATAACTACATTCATTTAAGCATTAAGGATACGGTACGCCAACGGTTGAGGTCCAGGGTACGGAACCCACCCACATCAACCGGCCATCATCTTCCTTCACCGGGGTGCCGGCATTGAACTGCCCGATCAGGTACCGCGTCATTTCCTGTGTAATAAGGCTAACCAATATGCCGGTCATTGTTTCGGTAGAACCAAAGTCGTCATAAGTGAGGTTGAACAGCTTGCACATCAGTTCTATTTTCTTACGGGTAAACCCACCCCACGAACCGGCATCCCTGTTAGTAGTGGGGTTTACGGAACCGCGCCATACTGCAGGCTGTACCATAAAATCGTGCACGAACACTGTATGTATGCTGTTATCAAAAGCCGTATCGGCTGGTGTAAGACTGCCGGTACCCAGCTCGGGAATAGCTTTCCATTTGGGAAAGGCAACGCCAAAATCTTCATTCGCCACCAGCCTGAGGCCGATCTTCTTACTGGCTGTTTGCAGATCGGGCGAGCGCTTTACTACCAACGGCACATAAGCCACCAGCGCATTGGCGGGCACCAGTACCGATTCGGGCAACGGCGCATAATGTACATTCTCCACCGCGGTGGTGCTATCGGGGTTGATTGCTACTTTGAAATGCCGGTCATAGTCTTTAGCTGCCCCGGTGAACATCACTTTTATATTAGCGGTATATTCGGTTACTGAAACGGGCTGTTTTACCAGTTCTACGTAAGAGAACGGGCGGTAAGGCCAACTTGAATATGAAGGCAGTCCCCATTGCTGCGCAAAATAAACGCCTTCCATTCCTTCATACTGCATCATCTCTTTCTTGCAGGAAACCAGCAGCGCCACCATCAACAAATAGTATACTACTTTTTTCATTTGATACACTTTTTAAGATTAAAACCATTGTGGAATTTCTGATTTTGGGATTTTGCGATTTTGAGATTTCATTACATTCAACTGTTTAATTAATTGTAAAATCAAAAATCCCCAAATCTCTACATCATAAATCCTAGTTTCCCCTTACAGAAACTTCACTTACAGGCAACGGCACCACATAACTGGCAAGGGAGATCGTTTTGGTTGGCACCGGGGGTGTGCCGGCCCACACATGGTTAGGCACGGTGCTCATGCTATTGCGCTTATAGTAAAAGAACATTTGCCCTTCCCCTATCGTTTCTTTCCTGAACTCGTTGGTGATATACTCTTTTAATTGTGCGGTGGTGGTGGGGTTCAGGTCAACACAAAACTTTGAGGTACGCAGCATGTTCAGGTATGCCTTGCCCTCATCGAGCGTATTGCTGCATTCCGCCGCCATTAAGATGATCTCCGCCATTCTGATCAACGGCATCATATTAGGACTGGGGTTATAAGGCGCCACCGAAAATTTCACATGGGTAAGAAACGTACCATTGGCATTCCTCAGCGGTATCCATGCTTTTCTGCGGTAGTCCTGCCCATCGTCATACAATGCATCCAGTCGTTGTTCGTCGGCATTGTAATCGTTAAAGCTCAATCTTAAAGGCTGTTGTATTTCGGGAGAAAAATAGGTATTGTAAATATGCTGCCGGTTAAGGGTATACAGGCCGAAGATCACTTCCGACCTGAACATATGATCATAATCGGCATCCGTTGCTTTTGTTGGGTCGGTCGCCGCCGTTTCTCCCAATTTGAAAATGGGTTTGGCGGGGTCTAGTGTTTCTGCCAGCAGTTGTTGCGCTTCCTGCAGGGCTTTGGGTTTATCCTGCATCCACAGGTAAGCCCGTGCCAGCAATGCCCTTACCGCATAATAGTTAAGGCGGTACTGCCGGTAATACAGGTCATTGGCGCCGGCGGGGTTAGCCCCGTGCCGCACCCCTTCAGTGATAATGGGGTCTGCCGCTTTTAATAATGTGGCAGCAGCAGTAAGATCATCGATAACGTGTTGCATTACTGCTGCCGAGCCCAACAGGTCTGATGACGAGGGGCGCGATGCCAGATTATATGGGATACATGGCTTGTCTTTATCTGCCTGCGTATAAATGGGGCCAAAGATGCGCAGCATATCAAAATGCAGCATGGCCCTCAGCGCCAGTGCTTCTCCTTTTACCATTCCGAAATAAGGCCCGGTAAGCACACCATTGCCGTTTTCGCCGCAACGCTCGATGATCACATTGCAGTTAAGGATCAGTTCATAGGCCTTTTTCCACATATTGTCGAATACGATCCTGGGGGTATCTGCCGTATACTCGAAAGTTGCATACTGAATATACCGGTGCGTAGAGGGAGTGATAATATAATTCTGCGCCATTACATCCAGCACCGATACCGTCATGCGGTCGCCATAAATAGCGGGATTGGTTAACTCGATATACACACCGTTCAGCGCATTGAGGTAACCCTGCGTGGTACTGAACAGCTGGTCTTCGGTAAGCCGGTCGCTCGGCTTTACATCGATCCATTTTTTGCAGCTCACCAATAACATGGTGAACAATAAACAACCGGAAAAAATTTTAAGCTTCATGTATTGTCGTTTTGGTTGTATCATGTAAACAATTGCCTATCGAGGTGTGCCACACTTTCCCGGCCGGGATGATGCAGGTGTGGCATACCTTATTTATTAAAAGCGTACCCCTACAGATAATGAAACAGACCGGACAAAAGGATAATCGATACCCCGCTCGTTCTTTACCGTAGAAAGCCTGAAAATATCGTTCATGTAAGCCCGGCAGGTCACAGAAGAAGCGCTTATCCTTTTCAGCCAGCCCGCCGTTGAATTTTCATACCCTATAGAAATGGATTCCCCTGCCAGGATATTGTTATCCTCTACAAAACGTGACGACATGGGGTTCGACCTGCTTTCTGCAATGCTTTTGAACCTGGCATTATCGCCGGGTTGCTGCCAGCGATCGTACAATGCCCGTTTATCCTGGTTCAACCCCAGTCTTTGAAATGGAATGTTCTCCACCTTATCGTACAAGGTTTGCATGAATATTTGTCCGCCCACCCGGTAACGCAGCGCTATGTTGGCTGAAAAACCTTTGTACGAGATGGAAGAACCGATAATTCCTTCAAAATCGGGATCGCTGTTGCCCACCACCACTTCATCGTTATAACTGTGCACGAAGGTGTGGTTGCCGTCTTTTGTAAGGAATACTTCGCGGCCGGTGGAGGGATCGATACCCATGGAGCGAACGGCCCAGAGATCGTTGGGACTGGCGCCATCGTAATAGCGCACCATGTTAACGCCTTTGTTCTTCTCATTGAAATCGGAAAGGGCGTTACCGAAATTTTTGTATTCCGATTTCAACCGGCGTGCATTCACATTCACCATCCAGGTAAGATCCCGTTTTTGTATCACTGTATAACCGGCGGTAAGCGTAGCGCCTTTTTGTTGCAGGCCACCCAGGTTATCGGTAACCGATGTGGCGCCTGAAGAAGAAGGCAGGGTAGCAAATACCAGCAGCGGGTCGGTTGTTTTTATAAAGTAATCGGCGTTTATCCGTAACCGGTTATTAAGGGTTACCAGGTCGATGCCTATGTTGCGGTCAATTGTCTTTTGCCATTTCAGGAAAGGATTGCCGTGGTTGGTGACCAGCACGCCTGCGCCGAAAGGATTCCGGTTCTGGTTATTGTACTGGTATACCCGCGTTGAAATATAATCGCTGAAGTTCTGGTTACCGGGGTTACCGATCGATGCGCGGAAACGCAGGCTGTTCATCCAGTCTAACTTCGGGTTGTCGAAAAACGCTTCGTTATGCACGTTCCAGGCAAGGCCCATTGACCAGATATTGGTGAACTGGCGGTTAGCGCCAAATACGGAAGCCCCGTCTGACCTGATGGTAGCATCGATCAGGTAACGTTGATCGTAGGCATAACCGGTGTTAAGGAAGTAACTGGTGCTGCGGCGTATTGACTCGCGGTTGGTAGGTCGCGTGTCTGCGTAGTCGTAAGCAAAGGCCGCATTGGGAAAATCGTCGCCGGTATAACCCCGCACTTCATAGGAACTGCTAACCGAAGCAACCTGGTTCAACCGCATGCCGGCCACGGCATTCACCATATGTTTGTTGCCGAGCAGTTTTCCATAAGTAAGGGTAAGGTCGCCATCGTAATTGTTCTGCCGTTCGTTCGATTCGCTAAAGCTGCCCTGCCGCAACGGATCGGTGCCGGCAAATTCCGAATTAAAAGGCGACCGGAAGATCTCATTCCGGATAGCGAGGCGGTTGATCCCTACACGCGCACGCGCTCTCAATTCATTCAGCAACCGGTATTCGATCTCGAAATTATTGGTGAAACCCTGCGATTCAGCTCTGTTAACATTCCTGTTCTGCTGATCGTACAACGGGTTATAATAGGTTTCGCTTTGTACCGGCGCCCCAAAAGTGGCCGAATACTGAAATGCCAGGAGCACTTTGTCGATGCCGCCCGCATCGTTGTATTTTCTGAAATAAGGATTGGCGCGGGAAAACCGGGAGAAGGGCACGGTTTCGCGGGTTATATTCACCACATCGAGGCTCAGGGAGTTGGTTGCAGAAAGGCGGCCTTTGCGGTACATCAACCGTACGTTGCCGTTGGTTGTTTTACGGCCCGACCCTTTCATTACACCCTGGTTATCGCCATAGGCCAGCGACACGCCATAGCGCAGGTTGGCGTCGCCGCCTTCGGCAAACAGGGTATGCCGTTGCACCAGCGCCGAACGCAGGGGCTCGTTCATCCAGTAGGTATTTACACCGCGTTTTACTTCTGCCAGCAGTTGATTATATCTTCTGTCTGCCGCGTCAACGATAAAAGAGCCATCGGGTCGGCGTGAACCGAGGAACCCACTCTGCAGCTCGAACTCCAGTTTTTCTTCGGCATTCATGAGATTATAATCGCTGAGGTCGGGTATGCTATAGGTAGTGTTGAGATTATAGTTCAACCGCAGGCGGCCGGGCGTCGGTTTCTTTGTTTCAACCACCACTACCCCATTGGCCGCTTTTGAACCATAAATGGCCGTTGCCGCGGCATCTTTCAACAGGGTAATGCTTTCAATACGGTCCATACTGAAATCGCTGATGATCTGCAGCGTACTTTCGAAACCATCGAGAATAAATAACGGCTGGTTGGGGTTGGTGCCATATTGTTCGGTTAACCCGATCACACTGCTTTTTCCCCTGATCTCAATATCGGGCAGGCGGTTGGGGTCGGAACCGAAAGTTGAATTCTCTATGATAGCAAAGGAAGGATCCAGTGTTTTCAATGCCTGCAGCGGGTTTTGGTTACCCACTACTTTCAGTTCTTTAACGGTAAAAGTGGTTGACGAACCGGTAAAGCTTTCTTTTTTACGTTGGTAAATGCCCGTTACCACCTGGTCTTTCATGGAAGTGATGGCAAGCACCATTTTCACGTTGATATGGTCGCTGCTTTTTACCCGCACTTCCATTTGTTCGTAACCGATAGCAGAAATAACGAGCACCTGGCCGGTTGAAGCGCGAATGGTAAACGCGCCTTTGGCATCGGTAGTGGCGCCCCTGAACACCCCCTTAACCATTACGCTGGCTGCATTGATGGGTTCGCCCGTTTCGGCAGTGACCGTACCTGTAATCACGCGCAGGCTATCGGCAGGCGGCAATGCAGGCTTCGGCGCATCCTGTTCCGGTTTACGGAAAAGCGTAATGGTCTTTCCCTCGATGCGGTAGTTCAGCGGCTGGTCTTTCATTACCACCTGCAGGAACTCGCCGAGCGGCATGTTTTGAACCGAAACCGTTACGGGTTTTGCATTTGCCAGCAGTTGTTTGTTGTAGAAGAAAACGAAACCCGTTTGCTTTTCAACAAGGGTAAACAGGTTTTTCAACGGTACCCCGTTTGCCGACAGGGTTACGTTTTGCGAATAGCTGTTTGCCGAAACGGTTAACGAACAGGCAAAAAGAAGAAAAATAACGATTCTCATAGCTTTTAACATTGAAGCTGTGAGCAGTGGTGAAGCGCCGGCTGATCTGTTAAGGGTAAAAACCCCGGGGAACCGTTGGTTACCGCTTTCAGGTGCGTACGGTTCAGTTAACAAAAAAGGCGCGCCACACTGATCACAAGTAGCAGTTTTGGGCATACTTTTGTTTCAGTTTGGTTGATTAAAAAATACTTACAGCGTGTTTGCGATCGACCCGGCTTTTATGCCGCCCCGATTGCAGTCGGGGCGGTTGTTTTAAGGCTGAACGCTTAAGGCTGAAGGCTTAACGCGAATACATCCTATGTGCGGCGTTCTGCGTTTGGCGTTCTGCGTTCTGCGTTCCGGGTGTTCTACCTTTTCATGGCAATACGTAGGAATAAGGCTAAGGGCTAATTTATTTCTGGTTTTACGTTCTACTGTATTTTGTATTTGCTTTTGGCTTTCAGCTTTAGGCTTTGAGCTGTATTCCGCTTGCAGCTTGAAGCCTGAAGCTTGCAGCTGTATTCTGTATTCGCTTTCAGCTTTCAGCTTTTGGCTTTAGGCTTTCTTACGGCATTACAATCAGCCTGCGGCCTTCTACGCGAAAATGCACTTCCATATCCTGCAGCGATTTCAATAAACCCGACAGGCTTACATCGTTGCTCATTTTACCGCCGAACTTTATATCGGGAATACCTTTTTCGTACACTACTTCTATATCGTACCAGCGCTCGAGTTGGCGCATCACTTCTTCCAGGCTGGCATCTTCGAAATTGAACAGGCCTTTTTTCCAGGCAACGGCTTTATCAACATCTGCATTCGAGATCGTTTTTACCGGCGCATTGGTGATGGTATTGCTGATCTGCGCCTGCTGGCCGGGTTCTAAAATAACAGCATGGCCATCGGCGGCGGCGCTGCCTGATCTTACTTTCAAACTTCCTTCAACCAATGTGGTTTTGATGGCAGTTTCGTTAGCGTAGGCGTTCACATTGAATTCGGTACCCAGTACCTGCAGTTCGGCGCCGTGGGGAATGGTTACGATAAAGGGTTTTGTTTTGTCATGGGCCACTTCGAAATACACCTCGCCTGTTACCTCCACGCGGCGTTCGCCGGTTGCAAACACGGTAGGATACCGCAGCGAACTGGCAGCATTCAACCAGGCCCTGGAGCCATCGGGCAGAATGAGCTGGAACTGGCGGCCCCTCGGTGTTGTAAGGTTATTATATACCGCGGTGGCAGCGCCGGCCGGCATATTGTACGCCAGGGAGCCGTTTTTCAGTACCACCTCGGTGCCGTTCTCGGTAGCAACCACGCCGTTCCCAAGGCTGTCGAGCACTACCTGCCGGCCGTTGGCGAGGGTTAAAATGGCGCCATCGCGACCCGGGAGAATTTCTGCCGGTGTCTCCACCTTAGTAACCGGTGCGGCATTCTCAGGCCTGTACATTTTAAAATACCACCAGGCGCCCGCAACCAATAAAGTAATGGCAGCAACTGCCGTCCACCGGCGCCAGGTATGCAGACGGCGCACAGGGGCAACCGCACGGGCGGCAGTTTGTTGCCTGATCTTCGACCAAATAATAGTTTCGTTGTTCTGCGTTTCTTCCCATTCATACAAAAGCACGAGTTGCCTCAATTGCTCTTCGTCATTAATGGAAGCAAACAGGCGGCTGTTACGTTCAGATCGGGCAAGCCATTCATTCAATTGCTCCTGTTCGGGGCCGGATAAGCTGCCCTGCAGGTGCTTTAATAACAGATCGGAAAGCTGGTCAATGGTTATCATATGTTAACACTACAATTGTGCAGTGCAAACCAACCAGTGGAATATGAAGTTTTTTTTATTTTTTTTAAAGCAGGCAGCGTCAGAGGAAATCTTTGTATCGGAGCACCATCAGCAGCGGAATCAGCAGTACGTCTTTACCCAGTGCGGCCTGCAGCAGCTTCACCGCCGTAACCCGTTGATTGATGACGGTTTGCGGTTTTATCTGCAGCCGTTCCGCAATTGCTGCGGGCTTCAGTCCTTCGCGGTAGGAAAGCAAAAAGATGGCTTTCATGCGCGGGGGCAGTTTATCAACTTCGGCATAAATGCGGCGCACGAGCTGCAGTTGAACCTGCTCTTCGAAGAAATCGCCCTGCTCGCGTTCATTGAGCTGGCGCAGCAGATCGTCGCGGCGGCTGGCTTTCATTTGCCGGTGTTTTAGCAGGTTATAGCATTTATTGCGAACGGTAACGTATAAAAAGGCAGCCACGGCATCGAGGGTGGGAAAACTGTCGTTTTGCTGCCAGAGCTGAACAAAGGATTCAGCGGTAAGGTCCTGTGCCTCCTCGGTTTCTTCAACAAATTTGCGGGCAAACCAGAAAACCCGTCTGTACATGAGCCGGTACACGGTTGTAAAAGCTTCTTCACTACCGGCACGGAACTGTTGCATCAATACAACTTCATCTGGTATTTCATTCTCTGTCAACTCCACTGTGCGGAAAATCCTGTTAAAGGGGTATTACAGGTGCCTGCAAGATAATACAATTTAGAAGAAGGCATCATATATGGCCGGGCCGGATGGCAGGAAAGTGCCATTCAATACCTGAAAGGGCCTGCCCCGCCAGACAGGCCCTTCGAATGATAAAAAGGAACGGATCATTAACGGTCTTTATAACCGTTGTTATCGGGTTTTCCATCGTTATCGGTATCGATACCTGTAACTTTTACAATTACTTTCAAATACCCGGTAGCTCCGCTGGTACCAACATGATCTACCACCAGAATGAGCGCCTGCAATTGCCGGTTGTCCATATTCAGCTTAACCGCAAACACTTTCGCTGTCAGTTTTACCCCACCGGCCGATACGTAATTGCCGCTGAAATTTTTGGCGCCCTGAACAGCAGCGGCCAACTGGCTGTTGGTTGAAATATTATAAAATTCGGCTGCGGTAAGATTGGTGGGTGAGATCTCGCTTTCGTTAATGGCAGACCAGGTAGTAACCGGATTTTCAGTACTGTTCGAGCCCCACATGGCATTTGCCCCGGCCCCGCTTCTTGAATAAGTTGGCGTCATGAGATAATAAGCATCCTGTCCGTCATTGGGCGCCAGGAATATAAGATCGATGCTTTTCGGGTGCGCTTTGGCATCAGTATAATTTCTGGCTTTGCCACCGATGAGGTCCATAAAACATCCCTTTTGCAGGTTATACTGATTGCCTGCTTCCATATAGCTGCTTCCGGGGTTGGTATTGAAGGCTATAACAGGTTCAAATACCTGCACATCGCTCTTCGGTTTATCGTCCTTGTCTTTTTTACAGGAAATAAAGATTACCGCAACCAGCGCAGCTGCCACTAAATGTCGTGTTTTCATGATTGTTTTTTGCAAACCTATCTTACTCGCTCCGCTGTAAAAACCCATAACCGATAAACGACATTTTATATAGATCAACGACAGCAGCAAGGCGGAAAATGCGGAAAATTCGTTATGTTTGAAGTCATTATGTCACTCGCACCTCCCTATAAGTGCATTATAGCCGACGATGATGAAGTGGACAGACTGACAACGCTTTCGTTTGTCAGGAAATATCCCTTTTTAGAGATTGCAGGTGTGTATGCCTCATCCGAAGCGGCGCTGGCTGAAATAAAAAACACGCCGGTACAGGTATTGTTCCTCGATATCGATATGCCCGGCCTGAATGGCCTTGACCTCCGCCGGCAGCTATTACAAACGCCGGCATGTATTTTCATCACTGCTTTTCCCGATTATGCGGTTGAAGGATTTGAACTGGCGGCGCTCGACTTCCTGGTGAAACCGGTAAAAGCGGAACGCTTTGCACACACCATGAACCGGCTGCAGGATTATTTAGAGGTTAAACACAAAGCGGCATTGTTCGAATGCAGTATTGGCGGTGATACCATCTTTATAAAAGAAGGGCATGTGCAAATTAAGATAAAGCTACACGAGATCGTATACCTCGAAGCGTTAAAGGATTATACCCAGGTGGTAACCACCACTAAAAAATACTGCGTGCTTTATACGTTGGGCAACCTGCTAAAAGAAGCTGCCTTTAACTCATTCATCCGTATACACCGTAGTTATGCTGTTCAAAAACATTTTATTGACCGGGTTTCGGTAAACCAGGTATTGTTACATACAGCCATTTCGCTTCCGGTAGGCCGCAGTTACAAAGAAAGCCTCGAAGAACTGATAACGAAAAACTGATCCATGAAAAGGTTTGTGCTTATTTTCCTTATTCTATCGGGGTTCACAACCCACGCCCAGGACCAGGCATATATAGATTCCCTGCTGGTACAACTTGGAAATGCAAAAGAAGACACCTTCAAAACCAGGCTGCTTTTCAGAATAACCGAAAGTTATACGCCAGTCGATCCCAACGAAGCCATGCGGTATGCTGAACTTGGAATGGAACATGCGAAAAAAATGAAATGGAAAAAAGGGATCGCGGCCTTTCATATTTCAATCGGAAACAATTTAAGCAATAAAGGTAATTATGAACAGGCGCTTGAACATTATCAACAGGCGCTGGCGCTTAACATAGAAATTGAAAACAGCAAAGGCAGGGTAACGGCGCTGCTGAATATAGGGGCGGTATACTTTGACCAACGCGATTACACCAGGGCCACGGAACACTATTTTCGATCGCTGAAAATTGCGGAAGTCATCGATGACAGTTCACTCATTGCATTGAACTATGTGAATATTGCCAAAGTATACTTTGGACAAAGTAATTTTTCGAAAGCATTGAATTATGGCAATAAAGCGCTTCAATTGTACGAAACACTACCCGACGAATTGGGCATGGCAACGGCGCTGGAAGTCATTGGCAACATCTATAACGGGCAGAAAGACTTCGAAAAAGCTGAGGAGCGCTACTTAAAGGCATTAAAAATTTATGAAGATGCAGGGAATTTATTGAATATAGCTGTCATGTATTCGCAATTGGGCGTGGCCAGCTCAACCAACTACAGAAAAGCGATAACCTATGAACTGAAAGCACAGGCTATCTGGGATACCTTAAGCCCCGCCTACCCTATTGCCATTACGAATACAGGAAACCTTGGCGTGGCTTATTTAGATATTGCCCGGTATGATACGTTACATAAAGTACAACGTGATCTTTTAATTCCCGATAACAAACAGGCTCTTTTACAAAAAGCCGGAACATATCTCCGCAGGGCGATCGCCCTTGGTAATGAAACCGGTGACAAAGAGAATGCGGCGTATTTCACCGGGGTATTGGCTGAAGCGCATTTTGAAATGGGCAGGTATAAAGAAGCCTATTCGAATTTAAAAACATACCACCACCTGTACGATTCCATTTTTTCGCAGGAAAATAAAAACAACATCGCTGCTATAGAAGGCGAACGCGAACTGGCCATAAAAGATAAGGAGATCGCGATCGGTAAACTGGCACTTGACAACCAAAAAAAACAACGTCTGTTCCTGATAGCCTGTATTTGTTTATTGATTATTATTGGAGCTTTGCTATATCTTCAAAACCGCACCCGCAAAAAGACCAACACCACTTTATTAATGTTGAACAACCGGTTGGATGAAGCCAATAAAATAAAAACAAAATTCTTCAGTATCCTCAGCCATGACCTGCGCAGCCCTGTTTCCAACCTTATCAATTTTTTGCACCTGCAACGGGAAGCGCCCGACCTGGTGGATAAACAAACAGCCGAAACCTATACACAAAAAATTACCGGCGCTGCCGAGCACCTGCTTGAAACCATGGAAGGCCTGCTGCTCTGGTGCAAAGGACAAATGGAGAACTTCAAACCACAAATAAAGAAGGTGCCGGTAAGCGAGTTGTTTGCCGATATCGAAAAACATTTTGGCGCCACGAAGGGCGTGCATCTTTCATTCCATTATTCACCTGACCTGTATGTTAGTACCGATGAGCATTATCTAAAGACCATTATGCGCAATTTAACGGGTAATGCCATAAAGGCCGTTGAGAATAGGAACAATGCTGCCATAGAATGGAAAGCCTGGGAGAAGGATGGCAACAAATACCTGTCTGTAACTGATAATGGCTCCGGCGCTACCCCACAGCAACTGGAAGCATTGTTCAATGAGTCGTCGCCGGTAGGTATAAAGAACGGCCTGGGACTTCATTTGGTAAGGGACCTGGCAAAAACCATTGCCTGCAATATTTCAGTAAATACGGCGCCGGGAAAGGGAACCGCTTTTCAGCTGGCGATGTAAATACCACAACCTGTATAAAACGGCTGGCCCGCCCTTGGTTTCGGCACCCATGTAAACACATACACCTCCCAAACCCGAAATACTAAAATTGCACAAAATTTTGATTTTCAAATCATAATTTACACCAAAGCTTCCATCCCTAATTATAATTGGCCGGCAGGCAACAAATTTGTAACTATGTACATACATTAATGATCATCATGAACTGCAGAACGGTTACGCTCGCTTTTTGCCTGCTGCTTACAGGCAGTACATTATCTTTTGGCCAACAGCAAAATATACCGCCCGACATTTTAACCATGGCGGGCCAGGTAACCACCATGGCCGAAGCACTGATAAAAAAAGGCTTCAATGCCGGCGATGGGTATGGCGAGGTTTGGATCAGGGACTTCAACACGTTTATGGATGTGGCCTGTAAAGTGCACGACAAAACCGCCATCAGGAAAAGCCTTCTCACGTTTATAATGTTTCAGCAGGCCGATGGCGCTATCCTCGACGGGTATGTGCCCAAACCGAAAAACACGGGCGCAGGTTACAATTATTATTATACACCCCTTGCTCCCGAATACGCCGGGCATAAGAATACCGTGGAAACCGACCAGGAAACATCGCTTGTACAGGCTATTGCCAAATACATCGGTAATACCGGCGACAGTTCCATCCTTAAGGAGACCATTGCCGGTAAAACAGTTCAACAACGCCTGGAGCAGGCTTTGCAGTTCCTGATGAAGAAACGTTTCAATGCAAAATATGGATTGCTCTGGGGCGCCACCACAGCCGACTGGGGCGATGTTCAACCTGAACATGACTGGGGCGTTGAATTGAACGCCGATACGCATAAGGCAATTGACATTTACGATAACGCTATGTTTGTGATCGCCATCGACGATTACCTCAAATTCCCGGGCATCGCCAGCAGCAGCCGGCAATACTGGACAAAGACCCGCAACAGGATCAAAAAGAATATTCAAACGCATTTATGGGATGCAGGCAGGCAAAAATACCGGCCGCATATATACCTGAACGGATCCCCCTTTCCCCCATCGTTCAACGAAGCGGAAGTGTATTATCACGGCGGAACAACCGTTGCCATCGAGGCCGGCCTGTTAAACAAAGAACAGGTGGAACAGGCGTATCGTAAAATGCAGGAAAACGTACAAAACGCCAAAGCCGCCACTATCGGGCTCACCTTATACCCGGTTTACCCTGCAGGTTCATTCAAGAACAAAGGCATGGGCCCCTACTCTTACCAAAACGGCGGCGACTGGACCTGGTTCGGCGGAAGAATGGTAACGCAACTGGTGAAATACGACCTGATGGAAGAGGCGCGCATAGCGCTTGAACCCATGCTGACGCGGGTGATCAAAAACAACGGTTTTTACGAATGGTATACCCCGGCCAACGAACCCAAAGGATCTTCCAGCTTCAAAGGCGAAGCCGGTGTGTTGTGGACCGCGATAGCGGCTTTTAAAGAAAAATTTGAGTTCAGGTAGTTATTGAGTTTATTTTCTTCTAATTGTTTTTACAATATCGATCACCTCCTGGTGCCGTGAGCGGTTGTAAGATACGTCGAGGGCGTGTTTGTATGCGCCATTGTCTTTCCAGTACAGGCGGGCATAGGCATCATTGTCACTGGTAAAATAAAGAACGCCGGTGAGCAGATTCCCATTACAAAAAGTTGCTTTTTGATCCAGTTTAATTGAACTTCCTGCCGATCCGTAATTGATAAAGTCGGGGAAAGAAGCCGGTAAGCCGCCGAACCCATAACACTCCATGCTATTGCAATAAATATAACTGAAACGAACCGAGTTGTCGTCCCGTTTTACATCATAAACGATTCCTTCGTAACCCTGTTGTTTGGTCACGGAATAATTATCAGGAAACTGAATGGTGTAATTAGATTTGAGATCGGTTGTGGTCCAGCCGGCATTTTGAGAGGTCAGGATGCAGTTATCATTATTGCTACCGTCAACACTGCGTTTGCACGAAACGATCAACAGCACAAAAAATAAACATTGGATCTTAAACATAGCAAAGGTTTACATGTTGACCCTTTAATAGTTAAGAACGTTGCCTGAACAAAAAGTTTTAACGATCAGGCATTTGGGGGATGGTTACATTTTACATAATTACTATATTCGGGTTCACACACATATACCATGAAAATAGCTACCTATAATGTGAATGGAATAACCAGCCGGTTACCCGTATTGCTTCGCTGGTTAAAAGAAAGCGCACCGGATGTGGCCTGTTTACAGGAACTGAAAGCGCCGCAGGAGAAATTTCCCGAACAGGCAATTGCAGACGCGGGGTATCACGCCATCTGGCATGGACAAAAAAGCTGGAATGGCGTAGCTATACTATCAAAATACGGACAACCACAGGAAACACAAAGAGGGCTCCCCGGCGACCCTGAGGACGTTCATAGCCGTTATATAGAAGCCACTATAAAAGATATAACCATTGGCTGCCTGTATTTGCCCAATGGCAACCCTGCTCCCGGTCCAAAGTTCGATTACAAACTGGCGTGGTTCGAGCGGCTTACGCAACATGCCGCCGGATTATTGAAACAAAACCGCCCCGTTATATTAACCGGTGATTACAATGTGATGCCCACAGAAAAAGACGTATATAAACCCGAACGCTGGGTGAATGATGCGTTGTTCCGTCCGGAAACGCGTGCAGCATTTAAAAAGCTCGTCGATCAGGGCTGGACAGACGCCATCAGGAAATTGTACCCCGACGAGATCATTTATACTTTCTTCGATTATTTCAGAAATGCTTACGAGCGGAATGCCGGACTGCGCATCGATCATTTTTTATTGAATCCTGAGATCGGGGGCCGCTTATTGGCCGCCGGCGTCGACCGCGAGGTACGCGGCTGGGAAAAAACAAGCGATCATTGCCCGGTTTGGATTGAGGTAAAGGAAGGTTAGCAAACAGCCTTATAAACGAAATGGTTCTCCAAAGGCATAAAAGATACGCTTTTAGAGAACCATTTTTATTGAAGCCTCCTAATTTTCCAACTCTTTCACTTCAGTTGTTCTTTCAAGTCCTTTATCGTTACCGATTGACTTTAACAACGTGATCAGTTCGCTGGCGTTGGGCGATGGTCTTTCAGATTTCAGGTATTTTCTTTTGCCGTTGTAGTAAATAATAATGGTAGTTTCAGGTACATCAGCAATACCTACGGGCGTAAACTCGAGGCTGTCGAGGTTACTTTTCTTTAACACCTCTATCAGCCTGTTGTTTTGATCGGCGCTCAATACACCTTTGAAACGGCCGCTATTGGCAGCATCTACTTCGCTTTTAGTTTTATAAAATTCACGGCTAACGTAAATGTTTTTGTTGCTATCGATCTCGAGGTCGATACTGGGACAAGTGCCATTGCAACGGCTCAAATGATAAACGATCTTCGATAATTTAAATTCATCAGCGGTTTTCGTATTGCCGCCAGATTGTGATTTGCAGGAAAAAAGCACCACCGCAGCCATGATCGCCGCGGAAAACGTAAGTCTTTTCATTGTAGTTTTTGTGTTTCAGCAGGTAATTCTACCCAATTTAAAAATCCCGCGAGTATACGGCATTTTAAATGAAACTACAACTTCTCCGCAGATAATTAACTGTTACCACACTCATAAGGAATGAGCTTATATATCACTATAATTGATATATCATTAAAAAATATGAATTTCTTTACTTAGCAAGACCAACAATCGGTATTATGATGGAGTTCATATTCGACACCCTACATATCGCCACTATCGAACTGAACCAGTTAACCCAAAAGGAAACGGAAAATGTTTTTGGCTCAAGGACAGAGCAGCTTAGAAAAAAAGGACTGGTTGACGTAGTTTTTTTCAATGCAGCGGGCCGTGATTACACCACTGACCCCACTGCTGAACAGTTGAATGCAATCGCCTACATAAAAGAAAACCAGCAGGAGATCATCAACAGCCTGTATAACTACACAAAAAACGTTTTGTACCCCGAACACATGCAATTCATCGATGTCGATGAAATTTCATTTCCCATTATCCAGGGGCCGCATGAACTGTACAAGACGCTGGGTATAAGAACAATTTATGTTTTCCCCCAAAACAAAGAAGGTATTGCATACGTAATGGCCGACTTTGAATTCACCGGCGACTTCGAGCACGGAGTGCATATCGCTTTTCATAAATCACGGATCCTGGGTTGGGATGCTGCTCCTAACGACGAAAAAATCAATGAGGACCTGGCGCGCTAAACCCCCTTCGACCGTATGCTAACCCATAACATATACCAACGTACATTTTAGCATATTTATGCATGAGATATATCATACATAGATCGGTTATGCTGCCTGGCGGCGTCTATTGGATGTATTTTAACAAGTGTTTTATTACCTTCAGCCCCATTTGTTAACCCGTTATGCCGCCAAACAATCTGCAACATTTATCCGACATGGAACTCTGGCTGATCATTACTGACGGCAATGTACCGGCCTACAGCGAGTTATATGAACGCTTCTGGGAATCGCTTTTTGAAACAGCTTACTGGCATTTATACGATAAAGCTGCTGCCAAGGATATTGTGCAGGAAGTTTTCGTGTATTGCTGGCAGAAAAAAGAACAAATACAGATCAACGAATCTGTAGCCGCCTACTTTCGCACCGCCGTACGCTTTAAAGTGCTGAACTACCTGAAATCGGAAACAGCCCGCGAAAAATACCAGTTACTGGCGGGCCGCGCCCTGCCCAACATCACCTGCAATACCGGCGAACACATGGCAATGGCCGATCTGCAGGCCAGCTACCGCCGCGAATTGGAGCGCCTTCCCGAAAAAATGCGGGAAGTATTTATTGATAGCCGCGATCATGGCCTATCAATAGATGAGATTGCGCAAAAACGGGCCATTTCGCCGCAAACGGTTAAAAACCAGTTGTCGGCCGCCCTGAAGAAACTGCGCGAAGGGCTGGGCAACTTTTTTATGGAATAATTTTTCTTCCGCATAGTACTCCACCATTTCGAGCATTGTCTAATAAATGTATGAACACATGAACAAGCCAGAACAATCAATAATAACCTCCTTACTGGAAAAGCATGCCCTCGGCATTTGTACACGGGAAGAAATGGCACTGCTGGAACAATGGTATGCCGCATTTCCCGGGGACGAACAGGTATGGCGCAATGATGGGGAGAAAGCGGAAATGAAGGCAGCGTTAAAGGCTGGCATCTTCGATGTAATAGCAGAAAAGAAAGTATATCCCATATCACAAGCCAGGGTAAAACACCCGGGCAGGATCTGGTGGCAGGCAGCAGCGGTGGCGGCGGTTCTGGTAGTGGCTTTTTCGATATATAACATATACGGTCACAAAAAAGAACCGGGTTATGTTATTGTATCGGCCCCGGCAGGCAAAAGCATCGTAAAACAGGCATTACCCGACCACTCAGCCATATGGCTTGAACCGGGTACTACCCTACGGTACCGAAACGACTATGGGAATGGCGGCCGGGTAATTGAACTGGCGGAGGGTATGGCATATTTCGCCGTACAAAAAAATGCCAGTCAACCGTTTCTTGTAAAAACGCCCGGCGGTGTGCAAACAAAGGTGCTCGGCACCGAGTTTACCGTAAAAGCATACGCGCAGTCAAAAGAAGTACAGGTAATGGTTAGTTCCGGCATCGTAGAAGTATCTGACAGCACCGGCGTACTGGGCATCCTAAAAGCCGATCAGCAGCTCAGTTACGGCCAGGAGGCACATAGCACCAAACGAACGGAAGGTAAATTGGAAGACTGGCGTACAGGCGACATTGTTTTAAAGAACGCATCGTTTGCAGAAATAGCCCGCATTTTAGAAAAGCGTTATGGTTTGCACGTAGTATTCAATACCGCCAGCGTGGCCTCCATGCGTTTTACGCTCCGCATCGGCAACAATACAACAGCGGCAGAGCTGCTGGAAACGCTGAAAGACATTAGCGGGCTGGCGTATACGCTCAGCGACAACAGGGTTACCATACACTAACACGAACGGCAAACGGGAAAACCTCAGCGCGGCCTACGTCGGCAATCGGCAATTCGCCTTCGCAAGGCTACGGCGAACAAGTCGGCATCCGAAGCGTAAGCGACCGCGTGCCGCCATAGCTTTAGCGGTGGCGCAAGGCGGGGACAATTGGCAAAATAATTTTGGCGGCGCAAGGGCGTAATGAAAACCGAACAATCGCGAGGCCACTTACCATTGACCATTCACCACTGACCATTCACGATAAACAGCCGTTGCAAATGCGGCCCGGGACACCTATGCCTTTACTTAAACATATTCTATGCGATATTTTTATTCTCTCTTTCTTTTACTAACGATGGGGCTAACGACAAATGCGCAGCAAACGAACCGCCCGGTCAGTATCAGCATTCCCGCCACTTCGCTGGAAACCGCGCTGAAACTGCTCGAGCAGGAAAGCCATGTTCCCATATCCTATGAACTTACCCGTGTAAAGGGTATACGGGTAAAAGCCCGGGTTTACAAAAACGTGCCGCTGCAAACCATTATAAAGGAATTGCTGGAAGGCACACCGCTTGACATCAAAGAAAAAAGCGGTAATATCCTCATCATTGCACGCCCGCGTTCAGGCAAAACGCTCAGCGGTTTTGTGGAAGATGCCGTCAGCGGTGAAAAACTCATCGGGGTATCGCTGGTGGCGCCGCAGTACCAGGCAGGCACCGTCACCAATAATTACGGATTTTACAGTATTACGGTACCGGGCGACTCATTACATATACAAATTTCCTTCACCGGTTATCAGCGGATCGATACGGTGATACAACTAAGCGGCCATACACACATCAACTTCAAAATGCCAATGGCCGGCACGCAACTGGAAGAAGTAACAGTAAGCAGCACCCGTACCGCCCGCATACAGCAAACCTCGCAAATGAGCAGCATCAACCTGCCGGTAACCCAGGTGCGTTCCATGCCCCGTTTACTGGGCGAACCCGATCTGCTAAAGACCCTGCAATTGCTGCCAGGGGTTAAACAGGGTACGGAAGCAACCAGCGCATTACTCGTTCGCGGCGGTACACCCGACCAAAACCTGATACTGCTGGATGGCGCGCCATTATATAACCCCATGCACCTGATGGGCATTTTCTCCACGTTCAATACAAGCGTGTTAAAGGATGTAACATTATACAAAGGCGCGTTTCCCTCGCGCTATGGCGGCAGGCTTTCATCGGTTATAGATATTTCAACAAAGGATGGCAATATGCATGAGCTGCACGGCGACTTTTCCGTCGGTTTGCTTTCCACCCAACTAACGCTGGAAGGCCCCCTGCAAAAAGGGAAAACATCATTTGTTGTGTCGGCCCGCCGCTCCTATCCCGATCTTATAGCAGGCCCCATCGCAAAAAATGCACCGGATGGACCGGAGAAATTCAATCTGTTCTTTTATGATCTCAACGCCAAAATACATCACCAGATCTCCGATAAAGACAAATTGTACCTGTCATTCTATACGGGTAAAGACAAACTCAGGATCCTGGAGCAATACGCGGTTGCTACCGATCCGCCTGTAGATAATTATAATATTTCAGACCTGTATATAAAATGGGGAAATGTAACAGGCACCATGCGATGGAACCACATCTTCACGCCCAGGCTATTTGCCAATACCATGCTCATCGGCAGCAGCTATAAGTTCAATACCGGTTTTTATTCGAAAGACAAGTATGATCAGGATGTGAATACCAACACGCTGAAATTGAACTCCGGCATACAGGATTATGGCATCAAAACGGATCTCGATTACCGCCCCGCACCCGCACATGCGATAAAAACAGGCGCCGCTTACATGTATCGGATCTTTACCCCGGGCACCGTACGTATGAGGCAGACCAGCGGCAATTCGGTAACGTTAGATTCGCTGAACAATAACCGCAATATCAATGCATCGGAAATAGACCTGTATGCGGAAGACGACTGGGAGATCACCCGCCGCCTGAAATTGAATGCGGGTTTGCACTGGAGCGCATTTGCCGTGCAGGGTCAATTTTATAATTCGCTGCAGCCCCGCGCCAGTATGCGTTATTTGCTGCCGGGCGACTGGGGCCTGAAAGCATCCTATACCCGCATGACCCAATACATTCATCTGCTGGCCTACAATTCCATTTCATTGCCGACAGACCTGTGGGTGCCGGCTACAAAAAAAGTGGCGCCGCAACAGGCAGACCAATATGCACTTGGTATTGCCCGCAACCTGTTCCGGAATAAATATGAATTTTCGGTTGAAGTGTATTACAAGAAAATGCACCACGTGATAGAATATAAAGAAGGGGCCGATTACCTCACCAATAGCAAAGGCGATACCTGGCAGGAACAGGTAGCCGCCGGAACCGGCGAATCATATGGCCTGGAAGTATTGCTGCAAAAGAAAACCGGTAAACTTACCGGCTGGCTGGGTTATACCTGGGCCACCGCCAACCGGAATATTCCTGAAGTAAACTATGGCCGTACATTTCCGTACAAATACGACCGCCGCCACGATCTTCATGTGGTGGCCGTTTATAAACCACGAAAAAACATCGAACTCTCCGGTAGCTGGACGTACCAGTCGGCTATGCCCTTCACGATTCCTGTAGCGCGGTACGAAGCAACGGATGGGCCCGTAACATCCGACGCGCCGCCGGTATATTGGGCAACAAATGTAGACTACATCAACAGCCGGAACAATGTAAGGATCCAGCCGTACCACCGCCTCGATCTTGGTATCAGCTTTATTAAACATAAAAAGAATGGCAACATACGCACCTGGAATATCAGCGTGCTGAACGTATACAACAGGATGAACCCGTTCTTCTATTACCTGAAACAATATTCCGCAACCAGCGCCAGTGCGCAGCTCACCGGAACAACCATTGTGCCGCTCCTTCCAGGTTTTTCATATAGCTTAAAATTCTAACCATGCACGCAAGACATTTACTTATTATACTGATCACATTAACGATCACCGGATGCGAAAAGATCTACGACATCCCCATTCCCGAAGAATCGAACAAAATGGTGCTGAACCTGATCATGAACAAAGACAGTATCATGATGGCGCGGGTAACCCTCTCCGGCCGCATGAATGGCCTACAGGACATGCAGGAAATCCCGAACGCAAAAGTAAGGCTGTTTGAAAATGGCACCTTCAAAGAAACGCTTGAACCTTTCAACAGTTCCTTCCGCACATATTATCGCAGCAATACCGTTCCCCGGGCGGGCGCAACCTACCGGGTAACGGCTGCCGCGCCCGGATATCCCGAAGTATCGGGCAGTGACCAGATACCCGATACCGTGCAGGTTGGCGAAATAAAAATGACTGTTGCGCAGATCAACAGCTGGCAGGCCAAAGCAACCGTCAGCGTTCAGTTACACGATGACCCGGCTGTACAGAACTATTATCGTGTTCGGCTATACCTGATCCGCGAGTGGGTAGATGCCAATGGCAATGGCGGCAGGCAGAAAATAGAACAGTATTTTGAAGTGGAAGAAGCCAACCTGTCGCTCTTCACCGATGCAACAAGTAATAATTTTTTCACAACGGATGCATTGTTCAATGGCCGCAGTCCGCGCTTTATCTTCAGGGCCAATACCGACGGTGCGTTTAAAAAGATGCTGGTTGAAATAACCTCACTTAGCCAAAACAGCTACAATTACCTGAACAGCACTTTCATGGCGCAGGAAAAAAATGAAGATGGATTTTCAGAGAAAGTGATCGTATTTAACAACATACAGAATGGCTTCGGCATCGTAGGCGGTGTGGCGCAAAGGGAGTATTTGTTGGTGAGGTAGACGTATTTTCAATAACCTTTTCCCTGGTCATTTATCGAGCCGGGGTTTACCACGCTGATGAAATTCCTTTTAATGCTTAACTATCATAAACCTATTTCCCCGGGTTGAATGTCAGGAACGATACCGAAACCGGAATTTTTGGAAAACTTCATATTATGTTTGAAATTTTTCATTGATTCCGATGGATCAATAGTGTCAAAGTTTAGCTTATCGAGCGTAAACCTGGGAATTGCTATGGATAGGATCGTTTGTTGTTCAAGATGCCCTGTGGTAGAATTTACCAGTTCACTGGTTACATGAATTATTACAATTCAAGTGGTAAAAAGGAAAATATTTCTCTTGCAATTCTAAGTGCGCAGCTACAGATATAATCCTGGTACAATTCATAATATTTTTGAACCGGCATCTTCTTTTTAGATACTTTACCCGAAGCTGTTTGAGATAATATAAAATCCGGAATTACAGTAATACCGTTGGCGGCGAGCGTAACAATTGCATATTTCTTTTGAAAAGCAATATTCAGCCCGCTCCCTAATTCTTTAACATCTTCAAAAGGAGCAAGCTCCTCAATTACCTTTTTGTAAGCTTCGACATCGGCGGCCAGAACGCCTTTTGCAAGGGCTGTATTCTCCTGCCATGCGAGATAATCAAGATTATGCTGCTCCACCTCTTTTTCATATATTTTTTTATCCAGGGCCGGAGCTGCAGCAACCAATGCTTCCAGTTTTTTGATCTTAGATTTTGACGAGCCAAACAACTTGTCAAAAAAGGACGGTTTGTAACTATCTAATTTTTTTGTTGCACTACTTCGATGCTCATCTTTAAGCACTGGCTTTTCAGGCGCCGGATCATTCATTATATTCTGCCAGTTCAATGTTTCACTGGAATCCTTATGTGTAGATGATATTAATTCAATATAATCATTGTATTCCTGAACCGCCCGTTGTCCATTTTCAAATTCCTCCTGCTTTAACATCGCTTTATACTGCTTTGCAGCAAGACTTGCACGACGGTGCTCCTCCCTTTCTATCTTTCTTGCATATGCGACAACAGATCTTACGTTTCCTTTCCAGCCCATATAAAACAGCTTTTAATTAGATTTTATCCTTAACGGATAAGATCACAAATATATTTCGGATCAAAAAACAGGTGCTCTTATGTTCGAGCAACTTTCAAACGAATTAATATACAATACAATTGAGTAAAGAATTAATTTCTTGACCAAAGTCAACACCAGGCAATGTATACAATACGCATTCCCTAAACGCCTTACAATATTTCCGCCAAAATAAATTGGGTTAAAAAACGGTATTATCAATGTGAGTTATGATAGTATACGCGAAGAAATATTTCAAAACTTCTTCAGATCAAACTCAACTTTTGCATTCTTCTGTTTGGTTGAAGAAATAAACACTTCATATCGGTTGCCCGGCGTGGTAATGGCCATCACCGAAGTGTTCGGCGGAATGGAGCCCAGGTTTTCCGCCACCATGATCAGTTCATGATGCGGCGCCGATTCATTTATTTCAATAGTAAGCGAGATAGGTTTTTCGGAAAGCCGCATATGCGATCTTATCAACTTATTATTGTGGTAGATGCTGATGGTATCGCCGTCGATATCACCATTATCATAACAATTGATCTGTATTACGCCCGCCCCGGTTTCAATTTTCTTCACCAATGCATTTTCCCGGTTTTTTAAAACCAATGGCGGCGGAGCTATTATTCCGGGTGGATGTTTTACAATTTCAATTTGTTTGGTAATGGGATCCGGTTTGGGTTTTATTACCGGGGTTGACTGAACTTTCTTTTTCGGTGCAGTTGTAACTTTTGCAACCGGTTTCGGTGTGGTCACGCGTTTGGGCGTTACCTGTTTTTTTTGAGTGGCAACGGGTTTCGGAATAACTTTTACACATTCCCTGAATGTGATATCATCCAGTGCAAAGTCGTTACCACAGCCGCCGGGCGCGTTATCGGCCATGATCAATCGCAAAGTAGATGTAGAAGCAGGAGTTGTAAAATAAGCCAGGTGCTGGCCCCAAACAGGTTCCGGAACCCTCGGCAGATCTTTGGTAACGATCGAAGCAACGGTCTTTCCATCAGGTGTTAGCAACCGGATATTAAGGCTCGGTAATAAGATCGACGGACATTTCCTGGTAGGCCTGCAAAGGTTCATAACCCATAACCCCAGTTCATACGTTGTATTGCTCTTTAACCCGGTAATGGCGATGTCTAAAAATACACCGCCATACGGCGCGGCATTAACCAGTAACATATTACCATTGTTATCACCGGCGGTATGGTCGGCCGTGATGGTATGCCAGTCATCATGAAAACATTCGCTGGTGAAGGAGGCAAAAGCAAAATGCCCGTCGGTTGGACAATAACCATACACCCGCTTGTAGTTGGTAAGCACCCCGCTATTGGGGTCACGCACATTACCCGAACCGAAGTGGATGGTAAACCGGGAAGGTTTAAAAATACAACCGCCTGGTTGAGCTTTCAATTCAAAAGCCAGGAAAAGAAAAAGCAATATAAAGCCAGGCTTCTTCAAGTCACATACACTTTACCATTAATATACCGAAAAAAAAAGAGGATCCCGGCAATGATGGTATGAAAGGTAAAATGGTGGGACGGAGCGGGACAATTGGAAAAGCTCGTTAACCTCGTGCGGGCGTATACAAGGTGGAAGTAATCTATTTCTTCAACCTTGAAACCTTTTTATAAATTTCATTATTGAACGATTCCTTATCTTTTGACAAATGTGATCTTCTGTGACAATTGGGACAAAGCGCTATTGTATTTTCAATAGTATCAGGCCCTCCTAGCGCCATGGGTATCATATGATGTACTTCCAAAAAGGGATATTCATCAGGAAGAAAAAAAGGAGCATCCGATCCACAAGCTTCACATTTACCATTGGCTTTTTCCAACACCCAAGCTCTTACCGCAGGATCTCGATAATAAACGGTAATAGTCGTTTCTGTCTTTTGGGGCTTAGGTTGCCCAGTTGGCCTAACGATTAAATTAATTTTTCTCCTAAGCTGTTTTGTTCTTTGTTTCAATTTATCATCCTCTGGCGTAGGCTCATAATTGTCATCGATAATAAATTTATTCCGTTCCAAAGATCTTAAGATAGATGCGGTGGTATTTGTGCCAATGTTTTTAGCGGGTTTATAACCCTTAATATACGGCAGTCCCAGGTCGTACAAAACATACGAGATATTTTGCATACGAAATTCAAAAGACCCTTCCGATCTTCCTTTTAAAACGCCAGCCAGGGCCTGTTTTCTATGCTCGGATTTTTTATATGGAATCCCGTTCTTTTCCTTTGATAGCATTTCCAAATAAACCTTTACAGAGGCATCCAATTCTGCATCGGTCCAAGTTTCATTCGCCATGATCGCAAATTTGCATTCTCATCTAAACGACAAAAACGAAAATTACTGTCATAGACTAAGAAAAAATACTTATCCATTTTTCAAAAATTACAGGTAATCCATTAATGACAACTTCGGGCGATCCATGGCATAAGTGGTTCCCAACTACGCAATAAATTTCAAAAACATACCAATTTTATTCACCTTTGGCATAACGGCATTAGTTACTTTCAAACTGGTGAAAGCATGGATAAACCAATGTATGTTTTTGAATCTATTTACAAAAAACTGGGACTGCAATTCGTAGATCAGCAGACCATGCAGGAGATCGAAACCGGTAAATACAAGCCCTATATCAAAGTGTTGTATTTGCCTGTCGGCTATACCGTTACGATCGATTTCAGACAATTTGTAACCGACACCCCAAGCCTGTTCTTTATTAACAGCAACCAGCATTTGAGCATCGATAAACCGGGCGCACACGAAGGTTATCTGATCCATTATAACCGGGATTTCTATTGCGTACAGATCCATGATGTGGAAGTAGCTTGTGACGGACTGCTTTTCAACAACCTGCAAAATATGCCGATGACCAGGCTGAACGGGGATAACAGTTCAATCGTTGACAATATATTCAGATCGATAAAGGAAGAATTGAGAACAGTACAGGCGCAGCAGGAAGAGATGCTGCGGATCTACCTGAAACAACTTATCATCTTTGCCACCAGGTTGTGGAGCGCCCAGCAATTAGGTGATCTCACAAATGCACCCGACCCCGATACGGGCTTTTTTCGCCGGTTCAGCCTGCTGGTAGAAACCCACTATAAGGAAAAGCATGCAGTGGCAGACTATGCCGGAATAATGGGAATGGCTCCCAAAACGCTTACACAAAAACTCAGAAGAATGAACCTGGCCCACCCCAATGAAGTGATAAAAGACCGCATCATATTGGAAGCGAAACGCCTGCTCATTCACACCGCCATGAGTGCTAAACAAATAGCATACCACCTCGGGTATGATGATCCCGCCTATTTTAACAGACTGTTCACTTCCAAAACCGGTGAAAACACCTCGGATTTCAGGAAAAAATACAACAAGGGAAAAATGTACAATTAATGTAACCATTTGTGCATTCCCCAGGGGCCTGTATGCGTGTAGCTTTGTGTTATCAATTTAAAACAAACACACAAGGTTATATGAAACGCTATTCCTTAAAACAGGCACTTTTTATTTTTTCACTTCTAATAAACACATTTGTTATGGCACAGCAAAGACAATTTAAAGGCGAAAATGATCCGCAGATCTTTACCGAAACCCGCACTTTTCTTCAGGCACTGAATTCGGGCGACGGCAAACCTTTAGAACAGCTAAGTGTGGCCGACGCCCGCCAGGTGTTGATCGGAGCGCAAAAATCGGTACAGGTTGACTATTCCGGCATTGAAGAAACAGAAAGAGTGATCAGCCAGAATGGCCTCAAAGTAAATATTCATATCACCAGGCCTAAAGGCGCGCAGGAAAATGCGCCGGTATTTATTTTCATCCACGGCGGAGGCTGGGTTTTGGGCGACTACCCTACCCACAGAAGGCTCGTCAGGGACCTGGTAGTTGGTTCCGGAGCGGTAGCGGTATTTCCTGATTATACGCCTTCGCCCGAAGCTAAATTTCCTGTTGCCATCAATGAGATCTACGCTGCAACACAATGGGTGGCGGAGCATGGAAAAGAAATAGGCGTTGATGGTAAAAACCTGGCTGTTGCCGGCAACAGCGTTGGAGGCAACATGGCTGCCGCTACCGCTTTGATGGCAAAGAACAACAAAGGCCCGCATATTAAACTGCAGGTGCTGTTATGGCCCGTTACTGATGCTAACTTTGAAACGACATCGTATAATGAATTCAGCGAAGGCAGGTTCCTTACAAAGAATATGATGAAATGGTTTTGGGACAATTACCTTCCCGACCACGGCAAACGCAACGAGATCTATGCATCCCCGTTACAGGCATCTGTTGAACAATTAAAAGGATTGCCACCAGCCCTGGTACAAACTGCAGAAAATGACGTATTGCGTGATGAAGGAGAAGCCTATGCCCGGAAACTGAATGAAGCAGGTGTACAGGTAACACTCACCAGGTATGCCGGACAAATACATGACTATGGTTTGTTGAACCCCCTGGCCAACGTTCCATCGGTACAAACAGCTTTATTGCAGGCGGCAGCGGTAATTAAGAACGCACTCGCCCACTAATAAAATCAGGCCGGTTCGTTTTGAGCCGGCCTGTTCTTTGCAAAAAAATAAATAAATTAGTATTTCAAACATGGGTTATGAAAGAGCGTTTTAGTGATATATTACATGACAGCAAGCCTGTATTGGTAGATTTTTTTGCAGAATGGTGTGGCCCCTGTAAAGTGCAGGCGCCGGTGCTAAAAGAAGTAAAATCAGATATAGGCGACCAGGTTCGGATCATCAAGATTGATGTAGACCGGTCGCCGGCAGTTGCCCAACAATATTCGGTCAGCGGAGTGCCGACCCTGATCCTGTTCCTAAATGGGCAGCCGGTATGGCGGCAATCAGGCGTTGCTACGAAAAAGCAGCTGGTAGATGTGATACGGCAACATATTTAACAGGCATAATTGTGCAGGAAATCATTTCTACCTTTTTGCACAGCTGCTAAGATCAGTTCCAGTTCATTTTCATTTGTCAACGTATTGCCCTGCACGGAAACACCGTTTGCGGTCAATGACCTGTTATAGCTTTTCGTAGCGTTTCCGGTGTAAGTACGCGGGTTGTCAAAATATTTAACTGTAACCACTGCATATTGTTGCTTTTCGGGGTCAAAAGCCGGATCCCTCAGCGTAAGGATTATTAGTTCAGGTGAAGCTTCGGCAAGGATCATTTCAATGCCTTTGTCCCGGGCCTCGTTGTTACTCATGGCCTGAACAATAACGGCACCCATTCCCGGTACAATTTCTCCGATGCCATAACAATTGTAGGAACAGGAAGCACCCGCGATACCAATTTCTTTTGTTTCCGGATCAATCATAATAATGGACCAGGTTGCAAACGCTTTATAATGTAAAAAGAGCATGACCCCAAAAACAAGAATGGTATTTTTCATGATGCCGGTTGAATGTTTTATCAAATATACAGGGCCCGGAAATGGGATCGCCAAATGAAATGCCATTAGGAAGGAACGCCAGGAAAATCATGTAATTTGTGGTGTAATTCTGAATTATTTATATTTGATCCCCGAAAATGAGAATTCCGGGCAGTAGCGCAGTTCCAGGGAAATCAATGCGACGCAGGCGCATTCAATTTTCCGGATCCCGACCAGTGAGTTGGGACAGGACAAGCGGACAGCCAAAAGAATGTATTTCGGGCAGTAGCGCAGCCCGGTAGCGCACTACGTTCGGGACGTAGGGGTCGCTGGTTCGAATCCAGTCTGCCCGACCATAAAAAATGAACCCTTCAGATCGTTGGATTTGAAGGGTTTTTTAATTTGAATAATTCGTTATTCATTTAATGTTAAAGCTCTATTGCGCTGAATTTGAATGATTTTGCAGGTGTTAGAATCCGTTGGGATTAAATTACTGCTTACGAGCTATTTCTGCAGCACCGTATAATCCTTTATCGCCGTATTTTTCAGTAGCTTCTTTACTGTCTAACATTACCAATTCATAATCATCATCAGCGAGCTTTATCGTCTTTCCTAAAGTGACCTGTTGTCCACCAACAACAAGTAAATGTACTTTACCCAGGAATGTGAAGGAGCCATTTCCTTGAAAATGTTGTTCCCTGAAATCAACGCGGACTTTTCCTTTAAGATATACTTCTTTATTTTTTTCTGACCAATACAATGCAGAAGCTCTGAAGGTGCCCTTTTCTTTTTGAACTGTATTGGGAGTATTTGCTAAATCCAATTGAGGGTTGGCAATCGCAGAATCTCCCGAAAGCTTCGTATCGACCTGGCTATATTTTTCAATTTGATTCTTCATTGAATCTTTCGCAGTTACCTCATTTAATGAACCTGATGATAAAACTAACATCAGGGCCAGGGAATCTAATGGTTTCATTGGTTTTTGTTTTAAGTTTCTTTTTTGTATGACGCTATCTTGCGAAATGGTTGCAGTTTGAGATTGAAAAGGTGTAGGATTTTTTTCAGCAGTGCCTGAACCTGTTTTTTCTATCACCGGTACCTTTTGCGCAGGCTTTTTCATTTGACTTACAACCAATGCAATGATAAGAATGATTGATACGATAGCCGATATAGCTAGAATATAAACATTAGACTTTAAAAAAGAGTGGCGCATAAACGCATTCTGATTACTGAATTGGATCGATTCCAGGGATAACGGCTTCTGAGGTGGAATTGAAAAATCGTCAAAACACTCCCGGAACATTTTATCCATGTTTTCATCTGCATCCCTGGCCAGAAGGAGAACAAGGGCTTTTTTATGCGCTGTCTCATTTTGGTCCCCCTCTACCTTTTGGATAAGTAGTTGTTTTAACTTCTTGCGGGCTCTTGCAAGATGTGATTTTGATGTGCCCTCACTTATTCCGAGCGCTGATCCTATTTGTGCATGGGTAAATTCCTCCAATACATATAGATTGAAAACCAGTCGATGGTGTTCTGGCAATTGGTCAATAGTATCAATCAATTCGGCGGTGGTAAATCTCCCGGATCTGATTGGATGAATATTTTCTTCCATTGGGTTCAGGGGCATAAGATCTGGCATCACATCAACTAAATGCGGGTCTTTTTTTCGATCTCTTAAATATTGCAGCGTATGATTTACAATGATGCGGCGTAACCATGCTTCAAATTTGCCCTTGCCTTTAAATGTCCCGGACTTGTCTATAGCTTTTAGAAACGCATCATGTGCCAAATCTTCCGATAGCTGATAGTTCCTGGTGTAGCGGTAACAGATGCCAATCAGTCTACCAATATTGCTTTGATAGGCTTTTTCCCAAAATTCTTTTGCTGATTTTGTCAATTTCTATTTAGTTTTTAGGATGACGCAAAAAAATCATTTGGTGGCAGTTTTTCCTGTGATCAGGAATTGGGTCAATAAAGGGATGGATAACACATCTCCCATATTGCTGTTCGTTAAGAATACATATCCTACATCAAGCTGTGGAAAGAAAGTAAAATTACAGATGAAACCACTGCTTGTGCTCCCGCTATGGCCATAACTTAATCCCAAAGGGGTCTTTTCAAGTTCAAAGCCTAATCCCCAATCCACCCCATCATTTCGGGTGGATTGAATACTGAGCATTTCATCGTATGTGGCACTTTTAAGTCCTTTTTTATTCCGTAACGCAAGCATAAAATTGCTAAAAGATTTTGCTTCCGTAAATAAACTAAATGCCATCATGGGCTTTTCGATGAACCTGATATTAGAGGGCTTAAGGTCAATGTGGCCATGCGCACCATATTTTTTAATGTGTTCATTACCCTTAAAATAAAAGCCTTTGAGATTTAGTGGAGTCAAAAGCTCTTCATTCAATATTTGGGAAATCTTCTTACCAGTAATATGTTCAATTACTCTTTTCAAATACTCATAACCCTCGCCTGAATATCCAAATTTAGTACCCGGTGTAAATAATAGATTGAAGTGACCTGTACTATCTAGTTGACCCCAGTTGGGCAGTCCACTTTGGTGACAAAGTACATGGCGGGCTGTAATTATTCGGTAACGTTCATCATGCGATACCCTTTCGAAAGGTAATAACTCATACAGTGGCTGATCCAGCTTGAGTATATTTCTTTCAACCAGGCGCATTACTACAAAAGCAAAAACTGATTTGGTAATCGACCCGGCTTCAAAAAGGGTCTTTTCTGTAACCGGCATACCTGATTGTGCATTAGAAACTCCATAAATCTGGCTATAAATGACCTTTCCGTTTTTTATAATGGCAAGAGAAGCTCCGGGAATATCAAAAAATGTCATTTGTTTTTTGATGAAATCATCCACCAGGGTGGCATGTTTCTTAATAAAATAATGAGCTACACCTACCTCTGGCAAAAGATTTACTAAAGCAATCGTATCTAGTTCAAGAACAGGTGCTATGAACTTCTTTCCTGACGGTAAATCAATTGAGATCTTAGAAACCGAGTCATTGATACGAATGTATTCCTCGCCGATCCAGTGAAAATGTTTAGAAGGTGTAAGGGTATAGGAGCCAACTGGTAACCGAAAATGATATTTTCCGGTAGAATCTATGGGGCTTAAATATACCTGTTTGGTTTTAGATATAACCTTTAACTCAGTTGGGTAACCCATAATGCCTGTGTCCCTCCATCGAACCTTGCCCGATATTTCAACAGAATCGACATTTTGAGCCGCTCCCGAACTACATAGTGATACTAGAAAAAGAAACAAGATAAATAGACTTTTGAGTAAACGCATCATATAAAGGTTTAGTGATCTTACAGCGTATGATGCATTATGGGTAAATGGTGGCAGTTATTTAAAGATAAAAATTTAGCTCATTTCTAAGTGTGTGAATATGAGCAAGCGATCTCGTTATCCGGTTCCGGGTAGAGCGGATCGTTGCCTCCCCGCTCCCCCACAGACCCGTGCGAGCAGCTTTCCTGCACACGGTTCCTCCATTTACGGTTTTGCTAAAAGTCGGCTGTGATAGATTTTGGGTTTCACTAATGGTATCCATTCTTCCGTACTGATCAGCGGTGAGATGCTTCCCCCTTGCGGGGTACCCTCTGTTGGATACACAAGCTGTCCGTTATCCAGTATACCAGCTTTGAGCCATTTGTCTATCATCTTTCTGATCACCCCATCTTTTATCCTGCGGTCAAGAAACGCACGCAAACATTGGTGATTAATACTCCCGAAGTAGTTTTGCATATCAGCGTCTATAATGTAGCGCTTGCCTTGCCAACTGACTTGCCGGGTTAATTCTTCCAATGCCTGGTGTTGTGATTTACCTGGTCTGAACCCATGCGAGCTGGGATAGAACATATCCTCATATACCGGTTGCAACACCCTGGTTACTGCCGTTTGCAGCAGCTTATCTTTTACCGTGGGCAAGCCCAGTGGCCGAAGTTTTCCATCACCTTTGGGTATATAGACCCGCCGGATGTTAGGTGCCCGGTAGTTACCGCTTTTAAAGGCTGTTAGTAACTGTGGGATTCTTGTTTCCCGTTGTTTGTGATAATCCATCCATGTTTCTGCATCAACGCCACTGGCTCCCTTTTTGTTCAGGGTATCAAAACTTTCCTGTAGCAGTGGCTCATCGATAAACTCATGCAGGTTCGTCAGGACTTCAGACCGGTATTTCCTGGCCCGCTCTGCTATCTGCATTTCTACTGTTAACATCTTTTCCATGTCTCTGGTACATTTGATGTTTCTAAAATGCAGCTCCGTAAACAGGCATCTCCCTTCCTTACTAAGTGGCTTTCATGGAGCTGATTTCCCACCGTTCTATCAGTACTATGGGGATGCTAAGACTGCCTCCGCCCTTCTCCTTTCCTGCGATTTCTCTTGGTCAGGATACCTCCCGGTATCGCCTTTTCTTATCGCTTGTCAGGGTGGCGACACATACCCTGTAAGCCCGGACTGTTAAGTTTCGGTCAGTCCTTGTTAACCGACTTTCGTTTGGAGGCGGTAGGCTCTCCTGTGTTCCCGTACTACCCCTGTCTGCCTGTGATATGTTCTCAGACCCCGGCCGAATCTTCCCAACTCGTCGTAACGCTGGTTTGATGTTGTCCTAATCTATCTAACAACCAGGACTTCGGCATTTAGGACAGTTTCGAGGCTCAATAGCATACCCTCAGCAGTCGCTGTCTACGCTTCGTGCAGACATCTCTACCTACTACGCAAGACTCGCTTCCGGTGGTTGACTAAACCTTACCGGACAGGATTGGCTACCTGTCGGGTTGTGTTGAAGTGTTTTATCTTTCTAAATCCCCACTTCACGGGCTTTGCACAGCGCGATAGAAATTTGTCCAGTTGTCCCGACTAAAATTTACAAGGCCCTTCAAGTCATTGGATTCGAAGGGCCTTTTTGGTTCGAAGTAGTCTTGTTAAATGCCTTGTTCCAAATGCTCTTTGATATTAGCCATTGCCCTTTAACGCCTTAGTTCATTATCATATTGACTAAATAGGAATTGCAGGTTTTGTTGGAAAACACTAACAGGTGGAATTACACATTTCGCAAATGGAGATGAGGGACAAGAAAAATATAATTATAGGTTAGAGTTGTAAAAATGTTTTTACTTTAAATTCATTAATACTTATTCTTCCTTTACAGCCGATGGCCGGTTGAGCGAACTTAAAGTGGCTTTGCCTCTTTGCCGAAAGAAATCTACCAGCCTTTGCCGCCCATGCGCATTCATTAGTTTGATCACTCTTACTTCTGCAGGGCGTAATAACTTAACGTTAACCGGTCGAAACCCAAACTGAAGATTTCTATTCTGAAACTCTTCATGTTCTATTCCCAGCAGCAAACCTATATTATCATGTTCGTTCAGGCTCCAATCCTCAGGCGCGCCATCCATAGCAATCTGAACTGAAATATACTTATATGTTTCAAATCGCTGGCTTAGATCCGTTACTTTGGGAAGAAGTTTACCAAGTTCATAAACAATGTTTGCCTGCCAGCTTTCATCAATCGGGTCTGGCTTTTCTTCTGTTTCAAAGTATAATTCAAAGCCTAAAGACGTTGCATTATTTTCTTCGAATAACCCTTGCGTACACACCATATAAGTATTCCAGTGGGTTTTCCATAGCTGCAAATATCTGTCGCCGGCACATTGGGGATAGCCGTGATGATTGGGATCCAGATACCGGATCTCGAATTCTTCCATTAATTGTCCAACTGGTTGCCATCTTTTGATGGCAACTGGTTTTGGTGGATTTGCAGCAGCTTTCTCTGCTATTCTTTTTCTGTAGTCACTCCCAGGCATATACCAGGCTACAATTTTACCTTTAAGATTTTCTGGTAAATACTGATCAAAATTGTCCTGTACAGCCTGATCCCAATAATATTTGAATGTATATTCAGTTGGCGTGGAAAAAGAAAATTCAAGAATATTATACTTTTCTTCCCCGTTAATGAACAACATATAGTCTATGACCGGATTTGTCACATCTGAGAATTCTTCGAAAATGGACTTCAGGGAATTATTATTTACATCATACAGGTCCTGAAAGATATCTACTGCACTATCAAGGCTCGGAGATGATATAAACTTAAAGATCCCATGGTGAAAATTCGGCCGATTATTCTGCAAAAATTCGTATAATTTGTAATAAACCAGATCTATATTCATGTTGCAAGTTTAAAGATTCTCTCTTTTGCCCATTGTTTGCTTTATTTAAAAAATATATTTTCTTTGCTCGTTACCTATTATTTGCAGCGCCTTTCTTCTTAAGCATTTTTTTGAAGATTGTGTTTACCGGCAAATTTATAAAAGGACGGCCGGTATAGGCTGTCAGTCCGTTAACGGTAACGCTCAATGGTTTGTACATAGCGCCGGCCGGCACGGTTACCGTTATGGAACCGGCAGTTGAGGTAGTAACACCTGCCCTAACTGCACCGAAGAAAACGATATTATCAGCAGGATTGGTACTGAAATTTGAACCGGTAATGGTTACCGTTGTACCCACAGCTCCTGATACCGGTGAAAAAGAATTAATTTCTGGTTGGGAAAACAATTGTAAAGAATACAAAATCAAGATTGCCAGGAAGCAAAAACGCTTATCGATCTGGGGCATGAGAACGTTTGAATTAAAGGGTTTGGAAAATACTAATGGCTATAAATAAACGAATTTATTAATGATCAGATAGCCTGGGAAAAACTTCAGCAAGATATAATAATATCTCATATGTTTAATCCCTTAAATTTTAGCAAATCTTCGATCCAGGAATTCGACAATTGTCCAGCCGCCCCGACACTAAAAAATGAACCCTTCAGATCGTTGGATTTGAAGGGTTTTTAGTTACAAAGAATTTATACTGCAATTACCTACTGATAGTAATTTATTGTTTCTTAGCCACTTGTATTAGTTCGAACAGAAGGAGCCAAAATGCAAAAAGGTCAGGATATTATAAATCCTAATGCTTTCCGAGGCGAACTGTCGTAACCTCAATCCAATTATTGACAGCAGTTTTAGTTAATATGGCTTTTTCTTTAGTTCATTCGATTCCTCATTCCGTAAAATTGCTGTTTCTATTGTAAACTTCTCGAAGAACGTGATCATAATAAGCTTCTATGATACGATGGATTTAATGCCCAATTAGGCGTAAGATACTTATGTAAGCCAGCTCAAATTCAAGTCCAGATAGCAAAAAAATCGTAAAATTATGATTTAAAACTTAGTGTTGATTATATCCTTATTTACCATGGGAGTACAGTTATTACCATATAGTAATTTGATTGAAATAAATAAGCATTCCGCTGTTCCCATTTTTAAGCAGGTAGCGGAAGGTATTGTCTTTCTAATAAGAAATGGGAAATTAAAACCAGGATATCAATTGCCTGCCAGTCGAGACATGGCCTCAATGCTGAAAATTAACCGTACAACGGTGGTGTCGGCTTATGAAGAGCTCCGACTTGAAGGATGGCTCAACGTTATAGAACGAAAAGGAAACTTTATTGCCCAAGAACTCCCGGTGATACATCCCAAGCCCTTAGAGCCTTTGGCTGCTAAAGGGTCAAAGCAGCAGGAAGATAGTAATTTCTACAAGAAAGTGGCTGCGAGGCAGGTTTCCAAAAGAACATTGAGTCCTCATCAATTGATGATTAATGACGGTTATCCTGATGCGAGGATAGCGCCGTTGGAATCGATTTATGACCGATACAAATTCTTATCTAAAAGAGTTCACCTCCATAGCAGGCTTTTGAATGATAGTGCTGCCGGAAGTATGTCTTTGAGAACCGAATTAGCCCTCTTTCTTGCTAAAACCAGGGCACTCAATATTGAACCCAGACATGTTATGGTTACCCATGGGGCACAACTGGCGATCTTTATAGCGGCGAGCTTGATCCTGCGTCCTGGGAGCACGGTTATCGTCGGTGATTTAAACTACGTTCTTGCCGATCGGCTTTTTGAACAGATGGGTGCGAAACTGATCAAGGTAAAAGTTGATGAAAATGGGATTGATGTTGATGAAATTGAGAACATCTGCAAAAAATCGCCACCTGGTCTTCTATACATTATTCCCCATCACCACCACCCCACAACCGTAACCCTAAGTAAAGAAAGAAGGATAAAACTTTTGGATATTATTCGACAATATCGTCTTCCGGTTATTGAAGACGATTATGATTATGACTTTCATTATGAAAATTCCCCAATACTACCTTTGGCCAGCGCAGACCATAAAGGTTATGTGATTTATATTGGTTCTATCTCGAAGACATTAGCACCTACGATCAGGTTGGGGTACCTAATTGCAGGGGATGATCTCATATGGCAGGCTTCCGTGTTCAAACAAATGGTAGAGATTCGCGGTGATGTGTTGTTTGAAGAATCTATAGCGCATCTTTTTAATACCGGAGAGATGCAGAGACATTTACGGAAATCGGTGAAGTTGTATAAAGAACGGCGGGATATGTTCTGCGACATGCTTAATTCTTGTGTGGGGAATCTTCTTCATTTTAACATGCCGAATGGCGGCATGGCTGTTTGGGCCACGTTCACCCCGGAGTATTCGATACCTGATCTTGCCAGGCGGTTAGCAGAAAAAGGTATTTTCATGAATGATGGTAGCCTATACAGATACAAAGATGACGTCAATGGAATACGGCTCGGATTCGCTTCCCTGAATACAGAAGAAATGCAAAAATTTATCGGGGCACTTAAGGAATGCAGGTGAGTCAGGCCTCCGGCAAAGGTATAGGGAAGCAGGGCGAAAATTATACTGCTGCCCTATACTTGCCGGAGCCTGTCAGGTTTATGAATACTTTTTCCAATCATCAAATCTAATTTCCCCCGGGCAAAAATCTCCGGCAGGCACCAACAACGATCTTGGTATCTCGAAGAACATATATTTATTGTCCTCGTTGGTGACTACTACTTTTTCTTCATGCTTTTCGTCCAGATACTTTTTCACAAATTCATTCATCGGGCCACGATCGGGACCGGCTATCTCAACGATTCCATTTTTCGGTTCCTCCAAAGCAAATTTTACAACAAAGCTTACCACATCTGCAACGGCGATCGGTTGATAGTCGACTGTTGAAACGTGTACCTCTTTGCCTTCACCCTGTACAGCGATTATCGTCGAAATATGTTCATGAAATTGTGTCGAGCGAATGATGGTATAAGGAATGCCAGATGCTGCGATCGTGTCTTCTTGTAGCTTCTTGGCCTGCAAATAACCTATATGTTGAGCAAGGGGAACGCCAACAATAGACAGTATCAGGTGGTGTTTAACGTTGGCAATTTTCTCCGCTGCTACCAGGTTTTTACCCGCGGTACTGAAAAAATGTAAAGCTGTTTCTCCATCCGGGGATTGGGAGTTAGACAAATCTATCACAATGTCTGTTCCCTCCAGTGCTTCTTCGAGGCCCTTCCCAGTTATGATATCAACACCCCTGGTTGGTGATCCAACAATCACCTTGTGACCGGCACTTTCCAATTTTTTACAAACGTCTTTACCGATGAGGCCGGTTCCTCCGATTACTAAAACTTTCATGATTGAAATATTTTTTAAAATACTGAAATGTAAACCGTTATCTTTCTGGATTGTCAGCTTTTATAATGTGTACGGACATCTGTCCATGTCGCATAAGCAGGCTGTAATACCTCCGATAGTATGAACAGTATTTAATTCTTAACAAAGTAAAAGATTAATTAAAATCACATGGTCATCCAGAATTCATTTTCATGGCAGTCCAGACTCTCGGTTGGGCACCATGGGAAAGGATCCGGTTGAATAAGCACATCTCAGACATATAGTATAGATCCCAGGCATGCTATAATTCCTTTTTTAGTTGAACAGCGGGAAATTTCTTATATTAGTTGTCCTCAACACAATTACAAATCACCTATTATGACCCGTTATACTACAGTATTCATTAAGTCATCCATCATAGCTTGTGTCCTACTGATTTTATCTGCAACCGCAATTGCACAAGATGGTACAATTTATCCTTTAACAGCTCCTCCGGAGCCGAATGCCATACGGCTTGGCACTGGTGGCGTCGATAATCAGCCAGCCTCCGAATCCTGGTTCAGACAGTGGGGCGACCCTATGGCACGAAACATTACCGTAGCGACCCTTACACCTTTTCTACCTAAAGCAGGAAAGGGAAATGGGGCGGCGGTGATCGTTTCACCGGGTGGCGGCTTCCGGTGGCTATCGATGGGCAATGAAGGCTGGGAAGTAGCACAGGCACTTGCAGACAAGGGAATTGCCGCCTTTGTATTGAAATATAGGCTTTTTCCGACTCCACCAGCGCTGGATGACTTTACAGCCTGGATGAATCGACCCCGCACAACTCCACCGGCTTCTCCCGATACATCAAATAATGCAACACCACCAAGGCCGCCACAAATGGATTTGTCTAACCAGTTAACAGATGCTGAAGCTGCCTACGCCATGATCGTCAAGCGTTCCAATGAGTGGAGTGTAGATACCAGTAGAATTGGTATGATCGGTTTTTCAGCCGGCGCCGGATTAACGATGCATTCAACACTGCATTCAAAAATTATGAAACTCGCATTCATCGGACCTATTTATGGCGGCATGAATCCTGTAGAAGTGCCAAAGAATGCTCCCCCCATGTTTAATGTTATTGCCACTGACGATTTTCTTTTCGGTGGTCAGATGGGTGTGATACAATCATGGTTCAAAGCAGGCATTCCTGTCGAATTTCACCTCTACCAGAATGGTGGCCATGGTTTCGGCCTGGGAAATCCCAACAGAACAAGTAATCGCTGGTTTGATGCTTTCATTCACTGGCTGGAGGTCAATCAGTTTCTCAAAAAGAAGTCCAGCTAATCTGTCGCGTCAACTCCTACAATACACAAACCATCCGATACAATCGGATATGGTTTTTTGGATAACATAGAGGATTACTTGGATTATTGATCAGTGGTGAGATCGTTCCCCCTTGCGGAGTACCCTCAGTCGGATAAACCAACTGTCCGTTATCCAATACGCCGGCTTTGAGCCATTTGTCGATCATCTTTCTGAATCACGCCATCTTTTATCCTGCTGTCAACAAACTCACGCAAACATTGATGATTAATATTCCCGAAGTAGTTTTGCATGTCAGCGTCTATAATATAGCGCTCTATAAGTAAGGCTGTTTCAAAATTACTTTGAACAGCCATAATAAAGTATTATTTTCCAAAACGAAACTATATTTGTAACGTCTTTATATTTTACCTGAAAAGATGGACCTTCTACGGCTAAAACTGAATAAAGTTCATGATCTATAAACAGACGACACCACATGCTGCACTGGCGGACTCTATTGAATGCTATTGGTCAATAAAAGGCACCGGAAAGGAGATACATGCAGAACGGATCTTTCCGGATGGTTGCCCCGGCCTGGTATTGAACATAGGCGGAAAATGCATTACCGACAACGGCCTGGTAACCATGCAGCCAGGGAGCTCTTATTTGGTGGGGGCCATGACGTCTTATAAAGATACCTATCTGAACGGAGAACATCACCTGATCGGCGTGTGCTTTAAGCCAGGCGCCTTCTCTCAATTTTATAATTATCTGCCGCTGGCGGAAATTACGGGGCAAACTATAGAACTGGAAAAAGCGCTTGCGCCAGACACCAGCAACACGCAAGAACTGTCGTTTGCAGAGTTAAACGCATTTTTTCTCAAACGATTCAACGCACCCAAACACGACCTTTTCACTATTGTAAAATGTATTAAAGAAGCCAGGGGACAAATCACTGTGGATGCACTGGCGAAAAGGAATCACACTACACCCCGACAACTGGAAAGAACTTTTCACAGGCATATCGGCATCACACCTAAAGAGTTTATTAATATTACAAGATTTCAACATGCCTTCTCGGCGGTCGCCAATAATAAAAAGCAAAAAGGCTTATTGGATATTGCCATTGAACATGGATACTGCGATCACGCACATCTAACAAATGATATAAAGCGGTACACCGGTGTGCCTCCTTCCAGTGTGATTTTGTCGCATTTTTCCAAACCAACTCATAGCCCTGATATTACCTTTGCCCAATGAGAAAGATAATTCTGAATTTAGCCACAACATTAGATGGTTTTATCGAAGGAGCCAATGGAGAGTTGGACTGGTGTATACTAGAGGAGGATATGCATTTCGATAGCTTCCTGGAATCCATTGAAACTATCTTCTATGGACGTGTAAGTTATGATCAATGGGGCAATTATCAGCCTGACGCATCTGCACCTCAGATGGAAAAGCAGATCTACTCAGCCATACAGTCCAAGGAAAAATTCGTTTTCTCCAGCCAATCAAGAGTGGATGATAAAGCCACCTTCATTACCACCGACGTAGTAGCCGTAGCAGAAAAAATCAGGAACCAACCCGGAAAAGATATTTGGCTCTATGGAGGCGCCAAACTGATCACCACGTTTATAGAAAACGGCCTGGTGGATAAATATATGGTCTCTATTCATCCAACTGCATTAGGCGCCGGCAAGCCCTTGTTTAATATATCTGCCAGGCTAGACCTGGTACTGGCCGAAACTAAAGTGTACAAATCGGGCGTAGTGCAACTGATTTATACTCCCAATACCAAGCCGTGAAACATAGCTCCGGCCATTTATTGACATTTTGACGGTTAAATTATTCCGTTAATCATAAGTTTAATCTCCCTTGATTCTCAGTGATCGCTGCTTTTGTCTGTAATTACAGGAAAAGTAAGTAATGATGCTGTTTTTCGCAACAGGTTAGAAACAGGCCTTTTTCGCGATTATAGGTCACTCCTTCGGGA
>NZ_LWBP01000186.1 GCF_002078015.1 Niastella populi | reverse complement strand
AAAGAACTAAATTTGACAAAGTAGAGTTAATATTAATTAAGCTTAATCGCCTGCCTGAAAGGCAACAGCGCATACTTATTGATCTCAGTCAAATGCTTCCAAAAAAGGGAAAAACTGCCAACCACTCCATTATTACTTTACGAATATGCGCCAAAACCATACGAATTCAAAAAATTACCTGGCGAATTCAAAATAACCACAGATACTGCATCCATCCGCATTTATTTTTGAAATGCCAACCGTTATTTTCTAACGCTAAACGATATACCATGCCTGCCTTTCAATCAACATTTGAAGAACTTACCCAATCATGGCAGCTCCGCCTGCAGGAAACAGAAGCCGCGGAATCAGATCAACTCACCAGACTGGAAACATGTATCCATATCTGTGAAGAAAGCCTGTTGCAGCTAAGACAATGGGTAACGGAGCGCACCTTTCCCGGTAAGGATTGGGAGATCTACTTTTTCAAACAGGTAAAACCGGTGATCATGGCGCGGTATATCTATTATCAGAAAGTGTATCGCCTGCACATTGGTTATTTCAAGGGCAGCGGTATGTTGGAGAAAAAGCGGCTGGAACATGAACTGCAGGTGATTGCCCGTTATTTTTCCGATAACGCGGATCTCTATGCATATTACCGTATGGGTTACACCCATCATGATGAACTGTATTTTGTACGCGGTGCATATAACTGGAAAATTTGTCCGGAGGTAAATCATTTCGACACGGTCTTCTCTACCAGCTGCGATGGAAAACTGGCGGAACTGATGGCTTATGAGCTGTTATTGAAATATATTGATGGAATGCTGAACCTTTCGGTAAAACTCATTGAGCCTGCAGCCGTCACCGCTTCCCGGCCTGCTGCCGCTTCTACCCTTCAATGTACTGCATCACTTACGGATGTTGTTGAGCTGGGGTATGCATTGCAAAACTGCGGATTCTTTAATCATGGTAAGGCTTCTATTAAGGATATAATGACCTTCATGGCAAATGAATTTAAGGTCGATCTTCGAAATTTCTATCACCTATTTGTTCGGTTACGGGGCCGCAAAAATCCTACCAGATTCATCGATGAATTAAAAGCCGGTTTGCTGCGGCATATTGAAAGTGAGGACGATTAATGTCCAAAATATTTAATAGCCAACCTGGCTAATTATTTCCGGAATATTTCTTATAACAGGTATGCACCTGTGGTAGTTTATTACCGCGTGCATACCTTTTTTGTTGCATTTTCTAAACACTTGTTGCAAAAATAAATCATAGCCAACTTGGCTACACCTTGGCTAATCGTTCCGCGCAAACGCCCCAGCTTTGTGATCATAAAACTGATCACCATGACAAACACATACAACATAGCCGGCACAGATGGTAACCTAATGGTACCTGTATTGAACGAAACTGGTAGCCTGATGGCCTACTTACTGTACCCGGACCCTACCGGGATCCTACAGGAACTCTACTCCTGTATGGCCATATCCAGGCAATACCCAGGCCATTGTCAGGCCATACCCAGGCAATCAGACACTAATGCAGGCACCTGGGCAGGCACTTTCAATAAGGCAGCATCCTTTCTTCATAATAAAGCTTTTGGTTATACCGGTGAACCAATTTTTCAATCATTTATTCATTCATTAAAACCTAAAAAAATGGCAAAATCAACTACCACCAGCGGATCATCCGCCGACAGGATCAAAAATGATCCGGCTTTTGAACGTACCCGGGAGAACATGGCGGAATTCGGGCGTGCGGGCAAAGCAGCCAAACTCCTGCGTTCGATCTTTCGCGATGTAACCATCAATGCGAAGGACAGGGTTACCCAGGCGCGCCTGGCGAAAGTAACGTCGCGCATCATAACTACCGACCCTGTAAATGAAAGAGGCGCACGTACGGTGAACAATGGCGACCTGCAGCAACTGCACAACTTTCATTTCAACGCACGGGCAGGCATTTCCGATTCCCTGTTTGTGCGCTGCCCGGTAAACTTCAACCGTGTGTCGGGAGAAGTAACGGTCGATATTCCTGTTTTTGTGCCACGCAACATGGTGCAGCAGGCCCGGGGCACCACTCACTTCAGGATCGTGGCAGCAGCCGCTGCCATCAACTTCGACACGGAGCGGTACGAGTATGCCATGCAGGGAACGCCTGAATTACCGTTTACGACCGATCCCACGCAGGCTACAACCCTTACGCTGCCATTGCCGGCCAACAGCCCGGATACGGTTGTGGCGGTGCTGGGTATCGAGTACTACCAGCGGGTAAACTCCCGCAGCTATGCGCTGAAATCGGGTGAGCACAATGCTACCAGTATTGTGCTGGTAGATAAGGTCGCGTAGCGGGTTTCCGGTTACCAGTTACCGGTTGCCGGGCCTGAATTTCGGGACGGCCGCCCATTATCAGGCTGTGTAAACCGGTTACCGGGCCAGTAACTGTATTACCCGGTAACCGGAACCCGGTAACTGGTAACCTATTCAGGCAACCATGAACGGCTTACCTCCTGTTAGGAATAGCTGCCTGTAGTTACAGCAGCCCATACAACCGAAGCGCGTATTCATCGTTGCCGGCCAGTGCTGCTATCCTATGGAAACCATCCTGCCCTATGCGTTTGTTTCCTATGAAAACCACCGTACCCTATGTGCCCGTTTACCTTTGAAAAACTGCCGTACCCTATGCGCGTGTTTGTCCCGAAAACAGGCAGGCATATACAGAAGCCTGTCCCGATGGTACCGTCGGGGCTTCCCTGCCTGTTCAAAGGGCAAACCTTACCAGTCACAGCTCTGTGCGCAGGAGCTGCGGCCGGTAAGCGGCGCAGATGCGGTTATGGCGGCTGGTTAGTAGAAGTGTTGGCATTTTTTCACCATTCAAATTAATCACTATGAACAATATCATCAACAGGGTGCAGGGCACCACGCCGAAGTTTTTTAAAATACTTCGCAACATCGGCCTTACCCTGGCAGCCGTAAGCGCAGCGGTGTTCGCATCGCCTGTAGCGCTGCCAACCCTCGTTACCGACATAGCAGGTTACCTGGCTGTGGCCGGCAGCGTAATGGGCGCCGTAAGCCAAACAGCGGTGCTCAATGAAGAAGTATAGCAGATGGGTATTGTGCAAAAGGGTCCCGCCGTTTGGCGGGACCCTTTTTTAAAACGTTATAATGACCGAAGGATAGCGCAGGCGATCTGGAAAGTAAAGCAATCGAGAAGCAAAAAGCAATTGAACAAATTCCTGGGCAAACTGCGGATCTTCATGATCGGGCTCGGTTCCCAAACCGGGCAGGACGGTTCCGGTCAGTGGCTGCCCGACAATTTCCCGGAATTGTTCATCATCGTATCACAAAAAACCTACGGCGGTATGTTTGCGCAAAACCCTCCTGTTGGCAACCTGGAGTGGCTCAACAAAAACATCCGCGAAAGACATGGGCCCGCAATACTTTCTTCACATGGAAAACATTGGATAGCTGGAATGTTAGTACGGGATCATAAATCTCTTTGTTTTTAACCTTTGTAATATATTCCTTCGGACTCATAGTATCTGCGTGAGATATTTTTATATAAATTCAATTGGCAACAATATATGTTCTTATAGATAAACCATAATCTATGATCCAGAAAACAAATATATATTATGAATACAACGACCGGCAATGACAATGATCCAAAATCTTATTCAGGTATTGATTTTAAGAGTGGAGGGGTCAAAGGAATTGTCATAACAATCATTGTAGGGCTATTGCTAATAACGATATTATGGGTTTGGAAATCAATACAGATAAAAAATATAAAAGAGCAGGCTGCCGAAGAGCGCTTACAGCTGAATGAAAAGGATAGGAACCTAATGCGCGATCTCGATGAAAGCAATCTAAATTTTTAGTGCAGTGACTTATCGTCTATAAAAAAAAGAAATGAAAGCAAAATTAAGCGCTGTAGCCCACTCCCTGGCTGTAACTTTTGGCAGCACAAACCAATCGGGAGAAAGAAATAGTTTTTTAAAGGATTGTGATCGATACTCACACCGGGATCTGCTTTGCGTATTTACCAAGCCACTGCTCAAAACTCAATAGCTCCGGGTTCAGTTGTTTTGAAAAACCTACATCGCGGGTCGTGTTTAATTCCTCTTCAAACTCATCATAGAACTGGAACATATTTCCGAGCTCATCAGCTCCCGGAAAACCAAAACCCCGGTATGCATCGGCAGGAACATTATTGTAAACCACCCGCTCGCCCAATGCTTTGCTCATTGCATCGGCCATCTGGTTTCCGGTTAAATGTTCCCCGGCTATCCCAACCCGGCGGCCCGCCATCCCGGGGCCCTTTTTGAAAATACCATACGCACATTTGCCAATATCTTCCGCTGCAATACCCGCCATCTTTGAATTGCCTATGGGCATCGTTAGGGCCAGCACGCCATCCTCGCCCCGTTTGGGCCCGGCGCCGAAATAAATGAAATTGTCCCAGTAAAAGGATGCCAGCAAAAAGGTAGTGGGCACCCCGGCTTCAATAAATAATTTATCCGATTCACCTTTGCCATCGAAATGCGGCACTTTATATTGCCCCTGAAGGGTGGGCATTCGCTGGTCGTTAAGCGGAATGTAATCGCGCGTATCTTCGAGGGTAGACCAGATCACATGCTTCAAACCAGCTTGCTTTGCAGCCGCGGCAAAAATGGCGGCTTCGGCCTTTTCCTTTTCGGCCGAATAATGTGCCCAGAAAAAAGTAACGAAGAAGGCGCCGTAAGCATCCTTCAACGCATTTTCGACAGCCTGCGGATCATCGATATCGGCTGCCACCAGTTCAGCCCCCAGCTGAGCTAATTCTTTCGCTTTATCGGAATTGGGATCGCGGGTTACCGCCCTTACTCCGAAAGCGCTGTTACCATCCTGCAGAATAGCGCGGGCAAGGCCCCCACCCTGTGCGCCGGTGGCGCCAAATACCGTAATGATCTTTTTTGACTGCATAAAATCGTTTTAAATGCTACCGATTGGGTTTGCCTATACTATTAAAACAATCCGGAATGATTATTTACTATCTCCCCGCTTCTTAACATCAACCCCGCTGGCCTGTTTGATCTCGTCCTGCACGGCCGGCGACGCTTTGCGATAACGCGGCCAGGTAAACGGACTTCCTGGCGGCCGCTCATCACCCAACAATACACCCCATTGCCTCAGGTGGTCTGTTCTGTCGAACACCACCTTCAACACGGCAATGACCGGCAGCGAAAGGAACATGCCGGCGATACCAGCCAGCGTTCCGCCTGCAATAACGGCCACAATACTGGTTAGCGCGTTAATGCGGATCTTTGAGCCAACGATCTTTGGCATGAGGATATTATTATCGAGAAATTGTACCGCCGCAATAGCTATAAGCACAGTTAGTATAGGCGATAAACTTTCCGATGAAGTAAGCGTAAGCAGCACGCCTATAACGTTGCCGATCAGCGCCCCTATATAAGGGATCAGGTTAAGGATAGCGAACAATACACCGATCAGCAGCGCATGTTTGATACCAAACAGCATCAATACACCGCCTAACAGCACGGTGATATAAGCTATCTGGATCAGCAGTCCCCCCAGGTAGCTTTTTATTACGCCCTTCATTTCCTGCACCGTTTCCCTTACCCGTTCGTGCTCACTTTCTTTATACCAGAGGAAAATAAAACGCAAAAGCAGGTTGCGGTAAAATAATAACAGGAAGATGTAAATGGGAACAAGCCCGAAAAAGATAAACAGCCCCGATAGCGAAGAAGCAATACCGCCAAGGTAGCCGCTTGCAAAATTCACCAGCTGTTCACTTTGCTGGTTGATCAGTTGCAGTTGGCGCTCGGTAGAGAAATTCGTTTTCCGGTTGATCCAGCTGCTCAGGTTCTCCAAATGAACCGTTAAGTTGGATTTGATCGTGGGAAAATCTGCAATCAGCCGCGAAACGTTCGTAGAAATGAACCATACGAGCAGCGCCATAGCGGCAAGCAGCACGAGCAGCACGATGACAATAGCCAGCATCTCAGGCATCTTTTTGCTGATGAGCCTTTTAAACAAAGGATAAACCAGGATGGTAAGAAAAAAGGAAAGCAATATGGGCGATAGAATATTAGCCGCATGAACGATGAAAAAGAAAACGACCGCCAACCCGAGGATCTCGATCGAACGCCTGACTGTCAAAGGAAGTGTTTGCACAGTTTTAAAGTTACTGCAGTAATTTGTATGCCAGGCGGGAGTTCGTGTATACTTCCCGCCAAAGGGCCGTCCTGGCTGCATCATAACGAACAACAGGTTAAATTTTCTTTTATAAAAAATTGGGATTTTCACCATTAGTTTCTACCTTTAAATCGCTTACGGCATCCTATTCCCATTTGATAATACATATCTTCCGTTTTCCCAAAATACCTATTTCAGAGATTAATAATTAATGTTGGTGCACTACAGTGAATGTCACTGATATTACGTTTAAGTATGCAATGAATAATTGCGTACCGGTAACCGCCATGCAAATTTAAAATTCAAAACAGCTGTGCTAAGGAGCTATTTGATTTTAAGACGACCTGCGTTGTCGATAAATGAAATTCTCCTAACGATCGACTTTTGTTTGTTCACAATTAAAATGGATGCAGAATGAAGGTATCAGTAAAAAATGTACACCAGCCTTTGAAAAGGCCTGGCACGATGGATTACTTAACTAAAGATGTTACTGTACTTGAAAAAGTGAAGCGGGTGAAGAGAACTTCAGTGAATGTGTTACCGCCAACGGAAGAAACAATTTGTAAACTAAATCAACTTGGGCAGCAATACCCTTTTTGCGTTAATTATAAACAAAAACGCCATGACCCCCTGTAACTGATTCCCCCTCTCCGGGAATGCACAGAGGCGAAAGTTCAGCAATGGCTTTCGCTTTTATATTTGCGGGCGCCACCCGATTGCCAATATTAAAGGCTGCATCTTGCCGTGCGATCATGTAATTGGTACCTGGTAAGCCTGAATTTTTAGCCGGAATAACAAAATGGTGCAACTTTATACCTACATTAGTATATCTTAGTGCTTCTACCTGATTTACGTTAATTCTTCCTGGGTTAAGGCCGTATTGTCAACTTTACAATACCGGACTTTATGAACTTACCGAAAAGGGTTTTACTTATTGATGATGACGAAGAGGAACTGCTCATTTTAAGGGCTGCATTAAACGAGTGTTGCAAGAACGTTGAACTGTTGCAGGAAAAAAACGGCCAGGCCCTGTTTGCCCGGCCGGATGATGACAGCCATATTATTCCGGATATCATTTTCCTCGACTGGAATATGCCATTGATCAGCGGAAGCGCCATGCTGTCGGGGCTACGAAAGCTTCCCGAATACCATGCGGTGCCGGTCGTTATCTTTACCGGCAGTATCGACCCGGCCTACCGGGCAGAAGCCCAGGCGCTGGGCGCCTCCTATTTTATTTACAAGCCATTCAGCATAACAGACCTGTCGAACAAGCTCAAAGAATTGTTTTCGCTTGACTGGAGAGCGTTCCAGTCAACCGGCCGGTTATTCTAAACAGCATTCAAATTAAATCAACCGGTATGTGATCAGAACGCACGATGCCTTTTTTCACTGCGCCCTGATGCGGAAACGGGTTTTCCCATCAGCTCATGTTCAGCCATCCGGGGCGATCGTTGCACATTGTATGAGGTGAAGCCTGCAACGCCATTTAACTGTTGCATACTTTTATAACACTGCTTTTGTTACCTGTTGTTTGCTCTTCTTCAATAACCTGATGCCAGACACAAGCAGCATTACAGCAGACGCTATCATAAATATGCCCCTGATCTTATTTTGCTTTTGCACCGGCAGGGAATCAATAGCTTTATTTGCCTTTTTGGCAACTATTTTCGAACCTACCATCTCTGCGGCTGAAACAGCCAATCCTTTTGCTGACATAACTATATTTTTTTGAATTACATGTGATGCGAAATATATGCCAGCCTGCATACTTTGCCGGTGTTGCCCTGTGGCCCAAGTAAAGGAGTTGGAAGATCATCGGGGCAGGCAATAATTTAAAATTTCCCTGATGCTTTTTGTAAGCTCTTTGAACGTTGCCGGCTTGGTGAAAGTTGCAACATTTTCCGAATCCCAGTAATCATCTTCCCGCCTGTTATGAAACGTTGTAAAAAGAACAACAGGAATGGAAGAGAACTCAGGATATTTTCTGATCTCTTTATATGTTTCCATTCCATTGATCAATGGCATATTGAAGTCGAGAATGATGAGTGACGGCAATTGCCCATCGAGGTAGGCTTCTTTTAAATAATCAATGGCACGCCATCCGTTCTCTGCTTCCAGGATTTGTATCGCGGAGTCGATATTGTTAATAGCGGAACCAATCAGGAAACGGTCGTCCTGATCGTCATCAACATGTAGAATGATTTTAGGAGGTGGTTTCAGGAATTCTTTTTGAAAGTGCAGAGCAAATATAACATTAAACTCAGGAAAGTGTAAGTCTTAACATATTAATTTATCGCATATCCATCGCCATAAAAACCGAAGCAAAAGATGTATCTCACAACACCTTAATATTTTTTATTAACCTGCATCATTGTGAAATACATGCCGGTGCCGGATAACATTGATACAGATGAGTATGGCATTCGTTCGCATCACTGATGCCGGGGCCCAAAATTGAATCAGGCAGCCTGATGATCCAAAAGACGGAGCGGTTTAAAAATTGGAATGAATGACCTTTGTTATAACGGCTGCTGCATTATATAACTTCCTTCATTACTTTTCTCACAGGCAGCTTGCAGCATTGACAGATTATAATCTTTTACCAATAATGTTTTTCCACTGCAGCAGTCGCTTCGCCAGGGCTTCTTTCCATAATAGCGCCTGCAGGCCAAAAGGATCTTCCAACCATACACGTTGTTGTTTCAACCTTAACCCGCCCTGGAATCTCATGCCTTTCAGGATGCGTTTCGGGCCAGTTATTGTAATCGGTTGAAAAATTTGCAAAAATCAGCATCCGCATAATTTGCAATGAGAAAACAATAGGAAACAAAGCTTACCCGAGCGCCCGGATACCCCCACCAGCAGCTTTTTTGATTAAAAAAATGTAATCGGTTTCATTTTTTTGCTTTTTTTCCTAATTTCGTTCTGTCAGCCGTGATTCCGGTTTGGCCCAACGATTGAATCTTTCATTAAAAACGCCATATGCAACAATCTAACTGCTTTTCACCCACCGTACTTATCTATTATACTTTACCCGCATACCAGGTTCGGGCCAGTTAATACATCAGCTCCTTTTTCCGCCTGCGAAGCTCCCCTGCCATATGAATGGCAGGTTACCGGTTGCTGCGCAGGGACGATCTCTAAACAATAAAATGTCCATCATCAAAACGATCCATATGATTAAAATTGAACGCCCCAAAAAACGTAGCCCGCAAAGGCTGTTATGGGAAAAAGTGTTTGCGATGACGTTGCTTGTTTTGCTTTGTAGTGCCGCAGGGAACGCAGCATTTGCTCAAAACACTGTAAGAGGTAAAGTAACCAGCAATACAGGCGAGCCTGTGGCCGGTGCTTCAGTAAGTGTAAAAGGAACCAGTACCGGTACCAACACTACTACTGACGGCAGTTATTCAATTCAGGCTGCCAAAGGAGCTGTACTGATTATTTCGAGCATTACCTACGCTACCAAAGAAGTTACCGTAGGTGATGATAATACCATCGACGTTCAGCTTACGCCTTCGACAACCGACCTCGGTGAAGTGGTAGTGGTTGGTTATGGAACCCAGCGGAAAGAATCGGTCACCGGTTCCGTGGCTTCGATAGGTGGTGAAAAAATGCGTGAAGTGCCCTCGCCCAACGTTTCGCAGGCCCTTCAGGGCCGCCTGCCGGGGGTAGATATTGCTCAAACCTCAACCCGGCCAGGAGCTACCATGCAGATCAGGATCCGTGGTACCCGTTCGCTCAGCGCCGACAACAACCCGTTGATCGTGCTCGATGGAATTCCTTTTATCGGATCGCTTGCCGACATCAACCCGAACGATATAAAAAGCATCGATGTGCTGAAAGACGCTTCCGCTACGGCCATTTACGGTAGCCGCGGCGCCAATGGCGTTATACTGATAACAACAGAAAAAGGGGGAAAGAACAGAACACCCCGCATCAACTACAGCGGATACGTTGGCGCTCAAAAGGTATTTGCCAAATACCCCATGATGAACGGGCCGCAGTTCGTAGCGCTGCGTAAAGCCGCCAATCAATATGCAAACGGCCAGGATGAGAACGACAGCACCAATACCGACTGGCAGGACCTGTTCTACCAAACCGGCATCGTAACCGACCACAACATCAGCCTTTCGGGCGGTGGTGAAACCGGCAGTTACAACTTCGGCGGTGGTTATTACCTGAACCAGGGCGTTATACCCACGCAGCAATACAAGCGGTATTCACTGCGCGGTTCGATCGACCAGCAGGTGGGAAAACTGGTAAAGCTGGGCTTTACTACCAATACCAACTACAACCAGACCGAAGGAAGCCAGGTTGGCCTGTACAGCACATTAAGCATGACGCCTATTTCCTCACCCTATAACCCCGACGGCACATTACGAAGGGGCATACGAATGATATTAGACAACCAGTATGTTTATACGAAAGATGTGGTGAAGAACCTACGCGACAATGACCAGTGGCTGAACGAAACACGCGGCTTTGCCACCTACAATGCCGTTTATGGCGAAGTGAAAGCCCCGTTCCTCACCGGTTTAAAGTATAGAGTCAACCTCGGTCTCGATTATATACAAACTAACAACGGCGCCTATACGGGCGCAGGCGTTGGCGACGCGCTCAACCCGAATACGCCGTCATCTGCTTCGGTAGATAACAGGAATACGGTGCACTGGACGCTGGAAAACCTGTTGACCTATGATCGCACATTCGGCAAACACGCCTTCAATGCGGTGGCATTGTATTCAGTAGAGCAGAATAAATACAACCGGTCGAACATGGCCGCACGCGATATTCCGGCCGATGCCTTCCACTTCTATAACCTCGGGCAGGCTGCAGGCCAGATAACCATAGACCCGGCGAACCAGGACTACCAGTTATGGGGGCTTCAGTCGGTGATGGGCCGTGTTATGTACGCTTACGACAACCGGTATATGATCTCTGCCACGGTACGTTCCGATGCTTCCTCAAGACTGGCGCCGGGCCATAAATGGCATACCTATCCGGCCATTTCGGTGGGCTGGAACATCAGTGATGAATCATTTATGCAGGACCTGGCCATCATCAACAAACTGAAGCTGCGTGCCGGGTTCGGGCAAACCAGTAACCAGGCTATCGCTCCTTATGCAACGCTGGGACAACTGGCAACCCGGCCTTACAATTTCGGCCCCTCGAACTATGCGACCGGGCTGTATGTATCTCAGCTGCCAAACGCCAATTTAGGCTGGGAGTTCTCCAAGACCTGGAATTTCGGTATTGATTTCAGCATACTCAAAAACCGTTTGTCCGGTACTATCGAATATTATATTACAAAGACCGAAGACATTCTGCTGGGGCTCGACCTGCCCCCCACCTCTGGTGTAACCAGCTATACAGCCAACATCGGAGCAACGGAAAATAAAGGATTCGAATTGGGTTTGAACGGTACCATTCTCGATAACCTGAATGGCTTTACCTGGGATGCGGGCGTTAACTTCTATGTAAACAAAAACAAACTGGTATCACTTGCATCCGGACAAACCCGCGATGAAGGGAACTGGTGGTTTGTGGGGCATAATATCAACGCCATTTATGATTATGAGCGGCAGGGCTTATGGCAAAAAGACGATCCGTATTTGAGTACACTGGAGCCGGGTGGCAATGTGGGTATGATCAAAGTGAAATATACCGGCGGATATAAACCCGATGGAACGCCCGAGCGCGCAATAGGGCCTGCCGACAGACAGGTTATAGATGTAGACCCCGATTTTCAGGGTGGTTTCAATACCCGCGTGGCTTACAAAGGTTTCGACCTGAGTGTGGTAGGCTTTTTCAGAAAAGGCGGCATTCTTTTCAGTACCATTCACGGATCAAGCGGTTACCTGAATATGCTGAGCGGCCGGCGCAACAATTTGAATGTCGATTACTGGACGCCGGAAAACACCAATGCAAAATATCCCAAACCCGGCGGTATCGTAAGCAGCGACAACCCGAAATACGGCAGCACGCTCAGTTACTTCGATGGGTCGTTCATGAAGATCCGCACCATCACATTGGGCTACGACTTCAACCAGCGCCTGATGAAGAATTCGAATCTGAAAATGCGGATGTACTTTACCGCTCAAAATCCGTTTGTCATGTTTTCGCCCTTCCATAAAGAATCGGGCCTCGATCCTGAAACCAATTCATTCGGTAATGAAAATGTGTCCTCAACCGGAGCCATCAGTTCAAACCAGAATCTGTTGAGACGCATCCTTATCGTAGGGTATAATACCCCGGCGACCCGCAACTATATTCTTGGCGTTAACCTGACATTTTAAATCATTCAGCATATGAAACATCTGTTTATAAAATCCATTGTAGTATCAGCCTGCTTCATGCTGGTATCTTCAGGATGTAAAAAAATTCTGGAAGAAGAGCCGCGCAGTTTTTATGACCCCAACTTCTTCAAAACCGAAAAAGGGGTGCAGGGCGGTATAACATCACAATATGCCCATTTACGTTTCATATACGGGCAACCCTATTTCTATAATTCACTCGAAACGGGTACCGATGAATATACCTGGGCCCAGAGCGCCGATGCCAACTTCAAGGATGCGGACATGAGCGGCGTAGGTAATCTGACACCGGCCAGCAGCCGTTCGGATGTATTATGGGGAACCGCTTTCTCAAACATCAATACAGCCAGCGGCATTATTGAAAATGCCGCCCTGGCGGGTACCTTCCCTGCTTCGCTGATCGCTGAAGCGAGGTTCTTCCGCGCCTTCGATTATTTTCTGCTGGTGCAAACATTTGGCGGCGTGCCGTTGGACCTTGGAGCAGGCGAATTGAAATTCAACACAGCTCCTTCAAGATTATCTGTACGTAATACGGTACCGGAAGTATATACAAAAGCGGTTTTCCCCGACCTGGTGCAGGCGATCGATGAACTGCCCGTTGCACCAAGGGTAACCGGCGGCGTTACAAAAACGGTTGCCCGCCTTTACCTGGCGAAAGCGTACTTGACGTATGGCTGGTGGCTGCAAAACCCCAACAACATTCCTACCTATCCGCAAACGGCCAGAACCGACCCCGATGGCCACGATGCGCAATGGTACTTTCAAAAGGCGTATGACATAGCTGTTGAGGCTATCGACAACCCCGGTAATTTTGGTCTTGAAAATACCTTTTACGACCTGCATGTGGGCGGCAATGACCGCAACAGGGAAATGCTGCTTTATGCAGATCATACCCAGGAAAGCGAGTTTTATAATGGCGCCTGTTTGGCCTGCTTCGATTCGGAGAGCGGCAATGGCAGGAACGGCGCCTCCTGGATGGTGACCTTCAACTACACCGTTATCAGAAGTTCACCCGATGCCACCGGTACCGGGGCCGGTATAAGCTCAGTACAACGCGAAGCGGCCCAGGCTTTAGGCCGTCCGTATACGCGTATGGCCCCAACAATCGGTGCTTTTACGAACACCTTTGCCGATAAAACGCTCGACTCAAGGTACGATGGTACTTTCACCTCCGTTTTCAGGGGTAACTGGCCTAAGGGCGGAACTGCCAACGCCACCCTTTATAACGCGAACGGTTTACCGGTAACGCCCGGGCAGCCTATACTCACGTTCCTGCCCGATGAAACGCTTGCCCCCACTATTACTTATCCTTCAGGCGCCACTTTCCCCGGCCGGCCTGCCGTCAATAATATCGGCGCCGGTGAAATACCGGGCAGGGCCGATTTTGTGATCACTCCCCGCGCTATCAGCCGGATCGTATTTCCCAATTTATGGAAACTGGGGGTTTACAGAACCGATAATGGTTCAGGTCTTGGCCAGCCAAACGCTACGAGCACACGGCCGTTCAAGATCGCCAAGTTCTCTGAACTGTATTTTATAGCTGCCGAAGCAGCTGTAAAAGGCGCCACAACTGTAGCCGGTAAAAGCGCCCGCGACCTCATCAATGTAATTCGTGCAAGAGCCGGGAAGTGGAAGTTCAGTAACAGGGACAATGCTGCATTCGTTGCCGATAACAGCGCTGCCATGACTGCTGCCACGCCGGCCGCCATAGATATCAATTATATTCTTGCAGAACGTTCACGCGAATACTTTGGGGAAGGCCATCGCTGGTTCGACCTGGTGCGTACCCAAAAGTGGAATGAGCTCGCCGGTTCATATGAAATTGCCGGCGCAGCTTACGGCAACCATACACCGCAAACGTTTAACAGAACCATTAACCCAACCCATTACCTGCGGCCCATACCGCAGGACCAGATGGACCGTATGGCACTGACTGCAGAAGAAAAAGCTGCCTACCAGAACCCGGGATATCAATAGTCACATAAGTAAAATTGGATAGAAAGGCTGTGCTGATTGCGCAGCCTTTCTTTTTTATTTTAGGTAGCTTTGCCAATTACCAACTGAAAGTAGACGATGAAAAAAATCTGTTTAGTGGTTTTACTGGCACTGCATACTCTACTATTACAGGCCCAGTTAAAACTAACCGTTGCGGTTGCTGCCAATATGCAATACGCCATGCAGGAACTGGTGGCCGAGTTCAACAAAACAGATAAGACCCGGATCGATATAGTGCCTGGCGCATCGGGTAAACTCACCCAGCAGATCCAGAACGGCGCTCCATTCGACATTTTCATCTCTGCAGATAAAGAATACCCGCAAAAGCTGGCCGGCAATAAGTTCACCCTTGAACCGCCGAAAGTATATGCACAGGGTTTGCTGGTATTGTGGAGTGCGAAGCCGAACATTCAGCCCTCGCGCGACCTGAAACTGCTGTTGGGGGCCAACATAAAAAGCATTGCCATCGCCAATCCGAAAACCGCACCCTATGGAAGCGCTGCGGAATTTATTCTGAAGAAATATGCATTGTACGATAAGGTGGCTTCCAAACTGGTAACCGGTGAAAGCATTTCGCAAACCAGCCAGTTCATTGGCACCCGAAATGCGGATATCGGTTTTACGGCAAAATCAATTGTGATCGCCGGTGCAATGAAAGGCAGAGGAAATTGGGTTGAATTGAATGCAGCGGATTATCCACCCATTGAACAATCAGCGGCGCTTTTGAAATTCGCCCGGCAAAATAATATCACCACAGCCAGAAAATTTTATAACTTCCTGTATTCTGCAAAGGCAAAAGCCATTTATAACAAATTCGGGTATATAGTAAAATGATCGATCTGTCGCCTTTATGGCTTACATTGAAACTGTCACTGAGCACTACCCTTATCCTGTTTGTTATTTCCATACCGCTGGCAAACTGGCTGGCCGGGGGGAAAGACATCTTTAAAATAATCGTTCAGGCTATTGTAAGCATGCCGCTTGTGCTGCCGCCAACTGTGATCGGCTTTTATTTATTGCTGGCATTCAGTCCGGCCAATGCTTTTGGCAGCTGGCTCGAAGAATGGCTGAATATCCGCCTGGTGTTCTCGTTCACGGGGTTGCTGATCGCTTCGGTGATCTATAGTCTGCCGTTTATGGTACACCCCATTCTGTCGGGTCTTTCTTCCTTATCGCCGAGTTTAAAAGAAGCATCCTGGTCGCTGGGAAAAACCAAATGGCAAACACTTACAAAGGTGTTGCTGCCAAATATAAAACCTTCACTGCTTACCGGCATCGTGCTTACATTTGCCCATACCGTTGGTGAGTTCGGCGTGGTGCTGATGATCGGCGGCAATATGCCCGGCAAAACACGCACTGCTTCCATTGCCATTTATGATGAGGTGGATGCATTCCATTATCATACGGCAAATGTGTATGCGGGCATTTTACTGGCCGTATCGTTCATCATATTACTGGTGCTTTATACGTATAACCGTAAAATGCAGCAGGCGAAGTTTTATTGATACCGTAAAATAGTTACCGGTTATGATCGATCTTTCATTACAAAAAGTTTTACATACCGCAGAAGGCGAAATGCAGTTGGATGTAACCGCCAAAATTGAAAGCGGGCAGTTCGTGAGCCTGTATGGTGCATCGGGCGCCGGCAAAACTTCCATTTTACGGATGCTGGCAGGGTTTATGAAACCCGATAGCGGTTTTATAAAAGTAAACGACGCGGTTTGGTTCGACAGCCGACGGAAAAGCCATCTTGAACCGCAGCAAAGAAAAATAGGTTTTGTATTCCAGGATTATGCCCTTTTCCCAAATATGAACGTAAGGGATAATATATCATTTGCACTTGATAAGCATGAACCGCGGCAGATAGTGACCGAACTGCTGGAGGTTACCGGTTTAAGCAACCTCGCAACCCGGAAAATACAAACGCTGTCGGGCGGCCAGCAGCAACGGGTAGCGCTGGCAAGGGCCATTGCCAAAAAACCTTCCATGCTGCTGCTTGATGAACCATTGTCGGCCATCGACAATGTTATGCGTGATCAACTGCAGTACACTTTACTGGAAATTCACAAGCGTTATGCATTAACCACCATCCTGGTAAGCCATAATGCGAACGAGATCATCAAACTTTCCGATACCGTTATTCATCTTGAACAGGGCAGTTTCCGCGAACAAACCAGCCCCGCCAGGTTTTTCGGCAATGGCAACGAAGCCTCGAAATTAACCGGAAACGTTATTTCATTAGATGAAAAGGGTAACGCCATTGTACTTATCGATGACCGCCTGCTCACCCTGCCTGTACCGGGCACAATATTGAACAATAACGACCGGATTGAAATAACATATAGTAATTTTCAAATACAACTGCTTCAACACTGATACAACCGGGTACCATAACCGCTGATTTGGGCGCAATAACTTTCCTCAATATAGCTTTTAGCCTGTGGCCTATGGATGTTTACAGGGATATCCACACTGAATATCAACCGAATAAATTTCTGCTTTATTAATATTTGTACAAGCGGAATCAAAAACTGAATATTTGTCGTTCGTACCCCGTTTGTATTACGGTGAAAACACGCTGGTATGTAGCATGTAACCAACCTTGTTCTGCACATGAATTCCCGTGTTAAATACCGAAAATTACATGAAAAGCAAACCCTGCACTCGTATTCTGCTGTTGCCGTTCGTATTGTTGCTGGTATTTTTTGCCTGTAACAAAGGCGATCAGGCAGGCGATGACACTGACACAATCGATTCAACCAACACAACCGATTCAACCTTCAACGGCAATAACCTGTCGGTGAATGCAGCCTTCTGCCCCACTGCGCCTAATTATGGCGACAGCGTTGTTTATTTAAAGCCAAAGAACGGCGGCGATTTCTTTTTAGACCCGCTTAACAATATTGGTGTACAGGGAACTTATTTAAGCTGGCCCGAAGGGCTTAAGATCAATAAGAACTCAGGAACTATCAATCTTTCGCAAAGTGAAACCGGCGTACGGTATAATATTGCATTTGTAAAGAAAGGTACTACCGATACCTGCGTAAGCCAGTTGATCGTAGGCGGTTTAACCTATATGGATGCAATTTATGTGCTGGAACAGAACGACACGCTGGCCAAACCGGTGTTTAACGCCAACCCCTCCTCTTCTTCCATCTGTGATGACAGTGACGATACCGATTATCCCGATAACAATGGTAATGGCAACAACAAATGTGTATTCGATGACGATGTACCGGGGCAACGCGCCAACGACCAGAAACTGCGGGTGCGCACTAAAAGCGGCTTTATCAATATGAAAAAATCGTTCGATGACGGTCTTTTTGGTAAAAACCCGAAGAACGGCGATACAAAAAAAGTGCAGATCAGGTACAAGCTGAATGACGGCAGCCAGAAAGCATCGCAAAAACTCACGGTTCAGGTAGTTTACTATGATAAGGTATCGAGCATTCCGGTTGCGTTGCAACAGGAAATAGCCGCTAAACGCACCAATATGTTCTCTTATAAGATCGTAAATGGCAAACCCAGGCCGCCGTTGCTGATCATTGCAGGGCTTGCGAAATAATTTGCTTACTACAACAACGTTCCGCAATACTTACAATACACGGCATTTTTGTCGTGCCCTTCCCGGCCGCAGCCGGGGCAGGTTTCATGGCCATGTTTCCTCAGGCGCGCCGCATTGGCCATTTCGGTTGTAATGATGCCGGTAGGTACTGCAATGATACCATACCCAATGAACATCATTACAGAGGCAATGAATTTACCGGTGGGCGTTACCGGCGCTATATCGCCATACCCCACGGTGGTAATGGTAACAATAGCCCAATAGATGCTGTCGGGAATACTTATAAAACCATTCTCTCCATTTTCTACCAAATACATAACGGAACCGAGGATGATAACGAGTGTGAGCACCACCAGCATAAAGATCGTGATCTTTTTCAGGCTGGTAAAGAGCGCCGCCTTCAGGAATTCCATTTCAGTTAAGAAGTGGGTAAGTTTGAAAATGCGGAACACCCGCAATAACCGCAGCGCCCGCAGCACCAGCAACGATTGCGCGCCTGTAAACAGGATACTCAGGTAAGAGGGAATGATGGCCAGCAGGTCGATAAGGCCAAAGAATGAGAACACATATTTCAAAGGGCTTTTGATGCTTATCAAACGCAGCAGGTATTCGAGCGTAAACAACCCGGTAAAAATCCATTCCAGGATATAAAAAAGGTTGCCGTAGCGTTGGTGGTACTCCTTGATGCTATCGAGCATTACCACAATGATGCTCGAAATGATCAATACCAACAGGGCCACGTCGAAGGCCCTGCCGGCAGTTGTATTTGATTCGTAGATGGTATTATGAAGCCGGTTGCGCCATGCTATCGTGTTGGGTTTCTCCATACCTGTTTGCAAAGGGATTATCCTGTTTCATGCGATATGTAAATTACGTTGTATTAACTTATTAGGAACACTTAGCCCGTCAAAAAACAAAGCTTTTTTCCCAAAATAGCTGGCATGATTTTTATGAGCAGATATTTTAAATTTTCGCATGCAATCCCAGGCCGTATGGATCATCGATGGCGATTTGGACGATCAGGAAGTAGTCAAACATGTTTGGCAGGAATTGAAGCTTTCAAATGAGCTGGTCTTTCTCGAAAGCGCAGATCAGGTGATAAAGACTCTTGAACATGTGGATCATGCTCCTTTTATCATCATATGCGAACTGAACCTTCCCGGAATAGATGGATTTGAATTACGCCGGCTCATGCTGGAAAAACATCAAAAAAGATTCACCAGCGTTCCTTTTATTTTCTGGACGACCCAGGCTTCAGAACAACAGGTTGAAAAAGCGTATAACCTCTCAGCGCATGGGCTGTTTATCAAAGACTCCAGTTTCGATCAGTTAAAAAGCACGTTTATGACCATTATTAATTATTGGTTAAAAAGCAGGATGCCTTCGAAATCGGTTTAAGCTGTATTTATACATAAACATTATAAGCAAAGCAAAAAGCCGGCGCGCAATAACTGCGGCCGGTTTCTTCATTGTTGTTTTATCCCAATTGCTAATGTGCAGTGAAGGTACGGCCCATATTTCTTTCTACAGGCGTGCGTCGGGGCTCGGTCTTCGTCATCAATACTGCGCACAATTCAAGTACACCCAAAATCAAGTGTGGTTGCCATACAAATTCGGCAAAGCCAAAAAGCCACGGCGAAACCGCAAGGAAGATACCGCTTATTGTGTCGAGCATTAAATGCGTACGCATGGAAATGGTTGGAAATGCCCCCAGTTCATACCTCGTCACCATACTGTAAACAATGGTTGCAACACCAAGGCTAACCGGTACCCATGTTTCAGCACCGTTCCCTGCAAAATCAAAGATCCATGGCGAAGCGATAAGCAATGCACCCATGATGTAGTCGAGATATGCATGGGTTCTGGTGTTTATTACTTTCATAACATTAAGTGTTAGTTCAAAATAAAAACTTCATTTGTTATGCCAGCCTGTACTCTTATACATACAGGCAATACCCCAGCAGAAGTGTAGAGAATGACACTTCTTTTTGGGAAATTTATTTACACTTCCCCGCCGTAAAATATAATGGTGTAACAGCGGCAAGGCTCCAAAAGAAATACTCACTGGTATTTACAGCGAAGCACCTTAACGTGTTTTCCTTACAGTATTACAGAAAATCACTTACAATTACCATATTGGGACGCATAGATTTTGGAAGCAGTGTACAGGAGCTGATCTTCGCATCTTCGGGTGTGCCGTAGAAAACACGTATGAAGCGCATGCACCACGACGCTTTACATGAAATAATCCTCTACCTCAAAAAAACTGGTTATATGAAACGATTACTGTTTGGTATGTTGCTGCTTCCGGTTGCCGAAAGCCTGGTAGCACAACACACTGTTACCAATAACGGCAATTTAACGATCCATAGTGGTGGCAACCTGGCCGTACATGGCCATTTCAATAATGCGGCCTCTGCCAGCCTCGTCAATGACGGCAACCTGTATATCAAAAGAGACCTGACCTCAAACCAGGCGGCGATGAGCAGCGGATCAGGCACCTTATACCTGGATGGCGCTGTATTGCAAACGCTCATTGGCGGCCAGCCATTTAAAACGTACAACCTGGTAACCGGCAATAGTGCAGGCATATATCTTAATACCGACCTCTACGTCAGCGGCGCCCACAGCTTCAACAGCGGGGTGATCACTACCGCGGCTACGCCGGCTTACCTGGCGTATGAAGCGGGCGCATCGTATTCAGGAAGCGCCGACACGCGGCATGTAAACGGTTGGGTAAGAAAAACCGGCACTACCGGATTTATTTATCCTGTTGGCAATGGCGCCATGCAAAGACCGATCAATATAAATAACCTGTCGGAGAGCAGTGTGTTTGCGGTGAAATACCACGCGGCAACTCCAAATACAACTCAAATGCAATCGCCCCTTGTGACGGTTGACCCCAACGAATTCTGGGAGGTTAACAGGGTGTCGGGCGGAACCGCCCGCGTTACGCTAAACTGGGACAATAGCAAAGTGGCAATGCCATCGTGGATTGAACCCGACATCAGGGTAGCCGCTTATGAGGGAAGCGTATGGGCCTCGCAGGGCGGTACCGCAAGCGGCAGCGTGGCCACCACAGGTACAATTACTTCCGATATACTTTCGTCTTTTAACCTGTTTACATTCGGCAGCATTTCAGCCACATTGCCATTGACCCTGCTGCAATTTGATGCAAAAAGAAAAAATGCCATTACCGAAATAACCTGGAAAACCGCTGAAGAACAACACGTAAGCCATTTCACCGTAGAACGAAGCGAGAACGGAACAAACTTTTATGCTATTGGAAAAGTGAGCGCAAGGAACGCCGGCCGTACGGAACTCTACTCGTTATTTGATGACAAGCCGCTTCTTTCCATAGCGTATTACCGGTTAAAAAGTACCGACCAGGATGGCTCTTCCGGTTTATCGCACATTGTGCGGGTAACTGAAACTGAAAATGGCAACCAGGTGCTTGTAAACAACCCGGTGCGAGACAGGATTGCGCTTACCGCAAAAGGAAATTTATCGGGTGATTTTGATTACAGCATCTATGATATGCATGGCAAAGTGGTGCAACGCGGCAAAGTGAACCTGAGAACAAATACGCAGGTGTATATTTCAATTCCGGGGTCAATACCTTCGGGGTCTTACACCATCAACTTACATAAATCATCGACGTTTATCAGCAAAAAGATCATTGTTGCTTTAACGCAGCCGTAAATGCCGTTTTTGGTTGTTTTCTATTAAATAAGTACCGTGGCAACACGGTACTATTTTTTTGTGGAACCTGGTTATGAGGCCTTTTTACTGGCCGGTTTTGATTTAAGACTTGCTTTCAGTTTATCCATCAGATCGCTGGTGGTAGCATTGTGCACCACTTTAAGCGGTTTGCCGGTAGATTTTCCTTTTGCCTTCGCCTCGATCACCTTCATCAGTTTTTCAGAATAGGTATCGCGGTAATCTTCAGGTTTGAACGGCCTGGTAAGCTGGGCAATTAGCATGCTGGCCATTTTCAGCTCTTCAGGTTTTGCCGGGGTGTCGGGCACCACCAGTCCCGCTTCGCTCCTGATCTCATCGGAAAAACGAAGCCGGTGCAGGACCAGCACCTTGCGAAGCGGTTTTATTAAACAAACCCATTCTTTATTATGATACACCAATGGACCCAGCGCCGCCTTCCCTTCTTTCTTTAATGCATCGCGCAATAACACATAGGCTTTTGCGCCCATTTTATCGGGTTCAAGGTAATACGGCTTCTCATAATATACCGCGTCGATTTCCTTTTCATCGATGAACTGGGTAATTTCAAGGTGATCGATCTTTTCGGGGGCGGCCTTTTCAAAATCGGCATCGTCAACGATCACAAAATCGTCCCCTACCTGGTAACCTTTTACAATATCTTCCTGGTGCAACTCCTTTCCCGAAAGCTCGCTCACTTTTTTATACTTGACGCGGGAATGCGTTTTTTTGTCGAGCTGTACAAAGGAAATGGAGCTTTCATCCGTTGCCACATACATTCTCACAGGAATGTTAACCAGGCCGAACCCGATCGACCCTTTCCACATCGAGCGCATAGATGTTATTTTTAAAAGTTTGATTTACATCCGGTACAGAACTGAGGTGTTTGGATAAAGGCTCGAACGGCAGGAAAGAGGCAGGAACAGGCAGGTTGGCCTATTAGTTTTAAACAATCACTTTAGAAGATAGTTCAGGATCGTACAGGAAAAAACGGCCTTTCGGTTTTCACTCCGAAAGGCCGTTCAATGTTTTACCGCGTTATTTTGAAAAGATCACTTTTTCAACAACCTTACTTCATACACCCCGCCCGCTACCGAACCGGCGGCTGCCTGAAACTTTACAGTGAGCGTTCCGTTGCCCTGCTGCACAAGGGCGGGCGGCAGGGGGTAATCTACCGTATAGAAAGAATTGTCGTTGTTACCGGTTAATGTAACCTCCTGTACCGGCTGGTTATTCACAAGGATGGTAAACCTGCGGTCTTTATCCCGGCCGGCATAAGTTACCTGTAAGCGGTCGGCCTTTTTTTCTTTGTCTGTCAATTTATAACTGAACCAGCCTTTGGCATCGCGCCAGTGACGATCATTAAAGCTTCCGGTGCCGGAGTGCTCGCTTTCAATGAAGTGGTCCGATTCTGGCTGCTGCTCCCCTGCTGTTACCATATCGAGCGTTATGGCATCCAGTTTTTGTTTTGCCGCTTCCTCTTCGGCTATCCTTTGTTGTTCTACCTGTAACTTTTCCGGACTTAACTGCCGCCAGTAGATCACATAACGCGCATCGTGCAAACGAAAGAAAGGAATCAACTCCAATGCTTTTGCGTTTTCCGGATAGATGAGCTCCGATGCGGTGTAGGTAAAGTTCTTTCCGGGAACGGCTTTGATCTGCTGTGCGATATTTGCATTGGGGCTTACAAACATCGGCATTTGTTGTACCGGGTATTTTTTACCATTGGCAATATGTCCGCCGCGGCTGTCATCGGCGTATATGCCGGTAAGATCACTGGTACCGGTTTTAGCCGCGAGTACAATGGGCCCATGCAATACGGCCACATAATCTGAGCCGCCGGGCATTTGCTCCGTTGTAGTACGCATTGGCAACGTAACCGTGATCTTATCGCCTTTTTTCCATTTTCTTTTTATAGCTATGAAGGAAGCCGGCTGGGCATTATAGTTCACTTTCTCTCCGTTCACGGTAACTACCATTGCATTGGGCGCTACCCAAACCGGGTAACGAACCTTCAATGTAAAATCAGGTTTCTTAACTGCATCGATCGTGAGGGTTGTCGTTTCTTCATCGGGGAAGCGGGTTTGCTGGGAAAGCACTACCCCCTGCTGCTGCCAGTTCACTTTTGACGGAATAAAAAGGTTTACATACAACGCATTGGCGGTATGCGCATAAATAAGTTCGTTGTATTTGGCGTGGTTCTCCAATCCCGACCCTACACAGCACCAGAAACTGGTTTCCGGCTGCGAATAAACACGGTAATGACCGGGCCGCATGGGCGTGAAATAAACAAAACCACCTTTTTCCGGATGCTGGCTTGAGAGAATATGATTGTACTGCGTTCTTTCGTAATAGTCGATATACTTTGCCAACCCTTCCGACTCATACAATGCTTTCGACAGCTTTAGCATATTATATGAATTGCAGGTTTCCGGTCCCTGCTCGCTGGTGGTCATCGATGAGAAATTATCTGGTGGGTGAAAATGTTCGCGCACGCCATGTCCGCCAATAGCCACAGTTCGGTTGTTTACTACCGTTTCCCAGAAAAAGCGGGCAGCTATATGATATGTGCTGTCACCGCTTAAACCGGCAATGCGTTCGAACCCGATGATCTTCGGGATCTGCGTATTGGCGTGCATGCCGGTAAGTTTATCCTGCCGGTTAGCAAGCGGTTCTTTTATAATTTGATGGGAAAACCTGCGTGCCAGTTCAAGGTATTTTTTATCGCCGGTTATGACCGATACTTCTGCCAGCACTTCATTCATACCGCCATGTTCCGACCTCAGCAAATGCTGGATATCGCTGTCGCTGAGCCCTTTTGTTGTATTCAGCAGCCAGTTGGAATAAGCAATAAGCATTTTTTTAGCCAGCCCGCTGTTGGCATGCAGCCAGGCATCCTTTAAACCGGCAAAGGTTTTATGAATATTATAAAAAGGTACCCATTTCTTATTGATATCAAAACTGCCTACTGTTACTTTATTGGCTGCCAGTTCGGCCCAGAACGTTTTGCTGCCGGGCACACCGCCAATATACCCGTCGCCGTTTTTATCCTGGCATTTTTTTAATTCCGTAAGCATGTAGTTCAATCGCTCCAGCACTTTTTTATCACCGGTGGAAGCATACATTAAAGAAAGGGCTGATAGATAATGGCCGCCGATATGGCCATCTAACCCCGTGTTCTCCCAGTTGGGATAACTGGCCGCTTTGGGCGTCAGGCCCGCCTCGCGGAGAAAAGGCGCCAGCAGCCGGTCGGGGTTTAGCGACATAATATATTTAAGGTCTGTATTTTCTGCCTCTTTGAATATGCCGGGTTGCAGTTGAATTTGCGTGGGTTTGAATGTGGCAACAGGGCCCTGGGCGGCTGTAAATAAAGGCAGCCCCATCATGGCGGTAATGGCAAATCGTTTCATGGCAATAAATATACGTCATTTTTACATTAATATGACTGTATAAGGGATGCAGCGGAGAATGGCGAGTGGTCAATGGCCAATAAAAAAGGAACTGCTTATTCGATCTGCATAGTTGCGTGGCATGGCGCCTAAGCTGCAAAAAGCAACATCAATCAACGCTTAATATCCAGTTCACATGATATTTGTCAACCACAGTTATCATTTTATTGCTGCCCTTTTTACGCACGCTTTTCGTTTCAGACAAAAGCGCATGTAACCTGTCGCGCTCACTGTTTGAGCCACATTCGATCAATATACTGATGTTATTCCCGATAACAACACCAGCATCGTCGGGCAGGTCGGATGCCGCCAGTTTAAAATAATCATTGGTAAGGGTGGCACATACTACCACATCACGAATGCGCTTATCCATTTTCCAGCAACCGGCCGCATCGCCTAACGTTTGCAGTTCCAGGTCGCCGCCAAAACATTTCTGGTAGTGCTCCAATGCCTGCCGGCACTGACCACTGAAGGTAAGAAATACGATAAACGACCGTTTTACTTCCGTCATCACCAATTAGTTTTATTACTCAATAGTAGAATACCCAAAATTAGTCTTCCCCTTACAGGATAATGAGGGCAAAAACGACAAGTTCAGGGGTTGTTCGTGACAAATCGTTTATTATATTTGACATTAAACATTTTACCCGATATGCAAGTATCTGTTTTTGTTCCGGAAACCGCAGTCATAGAGGCGCTTACTCCCGCCTACCGCACATTCAAAACTGCCAATGAATTCCTTGTATCATTTGGTAAACAACCGGCCTTCGAGGTAGAATACGTTGGCCTCAACGAATATGTATCTGCCAATGACGGGGAGTACTCTATAAAAACAGACAGGCTGCTGAAGGATGTTACCAAAACCGATCTGCTGGTAATTCCGCCGGCCTATGGCGATATCGTTGCCGGTATCAATGCCAATGCAGCCGCCATCCCGTATATTCAAAGGCTATATAACCAGGGAAGCAGCGTGGCAAGTTTATGCCTGGGCGCATTTATACTGGCTGAATCGGGCATACTGAATGGTAAAAAATGTTCAACACACTGGAACTTTATAGATCAATTCAAACAACGATACCCGCAAATAGAAGTAGTGGATGGCGCTATCATAACCGCGATTGATAACATTTATAGCAGCGGCGGCGCCACCAGCCTCTGGAACCTGGTTCTTTACCTGGTAGAAAAATTCGCCAACCGCGATCTTGCGGTACTGATCTCAAAACATTTTGCACTGGATATTGACAGGAACAGCCAGGATGTATTTGCCATTTTCAAAGGCCAGCGAAACCATAACGATTCCGATATTCTCGGCGTGCAGGATTTTATTGAAAAGAATTATACCGAAAAGCTGACGATAGAAGTACTGGCCGAAAAGATCAATGCCGGTCACCGCACTTTTGAACGCAGGTTCAAACAGGCTACCAACAACACCGTGAAGGAATATATTCAACGCGTTCGGGTTGAAGCCGCCAAGCAATATTTTGAAGGATCGCAGAAGAACGTGCTGGAAGTAATGCTCGATGTGGGTTATACCGATACCAAGGCATTCCGCGATATCTTCAAACGGGTAACCGGTTTAACACCCATTGAATACCGTAATAAATATGCGAAAGTTGCTGCCGAAGTGTAACAGTTATGTTTATGAAAGCACTTCAAAAAATTCCGTCTTTTGTTCGCGCCCGTTGATAATGATCGATACTTTATGTTTACCCGGATAATATTTGCGGGTGGTAATTATTTTAAAACTTTGTTTGCGTGTGATGGTGGCTTTTTCACCGGCCATAAACTGCCGTTCGCTGATCTTGAACACCTTCTTTGAATGCGTTCCGTTCTTTCGCAGGTAATAGATGCCATATTCCAAACGTACGGTGAGCGCACGATCATCTTTGTTATGTATGCTTACCGTAAACTGCAGGTTCTCTCCAATGCGCACCTTCGTGGTAGACAAATTATAACTCAGCAATTTTATATTGGGGCTATGTGCAAGGCTGAACAGGCCCAGCACTTCCACATGTCCCTGTTTTAAAAGCGTTCTGCAGCCATGTTTTACAATGGCGTCGGTTTCCCGGCTGATTCCCATCCAGCGCTTTGCTGTGCTTACAGCCAGCACGGGGTGGTCTTTTGCAATGTCGTTTAAACAATTGGCCACACTTTTGCGCACCCATTCAGAAGGATCCGTTTTTAACTGCTCCAGTACGATCAGTACTTCCGCCGGTTGTTTTTTGAGCGCGGGTACCGCCATGCCCCATGGCAGCCGGGGCCGCATGCCTTCACTGGCCAGCCTGCGCACTTTATGATTTTCATGTTTTGCCCAGCGCTGCATTTGAGCGATCATGGGTTTTTCATATTTCAAAAGAAATGGCCGTACGGCAAACTCACAGCTTACAAATTGTGTTGTATACTCAATAACATCCGTTGCCGCATCAAGATCATCGATACCATATACCTCAATATAATCGGGCAGGAACATATACTCAAGCCGGCCTTCACCCCAACCCCGCTTCCTGAATTGCACGATGGCTTTTTTTATGATCCTGGCGGCAGCGGGAAATTTAGCCGGCAGAAATTCGTGCAATACCGAAGTGGTATGGCGCATCCGCTCCTTCAATTCCATTTTTTTAAAGCCGGAAGAATAGATCTTTTTTATAAAAACCGCTTTGTTGAACCCCGGAACTATCTCTGAAAAAACATCCCCTACCTGGTCGTAAAATGCAGGAGAATACAGCTCTTTTAACGGCAACATACTTTTTGAGTTTGAATGGTACAAAGTAAGGCCATCGCAGTGACAACCTTATGTCAGCAGGAAGAAATAAGCCCAGGAAATACCGGGGAAGTGAACTCGCAATGAACCGGTCATTCCCGCGCGCCGGGTTCAGGGGTATCCTTCAGTTTAAACCTGTTGTAAACCGACATAACAAGCCGGTAAGGCGCCCATAATATGGAAAAGGCGATCAACCCGCGAAGATTGTATTTAACGTCTTCCGGGTCGAACCGGCCGTGGATCCGTTTATGCAACAGTTTGTTCGAATATTCCTGTGCGTATTCTATTGAAATACTGAACAGGTATAGCAATCCGAAAATAAGAATGTGCCTGGTGAACTTTCCATTCGTGAACAGGATGTTCAGAAAGGCGGCAGCCATAAAATAAAAAGCGGCATGTAATTCTTTGTCGTAATGCCTGAAGCCGCGGGGAAGTTTTACCATAAACCCCACCACCGATACCAGCAGCCAGCCCAGTACCAGCGCTACCTTAAACACGTTCTTATTTATTCCGGTTGCTGTCATAAACAGGCAATATAACTGTTCAGCATTCTACAGAATAATTTCAAGGTTTATTTTTTTACGAACAGCAACCCGGGGCCTGAATTTTGCATTTGGTTCTACTTCAAACCCATATAGCATTATGAAAAATGAAAATACTTTCAGCCGGCGCCGCTTTTTAATGAATACCGGAAAAGCCGGTTTGGGCTGTGTGCTGGCTATGCCTGCCCTGGCCTCACTGGCCGGGGAGAACGCTCGGGTAAACTTCGCAGCCGACATGAACGATATCGGCTGGCAGCAAACGCCGTTGGGTTATTCATATAAGGCGCTTGAACCGGCCATAGATGCCCTTACCATGGAAATTCATTATACCAAACATGCAGCTACGTATGCCAAAAACCTGGCCGATGCGGTAAAAGCGGAACAGGTGAATACGGCCTCAACATCCATAGAAAAGTTACTGAACAACGTTTCGAGATACACCGATAAAATGCGTAACAACGCCGGCGGCCATTATAATCATGAATTATTCTGGAAATCGCTGAAAGCGCCGGGCGGCAGCAATGCGCCTTCGGGTAAGCTGGCTGACATGATAACGCGGGATTTTGGCTCGCCCGAAGCATTTAAAACCCAGTTCAACAATGCCGCCAAAGACCGGTTCGGCAGCGGCTGGGCCTGGTTGATATATACCAACGATAAAAAACTGGCGGTTACCTCTACTCCCAACCAGGACAACCCGCTGATGGATGTAGCACCCATAAAAGGTATTCCCGTATTGGGACTCGATGTATGGGAACACGCCTATTACCTGAAATACCAGAACAAACGGCCCGACTATATCACTGCCTGGTGGAGCGTGATCAACTGGGAGTATATCCGGAAACGGGCTGAAGGCATTATAAAATAACCGGTCAGTTTACCGGCGGCAACCCGCTTTTTATCCGCTTTCTCAATACTTCGAATTCCGGGGCGGTACGCCATTTTGCTTTTTGTGCAGGCAAAGATGTACGCCTTTGCCCGTGTTGTATGGGTATAAAAACACCATTCAGTATTACTTATGGCGTAACCTCCGGTTTGAATTTTACAATTACCCCCTGCCCGTTCTTGCCGCCTTCGCTTGAAATATACAGGTCGCCGCCCGGGCTGAAACACAAGCCTTCGGGTTGTGGAAATGTGTGTTTATCGAGTTGAACGTTGGATTTGATCCTGCCTTTTGAATCGGCTGTAATCAGCCGCGATGACGGACCATCGAGGATATACAGGTCGCCGGTGCCGGGCTCGATGGCAATACCCGACGGTTTGATGCCCGACCTGTCTTTTTTCTTTTTCTTTTCTTTTCCTTTATCATCGTCGTCCCTGTCTTTCTTCCCGTCCTTATCATTCTCCTTTTTTGGCGATTCAAGATAAAAAACCGCGTCGGTGCTCATTTTCTTTGTTTTGAGATCGAAACCATAAACGCCTTTTTTATCTTTTTCCGTCAGGTCCTTTTCTTTAACCCCAACGAGCAGCCTGTTATTCGCACTATCGTAACATAAAGCCTCGGTTTCATTTTCTACAGTAAGGGGCAGATCATAGGTTGTAACTATCGGTTTTGCGCCGGACTGCTCCTGCACCTCGAACAAAAAACCATCTGACCGCAATACATACCAGCTGTTTTGCACTTTGGCCAGCCCTTCATAATCACCATTTCCGGCAAAAGGAATTTTACCATCTATGCGCCTGCTTTGCAGGTTATATATAAAAATTATTCCATCATTGTCCTGTATACAGGCCATGTGATCATTATCACTGAAAACGTTTGCCGAGATCTCTTTCAGTACACCCGGCAAGCGCCATTCATTATTGTTCGGCTTTGGGGCAGGTTTTGCATCCGTGTTCGCTACCAGCACATCGGCAGGCTGTTTCGGCGCCGGCTCAAAAACATATTTCATATAATAATAGAACCCGCCGATAACGACTACTACAATGGTGATCAGAAATATAGCTTCTCTTTTTGACATAAAATTGGTTTTAGGCCAGCTGAATGCTGAATGGGCAGTTTCCAGCTCAGGTAAACTATTAAAAAACCCGTTCCATGCCACAAAAGTAACCTTTATAGTAGTAGCCCGTTTTTTGCATTTGCCTGTTACTCAAAAAGATGGTACGATGCTGCTACCACCTGAATGATCTCCAGATTTTCCGGCGCCTCCGGCCCACTGCATTTCGTTGTTGTTAAAATGATTTAAAAGAAGGCAGGTCGGGCAATTGTTTTTGCGCCTCGTCATTATCGAATGCACCGATATGGATAAATGTTTTGCCATCGCCGGCGAGGTAACCGATATACCTGATGGCGGAATTGTTCAGCGCCCTGATGTCATTTACAAACTTTTTTACATTTTCCCGGTTGGCTGCTACAACACCCGGATTAACTGTGTAAGTTACCTTTACAATTTTCATCGTTGTTTATTATTTATTATAGTACTTTAAGAACCTGCCTGCAGAAAAAAACGTCACAGAAAATTCAAATTATTTTATACCGTGCATAAGCCGATGAACGCACTAAGCAGTAACCCCTGATTTATGCGGTATTTGGCCTTATTTTTCTCTCACCTGTCAGGGTAAACCACTCCGTTGAAAGATGAATATTGCGACCCTGCGTAAAATTGTCTTTTCCACTCTTAAACGGGAACTAAGAAATCCTTCGGCAAAAACGTTAAGCATTTTCCCTGCGGGCAGTAAGAATTACTGCATAATTCGCGGAATCGAATAAAACGCCACATAACAATCCCCTCGCATGGTGAGTTATTATGCTGTAGTGACGAAATAAAAAAATCATCACGTATCCTTAGAAAAATTCAATCAATAACCTCAAATGAAAACTTCAATGCGTACAACAACCAATTTTATCCGTTCCAACCAACGCTTACTGGCTGCTTCCCTGTTAATGGCTTCTATCGTATCGTGCAAAAAAGCGACAATAGAACAAACCTATGATGAGCGTGCGTTAAATGCGCCTGTTTCAACCAAAGCCATTGGCAACCTTCTTTGGGCCGACAACCTTGAAGGCGCCTCTTTCTTTAGTACCGGTGTAAGCAAACAGGTAGCTACTTCTTACGGTATCACCACTGTTTCAAACCCCGCCTACCAGGGCGTAAAATCGGCTCGTTTCGAATTAAGGGATACCGATCCTGAAATTAAGAATGGTACAAGAACAGAGATCAGTTTTCCTGAAACAGCCAACCTGAACCGCTGGTATTCCTATGCGATGTATGCGCCTGCGGCTCAATATAAATATGACACCGATGACGATGTTATTACCCAATGGCACCAGGGCGGTGGCAAAACACCGGCTCTTTGCTTACGGGTAAAAGCAGACAAATTATATATAAGGATCCTGGGCACTTGGTTCGATCTGGGTGTTTTCGATAAAGACAAATGGCATGCTTATGTTATGCACATTAAACACGCTTCGGGTTCTGACGGTTTAATTGAGATCTGGCGCGATGGTGTTAAGATCATGAACCGCTCAGGCGCCAACATGTATGCGATAAGCGGTGATATTCACAATCCCAATATAAAAATGGGTGTGTATAAATCAAACTGGAATGGCACCGGCACCACTCAAACAAATATAAGGGTACTTTATTTTGATGATATCAAAATTGGCAACGAGAATGCTACTTATGCCGATATGGCGCCCACACCAGGCGGTACTGTACCTCCGCCGCCGGCAACAGATACAACTACCCAAACCACCACGACATTAACGCCATCGAAAACTATGAGCGTAACTGACTTCAAACTGGTTAACTCAGAAACGGAAAAAGATGTACAGTCGATCGTAAACGGACAAACCATCAGCCTGAGCAAATTGAAGCTGAAGAAAGTGAACATCCGTGCGGTTGTTACAACAGATGTAAAAAATGTGAAGTTTCAATTGAGCGGCAAACAAAGCAAAACATTTACAGACGATGCTGCTCCGTTCGCCCTGCATGGCGATAATGGATCTGGTAACTTTTATTATGGTAACTGGAACCCGCCTGCAACCGGAACCTATACCCTGAAGGCTACCCCTTCTGCTGGTACTACGGCAGGTACAGCAAAAACCATCACATTCACAATTGTAAAGTAGAACAGGTGTTTTCATAACAAGGACGAAAGGCTGTCTCTGAAAAGAGGCAGCCTTTTAGCTTTTATACAATAAGCATCAAATACATTGGTCAAATATTGATTTTACATATTTTTATGCATATTTATTATATTGTCGGCATATAAGCTTTTGCAACAAAACACAACATATAATGAAAGGGAACTGCTTCACCGGCTGGCCGGCGGTGACGAAAGCGCCTTCAGGCAGTTATATGACCACCACAAAGATGAAGTGTACGCTTTTGCCCTTGGCATTACCCGGCTGGTTCCACTGGCCGAAGAAATTGTGCAGGACAGTTTTATGAAACTTTGGCAGCATCGTGACGAACTGCCTGAGATCCTGAAATTTGAAAACTGGTTCTTTACCATTACCCGCAATCTTTGTTATACCGCACTGCGCAAAATAGCGCTCGACCGCAAAGCGAAAACCGCGCACGAATTACAAACCGGCCAGCAGGTGGCCACTGCCGAAGACATCCTCATCACCCGCGAAAACCGCGACCTGGTGAATGCCGCCATCAATCAACTGCCTGAGCAGCAACGCCGCATTTATAAACTCAGCCGCGAAGCCGGTTTAACCTACGAAGAAATAGCCGCCGAACTGAACATTAGCCGCAACACCGTTAAAGAACATCTTCGCCGCGCGGTGACAGGCATCAGGACCTATCTTGAAATGCGCCTCGCCATTGCCACCATTTTGCTCTCCTTCCTTTTAAAAAATTAATAAAAAAATATTACGGGCGTGTCGCCCTGTATTTTCTCCCATGCGTCAGTACTATAGGTATGTATTGCCGCACTAAACCTTTGCTTATATCTAATCAAACCAACTATGCTTAATCAGGAAAGAATTGAATACCTGTTTCAACGATACCTTGACCGTACGGAAACGCCCGAAGAACTGGAAGAATTGATGGAGATCATTGAGGCCGACGACCAAAAAACCGCTGTAGAACAGGCACTTGAAACAATACGCCAGGGTGTTGACCGAAGCGTTCGGCTCAACAGCGAACAATCGGAAAGATTGTATGCGGCCATAAAGCCGCAAAGCGGCAGCACCCCTGTTATTCCCATGAACCCTTCGCGTAAATGGGAGCGAATAGCTGTAGCCGCCGCTGTTATCGCCGCTGTAAGTGTAGGCGGTTACCTGTTCTTTTTCAAGACCGGTAAAAAACCAGCCGGCGAAGTGACCGCTGTACAACCGGTGGAGAACGATGTTCCTGCGCCGCAGGCAACCAGGGCCACCATTACCCTGGCCAACGGCCAAACAATTGCGCTCGACAGTGTTACCGCCCTGGCACAGAACAATGTGCAGCTCACAAAAACGGCCGATGGCAAACTCGTTTATTCTGGGGCCGCCAATACAGTTGCCTATAATACGCTTACCAACCCGAGGGGCAGCCAGGTAATCGATATCACATTGGCCGATGGTAGCAAAGTATGGCTGAACGCAGGCAGTTCGATCACTTACCCCATTGCATTTGTTGGCAGGGAAAGAAAAGTGAACATGAACGGGGAAGCTTATTTTGAAGTGGCGCACGAAAGCCTCCCCCCAACCCCCTCCGGAGGAGGGGAGGCAAAGAAAATGCCCTTCATAGTTACTGTTCCCCCCCGGCCGGGGGGGCAAGGGGGGGCCCAGGTGAAGGTGCTGGGCACACACTTTAATGTGAGTGCTTATGATGATGACAGGGAAACAAAAGTGGCTTTGCTTGAAGGAAGCGTTCGGGTGGCGTCAATGGTCAATGGTAAATGGTCAATGTTAAAACCGGGTGAACAGGCAATTGCTCTTGACAATTCACCATTCACCATTGACCATTCACCTGATATGGACCAGGTAATGGCCTGGAAGAACGGATTTTTCGAGTTCAACGAAACTGATATTCAATCCGTGATGAAACAATTAGAAAGATGGTATGATGTGCAGGTGGTTTTTGACGGCGCATTTACCCAACACTTCAACGGAACTATAAAGCGGCAGGTGAATGTATCGAAGGTGCTGAACATGCTTGAAAAAACGGGCGGACTGCGTTTCTCTATCGAGGGCAAAAAAGTGACCGTTAAAAAATATTAGCCTTATCAGGGGTTAGCCAAAACAAAAACCGCCTCGGGTTAGGAGCCGAAGCGGTGAGTAGCCTGGATTTAACCTGTTATATACAATCGGTTCAAGACTGCTTTTTAACGTAAAACCCAAACAAGACAAAAGTATGAAAATTGCTCTTTGTGGGGGTATGGGAATTGTACGCCCTGCCCTGTTAACCAAACAACTGCTCATGACGATGAAATTAACTGCAGTTATGCTACTGGTAGCCTGCCTGCATGCAAGCGCAGGGGTGAATGCGCAGCAAGTTACACTTCAGGAGAAAAATGCCCCGTTGGTAAAGATCTTCCGGGAAATAAAACGGCAAACCGGATATGTCTTTGTATACTCCAGCGAAGTATTGAAACAATCGCGCACGGTAGATATTGAAGTGCGCAATGTTCCACTCAAAAATGTATTGGCAATCTGCTTCGCCAATCAGCCCCTCACCTGGGAAATGGAAGACAAAACCATTATCGTAAAACCTGCGCCTGCCGCACCCAAACAAACGGAAACACCGCAGCCGCCTATCGATGTAAGAGGAAAAGTGGTAGGCCCCGATGGCAAACCGGTATTTGGGGTAACCGTGGAAATAAAAGGCAGCAGGGAAAGGAGCACGATCACAAAAGAAGACGGTTCATTCGAGCTCAGGGGCATAGATGAAAAAGCCACCCTGATCTTCAGCGGAGTGAGTATCGAAACCTTTGAAGTAAAAGTGAACAAAAGAAATGATCTCGCCGTATTGACCGCCGCGCCGAAGATCACCACCATAGACGAAGTACAGGTAACGATCAATACAGGTTACCAAACCATTGCAAAGGAAAGAAGCGCCGGTTCATTTACCAAAGTAGATATGGCCGTGGTAGGCAACCGTACTACATCTATGAACGTATTGCAAAGCCTCGACGGGCTGGTGCCCGGCCTCGTAGTGAACCAGACGCCGGCAAGGGCCCCGCTGTTGATTCGCGGTCTGGCCACCACCGGTGCGCCGAATCCAAACGGTACGGCGGGCCGCAGCGGCTCCAACAACCAGCCTTTGTTTGTTGTTGACGGTCTGGTAATGGCCGACCTCGCAAGCCCTAACCCGCAGGATGATCCATTGCTGATGCCCGGTCTCAGCTCCATCAACCCGCAGGATATTGAAAGCATCGTGGTGCTGAAAGATGCCACCGCCGCTTCCATCTGGGGCGCCCGCGCAGCCAATGGCGTAATTGTAATAACCACTAAAAAAGGCGCATTCAACAGCAAAACGCGCGTAAACTATAGCGGGTTCACCAATATACAGGGCCGGCCCGATCTTGATTACAGGCCTGTGCTGAGCAGCCGGCAGTTCATCGATGCAGCCAAAGAAATATTCAATACTCCGGGTTACCAGGCACAATACCCCTGGAGCACCGTGCACTCGTATCCCAATGGCGGCGGCATTCTTCCTCCCCATGAAATCATTCTATACAATCAGGCGCGTGGTTTAATCAGCGACGATCAGGCCAATGCCAGCCTCGACAGCCTGGCCAATATCAGCAACCATGGCCAGATCAGCGATCTCTTTTATCGTTCAGCCGTTCTCAGCAACCATACCCTGTCGCTGAGCGGCGGCAGCGACAAATATTCCTACTACGGTTCCTTCAGTTATACCAATACAAAAACCGATCAGCCCGGCGAAAAGAACAGGAATTTTAAGATCAACTTCCGCCAGGACTTTAAACCTGCCAAATTCATAAGGTTCAATCTTATTACCGATCTCAGCAGCAACAACAGTTCATCTAAAAGAAATTATTCAACCAACTACTCCTTCCTCCCCTACCAGTTGTTTCGGGATGCAGACGGGAAAAATATGAATATCAATTACCTCAACGGCGTATCAGACTCTGTACTTGCGTCGTGGGAGGCACGCAGCCGGATCAGTTTACAGTATAACCCGCTCGATGAATTCAACCGCGGATATACCAAATTCGAATTCATGCAGGCGCGGGTGAACGCCGGCGTTGAAGTGGACATTTTTAAAGGTTTGCGCTTTGTAGGCAACTACGGATATATAAAAGGCAACAGGAAACAACGCGATTTTGAAAGCCTGCAAAGTTATACGGTAAGAAAAGAGATCGTAAGCTTTACAGTAGCGCCGACCCCGGCAACAGTACCAACTTATTATTTGCCAACCAATGGCGGCCGGCTTACCTCCATCAACGGCGACAACCGCAACTGGACCATCAGGAACCAGTTGATGTATGACCGTTCATGGAACAAGCACCAGTTCACCGCACTGGCCGGTCAGGAAGCGCAGGAACAGTTCGTTACCAGCGCCACCAACCGCGTGAGAGGTTTCGATGAAGACCTGCTAACATCGCAGGCGGTTGACTATAAAGCTTTGGGTGGTTTTATAATGAGCCCCGTATGGCCCAATTATGGCGGCGTGGCCAGTACGCTCGGCTATGACGCTTTCAGCACCAACGAAACCACATCGCGTTTTACTTCTTATTACGCCAATGCCGCATATACGTACAACAGGAAATACACGCTGAACGCCAGTTGGCGTATTGACCAGAGCAACCTGTTTGGTAAAGACAAAAGCGCCCAGAACAAACCGGTATGGAGTATCGGCGGTAAATGGGCGGCCGGTAATGAAGAGTTCATGCAACCCGTGAACTGGGTAAAACAACTGGCGTTGCGGTTAACTTATGGCATTACTGGTAACTCGCCGGGCCCGGGCACAGCCGCTTCCGAAGATATCACCGGCCCATTGGGAAGCGCCTTCTTCCCCAACAATGTGGGTATACGCATAACCACACCCGGCAATCCCAAATTAACCTGGGAAAGCACGCGCACCCTTAACCTTGGCCTCGACTTCTCATTATTCAGTTACCGCCTCACGGGAAGCATCGATGCGTATGATAAGGAAACGGATAACCTGCTTGGGCTGATCTATCCCAACAGTTTAAATGGCTGGCCGGCCATTGTAGGTAACCAGGGCAGCATCAGCAACAAAGGAATTGAGGTGAGCCTGAATTCGGTGAATATCAAAACCCGCGATTTCACCTGGGAAACATTCCTGACGTTTGCCTACAACCGGAACAGAATAACAAAACTTACCGCAGCCTCTCCTATAACAACAGGCGCCGCACAGGTAGCACAGACCTATGTAGAAGGCTACGCAGCCGGAGCCGCATTTGCCTATGACTATGCCGGACTTGATAATACCGGCGCGCCGCTGGTAAGGCTGGCTGATGGTAAAGAAACAAGTGATAGATCCATCACCAAACCTGAAGACATTGTATTTATGGGCTCCTACCAACCCATCTGGAACGGCGGCCTCAGCAACAATTTCCGGTACGGAAACTTCAGGCTGGCTGCTAATCTGGTATACCAGATGGGCCATGTAATGCAAAGGTTCCGTAACCTGTCCTTTGGCGGCAGACTGACAAGCAACGTCTCACCCGATTTTCTGAACAGGTGGAGAAACCCCGGTGATGAAGCGTTTACCGATATTCCCCCTTACCTCACAAATGCCAGTCCCAATAGCGGCCTGACCAATCTTGAATACTTTACCCGGGGCGATATCAATTTCGTGGATGCTTCTTTTGTAAAGCTCAGGGACATCACCCTGTTTTACGATCTGCCCAGGAACCTTATAAACAAGGTGCATGCGCAGGGCATCACACTCAGGGTGCAAATGAGCAATATACTGGTATGGAAGGCCAACAAATATGGCATCGATCCCGAGTTCCAGGACCTGATAATTCCTGTAAATCAAAAGACATTGACATTAGGCGCCAACCTTTCCTTTTAATCATCAATTTGAACTATCATGCGAAGAATTTATAAATATACCACGATCATATTGATACTGGCGGTTACTGCATCCTGTAAAAAATCGTTCCTCGAAATAAAACCCAAGGGAATAGTTATAGCCACGAAAACCAGCGATTATGATCTGTTGCTGAACAACCTCGACCTGATAAACATAGGCACCAATGCCCAACACATCCTCGGCGATGAGGTAGTAATGAAAGACCCCGCCTGGAGCGGCGCCAGCTTCAGGGAGAAGCAGTTGTTCAGGTGGGACTATGACATTTATACCCCCGAGGTAGATGCCACAGAAACACTGATACCGGTAAAAGGGTTATACATTTATAACAAGATCATTGAGGAAGTGATGACATCGACCGAAGGCAGTGAAACGGTTAAAAGGTCATTACAGGCCGAAGCATTGACCGGCCGCGCCTGGACGTACCTCCTGCTCATTAATTATTACGGCAAACCCTACAACCCGGCTACCGCGGCAACCGACCCCGGCTTTCCGCTGATCACCAAAGCCGATGTAAACGCCGGTGATTACAGGAGAGCCAGCGTACAGGCCATTTATGATCAAATTGTGAGCGACCTTACAACGGCGATACCCAACCTCATAAATACAGGTGTTCAACACCGCATTCGCGTGTCGAAAGCCACAGCACAGGGTTTGCTGGCCAAAGTATACATCTTCATGGGTAAGTATGCAGAAGCCCTCCCCTTGTTAAACGAGTCGATCAGCAACCTGGGGCAATCGACCCTGTCAACCACCTTTTATAATTTTAACACCACCAATCCAGGGTATCCCACTACAGTAAACGATATAGAGAATGTGTATTCCAAAAACATGACGAATGGCTATATCACCGCATCACAAACACTGGTATACATTACCCCTGAAACCGCCGCCTTATATGGCCCTACAGATCTGCGGTTCACCAGGTATTTCGCCAATTCATTCACATTCCCCAATGGTTTGAAGCTCTATAGAAGAGGCTCCACTTCCGTAAGCTTCTGGGGCCTGCGCGTGCCTGAGCTGTATTTATTCAGGGCTGAAGTAAAAGCAAGGGATGAAGACCTCGCCGGCGCCGTTAGCGACCTGGAATACTTACGCAAGAACCGCATGCCGGCCGCAGATGCCGTTGTACCTGCCGCCGCCCAGGCATCCAAAATGGCATTGCTTCAATTCATAATGGAAGAACGCATTCGCGAATTTGCGGTTACTGGCTACCGCTGGTTCGATATGCGCCGGCTTTCGGTTGACCCATTGTTCGGCAATACCATCAACTTTAAACATAACGTGTACGATGCAACGGGCGACATAAAAGAAACATTCACCCTCACCAATACCGATCAAATGGCTTTCCCCATTCCGCCGAAGATCGTTGGAGAAAATCCCAACATCAACAACTAACAGGGGTGCCACATTTGATACCGGCGCAAATGTCAAATGTGGCACACTTCATTTCAGATTATTAATCCATAATAATTACTAATACCACAATATGAAGAAGACAGTTATTTCTATGTTCCTGGCGCTGCCCCTGCTGGCGGCTGCGCAGAAAGGTTATGTTATAACAGGTAAGCTAACCAACCTGAAAGAACCGGCAAAGGCCTACCTCGATTATGGCCGGGGTAATGATGCATTTAAAGATTCAGCCGAAATAAAGAACGGCCGGTTTATGTTCAAAGGAAGGGTAAAGGAGCCCGTTCAGGCATTTGTAGCGGTGAAACGCAGCAGTGATGCATCGAAAAAAAGAAATTCAGATTATGTAGTGTTCTTCCTCGAGAATTCAAAGATCGCTGTAACGGCAACCGATTCTATAAAAAAAGCGACCATCAAAGGTTCTTTAGCAGAAAAGGAGAACCAGGAAATGCAGGCGCCCGTGAGGCCACTCACTGATATCATCCTTAAACTGAACAACGAATTCGATACGAAGAAAAATGATACGGTATGGCGCAAATGGGCCGGCGACAGCGTTACCAAACTGGTAAAGACCATTAAAGACCTGCACGTGCAATTTGTAGAAACGCACCTGAATTCCTTCATGGGCTTGTACGCGTACAACGTTTACGTGCTCGACAGTAAATTCGAAACCGCCAAAGTAGAACCGCTGTTCCGCCGCTTCTCGCCCGAATTGCAAAAATCGGAACTGGGCCAGCGTATTGTTGAAAGGCTTGAAGCGGGCAGCAGAAGAGCTACCGGTGTAAAGGCCACCGACTTCACCCAAAACGATCTCAACGATAAACCTTTTACGTTATCGTCGCTGAAGGGAAAATATGTGCTGGTCGATTTCTGGGCAAGCTGGTGCGCACCCTGTCGCGCAGAGAACCCCAACCTGCTGAAAGCGTATACAGAACTGAAAGCGCAAAACAAAAACTTCGAAGTAGTAGCCGTATCGCTCGATCAGGGTAAATCATCCTGGGAAGGTGCGGTAAAAAAAGACGGTATGCCGTGGATCCATGTGAGTGATCTAAAGGGCTGGCAAAATGAGGTAGCGGTAAAATATGGTATCAATGCCGTACCCCAAAACCTGCTCATCAATCCCGAGGGCGTTATCATAGCCAAGAACCTAAGGGGCGAAGGGCTTACCGAAAAACTATCCGCTTATATAAAGTAAACATATTGCTCTGATCCAATATCCTGTACCCCCGTTCCTTTTTCTGATCGTTTTTATGACACCAGATTAAGTATCCCTGGAAAACCCTGAAAAACAAATGCCTTGAGATCTACGGATTTCAGGGCTTTTTTTATCGCCTGCACCACCCCGGCCGGCGGTCTTTTTATGCACAATCCCACCCCGTTTTTCAACATAAACCTCCCTGCCGCAACTGCCGCCAAAGCGCCGGCAATTTTACCCAGTTACCTGAAATGCAATCATTTGCATGAATCTGACTAATTGCATCCCTCACCGGGCCCATAAGTGATAACGCTTATAAATAACATATATACGGTACTTGCTCACAACAATTAAGCAATATTTATTTATTCATATATATTTTGATACTTATATTTTTTAGATAAATTTGTTGTAATTCCTGATATTAAATTTGGGAAAGGCATATCAATCAGTAACCCAGGAAACACTCTGCAAAGTAAGTTAACAGCGTGCAAGCGATCTGCTTCCTGGCGAAACTACAGCCGAAAATCATTTTTTCAATATATGCAAGCGGCCGGGCTTTTAACCGGCAATGAGATACTTATCCGGTTTAATATTCCGCAGTATTGAATATTGATGATTTAGTCTTTTGTAACAAATCCGTATTTATGAAAAAAATTGTACTCATCCTATTGATGGCTTTTTATGCCTATGGTGGGTTTACACAGGTAGTAACGCCGACTATTGAAGGCAAATTTGGGGTAGATGCCGATGCGCAGTCGAACATATTCATTGCTTCCTCAAATCCGTGCAGCGATTGCGACGACTGGTGGTATGACCAGATGCTTACAGGCGGCAGCAGCCTGTTTGTAATTGACACAACCGGCGCCAGCGATATCGTTGCCGGTTACCTGGCGAATCCCGCGGCTACAGCAAACGTTCCCTTTTACCGCAAGATGCGATATCCCGCTTTTTATCAAACTGGTGAAAGAACATTAATAGACGCGATCTTTGTACGTGACTATCACGGCACAGATCAAACTGCGTTTGTCGATGGCTCAAATAAGAACGGCGACAGCCCCGATAACTGGCGGGGCGATACAAAAAACATCCTTGCAAAAAATGACATTCTCGATGTGTACTGCCATTTAAGACGGCAGGGGCCTAACGGTAATACTTCGGATCCGCTATGGCTGTTTGGCGCCGTTGCCGTGGAAGGCACTACCGGCGACCGGTATTTCGATTTTGAAATGTACCAGACAGATATCTTTTATACACGCGGCACTACCCGTTTTACCGGTTACGGTCCCGATGCCGGGCATACCTCCTGGGTATTCGATGGTTCAGGTAATATCACCCAGGCCGGCGATATCATTTTTGCCGCCAATTACAGCGGCGGGAGCCTCAGCGACATCGAGGCCCGTATATGGGTAAACCGGAACGCTCTTTTGTCAACGCCGGCTACGTTCGACTGGACCGGTACTTTTGACGGCGCCACACCCGGTGCGCAATATGGATATGCCGGCATTCAGCCGAAATTCGGCGACCCTTTTTATTATGGTACGGAAAACAGCGGACCTACATGGGGAGGGCCATTCAGGGTAGCGCGCGCCAATAATTCTATCGTTACGCAGTATGCAGCCGGTCAGTTTATGGAATTTGCCGTGAACTTAACCGCACTCGGCTTAAACCCTACCAGCCTGATGGGAACCACTCCCTGCGGTATCCCCTTCAGTAAAGTAATGGTAAAGACCCGCTCATCTACTTCGTTCACTTCGGAGTTAAAAGACTTTATTGCTCCATTCGATCTGTTCCTGCCACCTACGGCAGACCTCGCAGCCGATGTACCCGTATTTTGCGGTGCAACAGGTATCAGCAATATCTGGGTTACCGATCCTTATTCCACATCGAGGTATTCATGGCAAACAGCCGATGGGCATATTGTAACATCCGACACCGACAGTACCTCTATCACCGTTGATTCGCCCGGCACTTACATTGTAGTACAAACGCTTGACAATGGCTGCCCCATCTTTTCGACCGATACGGCAGTTATTACATACGATCCAAGCTGTACCGTACTTACCAGCAACAGGATCAGCCTTAACGGCGTACTCAATAACGGGCTGGCCAGCCTCGACTGGTCGGTTACGGCAAACAACACAGTAAAATACTTCACCATTGAAAAAAGTTTCGACGGCGTGCATTTTACCTATGCAGGAAAAGTAGAGGCCGCCAATACGTCCTCCACGTTCAGCAAGTATCAATCAACCGATGAGTTGTTCGGAATAAAAGCCGCCAATGTATATTACCGCATCAAAATAAACGGCGCCAGTGGCGAGGTACTGTACAGTAAAACGGTTAAACTTTCATTATCTACAAATGGTTTCTCCGCTGTTACGGTTGTACCTAACCCGGTTAACAACTTTATGCAGATCAACATCGCATCAAATACCGATAAAGAGGTGCAGGTGCTTATATACGATGTTACCGGCAAACTGATGAGAACCACCAATACCCATGTTCAGAAAGGTTATTCAACTATTAAAATGAACGGCTTTGAATCATGGGCAAGGGGGGTGTATACGATAAAAGTGTTATCGGGTAATGAGATCTTTGTGAACAGGATGCTTTTGACCAAATAAACTTAACAGGGGATGGACTCACGAACAGGTGCTCCATCCCTTTCTTTGATGTAATTGTAATTGTTTCGCAACTAACTGACCCTTATCCTTTACCTAAATCATCCCATAACCTATTTTAAACCATTCTCTGCTATGCCAGCGATTTTGCATGAGCAACTATTCAGAAAGGTAATCCCAATTCTCTTTTGCGCTCAACTCTGCGCCTACAATGTCGCAAAAGCCCAGGTTTCGGGCACCTACACCATCAACTCAACATTACCCACAGGCGGCGCCAATTTCCAGACGTTCAATGATGCAGTTGCTTACATGCAAAGCGGGCTAAGCGGCCCCATCGTATTTAACGTAGCGGCAGGAACGGGCCCGTACAATGAGCAGGTTCATCTCAACAGCCTGACGGGTACATCCGCTGCCAATACCATCACCTTCAATTGTAACGGTGTTACACTTTCCTTCACCTCAAACAATACCAATAGCCGGGCCGGTATAAAACTGGAGAACACCAGTTATGTAACTTTTAACAACCTTCGCATAACACCACAGGCGGCCGGCCAATACGGTTATGGATTTCACCTGCTGAATAACGCAGACAATAATACTATTCAGAATTGCCAGATCGTTCTGCCCACCAACGCTACCACACCTGCCAACAATGAAGGCATCGTGATCAACGGCAACCATGGTTTTGCTACCGCGGCAGGTAACAGCAATTGCGATAACAACCAGATCAGGAACAACACTATTTCGGGCGGGAACACGGGGATTACGCTAAGCAGCGTGCCGGTGTCGGGTTCACCCGTACTGATGCAGAACAACATAATTTCAAACAATACTATTTCCGATTCATATACCACCTGCATTCAATTGAGCTATAACGACGGCACGGTGGCAAACGGGAACGATCTGCAGGGCGGGCCCCATGCCAATTCAAAGGTCTCGGGCGTTTATCTCAACTTATTCGACCAGAACGTAAAGATCATCAATAATAAAATTCACAACTTCCATATCAGTAATGCCATTTGGGGAAGTTTCATATATGGCATCCTTAATTCTGCACAGGGAGCGGCCGGTAATGTAAACCTGTTTGCCAGCAATCTTATTTACGATTTCAGTTCAAACGGTATACAGTATGGAATAGCTTCGCGTTTTGCGGCTGCTTCCTTCTTCAATGTTTACCACAACACCATTTCAATCGACGATCAGACCATCTATGGCCAGGAAAGCGATGGACTATACTTCGAAAATGTAAGCGATGTGAATGTGTTGAACAATATCATTACCATTTCAAGATTAACCAGCGACTGGAACTATGGTATTACGCTGGAGAAAACGATGACCCGCTTTAACTGTAACCGGAATGTTTATAATGTCACCGGTTCAGATTTTATCAATGCGGTAGGTTCGCTTGCCAACCAGGTGCTGGACTCGTTACCCCTTTGGCAACAGGTAACCGGCCTCGATTTCTCCTCGGTATATGAAGACCCCATGTATACCGACCTCGCGGCTTTCAATTTTGTACCAAGGGCGCAGCCGATAGATAACATGGCGTTTTTCGTGAACATAACTACAGATATCATCAATGCCACCCGCAGTACGCTGAATCCCGATCCCGGTTGTTACGAGTTTGTAACCCCACTGTGCCAAACACCGGTTAAACCCGGCGTATCCACCGTATTGCCCGATTCGGTTTTATGTTTTGGCCCTACCATCGCATTGGGATTGAAAGGCAATTCCTGGGGTGTGGGACAAACGTATACGTGGCAAAGCGCAAGCACGGCAAATGGCACGTATAACGATATCAGCACCGGCCTCGCCTACCCTGCTATGGATATCTTACCGGCTACAACAACTTACTACCGCGCGGCAGTAACCTGTCTTGGCCATACCATGTATTCAGCGCCTATCAGAGTTATCATTCACACCAAATTACCCGGCGGCGTATATACCATCAATTCAACCCAGCCCACCGGCGGTATCAATTTCACCTCGTTCAGCGATGCCGCACTGGCTATGCAATGCGGTGTAACCGGCCCTGTAGTATTCAATGTAGCACCCAATACCGGGCCCTATAATGAGCAGTTATCGCTGCCGGCCATGAACACCTCGCCTACCCAAACGGTTACTTTTAAATGCAACGGCGATACCATGGCATATGCAGCAACCAGCAATGATAACCGGGCGGCAATAAAACTAAATGGCACCGACTACATTACCATCGACAGCCTGAATATAAAAGTAACCGGCGCATCATATGGTTATGGCGTACACCTGATGGGCGATGCCGACCACAATACCATAAAACATTGCAGCATAACCATGGGTACCAATGTAACCACTTCGGGTTTTGCAGGTATTGTTATAAATAACAGCGCAACCAATGCGATCGACATTGCCAATGCTTCTCTTAGCGACAGCAATTGTTTTATCAACAACAGGATCACCGGCGGATACTATGGTATAACCAATACATCCCGCACTTATCTGCCGCCTTCGTATATCCCTGCAGGCAACGTTTTTGTTGGAAATACCATACAGGATGTTTGCGCCGCCGGTATTTACCTCGATGGCGTTTCAAAATGTGTGGTTGACAGTAATGACATCAGCCAGCCTACCCGAACTGTATTTACCAACTTCAATGGCATTTATGTACGGCAATCGTATTCCTTTGGGGTTACGTCGCATGGCATGCAGATCTCAAGGAACAAAGTGCATGACCTGATCTATAACGGCAAAGTGGCTACGGTAGAAGCACACGGTATTCACTTTGAAACAGTGGCCGGTATGGCTGCCTCACCCGGTATCGTCAGCAACAATGCGATGTATAACTTTTACGGCGTAGGCCGTCAGTACGGTATTTACACAAGGAACTCGAACCACCTGAAAATATATCACAACACCGTTTCGCTCGACGATTCAACCGGTACTACCAATGCCGGTATTATGACGGGTGGTATTGCTTTAATGGGTAACCCCACCGTTGGCTCAGAGTTCAGGAATAATTGTATTACCATCAGGAGAGGCGGCGCCGGAACAAAAACAGGCATTTTTATAAACGGAACCGATAACGACCTTAAAGCTGATTACAACAACTACTTCATAGCTGCTTCAACCGGTATCAATAATACCGGCATCATGGCCGGAAAAAGCTATGCACAGCTGAGCGACTGGCTTGCGGTTAAAAAAGATACCAACTCGGTAAGCATCGATCCCGGCTATATCAATGCACCCGGCGGCGATCTTACGCCAGGTCTGGTACCTTTCGAAAACCGCGGTATGCCGGTAACAACTATTCCACGCGATATCAACGACAGTACCCGAAGTGTGATACGACCCGATATCGGTGCATATGAATTCACCATTTGCTACCCGCTCGGTGCGCTGGAGCTTACAGTTGACTCAGTAAGCGGAAATACCCTTCGTTTTAAATGGAATGCGGTCACTAACGCCACCGGTTATCTGGTTTCGCGTAATGGCACAAACTGGGATGTTCCTTCCTCCGGCAAAACGGGCACTACCCATATCGTAACCGGTTTATCGGGCCTCGATACCACAGGCCTCATTGTACAGGCCCTGGGTACAAGATATGATTGCCCGCCGGTATTCTCCCAGCGCCTGAGAAGCCAGACGCTCGACGACCAGGTATTCTTCCCCAACATGTTCACACCAAATGGCAACGGACAGGATGACGTGTTCAAAGTATACAGCAATGTAGTGAAGACCATGCGGCTGATGATCTTTAATCAATGGGGACAAAAAGTATTTGAAACCAGCGACCCGGGCGCCGGCTGGGATGGCGCCTACAATGGGAAACCGCAACCGGTTGGCATCTATGTGTACGTAGCCACATTGCGATTGAACGATAATAGAACAATCACTAAAAAAGGCAGCTTAAACCTTATAAGATAAAAACTCGCAGTTATTAAATAAATAACTTTTCATAACGCTTTCATAGGTCTGATTTACACGAAGCTGGATGTCTATCCAGCTTTTTTTATGTTGTCGTATGCATCGGCTAAACATGCGATATAGTTTACATATGAAGCAAAATACGTTTTGGAAAGTAGCCATGTAAGCGCGCTTAATCACTGATAGCAGTTAAAAAAAATTGATTATTTACAACAAATAACTAAGGGGTGCAGGTGTTTTTGCCAGTTTATGCAAGCATACGTATTCCTCACAGCGGGCCTTTTCCAACCTGTAAAGGCTTTTTCTTTTTCTTTTCAATTCCTGTTCCCCTATATTTGATCATTCTTACCTTTTCCGTGTAACCAAACCAAACTACAATTACCCCTCCCCCTACACCGTAAGTATAACAGTAACAGGAGCGTCAAAACTGACGCATCCCAACAGTTTTTGTTTTTCACAGAAACATGTAAAGTCCAGGTAAACGGCCGACTGATTTCATTCCTGGTATTTTTATTGAGTTTCCCACGGCACCGGCAAAAATCAATACATATTGGCCGGGCAGGCAGGTTATGGAAACAACACCTGTTTAGCCCGGGAGAAAAATTATTTAACGTATCACAGTCTTAAAATACACTGATGATGCGAGTGGGATATATTTTCTAATTGATAACCTCAAATGAAAAACTAATGTACAAATCACACAATTCCTTCCGTTTCAACCGGCGGTTGCTGGCCACCTCTTTGATCGTAGCATTGCTCGTATCCTGTAAAAAAGAAATAACCGACCCAGCCGACGATGCAATGCTGGTGAACAGCAAATCAACGGCACGGATCAGTTCGTTACAAAGCCTTGACTGGGCCGACAATATCGAATTGCTCACCTGGCTAAGCATTGGGGTAAGCAGGCAAACATCCACCTCCTATGGAATCACAGCTGTAACTGACCCTGTTTTTCAGGGCTCCAGATGTGCGCGCTTTGAGTTAAGGTCGGGCGACCGTGAAACCAATGGCGGCACGAGAGCCGAACTAAGTTTCCCCCCTATTACAGGCCTTAACCGTTGGTATTCTTATGCCTTGTACGCACCATCGGCTCAATATAAGTACGATGAAGACGATGAAGTACTTTCCCAGTGGCACCAGGGCGGCGGCGAAACCCCTGCACTTTGCCTGAGGGTAAGGAAAGACCGGTTGTATATAAGAATACTGGGCAGTTGGGTCGACCTGGGTGTTTTTGAAAAGGATAAATGGCAGGCCTATGTTATGCATGTTAAACATTCCTCCGGCTCCGACGGATTGATCGAGTTCTGGCGCAATGGTGTAAAGATCCTGAACCGGAGTGGCCCCAACATGTATAGCCTCAAAGATGATGATTTTCATTATCCCTACCTGAAAATGGGCATTTATAAATCTGACTGGAACGGCAGCAGCACAACGGAAACCAGCCTGCGGGTACTTTATTATGATGACATCAAAATAGGTAATGAATGGGCAACCTATGAAGATATGGCGCCGAAGCCGAACTATAATACACCTGTTTCCTCCACCACCGATCCGGTTTCCGCACCTACATCGCCTGCCATATCGGCCTCCACTATGAGCATTACCGATTTCAGGCTCGTCAACTCCGACACAGAAAAAGAAGTAATGTCGATCGCCAACGGACAAACCATCAGCCTGAGCGCGCTGGGACTAACCAAAGTGAATATCAGGGTAACTACCACTACCCCCAGCGCCAGTGTAAAGATGGAATTAAGCGGTGAACAAAGCAGGAAATATACAGACAGTGAATCGCCCTATGCGTTACATGGCGACGATGACGATGGCAATTATTACTATGGCAACTGGAACCCGCCGGCACTCGGCACTTATACGTTAAAAGCCACGCCTTACACCGAAGATGATGCAAAAGGCACTGCCGGAAATTCAAAAACGATCACTTTTACGTTTGTAAAATAACGGCAACACCTGTACAAACCACAAAAAAAGGACCGCTTACGCGATCCTTTTTTTGTGGCCCGGGTTTGCCTGCCGGGGCCATGCTGTATGTCTGCTATAAACTATTTGTTGCATAAAACAGCCCCAATTTTGTCGCACAGATCACCTTTTCAATTCGAAATGGCCGGTTCAAAACAAAATTGATCTGTTCCAAAATTGAAATGCCTGTTGATCCGGTTTAATCCATCACCCCAAATTCAAAAACCGTGGTAGAATTATACTCTTCGCCGGGATGTAAAATGGTATTGGGGAAATGAGCGTGATTGACACTATCGGGCCATGATTGTGTTTCAAGGGCAACACCGCCATGTTTCTTATACGCTATACCCTGGCGGCCAATAATGCTGCCATCCCAGTGATTGGCCGTATACAATTGTATGGCCGGCTTGCTGGTATAAACTGTAAGCGTACGCCCGGTTGTTCCTTCACTTAATACAGCAGCCTTTTTTATTTTGTTTGCAGCGGTATGGCTTAAGATAAAATTGTGATCGTACCCCATATCGACGGGAAAACTATGAATGTCATTTCCGATAAGGCGGGGACTTGTAAAATCCAACGAAGTGTTGTGCACTTTTTTCAATACTCCTGTTGGGGTATTACGCAATGATTTTTCAGTGTACTCACCGGCCAGTATCTGCAGGTGATGATTATGAATATTATGATCTGCAAAACCCGTCAAATTAAAATAACTGTGATTGGTGAGGTTAAGCGGTGTGCTTTTATCGGTGGTGGCCCGGTACACCATATGCAGCTGGTTATCGTTGTTTAAAATGTACTGCACCGATACCATAACCCTGCCGGGATATCCTTCTTCCCCATCGGGACTTACATACGTAAACACCACCCCGCATTCGGTCTCGTTTTCAACCGTTTCAGCCAGCTGCCATATTTTGTGGCTGAACCCGCTCCAGCCGCCGTGTAAATGGTTGGGCGCATCGTTCACACTGAGCTGCCAGGTGGTTCCATTCAGGTTAAATGTTCCCTGGTCGATGCGGTTGGCATACCGGCCAACAACGCAACCCAGGTAGTCTTTGTTTACTGTATATAATTCATGACCGGTAAATCCCGCTACAATATTCTTTATTATATGATACCGGTCGGGCGTATATATGGCGGTAATGGCGCAACCGATATTTGTAAGTTCAATAGTAATTTCCCTGTTCTGCAAAATAACGGTTGCAGGTGGTTCGCTTTTCTTACCGGCATGCTGCCATACGGTTGTGCCCGTTACTGTTGGTTTGGTTATTAGCATGTACGAATTTATCGTCTTCAAAACTGGTTTATCTTTCAGCCGGAACAAGTTGTATCATCAGGGCGTCTTTTACCGGCACACTTAGCGTAAAGGCGGTCTGGCCTTTGGCGATCTTCCCTACTTCATGCCCTGTTAACAGATCGCGTAAGCTATATGCTTTATCGGGCCATTGCAGTTCAGTGCGTTCAAAGGTTTCCGTGAACGGCTTCGCATCATCGAAATTGAATGCCGCAACGAGCAGGGTATCGCCGGGCAAATAAAAACTCAACTGCTGGCTTTGGCCGTTTCCTACAGGAAAATGAAGTGGGGTAAACGCTTTTGGCGTGCTGAAAAAATCACAGATGGCCGCATTGTTTAAGTATCGACGGGCCCTTGCTGCCGATTCCTTATTTCTGAAATCGGTGCCATCGCCCAAAATACTTCCCAGTGCCATCATAGAGAAGAGCCGCACTTTCACTTCCGTTTCGGTGAGGTCTTTATTCTTCTGAAAGTTCTTCATTACCACCACATCCATATTTGTATAGGGCCATAGAGTGCCTTGCGTCCACCAGAAATGCGTTGCGCTGATCATAGAGGCGCAGGTACTGCCATAATGGGGAAACCCCGACTGATCATTGCGCAGATGCGAATACACATCGGTTGATAAAAAACGCGTATGCGCGTACTGGTGTGGGAACAGGGGCGAGATAGCCTGCGTAATAAAAATATCAGGTCCCATTATCGAATCTACCAGTTGTTTAAGCATTTTCATTCCATAGTTATAGGCCTGGATGCCTGAACGAACCTGCGGGTGGTATCGCCTGGAAGATTCCAATGCACCGGCGGAGAGAAAATCGATCTTTATAAATTTCGCACCAATGGCTTTGGCCTTTTGCAGTTGCCCTATGATATAATCTCTTGTAGCGGGATGCGTGGGATCGAGCGGGAAGGCGCCCCATTCTCCATCCTTATACGGAACGTAATTATTATTATCATCGAGCAGTATCACATCTTTCAATGCATGGCTGGTATTAGTGAGCGTGGCATTGTTGATATTGTTTTTCCAGGTCCACAAGGCAAAGGGAATAAAATAAAAACCCATTTGCTGGCCTTTCTTCTTTCCATAACGGCCTACCGACTGTAATACTTCCGTAGAATAAATACCCTGGTCGTAAGAGTCGATGCTCAATACCGGCTGCGTGCTCTTATTGAAATTGTTCAGTGAATGAAGAAAGTCGCACACTTTGGCCACATCGCCGGGCATCATTACTTTTTCATAACCCAACACCCCTTCTACCCCGAAGCTGTTCCAGTAAAATGGCACGGCCTTCGTCCAGTTTCGGCTGCCGGCTATTCGTTTTACTGTTTTCCCAAACTGCAGCAGGTCGTTGCGCACATCTTCCGATGCAGAGAAATAGATAAGCGGCGAAGCAACTGCTCCACCCATTTGGGTGCCATGCTGTATATAATCATGCGTGCCATCTTTACCGCCATAGGAATCAGGTAATGATGGATCGTCTTTCGTAGCGGCGCCGCCATAGACGATAAAAGAATCTATCCGGTTACTAACCGCACCTGTACCATACCTGATACCGGTCTTCCAGAAATCATGCACCAGGCTGCCGACAGTAAACCCATTCCTTGTTTGTTGATCATATGCTGATGCCAGTTCGTAGCTGATGCCGGAAACCGGGGCCTCTCCCCAGGGGCGCGAGATCACATCTACCCAGTTGTCGTTATCGAACGGGTAATCGGTAAATAATACCCTTTTACCAGGGGTTGTAATTTTTCCCTGTGCCGCAGGCAGAACAGTTAATGGAGAAATATTCCGCGTTTCAACCATTGCGCCTCCGGCTTTGGCTGTTGCTATAGCGCTTAGTAAGATAAACGGCTGCTTTTCGTAAACTGTTATATACTGTGTAAGGCGAAGCGGCTGTGCAGCATCTTCATGTACCAGGTTGAGACAAATGGCTTTTCCGAGGGGATCGCTGAGTTCATCGGCAGAACCCTGGTGACCGCCAAAAGCAGTTGACGTCAACATACCGGTTTTTACATCCTGCACATAGGCCACCGTGTTTTCAAATTGCGTACCGGAAGTAAACCGGTAATGCACTTTGCCGGTTTGAAGATCCGCGACAACCTTTACATAGTCATTACTTATTACTATACTGTCGGCTGCTACCAGTTTTTGCCGGGAAACAGCCAAACATGGCACAAGTAGTAAACACAGGAGCGATAGCGACAGGGTTTTGTGTGGTATATTCTTTTTGCTGGTCATCATTAGAAATTAAAATCGTCTTGTTGTGCCGTGAATCGTGAATGGGCTCGCGAAACGTGAAACGGCAAACGTGAAACGTGAATGGGCTCGCGAAATTTGGAATTTGTTTACGACCTTGCGCCGCCCGAAATTCGAGCCGGTTGCCTCCGCCTTCGCTTACGCTTCGGATGCCGACTTGTTCGCCGTAGTCTGGCGAAGGCGAATTGCCGTTTGCCGACGAACGCCGTGCTGAGGTTTGCCGTTTCACAGCCTGCCCCGATGGAGTCGGGGGTTTCACATTTGGCCGTCCGCCCTCAGAAACCCGGGTTCTGATCGCCGGGTTTCAACGCACGGTTCAGTTCAAACTCACGGGCAGGCACAGGGAATAATAAATTTTTATTCGACACATAAGGTGCGGCATCGGGGTTGTTCGCTTTTACCTGGCTGATGAGTTTACCCGTTCTTTTCAGATCGCACCAGCGCCAGCCTTCAAAACCCAGTTCACGCATCCGTTCTTTCAACAACTCATCGCGTAACTCCTGCTGCGTAGGCGTATGGCCCAATACGGTTTCCCAATTGGCCAGCTTTGCACGGGTACGGATCTTATTCAGGTAGGTGAGGGCATTGCCATCGTTCAGCTCATTCAACGTTTCTGCATACATAAGAATGGCATCGGCATAACGCAAATAATACAGGTTGCGCGATGAAAGACCGCCGTTCAGCGATTTACCTTTGGTGATATCAAACTTCTTCACATGCGGTTTGGTAACATCGGCCCACCACCAGTAATCAACCTCATTCCCGCTGGCATCGTAAAATTTATACCGGATAGATGCGTTCTTGCGGTCATCGCCATCATCGAAACTATTGCTGTAATAATCGGTAGGTATCACTACATGGCCGCCCCCGCCCGAATCGACATTCGAAATATGCCAGCCACCGAGCGTATTGGCCTGCCCGTTTGTATTGCCGTTCTCATTGGAATATTGGATCTCGAAAAGCGATTCTATATTGTTCTCATTACTTTCATTGAACAGATCGGCATATTTACTCATCAGGGCCACATTGGTAAGCGACATCAATGGCTGCAGTGTTGCTTTGGCGTTCGCATAATCCTTACGGGTAAGGTGCACTTTGCCCAACAGGGTTTGAGCCGCTTCTTGGTTTGCACGCCCCACATCCGCGGTACCTTTTGCCGGCAAATTGGAAGCTGCAAAACTCAGATCGCTAATGATAAGGACATACACCTCGTCTTCGCTGCTTCTGGGTTTGCCGCCACTGGCATTTGCCACCGCATCTTCTTCCTCTGTAGGCAGGGGTATGGCGCCCCACAACTGCACCAGTTTGAAATAGAACACGGCCCGCAAAAACTTCGATTCTGCAAGCAACCGGTCTTTTACCGCCTGTGAAGCGGTTGATGATGGAATATATTTTATGGCGTTATTGGCGTTCACCACCCCTTTATAAAGCGAATTCCAGGCGCCCTGCACCAACTGGTTCTGCGCGCTTAACAACCCATTGTAACTGTTAACACCATCATAGTGCTGCCAGTACCCGCCCCAGGTAGGAACGAATGATGTTGTTTTACCTTCATCGGTACCTACAATGCCCAGGAAATAATAATCGCCGCTATTCAACTCCAGCATTTTGCGGTAAATACCGGTAACACCGGCAATGGCCCCCTGTTCATCTTTGTACAGGTCTTCGGGCGATACAAAGGTTTCAGGGGTAATATCCAGCTTTTTGCTGCACCCTGCGGCCACCAGCAACATAAACAGCAGGGATGCCGTAAGGCCTTGTTTAATTAAATATTTTATAGCAAACATGATATCATTATTTAATTTTTAAAAACTCAATTGCATACCAAAAAGGAACGTACGGTACCTGGGATATACATCATACTGCCCAACGCCTATTTCCGGATCGACCCCTTTGTATTTTGTAAACAGGAATGGTTCTGTTACCTGCACATAAGTTCTTAATGAATTGATCTTTGCCTTCGACAACAGCTTCGATGGCAAATCATATGAAAGTGTGATATTTCTTATCCTGATAAAATCGCCTTTTTGCACCATAAAGCTCGAGGTGCCCGATTGCAACGCTCTTAACGAACGGCCAAACTGGTTAGGCCGCGGCACATCGGTATTGGTATTATCGGGTGTCCAGTAATTCAAACCGTCTTTGATGGTGCGGGTAGCTGTTTTGCTGGAGTAATACAAATAATCCTGGTAGGCTTTGTTAGCGATGTCGTGCCCATACGTATAATTGGCAAAAATGGTCATGGCGAATTGTTTATACCGCCAATAGCTCCAGATGCCGCCCCAGCCTTTAGGAACGGTGCGCCCCACAATGGTGCGGTCGTACTGATTGATCTTTCCGTTGCCATCGAGGTCTTTTACCCGCACATCGCCGGGCCTTGCATTGGAGTCGAGCGAAAAATCATCACCTTTCTGGTACAGACCATCATATACATAATCAACGATGAGGCTGTTGGGCGCTTCACCCACTTTAAGCCAGGGGCTCAATGAATCTACACCCGGCAGCAGTTCAGTCACCTTCGATTTGAACTTCGACCAGTTGAGGTCCATCTGCCAGTCGAAATTCTGGTTTTGAATAAGGTGCAGTTTCAGACCGATATCAATCCCGCGGGTGTTCATCTGCGATATATTGATCCATTTGCTGTCGAAACCCTGCGATGGCGCTAAAGGATTGTTCAGCAACAGGTCGTTGATATTTTTATCATAATAGTCGAAGGTTAATCTGACCCTCGATTTCATGAATGCCAGGTCGAAACCGGCATTGAACTGGTTCTGGCTTTCCCATTTCAGTGCAGGGTTGCCCTGTGTACCCGTTCCTAACTGAAAACCGGTGGTTTGCGGCGTGGTTCCGGTAAAGGGATAGGCGGCGGGGTTCATCCGGGTATAGATCGCATCGATGGGTATTTCCTGGTTACCCACCACACCATACCCTGCACGGATCTTGAAATCGGTTATTACCGACCGTAGTTTCAATCCCATGAACGGTTCTTCTATCACCCGCCATGCGGCGCTTACCGAGGGGAAATAGCCATACTTGTTATCGGAACCAAAGCGTGATGAACCATCGCGGCGGATAGTTCCGTTAATAATGTACCTGTTCCTGAATTTATAAATAACACGACCGAGCAATGAGGCAACCGACCAGTTGAAATAATCGCTGGAAATATTGTCGCGGTTGCTGGCAAGGCTCATGTTCTTGTACGTGAGATCATCGGTTGGAAAGCCTGAGGCTTCTTCATAATTCCATTCCTGTCTTCTTTGCTGATAAGTGGCGCCCGCGAGGAGATCGAATACATGGTTGGCGGAAGGGGTAAAACTGTAAGCAAGCGTATTCTCCCATAAATAATCGCGCCAGCCGAAATTCTGTATTCTGGCAATGCCTTTTTTGGCAAAACCCGTACTGGTGGTTCGCGGATAATATTCAAAGCGCTGATTTTTATAAACGTCGAGCCCAAAACTGCTGCGGAAGGTAAGTCCTTTGATGATCTTGTATTCGCCAAAGACGTTCCCCAAAAAACGGTCATCGGTATTACGTACCGGTGATTGGGTAAGGGTTACCGGGTTATTGAATAAAAGGTTACCGCTCGAAGGATCGAAGTTGGCCGAGGGATTGCCCAGCGAATCATAGGCCGACATCAGGGGGCTGATGGTTACCGCATTGTAAAAAACCTCATTACTTGTAACATCGTTCTTTATATGGGAGAAGTTGGAGTTCACACCCATTTTCAATTTGGCATTGATCTCCGATTCCACATTCACTTTCACTGAATAGCGGGTAAAGCTGGAACCTTTGATAATACCATCCTGGTTCAGGTAATTGCCGCTCAGGTACAATTTATTTTTTCCCACGCCATTCGAAATGCTGAGCGTATGGCTTTGCTGTGGTGCGGTCTGCGTTACCATACCAACCCAATCGGTCCATTTACCGGCGGCCATATTGCGCCGTTCATCGCCATTGAACAACAAAGTGTCGATCCCCGGTCCCATTGGCCATGCCACAGGGTCTTCATCACTAAGCCCCTGGCGGCGCAGGTTTACATAATCATCGATATTATCAACGAAGTCATAGGTCTTTATCATTTTTTGAATACCGTAGTACCCATCGTAATTGATGGTTGTTCTACCCGAGCCTGCTTTTTTGGTAGTGATAATCACTACACCTTCGGCGGCACGCGAGCCATAGATGGCTGCGGCGGAAGCGTCTTTCAATACATCGATCGACTCCACGTCATTGGGATTTATTTCGCGCAGATCGTAGGTAACCACAACTCCATCCACCACATAAATTGGCCCGGTGCCCTGTGTTATGGTATTGATGCCGCGGATGCGCACATTGGTACCGGCGCCGGGCTGGTGGCCGGCATTGGTAACCTGCATACCGGGAATACGGGCCTGCAGCGCCGCATTGATATTCGTTACCGGCAGTTCTTTCAGCTCTTTTCCCGAAATGCTGGAGATAGCGCTGGTAACATCTTTTTTCTGCTGTTTTCCGTAACCGATCACAACCACTTCGTCCAATGCCCCCGTTTCTCTTTGCAGCAATACATCGAGCGTAGTTTGTGATTCGGCGATGTTGATACTTTGCGTTTTGTAACCGGTATAACTTAGTACCAGAATAGGTTTTCCTTTAACAGAGATGGAGAACGTGCCGTCATTCGCCGTCATTTGGGAGGAATTTTCTCCAATGACCCGCACAGAAACTAGGGCCAGCGGCGATTTATTATCAGCATCCAGCACTTTTCCTTTAAGTACACGGTCTTGCGCCCGTATGCCTGTGCAGGCCAGAATGGATAAAAAAAGAAGAAGGGTCAATTTCTGCATAGCAATCGTTTTTCGTTTTGTAAAAATACCGACAGGTGTGGCACACCTTCTGTTCGCCTGAAGCAACGTGGATCGATATCAAAAGTCGCATTAAAGTTTTTCTAAAGAAATAGGAAATTGTAGGAAATTGATGGACTTTTATACACTAAACAGTATTTTAAGTGCTGCCATATGACACAAAAAAAATCAAGAAAACGCCAGGGCTTCGAAGGACAAAAGCTGATCGTTGTGCCCAAAAAGATCGCCACCGGATTTTTGATGAAAGACGCAATCACAAAACAGATATACATTACAGATATAGGCTACTACCCCAAGGCCGATCATCACTATATTGAACGCCCCCACGGCATCAACCAGCATATCATCATATATTGTGTGGAAGGAAGGGGCTGGGTAAGCATCAATAAACAAAAGATGGACATTTCACCATCACATTTCATAGTGCTGCCCGCCAACACCCCGCATAAATACGGCGCCATGGAACCGGACCCATGGACCATTTACTGGGTGCATTTCAAAGGCGACATCGCTACCTATGTAATGAACCTGATCACCCGGCACGGCGAGGATTATTTACCCTATCTTTCTTATAACGAGAGCCGGATAAAACTTTTTGAAGAGATCTGTTTTCATTTTGAACAGGGGTACAGCGCCGACACACTTCGGTATGTGAATATGATCTTTTATCATTTTCTATCGTCACTTTTATATGAGGAGAAATATAACCAGGCGGGAAAAGCGCCTTCAAAAGATGTGATAACGCTTACGATAGAGCAGATGAAAGAAAAGATCAACACCAACCTTACCCTGAGCCACCTGGCCGGTTCGGCGCATATGTCGGTAACGCATTTCTGTAACCTTTTCAGATTGCAGACCGGCTTTTCACCGATAGAATACTTCAATCATTTGAAAGTGCAGCAGGCCTGCCAGACACTCGCCTTCAAATCGAAACCCATAAAAGAGATCGCCGACGAGCTAGGGTTTTCAGATCAGTATTATTTCTCGCGCATGTTCTCGCGTCTGATGGGCATGTCGCCAAAAGAATACCGGAAAAGGAATAAATCCACTGAGCGGAAGCCGGCTGAGGGCGGGGTTAAGGAACAAAACAGGTGACCTTCTCCAATAATATATAATTATTGGGAAAGGCGGGGCTGTCCGGGTACGAACAAAAAACGTCCGCTTTCGAACAGTTACAGCAGCCGGCAGCTTATAAAACCTTTACCAGCAAAGCGTTTTATATCTGGCACAACGGTTGAACACCTTTTGAGGTGAGCTATGCGTGTGCATTCCGAAACCTGACTTCAAACTGTTATTATGTTTAAAAATTATCTCAGGATCGCTATAAGACAACTTTCAAAACAAAAAATGTATGCTGCCGTAAAGATCGGCGGGTTTGCTTTGAGCATTGCAGCCTGTTTACTGATCGCCCTGTATATAAAAGACGAGTTAAGCTATGACCGTAACTGGGCGTATGCCGACCGTATATACAGGATAACGAACGAATTTAATGATAATGGCAAAATTGAAACCGGTACTTCATGGCCCGCGCCCATGGCCAAAGTGTTAAAAGAAGATTATCCTGAAGTGGAAAAGGCAGGGCGTTTTCTGGATGCACCGCTTTTTTCAGGTGCCGGCAGCAACCAGATAAGACGGGCCGAAGCAACTCAAAATACCTACGAAAAAGGCTTTTGTTACGCAGACCCCGACATGCTCGAAATATTGCAGCCGACTATGGTATATGGCAACAGGAAAAATGCGCTCAGTGAACCCCATACCATGGTAATTTCAAAAAGCAAAGCCGATAAATATTTCCCCAATGAAAATCCTGTCGGGAAGATCATGTTCCTCAATGACGATGTAAAAAAACCTTACACGATCGGTGGTGTAATACAAGATTTTCCCATCACTTCACATGTTCATTACGACTTTCTTTTAACATTGAAGGGGCACCAGCTTTGGGAAGGCGAGCAGTTAACATGGATGGCGAGCAATTATAATACGTATGTATTGCTGAAACCAGGTACCGACCCGGCACAATTCCAAAACAAACTGAAAGATATTCTAATCAAATACTACGTACCCGCGCTGAAACGGGATGGTGATAAATTAGCAGATGAACTTATTCAGAAAGCGAAAGTGCTTATTCAGCCTGTGACGGACATACATCTCTATTCTGCCAACATCGATGATGATAATATTGAAAAAAGCGATATCAAATTCGTATGGCTGTTTGGCGCCATTGCAGTTTTTATTCTTATAATTGCCTGTATCAACTTTATCAATCTTTCCACCGCAAAATCTGCCAACCGCGCCAAAGAAGTCGGGTTGAGAAAAGTGGTTGGTTCACTCCGCAGCAGCCTGATAAAACAATTCCTTACAGAATCTATTTTATACAGCGTTTTGTCGTTTATTGCTGGTTTGGGAATTGCTGTACTGGCGTTACCCTACTTCAATACACTGGCCGCAAAACATATGAGCATTCCGTGGACCGCGTGGTGGCTGCTTCCCCTGATGATCGTGGCCGCCGTTATTATCGGTGTGTTTGCCGGTTTGTACCCTTCGTTCTATTTATCTTCTTTTAAGCCCATTAATGTATTGAAGGGACAATTGATCCCCGGCAAAAAGAATTCTCTTTTAAGGAACGGCCTAGTGGTTTTTCAATTCACCACTTCCATTTGTTTGATCATCGGCACCATTGTAGTGTATAATCAAACAAAGTATATCCTCAACAAAAAGGTGGGGTTCGATAAAGACCAGGTTCTACTTATACAGGGAACCAATACCCTGGCCGGCAAAAAAGAGGCATTTAAAAACGAACTATTGAGTTCTTCAGGGGTAAAAAATGTTTCTGTGAGTGATTACCTGCCCATCGCCGGCACTAAACGCGATGGCAATACATTTTATAACGAAGGAAAAAAGAAAGAAGACGTAGGTGTGTTTGCGCAAAAGTGGGCAACAGATTATTCCTACCTGAATACGATGGGTATGCATTTGTTACAGGGAAGGTATTTTTCAAAAGAAATTGCTTCAGACGGTGAAGCAACGGTCATTAACCAAACAATGGCTGCGAAACTTGGCTTAAAAGACCCTATTGGGAAACGCATTGAGAACGGCTGGCAAAAATTTACGGTGATAGGCGTAGTGGAAGATTTCAATTTCGAATCAATGAAACAAGGCGTAACCCCGCTTTGCCTGGTGTTGGGAAATAATAATTCTTCCATCATTTCCGTAAAAATGAGCGGCGCCGATGTTAAGGCTGTTATTGGCCATATTTCTTCAGTATGGAAAAAATTTTCACCCAATCAGTCTTTCCGGTATACTTTCCTCGATGAAAGTTTTGCCAATATGTATGCCGATGTGCAACGCACCGGAAGCATCTTTGCCGTTTTTGCGCTGCTTTCGGTTATCATTGCCTGTTTGGGGTTGTTTGCGCTCTCCGCCTTCATCATCGAACAACGCACCAAAGAGATCGGCATTCGTAAAGTGCTTGGCGCCACTGTAAGCGGTATCACAACGATGCTTTCCATGAATTTCGTAAAACTCGTGGTTCTCTCAATAATTATCGCTACTCCTGTCGCTTATTGGGGAATGACAAAATGGTTACAGGATTTCGCTTTCCGCATTTCAATAACCTGGTGGATGATGGCTATTGCAGGGTTTGTCGCCATAATAATTGCGCTGTTCACCGTGTGTTTTCATTCAATAAAAGCAGCCCTTACGAACCCGGTGAAAAGTATAAGAACCGAATAAAAATTAAAACTGAAACAAAATACTCCTGTGTACCATTCCATCTAACGGCCGGTTCTTCTGGCTTTGCGGCCCCAAGGAGGAAGCCGGTTTAAACTTGGTGCCAATGGGGCTTATGTTATTAAAAAAGCCAATCGTGTTGCCGGGAAACGGCGGACTGGTATTATCGTTACCAGCCGCTACCGGCCTTGCGGGCTGCAACATTTGCAGAAACACATTTTCATTCGCAGCATAGATGGTAAAATCAGCTTCTTTGTTTTGGATGGTTACCCAATACAATGACGCATGCCACCCTTTGAATTCCGGATAATTCCAGCTTTCACCGGTAATCGTATTATTATAATCCTTTTGCCAGATACCGAGCAGTTGTCCTTTTAAACGGTTCTTCCATACCCGGTACGGACCCCGGCCCAACCACCGCATGCCGGTTATTTTATTTTCGGGAAAAGTAAAGGTAATACCTGTGTATTCAGTTTCCCTTTTTACATAATATCCGTACTCAAGTTTTGGCAGTTTACCAGGTTCAAATGTCCATTTAACGGTAAACAATTCATCACCTTTATAAACAGGCTCTACAACAAATGCCTTATCCTTCCTGTATTTATTAAAAGCCGTTAATTTTTGTGTTGCGCCAGTGTATAACGGTCCATCCCCAAGCGAAATATTGGTTTTTCCGTTGAATACATTTTGCAGAAAACCGTTTTGCGTATTGAAACTATAAGCAATACCATCACAGGTAAGCGTAAACTGGTTGCCGGCCTCTTTAACGATAAAATCAACAACGGGTGCGGTAACCGTATTATTTTTTGCCGCCAGCTGAGCGGGCGAGGTTATGCCCCAGCTCCACGTAAATATTTCCCTGTTGCCGGCATCATAAGCGGTGACATACAAAGCATCGGCATTTTTATAACCGGCATCCATATTCAGTTCGAGCCAGCCTTTTTCGCCGGGCAGCAGATCAATTGGCGCAGCGGAGCCAGTGGCAACGATCGTTTCAGCCTGTGAAGTATCGGCAGCATTGGCAAACCGAACCAGTTTCCAGTTAAAACGGCATTGCTGCAGGTTCGTATATAAGTACCTGTTCTCTACGGGTAATTTGCCATTGAAATCAACAGGCAATTTTTGCAGGGCGATCTGTATGGGACTCCAGATCTCCCTGATGGTATAAAAGCTGCCTTCTTTTTCGCGGTGCGGACCAACAATGCCATCCGGCGCCTGGTTGCCTGCCACATCGATACTGTCGTGATGGTCGGCTCGAACCACGCCTTCGTCATGCAAACTCCACAAAAAACCGCCTGCTGTCATCGGATGTTTCATCATCTCCTGCCAGTAATCATCTAACCCGGCGCCATGGCCGCCATCAAACAGCCCATGCATAAATTCGGTTGGAAAAAATACATCGGCGCCATACAGAACATAGTTCGTTACCAGATTGAATTCCGGATAATGTTTTGTATCGGTGCCATTAAAACGCTCCCAGGGATGGATCACCCATCTCTTCTGCGGATCGTACAATGCATAATCATTATCAACCGCCCGGTTCCAGCCGCCTTCATTTCCATTATCCCAGAGCACGATACTGGGATGGTTCACATCACGAACAACCAATTCTTTTACCAAACGTCTTGCTGTAATGGTATCATAGGCAGCCTGCCAGCCGGTAAGTTCGTCCAGCACAAAAAGACCCAGCGAATCGCAGAGATCGAGAAATGCTGCATCGGGCGGATAATGGCTCATACGCACTGCATTCATGTTCATTTCCTTTATTAAACCAATATCCATTAAATGAATGGCGCGGCTGAGCGTGCGTCCGCTTTCAGGCCATTGGCTATGGCGATTTACACCCTTGAAGATCACCTTTACCCCATTTACATAAAATCCATCGCCCGGTTTCATTTCAGCCGTTCTGAAACCAAACCGTTGTTTAATAGTGTGAACGATGCCGCCCTTATCTTTAACCGATACAATAACATTGTATAGGTTTGGCTGTTCAGGGTTCCAGGTGTGGATATTGCTGAATGAATGCCTTAACACAACGCCGTCGGAAGGTGTTGCTGAAAAAGATTCACCGATCGCTTTTCCATTCAGGTCTTCAACGCGGGCTTCAATGGTTTGGGAACTGGTAGCGCCTTTTGAAAATACCTGCATTGCAAATTGCCCGTCGGCCTTTGCATCGATGGCCACCCGCTCGATAAAAACAGGCGGAACAATTTCCAGATAAACCGGCCTGAAAATGCCGCCAAAGATCCAAAAATCAGCTTTACGTTCTGCCCGGTTTACCGATTCATTAGCTGAGCGTTTACTCACTTTTACCTCAAGCAGGTTTTGTTTGCCATACTTCAACAAGGGCGTGATGTTATATTTAAACTGATAAAATGCTCCCTGGTGAACCGGCCCTGCCGGTTGCCCGTTGATGGTAACCGCCGCATCTGTCATAACCCCGTCAAATACCATAAACACATTCTTCCCCTTCCATGCAGCATCGACGGTAAACTTATGTTTGTATAATCCCTTTTCATCGGGATTTATTTTATCCTGGTAGTAATTGAATGTACCAAAGCCATGCATCTCCCAGTTGGAAGGCACCGGTATTTTTTGCCATTTACCGCTGTTACGCCCCTTTGTGCATAAAAAGTCCCAGGCAACTGTATTGTCTTTATCGGTACCAGATAAATATCGAATAATTGTTTGCTGCGCAAAGGAGCAAAAAGAAACAAGAAAGAAAAAAGAAAAGGCAATCGTTTTTTTCATGTGTTAAACTGATGAGATCAAATATAACGATCCCCGGGAAACTGGCAATACCCTATAATAAACATAATAGCCCATGTACTAAAAAGCCCCCGGTTGATGAGCCGGGGGCACACTCACTCATGCCTGTACGTCTACTTGATGATGAAACCTTCGTTACCGCTTGTTCGCGCTAATTCTATTGCTGCGCTTCTATATTCAAACACAGCTTCCAGGTAATTTAGTTGAGCGGCCGTCAATGCCAGTTCTGCATCGGTTAAATCGAGCCTCGAGGTTACACCTTTTGCATAGCGGTATTGTACTATGTCGTACCCCTTCAACGCCGTTTCTTTCACATTCAACTGGGTTTGCATACGGCTATATGTTTCCTTTAAGTTGGCAATCACCTGTTTTACCATTGTCTTCAGCTCCATTTGCGCTTCCGTAATGCGAATGCCCGATCGATCGTGCGCCAGTTGGGCCTGACGAACCTTTGCCTGGTTACTAAAACCCGTAAACAAGGGCAATACCACCTGTGCGCCTGCAAAAGAGGTGGATGGCCAGTTGGCATTTCCGAAATCAAATTTGCGCGCCTGGGTTTGTAGTTGGTATTGTGCTACGGCCGACACCACCGGCAACCGCGCAGCTTTGGCCAGCTTCGTTTGTTGTTCGCTTACCTGTTGTTGTAATACCAACGCCTGCAGATCGGGGCGTTGATGCAATGCCTGCTCATATAATTCATTTTCCGAAGGAATGGCGATGGGTGAACTGACATTCAATGAATCGGTGAGGATGATCTGTGTAAGCGAATCCATTCCCATCAGGGTGATCAGTTGCTGCCTGCCTACTTCAATAGCGTAATTAATTTTGAGCATGTCGGGCTTCAGATTCTCTACCGCCGTGTATGCCCGCAATGTATCAACCCGCAATCCCCTGCCCTGGGCCAGCAGCGACCTGGCATCTGCCAATGCTTTTTCATTACGCAAAAGGCTTTCCTGCTGCAGCTTCAACCGCTCTGCCAGCACCAGTATGCCAAGGTAGGTTTGTTGCACATCGGCCGCTACATCGATGGCCGACTGCCGGTACATTTCGCGGGATACCTGTTCCTGTAACGAGGCCGTTTTGCGGGCAGGCGCGGCTGCCGGGTTGTACAATGGATAGCTGGCGCTTATAACACCTGCAAACTGATCCCTTCCGCCAAAGCGGTCATAGGGAATTTTAGTGCCGTTGCCATTTGCCCCAAAACCGAAGAAGGCAGGTAAGGCAAAATAATGCAGGTACTGTGCGCCCAGTTGCGCGGCAGGCAGCGACATACTTTTCGCTATGCGCACCTGCTCGCGGGCAATGGAAATATTCAACGCATCAGCTTTCAAGGTGCGGTTATATTGTTTTGCCAGCTGCACCGCATCCTGCAGTCCAATACTTTTTTCCTGCTGCCCGCTGCCTGCAAAGGGAACCGCCAACAGCAGGATATAATAAATTAAAGATCGTGCTCTCATGATAATATTATGTGTATTGAGTAATTCAATGGGCAATTGGCAAGGATTGCCGGTATTCGAGTCTACTAATTAATTGCGAAATTTGCCTCTGACGTATTGCCTGTTGTCAATTGCTTATTGCCAATTGGTTTAGCTTTTCTACTAAAGAAGCTGTACACCGCAGGGATTACAAAGAGGGTAAGTACACCCGCGAATACCAGTCCACCTACTACTACAATGCCAAGCGAAGCGCGGCTGCCGGAGGAGTTGCCTAAACTGAGCGCAATGGGCAGCGCCCCGAAGATCATTGCCAGTGTGGTCATCAGAATGGGCCTGAAGCGGGAGGCAGCAGCCGAAATAACGGCGTCACGTACACTCAGCCCTTCTTTCTTCCGGTGGTTCGCAAACTCCACAATGAGAATACCGTTCTTTGTGATCAAACCAATGAGCATGATCATCCCGATCTGGCTGAATATATTGATAGAACTATCGCTTACCCACAAACTGAGGAGGGCGCCTGTTACGGCCATTGGTACGGTTAGCAGGATAATGAACGGATCTATCAGGCTTTCAAACTGCGCCGCCAGCACCAGGTAAATGAGGACAATGGCAAAGATGAAGGCAAATACCAGGCTCGAACTGCTTTCTTTATAATCACGGCTTTGTCCGGCCAGTGTAGTGGTGAACCCTGCAGGCAATGTTTCCTTTGCAATGTGGTCCATTTCATCCAGCGCTTCACCCATACTTACTCCGGGCGCGGGCGTAGCCTGAATGGTTACGCTATAATTCTGGTTGTACCGGTAAATAGCGGGCGGACTGATGCCTTCATGCAACGACACCAGGTTATCTAAAGGTACCATCTGGTTGTTGTTCGATTTCAGGAATATAGACCGAAGATTTTCCGGTGTAGAACGTTCAGACCTTTCCAGTTGCCCTATCACCTCATACTGCCGGTCGTTGTAGATAAAGTATCCATAACGGCGCCCGCTCAGCGCCAGTTGCAGCGACCGGCCGATCTCCTGCGTAGAGATGCCCAACTGCGCGGCACGCTGGCGATCGATGGAAATACTGATCTCGGGCCTGTTCACTTTGAAATCAGGGTTTACGAAATTCAATTTTTTGCTGCCATAAACGGCGCCGGTAAGTTTGGGCATTACTTCAATGAGCTGCTTCAGATCGGGCGCCTGCACTACATATTCTATGGGCTGGCTGCTTGCAAAACCACCAATGGTAGGGATCTGGATCGGGATCACGATCACATTACGGAACCGCGTGCTGGCGGCCACCAGTTTTTCGTACACCTGTTGCTGCGTCATCCCGCTTTTCCGTTTCTGCGGGTCTTCGAGAAAAACCCATTGAAATCCGCTGTTCGCCGGTTGCACCAGCGAGCCTACACCCGCCGCCACCGCAGCATAGGTTACATTATTATTGAGATCGGGAATGGAATCAGCCACGTAGTTGCTGATCTCTTTCATGGATGCTTCCATACTTTCAAAAGAGGTGCCTTCGGGCGCAATAACAGCCAGGCCTACCAGCGAACGGTCTTCCAGCGGCGCCAGCTCTGAAGGCAGTTTAGGCGCCAGCAAGTAAGCGATACCAAACGAAAGAAGGAGCAATGCAAAGCCCAGCCAGCGAAAACGCATAAAGCCTTTCAGCAGGTTCTCATAGCCGTTATTCAACTTTACAAAGAAAGGTTCCGTTTTGCGGTACAGCCAGTTATGGTGGGCGCCGGCCTTCAGCAGGTAAGCGCTCATCATGGGCGAAAGGGTGAGGGCCACAAATGCGGAGATCAGTACAGAACCGGCCACCACTACCACAAACTCTTTAAACAGTTTGCCGGTAATGCCACCCAGGAACATGATGGGCAGGAATACTGCCGCCAGTGTAATGGTTGTAGATATAACGGCAAAGTATATTTCGTTCGACCCCTTACGGGCCGCTTCCAGCGGCGACATGCCTTCTTCTACTTTGGAATAGATGTTCTCCAGTACCACAATGGCATCGTCGACCACCAGCCCTATGGCCAGTACCAGCCCCAGCAGCGTTAGCACGTTGATGGAGTAGTTCATAATGTACATGATAAAGAAGGCCGAAACGATCGACACCGGAATGGCCACCAGCGGGATCAGGGTACTGCGCCAGTCGCGCAGGAAAATGAAAATGATAATAGTTACCAGTCCGAATGCGAGTATGAGCGTTTCTTCCACTTCAGAAAGGGAGTTCTTTACCGGAACGGTGAAGTCTTTACCCAACCTGATATTGTATTCCTTTGGTGCGGTTTTGATGATCTCTTCGAACCGTTTGTTGAACTCGTCGACAATAGCGAGTGAATTGGCGCCGCGCTGCGGCTGCACACCGGTACCTACGCCATAACGGGCCGTTTTTCCTTCGGCCACGATCATGGCCGTACGTTCGTTCTGCGAGCTCATGATGGCCTGGCCCACATCTCTGAAACGAACGATAGCGCCATTCTTTTCGCTGATGATCATGTTATTGAAATCATCTTCCGTTACCAGCCGGCCCAGGGTGCGTAACGTCATTTCCGTTTGCTGCCCTTCAATACGGCCGCTGGGCAGATCAACATTCTCGCGCTGCAACGCAGCCTGAATGTCGGCAGGCGAAAGCCCGTAAGAAGAAAGTTTTACCGGGTCCATGCGCAACCGCATGGCGCGTTTGCGGCCTGCATACGATTCCACCAACCGAACGCCGGGGATCGATTGCAGGCGCTCCTTGATATTGATGTTCACGAAATCGGTTATGTCTTCCAGGCTCCTGGTATCGCTTTGCACGGTAAGGAATACGAGGAACTCGGGCGGGCCCGATTTTTCCACGATAGTGGGTTCAATATCTACGGGTAATTGTTGCCGTGATTTGGAAACCTTGTCACGCACATCATTGGCAGCGGCTTCCAGGTCGGCATTCATATTGAATTCAACAGTGATGATGCTTACCTGTTCGCGGCTCACCGACGAAAGCGCACGAATGCCGTTTGCTTCTGCAATGGCTTCTTCCAGCGGTTTGGTTACCTGCGAAGCAATGATATCGGCGCTTGCGCCGGGATAAACGGTTGTTACGGTCACTATGGGCGAATCTGTTACCGGGTACTCACGGGTGCCCAGGAACGTATAGCCCACTATGCCAAATAAGATCAATAGAACCGACATCACCCCCGCCAGTACCGGCCTGGAGATGCTCATTTGTGAAATGGCGCTCATATAATTATTTGAAATTGGTCAATAGAATGCAGGGCAGTGAAAATTCACTGTGCTACAATGCTGTTCATTAAAATATGGTGAGTGGTGAGAGGTGAGTGGACTCGCTAATATCAAAGCAATCTTTTCACGTTTCACGACTCACGTCTCACATTTTACGTTTCCCGATTACCGGCTTTTACTTAAGGTTCACTACCCGCACATCGGCGCCGGGCGACAAACGCAACTGGTTACTCACAATAACGGTATCGCCTGCCTGAATTCCTTTCGTCACCTGCACCCGCCCGGCATCGCGCTGCCCTACCACTACCGGCGTTAGCTGCGCCCTGCCAGCTTTCACCAGGAATACGGAATACCCATCTGCCGAAGGCATAAGGCTTTGACTTGGTATTTGCAGGGCGTCGTTGGTAGTATGAAGAGAAATAGCGAGGTGGGCGCTTTGCCCGGCCACCAGTTTACTGTTGGGGTTAGCCGCAATTGCCCTTACCAGCAGGGTCCTGGTACCAGGATCAACAAACGATTCCTTCGAGATCACCGTAGCATTGTACCGGGTACTGTCGCCCTCGACAGTGAACAGCTGCCGGTTGCCGGGGTTTACCAGGTTGGCGTATTTTTCCGGAACGGCAAATTCCACTTTTATCTGTGCATCGTCCACGATGGTCGTAAGCGGTGCATTGGGCGATACCAGGGCGCCGGGATAGGTGCGAATGATACCGATCCTTCCTGAGAAAGGGGCCCTGATGCGGGTTTTGTCGATAGTGGTTTCCAGTTGCCTTATCTCTGCTTTCAGCACGGCCAGGTTGGTGGCCGCCTGGTCATAGTCCTGTTGCGAAGCAGCATCATGCGCGATCAGGTCTTTCAAGCGGGCTTCATTGAGCGCTGCCAGTTTTTCCTGTTGACGCAGACGTTCCATCTGGGCCCGCAGGTCGGCATCATCGAGTTGAAAAAGCAGGGCGCCTTTAGCTACCCTATGGCCTTCCTTCACCGGAACGCTAACGACCTTTTTGGTAAGCTCGCTTGAGATGGATACTTCCTGGTTGGCGGCCAACGTACCCGCAATCTCTATCAACTGCTGTACTGCGCCCGGCGATACTACATGCACATCTGCAGGGATGCCCGGCGCGGCCGCGATAGCGGCTGAAGCTGCCGGCTCGCTCTGGTTAGCACGGCTGGTACAGGCATCGAAAAATGCTATAATAGAAAACGATAGTAAGAGCGACAGAGGGGGAGGTAATAAACGGTTCATAACTTAGAATTTTAATTGATACATTTAAATATTTCGATGTATTTGGTCTAATAAAAATCCATTGCTGGATTGGATTGGGACCACAAACGTATCGAAACATTTCGATACGTCGATAATTTTTCTCAAAAAAATTTTCTTAAACCTTTAAGGATGTCAGGAAGCTGGTATACTGATCGATGATCTTATTATTGAGGACGTACTTTACTTCGCGGCCTTCTTTTTCAGCGATGATCAGTTCAGCATCAGAGAGTTGCTTAAGGTGGTGCGATACCGATGGCTGTGCCAGGTCAATGACGTCATTAATGTCGGAACAATACATGCACGACTTGTTCTTATGGAGTAATTTAAGGATCTGCAATCGGTTAGGGTCTGCCAATGCCTTCGAGATCTTTTCCACCTTCTTTAGTTCCATAACGAATTGTTTACGGTATTAAAACAGTTAAAAGTACAATTTTTATATAGAATACAAGGCAGGCGCTATACATGGGTATAGTACTATACTTTGTATAGCCTTTATCAGGTACCTTTGCTTTATCAAAAACAGAAGGTTATGACACTCAAAAGAAAACTCATCAACATACAAACACCGGCAGGGCAACCCGGGTTTCTTGGCCGCGGCCATATTGCCCGCCCGGTTATACAGGTTGATTATACAGAGAGCGATCCCTTTATATTGCTAATGGATGATATGCTCGATAAAAAAGATGAAACCCCGGTGGGCGGACCGCACCCGCATGCAGGTTTTGAAACGGTTTCATTATTACTGGAAGGTGAAATGGGCGATGACAACCACAAAATGAAAGGCGGGGATTTTCAAATGATGACGGCGGGCAGCGGTGTTATTCATACGGAAACCATAGAAAAGAAAACAAAAATGCGGTTACTGCAGTTATGGTTGAACCTTCCCGAAAAACACCGGTGGACATCGCCCCGCTTACAGGATCTTTCATTGGAACATGTGCCGCAAAGATCAGCAAACGGTTTACAGGTAAAAGTATATAGCGGTTCCTTTGCCGGCCTCACCTCCCCTGTCAAAAACCATGTGCCGGTAATAATAGCCGATGTAACCATGCAACCCGGCATCACCACGGTACAGCAAATTCCGGCCTCGTATAACGGTTTCCTGTATGTTATTAGCGGCAGTGTGCAGGTGGGAGAAGATAAACAGTTGTTGCAACAGGACCAGGTAGGCTGGTTGAACCGTTATACCGGCACCGGCGAAAGCGACCTGGTATTAACAGCATCCGAAACCGGCGCCCGTTTTATATTGTATGCCGGGCAGCCGCAGGGCGATCCCATTGTTTCGCATGGGCCGTTCATCGGCAGTACAACGGATGATATCAGGCGGTTGTACCATGAGTACAACCAGGGTAAAATGCAACATATTTCAAGTGTACCTGCGGAGCAGCAATTTGTGTGGTAGGAAGCAATTGAACGCAGATATTAACTTATTCGGTCATTGAACCGCTTTACAGCAATCAGACCTCCGGCAACGGAGGTTTTTTATGTAAATCCCGGAAATAAATTCGGTAAGTAAATGCTTACGCGTATATTTGAGTAAGCAAATGCTTACCTAATGGCTCCCGAACTTAAAAGAGATATTTTTCAGGCAATAGCCGATCCAACACGAAGACAGATCATTGATCTTATTTCAAGTAAGCCAATGAACCTGAAAACCATTGCCGATCATTTCGACATCAGCCGTCCTGCCATATCGCAACAGGTAAAAATATTACATGAATGCGGCCTCCTGGAAATTAAAAGGGAAGGCAGGGAAACTTTCTGTTCCATACGGCCAAATGAGTTCAAAAAAATAGCAGACTGGGTTGAACGGTACAGAGGATTGTGGGAAACGAAAATTGATACGTTTGAAGAGTACGTTAATCAATTACAAGCCAAAAAAAATAAAAAGCATGGAAAATCTAAATGAGATCAGTAAGCGGATACTCACATTGAAAAGAACATTGAACGCACCCAGAAAACTGGTATGGGAAGCATGGACCGAGGCTGACCATATAGTTCGCTGGTGGGCTCCTGCCGGCATGAACATTACAGTGATAAAACATGAATTCAAACCAGGTGGCCAGTGGAAATATATTATGCCCATGCCCGATGGCAGTGAGTTCATTTCTGAGGGTATTTATTCAGAGATAATCCCATATGAGAAAATAATAACTACAGCCGATTTTAAACCTATGACCGAAGGAGTAGTTCTTCATGTGTTGTTTGAGGAAGAGGGAGATAAAACCAATTTTACATTCAGCGTAGTACATGCCACAGAAGAATACTGTAAGCAACAGGAAAAGATGGGATTTTATAACGGATGGGGAACGGCCTTCGACAGAATGGAAAAGTACCTGGTGTCAGAAGCTGGCCGGTAGACTGGCAGCATTGTAAAACACAATCTTATAAACATACTATGCGAGCATTCATATATATGAAGGCTCGTATTATTTTTATAACCACTATTATAATAAGTTACGGAACAGAAATCGGCTTCAATACACAATCCCCTGCTTCCTTTTGAACCTGTCATTTCAATACTCAAATACTCCTTTTCAATATTGAAACCGCCATTTCAATATTCAAATACCGTCAGAAAAGTAATCAATTAACGTATTCTAATCCCCATTTATACAATTCATTAATTATCGGCTCTAGTTTTTCCCCTTTTGTAGTTAAAGTATATTCTACTGTAGGAGGCACAGTTGCAAAAACTTCTCTTTTAACTATTCCATTTGCTTCCATATTTTTCAATTCCTTGACCAACATCCGGGTATTTATGTTCGGCACCATGCGTTCCAATTCACTGAATCGCTTTTTACCAGAGAACAAAGCATAGATGATCGACATGGACCATTTTCCGCCTATTATCCCCAAAATTTCCTGTAATGCACATCTTTCACCAGATTTTTCATTTTTTTTAACACCCATAAATATTTGGTTTACTGTAGTGCTTTACTCTGTGTTATTACTGTACACTTATGTAACCACTTTCAAAAGTAAAGTATTGTGCCGTACTTCGCAATTCATTTTAATAAACAATATGGACAATTCATTAAAAGGACGTGTTGCGCTGGTAACAGGCGGAACAAAAGGCATAGGCAAAGCTATTGCTGATAGATTAAGTAGTGAAGGTTGCAAGGTGGTGGTTACAGCGAGGACCGAGCCGAAAGAAAACCCAAACGGACATTATTTCATAGCATCAGATCTTACTCAACCCGAAAGTGCAGAGTCGATCGCCAAAGAGATTTTGACAACATTCGGTAGAATTGACATTATAGTCAATAACGCTGGTGCTAATTTAAGTCCCGGTGGTGGTTTCAGTACACTTTCGGATGAGCATTGGATCACTGACTGGCAATTGAACTTCCTGTCTGTTGTGCGCATTAATAAAGCGTTATTACCCGTAATGATTGAACAAAAAAGTGGTGTGATCATTAACATTTCAACAGGTGCTGCAAAACAACCGATTTGGGAAATGACCATGTCTTATTCTTCTGCAAAAGCAGCATTGAATATTTACAGCAAAGCGTTAGCAAATGAATTAGGGGCAAAAGGAGTACGTGTAAATGTGGTTTCACCAGGAGTAGTTAAAACACCGTTAATGCTTGAGTTTATCGAAAATTTAGCAAAGTCATCGAATATTAAGGTGGACGACGCATTTAAAGCTGTAATGGATAAAGTTGGCGCGCCATTAGGCAGGATGGCTGACCCCGAAGAAATTGCTAATCTTGTTGCATTTCTTGTTTCGCCTGAAGCGAAATATATTACAGGAATTAATTACTCAGTCGACGGTGGTGCATTACCGGTAGTTTAAATCTGATTGGAAAACGTCCCCAATATAACACAATACCGGTTGTTATTTTTACCGGCAGCATCAACCTCGCCTATCGAAAGGAAGCCGAGGCGCTGGGCGCTTCCTATTTTATTTATAAACCATTTGGCTTAACAGAACTGGCAAACAAGCTCAAAGAATTGTTCTCGCTCAACTGGAAAAGGTCGAGTCGGCAGGGAAGCTGTTTTAAAAAAAGGACTACTTAGGTAGAGGCGAGCTGCCTTTAAAAGGCAACCCGCCTTAAAACTTAAAACTTATAACTTAAAACTTAATAACCAATATTTTGCTGCGCCTGCTTTTCATCGGCCGTCAATGCTTTACCATTCGACCGGATCCCATCGAGGTAGGTTTGCGGAACCGGCCGTAACAAATGGAAGTCTTTAATATTCGGCGCGGCCTGGGAGTTGAATGCTTTCACCCTTTGTACCAGGGTTTTAGTTCTTGAAAGGTCTTCCCAACGTTTATACTCGCCACAAAGTTCGCGGGAACGTTCGTTCAAGATCAGCGCCAGCATTCTGTCGTACGTACCGCTTAAGCCCAACGTGGAAATCACATATTCATCCCCGGCGGGCAGCGCATTGATGTCGGTAATTTCAAGGCTGGCTGAAGCTGCGGTTGTTACGGGGATATTATTCGACTCATAATAGGAGTTCTCTCCTATGAACGAATTAATATTGGGGTTTTGCCCGGAAGCAGAAGCGCCCAGTGCGCCGCCCCCATCATAATATGAGGCGCGGTCTTCCCCGTTCACATACCGGGCCCTGTTTCGAAGCGGATTGATGTAGGCCAATGCATCGGCGTAATCGCCAACGCCTGCTTTTGCCAGCCTGATCTTCGCTTCTGCTGCAATCAGGTATGTTTCTGCCGACCGTGCCAGGTTCAGATCGCGCAGGCCCCTGGTTTCATTAAAACCTATTCTTGAACCATCCATATGTTTGCTGCAGGAAGGGAACCGCACATCGGCTTCCATCGCTCCATCGGTAGTTCTTCCCGCAGGGAAGGCAATATAGGCGTTCGGAATTGTTTTATTCGTTTTGGAATAAACAACCACGTCACTCAGCTTGAAGGCGGAGAAACGGTTATCACCGGGTTGATTGATGATATAAATTATGCCCAGATCGCCGTTTACATAATAACTGCCCGCTGATTTGTTCAGCCTGCTTTTCGTTCTGAAGCTTTTCCAGAACCGGGAGTCGTTTACCAGATCGTAGATCCTGTACAGATAGTAATTGGTGCGCAAACGGCTAAACGGCCTGTCGCCTGTTACATCGCGTTGCATCTGCGGCAGGTCGTCATACCGCGAAGTCCAGTAAAGGTGCTGCTGATTGGCGCCGTTGGTTGACACATCGGCCGTGAACTGCGCGGAAAGTATCAGTTCAGGTAATCTTTCGTTTGCACCATCGGGCCCGGTATAATTCCAGAGACTGGCGTAGTTGGCCGTAAGCGGATGGCCCGCAATGACCTCATCGCACAAAGGCCCAATGGCAGCGAGGTCGGCCGCTTTGGTGGCTGCATTCCATGAATCGTTTATTTCGCTGGCGCGGAACAGGTAGGCCTTTGCCAGGTAATGGGCCGCCGCATCTTTCGTGATCCTTGCCGGTGCATTTGTATTCGGCAAAAGGGTATACGCCTGTTTAAAGTCATCTATGATCTGTTTGTATATTTCTTCAGGCGTCGCTCTTGTAAATTCGAATTCAACGGCCGGACTGCTTTTCGTCTTCAACGGCACCGCCCCGTATTGTGATACCAGCCGCAGGTAACAGTATGCCCTGAAAAAATACCCTTCGCCCAGCGCCACTTTTTTTATGGCATCAGAACCGGAGGTACTGGCCGTTGCATTTTCTATAAGCAAATTGGCATCACCAATACCAATGTACAGGTTATCCCACTGCACGTTGGCCAGCTGCGTATTGCCATTATTGATGGTAACGATCGACTTGAAGCCCACATCATAATTGTTCCATACGCCGTTTGACCCGTCGCCGCCTACCATAAACTCATCCACACCGTAGTTCTGCGTACAAAATGGCCACTCCGAAGCGAACGGCAGATCGAACACCTGGTAATAAGTACCTGTGGCCAATTGGGTAATACCGGCATCGGTTTTCAAAAAATCGAGGTCCCTTGCCGTAAGCAGCTCTTCATTCAGAAAATCTTTTTTACAGCCTGTTATTCCGATGATGCCCGACAAAAGGGAGATATTGAGGATCAGTTTTAATACTTTCATTTTCTAATTTTTTAATGGTAAGCGTTGGTTTAAAATGATGCGTTCAATCCAAATGTGATACCCCTGTTGAACGTGGCGCCGTTAAAGGCAGGCGTAACGGTAACTACATCCATATCGAGCCAGTCGATGTTCGAAAACACCATACCCGGGTTAGCGATCTGAACATAAGCTTTGAGGTTCGAAAGTCCTGTTTTTTTCAACGCATTACCCGTGAGCGTATATCCCAGCGAAATATTCCGGATCTTGAGAAATGAGGCATCCCTGAAACCCAACACCACAGAGTACGGATCGCCGGTTGCCTCTGTATGTATCGGTTTCTGATACTCGGCATTCATGTTGTTCTCATTATAATAGTTGATGGCCCGCTGCGTACCACGCGCGGTTTGCGCTTCCCCACCCGTATTGTACAAATATTTTAAACGGCCGTACAGGAAGATGGAAACCTCTACATTTTTGTAAGAAAAAGTATTGGTCATACCCACGATCCATCTTGGCCTGGTATTGCCAATGATAGTGCGGTCGCGGTTGGGATCTATCTTTTTGTCATCGTTGATGTCGACCGGCCTGGCGCTTCCGGCCGTAAAAGTCGTTCCGTTGGCATTGAACTGCCTGTAAGCGGCTGAATCTTCAGGATGCCAGATACCGGCGCCCTTGAAATTATAGATCACTTCTATCGGCTGACCGATGAACCAGTTGTTATTGATATCATCCTGTTTTCCGTTCGACAATGAAACGATCTTATCTTTTTGCCATGAAATGCTGGCATTTGTTACCCAGCTGAAATCCTTTGTTCGGATATTGGCCGTTGTCAAACTCAGATCTATGCCCTTATTGGCCGTTTGGCCTACATTGGCATATGTTGTCGTATACCCGGTAACTGTGGGTATAGACATTTGCATCAACAGGTCTTTCGTGCTTGAGGTGTATACATCCACACTACCGAAGATCCTTCGGTTCAGTATGGCAAAATCAACGCCGGCATTATACTGGGTTGTTTTTTCCCAGCCCAGCGACTGGTTGGCAAACGTGAGTGAAGGAATAGCCCCGGGCGTTACCGTGGATATGTATGGATAAAAGAGCGATGTAAGCGGGCCCTGGGTAGCGTACGGGCTGATGGCGGAGTTTCCGGTAACGCCCACCCCAAACCGCAGCTTCAGGTCGTTCACCCAGGTGGTATTTTGCATGAAATTCTCCTCGTTCATTTTCCAGGCAACGGCCATGGAAGGGAACCACGAATACTTATGCCCTTCGGCGAGCTGGGAGGCGCCATCGCGCCGTGCAGACGCTGTCAATACATATTTGCCGTTGAAGGTATAATTAATACGGGCCATAAGCGACTGCAACTGGCTCTCGGTAAGGCCCGACGTATATCCTGTCAGGTTAGCCGCCGGAATAAAACTTTTCGACAACGCATTCCACCGCTGGCTTCCAAAAGCGATACCATTGGCAGCGATATAACTACTGTCCGATTTGAACTTCGTCTGGCTGCCCAGCAGGGTAAGCCCTATATCATGTTTGCCGATGGTTTTATTGTAATAGATCAAATGATCGAGGGTATATGAGAACGTTTGGGCTTTTGAAAGTGAAGCGGAATTTGAACCGCTGCTGATAACGGAATTAGCGTCAATATACGTACCATCGCGGTAGGTAGAGAAGTCGGGCCCGAAGTTCAACCGGTATTTCAACCCTTTCAGGGGAGAGTAGATACTTCCAAGATCGATCTGGCCATAAAAGCTGCCGAAAGCACGAAGAATGGTGCGCTGGTCCTGGTTCATCGTCCACTCGTCGGCCACATTCTTGAAGGCAATATCGCCGCCGGGATTTATAATGCGGTTTCCGGCCGAGTCGTACGGTACCGCATAAGGGAATAACGCCCTTGCAGATTCGAAGATACTGGTTGACGACTGCACGGTGGTGGCGCCGGTCCTTGACTGCCCGTATTCCTGTACGCTGTAGGCAACTGTCATGTTGCTGCCGAACGAAAACCATTTGGTGGCGTTTACGTCTACATTTACGTTGGCATTGTATCTTTTAAAACTTTGTCCCTTTTGGGTACCGGTGTTATTTAAATAACCGAATGAACCATACACTTTTGCCTTTTCGCTTCCGCCGCTGACGCTTAACGTGAGGTTCTTTGTAATACCGGTTTGCGTTACCATTCCAAACCAGTCGGTGGTTTGCACCTTCGACCCATCCCAGGTTCCCGACGCCCAGCCCCGGGCAATATTTGCCCAGGCCGAGGGGTCGCTGGTGGCTAAAAAGATCTGCCGGTCAAAAGCGATATTGGGCTGATCGCCGCGGGGATTGGCAGCCGGGTTCTTGTAATAGTATGCCCAGCGGCGAAAGGTGATATAATCTGCCGCATTGAACATTTCCATCCTGTTCACCAGTTTTTCAGCAGTGGTTGCCAGGTTGAGGCTCAATGTAGTTTTACCGGCCTTGCCCTGTTTGGTGGTTACGATCACCACCCCGTTGGCGCCGCGGGAACCGTAAATTGCCGTGGCGGAAGCGTCTTTCAGCACATCGATAGACTCAATATCATTCGGATTTAAGTATTCGATGCCGCCGGTCATCAGGGGAATACCGTCAACCACGTATAGCGGAGAATTGGAGGCGGTGAGTGAACGTACTCCGCGTACATTCACAGTGGCCACCGTACCGGGGCGTTCGGTAGAGCTGATATCAACCCCTGCCACCTTCCCCTGCATTGCCTGCAGGGCGTCATTTACAGGCCGCGACTTGATATCTTTTTCATTGATACCCGCAACGGCGCCCGTTACATCGCGTTTTTTCACGGCGCCATAACCAATAACCACCACCTGGTCCATTGAGTTGTCGGCCGCAGCCAGGGTAACATTCATCGAAGAATTGTTTGCTATCGGTTGCTCTTTGGTAGCGAAGCCAACCGAACTGAATACAAGCACCGAGTTCCCCGAAGGGGCATTGATAGTGAATGTTCCATCCTTATTTGTGGAGGTACCGATCTGCGTTCCTTTCACCTGTACGGAAACGCCCTGAACAGGCGCACCCGTATTATCGGTTATTTTACCGGTTACAGGAAAGTTGTTTTGTGCAAAGGAGAAAATAGCGAATAGGTTCAATAGCGAAATGAGCAGGACATTTCGCCTGAGTGCGATAGAATTTTTCATCATGGCAGCCGAATATTTAATTAGTGTTACCGTAATTTATCTTATCCAGCACCCGAAATCATCCTGAACTATCCTGAGGATGGCGGAAGGCTAAAAGCAGAAGGCAGAAGGCGGAAGGCTAAATCCCGAATTCCGAACTGCCTGAAATTATGCAGCCCGTCCGCATGACGGGGGCAGGCGTTAAGCGTTCAGCGTTAAGCCTGCCTTAAGTATTATCCCCGAATTCCGAACTGCCTGAAATTATGCAGCCCGCCCGAATGACGGCGGCAGGCGTTAAGCGTTCAGCATTCTGCGTTAAGCGTTCAACGTTAAGCCTTTAGCACTTGCTATAATTTGCTAATAAGATGTGTTTTTTAATTCTATCTTGCACAGAACTTAACTTATAGATAGAAAGTGAAACTTGCCGCCCAGGAGATATCGATCTTGCAAAAAAGAATGTCTTATTTTAAGGACGAGGATGCGTACAGGAAATTATTCTATCACTATTACCCCATTTTACTGAATTTTTGCACTACCATTCTCAACAATAATGAAGATGCAGAAGAAGTAGTTTCGGAAGTAATGCTCAAGGTGTGGACCCTGGGAGAAAATCTTAACCAGGTGGAAAACCTGACCGTTTACCTGCTCAAAGCCGCCCGCAACAAAGCATACGATGCGCTCAGAAAGAAAAGCCGGGAAGTTACTACCATTACCATCTCTGACAACATAGAGGAATATATAGTGGATAAAAACTCCCCTGAGAGCCTGTACAGCGGGGTTGAATTGTCGCAGTATATCGAAAAAACGATCCGTGCGCTGCCAACACAGGCACAGCTCGTATACCGGCTGGTGAGGGAACAGGGCCTGGCTTACAAACAGGTAACCGATGTACTTGGCATCTCACTGAATACAGCAGAAACGCATATGCGCCTTGCGTTAAAAAAGATCCGCAGCGCATTGAATGCTTACCTGGCCGAAAAAAAATAATTCCCGGTCGTTCACGGCAAACTTCCATTTATGCGTCTATTCAAATACACATTATGCAATCATCTATAGAAAATAGGTTCTATGATTTACTCGGCCGCAAAATGGCCGGGGAGGGAACGGCGGCAGAACAGGCGGAACTGGAATCTATACTTCAAAGCCACCCTGAACTACAACCTTTTTATAATCAGATCTTAACGTATTCACCGGAAGCGCCGGACGTTGATCCCGAAAACGCCTACCTAACCCATCGTAACAATTTTATATACCCGGCGCAGGAGGAGGTAAAAATGCGCAGGAGGTTTGTCAACCGTACCATGGTTACAACACTGGTTGCCGCTTCGGCTGTTTTGGCGCTGGGGTTAACATGGATATTTGTAAAAAAGAATAAACCGGTACCGGCCAGTAAACAGATCGTTGTTACCACAGGCGCCAGTAAAGATCCGGGATCTGTAATGACATTACCCGATGGTTCCGTTGTGCGGCTCAATGCAAAAAGTAAGGTAAGTTATGCTGAAGGGTTTGCCAATAAACGCGAAGTGTATCTCGAAGGAGAGGCTTACTTTGAAGTGGCACATAATGAGAACATTCCTTTTATTGTTCATACCGGTGAGGCCGATATCAAAGTATTGGGCACCAGGTTCAATGTGCGTAATTATGCAAATGAGCAAAGGATGGAAGCCGCGCTGTTGACAGGAAGCATCGAACTTACGCTGCGTACCGGCTCGCAACACAGCATTCTTTTAAAACCGACGGATAAAATAATTATAAAGAAAAATGCAGCTGGCGATACCGCGGCAATGGCATCTTCCCTACCCGGCAAAGTGGAACGTACAAGCATCAGGATGCAGGATAGTGTAATTGTCGAAACTTCCTGGCTAAACGATAAAATGGCTTTTTATGATAAACCGTTCGCTGAAATAGCATTGGACCTCGAGCGAAAATTCGATGTAAAGATCGGGTTTAAAAATGAGGCGGTAAGCGGCTATAAGTTCACAGGAGTTTATGACGAGGGCAACGCTGAAGATATTCTGAAAATACTACAAATGATCAAAGGATTTCAATACACCATAACTAACGATCAGATCACCATCTATTAATTCAAACCCATTCGCCAATGAATTAACGGGTTCTGCATATTGCAAAAGAAAGTAGGGAATATCGCCATATCCCCCACTTTAGATTTTAAAGAAAACTTAGTCTTAAAAACCAACCAAAATTATGAAAATTAGCGATTGCTTTTTTTCTGTATGGGCTTTTTTGTGCCTGCGGAAAATTAAACTGCTTATGAGATTATCCACGGTTTTTGTTTTTATTGCACTACAGGTTTCGGCAAAGAACCATGCACAGGAGGCTATCAACCTGAAAGCTTCCAACCTGAGTATTCAGGAGATCATTAAGAAAATTGAAGGTCAAACCAGGTACAGGTTCTTTTATAGCAGCGATGACCTGCCGGTGCATCAGCGGTTTTCAATCGACATTGAAAATGCGGGGATCAACCAAACGCTATCAACGCTCTTCAACGGAACCCGTTACAACTGGAAACTGATTCCCAATCACCGGGTTATCATCACCCTTTCAAACCAGACATATATTGCAGCTTCAAAGTATACAAGAATTACCGGCGTGGTTCGTGCCGAAAGCGGCAACCCTATACCCGCCGCTTCTATAAAAGTTAAAAACACAACCAGGGGCACCAGCACCGATAACGAAGGCAACTTCATTATAGAGGTTACGGAAGGCGAAATACTCGAAATTTCCGCCATCAATTATGAACCCGTAGAGATCACTATCGGCAATCAAACCCAGCTTACGGTAACCTTAAAACTGAGCGACGCCGTTATGAGCGATGTGGTGGTGGTAGGTTACGGCACAAGAAAACGTCAGGATGTTACGGGCGCGGTTGTGAAGGCCAACCTGCAGGCCCAAAGGCAATCGCCCAATCCGAACGTGATGTCTTCCTTAAGAGGAACCGTACCGGGACTTACCGTTGGCCAGGTAACAACAGCGGGCAGCGATCCTACGATAATGGTTCGCGGCCGCAATTCAATTTCGGGCACTACCTCTCCCCTTATTGTACTGGACGGTCTTATATACCGGGGTTCCATCACATCCATCAACCCTTCCGACATTCTGAGCATCGACCTGCTGAAAGATGCAAGCGCCGCCGCCGTATATGGCTCGCAGGCATCGAACGGTGTTGTGCTCATCACTACCAAAAGCGGGGCCAGCGGCATTGACAAAATAACGGTTGATTATACCGGTTCTTATTCCATTCAGGAAATGACGAAAAAGGAAATGCGCCCCATGAATGGTGAACAGTATATACAAAAGCTGGGCGACTGGTATCTGGCTGAAAGCAGGGACCCCGGCGACCCTACCAAAATGAACCCTAACTGGGACCCCGGCACCAAACTGGCGCCGGTGGAAGCCGCCAATTACAGCAATGGTTATACAGCCAACTGGTGGAACCTGCTTACCAACCCAAACCCGCGCATACAAAATCATTCCATTGGTATAGGCAGCAGATCGAAAAAGACCAGGTTTTATTTGGGTTACGGTTTCTTTGATCAAAGGAACCTGATCATGAATGATAATTATAGCCGGCACAGTATACGCCTGAACCTCGATACAAAAGTGTTCGACTGGCTCACTGTCGGCGCGCAAACGGGATTATCGATAAACGACTATAGCGGTATTTCGCCAACATTCTCCGATATCATGTACCTGAAACCTTTCACCCTGCCCTTTGACCCTGCAACGGGTAAGATGCTTGAGTTTTACGCCAATACCACCACACCAACCATACTGGAAGTACTCAAAAGGTCGAGAGACAAAGACAGAAACCTGAACTTCATTGGTAATGTTTTTGCCAGTGCAGACATCCCTTATATAAAAGGACTGAACTACCGCGTGAACTTCGGGAACAACTATATCTTTTACAATAAGAACAATTACCATGCGCCGAATGAGGAAGCAACGGCCTATAAAACCTACATGACCGATTATTTTCTCACTTTAGATAACATTCTTACCTACAAAAGAGTATTTGGTTTGCACGGCGTGGACGTCACGTTGCTTTATGGCGCTGAAATAAATAAACACGATGGCTCCAGCACTTCGGCATCGGGCATATTGAACGGTGCATTATCGTATAACCGGCTCGATGTAGGCGATGCCGCACGGCTTACGGTATCAAATGACGCAGCTATCTTACCCTGGAAAGAACAGGCGTTGTATCAAATGGCGCGGGCTTCCTATTCATATGACGGAAAATACATTCTCACCGGTACAATAAGAAGGGATGGCTTCTCGGGTTTTTCAAGCAGGAACAAAAGCGCGGTATTCCCATCCCTTGCATTTGCCTGGCGCGTAAGCAATGAGCCTTTTATGAACGCTTATTCATGGGTAAACGATCTCAAACTGCGGTTATCATACGGTTCAACCGGTAACAGAACGGTAGGCAGGTATCAAACCCTTTCGCAGATAAGTGTTGGGCTGGGTAACGGATATTTATACGGAACGGGCGGCAATGCCCAGCTGGGTTCCTTCCTTTCGCAGCAACCCAATCCAAATTTACAATGGGAAACCACCAATTCCACCAATACCGGTATCGATTTCTCCCTGTTCAACAACCGGCTTTCCGGTTCGCTCGATGTATATTTCTCCCAATCGAGGAACCTGCTGAACGCCAGGGCCACTCCTACCATAACCGGCTTTTCTTCATACCTTATCAACATTGGCAAAATACAAAACCGGGGCCAGGAGCTAAACATCACCGGCGTTCCGGTATCTACAAAGAACTTTCGCTGGGATGTAACGGTTAATTTTTTCAGGAACAGGAATAAGATAACGGATATCGACGGTACGGGTAAACACCTGATCAATGGCGCCGATCCTATTCTCAGTTTCTTTATCGGTGAGCCTTATGGGGTAGTATATGATTATAAGATCACCGGCATGTATCAACTGGGCGAGGATGTGCCTTCAACACTGGCGGCTCAGGGCTTTAAAGCCGGGCAGTACAAGATCGAAGACGTTAAAAAAGATGGCATCATAACACCCGACGATAAACAAATAATAGGCAAACTCGATCCCGCTTACAGTTTTGGTATCTCCAACAGCATTACTTACCGGAGTTTTCAATTGAAGTTCTTTATCAATGCCATTCAGGGTGGAAAGAACGGGTACCTCGGCAAACCGGGTATCACGTTGCAAAATCCTGATAATATCAGGAACAACAATGTCTTTGCCTTCGACTACTGGACGCCCAACAATCCTTCGGCGCGGTACAGAAGCATAGCCGCATATGTGGCCACACTCGGCGAAAATTTCGGGCCGTACATTTCAAGAAGTTTTGTACGACTGCAGGATGTAACGCTAACGTATAATATACCCGACGATTTTCTGCAACGGTTAAAAGGAGTAAGAGCATTAAGTGTTTATGTGAATGCGCAAAACCTGTTGACCATTACCGGTTGGGATGGCTGGGACCCGGAAGCCAATCCACCCGCCGCGCAAAGGTCGTCCCTGGGGCAACGGATTCCCGGCGGCCTGGGTTTAGACCCCAATGGTTACCCGGTAATGAAGAATTATTCGCTGGGTGTGAACATAACATTTTAAGGTAACCCGTGGCCCGGTTAACCACCAAAACTTCGAAACATGAAAAAAACGTTATTTGCCATATATATCTTTTTATTGGGAACAGCCCTGTTCTCCTGCAGCAAAAGTTTTTTGGACGAAGAACCGCTGTCGGTGTATACGCCCGGTAACTCGCTGCAAACTTCAGCACAATTTCAACAGGCCATCAATACGGTTTACAATGGCGTGCGCAACATTTACATGGGCAATATGAACCTCGATACCTATTTTGGATTGTACTATGCTACCGATTTTGCATTCAATGCTACCGATTACGACCCGGCTGCAAAACTGAATGCCTATAAAGCCACCATGGTGCCCAGCTATTTAATTCCTCAAAATATCTGGACCGCCTTTTATAAGATCATTACCAACGCCAACCTGGTGATTGCCCGGGTGCCCGCCGCCACACAGCTTGCCGATGCCGACAAAAACAGTTTTCTTGGGCAGGCGCTGTTCTTCAGAGCATACTGTTACAATATTCTGGCTAACCTCTATGGCGGGGTACCGCTCGAGTTGAACGAACTCACCGGGCCGCGATTTGATTATGTTCGGGCTTCGCGCGATGAAGTGTACCAGCAATGTAAAAAAGACCTGCAGCAGGCGACAGGTTTGTTAAAGAACATCGATGAAGTAAGCGATGGCAAGGTTAACAAACAAATAGCGCAACATGTGCTTACCGAAGTGTTGATCTCCCTAAAGGATTATGATGGCGCTATTGCCAGCGCTTCCGGCGTGATCGGTTATTCAGGCGTATCACTGATGACAAACCGTTTCGGAAGAAGGGCCAGCTCGCCGGGTGATGTGTACCGCGACCTGTTTGAATACAATAATCACAATTACAGTACCGGTAACCGCGAAGGGCTGCTGGTGATCCAGACGGCATTGAACAACCCGGCTGCGGTAGGCGATCAAACCGCATGGGCCATAGTTCCCAGTTTGGGCGGCTTGCGGTTTACAGAAACAGGGACCAACACCCGGAAAAATGTATTGTTCAATGGAAAGTTTGTTGACAGTATTTCGTCGAACGGTATCGGCTGGATCAGGCCTACCTCGCATTTCTATTATGAGATCTGGACACCGGGCGATATACGCAATTCAGCTTACAATATCGTCAGGGACATTCGTATTTCCGGTGTTCCCGCCACATCGCCCGATTATGGCAGGTGGTATGTAAAAGATGGATATAAGAACAATGTATCACCCGCCGACTTCCGCGACACCATCCGTAATTTTTACCCGGTGATCAGAAAGGCATCCCCGTCGGCAGGCGACTTCGTTGCGGTAGCCGGCCCTTCGGTGCAAACCAACATGACCAATCCATTTGGCGGTTTCCTGCTCAATGGGGCTAACAGGCTGTTTATGCAGAAATATATGGCCCGGTTAGCAGAAACCTACCTGTTAAGAGCGGAGGCTTATCTTGGAAAATCACAGTTCCAGAAAGCGGCTGATGATATAAACGTATTGAGAACAAGGGCCAACGCCACACCTGCAACGGCCGGTGAAATGAATATAGATTATATCCTCGATGAGCGCCTGCGCGAATTGTACCTCGAAGAGTTCAGGGCCGTTACACTTACGCGTTTGGGGCTTTTGTACGATCGAAATAAAAAGTATAATCCCAAATCAGGATTGACGATTGAAAAATACCACAACCTCTGGCCCATACCAACTACTGAAATAACACAGAATACAGGTGCGGAGATAAAACAGAATGAAGGGTATCAATAGGCAATAAGTGTGGCACACCTTGAAGGTGAGCCACACTTATAAATTGTCAATTGCCAATTGGCTTTCCATTCACGGTTACGTTCTTCAATGTAAAGTTTTCTACTATCGAGGTGTCGATATGCAAACTCCGCTTTGCGGTAATATTCAGATTTTCAAATGTGAAGTTCGATAACTTATAGGTGAAAGCATCAACGTTGCCGCGATTATCCGAAGCGCCCACATTAAAAAAGTTATCACAGTCAAGTTTGATATTGCGCATGGTAATGTTACGGCAAATGCTATTCCGCAACGCCTTCTCGCCTTTGAGATCGAAGAACTGCGTCCAGGGGCGTATGAACAAAAAATTGCCAACATCAGTGCCCTCTACATCTTCTACCAAAACGTATTCATATTCCTGTGGTGTATCGGGGCGCATTTTTAACCAGAGCAGGCGCACTGCATTTTGTATTTTTATCCGGCGCAGGATCACATTCCGGTTATGGATCGATTCGCTGCCGAGGGTGAGTACACCATGACAAAAACCATAGGTACAATCTTCGATAATAATGTTTTCATTGCCCCCGTTCCGCTCGTCTTTATCGGCGAGCGGGCCCTTACCACCTTTCAACGCTACCGCATCATCGTTTACAGACATATAGCAGTTTTTGATAAGGAAATTTTTGCAGCCGTCTATATCAACAGCATCGGTACTGGGCGCCTTAACGGGCGTTTTGGAAGATAAGATGCGAAGGTTAAGCAGTTTTACATTTTCGCATTTATAAAAGTGGGTGGTCCAGAAAGGCGAGTTCATACAGGTAATGCCGGAGATCCGGACATTCTTACTTTTTGAAACGTATACCAGCCGCGGCCGCATTTCATCCATATTGGTACAATTGGGATTGAACTGCCGCCTTAACCAAAAAGATTTCCAGTAACGAAGCCCGTTACCATCGAGCGTTCCTTTGCCGCTGATCGTAAACCCGTCGAGGCAGTCGGCATTTACCAGCGCCGCGAAATATTTAAGTGTTTGCCCTTCCATACGCGTCATTACCAGCGGAAAGTTGCTGATATCGTCGCTGCCTTTCAGCCTGGCCCCTTCTTCAAGGAACAGGTGAGTGCCCTGTTTGAAAAAAAGCGAACCGCTCAGGAATGTTCCTTTCGGGATCACAATTACGCCGCCGCCATTATCATGCGCTTTGTTTATGACTGCCTGTAATTTTTCTGTTTGAATGACCGTGCTGTCGTTTTTCACATTATAGTCGGTGATCCGATAACGCTTACCTGACTTATTCATGTCAGCAGTATTGTTTTGCCTGAACCAATCGGGTATCGGTGTTCCATCGGGAAAATTTTCCTGGGCAAAAGCATGCAGTTGGAGGATAATGGAAACCAGTAAGAATGGGACTGACAGCGAAATTTTCATTTTCATCTGAAAATAATAATTGTGTTTTAGCCAGATGAATTTACCCCCGGCAAGCCCGGGGGGACGTTTCATATGGCAAATAAATTACGAATCAAATGGCAATTGGCCATGTACAGTTGTACATGACAATCAAATATATAAGGGGCAGGCCTTGTAACCGTCCTGCTGTATAGGGTAAAGCGCAGCGCTTATTGAAATTAAATACACATTAATTTTTTCCTGCATTATAGTTTTGCTGGCATTGGTTCCTGAATATTGCCCCTGAAATGAAAAACCAGCAAACTACTGTTATCGGCAAACCACATTTCGAGATCCTTGACGGTTTAAGGGGCGTTGCCGCCATTGCGGTGGTCGTATTCCACTTTATGGAAATTGCCATCCCTGATTACAAAAACAATTTTATAGCCCACGCCTACCTGGCGGTTGATTTTTTCTTTTGTTTGTCGGGCTTTGTGATTGCCTATGCATATGATGATAAGATGGCTGCCATTGGAATTCGTGAATTCCTGAAACGAAGGCTGATCCGCCTGCACCCGCTGGTGATCATCGGCTCGGTGACAGGTTTGCTGCTCTTTATCTTCGACCCGTTCTCCAACCTGTATCAAAAGTATGCCGATAAAACATGGCTGCTGTTCCTATGTTCCTGCCTGATGATCCCCTTGCCGCTGGTGAAGGAAAGATATTCCAATCTTTTTCATCTCAATGCGCCCACCTGGTCGTTATTCTGGGAATACGTCGCTAATATTTTGTACGCCATTATTCTTGTGAAACTGCCAAAGAAAGCGCTTTGGGTACTTACTGTGCTGGCTGCGGCAGCGCTGGTATATGAAGGCTGGCGATCGCACCATTTAAGTGTGGGATGGGGCGGCGATAATATCAGGGGCGGCGGCATCAGAGTGGGTTATTCCTTCCTGGCAGGGATGCTGGTTTATCGTTCCCGGTTTATCATTCGGTCGAAACTGGGTTTTGTTTCATTAAGTTTATTACTGATGCCGGCCCTGTTGTTTCCGTGGAATGAAAAATTTACCTGGTTGGCCGACCCGCTCGTGTGTATCTTTTATTTTCCTTTTCTGATCATGCTGGGCGCAGGTGCATTAACGCGAAAAAGCACCCAACCCATTTGCCGGTTTTCGGGAAAGATCTCCTACCCCCTGTACATGGTTCATTATCCTTTTATCTGGGTGTTCCTGAGTTATGTTGAAAAGTACAAACCTTCTCTTTATACAATGTCATGGATAACCGCAATTGGCACTTTATTACTGTTGTCATTTGCCTGGCTGGAGATGAAGTATGTTGATGAACCAGTTCGTAGGTGGCTAAGCAAGCGATAAGGCAATGAGCAACCGGCAATAAAAAAGGACCGCTTACGCGATCCTTTTTTTGTATACCAAAAGGAAACTAATCAACTATTTGTTGTCCAGCGCATCGCTCAACCTGCTGGCAATATCCTGCAGGTGAAGACGGGTAGCCTGGTTAGGCGCCAACGATGCAGCGGCTTTTATTTCAGCCATCAGGCTGCGTGCATGTCCTTTCAGGAGGGATGAAGCGTCTGTTATTTTCGCCATACCGCCGCCGCCCTGCGGCATACTTCCCGGTGCAGCGGCACGGGTCGGAGCTACAATGCTGATCAATGCTTCAACATATCCTTTCTGCAACATCCGCCGTTGTGCATCGATCGGTTTGTGCAAAGGCAGTTCACTCCAGATGCCCTTCTTCAGATCATTGATCATTTCAATGGAAGTATAGGCAACTTTACCTTTCGTTTGCTCAAACAGGTCGAGCTTACTGAGCGTGCCGGGGTTCAGCAAACGGCTAACCGTGCTTACCTGAACACCAGCCAGCATGCCGGCCGGGTTAATACCGGTTACCCCGGTGATCTTGTAATCGAGCAGCCACGTGGGTGTTGTAAACAACTGCTGCTGCAGGAAGGCCATGGCTTCCTTCTGCCGCGCTTTGGATGTAAATTCAATTACATCGCCGGCTTCTTCAATGGTTTTTGGGGTGGTGGTAATACCGCCGATATATTTGGCTACATGCCCCATATAGCGGTTATACTGCCCTACCAGTTCTTTATAAATGTCTGAAAGGTTGCCATAACCTTCATTGGGTTCTTTGGTCCACTCGGGCAGGCTGGCCAACACTCTTTTAAGGTTTTTGATACCATAAGCGCCGGCTTTCATGGCATTGTCGCCGAGGTCTTCATTCTGGCAGCGGGGATCGTCGCGATCTGTTTCGGTACCAAACCAAAGGCGTTTATTGGCGCCGATGCGTTCTATTATCCATTTATTCAACCAGCTGGCCTCATCGGCAGCAGTTTTAAATTCAGGTTTCCATTTGTAACCCCATTCAATAGCCCAGATATCGTAATCGCCGATGCGTGGAAAAATACCTTTTTCGGAGATACTGTCTTCGGGTTGCGCCACATAGTTGAAGCGGGCATAATCCATTATCGATGGGGTGTGGCCATTCGCTTCTACAAACGCTTTGTTACGCAGCATCTCAACCGGTACAGTTGAAGAAGACCCGAAGTTATGACGCAAGCCAAGGGTATGGCCAACTTCATGTGAAGAAACAAAACGGATAAGCTGGCCCATCAATTCATCATCAAACTGCATCTTGCGGGCTTTAGGATCTATGGCTGCCGCCTGGATCATATACCAGTGGTGCACAAGGCTCATTACATTATGGTACCAGTTCACATGCGTTTCCATGATCTCGCCACTGCGGGGGTCGTGCACATGCGGGCCACTGGCGTTTGGAATATCTGAAGGTTTGTATACGATCACATTGTGCCGCGCATCCTCCACGCTCCATGAAGAATCATTCTTAGGCGCCTCTTTCGCATAAATGGCATTTTTAAAACCGGCTTTCTCAAATGCAACCTGCCAGTCGTTTACACCTGCGATCAAATAAGGCACCCATTTTTTCGGAGTGGCCGGGTCTATATAATAAATAATGGGCTCTTTGGGCTCAACCAGTTCTCCCCTGTTGTATTTCTCCACATCTTCCGGTTTGGGCTCCAGGCGCCAGCGGGTGATCATGCTGATGCGCTTCACGCCCTGGGGATTGGCATCGAAGTCGGTAAAGCCGGTAGCAAAGTAACCTACGCGTGAATCGAAATACCTTGCCTTCATGGGCACTTTTGGCAGCAATACCAGCGAACTGTTCAGTTCATACGTTGCAGGAGCTGCGCCTGGTGCGCCCATCATACCCGGAATGTTCGGGCCAATCGTTCTATTATAGGTTTTCACCGTTTTTATCTCAACGTTACCGGGGAATGCTTTCAATTCTGCGATGTAGGAACTTGCAGGCAAAAGAGCCGTTAATCCAAGCACGCGCTTAACCCCCGACTCAAAGAAAAGGATGTCATTGTCGCCAGACAGGTAGTCTGTTACGTCTAAAACAAAAGCGCCTTTTTCTTTATTGTAAGCCTTTACATCGAACGCGCCTACTATCGGCTGCAGGTTGGAGTTACGAACAGATGTATACATACCATTTTCGGTGGTATCGGCGCTCATTTCCTTGTAAGAGATCGATTTTAAAAAGATGCGGTCATCGGGACCTTTCTCAAACCTGATCACATTGTCGCCTATCTGGTCGCCGGCATATCCCAGCATTTGGGCGCGGGATCCTGCAGCCGAACGGGAGATCCGGCATACAGCCAAAATATCGCGGCCGATCAATGAATCGGGAATTTCAAAAAAATGGCGGTCATCTACTTTATGAACGCTGAACATTCCATTACGGGAGATGGCTTTCGATGTTATAACTTCTGCATACGGCTTGGGACCGGCTTTTGGACCGCCACCGCGGCTCATGCCGGGTGTATTTGGTGTGGCGGCAGCAGCTGCTTTTTTTGTTGTATCAGCTGGCTGGGGGGCCGGGGATCTTCTTTGGGCAAAAGCCATCGAGGCTATTACAAATCCGGTACTTAATAGTAGTAGTTTCTTTCGCATGTAGAGTTCAATTATTAAATGAGCTGTTTTTTAACCGGTATTTCCTGTTTTAACCACCAGGCACAGCATAGCCGGGAAGGCAAAGCCTGCCATACTATGATCCAATCATTAAGAATAATTAAATGGTTACGTGATAGTGATGGAGATGGACAAGGGAATACTTTTAAAAACAGCTTTGGTTGTTATTTCCGTATAAATATCAGTAAGCTCAATCATAATTCCAATAGAAATACTGTTTTACCATATATATTCCGGCGAAAAAGCCATTTCTCTAAATTTTATTCACTCTTCGAGCGGTTTCATAAACAAAAACCGGCTTTTTTTCAGATGGGGAAAGTCAGTATTAGCACTTCTCTCGATAATTAACTGATTCCCGAAGAACAGGTAATGTATTAAAAAATGAGCTGCCCGCAGGAGCAGCTCATTTTTTTTAGCAACTATTTCGAAAGTTGATATACCCTGTCGACGGAAGCGCCATCGTCGTTTTGTTGTTTCATCCATTCCTTCAACCGGGCGCTATAGGTTTTTACCAGTGTGGCATAAGCTGCATCACCGGCCAGGTTATTCAACTCATAAGGGTCTTTTTGCAGATCGTACAATTCAAGGGCCGGGCGGGTAGTGATCCGGGTTATTAACCGGCCGTTTCCGGGCGAAGTACTGTCCTTTTTCAGCCACGAACTCCAAAGGCTGTTTTTATGGTTGGGGTTCATCATGAACTTGTTATAATATTTGATTTCAGGCGAAAGGTTCATGATCAGCTTATATCTTTTATCCCTGATCGACCTTATTGGATACGGCGTTCCCTCCGGTATATTGTTATGAATACCGAACGCATACTGCCTGTTCTCTTTACCCCGGCCAAGCATCACCGGTAAAAAATTTTTTCCATCAAGATCATCGGGCGCCTTTCCACCGGCCAACGCACACAAGGTAGGGGTAATATCTTCATATTGTATAATGGCCTCCGATGCCGTTCCCGGCTTTACTACACCGGGCCAGCGGATGATCATTGAACTTTTTTGACCGTAGTCCCATAAGTTCCATTTGCCGCCGGGGAACTGGGGTCCCTGTTCACCCAGGAAAATAAAAATGGTATTTTTCTCGTGGCCTGTTTCTTTCAATAACTGCATAACATCACCTACCTGGTTATCGAGGCGTCTTACTTCAGCCAGGAATTTACAATACTGGGTTCGTGTTTCTTTTGTATCTACCCAATGGGCTGGCAGTTGCAGTTGGTCGGCCCTGAATTCGGAAGGATCGCCCATTGTCCAGGGCATATGGGGGTTGATGCTCATTATGAACAGGCAAAAGGGATCGCCCGATTGGGTAGTAATGAATTGGCGAATGTCCTGCAACGTATAGTCATCGGTTGCCGCCACGCAGTTGGGTTCAAACCCTTTGATGAAGGTAAAAGGAAATACAGCGGCCGGCCTGGTGCTGTGATCTTTGCCGGTTAACGCCACTTTGTACCCCAGGTCGCCCAGGTAATGGCAAACACTTTTTAAACTGTCATATACCCCTTTATGATTTTGGAAAGAGCCATGTCGCATAGGATATAGCCCCGTAAACAATGAAGCCCGCGTAGGCACACACATGGCTTCTGATGCAATCATCTGGTTGAACTTCATTCCTTCAGCCGCCAGTTTGTCGATGTTGGTTGTTTTAATATTCCTGCCGCCATAACAACTCAACTGGCGCGAATCGAGGTCATCGGCCATGATAATGACAACGTTCGGCCTGCGGGCATTATTTATTTCCGTGGAATCGCTGCCAACGGCGGTTTGAACGTTCAAACTTAATTGTACGAGCAGCGTGATCAATATTAAATGACATTTTTTGTTCATAACAACCGGCTTCAATCTGTTAGGAACACAATATCGGCTGATACGGGTTAACACCTGTATCAATTTTGTAGCTATTTGTACCAATCTTGTAGAAAGAAAAGATCACCGCCATTAATCGGGAACATAGGCATCGTCGCCAATCCCAAACGTAGTTCTTGAATCGGGATAAAAATAGAACAGCTTCCTCACCACCTGTCCGTTATTATACTTCATTTCGATCGAATACCCATTCAGCTTATACGTTCCCGCTGCATTGGAATTGGAATACGTGGTGGTGCTTACATCAAAATCGCTATTGGAGCCGCCGGCAGTTTTTTTCATTACGAACTGGCCCTTGTCGTTAAAGTTGATATTACCGGAATAAACGATCATTGTATTACCGCCCAGGGCGGTGTTACCACCGCCGCCAATGGTCATGTAGGCGCCTTTTATTTTTTCGTTGGCAACCGGCGCTTTTGCCCAGAACCATTTACCCGTCCAGCGTTTTGTTTTCATAACGCCTTTTTCGGGCAGGGTAACCACCAGCGTTTTGCCTTCCAGCTTCCAGGCGCCCCATTTATTCGGCTCGGCGATTTTTGATGCAGCCACGTCCAGGTCATAAGGTGCAACAATGGGATACCTGTAAATGCTTCCGTTTTGCAACAACAGGTACGGCCGGTATTCGATGATCACCATGCCGCCTACCCCTATGCCGGTTTCTGCATTGATGACAATGCCCCTGATCTCAGCCGGTTTTACACCCTGCCCCGGCGCTGTAGTGGGCGTTTTTTGTTTTTTACTGGTAACCGTGGTAGTTTCTTTTTGTTTGTTGCCGCCGCCAGCGCCGGCTTTGTCAGGTGTTAATTCAACCCCCTCCTTTCTTGCAAGCGCCGCAAAATGATCTACGGCATTATTCAGGTAGGTATTTTTCGGACTGCCGGGATAAATAATTTTCGCATAACGAACCGAATTGTCGGCCCTGCGGTAAGCCAGCAAAAAGAAATTCTTCGCCTGCCCCCATTTATTCTTTGCATAAGAACCCCAGATATTGATAGCCTGGAAATTCCTTCGCTGTGTGTTGGCAGTTGCAGGAATGTTATAACCTGCTTCCTGAACGGTTTGTTTTGCTGTTTTGTCGAGCCAGCCAGCCAGTTCACCAACATGCTGCTCGGGAGGCATTACCTCATACAAAAAGTCGTTTTGTGAGTGGGGAGTGAATGTATAACGGGCGCCCTGTACCTGTTGATTCCAGCCATCTATGGGAGGCATAGCATTTTGTGCGGCAGCGGATAAGGATAAAAGTATTGACAAGGCTGGAAGTAAGGTGCGCATACTTTTTTAACTGCTTCAGCAAATTTCAGACCATTGTACCAAATGAATTAGTTATGAAACTGCTATAAATTGTTAATTGATCTCTGAAGGAAGCTGTAAAGCCGCACACTAAAAAAGGATCGCGGTTGCGATCCTTTTTTATGCATCAACGGGAGCGTATTATTTTTTAAGCAGTTTCAATGTTTGTGTTTTTCCGCCGGCCTGTACTTTTATAAAATAAAGTCCTGCAGACAAATGCGAACCGTCTATATTGACCGTATTGCGAACGCCCGCTTCTGCCCGGCCCTGTTTTATCATCCTCACCCTTTCCCCGATACTGTTATACAAGACAATACTGTACTGCACCCTGTGTGAAAAAGTAAAACTAACCGTGGTACTGGTTGTGAACGGACTGGGATAAACAAGCACCTGGTGTTTGTTGTCATTATTTTCAATTATAGCCGGTGCTGTTGCCATCCTTGCCAACCCTTCAGGCAACATGCCATCGCTGGCCAGTACGCCAACAGCCTTTAACGGGCTAACGCTTTCATTCGTTGCCCAAACCACTACAGAAGGGCTATACGTTTGATGGGCACTGGTAGCGTATCCTATGTTATAATTTCCTGCTCCGCTCATGAGCGTAAGCGGCGGGCCGAACGAAATGGCCGTAGTGGAAGATTCCCTGTATATAATATCCCCGCTGCGGGTGCCATCGAAATTCACAATTTGGGTAACATACATCACTTTTACTTTACCGGCAGCTTCGTTCACAACGACAATGGGCCGGTTACCTTCTTTGGATGAAGTGACCGGGTACAGATCATCCCAGGTATTGTTTGGCCGGCGCACCAATAAAGCCATGGCAGCCAGGCCATCCTTATTATAACCCGTCTTAACCGCACAATACAATGTACCATCGCTGGCCGGCACCATATTCAGGTGATCATCGGCCATACCGGCACCTTCATTCAAAGCCGATTGGCCGGCAGGCACTTCATCGTCTGACCATACAGCAGGATCGGCGCCATCAGTATGCGTTTTAAAACCAAATCGCCTGGTGTTCTGGTTCGACCATAACACCCCGATCTTTCCCGGCAACGCGGTGACAGCACAAATATCTTCGCTTACTGCGCCTGTTGCAATAGTTATCGGCGCGCTCCAGGTTGAATAAGGTGCGTTGCTCCAACGTACAAGCATACTTCCATTGCTATTGGATGCCAACCAGGGCCAACGACGTCTGCAATGCCGGTTCCGCTTCCATTGAGATCGAGCCGCAGGGTGCCGTTGCCCTGTACCGCATTTACTGTTATATCGTATATAACACCCGTAGTGTCTACTGCCATTACAGCTGTGTGGCGCAATACACCGGCGGCGGTTCCGTCAACCAGGGTCAGGATGAAATCATTCCTGTCTACCCCCGTTACGCTTTCTGAAAATGTGATCCTGAATTTTATGGTTGAATCGCTGGTAATTTGGGTAGCAGGCGACTGACGCAAAATACTTTGAACAAGCGGCGCGGTACGATCGACAATATAGGTTGCTCCATTGTTAAAGCCGGCAGCGATGGCGTTGCCAATTGTATCTGTAATACCCGTACCGCTTCCGTTCACATCGAGCCGAAGCGTTCCATCGCCCTGCACATTACTTACCGTTACATCATACACAACACTATCGGTACCCACCGCAGCAACAGCTCCGCTTAAGAGGGTGCCGCCTGCCGTTCCGGAAACCGTGGTAAGGGTGAAATCGGAATGATCGATGCCTCTTATTTTTTCAGAAAAAGCAGCTCTGAAAGTTACAGTTGAAGCGTTGGTACTTTGAGTTGCCGGCGACTGCCGCAGCATGCTTACCACTGCTGGTGGGGTTTGATCTGCCAATGCTGCCAATTGCAGGTCAAAAGCCATATCAGGCGTACTGGCATTGTTTTGGTGAATTTCCACGGCGATCACATTATCACCGCTTACAAAAGCAGTTGTATTGATCGTAAAAGTTTGGGTAACGTCGCCGTTATCATCGGCATTGGAAGCCTTGGTCAAATAGGTTATACTTCCCACAGGCATTTTGTTCCGGTATACTTCTACTCCATTTACATATACCACAATGCCATCATCTCTCAATACCCCTGCTGAAAAATAAACAATGTTCGAAAGCTCTGAAAGAGAAATAATTTTTCTGAAATAAGTGGTTATGTACTTTTTTTTCGAATTGGACCCGAAGCCAACAGTTGTCACAACGTCGCTTTTACCATAACCAAATAAACCATTACCGGTTTTCCAGGCGGCGTCATTGAAAGACAGTGACCGCCAGGCCGTTCCCTGGTCAGTACCGTTATCGAGATACCTCCAGCCGGAACCATAGGAAACCAATTGGGTTTGTGCAAGCAATTCACTACCGGCCAGCAATAAACTGAACCAGAAAAAGAGCGCCCTTTTCATGACTTCGATAATTTTGATGAGCAATATTTTTGGATGAAGCGAGACGAATGAAGAATTAAAGATCCATTTGAGCGAATGGAACCCTGGAAATAAAGAATAGAAAAATGAAGGTGTGGATTAACCTAAAGGATAACAGCTTTCTTCCTGCATATAAAGCTTCGCCAATCTCAATCACATTTATAATGGATTTGACATAGGTGGTGCTATGATGGATAATGGATGACCAGGAGAATTAAAAAGAATGTTGAATAGAAGAAATATTGAGATACATTAATTCTAAAGAATAAGATATGCGGAACAAAATTATATATATTTATTCGACGCCGGCAAAAAAATAACGGCTGTTCCCGGTTGAAGTGAAAAATTTTCCTCAACATGCATCATGTTCCAGCTTACTATCTGTGGGCAATACTCATCAAACCCATTCAATGTTCTGTGCGGCCAAACTAATGCAGATGGCATAAAATTAGCATTACTGTACTAAAATTATTAGCATATGCAAACCAATGATGATAAAAATAAAGGGAATGCGATCAAGGACCCTGATAACTGGACAACAGGTAACGAACCCATGACGGAAGCGCAACGATCGTACCTGCATACCCTGGCTGGTGAAGCACAGGTACAGATCGATGAAAATATGACAAAGGCGGAAGCCTCAAAAAAAATAGAAGAGTTGCAGGAACTCACCGGAAGGGGAAAAGAAAATACCTGATACCCAGTGAAGTTTTTGCAACTGGCGGCTCAGCTATTTATCTTCTATATGGAAATAATCGAAATCGGCATAACCGCCCGCATTCTTTGTAGCATAATTAAACAGCCCGAAACGGTAGCCCATAAAATGAGGAAGCGTATACGTCATTTTTAGCGGAGAGCCGATGTGGTTCCATGTTTTGCCATCGAGGCTGTAAAAAAATTCAGCGGTGTCTTTTCTATTGGTAAAATCACAACTGGCTTTCAAGTGCACTACATTCTGGTTAAGCGGTACTGCCTGCGCTTCTATGGCAGTGCCTGATCCTGCATCGATCATGACGATGGTTTTACTGCCATTATTAATTTTAACACCAACCATTCCATAATTCTTTTGCAACAAACTTAAACCGGCAAAGTCGCCCTCTTTCATATGCGATACATCGAGGGCTATGGAACCGGTACAAACCGGACCAATGGTGCGTTGCGTCAACGTATTCCTGGCCATCAAAAAACCGGTATCCGTTCTGCCGGTTGTAAGGCGCAGATATCCTTTTCTTTTGGTAACAGACCATAATTTGTTATCCGGATTGTGATTCCACTGCCAAACCAGGGGCAAAGCAGGTTCACCCGTTTTACGGGTGAATTCATCTGAAGCCACAATACCGGGAATCAACCCTTTTCCCGCCGGCAGATCGAGCGTTTCGGGCACTTTGCCTGCAACGCCCAATACGGGCCAGCCATCTTCCCATTTTACGGGTACCAGGTAAGGAATACGGCCTACCGCACCATAATCACGAAACAAATACGCATACCAGTTACCTTCGGGCGTATCGATCAAACCGCCCTGCGCCACGCCCAGGTCCTGCAACGCCAGCCTGCCCTCATACGGACCGGTAATTTTATCGGCGCGGTGAATGACAACGGTTCGCATACCGCCCTTTGGCCATGTGATATTGAACAGGTAATATTTTCCGTTAATTTTAAACAATTGCGAACCTTCCGCAGGCAAACCAATATTATCGCCCGAAGGCGCGCTGGCATTTTCGATAACCACCTGTTCTGTAGTTCCTGGTTTTACCCCCGACAGATCGCTGTTCAGCTCAATCAATCTCAGTTTGCCGCCGCCGTAGATCATGTATACACGCCCGTCATCATCGAAGAATAAAGTGTGATCGTGGTATGACGGCCTGAATGACGACACCTTCCATGGCCCCTTTTCAATGTCTTTAGTAGAATAGATATACGTTTTACCGGTGGTTTGCGCAAATGTGGAAACATAGAACAATCCGTTGTGGTACCGGATACAACTGGCCCATGATCCTCTGCCATACGCGCTTTTTCCATTTTGAAGGTTCAGCTCATCAACACTGGCGAGGGTATCGTAGGCATAATTTACCAGCTTCCAGTTTATAAGGTCGGGCGATTTCATGATGGGCACACCGGGACTCATGTGCATGGTGGTGCTGCTCATATAATACATATTGCCTGCGCGCACAATCGACATATCGGGCACATCGGCGAAAATAACGGGATTGTGCGCCTTGGGTGCGTCCGGTACAACTGCCTGAACTTTACCGGGCGCCTGTTTAAACCGTGTTTGAGAATTGACCGCAGAAGCAAACAGCAAAAGGGTGGTTATGGCAAACAATGATCGTGTCATATCTTTTTACTTTTCTTACATCGTATTGAGCTATCGATATATTTAACAAATATAACCGGGCAGGGAATACCGGAGAGGGAACTTTTGTTCAAAAAACCAGCTATTTTGTTCAATCCTTTTACACATCACCTATCACACCACTGTGGCATAGATAAAATAAGGGGCACCGCGAAGGCGGCCCCCTTATTTTATTATCGGGCATGGCTCTGCCCAGATGCCTTTTTCTAAGTCAGCAAGCAATTTTACAATCGTATATGATCTATTGTAAAGAGAAGCATTGTTTATGAGCCGGCTGAAAGTCTGGCTCGATGTAAGCCGGTTAAGTGTAGCAACCTGAAGGGCATTGATGATCTACAGGGGATAAGAACCGGTAAGCGACAGGATCTTTTTATCCAGTAACCAGGTGGGTGTTACAAATACGTTCAAAAACCGCATGGCTTCGATCTGCAATGCTTCGGGAACCTGTTCATAAACAGCGCCCGGTTGTTCTACCGACTTAAATGTTTCGTACCGGCCGCCGATATATTTTGCCACATGGTCAATATACCTGCCGAACTGCCTGGTTTGGTTCTGTGAATAAATGTACCAAATTTCTCCTACCTGACATAACATTGTGCGAACGGCCGATGGAAGAACTACCTGCCATTAAAACAACGCTTTCATTACGGCGCCGGTCAGGGTATTTTAGATAGAAAATGAGTGTAAAAGCGAATTAAAAAAAATCTGCGCCTGTGGCGAATTTCGTTCAGAAAGGAATTGATCAGATATTTTACACAAATCCGACTTTTTAGTAAATTGAGACAGGAAACAGGTTCAATGAAGAAAAGACTATTAAAACACTCATTTTCGTTACTTCATGTTGATCATGTTGACCTGAATGTAAAATGGAATTACAAAAATGTATTGAGTCCTTATTACCGTCTTTATTATATCGATGAGGGCGAGGGATTTGTATACAACGAACAGCAGCGTTTAAAACTGGAACCGGGTTATATTTATCTTATTCCGAGCTTCACCATGTGCAACCTGAGCTGCCCCTCTTTCTTAAGTCAGTATTTTATCCAGTTCTTTGAAGAATCGCCCGATGGCATCTCGTTATTTCAAAACAACCGTTCACTGATAAAGGTACAGGCAAGCCACCACGATATTTCCAACGTTAAACGGTTACTGGAAATCAACCCCGGCAGAGGCATCAGGCGTTCAGATAATCCCAAAGTATATGAAAAGAATAATTTTTACCGCGAATACCAGGAGTTGAATAACCTGCAAAGCAATGCCGTTTATATGGAAACGCAGGGAATTATTTTGCAACTGGTGTCGCGTTTTTTAAACGCCGACCGATATCCGTTAAACAATCCGAATACGATACCATCAAAGGTACTCGACACCATCAGTTATATTCAGCTTAACCTTAAGCAGTCTTTAACGATTTCCTTCCTGGCAAAACGGGTAAATCAAAACCAGGATTATTTTTCCCGCCAGTTTTTGCGGTATACCGGTGAAAGGCCGCTTAATTTTATTCATGAAAAACGCATTGAAAGGGCCCAGTACCTGATAGCTACCACCAATATGCCTTTTACCGAAATAGCGTCTGAAACCGGGTTCGACATGCTGCCCTACTTCTCAAAGATCTTCAAAAGGGTAACAGGCATAACACCGAACAAATACCGCCAGCAGCATCAATCGGTAAATACAATATAAATAAGCAACAACAATGATAACATCCAGCTAAACCCGGCTATCACAAACTAAAAAAACGGCTCATAAACAGCAACTGGTAATTGACGGCATTTGCCCAATACTCCCAATTATGCTTACCCGGCCGGCTGATGAAATCGTGTGGAATATTATTGAAAAGTAATTTTTCATGGAGGCTGCAGTTCACCTTATAAAAGAAATCTTCCGAACCACAGTCGATGATCAGCGACAATGAACCGGGAGTTAACAAATGCACGCAATTGATTACCGTGTTGGCATTCCAGCGTTCGGGATGTTCTGCATATTTACCAAGGCGTTTTGAAAGATCCCAGTTCAGCGGAAACGGCCGTATATCAACACCACCGCTCATACTGCCCGCTACGCCAAAAACATCCTGGTGCCGGAAAGAAAGAAATAAAGCGCCATGCCCGCCCATGCTTAAACCGGTAATTCCCCGCCCTTTGCGGTTTTTGATGGTTTTGAAATGGTCGTCAACCCATGGCACCAGCTCTTTCACAATATAGGTTTCGTATTTCCAGGTGGTGTCGACCGGACTATCGAAGTACCAGCTTGAAAAATTACCATCGGGACAAACGATAATAACGTTATATACATCGGCAAGTTTCACCACGTTCGGCGCTTTGGTAACCCAGCCGCTGTAATTATCGCTGTATCCGTGTAAGAGGTATACAACCGGCAGTTCTTTACCCGCGGCATAGCTGTCGGGTTTAATTACCACAGCCTTTATATTCTTTTTCATGGAGGGGCTAAAGGTGAGAACGGTATCTACCGTTGCACAAAAGGAAGTGGAAACAGCACCAGTCATCAATGCTGCAAACAGCAGCAATAAACGCGTTTTATTCATGATTAAAGTACGATTAAGATCTGAAAAAAGGATTTTTAGTTCCTCTGTAGAACTACCAGAACGGCACAGCCGTATGCAGTAGCATTCCATATCCAATGCATGGCAACAAACCCCATACCCGGTTAAAACCTGTTTATTATTGGTTCCATGATAAATGAAAACTCATGATCGCGATAATGCACCCGGTATTTTTCCATTGGCAACGCACCCCAGCTGTTCACGCTCCCCAGTCCCTGCTGCACTTTATCGATGCAGACATTGGTATAATTTACGGTTGGTACCAGGGTCGAATGACGCTGGTGCTTTTTCAGGCCATCATCGAGCGATTCAATTGAGTAATGCAGCGCCGACATCGACAATGCCGTATCACTGTAAAACCTGATGCCGGTTCCACCCCTGTTCATCTGCTGCCACCACCTTACATCGGTTTTAGTGCCCGTTTCCTGCGGACGTATATAAGGATAGAATTGTTCATCTACCGTCTGGTTATACAGGCCTATAGGCGATGAATTATTCCTGTCGCTGTAATTTTCAAATGGTCCCCGCCCATAATATTTAATGTAGCCGGCTTCCTTTGGCATTTGTAACTGCATGCCGAACCGGAACAGATCGGGTATTTTTGCCGCTTTATCTGCCTGCATCTTCTGCGTCACTTTTATTTTACCTTCACCGGTTATCTGGTAAGAGAGCAATAACTTAGCTTTGACTGCCGCCAGTTCATAAGCCGCGTTTATTGTCACCACCTCATTTGTTATTTCCTTTTCAAAAGACACGAGCTTCAAACCGGGTTGCTTCCAAACGGCATATTTCTGTTGCAGCTGTGCCCCAAAATCATTATCGGTTGGGGCCCGCCAGAAATTGGGCATCAACTGGCTATGGCCGTTGATCATAGGAACCTGGTGCACATCATACCTGCAAAGAAAGCCAGTGTGTTTATCGAATTCAATATTGATCCTGTCATTTTTTATAATAAGGTAATTCACGTCATTGTCAACCATGTTGAGCGGTGTTTCATTAACACCTGTGCCCGTGTGCGGCAACAACTGCGCTTCAAAACGATAAGGCGAGATCGTCAACTGGTTTTGCGCCACAACAGACCGAACAGGCAACAGGGGTTCTGGCCGTTTCAACCTGAACCGGATATTCAACAATAATTCCGCCTGCTTCGATAGGTCATCAAGCGAATATTCGAGTTTAACTGGTTTTGTTTCCCCGGGTTGAATATCTAAATGCTGTACAGTACCCGACTGAATAATTTCGCCATTGGCCAACAGGTCCCACTCTGCATAGTAATTGCTCAGATCGCGAAATGAATTTTCGTTGTATACGTTCACCTCCCCCTTACTTACATCGGCAGGGGTTACCCATATCGACTGGTAGTAGTAGCTCACTTCATGCATGTGGGGGTTTGGCAGCCGGTCGGGACTCACCAGGCCGTTATCTAAAAAATTATTATCAGAAGCATCGTACTTATTATAATCGCCGCCATAGGCATAATACTGAATACCGTTTTCATCTTTTCGCCTCAACGACTGGTCAACAAAATCCCAGATAAAACCTCCCTGGTATTTCGGGTGCTTACGCACCAGGTCCCAGTACTCTTTGAACCCGCCTTGCGAATTACCCATGGCATGCGCATATTCACATTGAATAAGCGGATTGGCGCCGGCGCCTTCACTATACTTTATGCAACCATCATACGACAGGTACATGGGGCAATAGATGTCGGTGAATTCGTTCGTGCCTGCCTGTTCATATTGAACGGGCCGGGAAACATCTTCATTTTTGATCCACCGGTAGCAATTTTCAAAATTGGGACCGAAACCTGCTTCGTTTCCCATTGACCAGATGATGATCGCCGGATGATTGAAATCACGCTGCACATTTCGCTGATTGCGCTCCAGATGTGCTTTGGCGAACAACTGGTTTTTGGCCAGTGTTTTTTCGCCATACCCCATTCCATGCGATTCAATATTGGCCTCCGCCACCATATAAATGCCATATTTGTCGCAGAGATCGTACCACAAACTATTATCGGGATAGTGGCAGGTGCGTACGGCATTGATGTTATTTTCTTTCATGATCCTGATATCCTGCAGCATACGTTCGGGCGTAAGATAATAGCCATGATCGGGGTCCATCTCATGCCGGTTAACGCCTTTTACCAGTATCGGTTTCCCGTTTACGAGCAGTTGTGCATTCTTTATTTCCACTTTGCGAAAACCCACTTTTACCGGAACAACTTCCAGCGTTTTATCCTTGTTTCTCAAAGCCGCAACGAGTGTATACAAATTGGGGGTTTCAGCGCTCCATTTCAGGGGGTTGGCAATGCTGATGGAAACAGTTTGCTTTCCGCTGCCCTGTACCGATGCCTTTCCGGTAACAGCGCCTTTTGCATCAAGTAATGTAATGTCCGCAACTCCATTGCCTTTAATACCTACGGCAACCTGCAGCGTTGCATCTTTATATTGTGCATCTAACTCAGTATGTACGCGGATATCGGCAATATGATCTTTATTACGCGTATACAAAAAGCAATCCCTTCCCACCCCGCATAAGCGCCAGAAATCCTGGTCTTCGAGGTACGACCCGTCGCACCAGCGAAAAACCTGAAAAGCGAACAAATTCTTCTGGCCCGGCTTCAGGTATCTGGTGAGGTCGAATTCTGCCTCCAGTTTGCTGTCTTCACTATAGCCCACCAACTGCCCATTTACCCACAGGTACATATTGGATGTAACGGAGCCAAAATGGGCAATTATTTCTTTCCCTTTCCAGTTTTCCGGAATAACAAACTCTTTGCGATAGGAACCTACATGGTTATTTTCTTCGGGAACGATGGGCGGATCGTTGGGAAACTGGTTACTCCATGGATAAGCGATATTGGTATACATAGGATCGCCAAAACCATTCAATTCCCAAATACCGGGCACAGGCATCGGGGCCCAGCCTCGGTCATTGTAATCTTTTTTATAGAAATCCAGCGGGCGCATACCGGCGTCTTTTACCCAGTGAAACTTCCAGTAGCCATTCAATGACATGAAATTTAACGATGATTCTTTTTTGCCTTCCAACGCCCGGCCCTCGCTTTCATAAGCAAAAAAAACGGTGTGCATGGGTAACCTGTTGATCTCGTTTACCGCGGGGTCGAGCCATTCATTCTTTTGAGCAGATCCCTGAAAGACAGTAACTGAAAGTAAAATTATTAATACTATTTTGCACCAGTATCTCCGGTTCATATAACTCTTTTGCGTGAAAATATTAAACTGCGGGTTATTATCCCAAAAGTTCTGTTGATTATTTTTAGAAGTGTTTACTTATCAGCGCTTTTAACAATCGCTATCTTATCAAAAGGCCAACCTCCATCTTTTAACTGGCTACGTTGATCGATATTATGCTTCTGGGACACTGGCTCGAAATGCGATCACAAATGGCAGCCTCCCGCGCTTTGGAATCACTGGTTGCGTTGTTGCCGTCTGTTGTGCATGTGCAGCGTACGCAGGAAGTAATTGATTATTCCTTTACAGCAATTACAGAACAATGATATAATAATTGTAAAACCGGGAGAAAAAATACCGGCAGATGGCGTAATTCGGTAAGGAAGTTTTTCTATAAATGAAAGCATGCTCACCGGAGAAAGTGCACCGGTAACAAAAGGGAAAGATGCAAAAGTAATTGGTGGATCTGTAAATGGAAACGGAGCTTTAAAAGTTCAGGTCACTGCAGCCGGTAGTAATAGTTATTTGAATAAGGTCATCAATATGGTGCAATCAGCCCAGGGCGCCAAATCAGGAACCCAAAATATGGCGGGTAAGGTGGCCATGTGGTTAACGATCATTTCCATTAGCGTAGGCATTATTACTTTTATTATATGGCTTACCGCCGATAAACCGTTGCCGTTTGCCCTTGAGCGGATGGTAACGGTAATGGTAACTTCCTATCCCCATGCATTGGGAGTTGCTATTCCGTTAGTGGCAGCCATATCCACAGCGCTTTCGGCCACGCGTGGATTATTGATCCGTAACCGTACCGCTTTCGAAAATGCGCGACGTTTAACAACGATCATTTTTGACAAAACGGGAACACTAACCAAAGATTCCCCTGAAGTACAACAGGTTTTTCCGCTGAGTAATGAATACGCTGCCGATGTAATATTGCAATATGCCGCCGCCATTCAACAAAATTCAGAGCATCATATTGCACATGGTATAATGCGAAAGCTGAAGGAAAAACGTCTTGAACTATGGAAATCAGCTGATTTTCAATATATGCAGGGAATGGGCGTCAGCGGTAATATAAATGGAAAGAAGGTGGTTGCTGCGGGCCCCAACTATTTCAAACAAAATTTTGCCATGAACGTTTCATCAGTCTTGCCGCTCATCTTTAATACAGCATGAATCTGGCCATTCTTCCTTTTTTAGTATATTGCACCAAGTTATGCGTTGACAAAAATATTATCCATTCCACGATTAGCATCTTACCCCAGGTTACCTTCACGGGACCCTCACGAGACTTTCACCTGACCCTCACGAGACTTTCACAAGACCTTTACGAGACATTTACGGGACCTTCACGAGACCTTTATGGTAGTGTAATGGCTTCAGAAGCCATATGAAATGGCCTTGCACACCGCTTGAACTATAGCCAAAAACCAATGAAAGAATACTAAAAGGGGTGTTCATATTTATGTGAACACCCCTGGAACAGCCTAAAGATTGCCTGAAGACAGGCTGACGATTGTATCGAGCTCCAGGTGCCACCAGAGTGTCCGCAGGCAATCCCCGGTGCTTCCCTGTACAATACCCAGTGCATCTGGCCACCAATAACGTAACATGTTTTCTTAATTAAAGACTTCTATTATAAAAGATGACAATTATATGTATTAAAATCCATGAACGTCAGCCTCAACGCATATGCATAAAACATAATAAGTCATCAATTGGAAAATATCTACGCAATCAGTATCACTACCTAACATGTACAAGGCAGTTAATCGAACACCAGATTTATTAAAATTTACATCAGCCTATTCCGGGCAAAGGAAACGTTTAGCATTAATCGTCGTTTTATTCAGAACATCTTGCCGGTAAATTATATAGAATGGGAAATGGGAAATTAGCCGTAAGTTTGACCTCGGGCCTAAGAGATAAAGATGTGCCAGCTAATGTTAACTGTTAGCTACTTACTAACCCGGTATTTTAAGGATGTTTTGGTCTTTCTTGCGAATTTCATGATCTGGATTAACAGTGTCAGAGTACACTTATGATTTTTAAACTGATCGTATACAGGATACCCCTGAAAAACATTGGCTATCAAAAAAAATTATTCAAATTCAGTAGTTATGGATTATACCACTGACCCACAGGTATTAAATACTCTCAAAAAGCTCTATCAAAAATGCGAGGAAGGCGGACAAAATCTTCCGTCACAATTAGAAGGATTTCTTTATTCTGATTATTTAAAGTATTGGGATTATATTCATCTTGATACCTTGTTGAGTATTCAGAATCCCAAAACCGACATGCCGGACGAACAGATATTTATTATCTATCACCAGATTACAGAACTATATTTTAAGATGATAATTTTGGAATTAGAACAAGTGATCGAGGAGGGATTAGTGAAGGCTGATTTTGTTTTAAATAAAATTCAGCGGATCAATACTTATTTTGAACAGCTGCTAAATTCCTTTGAAATCATGCTGAAGGGAATAGAAGAAGATCAGTTTTTAAAGTTCCGATTATCGCTGTCGCCGGCTAGTGGATTTCAATCTATTCAATTTAGATTAATCGAAATTCTTGCTACAGAGTTCAATAATTTGGTAGATGAGACGAACAGAGATATAAATGATGGAGTAGAAGAAATTTATAAAAAGCTCTACTGGAGAAAAGGTGCAAATGACAGTTCTATTGGGAAAGAAACATTAACCCTTGTGCATTTTGAAAAGAAGTATAAGAATCTGATCATAAGTAAAGCTTTTGAATATAAAAGTAAAAATCTGGCCTATTTATGTAAAAGAAACTTAAAGTCCATATACACCGATGAGTTAGTAGCAGAATTAAAAAGATTTGATTCTTTTGCTAATATAATGTGGCCACTTAGTCACTATAAAACAGCTGCTAAACATCTTTTAAAAAACGCTGAAGCAATCTCTTCCACGGGAGGAACAAACTGGAGAAAATATTTGCCACCTAAATATAGAAAAGTAATATTTTTCCCGGAGTTATGGACCCAGGAAGAAAAAGAAAATTGGGGGAAAAGCTGGCTTTATTAGGTTTGCCGGGCGCCCCCCCCTTTAAACCGGGTAGCTCTTTTTGTAAATCGGCCGAAATTTGGACAAGGACTTTTGCTTCTCTTTTTTGAGCCTTTATTTTATTGGAACTCATCTTCCCGGTTTTTAGATCAAGCAGGCGTTGCTCCTGGTTGCAAGTCGTGTCGATGCATAACGGCTTTGAATAACTGCTGCTGATATTAACCGATCGGGGAACAGCGTACAAATTAAAGCCGGAGCATTATCTTCAAAGGAAGGCTGCTGCCGGCTAATTTCTAAATACTATTTTAGGAGGCTGTATCAAAATATGATGCAGCCTCTTTTTATCCGGGTACCTGATGGAGGCAGGTATTCGCTTAAGCGATTCCCGGGGCCTTCGTTTACTTTTGATACACCTCATCAAAGAGAAACCCTGACACAGTTTACCTTACACTATTTATCGGTTACTTAAACATTAACCCTAAAAATCTTTCATCCATAGTTAAATTAAGCCAACTCCAATGTCCTACTTCTTCATATTCAATATACTCAATCTTTATCCCGAGCTTTTTGAACATACCAACACCTCCTCTCACATAGCCAATTGGAGTTTTATCATCTTCTGCTCCGAAACTTAATATAAAATTAATATCCTTTACTTTTTCAAACTGCTTTTCTGTAAAATATCTTAATTGACTCATCACAATCGCATTTTTGAATAATTTAGGATAACGTACTGCTGCTTCACACGCAGCATCGGCACCAGATGATATCCCTGCTATAAATGTTCGACGCTGATCAATTGAATACTTTTTAGTTATACTTTTCATTAAGTCCATACTCATTTGTAAAGTTTTTGTTGGAGGTTTGTCAAACGATGCCTGAAAAGATTCATTCCATTTGGCATGAGGGACAACAACAAAGCATGGGTACTTCTTTCGAATACTATCATTTGCGAACAGGCCCACAAAATGAATTAATGGATTTTCGTCTCCATGTTCCCCAATTCCATGCAGAAAAAAAACTACCGGGTATTTCTTTACCGGATCATAATTCTCAGGTATCAATATGAAATATCGCAAGCTATCTCCTTCTTTGATAAAATACTGCTCTTTTTCAAATACACTGGCAGTATAGTTTTCTATTTCTCTTGAATAAAAATTCTTAGTAATCAGGTCCTGGCAGGGAAGGAATTCAAATTGATTATTCCGGATTACTTTCTTTCCCTGAAAGAAACTCTCGATTTCAGACACCTTATAGGCTTTGACATAATTGTCAAGTAATTCTAATTCACATGTATCAGAATAACTGATTGCCCGGATTCCCGCTTGCAATCCATATTGAAATTTAATTTTTTTATCTCTAAAAACATACCCTTCGTTTGTCATAAACTCCGGCATTTCAAAATCATCAGTAATTGAGTCGTTTATTCTGCAATTTGCGATCACCCCTTTATAAAAAGTGATCATAAAATTCGCGCCTTTCGACGTAGGATATCTTTGCCATTTATGGTCATTACTGTTAGCCAGGTATATACTTCTATAATCGACAGCATTATTGGATCTTACTCCAAAAATTACAATATTTGATCTATTTGATGCGGGCACCCACAATAACGCCCGGTTAATATCAAGGTTGACAAGCCCAAAACTGGCATCCGGTTCACTTTCTATCATCTTGAATGCAGTATGATTTGGAGTACCCCCTCCCTGAAAACTCGGCAAATACTTTGGAAATTGAAATTTAGTAGGTGGTCTATACTGATTATTCTTTGCATCGATGATACCTACCGGATCCGCCCCTCTGATAACCACCTTTTCCGGTATAGTAATAGAATAATTAAAAAAATATTCACCGGAAGAAAAATATAATATACCCCCACCGCTTTTGGAAATGTTTTTCATGGTGTTATGCAAAACAACGGAGTCTACTCGCATGTTTTTGTCAACTAGATCCGGGACATTCAAGGCATTTGTAGTGTCCTTCCAATGAAATTGATCAGTCCAGTGTTCCCCGCTATTGTATTTTGATTGATATGGATTATCTGTTGGTGCCTGACTGAATGCAATTGAACTATCAACTAACAGCAATACAAGGAATAGGAATATCGGAATATTTTGTTTCATTCGTAGACGTATTTGATGATAATTGAAATCACCTGAAGTAAGATAAGTAAATGGCATATGTATTATTTTTCGGTAAGAATGCTTTTCAGAGATAATCCATGGTCAATTGTTATTTTTTCCAGAATAGATAACAATTTGTGCCCTATTTGTTCTATTTCATTTCGACAATATTTATTGATATTATACTGCATTTCAATAACAATTCCGTTCTTACATTCACTGGCAATACATTTAATATCAAAAATACCTTTCCCGTGAGTGCTATGAAAGGAGTGAAAATCGCCTATTACATAATTCGGCTTCTTTAAAAAATTGATATACCCCGGAGCCAACAAATTCAATGGAACATCAAGGTCTTTCATAATTCTTTCATGAGGGTAGAAACGAAAATCTGATGATTCCCAAATAATATTATTTATAACCTCTATAAATTCCATTACGCTCATATCCTCCTCAATGTCAATGCAAATAATCAAATCCTGCGTCAACCACCCAATAATACATTGAAATTCTTCAACTACCCTCGTAGAAAAGGGAATACTCAGTCTCACACTTTTTCTGTTTTTTCGATAAAATACACTTGCGAATGCAGAGATTAATATGGTGAAAAGGCTGACGTTACAAACGACCGACAACCCTTTTAACTTATTACAACACCTTTCATCAACAAATATCGTATACATTGCTCCTGCTTCAGGTGTCAATGTCACTACTTTCCCATAGGCAGCATCTATACATACATTTGAACTATTTTCCTTTGAGATTGCCCTCATTTCTCGTTCCAACCCGGATCTATAACTTCTCTTATCGTCTTCTCTTTCTTTTGACAAACTTTCCGATATCATTTGTTTATAGAGGTCCCAACATATTTTACCTTCCTCACTATTAGTTATCATATTGATCCAATTCGAATAGTCTTTGTATTGAAGTTTGAGCGGAGGCAATGGATTCTTTCCTTTCTCCAGATATGCACTATACAACATATCGATTTCTCTCTTTAAAATTTCTATTGATTCCCCGTCAGAAATTACGTGATTCATTGTAAACACTAACACGCTTATATCTTGTGGCAATTGTATAACCTTAACACTTACCAATGGGCCTCTTTCTAAATCGAAGGAATATGCATTTAGCTCTTTAGTCGCAATTTCAATAATTTCTTTTTCTTCCATGGCACTCAAATCGATATAGGAAATTTCGTCTTTACTTCTTTTATACTCGTGTACCACCTGTCTCACATCGCCATAAATATTTATAAAAGTGGTTCTCAGGCTTTCGTGTCTTTGAAAAATTGAACTAAGCGCATCTTCCAGTACCCCCTTCTTCAGGTTTTTAAAATAAACTGTAAACTGTGCATTAGATGTATTTTTTCCTGTTATCAGAAATCGCAGATACTCTTTCTCTTGCTGGTGCATTGTGTCGTAATGGGACTGCTTTTCTATTGGTTGTACGGGTGAAGCAATAATTTTCAGCAATGGCGATTTTGCGTTTTTCCACTTTTCAGACAATATCAGATAACTCAGAATATCGTTCTTATAACGCTTAAGGGTTTCTAAAAAACCCTGACTCATCAACTCTTTTTTACACCTTATCTTTAAATCATTATCCTCTCTTGAAATAAGAATATTCTTCTCCCTCGCTTCTCTCAACAAGCTTATTACTTTCACTGCTTTAAAATGTGTCATTGCTCCTGCATTATTAATTTCAATCTTCAGAATTTTATTGTTTCATACTCGTCTGATCCTTCCAGGCTCGACCTATCGATCTCATTTTGCAGGAAGTTTGCTATCAATGCGATATTCGTCAATTGAAATATTTCTTTGACAGATATTTCCATATTTAACTTCTTTCTTATTGCCGATACCATCCTTATTGCCAGCAAAGATTCTCCTCCCAGTAAATAGAAATTATCGTATACACCAGCCTGCTTTATACCAAGTAGCTCTACCCATATTTCAGCTAATTTCTCTTCTATTTCATTGCGGGGAGCCACATATTGCTCTGTGAACTGCTCTGATGATACATCTGGATCTGGCAATCTCTTTCTGTCAATCTTTCCATTGGACATTAAAGGCAATTCCTGCAATTCTACCCATAGAGCCGGCACCATATACTCTGGTAAGTATCCTTTCATGTAGGAGATAATGTCTGGTCTGTTAAAACTATTCTTAGGCACTACATATGCTATTAGTTGCATATTTCCGTGTTTATCATTTCGTCCTATCGCTACCACCTGACTCACCATACCGCTTTGTTGCAAAACATGCTCTATTTCTCCTAACTCTATCCTATACCCCCTGATCTTAACCTGGTCGTCTTTCCTGCCGATAAATTCGATGTTCCCATCAGGCAGCCACCTGCCTAAATCGCCAGTTTTATACAGCCGCCCGCCTGCTTTAAATGGGTTCTCTATAAACTTCTCCCGGGTTAACTCCTCTTTGTTCAAGTAACCTCTGGCAACCTGATCTCCCCCAATTAAGATCTCTCCCAAGACTCCTACGGGTTGAAGGCCATTCCTTTCATTTACTATATAGATACTTGTATTGTCTACCGGTTTGCCTATGGAAACTTCATTACCCACAGTTGGATGCCGACTTAAATCTATAGCAGTCACATCGATCGATGCTTCGGTTGGGCCGTAGTAGTTGTGTAAGCGCGCAAATGGCGCCTTTTCTTTAAAGGACGCTTCGGTTCTTTTCGGTAAAGCCTCGCCACTGCATATTACATGACGCAAACCTTCCAGCCTATCCCACTTTATAGTGTCCAGCGCTGCACTTAACATGGACGGAACAAAGTGGATGATACTGATTTTTTGAGCCGCTAACACCTCATCTAAATAGACCGGGTCTTTATGACCATCCGGTTTTGCGAAAACCAGCTTACTGCCACAAACCAATGGAAGCAATAGCTCCCACACCGAAACGTCAAACGTTGCAGGCGTTTTCTGTAAGAATACATCTGCCTCCGTTATTTCCAGGTCCCGCTTCATCCAGCGCAACCTGTTCACAAGACCGCTATGTTCAAGCATTACTCCTTTTGGCTTGCCAGTGGAGCCTGAGGTATAGATCACATAGATCAGGTTGCCTGGTTGGGCAGTGGAATTCACCGCTTCTTTAGAATAACGCTCCTGGCTTTCCTTGAACTTACTTAATTCTTCTTCATCCAGGCAAACCTTACAGTTAGTATCCTTTTCAATGTAATCTATTCTTTCCTGAGGGTACTGCGGATCGATCGGAATATAGGCACCTCCTGATTTTAACACCCCCAGTATCGACACTATCATCCACTCGCTGCGCTCCTGTTTGATGCCTACCAGATCATCTGGCTGAATGTCATAATTAGCTCTCAGGTAATGAGCCAGCTGGCTGGACCGCTCATCGAGCTCGCGATAAGTCAGCTCTCTATCCTCAAATACTATCGCCACATGCGCTGGTGTCTTTGTCACCTGCTCTTCAAACAAGTCTATGATCGTCTTGTCCTTTGGATAAGCTACTGCCGTATCGTTGAATGTGAACAGCAGTTCATGCTCTTCTTCCGATGATAAATAATCAATTGTATTTAAAGCGTGATCGGCGTTTTGCGTGAACTCATTGATCAATTTATCAAAATGAGTTACCAGCTGTTTTATCGACGTAATATCGTAACGATTGGCATTGTATCTGATATCTACTTTAAGTGAAACATCCGATGAACTAACTAAGATGTTAAAATCATAATTGGTTCGCTCAAACACTTCCATTGATTCAATAGACAGTCCTTCTTCCCCTTTGCTATTCAATACACCTTCGTTTTCAAGTTCCTTTACCGCATAGTTCTCAAAAACCATGATATGATCAATCAGCTCCATGCCCGGTTCACTCCGCGACTGAACCTCTGACAGATTTAAGTAATGATGCGATGTACTCTGGATGGATTGCTCCTGCAATGATTTTAACAGCCCGACAGGCGTAGCATCCGGATCATATTGTACTCTTACAGGAATCGTATTGATAAACAGCCCGATCATTTCTTCAACCCCGGGTAAATCGGCCGGACGACCGGATACCACCGCGCCAAACACCACATCATGCGTGTTGTTATAGCGCGATAATAAGTAACCCCATACCCCTTGTACAAATGTATTTTGTGTAATGCTTAACCGGGTGCACAGGGCGTCGACCTTCTTAAACAGATCGCCGCCTATTTGCAGGTGTTCACTGGAATCAACATAGGTACTGCCTGCTGCTCTTGCCTTGAAGGGGATCTCTGCCGGCGATGAATAGCCTGTAAGGTAATCCTTCCAATAGCTCAGAGAACGCTCCCTGTCTATTGTTTTTAACCAATTGATATAATTGGAATAGGGCGTTACAGGCGGGAGGTCAACTGTAATGCCTTTGGTTGCTGCACTCAACAGCTCATTGAAGTCATTGATGAGCACACTCCCGCACCAGCCATCCATCAAAATATGATGATGACTCCAGATAAACTCATACTCCCCTGCTGACAGATCAATCACATGCAGCCGCATCTGGGAACCACTGCTCAAATCAAAGCCCCGGTCCCTGTCCTGCTGCTTGATCATCTCTACCAGTGCTTGTTGCCCTGCCTGGCTATCCAGCTTCTCATAGGTAAAATTAACGGGCACTTCTTTCCTTACTATCTGTAAAGATCTGTCTGCATATTCAGTACTGAAACTGGTGCGCAGGACAGCATGCCGGGCTGTTAACTGGTCATACGCTCCTTTCAGCTTTTCTATATCCAATACTTTAGCCCGCACCCGGTAGGAGGTTTGCTCAAAATAAAGTGAGCTGGAATCTTCCGCTAACCAGTGGTAGTATATCCCCTCCTGGAGAGGAGATAACTCATACACATCTTCAAGGGTATTGTCTGAATTAAGCCTGGACAGTTCTTCTTGGCTCAGCCCTTTGAAACTTACATCCGAGGGGGTCAGATAAGCCTGCTTGCTCTTAGCTAACTCTTCTATTAAAGACTGTAAGTGCTTCTTATAAGATCCGGCTAACTTTTTAATCGTTGCCGCGTCATATCTCAAACTTGAATAACGGACCGACATACCCAATTCTCCTTTTACCAGCATTCCCGATATATCCAAAACCGCGTCTGTTCTATTCTCTTTTGACACAGCCGACCCGATACCTTCCGATGCATATTCAAATAGTGACCTCTTATCATTGGATACATTTGCGCCAAAGTCGCCCAGGTAATTAAAGATGATCTCCGGGGTTAGTTTACCCTCAAGCCTTTCCTGGCTTAAGTGTGTAAGAATACCATAACCAATACCTTTATTGGGTATGCGCCGCAGGGATTCTTTTACACTTACCAGGCTTGCTGCGTGATCGGCAGCACCTGATACATCCAGTACAAATGGATACATTGTAGTAAACCAGCCCACCGTTCTGCTGATGTCTACGCCATCGATGATCTCCTCTCTGCCGTGACCTTCCATCTTTAAGACGCTTTTATCTGCAGACAAAACATCTTTCAGTGCAAGACCAAGACCTGTCAATAACACATCATTTATCTCTGTGTTATAAACTCCATGAACACGGGTTTGCAATAGCTCGGTGGTTTGCTTATCCAGGCTGAAGGATTCAGCTGAATCTATCAGAGCTGACTGACCTGCTTCCACTACTTTATCCTGTGCTAAACCGGCGACCTGCTGATCACAGACCTGCTGCCAGTAAGCCCGCTCTTTTTCCAGCTTCCTGCCTGCCGCGTATTCCTTCTGCAGCAAAGCCCATCTTTGAAAAGAATCTGTCTTTAAGGGTAACCCTGGTTTTTCGCCTTTCTTATAACCGGAATATAGGTTCAAGAGGTCTTCTAAAAGTATTCGCCACGAAACGCCATCCACCACCAGATGGTGAATGATCAAACCCAAACGGTCACCGTCTTTCAATCTGAAATGGGCGACTCTTAATAAAGGGCCTTCAGATAACTGTATGCCCGATTGCAGTTCTTCTCCAAGTCGTGCCATTTCCCCGGGCACATTGTCCGCTTCCCTTACATCATAAAAGTCAATGGTATAATGTTTTGAGCTGGTATCCTGGTTAAACTGTTGCCATGTTCCCTCCTTCTGTTTATAAACCATCCGCAGGGCATCGTGGTGCCTCGTCAGTTCCTCCAGGCTCTTGTGCAGTATATTACTGTCAAGTTCTTCCTTACTATACAGTAAAACAGATTGGTTAAAGTGATCATGAACTTTTATCTCAGCTGATTTGAAAAACCATTCCTGGATTGGCGTTAGCACCACTTCTCCGCTCACCTCACGCTGATCAGTAAGCTGGGTAGTCAGTTCCATTAACCGGGCCAGTTCTTCCAGTACCGGCGTCCTCAGCAGGTGCTCTACTTTAAGCCTGTAACCCTGATGTTTTAACCTGGCTACTACCTGGATGGACTTGATCGAATCTCCACCAAGATTGTAAAAGCTATCCCTGATCCCGATGCCTTCTCTTTTTAATACAGCTGACCATACCGAAACTAAGATCTTTTCCTGCTCTGTTCGTGGTGCTACATATTCCACACCACTCGTTAATCCCAGTCCTTCAGGGCTTGGTAATAATTTCTTATCTATCTTGCCATTCGCTGTCAACGGCATGGCTTCCAGTTGTACAAAGTAGGCCGGAAGCATATATTCAGGCAACGTCTGTTTTAAATAGTTCCTTAAATCGCTTGTGTTTTGTTCTGACCTGGAAGTAATATAAGCCACCAGCGCTTTCTTTTCTGACTCATTCTCTTTGGCTATAACTACAGCCTGGCTTATCGCTTCATGGTTTAATAAAGCATGCTC
>NZ_LWBP01000185.1 GCF_002078015.1 Niastella populi | reverse complement strand
GCAATAAATTAGAAAATGGATAGAAAGAAATCTAAATTATATAGAAAAGTTAACACTAAGGCAAAAGGTGTTCACCATGACTTTGGTGGAGATTTCAAATATACAAGAAATAAGAAGAAAGAATCGTTGCAACAAATAAGAGGAACAATGTTTGGCAAAAAAGAAAGAGGCTTGGATTATACTCCACTCTTTCGATTTTTATTATCAAAAGTTGGCTGTAAGTGGGATGAAGTTTTTAGTGAAGCAAAATCAAGATTAGATAAATCTGAACCAATATTCTGGCTGGTTGCATTAAATGAAGATGAAAAGGAAGATTATATTAGAGTTGGCGAATCGTCCTATTTTTCTGGTTTATTTGTTGACGAAAATCACATTTTACAAAAAACCAATCCAAATTTAACCGCGATTGATATGACACCATCTTGCAGTTGTTGCACACATACATTTAATGGAGAAATATTTGGAACTAAATAAATAAACGGCAGCCATTGGCATTGCCAATAGTGATATCGGGCATTGAGCATTGAAACAATCAGCAGCGTAATCCCGGCGTGTTTATTTAAAAGATAATTAATTGTAGTTAACTCTGATCTCATGACCGACCAGGAACTTGAAATATTATTAAAACGGAAATGTAATGCGTTTGACCTAAAACAAATTGCATTTAACTGTCTTCTACAAATTTTCAAGGACAACTCAAACAATAATGACTTTTTGAACGGCTATACTGAAAATGAAATCAAAACCATTTTTGAAAGGTTTGAATACCAAATAGACAGGCGTATAGGTTCAGCAATAATCAGGACAAGAATTGGGCTTTATTTAGATGATCGTGATAATGTATGGCTTGACAATATTGAACCAATAGGATATTATGAACTTGAAACAGATTTCAACGGGGAAATTTTAGACGACTGGTTTGTAATTGAGAAGGAAAAATACGTGAGTGACATTGAAATAATTTCTCACTTTCAGAGTATGAACCAAAAACTTCCGCCAGAGTACCTAAGAAGAAATCATATTCAATATGAGTTTGTGGCTTACATTTCGTTAGTTGGAACACTTTTTATAAGCAAACAATTCGAAGGAGCAGGACGATTTGTCAAAAGGGCATACTCTTACCTGGAAACAATAAGCGATAATAAATTTGACAAAGACTATTTAAAGAGCTCGAAGCGCTTTTTAAAATTGATGAGCAAATATTTAGTAACAAACAATCTGATATCTGAAAGTTTGAAACAAGAATTAATTGAAAACAAAAACGAAGGATAGAGGGCGTGATGCTTAATGAAATTTGTTCAGCTGCAACATTATGGATCAACTAATAACCTCGGCACGTAAAAAAAATTATATCTAATATGAAAATACAGTACGAAACGACAAATTGACAACATTGACATTTTCTTCAATAGCGTTGAGTACTTTCAACAGCTAGAAAGGTCGCTTGCAACAAATCCCGGGCTTACAGAACTTAAAACTGGTATTCAAGTGATTAGAGACAAAAATGGTTGGCGAATAAACGAAAGTCAATAGAGTATATATGGTTGGTTCAAATTTCACGTTCATTTGTTGGTTCGGGTGGTGTGTATCCAGGCTTCCTGCAGAGCGTGTTGGTATGCCTTACCTCAGCAGTTCTAAAATACCTTCGTTCTCAATGATCTTCATCCCCTGCCGGTCGTTAGTGACCGGAGATGATATATACTCTCCATCATGGCTTATGGACACTACCCTGAACCAGTATTTCTCCATCGATTTAAGGCCGCTGAACGTATGATACGGATACTTGCCTGCACACAAACATTAAAATATCCGTTTGATTGGTATCGGTATAAATTCCTACCTCCTTAAAAAGCCGGGTTAATTGCACTTGCATTGTACGTTAATGGTAGACAGATAGCCGGGGTATTGTACTGAAATGCGCCAGGGATTGCCTGCGGCCCCTCTACGATCCCTGGTGTGTGAGGCAATCGCCAGCGTGTCATCAGGCAATCTGTAGGCTGTTCCCGGGCTATTCACATAAATACAAATACCCGTTTCAGTATATTTTCATTGGCTTTTATCTATAGTTTAACCGAAGTGCAAGGCCATTGAATGTAGCCTCTGAAGCCATTACACTCCCATAAAGGTCTCGTAAAGGTCCCGTGAGGGTCTCGTAAAGGTCTTGTGAAAGTCTCGTGAAGGTCCCGTGAGGGTCTGGCGATTGTCTTGGGTAGAAAGAATGCTGATCGCGGAATGAGTAATAAATTCTGTCAATGTTATAACCTGGTGCAATATACTAAAAAAGGGGGAAATGGCCCGGATACATTCTATATTAAGAGCCCCAATTGCTGGCGAGGTATTCGGCCCAACACTATAAAAAAAAGAATCGCCTGAACATTTATTTCAGGTAGAAACTGCTTTTTCACGAGGTCTTTTTGCAACCCTCTGCCGCTATCAATTCTCTGTTGGATATAAGGGACGGATAGTATTGCAGCGTTTTCTGCCACACATCTTCAAGCGTATCATCCTTCCAGGGTTATCTTCCTAACGGGCCCACTCAAAACGATTAATGATGTGTTTGCGGATGCAATATTTTAAACAGCTCCTTTTGCAGATCTTCGTCAGACAAGCCGTTTAAAGACTGCGAATCAATTTCATACCATTTCTTTTTATTGCCCAATACACCAATTACATAGGTGCGCCCCGCCGGCGCCGTTTCGCCGGTTTCGGGATGTTTTTTTGAGAGTGTTACCACTACATCTTTGTATTTTGACATAACAGTAAGATAACCAAAATAATTGGTACTCCCCGGTTTTATCTCTTCATAGGTCATTACATGGTTCACATTCCGGAAAATAAAAAAAGCCGTTCCGGTAAAAACCGGAACGGATGCTTAATGGTGCGAAAATGAACCTATCCAACTACGGATAGCTTTTAAAAGATCAGGGAACCCTCTTCCATAATTCGGTGAGCTCTATACTGTCAAAAAATGTTATGCACTTCAACCATCAGGCGATCCGGCACCGGGTCGTCAGGAAGTGTGTTCATCAGATCAGCTGTCAATGTCATTGATGTATTGGCCCCCTGCAGAACAAGCACACGGTAGCTGTTTCTTCCACCTGTTGAACGAACGGCAGCCACCCACAGCTGTACTCATTCCAACGGAATCAGGCGCCTGGGGCGAGGTCTTATAAGAGGGGCTTAACAGGTTCTTTAATTGCACCCCTAAACACATCATAAAATAATTTTATCAGACTGATAATGACGAAAATCATTTTACAGGTAATTAAAATCAATACCGGAAACAGCGTGACATTATAACTTTATATTGAAAAACAGCACCCGGTAATGACGATGCATCTGCATTGGCCTGTTACGAAACCGGGTGTTCATTCAATAACTCCAAAATAGTTTTTTATGAAAAAAAACATGGGTGCTGCCGACCGTATCATTCGCGTTATGCTGGCAGCGGCATTTGGGTATCTTTATTTTGCCGGCGTGGTTACCGGTATAGCAGGTATAATACTTGTAATATTAGGTAGTGTGTTTGTAATCACCAGTTTGATAGGGACATGTCCATTGTATTCCCTTTTCGGATTAAATACCTGTCAGGTGAAAAAACAAAATGTGCATGAGTAAGATCTGGCAACATTAAAAATATTAATTCCTGCAGTTCATTTACTTACAATGACATAAAGCAAGAGTTAATGACTGACCTTTCGTTAAATTTCCTTACAAGTTACTTCTTCCCGGTTTAACGATAAGTCATCTACCCATATTTTTTCGATAACTTCAGCCGGTGAAAGAAAGGGCAGCCATATTTCTGATGTCAATTTACTTACTGGGAGCAACGAACGCCTGCCAGGTTTTAAAACTGCCGCTGCTGGTAACTCATTTTATAAAGCATAAAAAAGAGAGCCCTTATATTACGTTAGGCTCCTTTTTTAAAATGCATTATATCGACCCCCAACCTTTAGATGCCGATTATCAACAGGATATGCAGTTGCCATTCAAGAAAACGCCCGACACGTTCTGCAGGAACACGCCCTACGAACCGGATCTGCCAAAATACGTATTAAAAACGCCGGAGCTTCCTCCGGTGGTACAACCCGTATTAAACGACGATATTCCTCACATTTTGCTTACCGGTAACATCTTTCAGCCTCCCAAAGCCTGATCAGGCATACAAACAAACTTCAACTTACAGTAAACAGCAGCTTCTGCCACTATGGTATTAGTTTTTCATCAATTATGAACCCGGCAAACCGTACCGGTTAATTTTTGCAAACGGGTTGTTAACCGTCAACACCGGCTGTAAACGAAAGCCTGGTTTTGGTACCTTTGCCGGCCTTCATCTGTTACCTGCACAGCTTCTGTTATACTGGTTGCATTTACTTTACCCGGTAAGGTAAAAGCGCCTGCGAATTAATTGTAAATACAACTCATTATTACTTTATGAAATTGCTGATCATATTGCTGGCCACAGGCCTGAGCCTGTCATTTACCAATTGGCAGCCCGACTTCGAAACGGCTAAAAAATTAGCCGGGGAAGAACACAAATACATATTGTTGAATTTTTCCGGATCCGACTGGTGCGCGCCCTGCATCAGGTTACATAAGGAAGTGTTTGAAAGCGATGAATTTAAAACACTGGCCGATCAGGCGCTGGTGCTGTACAGGGCCGATTTTCCGCGAAGTAAAAAGAACCGGCTGCCAAAAGAATTACAGCTAAGTAATGAAGCGCTGGCCGATAAGTATAATCCTTTAGGGAAATTCCCGTACACAGTGGTAATGACAGCCGATGGGCAGGTCATAAGATCCTGGGACGGCTATTCGAATAACAGCGCCCAATTTATTGAACAGATAAAAACCGTTTGCCATGCGGGTCGAAAGTAATATCGCGTTGACTGAATTCAAACAGGTGGAACGGCTGATGGGCAACACCTTTGAATTTACCGTTGTGTGCGATGACAAAGACGTGGCGAACGAAAAAATAGCCATGGCAATTGCGGAGATCAGGAGAATTGAAAAGCTGTTTACCACTTTTGATGAGAACAGCCAAACCAATGAGATCAATCGCATGGCCGGCATTAGGGCCGTTAAAACAGACCGGGAAGTTTTTGAACTGATCAAACGGTCATTAAAAATATCTTCGGTAACCGGCGGCGCTTTCGATATCACCTATGGATCGTTGGATAAATGTTTATGGAACTTCGACACCGCCATGACGCAATTACCTGATGCAGCAACCGCAAAAAGCATGGTCAGGCTGATCAATTACCGCAATATAATCCTGAACGAACAGAACTGTACGGTGATGCTGAAAGAAAAAGGAATGCGCATCGGCTTTGGCGGCATTGGCAAAGGGTATGCCGCCGACAGGGCCAAAGCGATACTGGTAGAAGAAGGAATACAAAGCGGCATTGTAAATGCCTCAGGAGACCTTATCACCTGGGGCCGGCAGGCCAATGGACAACCCTGGACCATCGGTATAGCACACCCCGACAATGCCCGCGCTGCATTCTCCTGGCTTGATATTTCCGGCCTGGCCATCGCTACTTCGGGTAATTATGAAAAGTACGTTTTCATCGACGGAAAAAAATACTCCCATACGATCAATCCCGAAACAGGCATGCCGGTAACAGGTATTAAAAGCGTTACCATAATCAGTCCCTATGCAGAGATCGCCGATGCCATGGCTACACCGGTTATGGTAATGGGTGTTCAGGCAGGCCTGAACCTTATAAACCAGATCCATTACCTGGGATGTATTATAGTCGATGACAATAACAACATTTATTCTACCAAAAACATTCGTATAAAATGACTCAAAAGACAATTGCCCCAGTGATGGCAATACTGGTTATACTGGCATGCTCATGCCAGCCGGTTAAAGAATACCAGAAAAGTAAATTGAACGATTCGGAAATGACCCTGGGCAACAGGAAAGTGGAAAAAACAGAATTGAGCTTTCAGGCTTACCGGGAAGGCGCTTCCGGCGCCAATGCCGGGAAAAGCGGCGGCGGTTGCGGATGTAATTAATTTGAACAGTTAAAGCCTTACAAATGAAAAGATTTTTTTTAACCGCTTTCGGCATAGCCTGTTTGTTGAGATCGTTTTCGCAGCAAACACCTGATACTACCGGATTCGGACTCAGAAAACTGAAAATAGAAGAGATCAACCTCGTGTCAAGTTACTATGGCCAGAATGGCGATCATGCCGCGGTTACCGGCGGCAACGGTACACAAAAACTTACCGACATTGCAAATGTTTTTGATATAAAACTGGCAAGGTACGACCGTAAACTGCGGAAACATACATTCGATGTGGAAGTGGGCATCGACCATTATACCTCGGCATCTTCCGATAAAGTAGACCTGAAAGCCAATACGTCTGCTTCCTATGCCGACACCCGTCTTTATCCTTCGCTTACGTGGAGCATGGAAAATGAACAGAAAGGCAAAACCATCAGCGCAGGCATATCGTCATCTACAGAGTTCGATTACCAGTCGTTCGGTGCCAATATCGGGTTCTCAAAAAAAACGAAAGACAGGAATGGGGAGTTTTCCGCACGGCTACAGGCATACTTCGACCAGGTGCGGCTGATAGCCCCCGAAGAACTTCGCAACAACGGGTCGGCAAAGGATAATGGAACGGAGGCGCGCACCACCGTTGCCGCTTCCCTCTCGTGGTCGCAGGTCATAAACAAAAACCTGCAGGTTGCATTGCTGGCAGATGTGGTGCAACAGCAGGGCTTTTTGAGCCTGCCCTTTTACCGCGTATATTTCGCAGATGGCAGCGTTCACCAAGAAAAGCTGCCCGACAGCCGGTTTAAAATACCGCTGGGCTTCAGGGCAAACTACTTCATTGGCGATCGGTTTATCATTCGAACTTATTACCGGTATTACAAAGACGATTGGGGAATTTCATCGCACACGGTAAACCTCGAAGTACCGGTGAAGATCACCCCGTTCTTTTCGATAAGTCCATTTTACAGGTTCTACAACCAGTCTGCCGTAAAATACTTTTCGCCTTATGAACGGCATACAGGCGCAGCGGCATATTATACCAGCAACTACGATCTGTCGAAATTCAACAGCAATTTCCTCGGAGCAGGGATCAGGCTGGCGCCGCCCAAAGGAGTTTTTGGCATTCAACGCTTCAATATGATCGAACTGCGTTACGGTCACTACACGAGGAATAATGCGATGAATGCAAATATCATCTCAATGAACATAAAACTCAAATAACCCATAAATAAGTAAAAAGGGAACAAACGTAATCGTTATGTTCCCTTTTACTTATACTCACTTTTCGCAGGTGAGCCTGACAATTACATCGCTACCGAAGTTAACTTTTTACTGCTACTCTCTACAGGGTTACCTTCGCGTACCCATTCGTTCATGCCGGCTGAGTAGTTCAATACATTGGTATACCCGTTTTTCACAAGCAGCGAATAGGCAATAGCTGCGCGATCGCCGCCCTGGCAATGAATGATAACTTTTTTATCCCTGTCGATCCTGTGGAGGTTGTCGGGTAAGGTACCCACAAATACATTGTTTGCGCCCTTGATATGCCCGCTATTGTATTCGGCAGCCCCGCGCAGGTCAACTACCTGTATGCCATTGTTGTAATATAAAGACCTGAATTCCTTCAAAGAAATGACATTGGCTTTTTGCAGGCGGCCGCCGGCTTTTACCCATTCGGCGGTGGAAGGCACATAACCGTAGATGTAATCGAGGCCAATACGCATCAGTTTCCGGGTAAGGTCGTCGAGCTGCGATTCATCTGCAAGTAAGATAAACGGTTCGTCATAGTTAAGAAACCATCCCGCCCAGGTGCCAAATGAATTGTTACCCTGTATATTGATGCTGCCGAGAATAAATCCTTCTGCAAATTCGGTCTTATTTCTTGTATCGATCAGTTTTATGCCTTTGTTCAGCGCCGCCTGTAATTCATCATTACTTATCAGTTTAAGTGTAGGCACTCCGGTAAGCAGCGGCCTGTTTACCTTATTCAGCTTTTTCATCATGGCAAAATACCTGGGTGGTTCCGGCTGGTCTGCAAGTACATAATTTACAAACCCCGCCTCATTGTTTTTGTATGCGAATGCCCAGTTCCTTGCCTTTTCATAACCAACGGTTGTACCGGGCACAGCTCCCAATTGCTTACCGCAGGCCGAACCGGCGCCGTGCCCCGGCCAAACCTGTACAAAATCGGGCAACGCTTCAAACTTCTTCAGTGATTCATATAGCTGATGCGCGCCCGCTTCCTGGGTGCCTTTTATTCCGGCTGCCTTTTCGAGCAGATCGGGTCTTCCGATATCGCCAACAAATACGAAATCTCCGGTGAAAAGCATTACAGGTTGGTTACTGGCCGGCAGATCGATTAGCAGGAAGCTGATGCTTTCAGGGGTATGGCCCGGCGTATGTAATACCTTTATTTCGAGGTTGCCTAATTTGATCACATCGCCGTCTTTCAGGCCTATATGCGGGAATTCATATTCCCAGCCTTTTCCACCTTCAGCAGAGAGGTACATTTGTGCGCCGGTCAATGCAGCCAGTTCCCTGGAGCCGGCAAGAAAATCTGCATGAATATGTGTTTCAAGAATATGGGTTATCTGCAAACCGTTCTGCTTCGCAATGTCGAGATAAGTATCTACGTCGCGTTTGGCATCGATAACAGCGGCTACACCGGCTTTCTGACAGCCGATAACATAACTTGCCTGCGCCAGTGAGTTGTCGTATACATGTTGAAAGAACATAAGATCTATTTTAAGTTTTTAAGTTTGATTACAGTGCAAAGATGATTGAAGTAAACTACGCTATCTGTGATCGATGTTACTTATAGCGGCGGTATATGATCAACATCCTATAAGTAACCCATATCACCGATAGAGTGGATACCAACTATCAATTTTGCTGCATAAAATATTTACGTATGGAAATAGTTGGATATATCGCCTCTCTCGTGATCGGCATTTCACTGGGGCTTATCGGCGGTGGCGGCTCTATACTCACCGTTCCTGTACTTGTTTACCTCTTCAGGGTACAACCTGTTTTAGCTACGGCATATTCACTTTTTATAGTAGGCTCTACCAGCTTTATTGGCAGCTTTCCTAAATATAAGGGTGGAGAAATAAATCTAAAAACAGCTATCATCTTCGGTTTGCCGTCCATAGCTGCAGTGTTTGCCACCCGGGCATTCATAGTGCCCTCCATTCCCGACGAATTATTCTCCATTGGAGATCTTGTAGTGACAAAGGCATTGCTGATGATGCTGCTCTTTGCCGTGCTGATGGTATTCGCTTCCGTATCGATGATACGGAATAAGAACAAAAAGACCGAAGAACGGGATGACACCGTACAAAAGTTCAACTACCCATTAATACTGGTTGAGGGAATTGTGGTAGGCGTGCTTACCGGTTTAGTGGGTGCGGGCGGCGGCTTTTTGATCATCCCGGCCCTGGTGCTGCTCAGCAAATTACCAATGAAACAGGCAGTTGGCACATCACTGCTGATCATTGCTGCAAAATCACTGATAGGTTTTACCGGCGACCCCGGTAAGGAAGCCATGGACTGGACATTGTTGTTGTCTGTTACGGGTTTGGCAATTGCCGGTATTTTCATCGGTAATGCACTGAGCAAAAAGCTGTCGGCGGAAGGTTTGAAGAAAGGCTTTGGCTGGTTTGTATTGGTAATGGGTATTTACATAATAATAAAAGAGATCTTCTTTCCCGGCGGCGGCGCACACTAATGAACCGTATAAGTGACTTATGTCAATTATAGCGTAAAAGGTTTTAGCAACATTTGCATGTATAGTATAACACTCAAAAAATTACACCATGATACCAAAAGAAATATTAAAAGACCGGGCTACAAAATTTGTAGACGTACGAACAAACACCGAGTTCAAAGCAGGCCATATAAACGGAGCTATAAATATTCCGCTTGATCAGTTTGAAAAAAGGCATACGGAAATTGAGGGACTGGGCCAGTCGCCTGTGGTAATATACTGCCGCAGCGGCAACAGAAGCGGGCACGCCGTGGCATTCCTGCTTCAGAAAGGCATCAAAAATGTTTACAATGGCGGCGGGCTCGAAGACATTCAATATCATTTAAACTAAGACGATCATTATGAAAACGCTTATTGCTACCGGATGGAATTTTATGAGGATACTGCGATTGATCATTGGAATTGTTGTAACGGTATTTGCCATTCGCAGTCATGACCTGTTGTTAGGGTTGGGGGGCAGCTTTCTTGTACTGTTAGCTGTGTTGAATGCAGGCTGTTGCGGCGCCGGCGCCTGCAGCACGGGCAGCTGTAAAGTTGATACAAAAACCAACACAAAGGAATGAAGCGGGCACTTTTAGTTTTGATCACATTACAAACAGGCGCGTTCGCCAATGCACAGCACCAGGAGATCAACGGCCAGCCCCCACTCTGGAAAGGAAAACAGCAGCAGACAGCAGATACCGCCTCACTGCTACACGCATTCAAAACAGGGCAAATACACGGGCATTTCAGGTATTTCTTTATGGCAACGGATAATAAGACCGGCTTGACCGACTTTTATGCCAATGCCGTGGGTGGCGGGATCAAATTCGAATCGGCGCCCTATAAAGGATTCCAATTTGGCGTCAGCGGTTTTTTCATCTTCAATATTGGTTCTTCAGCGCTCTCGAAACCCGACCCCAAAACAAACCAGTTCAGCAGGTATGAACAGGGATTGTTCGATGTGGAAGACCGGTATAACAAAACGGACATAGACCGGCTGGAGGAACTTTATTTGAAGTATAACCGCAAACAGTCGCACATTACATTGGGGAGGCAGCTCATCAATACCCCCTTCATTAACCTGCAGGATAGCCGCATGCGGCCTACGGAAGCCGGCGGCATATATGCCGAAATAAACGATATAAAGAATACGAAGATCGAGGCTGGATATTTATTTGAAGTATCACCACGCGGTACCGTCAGATGGTATACAGCGGCTGAATCGATTGGTTTGTACTCACAGGGGGTAAACCCCGATGGTACACGATCGGAATATAAGGGTAATTTGAAAAGCAAAGGAATTGGCATTATTGGCATTACCTATAATGCCGGCGACTGCCTTTCATTAAAAGCCTATGATGTATTCACTGAAAATATATTCAATTCCCTGCTGGTGCAGGCCCATTATTCGTACCCATTAAAAGACAAAAGCAAATTAGTTGCCGGCTTACAGTTTATAAGACAGGATGCTATCAATAACGGCGGCAATGCAGACCAGCGTAAAACATATTTTCCGAAGGGTGGAAAATCCCAAACATTTGGAGCTAAGATGGGTTGGGAAAATGATCGCTGGCAAACTTCGCTTAATTATAACAGGATTACCGCACATGGCCGCTACCTGATGCCCAGGGAATGGGGACGTGAACCCTTTTTCACTTACCTGTCGCGTGAACGCAATGAAGGCCTAGGAGATGTCGATGCCTATGTATTTAAACTGGGATATACCATTCCGAAACTGAGGCTGAAAACACAAACAGGTATTGGATACTTTAACTTACCGGAAGCAACCAGGTTTGCGCTCAATAAATATGGGATGCCTTCATATACCCAATTGAATATCGATATACACCATGAGTTTGAAGGATGGCTGAAGGGACTGGAGGCGCATTTTCTTTATGTGTACAAGGGCAGATCGGGCGACAGCTTTGGCAATGATAAATATGTGATCAATAAAGTGGACGTAAGTTCATGGAACTTTATTTTTAACTATCATTTTTGATTTTACACAAACGGCTGCCGCTACTGCTTCCCGTATAAGTGATGTAAATCACTTGTAAGCCTGATCCTGATCCTCATTTTTGCAATCATAAAACAACGAAATAATTAAATTATGTTAGAAATGTTGAAACAGCCCTGGCCCTGGTATGTGGCGGGCACTATAATCGGATTGATCGTTCCGGCGTTACTGCTGCTCGGCAATAAACACCTCGGCATTTCGGCCAACCTTCGTCACGCATGTGCAGCATGTTTTCCGGCCGGCATCAAATTTTTTAAATACGAATGGAAAAAAGAAATATGGAATTTCTTTTTTGTTGGCGGCATCCTGGCCGGAGCGATCATTGCCGCCCAGTTACTTGCCAATCCGAACCCGGTGGAGATCGATCCGCGGCTGGCTTCCGAACTGGCAGGATACGGCGTTACCGATCATGAGAACCTGCTGCCTAAAGAGCTTTTTTCTGTGGAGAGCCTGTTCACTGTTCGCGGACTGATCATGCTTATTGGTGGCGGGTTCATCGTAGGTTTCGGAGCCCGGTATGCCGGCGGCTGCACTTCGGGGCATGCCATTATGGGGTTAAGCGATCTGCAGCTGCCTTCGCTGATAGCCACGGTTATGTTTATGGTAGGCGGTTTTATTATGGCCAACTTTATACTACCGGTCATTCTTAGTTTATAGTTTATAACAACTTAATAAAATACTATGCAAGTAATAAAAGAAAATACAACGGTAAAACCATTGAGCGGCAATGGCTATACCGCCGATGCAGACCTTGAAGCGCGATCATTGGATACAATGTGTGTGAACGAATCGCACAAAGTGCATCCCTGGTGGTATAATTTCAAATACATGGCGGTGGGAATCGTGTTTGGGATCGTGTTTGTAAAAGCCGAGATCATCTCATGGTTCCGCATTCAGGAAATGTTTCGCCTGCAAAGCTTTCACATGTATGGTGTGATCGGAACCGCGGTGGTGGTGGGTATTATCTCAGTATGGCTTATCAAAAAATTCAACCTGAAAACGATCCACGGCGAAAAGATCGAATTCCATCCTAAAAAATTCAACAAAGGGCAGGTTTATGGCGGGTTGTTGTTTGGGTTAGGCTGGGCGCTTACCGGCGCATGTCCCGGCCCGTTGTTTGCACAGATCGGCACAGGTGCGTTGGTAGTTGCCGTGGTTGTGCTCAGCGCTATTGCCGGCACCTGGACGTATGGATATTTCAGGGAAAAGCTGCCGCATTAACTGAGTTGATGAAAAAATGTAAATGGAAAGGTCAATCCCTGATCCACTCGAACGAGTTACGATGAATAATGATCCAGCCGTTCCTTTCCATTTTTTTCATCAGCCGGCTTATTACTTCCCGTGATGAATTCAGGTCGGTTGCAATTTCCTGGTGAGTTAATTTCACCTGTTTGCCCAACTGCCTTACCTGCTTTTTCAGGTAGAACTCAAGCCGCTCATCCATATTTTTAAAGGCGATCTCATTGACCGTATTCAACAGTTCTTCATACCGGGCCCGATAGGTTCTGATCACAAAATAATGCCAGCTTTTATATTGAGCCAGCCATTTGTCCATGTATTGCAGCGGAATGGTAAGCGCCGTAACATCGGTTAAAGCTTTAGCCGTTACCTGGCTTTGCTCCTGCGTATACGTACACACCAACGACACCGCGCAAGCCTGGCCGGGAGATATGTTGTATATAAAGAATTCATTGCCTTCATCGTCTTCCTGGTATAATTTTACAACACCTTCCAGTACCACTATCATCGAGCGAATGGTTTGGCCGTTACGCAGCAATGTAGTTCCCGCCGGAATTTCCTTTACATTCCCATGTTCCAGCATTTCATCATACAAACCCTCTTCGAGGTTGGGAAACAATGCATGTAACTGGCTTTGCGCTGGTATTCCATCTTTCATTTGAAAAAATTTGGAGTAAGTTATAGCCTGTTACTCTTAAAACAGGTGATATTGGTCACGCAGGTTTATGAAACTGGTTACCAATTCATTTTCAGCGGGGAACAGGAATTATTGGCCTGCTGATTGATAAGGATTATACACTTCCATGACAATTATCATAAATTGCCTTAAAGCAAATTGAATATCTTGCTTTTACAGTAATTGTATGGCAGGCAAAGTAATTACCATAGGGAATATAACAGGATTACCGGAAAGCGAGATTCCCGTACTCAGGCAGCGATACGGAAAGAACCGTTTTGAACTTGAAAAACAAAGGCGTTTACTCCATGTATTGAAAGACATCATCGCCGAACCGATGTTTATCCTGTTGATGATCGCCTGCTCTATTTACTTTATGCTGGGGCAGCCAACGGAAGGAATTATGATGCTGGTGGCTATTTGTTTCGTTACGGCTATTTCTTTATACCAGGACATTCGAAGTACAAAGGCATTGCAGGCATTGAAAAAATATACCGAGCCCGAAGTGACAGTGATCAGGGACAGCGTAACAAAAAACATCTCTTCCGAAGACCTGGTGCCGGGCGATGTAATGATCCTTGAAGAAGGAAACAATGTTCCTGCCGACGCTACCATTTTACAGGAAAATGATCTTTCGGTAAACGAATCCATCATTACCGGCGAATCGCTGCCGGTAGAGAAACATGAGCATACGGATAATAACATTATTTACCAGGGAACAACTATAAATACCGGAAAGTGTTATGCCATTGTAACAGCTACCGGCAATAGTACAATACTCGGCAAACTCGGGAAAACAATAGATACGAATGTTACCTCCAAAACCTTACTTCAAAACCAGGTAAACCGTTTTGTTCGCTCACTCGCTATTTTTGGCATCATTGCATTTTTGCTGATCTGGCTTATCAATTACCTGGAAAGCGGAATGCCTGTACAAAGTTTGTTATTTGCGTTAACGCTGGCCATGGCCGCTATCCCGGAAGAGATACCGGTAGCTTTTTCCTCGTTCATGGCCCTCGGCGCATGGCAGATGAGCAAACTGGGAATTATAACAAGGCAGCCACAGACCATTGAAAACCTCGGCACAGTGGATGTAATATGCCTCGATAAAACCGGCACCATCACCGAAAACAAAATGACCGTAAAAACCATTTACGATTATGATAAAGATATACTGATCGATTCCGGTGAACGATCGAATGGATCAAACGTATTGAAATTTGCTTCGCTTGCGAGTGAGAACGAGCCGTTCGACCCTATGGAAACAGCGATAAAAGAGGCATTTCGATCACATAACCGTAACGGGCATGTTGAACAACCGGCACAGGTGTATGAGTACCCACTGCAGGGCACACCGCCGATGATGACGCATATTTATGAGGGAAGCGGTTTTTACATAGCTGCGGCCAAGGGCGCGCCCGAACGTATATTGAAGGTTTGCGGGCTGAATGAACAGGAAACGGCCAGGGTGAATGCCATCGCAAAAACGCAGGCGCAAAACGGGTTCCGGGTAATTGGCATTGCCAGCGCCACCCGTATTGAAAAGGATTTCCCGGGCACGCAGGACGAATTTAACTGGAAGTTTGAAGGGCTGCTTTGTTTGTATGATCCCCCAAAACAATATATTAGCCGGGTGCTTAAACAAATTACCGGTGCGCATATAGCTATTAAACTGGTGACGGGTGATTTTGCAGAAACAGCCGTAACCATTTGCCAACAGGTTGGCATAACCGGGAATTTGACATATGTAACGGGCGAACAGGTTATGCAAATGCGGGAAGATGACCTGAAGAAAACAGTGGAAGAAACGACGCTCTTTGTAAGAATGTTCCCTGAAGCAAAACGGGTAGTTGTAAACGCATTGAAAGCAAATGGCCATATAGTGGCCATGACGGGCGACGGGGTCAATGACGCTCCAGCCTTAAGATCTTCAGACATTGGCATTGCCCTTGGAAAGAAAGGCGCCGAAATAGCACGCCAGGCAGCCGACCTTATAATAACCGATGACGATCTTTCGAAAGTGACAGAGGCGATAAAACATGGCCGGAAGACATTCAGCAACCTGAAAAAAGCTATCCGTTATATCATATCGATACACATACCCATTATCCTCACCGCATCTCTCCCTGTTCTGCTTGGCTGGAAGTACCCTAATATTTTTACGCCGGTACATGTTATCTTTCTTGAATTGATCATGGGGCCAACCTGCTCGGTTTTTTTTGAACGCGAACCCGTGGAAGATAAGGTGATGCAACTACCGCCGGGTAAGCGAAATACAGGCCTTTTTGCGCAGGATGAATTACTGATAAGCATCTTCCAGGGACTTATAATAGCCGTTGGCACACTTTGGTTATATTATTTTTCCATGTACATCGGCGACTCGATCAATGAAACGAGGACCCTGGTTTTTACCACCCTTATCGTTAGTAATATATTCCTTACGTTCACCAACCGTTCGTTTACGGAAAACATTTTTAAGACCATACATTACAAAAATAACCTCACGCCCTGGGTATTGCTCATTTCGCTGTCATTCCTGGCTGTCATTCATCTTGTACCTCCGGTACGTAATGTTTTCGGATTGGTTCCTGTTCATGCAGCCAGGCTGTTCTTATGTGTAAACATCGCGCTGTTAACCGTTGGCTGGTTTGAGGTATATAAAACCCATCTGTACAAACCCGGGAAGCCGCTGCTAAGGAAGCGCCGGTAGCCGATCACATCTTTTCGAAGGTCAATATCGCTTTACATCGTATGGTATCCTGATTGTTATTTTGCCGCTTTCACATCCTGTTTTTCTTCGGCCTCAAGTATATTGTTTATGCCCTGAAGCAAGGCATCGGGATTGAAAGAAATGCTGTTTATGCCCTCTTTCACCAGGAAGCGCGCAAATTCCGGTATATCGCTCGGGGCCTGCCCGCACAACCCTATTTTTTTTCCGGCCGCTTTTGCTTTTTGTATTACCATGGAGATCATCAACCGGGCCGCTTCATTTTGTTCACTGAACAGGCCGCTAACCAGCGCCGAGTCACGGTCAACGCCGAGGGTAAGCTGCGTGAGGTCGTTCGACCCGATCGAAAAGCCGTCGAAGATGCCGGCAAACTGGTCGGCCAGCAGCACATTGCTTGGTATTTCTGCCATTACATATATTTCCAAACCGGGGTCGGCATCCCGGTCGAGGCCGTTCGCCTTCATCACCTCTATCACTTTTTTGCCTTCCTCTACGGTTCTGCAAAACGGGATCATTACTTTTACGTTGGAGAGGCCCATAACATTTCGCACTGTTTTTATGGCTTCGCACTCCAGCCTGAAACCCTGCACGTACCTGTCGTTATAGTACCGGGACGCACCCCTGAAGCCCAGCATCGGGTTTTCTTCTTCCGGCTCAAATTGGGCGCCCCCAACAAGGTTGGCATATTCATTGGTCTTGAAATCGCTCATACGCACAATTACGTCTTTCGGGTAAAAAGCGGCGCCGATGGTAGCAATGCCCTGTGACAGTTTATCAACGAAGTAGGCTTCTTTATCGGGGTAATGGTGCGTCAGTTTTTCGATCTTTTCTTTTGTGGCCGCATCTGTGAGCTCGTTAAACTTAACCAGCGCCATAGGGTGTACCTGCACAAAATGGGTTATTATAAACTCCATGCGCATTAAACCCACTCCCTCGTTGGGATAGAACGACAACCGGAATGCGCTTTCAGGATCACCGGCTATCAGCATCGGGTGGGTTGCAGCCGGCATTTTTAAGTTGCTGAAATCATGCGCTACTTCCTGCCAGGTTAACTGCCCCCTGTATACGAACCCCGTTTTGCCTTCGCAGCACGATACCGTGATCATCTGGCCATCGAGGATATTTTTTGTCGCGTTTGAAGTTCCCACCACTGCCGGTACGCCCAGTTCACGGGCAACGATAGACGCATGACTGGTGCGGCCTCCTTTATCGGTAACGATCGCGGCAGCTTTTTTCAGCACCGGGTCCCAATCGGGGCTGGTGATCTCCGTTACTACAATTTCTCCCGGCTGCAGTTCTTCCGCATCGCCGGCCGATTGCAATACCCGGGCAATGCCGCTGGTTATTTTTGACCCTATCGCCTCCCCTTCCGCAAGCAATGGCCCTTTTTTCTGCAACCTGTATTCTTTTACGAGATAAGGATTTTTTTGCGCATGAACGGTTTCGGGGCGGGCCTGAACAATAAAGAGCTCATTCGTGAGGCCGTCTTTTGCCCATTCTATATCCATAGGTTTATCGTAATGCGCTTCAATTACCAACGCCCACCTGGCAATGGTTGTTATTTCATCGTCACTTAAAACATATTGTTCTCTTTTTTCAGCAGGCGTTTCAATATTGATCGTAGACTGGAATTGCCGGTCGTTTTCCGAATACACCATTGTTTTCGCTTTTTCGCCGAGCCTTTTCTGAATGATCGCTTTCTTACCCTTTTTAAGCGATGGTTTGAAAACAATGAACTCATCGGGCGTTACCGCACCCTGCACTATGTTTTCTCCCAGTCCCCATACCCCGCCAATATGTATTACGTTCCGGAAACCCGATTCGGGCTCGAGCGTAAAACAAACCCCGGCGCAGGCTTTATCACTGCGAACCATCTTTTGCACGCCAACCGACAACGCTACTTTGGCATGTTCGAACTTATTATCTTCCCGGTATTTGATCGCACGGTCGGTAAATAAAGAAGCATAACATTTCTGAACGGCTGTCAACAAATTTTCTTTACCCGAAACATTCAGGAACGATTCATGCTGCCCTGCAAAACTGGCCTGCGGAAGATCTTCCGCCGTTGCGCTGCTTCGTACTGCCACTTCAACCGGGCGGCCGCCACACAATTCGTTATACTCCTGCTCAATGGCCACGGCCAGTTCATGGGGCATCGTTCCGTTCAGGATCAGCGACCGGGCCTGTTTTCCTATATAGGTTAAGTTCGAAAACTCATTCGTATCGAGATTGAACAATAATTCATTCAACTTTTCGCGCAGCCTGTTACGATCAATAAACAACCAAAATGCATCGGCCGTGACCGCAAACCCTGAAGGGATGGCTATTTTCTCGCCTGATAACCGGTTGTACATTTCGCCGAGCGACGCATTTTTTCCGCCAACCTTCGCCACGTCACCGATACTGATATCACTGAATTTCATGATCAACGATTCCATAAAAATATTTTTATAGTTCTCAAAATAAGTATCTGTATGCCAGCGATCGCTGAAACAGGGGCCGGCAAAGCCACAGCAGGTAAGTTAGCCATGTTAACCGCAAAAAGTTATGATCGCAGGCATCGGTGCTATTGATGTTAGTCAAATATCGACATCTGCAGATAGCTGATCGGCGATCATATCGGCAATAACTATAAAGGCGGAATTAAGGATACCATTGAAGTGAGGATTGTCACGGCTTCCTTTGATGACGGTCATACCATACCGCAACAAACAGCGCTAGCTTTGAGAATAACCTTTTCAAAAACCAGGCTTGTGAAATACACCTATGTCATAATACCTTTACTTTCAGTATCGATTTTTGCATACCCGCAGGACAGCGCCACAAGCCGGTCAAAGTTTGACGTGAGCGGTTATATTAAGGATATGGGATCGTTCAGCTATGCCGGCAACTACGTTTTAACTAATTTACTGCATAACCGGGTAAATATTAAATGGAACCCGCACAGATCGATCACCGGGTCGGTTGAAGTAAGGAACCGGTTATATTGGGGCGACCTGGTGAGTAACACGCCCGGCTTCAACGGTTCACTTAAAAACGACAATGAATGGCTGAACCTGTCGGCCATATGGGCAAGCAGCAACAACCTGGTATTTCAAAGTAACATCGAACGGTTGGGAATTGAATTCCGGCAACGGAAATGGAACATGCACCTTGGCCGGCAACGGGTGAACTGGGGCCTTACCACTGCCTGGAATCCCAATGACATTTTCAATAGTTATAATTTCCTCGATTTCGACTACGAAGAAAAACCTTATACCGATGCTGTTAAAGTTGCATATAACATCAACGATTCGTCGGGTATAGATGTGGCTGTCAATCCTTATGGAGATATCAGGAAGTCTGTTGCAGCAGCAAGGTATTCGATCGATAAACGGGGGTATCACCTGCAGATGATCGCCGGCGTTTACCGCAATAAACTTACCGCAGGTTTTGGCTGGGCAGGAAAACTGGGAAATATAGAATACAAAGGCGAAGGACAGGCTTTTATCGGTGAAAAAGACTCGGCCAACAGGTTTAATTATTCTCTTGAATTAAGTTACCGGTCAGTAAAAGGATGGTATTTCAGCAGTTCCCTTCTTCATAATACCAGCGGCCTTTCCGAACCGGTAAATAATGCCGCTAAAATTAATTTCCGCGTTACACCAGTTAATCTGATGCCGGCCCGCTGGAATATTGTCGCCATCACTTCAAAACAATTCACCCCGGAATTCAGCAGCAGTTTAAGACTGGTATATTCGCCCCGGGTTAACCTGTTTATCATTTACCCTTCACTAAACTATCACCTGTTCGGCAGCCTCGATGCAGACGTCATTTATCAATCGTTCTTTCTCGAATTACAAAAGAAATTCGAGGCAACCAGCCATAACATGTATGTACGGCTCAAATGGAAATTTTAAACATCATCCGGTCATGCCTTTACTACCGGTTGCGTATGTATAAAAAAGCAGCAAATGCGCTCATTCTTTTAACCACCCTTCTATTCATCGACTAATTCCTTCCGCCGTAGTAAGCTCTAACCACCATACGAGCCGGCTGCCACCCGCTATCGTCAAATTCACGTTTTACCATAATAAGTTCATGCTATGAATTAAGCTGTTCTTCCCTCTTGCCGTACTTATATTTCGCAACGGCTATTGGATCTCCAAACAAAAAAAACAGTTTCATCTTCCATGATTTGGCGCCCCTGATGTCTTTCCAGATCTCGGCAAATTCATGAAAATTGATATGTAAAGGATTTGCCTTGTTTTCTATATTGTGTGTTACTCCATATTTGACCTCTTCTTCCTCTTTTTGATAGGTGCCGAATAGGCGATCCCAGATTATGAAAGTGGGTGCATAGTTTTTATTGATATACTTTTCCTGCGAACCATGATGTACGCGATGATTTGACGGGGTTGCAAATATGTATTCAATTACGGGATGTAGGCGATGGATGTATTCTGTATGTACCCAAAACTGAAAGAGTACCGCAATTTGATTTACAATAAAAAAAATAACGGGATGAAATCCCATAAGGGCAACCGGAATAAAGAATACTATCTTTATATGCTGCACCCAGCTTAGCCGGAAAGAAACGGTGAGATTGTAATTTTCGCTGCTATGGTGTACTACGTGAGTGGCCCACCAGAATCTTTGCTTGTGTGAAACCCGGTGGGCCCAATAACTACAAAAATCGAAGATGATATAACAGGGCAGGAACATCCACCAGCTAAAATGCATTCGCCAGGGCACAAAATTATAGATCAAAACGATAAGGTAAAGCAAAACAAATTTAAGCGCGAAGGCGATGGCTACATTGCCAATGCCCACTAAAATTGAACCGATGGTTTCCGCTTTCTTATAAAGTTGCCTGTTTTGCCTGTACGAAATATACCACTCTAAAAAAACCAGCACAAACATCACCGGTGCGGCCCACATAATTATCTCCGGCGCATTGTTACTTATATCTTTTATTTGAGTGTATCTGATCTCAGGAGCTCCGAAAATATCAAATTTAAATTTATCTTTCATAATGGTTGTTACCTTTTAACTTAATTCAGGACCGGTTTTCACCTGTTCGACCGTCGTATGAAGAATAGCATCAGAAGTATCCTGTCGCTTCACCCGTACTTCGTAAAACGTGCACTGTACTGCAATTCGCTGGGATAATTATGCCAGCGTTATGATCACATTGAATGTTCGGCAGGAGGAAAGATATTCTACACTTGTTAAGATGCAAAAGGGAAGAATCGAAATGTTTGACCGCACATCATATTATAATACCAATTTAATACTGTTTTAATCCTCCCAACGGGGTTATACCAGGTTGGCGTGGTAAAAACTCCACTTCAAACCATTTATGGGTGCTGATCTCTACTGTTCTTCAAATGTCATTTCCTGTAGCTCAAATGGCATGAATATTTTGGGTTTACTCTCTCATCATATTCGTCCATGCTAAGCTTAAGTGCTTTCTAAAAGTATAGATCATGATTTCAGCGGCGCCAACGGGAAAAGAGAAGTGGAAGTGGCTCGGTCCTGCTTTCATCTGGATGTTATCAGCTGCAGGCTCGGGCGAATTGCTGTTTACACCGCGTATTGCTTCCCAATATGGATATACTTTGATCTGGGCCCTTCTTCTTGCCGTGGCCATGAAATGGTTTATTAACCGGGAGATCGGCAGATATACGGTTTGTACGGGGGCTGCATTTTTTCGCGGGCTTGCATCTCTTCAAAACAAAAGATGGATGTTGTGGCTTATCATTGTGCCCCAACTGGTAGTAGCGGTTGCTACGGTGGCAGGCCTGGCCGGGGCCGCAGCCACAGCGATCATTGTATTGATAGATATTCCATTGTGGATACCGGTGGTTGTGCTTACCATAGCCACGGCTATGATCATCGTGTTGGGCGGTTTTAAAACGGTGGAAAAGGTGACCACCGTGCTGGCCATCCTGATATCCCTGTCTGTTTTGAGTGCCGCGCTTGCCACCGGTCCCGATACCGGCAAAATGATCAATGGCCTGGTGCCGGCGATCCCCGCCGGTTTACAAACCGGTGAGGTACTTCCCTGGTTGGGTTTTATGCTGGCTGGCGCCGCCGGGCTGATGTGGTTCTCTTACTGGACGGCTGCAAGGGGTTACGGAGCGGCTTCACTAAAAAGGGTACAGCCAGTTAACCCGGCTGAATTATCTAAAGACGACCAAAATAAATTAAAAGGCTGGATCAGGCACATGACCTTTGCCAATTCTTTAGCGGTAGCAGGCGCATTGGTCATAGCATTTGCCTTCCTGGTGTTGGGTACCGAATTGCTGCAGCCGCGCGGCTTGGTTCCTGAAGAAAACAGGGTGGCTGAAGTACTGGGACAATTACTCGGCGGTATCTGGGGAACTATCGGGTTTTGGTTTATGATCGGGGCTGTGTTCATTACTTTTACCAGCACCATGCTTTCTGACCAGGATGGTTTTGGTAGAATGTTCACCGATGGAACGGCCATTCTGGCCTCCAATAACAAAAGGCAGAACAGTTGGCTCAAAAACACCAGGCTGTTGAATAAAATTTATGTAACAGGGCTGCTGACCTTCTGTCCCATTGTTATTTATCTTACCGCAGGCAACCCGGTAGGTTTACTAAAACTGGCGGGGGTTATAGAGGCCGCACACATTCCGGTAGTTACAGGATCGATCCTTTATCTTAATAAAAAAACGTTGCCCAAAAACCTGCAACCTTCCACATTCAGCCTGGCAAGTACAATTATTGCGGGTTTATTCTTTGCCGTGTTTGCCATTGCCTATATACTTCAAAGAACCGGGTTGATAGGCGGATAGTTATTTGTGATAAACAACGTAAATATCTAAAACAGGAATGCATGCCTGATCTTTCTATCTTGGCGGAATCACTTCATTACCCGAATTGGCTACTACCATAACTGATGTCACCGTTTTTTGATGTATCCCTGATCTTTATAGCTGAGCTTTTTTTCGCCCCCGGCCCTGCGCTCGAGGTACAGGACCGCTTTAGCATGACCGCAGCTATGCCTGGCATTATTCTTACAGGCATTTACCTGTTGGGCATCCTGGCTAAAAGTAAAAAACAATTATTGGGCATTGAAATTGAATCGCTGGTTATTATCATCACTTATATCCCGGGTATAATATTGCTTTATTTTATGTAGTATACATTGATGAAAGTTACCCCTGCTGATAATAACGCACTATAAATAAATAAACCGCCAAAAAATGAATAAAATATTTTTTGATAGCTGGGATAGCATTGTGCGCACTGCGGTGATCACGCCGATGGCATATGTTATTCTTATCGTTTTTCTAAGAATCGCGGGAAAAAGAACGTTATCTAAAATGAATGCTTTTGACCTAATTGTAACAATTGCATTAGGTTCCACTTTGGCTACAGTTACACTTAACAAGGATGTGGCGCTTATAGATGGGGCGTTTGTGTTTTTTCTGCTCATTTTACTTCAGTTCCTTATCTCTTACCTGGCAGTTCACCATAAATCAGTGAATCATCTTGTGAAATCAACGCCCGCCCTGGTTGTTTACAAAGGAAAGATGCTTTCAAATATCATGCGGAAAGAAAGGATCACCGAAGATGAAATTTATGCTGTTCTCCGCGAGCAGGGTTTGTGGTCGCTGGAACAGGCTGATGCGGTCATCCTTGAAACAGACGGAAGCCTTACCGTTATCAGGCAGGCAGGCGACCTCGAAAGCAATGTGTTGTCTGGAATAACAAAACCACCATTACACGGGTAGCCTTCCTGTTTTCAAATATGGGTTACTGCATCTTAAACTCCATTCCCGCAAAAAATGCTATTTCATATTCATGTTCATCTTCATCAGCGCCGGATATATTCTCAAATATACCTGTACCGCCATTGGGTTATTTCCGTAAATTGTATTTAAAGCCTGAGGTGCGCCATACCAGCTCCATTGCCCACCGATGGCAAGCCGGGTTTTATATATTTCGAACAGGTCGTAATTTGCGCCTAAAGTGAAAGCATGGACGCCAAACACCTGGTGTTCTTCAATTTCCGGCCCCAATACCAGTTCTTCGGCAGATTTCTCGGTGAACTCGTACCGGGTATAAATAGCTGCTTTACTCAGTCGCCAGGCCCCTTCGGCCATAAAAGCGTTTTCTCCGTCATGCTCCTTCTGTTTGTTCATTCCCCAAAGTACAGTTGCGTTTAACCGGTTCTCATTACCCATATCGACGCTGTAGATGGCCGATGCGGTTGTTTTATTTATATTCTCGCCAGGGTGCAGTTCTTCGGGACTTTTTAAATACCCATGCGAAACCTGTAGCGCCCAGTTCATCGTAGGATTAAAAGAAAACCGGCCGCTCCAGGAATCGAAGCGCGGTTTGTCGAACCCATAACGTTCCTCATCCGGCTCCCGCCCGGTAAATGAAGATCCTTCCAGTTTAAATTTGCCCACCCGTACACCTGCCGTAACTACACCGAATGTAATATGAGTGGCGTCTACCCAGTGGTGCGAGATCGGTGAATTGGGATTATCCAACGCAGATGGCCGGTGCATAAAGGTAACCGGCCCCAGGGCTGGCTCTCCGGGGTAACCAACATATACAAACGCATCGATATCCCTTGTAAATGCATGAGCATAACTCACAGATAATTCAGAAAAAAGATCGTGCGGGTGCTGCCGGTCGACCAGGGGTTTTCCCTCGTAACTTTCACCCGTTTGAAAAAGTAGCGGATATCCTTTTCCTCCTTCAATGACCGGATCAAATGAGAACATGGAACTATAATGAAAAAGTCCTTTCTCCCCCACTTTCCGCTGGCCCATAACCATGAACCATGTAGGCGCATCAAACCGGGAATCGCCCCGCTTATCGTCGTTATTGAAGTTCTGGTTATCATACCGCAAAAAGATACTTCCATGAACCATATGCATCCATTTTCCGGAATGGATCATATACCCGTACATGGGTGATGCATCGGGTAGCCAACCGGTACCGGAACCATTGCGGTTCATTGGTAAATTAAGAGAAAAAGAATGGCTCATGGGTATTTTACCGGGATGCATGCCCGTATCGATGTTCCTATTATGCCCCCGGTGATGCCGGTGCATATTTCCTGAAGTGTCATTTTCAGGCGGCTTTTTTCCGGCTGGCATTTCATGACGCTCATGTTGAGCGAAAAGCGATATCGACATACCGATCATTACCAGCATCAGCATCACAATTCTATTCATAACCCAGGCTTTTAAGAAGTGAGGCCTCTGTAACTTACATAATAGTGATTAGGTGGCACAGGTGTGCTTCAGACATGTAGTGTTCTACGGAAGGAGCAGAAATTTTTATACCAGTGGGCTGCTTTCCTGTTGAATTTTGCATCAATAATAGTTTCTCCGGGCTATAGCCGCCAGTTTTGCTATTATATGATCAAATGGGCGTTTATTTTCGGTTGTAATGATGTAAATTTTTTACGGGGATTAGTTTCTACAAGCATTCCCTGTGATTAAGTTTGTGACGTTAGTTCCTCATTCAACCCTTTGTCAACAAAGGCAGGTTCGCCTTAACAACAATGCCTTATAGCCGGTTACCCATCCAATTGCGCATCCAACATCAATGGCAGGCTACTCTTTTGTGAAAGATCGAAAACTTATTGTTGCCTGTTTCAGGTCATCATCGATCGTAACCGGGCCATCGGTTTTTCCTGAATACTTCAATTGCCTGCCACCAACAAAAATTTAAGCCTTACCGGTTAGTATTTTAGTCCAGTAAAGCCAGGGTAATACATATCGTTTTAAAATGTACATGCTCCATCTTTCTTTACTCTGGTCAAAGGGAAAGGTTTCCTGAGGGTTTCCATCTTAACCAAATTCGATTTGAAGAAAAAAGGCAAACCCATTATTACATGCTGCCGCAGTGGCAACAGAAGCGGCATCGCAAAAGGAATTCTTTCCTCTGCAGGCATCGAATGTTACAATGGCGGAGCCTGGAATAGCTTAAATAATAAGATCAGTTGATATAAGACGAACAGTACAATCCATCGTCACCGGTTTCACATTTAGTTTATCTACATACACCATGGCCTTGAGTAAGGCCTGGGCCCGATACCATTAATATCAAAAGCCTTATATGCCAGCTTTTTCTTTTATGGGTGATTATCTGTTTTATATTGTATAGAGCGGACTGAGATACAATGCACATCTACGTTATTGGCCTGGAAATTGCCATTAACAGACTTTCGCAAATGACATTATATGAATTCCTGATCCCGTACACATTCATATCATATCAATAAATAATATCCGCTATGAAACGTAAAGAGTTTATTAAGAAAAGCGCGACCGTTATGATCGGCTTTTCAGGAATGACCGCACTGCTGAACGCATGTACCAAAAAAACAAATGATCCTGCCGGGGATGATGATAAAGGTGACGATGATGAAGTTGGCGATAGGGGAACAAATGCCGGCGCGGCCCGGTTATCAGCAACGCATTGGGTTAGCGCCACAGCTACCGGCTCAGGAAACGGCACTCAGCAGCATCCTTATACGCTTACACAGGCATTACAATTAGCCCAACCCGGCTGGCGGGTTTGCTGCGGTCCCGGTGAGTATATGGGTGTCAATAAAAATCAACGGTTCGACCCTTCCTTTCAAATTCTGGCTAATGGAACCGAAAGCAATCCTATCATATTTTTTGCAGAGAATTATGCTGCCTTGACTACCACCGGCAGAAGCATACTAAGACACAATGGAACGCGACAGGGTTACGGATGCCCTGTATTGGGACTGGCCACCGGTCACCATTGGTATGGATTTTATATCAGTGAATCGCTTGCACCAACAACCCCTGATACCGGGCCGGTCGTATGCGGCGGTAAATTCAACAGGATCTCTTACTTTAGAATTGACCGGGGCCCGGTAACCTGGCCTGAGGCATATACCGATAACAACCATGCTGCCATACGTTTTGAAGGCGTTGGCTGTCAGAATAACCTGGTTAGTGATTGCTGGATTGAAAATTATAGCCGGGAAAATGCATTTCGTAGCGAACAGGGCATTCAGCTGTTTAGTCCGCAGGGTGCAAACATTACAACATCCACAGGGCGTATTACAATAGAGAACTGTTTTTTCGACAACGTTGAAACAGCCCTCACAAGTAAAGGCGCAGGAAACAGCAGGCCCATATTAGGAGGAATAATATTCAGGCGGAACCTGATCAGGGGCAGCAGGGCTACGAATGTTATAGGGGCCGTTAACTTTATGGATACATCGGGTGAATTGGGAAGAAACCAGGTATACCAGAATATTCAGGTTGGCGGACATTATCATGTCGTTTGCTGGTCCCAGGCAGGCTCTCCGATCCGCGATGTAGATGTTATAAATAATACATTGATCTCTGCAACAGCTAACAGGGAAATAGAAGGAATTCACACTTCTATGGGCGGCGCAGGCAATATCGGATCAGGCTGGAGAATACATAATAACATAAAAACAGGAACCGCTCCATTATTTCATTTTCCATTCGATGGTCAAACTGACACGGCGGTACTAAGCCGGTCTCATAATTTAAGTTTCGGGCACTCGAGATGGGGCTACGTTGATTCGCGTGGAACCGGAACGCAGTCATTGGCCCAATGGCAGGCTGCTACGGCGTTTGATGATCTTTCGCTGGAGTCTGATCCGCGGCTGGTATCATCTGTATGGGGTAATGCCGACCTGGGCAAACTGCAACAAACTTCACCAGCCAGAAATGCAGCAATTGATATCCTGAACTTAAATGGTAACGGCACCTCAGCTGCATGTAATATGGGTGCATACTCGAATGACAACGTAGTCATTGGTATTCGTCCGTTAATATAACCGCCCGTACATGGGTTAAACTAATAAGGCGCTCACCACCGGTGGGCGCCCTTACACTACCATAAAAAGCGGCACAGAAATGTGGCGCTTTTTTATTCCTATAGCGGTACCCGCCTGCCTTCCTTAGCCGATCTTTTTGCCGCTTCCAGTATTCTCACTACGATTATGTTGTTTTCGAGTGAAGAAAGATCATTACCAGGTTTTATCTTTCCATGTAATACATCCGACAGGTATTGCAGGTTATCTGTGTATAAAGGTTGTTGCAGGGTAACAGGTTCATAACTGCTCTTCAATCTTTGATGAAGCGTATTGGGGTTTAACGCATGCAGATAACCTGTATTACCAAACACTTCCCAGTCTTTGATACTAAATGGCCAGTTCCACGATGCTTCAATGACACCGGTGGCATTGGAATAGTCCAGGACGATAGTAGCATCGTCATCCACTTTCGGATATATGTTGGGTTTTATCTGGTGAGTAATCGCGGTAACAGCAACAGGCGCCTGCCCGTTCATCAACCAGGTCATCAGGTTGGCGCCATAACATCCAAAATCGGTAATGGCGCCACCGCCATTCTTCACCGGGTCTGTTAACCATTGCAGAAAGTCATTGCTGCAACCGATCTCTTTGGGCCCTTCATGCCCATCGTGCACTACCATTCTTCTTACATCGCCAATGGTTTTCGACTGTACCATGGTATACAGTTGCTGGTTGCTTGGGTACCAGGTGGTTTCATAATTGGTCAATAAGTGAATATGGTGTTTACGCGCCAGTTCAGCCATTCTATTGGCCTGCGCTACCGTAGTGGCCAGCGGTTTCTCTACCATTACGGAAATGCCTTTGGGCGCACATGCCTCTACTACATCAATATGCTGATAAACGGGGTTGTAAGCCAGCACTGCATCAGGCCTGATCTTTTGCAACATCGCAACAAGAGACGTGTAGAAGATAGAATCGGGCAGTTGAAACCGTCTTTTATAACGGCCGCTCAGGGCAGTATCGGCTTCGGCAATGCCCAGCAGGATCACCTTACCGTTTTTGTACTGGTGCATCAATCCCAATGCATGGTCGTGGCTGAGACCAGCTACGCCTACTTTCAACGGCTGCCGGCTTATTGCAGGTAAAAAGAAAGCAAGCGCAATCAGTGTGAGGAATGACTTTTTCATATTAATATATTATGGGAGCTAATAAAATTAAAGCATTAGCAAAACATGACCTTATCTTTTCCTGAATGCATGCGAACCAAACAACAAGAGGAATTGTACTATATACAAAAAGATATTTCATGGCTGAGAATAATAAAAAAATACTGGAAATGGCGAATGCCGCTATTACAAAAGGCGACAATGAAGGCTTTCTTGCATGCTGCACCGACGATACGGAATGGACATTCATAGGCGACAAAACCCTAAAGGGAAAGGATGCCGTTCGCCGGTACATGGCCACGGCCTATAAAGAGCCGCCAAAGTTTATGGTAGCAAATTTAATTGCCGAAGGCGATTTTGTGACGGCGCTCGGAAATATAACAATGAAGGATGAAGATGGCCGTGAGACTCAATACGAATATTGCGATGTGTGGCGGTTTCGTGACGGCAAAATGGCTGAATTAAAGGCATTTGTGATCAGGTTGCAAGCTGCAAACTGACAACATAAAAGATAGTTGATATAAATGTGCCAATCACTTTTATAATTGGGCAAAAAGAGTATCTTTGAGTGACCAGAGAGAGGATAAAGCGGAAGATATGTCTGCCTTGTCCTTTTTTTATACCCTAAACTGCATTCAGCCTATGTCAACGAACGGTCGTATTTAGTCTGAATGATAAAATCCGTCAAATGAAAGCGTCTTTTATCAGCGCGTACCTGTTCCTATGTACATCCTGTATTGCGTTCAACAGGCCTCCTGATACTTTCCAGGCCAATCGTTTCCTTACACGCAGCAGCATAAATATAAACAACCCTGATACGTGTGAACCTGCAAACGGCGACACCATTCAGGCACTCCCTTCATTGAAGCCATATACCAGGCTGGTTTTCCGGAAAACGGAACATATAAAAGCGGCTGAAGGCACAAAATCAGTGCTGTTTAACAAAAGCGGGCAAAAACTATATGCCATGAACCTCGAAGGCATGAGCATTTACGAATTTGACCAGGCGAGCCGGCAGTTACAGCGGGAATTCAAATTCAAACCAACGGAAGCCACCGGCTGGGATTATGAAACCAACAAACCCATGCCAAGCTATGAAGAAAAACCGGTGGAAGCCTGCCTGAGCCATGACGACAAGGTACTTTGGGTATCGCTGCATAATGCATCATGTATTGTTCCTATTCCTACCGAGCCCGTTACCAGTTATAAAAAAGACACTTCGCATACCCACGTAAAACAAAAAAAGATCTATATAGAATATGCCGGTTCTACCGGTAGAGATTCAATACAGGTACCCGTAATCGCTACAGGTCATACGCCCAAAATAATTGCCCGCACTGAAGACAGTAAACACCTGCTTGTAAGTAACTGGCATTCTCATACCGTGAGCGTATTGACAACCGATACGGCGGCTTTCCCTTATGCAAAAAAAGTAAAAACCGTTCCTGTATCTGCCATTCCAAGAGGGATCGTAGTGGATGACCAACGGAGAAAATCGTATGTAGCCATTATGGGCGGCGCATCTATTACCGTTTTGAATAATGATACCTGGGCAAAGGAAGCAAGCATACCCGTTGCATCGAACCCGCGTCATATTGTATTGACCGACAATGGCCGTTTACTGGTATCGTACAACAGACTGGCCCGCATCGCCTGTATAGATCCCACAACCCGTAAAACACTATTTACCGCCGCTACGCATGCGCAACCCCGTACGATCGTACTTTCTAAAAATCATAAATTCTTATTTGTAACCTGCTATAGCAGCGACAAGGTTGAAGTATTCAGGCTCGATGACAACAGCTTTACCCGCATAGCTTCCCTTTCATGCGAAGGGCACCCGGTGGGCGTGGATATTTTTGAAGATGACAACAAACTGGAAGCATGGGTTTGCAGTTACAATAACGGAACGATCAATATATTTTCCTTTGCAAAAAATTAAGAAGCGCGCAGCAACACAAGTTTGTTTTGCTTAAAAAATGGCGTTCAATGCGAACGCCATTTTTATTATCGACTGTTCAGGTAAAAATTATTTATTCTTCCCATTTTTCTTACAACTGATCTTAATTTTAAGTATTTGTCCACCCCCTATCGCCGGTTCACCGAAGCCCCAATTGGAAACGTATAAATTACCGTCGGGCCCATAAGCCAATGCGGTTGGCAGGTTTAAACCCGTAACCAGTGTTCGTCTTGCACCTGAAGGATCGATCCTTATGATATCGCCGGTACCGGGTGTGGGAAATGGATTGCCTGTAGTATTTTCAAGCACATACATTCCACCTGCCTTGTCGAAATCAACACCAAGTATTGCACTAAAGCCCGTGTCAACAACACTGATCTCACCGGTGGGTGTGACCTTATAAATTTTTGAGTTTCCCGGAATAGGAAAAAGACCCAGATTGCCTACATAAAAATTTCCCCTGTGCCAGGCAATAGCAGTTGGCACATTATGCCCCTGGCTGGCTGAAATATCTATCAGCCTTTCAATATCTCCCTTATGACTTACCCGCACGATCTCGCCATGATTGGGTTCAACTGCATACATGTTGCTGCCTACTGCTACCATCCCATACCAGGTGCCTTCGGGTTCAAAATCACCTTCTTCGGGATCGGCAACAGGGTGACTCATTTGCCATGCACCCAGGTCGGCAATCATTTCCCAGGTTTTGTCACTGTTCACCCTGATCATTCCATTCGGCACATTGCTGACACCATGTGAGCAACCCGCGCCTGCAAGTACCGCGTAAAGGGTATTTCCAACGAATGCCACATCGCCCACACCGCTGATCAGGCTGCCTGTTTCAGCCGCCGTTTGGCTCGATGGTAAATTGTCGGCCGCCACAGTAACATGTCCTGTCATACTCACTCTCAATATACGGGCGCCGGTGTTGCTGCCCGTATACGGTCCTATAGGCGGAAGTACCTGGGTACATTGACCGGCCGTTGAATTTGTACCGCCAATACCGCCTTCTGCGACATACAGGCTTCCATCAGGACCAAATGTCAATCCCCGGGGATTGTTCAATCCGGAAGCCAGTACCGAAACGGATGCCACCATGTCCTCCTGATCGCAATCGCAGTGCTTGCCCATGTCTTTACGGCATGAAACAAGGGAAAGAAGAACAAGGACATAACCTGTTTGTAAGAATCCTCTTTTTGCCATAAACGCCTCCTTTATTTTTTAGTGACGAAAATCAGCGTTATTAGCTTTCAGGAAGGATAACCAAATATTTTCCGGGGGGAAGGAAATGCTTGCAAATATCTCGCGCAAAAATACCGCCAAAATTATTTCAAAAAAAGGAAGCTATATTATTGTACATCATTTACGCTCTTACACAGGCACTATCCAAATAGTAAACCCCGCCTTCCGGCGGGGTCGTTTTATAAGCGGCTCCAACGAATATTTTCCAGGGTACGGTTTAATGCCGCGGCCTTCTCACGGTGAAAACCCGTGATAAATTAAATCCAAAACGCACTTCCCCTTTACCCCAGTCGCCCGTGGTATTGGTAATAAATGCCTTTTCGTTCATACCGGTGGCATTCGAAAAATGTAACTGAAATACATGTCCGCCCGTTTCAATATCGAACCCTACAGACAGCGGATCTTTGTAGATATCTTTATCGAGCCCTTCCACTATGTAATGATAATCGGCCACAAAAGCTATTCGCTTTGTTAGCTTGAACCGGGCGCCGATACCCAGCGCATATACGTCGTTTTCTTCTTTTTCCAGTTCAACCAGGTTTCGGTGTACAAATACCGGCGACAGTTGTAAACTGAAGCGTTCACTGAACTTACGGCCAATGATGAGCTCATTGTAAAATGCCATGCGGCTGCTGAAATAATGCTTACGTGCAGTATCGCTCCACGACTGGGTATTGAGCGTTACTCCGCCTACCAGAACAACAGAGAACGGGAAAGCGCCCGGTCCCGAGCTTTGCCAAACCGGGCAGAATTTTATGAACCCATCCAGCTCCTTTCCGAGGTTGCTGCGGCCAACTCCTACGGTTAAATTATTCAGCAGGCCATAATCCAGTCCAATACGCATACTGGCCTGGTCGAGACCAAACAGGTTGCTTATACCATCGCTGACCTCACCGAAGCGATGCAGGATGCGAAAATCAAGCACCCCTTTACCAAGGAATTCAATCGAATGCCCATTGATAACCCGGGAAGATTTGAACGCATTGGTAACGCGCGCCCTTTTCAGTGTATCTTTTCCTACCAGCGAAAGCAGGTCATCCTGCGCATACCCGGTTTGCAAAGCAGTTACCAGTATCAGGCCTAACACCAATTTTTGCATGTTTCAGATATTATTTTTACTTAAGCACATTATAATTGCAGTTCACTTTGATGGTAACCGTTGGGGAAATTTTATCTTTTACCAGTGAGGGAATGGCTATTTTATAATCGGCCAGCAACACGGTGAAGGCAGCGTCTGAATGAACGGTTTCACCGGTCACCTTTAATGAGCCGGTCGTTTCTACTTCTTTTTTCACGCCATGCATCTCCAGCACGCCTTTTACGGTAACCGGGTAACTGCCGTCTTTCTGAAAATTCACTTTATCCACATTTACGATCTTCCCTTTAAAAACAGACTTGGGGAACCTGTCGCTTTCCATATAATTTTCATTGAAGTGTTCCTGCATCAGCGCTCTTTTGAATTCAAATCCTTTTACCAGCACGGCAAACTCTATTTGTCCGCTAGTGGCATCAAACACACTGGTAGCGGCTTTATTAATACCATCGATATCTTCCACCGCCGTACCGGCCGCAAAATTTATTTGTCCGCTTTTTGTAAAATATCTTTTTTGTGAAAGTACCGGAAGAGAGAGAACGAATAATGCGATCACTATCAGCATCTGTTTCATAAAATAGCTTTAAATATTCAGCAGCCTTATTCAACCAGGCTGCACTTGTTTAATACAACGTCTGTTAACATACCGGTGCACACGCCTTTTATTCGTGCGGCGGAACCGGTCTTAATATTTTTAATGCCTTCATCATCCTTGTAAAAGCTGCAGGTGACCGCAGCCAACATGTCGTCGGTTTGCAGGTATACCGTTGCCTGTCCGCTGCTAGTGGTTTGTACACCGGTAACCGTACCCGATACGATCAATACTTTTTCAACGTATTTTATGTTGGCGGCCGTTTCATCCTGCTGAAATGCTTTCAACAGCTCGACCGCGGCTATTTCAATATCGCCTTTTTCCTGTCGTATGTCGGGCGGCGCTTTTTGATACTGGTACCATCCATAACCTGCAGCTGCCAGTGCCAGTACAAGCACTGCCAATATTATTTTTTTCCATAAATGCATAACGGATAATGTTTAGTTATTAGGTGCGCCGGAGCTGATCCAGCATTCCAGGATGGCAATTTCTTCTGACGACAGCGGCCCGGCGGGCGGCATTGTTTTTTCGACGATCGACCGCTGTCTTATACGGCCGGCTTTTGATTTAACCTGGTCATAGGTTTCAAGCACCGTACCACCGGCTGCATTGCGTGCACTATGACAACCATTGCATTTGGCCGCCATGATCGTTTGCACTTTCGTATATGTGGCCTGTACCGCAGAACAGTCAACACCGCCATCGGGATACAGCAGTTCGGCTTTATCGTAATAACAGCCCGTGATCACGGTAGCCATAACAGTGAGGACAGGCAAAATGAGCCATCCCTTCCTGTTGGGCAGGAAATTTTTTCTTTTGGTATTCATATTAATTTAGTTGTTGAGCGAGCCGGCCCCTACCCATTTTTCAATCTGAAGGATCTGGCAATCCGGAATTTTAGTAGTGCCCGGGGGCATTGGTTTGAAGCCGGTTTCTTTTTTAATACAGCCGAGCAGCTTTCCGTTAAGGGCAATCGCTTTTACACCGTCATACGAGGTTAAATTAACTCCCCCACGCGGCGAAGTGGCGCCATGGCATCTTGTGCAATAGGTAGACATAAGGGGCGCTACAGCGCCTGAATAAGTAATATCAGTAATACCGCAGGTATCGTTGTTATTTTGATCTTTGCCTGTTACCGGAATTTCATGTTTGCAGGCAACGACAAACAGCGCTGTTAAAATGATGATGACAATAAGTGTGGATTTCACAGTATTTTTCATTGGATAAAATATAGGTATCATGTAAAACAAATTCTATGCAGCATTTATCATGATACCGGAGCAAAATACCCAGTGGTAAAAATTGAATACCGGCCAGGCAAATTATCCTTCTGAATGGTTTCCCTCACCCAACATCCAGTTGAAGAATGATTCGGTGCGGCCAAAGCTGGTAATAGTGTCGTGTATGGTTTCAGGTTTCAATACCACCTGCATTCTCGATTTGCTGGCCGGCAGCAATTTTTCTATTGCGGATATATTAATGATGAACTGCCGGTTGATGCGAAAGAACAACGCGGGGTTCAGTTGTTGCTCGAGGCGCTCCAATGTAAAACCTGTGTTATATTTTACCCGTTGAAAAGTGACGAGGTACACAATCTTTTGTTCGGTGAAAAAATAGGCCACTTCCTCAGCGAGCACCAGTTTCATTTGCCGGCCTACTGTTACCAGGAACCTTTCCTGAAACTGCACTTTACTGTTCGATGTGGTCGCTTTGATCGTTGCTTCCTGCTTCGCAGATGAAAAAAATGTTTTATACCTGATAAGCGCTTTTGTCAGTTCTTCTTTTTTTACAGGCTTTAACAGATAATAAATACCGTTGGCCCTGAAGGCATCGACCGCATATTTCTCATATGGAGATGTAAAAATTACCGGTATTTTTTTCCCGGGATTGTTAAATACCTCAAAGCTGAGCCCGTCGGGCAATTCTATTACAGAGAAGATAAGATCGGGCGGCGGATTTTTCTGTAACCATTGTGTGGCAGTTTTGATATCCGAACAACGTCCGCCTATTTTCATCTCGGGCACTATCTCACTTAATAATTTTTCAAGATGTTTTACCGCATGGGAATCCTGATCAATAATTAGAATGCACATATTGTTTATATAACAACTTGTGCGCCGTTTTCTTTCTTTTTATTGATTAAAATTCGTCAGTTCAGGATTGATTTTAATCCCGTTGTGTGATAAAAAAAAACTTTGCGGCTGAGGCAACCCTGCGGCAGTTATAACCGTTCCTGTTCCTCTATGCTGCTTGCTTTCTTAGGTAACAACCTGCCACCGATGTGATACCTGACCGACAAACTGATGCGGTGCGCTTCGGGCCGGTCGTTATACCAATAATTGGCAGTATTCGACAGCGATGCGCCTCGCAGCCTGTATGTACGCAGCAGATCCATAAACGTAAATTGTAAAACCAGGTTCTCTTTTAAAAAGGATTTGCGCATCCCGGCATCCATAAAGAACAATTCATCTTTGAGGTATACCCCCCACAGTTCACGGGAATAAACGAACGACGCCAGTTCGAACCGGAAACCACCGGGCAGCTTAAGCTGTTGTTGCACCTGCGCATTCGCTGCCCAACGCGAGGCAATGACATCGTTGCCTGTTTGCGGAATGGGATAACGCGAATGATTTACGCCGGCCGACAACTGCATACTCCATGGTCCTGCACTAAAGGGCGCCGATAAAAGCACATCGAACCGCTGCATACTGCTGAAATTGGCGGTCTGGCTTTTGACGGCATTGGCAGCAGCGTCGATGGTCAGCTTTTTGGTCATGTAATTCTCCCTTATTCCCCATGTAGCGGTAAGAATATATTTATGATGAAATGTAAAGGCAGTTGAAAACAGCCAGGCCATTTCGGGCACAAGCGCCGGATTGCCCGAGTAATAAAAATACTGATCGGTGTACCAGCGTACGGGATTGAGGTCGGCATACGTGGGGCGGTTGATGCGCCGGCTGATCGAAATATTGAACTTACTCCGGTTCATCGCATGATCAATAGAAAGGCTGGGAAAAAAACTGGTGTACGTCCAGCGGTTGGTAAACCCGTCTCTTACCGTATAACCTTTGGCATCGGTATGCTCTATCCGCAAACCGGCGAGGAGGCTGGTTCGTTTGAATTTCCGCGAAGCGGAGACATAAGCCGCGGAAATACGCTCGTGGTACAGGAAGTGGTTCGACATAGATGCCGCCTCCCTGTATACATTGCCAATAAGCGAATCGAAACGATAGTTGTTGTCGTTTGAGATATACGCGTATTTGAGCCCGGCCTTCCACATTATGTTTTTGTAAGGCCACTCCAGGTCAGACTTTGCTGAACGGATGGTAATGTAGCCCGGCTGATGCGAGCGCAGGGCATTTTCGGCTGTTACGTCGCCTGTGCTGCCTTCGGTGGTAATACTGGTCATAAGGGCATCTGACAGGTTACGATAGCTGATATAATGGGTTTCGGTAGTAAGTTTTTTTCCGGCGGTATCAATTTGCCACAGCCAGGCCAGGTTACCGGCATCGTAATGATAAGGCTCTATGATGTTGTTGAAAGTAGTAACCGCGGAGTGTAACTGATGCCCGCCTGCATAACGGTTTACAACAGCTTCTTTGGGTGCGGTAAAATCATCGAAATACCCGTGATAATGTGCGCTTAGCTGGTGACGGTCATGTATACGCCACTCGCCGCCTAGCCGCCAGGTGTAGAATTTTATATGGTAGTTACTGGTATTTATTCTTTCAAGCCGGTAAGTGGTATCATGCTCCTGCACGGTATTGCCGCTGGTGCTTTTAACTTTCCGGTTCGGCATGTTGTAATCGAAGGAACCGTACAGGCTCAATTTTCCTGTATTGATGCTGGCACCGATGTTCTCATTGAACATCCAGGTACTGCCACGCGTAACGGTCGAACGCAGGTCGATACCATAGCCGCGAATGGTGCGGCGGCGGGTGACGATATTGATAAAGCCGGCGTTACCGGCCGCATCGAACTCGGCTGCAGGCGTGGTGACCAGTTCTATCTTCGCCACGTTATCGCTGCTTAATCCTTTCAAAAGGTCTGCCAGCTGTTTGCCGGAGAGATAATTCATTTTACCATCGATGAGCACGTTCACGCCTTCTGTACCGCGCAAACTGATATTATCGTCCTGACCGATGCCGATACCAGGCATTTTTTTCAACAGGTCAAAAACCGAAGAACCGGCAGCAAGGGTGCTGTTGGCAACGTTCATGGTGATGCGGCCGTTCTCTACCTGCAGCATATTTCTCGAGGCGGTAACGGTCACCTGCCGCATAGAATCGGTGCGGGAAAACAGAAGGGTATCTGCCGCGGCACGCTGTTTTATTTTGTTGCTGCTATCGGCAGGCTGCTGCGCAATCACAACAACCGGTATAGCTGCAATGAACAGCGTGAAAAGAGTAAGGAGCATACTGATCTGCTTTAACTGGTACATATAAATAAAGCGCTTGTATAATGTGTTAGCCGTTTACGGTTGGGGTTGAAAAGCTGTTGCGTAGCCTGCGCCACCCGGCAACAGCTGCGATGATGGTGAGTAACCAAAGCCATCCCAACCCTCGTAATAAAGTACCTATAGCTGTCGATGGTTGTAACTGCCTGAACACCGGCAGGTTGTTGAAATCTGCCTTTGTCATCATTCTGCCCGCAAACAACGGCTCAAAACAAAAATGACATAACCGTTCATGAAATGCGGATATCGATGCGCGAAATGCGAACGCATCTTCTATACCGGTATGGCCCAGCGTGTTCATCAGGTGTTGTGTATTTACCGCCGGGTTTATAAGGTTAAAAGCGGCCATTTGCCGTTGACGGCGCCATACCTTTCGATAATAAGCATCAACCCCGGGTTTGGCTGCTGCATCGGTGAGCGTTACGTAAGCCGAGTAAGCCTGAAACTCAAGGAAACGTATAGCCGCGGCCGTGTCGTTATTCCTGTATTGCGGATAGCGTTTGTAAAAGCGTTCCAGCACTTCCACTTTTTCCTGTTTCGATTCACCCAAACCCTGCTGCCGGCGAATGTAGTCGGTAAGCTTTGTAGGGTCTGCCTGGCGTTCATCACTAAAGGCCAGGTTCAGCAATGCCGGCACCACTACAAGAAACAATAACCATGCGCCAAGGCTCCACAACGCATTGACTGCACTGCTGCGGTGAAAGGCATTGATGAGCAATAACAGGGCAAACCAGCAACCGGCATATGACCCGCTTACCAGCAACCACCATATCATTGAACCAGCAGCCGTAACAGGCATACCGCTCCATACAAAAGCGATACAGGAGATAATGAACAACAACGCTATGGTAATGCCCAGCCAGAACAACAGCTTACAAAGAATGATCTGTTGCACAGGTACCGGCTGCATACGCAGCAACGGAAGCGTGCCCCGCTCCTGCTCGTCGGATAACAGGTTATAGGTAAATGCTATTATGAGTAACGGCAACAGGTAAATGATCACAAACGACAGGTCGAAGTTGCCTGCCAGCAGTTTTCGCGGATTGGCGATCTCTGACCGGAAAAGCTGCAGGTACAGGTTTTGCGCATTGAGTTGCAGGTAGTATGCATTTACATCGCGCTGCCCTATAGACAAACGCGCAAAAGGCGCCGGCTCGTTGACGGCATAATAATTCAGGAAGAAACGCACTTTGGAAGGATAAGCGGCTTTTTCCCAGGCCGCCAGGCCGGCGGGGGTGGTGGTGTCGGCTCCCAACCCGTTTATCAGTCGCTGCTGATCCTGCGCATTTTGCTGCCTTATGTATTGCACCGTTTCCTGCTGCCGGTCAATTACCGCATTACCATAATGAATGGCATACAGCGCCGCCGCCGCAAACAAAACAATAATGCACAACTGCAGTATATTCCTGTTAAGCAGTTTCCATTCGCGCGCACTTATGAGCAACAATGTTTTCATAGGCGGGTAATGAGGGGTACTCGTTTAAGAATGAAATAAAAGATACCGCTGCCCAATAGGAGCAGCGCCGCCAGGGAAAACAATTCCATCCGGTAAAATACCAGTACGCGCTTCAACGGCAGCAGCTGGTATTGAAAGTCGGGCACGGAAGCATATAACGCCTGCGATGCTTTATAATCCCAGTCGCCCAATTTTGAGTGATGCATCATATCTTCATTCATCTTTTGCACAAATTGCCGGCGATAGGTTTCTGTTTTTTGCTGGAAGTCGATATGTGTATTCAGGTCTGTAGCCGCAAGGCCCATCGAAAGCCCCTGTACGGCCGCGTAAGGATTGATGATTGCCGCCAGCCGGCAAAAGCGATCCTGCTGCAACAGGGTATGTTGCAGTTGATGAAAGTGTTTATCGTATACCATGCTGCTGTAGGTTTCGCCCGCCTGCATAATGTAACCCTCGAAATTGAAGGGCAGTTCGCGTACAGTTTTTACTTTGTATTGTTGCAATAGTTTTTTCTCCATTTGTTGTGCGCGCTCATTGCTCGTATTATGGCCATCGATGCCCTGTGTAATGTCGCGCTGAATGCCTTCCCGAAAAGAATACTGAGCGGGCAATGGATACCGGTCGCTGGCGATATTGGCAGCCGCTTTGGGCATAATGATACAGGCCACTATCCATACCGTAAGCAATATCAACAAGGAATTACCGCCGGTTCCTGCCATGGCGGAAACAAATACCGTAAGCAGGGTGAAGAGCAAAAAATAACCCGCATACACCGCCAGTAACAGCCAGGCACGCAAAGCCTGATCGCTGCCGGCGCCGGGCGTCATAGCGACAAAGAAAGCGCCGGTGAGTGTGAGCACAGGCAACAGCAACAACATAAGTGCAGCGTATTGCCCTATAACTTTACCTGCTGCTATCGCCGGTAACGTAATACCATAGCTGAACAAAAGTTTCAGCGTTCCCTGTTCGCGCTCTCTTGTTACGGTGGAAAATCCCATGAAGATGACCAACAATGGAACCAATAGCTGTAACACCAACGCTACAGAAAGTTGTCCAAACCGAATACCGGCGCCATGCCCTTCGGCCGGTTTGAAAACAAAATCATTTTGCCGGTGCGGTTCCAGGTAAGCATACGCACCCGCATAATTATCGAGGCCATCGTCGAACATACTGAACCAGGTTTTTGGCTTGTAGGCAAACGTGCCGAAATGCGCCGCTACATGCGGATGTTTGGGATCCTGCTGAAGCCATTGCGCCCGCTTACTTGCTTTTGCTTCATCCCTGATATGTTTTGCTGTTTGGTAATTGCGATAACCACCCCAGGCAGCCGTTAGCACCAGCAGCAAAATAATGCCTGCCATCAGCAGTATCACCCTGCTGCGGTATACAACGGTTATTTCCTGCATGGCTATCCTGAACAAATTACTGATCATAATTGGTTAAGGCAGTTTATCGAAACCGCTGCAGCGGCCTCCGGTAAGTGTTATTTTCTTATTTACATTTCCATTGGCAGGCTGGTAACTGTAAATGCTGTTCTCCGATTTGCCCGATACCACAAAAAGCAGTTGATCATTTTCGTACCGGCGCATTACGGCGCCACCGGAACCATACACATCAGGCAAACCGGCCAGTTTTCCGGCGCTTGTTCTTTGCGTTATGTCGATGCGATAAAAATGATGGGAAGGCCCGTTGATCTCATAACCATCACCTGGATTTACCAGTGCGAGCGTAAATGCCAGTCCATTATCGAAAACCGATACCCCACGGCATTTATAACCGGTGGCGGCATCCAGATCGAAGAACCAGGACGGATCAAAATCAGTTTCTCCTTTTTTGATCCTCAGCACACCGCTGGGCCGGTTGGTATAGCCCAGTGCGGCTACAAAGAGATCGCCATTTTTATCGATAGCAAATGAATTATAGGCATCGAACACACTTCCGGTACGATGATCTTTGATCAGTTTCTCTACTTTGGCAGTAGCCAGATCGATGACAGCTACGTAGGCGGTATCATTGTATTTCTCTACAAAGCCCGCACCTTCATAAAACACGCCCATGAACAATTTTCCATCGCGGGCTTTCATGCCGAGGTAATACATTACCGGCGCTTCTGCACGTAGAATGGATGACAGATCGATCTCGCCCGTACGCTCCATGGTGGAGGGATTGAACTTTATCACTTTGGCAAGTCCGCCGGCCACAGAAGCATACGCTTCAGTTGGACTTACGAATTCAACGGTTGAATAGGTTTTGGCGCCCGGCACTATCAACTCACCTGCCTTGATCGCTTTGCCGGTGTTATCGAACGTATACTTTGTCATGGTAGCCGGTGAATTGTATACACTAACGTAGGCCGCGCCGTTATAGGTAAGCATGCGGCCGTTACCGGCCAGTTCGGTGGCATTGCCATTATCCAGCGAGGCGATATCGAAACCGGCCAGTCCCTGTATATAGGTCGTTTGCGCGCTACCAGTACCAGCCACCAGCGCAATAGCGTATTGATTGGCGTCTTTGTTCTTCGGGTCTCCATCATTTTCGTTGTCTTTATCACAGCCCGTGATACCTGCCAGGGCGATCATCGATGCATAAAATAATGTTCTTAACAGTGTGTGTTTGCGTTTCATTTTTCGGGTTGCTTTTATTGGTCAATGAAGATTCGTGCTTTTAAAGTGTACGCGCGGCCGGGCAACTGCACATTGTAATTATCATACACCTTTGCATTGGCAAGGTTGTGCGCTTCCACACTCAGGGCTACCCGGTTGTTCCGTAATGCATAGCTAAGGCCGGCCTGCTGCACAACCTGAGTGGGAATTATCGCCTTGGTATCGCGCCGGCCGTCATTCGACCAGTAGAGATAAAACCAGTTCACATAACTGACGCCATACCAGCATTGCAGGGTGTGCTGCCTGCGGAAGAGATTCCGGCGCGTCCATTGCAGTTCGCTGTTGGCGAACAGGAATGGTTTGTTGGGCAATCGCCGGTTAAAGTAACGGTCATCGATATTGCCGGTATTTTCTTTTTTCGATCTGTTGACGATGTGCTGAAAAGTACCATTGGCCCATAACGACAAAGAAGGTGTAAACTGGTAACTGGCTTCGGCCTCTATACCGGCGGTAAGGGCTTTGAGCAGGTTACGGTATTGTGAGCTGCGGGGCGATGCCTGCAGAAAGATAATATTATCGGTAAGGCGGATGAACCCGTTTATACCTGCACTTAATGCAGAACGGGTGTAACGCGCCATCAGGTTCAGGTTATGACTGATCTCGGGTTGTATAGAAGGATTGGCCTTTACCAGGCTGAAGTCACCAAACACTTCCATTTCATCGGGCAGGCGGGTGGCGTATTCGTAGGATGCTTTTAATAGCCAGTGCCGGTTCAGCTCGAATTTCAGGGCTTCGCTTACCCCAAATTGTTGTTTGCTTCGGCTGGCTTCATTGAACACCAAATTGTCGATCGTGAATCCATTGGCATGGTACCAGTAGTATTTGACCGAGGTGGTGCTGATAAAACGCGGTGAGCACCGGCGCTGCCAGGCAAGCCCGGCCGTATTTTTCTGCATCTGTACTGTATGACCATAAAAGTCCTTTCCAAAATAATTCTCCGCAATGGTGTCTTTTCCCTTGCGGGTAAAATACGTGCCGGTGAACGAAAAGCTGAATTTGTTGGTGCTGTCGGCAGCATAATCGAGCTGCAGCCGGCCTACCAGGTTGTGCGTGGTAAACAGCAGATCGGTACGTGAACTGGCAATTTCACCATAGGCAATTCTTCTTTCGTATACTTTTCCATCCCAGGTGTAGGCATTATACGAAGTATCGAGGAAATGCTCTTTCACTATACCGGCATTGCCATAGAAAGAAAGCGTCAGCCGGGGCAGCAACTGCTGTTTCATATAACGGATACCGGCATTCCAGGTTCTTTCATTGCGGGTAACGGCGCCATAAGGTTCCGTCATTACCAGGTTATGCTGTACATCTTTATCCATGCCATAATAAGAAGCATTGACGCTGAACCAATCGGCCCATCTGGATTGCTGTATACCGGCCTCTGCATTGAGCTGATAATCGCGATACCGGTCATGGAAACGTTTTACCTTTTGTGAAACCGGGTTGCCCAACCTGTCGGGCACATCGGCCGTAATGGAATAATTATTATCGCTATAGTTAATAAAACCACCGGCCTGCAAAAAAAACCGGCTGCCGGTATTCCGATACGTATTGACGGTTGCTTTATGGGTATTGAATGAACCGATGCTGTAGGAGGCATCGGTATAGTTGCTGAGTTGCTGGCGGGTAACTATGTTGATGGCGCCGCCCAAGGCATCGCTGCCCAGTTCTATGGGCACAACGCCTTTATACACTTCTATGTGGTCAATGGCATTGACCGGAAAGATGTTGAGACGATTGCCGGCGCCGAGGAAATCGGCGGGAATGCCGTTGATGAAGTATTTTACCTGCCGCCCGCTGAGGCCATTGATCGACAAATCGGCCCTGCTGCCCAAACCGCCCTCCTGCCTGATGCGCACACCCGGCGATTGATTGATGAGGGCCAGCGTGGTGACCGGCCGGTTATAATATTTTTTTGCATCGATGACCGTTATGGCGCGGGTTGACTGTTGCAGGCTGCCGGCCGAAACAGACCGCACTTCAACGGCTTTCAGCGCCTTCGCTGGTTGTAGCGTATCGTGCCCAACAGGAATGGCTGTAGGCGATTCAGGCTGCAACTGAGCCTTCAGGTTATATACAACGAGCAGGTTGGAAAGAAATAATATGCCGGTTAGTTTATTCATGGTATTTCTGTAATTAATCCCTGCGCTAACATTTCGTCATAACCGGCGCTGTGTTTTTCGCGCACTATGGCAGCGCTGCTCATGCCATCGGCTGCCTGCCATATCTCGCGTTGCGGCCCCGAAAGGCGCCACGCGGTTTCACCTTCGCGCGGCAGTACATAACTCAGCTGTTCACCATCTTTTTCTTTATGTAAAAAAAGGTGTTGCTGATTGCGCAGCGTGCGTGGTTGCCGGTAAGTATGCAGGGGAATGGTGATGCGCTCTTCATTGTACACGAGAAATACGCTTTTACCGGCCGTGTTTACAGGGAGCTGTTCACCCGGTGCAATAAAAAATACTTGCAGCGTGTAGGGGCGCTGGTGATAGCCTGCGATATAGGTGATAAGCTTTGCCGGTACCGGTTCGGGGCCCGGATTATGAATGACCACCTCCCCGCCCTCGCCGGTACTTATGTTCAACTGTTCTATATAAAAGAAATCTTCAGTGGCTGTACCTGAATGTTTAACCGAACCATCGATATACATTTCAGACAGCAGGATGTATTTACCGGGTGCAGCGTCGGGTGGAACCGGCCAGGAAAAATAATAGTGCCGGCCGTTCTGTAAATTGGTGAGGACCTCCACCAGTTTTTCGCGCTGCTGGGGCGCCGTTAAATAAGAAGCCAGCACCAGCAACGGCGTATGTTTGTTGAGGTATTGAAACGTACCGGAGGTTTCTACGGAAGCGGGCGCCACAGCCGCCGTTGAAGGAAGCAACAATACATGTTCTTCAAAAAGCATATGCTGCTTCCCGCCGGGACTATTTATACCGATACGCACAAAGGGACATACCGCCGATTCCATTCCGGCAGGAAGTGTGATGTTCCAGTGAACAGTAACCGTATTGCCTCTAATGGCGCGTTTTGGAAAGATGCTCATATCAATGCTTGCGAAGATTTTTAATGACCTGTTTGCTATAGCGCTGCGGATATTCCTGAAACCACCTGATCACCGTTTCGTGGCCCAGTTGATCGTAGGTGATACTGATGAAGGCGGCCAGTTTTTCTTTGAATGCATTCCTGGCCATAAAGGAATCGGCATCCAACTGCTGCCGGTGGCGCATTTTCTCTGCTTTCGATGCAGGCAGGTGATGCAGGAAACCGCCAAAATAGTGCATACAAAACTCATGGTATGTGGAGGTGAACAGAATGAAATTGTGCCACATTTCATCAACGATCAACAGTTCATCGGGAATGAATACACCCGGCTGCCGGCTGATAAAGAGGAACTTTTTTGTTTCCATAAAGATCTCTTCCGCTTCCTCCTCGCCTACATCAAACAGATCGGTGAACCGGGAGATCACATTTTCATTTTTGTATTGCAGCAAAGCTGCAAGTGAGGTGCTTTGCATGGTCATTGGTTTTAAGCAGGTAACAGCGGAGGACAAGCCTCCGCTGTTCAAGCAACAAATTAATCGGGAGAAACGCAGCAATGGCCGCCACCGCAGCAATGGGTAGTTGTACCGATCCATGCGTTTTCTCTTTCTTCCAGGAGAGATGCGATCAATGCATCCTTGTTGATGATTTCCATAATCAAGCGATTTAATAGTTAATGCCTACTTTTTTTGAAAGAGGTGTTCGGCGGGAGCCTCTATGCCCGGCCGCACGGGTACCGCGTGCCTCAGGGCAATTCAGTATGTGAAACGCTGAACGCTTAACGCATAACGCGGAGCGCTCAATGCTTAACGCGGAATGCATAATGCTTAACGCGAAAGCAGAACGCAGAACGCAGAAAGCAGAACGCTCAATGCTTAACGCGGAATGCTTAACGCAAAACGCTACACGCTTAACGTAAACGATTTGAAGGTAACTATTTGAAAATCCGGAGTTGGCCTGCCGGCAGTTATGAGGTCACTGCCACTGGTAACAGGTAACCGGTAACTGATGATACAGTAAGGAGCAGCTTATTAAGCCTGCGGCGGGCCTCTGCTGTCTGAAACGCGTAAACGATCGGAATTGATGGCAGTGATCAGCCTGCAATAGGTAGGCGCTGTGTAAACAGGCGCCAACACCAATATTACTTCGCCGGTGAAAGAAGCGTCTTTGGCAAGCTGGAATTCACAAATAGAACAGGCACCATGTACAGCGCCCCCGTTGGTGAGGATGTTTTCCTGTTTACAGGAATGATCTGAATTATATGAAGCGTGTGTATGCACCACCTTTGCTACATGCACCAGTGTCATTACCACAATCAGCAGTAAGGCTATTAGTTGTCTGGTATATGCAAGGCTTATGCGATACATCAAAACAAAGATAGGGGAATTTATATCAAATGCAACAATGTTGTATTTTTATTTTACCGTTTATCAATTTAAAAAATGTGATTACATGAATGCATTTGATTATGAAGTGGCTGTTATAGGCGGCAGTCATGCCGGCCTGGCGGCAGCGCATACACTTGGCAGAAGTAAACGCCGTACCATCGTGTTCGATGCCGGTACGCCCCGAAATAGCGCAGCCCAAAGCCTGCATAATTTTTCTACCGGTGATGGCGCTTCGCCAAATGCACTGCGCAGCATTGCACTGGCTCATCTTAACATGTTTGAGAACGTTAGATACCTGCCACAGCCGGTATCATCAGTGAACGCCGCTGCAACAGGTTTTCAGTTAACCGCCGGCAATGAAATACTTACAGTACGAAAGATCATTCTGGCTACCGGTGTTACAGATAAGTTGTTTGCCATTGAGGGACTTGCCGCTTTGTGGGGAAGAACGGTTTTGCATTGCACCTATTGCCATGGTTGGGAAGCACGGGACCAGCCTGCGCTTGTGCTGGTAAAAGGCGCCATTGCGTGGGATGTAGCCATAACCATTAGTCATTGGAACCCGCAGCTCACCTTCCTATTAAACGGCAGTACGGTTGAAGATGCAGAGAAGAAAACTTATCTGCAGCAAAGAGGCTGGCGGTTGATCGAAACGCCGGTGATAAAGTTGACCAGGCGTGAAGAAATGACAGAAGCGTTGCTGGCCGACGGGCAGGTGGTCGCTGCGCCGGTCGTTTATACCAAGCCGGTACAGGTGAAATTCAACAATGAGCTGGCGGTAAAACTGGGGTGTGAAATAAGTAAAAGCGGGTCGGTGCTTACCGATGGCGCCATGCAAACATCGGTTCAGGGCGTATTTGCAGCCGGCGATGTGGCGCACCCGGGTTATCACCTGGTAGCAGAAGCCATTGCCACGGGGCATAAAGCGGCGGCTTTTTGTAATAACCAGTTATGTAAGGAAGATTACAGGTAACAGTCCTCAGATCTCATACAGAAAATAAGGTTTCCCATAACCCGATTTATGCAGTACATGACGTGCTACATTGAACACTTTTACCTTACCGGCAATGCTTCCTTCCAACACGCCGATATGCGCATGCCCGTGAAATACCACTTCCACGTTACGTCTTGATAAAGGTTCTGCCAGGCGGGAGGAACCTAAAAATGGAAAGATCTGTTCGGGTTCGCCCTCCACGGTTTCTTTTATGGGTGAATAATGCAGCAGGGCTACTTTCTTTATATCCTTATGCTCCTGGTCGAGCCGCGCGAGTGCACGATCGAGATGTAAAGCTTCTTCAACAGCCTCCTGCACAAACGACTTCATGGCGCCTTCGCCAAACATCGACAGCATATAATTATCGAAACCGCCGCCAAATCCTTTTACGCCCGCAAAGCCTACGCCGGCCACCACCGTTGCCTCACCATCGAGGATATGTACATTGGGATGGCTCTGCATGATCTGCCTGATCAGCTTATGCCGGCTCTTTTCATGATCATGGTTTCCCAACACACCCACCACCGGTATAGAACATGCTTTTAATTCTCCCACAAGGATATGCGCCTCCGACTCATCGCCCGTATCTGTAAGATCGCCACAGATGGCCAGCACATCGGCATTTTTAGAAACTTCAGTAAAAAAATCGACCCATTTGCCTTTGTCCGATTCACCAATATGTAAATCGGCAATAGCGGCGATGCGTTTTTTGTTTTCACCGGACATAATTAAACTGTTTTAAGCGTGTACGTTTTATACCCCCACTCTTTTACATCGATCTCGTATTGCGTTTGATCGATCACCGGTCCGCGGCATACTTTTTCGAGCGGGGCGGGCAGTTCATATTGTTCTGCTGCCCTTTTTAGCAGCTCTTCAAAAAGCCATTTGGGAATAATGTCATGGAACTCTGAAGGATAAACGAATTGAAAAGAAAGCAACTGGCTTAACAGCAAATGCCAGTGCCGGTCCATTTTGGCTGCCAGCCTGTTCCAGTCTATACTTTTACCCTGCTTCAGCAGCAAATGATTAATATCGGCTCCATCGTACCGTTCGCGGTTCTGAACATAAATTTTACACCATACCAGGTCTTCGGGCGATAAGATGTTGATCTTAAAACCCAGAAATTCGTCCTGGTGCGCATACTGAAACCATTCTTCGTCTACCCGGCAAATGTTGTTCACGGTATCGAATATGATATCGAGAAAATAATCCCCATGAAATACCTTTGCCAGCCAGCGAATATCCGTGAGCTCGGTACGATACCCCTTCGAGGCAAAAAATTTAAGGATCTTCGGGTATTCACTGGCCGGACAAAAAACATCGAGATCTTTGGTATCCCTGTAAATACCCGTGTGGTGAAAAATGGCAAAAGCGCCGCCCAGCAGGTACCGGGCGCCACATTCTTCCAGCATTTGAAGGGCAGTTCGATAAAATGCTATTGCATCTTTATTATCCTGTTCTCTAACTATCATCATAGCATATTTTTTGCAAAACTGCTGCCTGATTTCAGGCATAATTGTTCCCCGTTATGGGGAAAAGCGTTGGTAAACAGCGCGCTCCGGATAATAAAAAACAAGGAACATGTTATATTTGACCATCATGAAGACAATGAGGCGCATTTGTATAATAGCAATAGGCCTGTGCACAATGCAACTTACCGGCTATACCCAGTTTAGCGATTCCGTCGATTACTATATAAATTTTGCAGGAACCGGTAATTTGAACCGTACCAATACCGGCACAACCTACCTTCTGAATAATGCCATGCGGTTCCAGGTAGATAAAAAGAAATTCTCTATCAACAGTATGGCAAGCCATGTTTTTGGCCGCAATCCTAACTTAAAAACGAATGACGATTTCCTTGCCACCCTGAACCTCGACATATTGAAAGCGGTGCAAAAATTTTATTACTGGGGACTGGCCGGTTACGAGAAAAGCTTTTCACTAAAGGTTGACAACCGGTTTCAGGCAGGCGCTGGTGTAGGATTTACATTTGTTGACAGCCCCAGCGCGAACCTGGAATTAAGCGATGGTTTCCTGTTCGAAACAACCGACCTCGGCATCCCCGACCGCACCGGGCGTACCAGCTATCAAACGGTGCGTAATTCACTGCGGCTGAAATTCCGGTTCGTAATAAAGGAGATCTTCCGTTTCAATGGTATCAACTTTTACCAGCCCGCGATATCAGATGGCCGGGATTATATTCTGAAATTAAATACCAATTTCTCTATCAGGTTGTACAAATGGCTAAATTTCACCACTTCGTTTAATTACAACAGGCAGAATATTACTTCAACGGAGAACCTGTTGATGAGCTATGGATTGAGCCTTGAAAAATTCTTTTAACCGGTTTTCGTTTCCGTAGCGTTTTCAAAAGCTTCATCGAGCAAAGGGCTTTCGGTATTTTTCCATTTATCCCAGAAAGTAAAATACAACCCGAAATTGTATTTGAACTGCTTATGATGCAGGCTATGATGCGTAGCGCCGATCAGCCATTTTCCCAGCAAATGCCTGTGAAATTTTGCAGGGTATATTTCTATATCAAGATGATTCACGACGCTGCTGAATGTCATAATGGTGAGCTGTAATAATATCATCGCCGGGTGCATGGGAACAACCATTAAAATAAGCGGTAAGGAAATCGAAAGTATCCATCCTTCGAGCGGATGGAACGAGAACGCCGTCCAGGGCGAGGTTATATTGCTTTGGTGATGCACCTTGTGAATTAATTTAAAGAAGGCGGGCTTATGCAATAACCGGTGCATCCAGTAATAATAAGTTTCATCGAGCAGCATCGAAATGAACAGGCTTACCGGCAACCACCACCAGCCGTATTCATGAATATCAGTGTATATTTTTGTATATCCCTTTTGCCATAACAGTACCATCAGGGTTCCGGTAAGGGCAAAGATCAGGGCGGTGATCATGCTCCATGAGATTTCCCTTTTTAACTGCCGCGGCGCATATTCCTTTTTACTGATCTTTCTTTGCTGCCATTTAGCGGGGAACCAGATATAAAATATAAGGTAAAACAATCCGGATACCAGGAAGTACCTGCCTACAATTATGGTGAAGAGCACGATAAATGTTACCATGAACCACAATGGCGCCGATACATCAGGAATGAACATACTGCAATGCAGGCTTAGGGCCTGCCGCCTAAAAGCTGAAAAAATTGTGCCTGCCTTCCGCTCAAACCAGCGTTTTGAAATAATTCATTGGCGCCGCCAGGTCAAAATAATTCATATGATGGCCGGGAAAGGTTTGTTTGGTTACACTGATGCCCTGCGGCAGCGTAAGTATGCTGTCGACCCCTACGGCGATATCATTTTTGGTATCTGCACTGTACAGCATCTCCCCTACCTGCCGTTTTATTTTCTCCATTACCTTTTCAAACCGGCCGCTATCCTCCGCCGGTTTAAATTCCAACACATTACCGGCAATGATATGATATTTGGTGGTGACGGTATTTACATCTGGTTTATTGTTGAGCTCATCATAGAAACTGCTATCGATGGCCATCTGGGCCAGGCTGTTGGTTGCTACTTTGGTAGCGCCCAGCGCTTTACCGGCGGCCGATAATACCGGCCCCACTGCGCCGAGGGCTGCCCCACCGAAATTGCAGGCCAGCGTCAATACGGTCACCGTCCAGTCGCGGATCTTTGGAATTGAGCCAAGTACCGAACCTGCATTGGGGGTTCCAAACATAAACAGCCGGTTAACCCAGCCTTCGGTGCCTTTTATGTGCTCTATCATATACCGGCTTATTAAACCGCCCATACTATGGCTGATGATATCAACGGGCGTGGTACTGCTTACGCCGGCATTTGCCAGCATTGTTTTAAATGTAAGCGCTATATCTTCGATCTTTGCATTCAGGTTTTCGTAATCAAAGGCCAGAATGAGGTCGTATTGCCTTTCCGCCTGCAGGAATTCCATAGATGCCGCCATGCCTTTTGTATTTCCAATAATACCATGAATGCATACAGCCACCTTCATTCCGGGGTTAACGACAGTACCTGAAATATTTTTGTAATCTACCCTGCCATTTTCATAGATCACTTTGCGCAGCATGCTCAGGTCTTTTTTCAGTACCACTTTTACAAAACAGAACCAGGCGGCGCGCACCAGGTTCTTTTTTCGTTGCTGATCTTCGGGCAGCACAGGGATTTCAAAACTATAGTTCCCGGCTTCCTTATCGGGCGAGCCAAAACCGATCAATTGTATAACGCCGTCTTCCATCGTAATGGCCGCTATGCCCTGGTCATCGGCCGGTATTTCAGCCAAGGTGATCATCAACGGTTCCTGCTTTGATACATCGCCCTGTAATTTATCAACCCAAACAACCGATGCGCCGTTCGCCGACCGCGTAGTTTCCAGGTTTACCAGTTCATATCCGTTCTCGGCTACAAATTGCCGTAACTGCTCAGCCGGGTGTACGCTTTTGGCATGGGCAGTAATGGACGACACACTGGCCCTGCCGTTCAATGCATTGTTTTGGTGCATCGTTAATTTCCCGAGGTTGAACGAGGTATCGCTATCGATTGCCCCTGACCGGCGCACGATCCTGATGGCAATGGTTTTTACGAACCACGACTGATCAATTTTCACCGCTCTTCGCAACGACTTCTTTTTTCCCAGCCCATATTCGTTATTGCTTTTTTCGAAACCGTCAAATTCATTTATCAGAAAATCTTTAAACGGCTCCCTGCCAATCACCAGCTTCAGGTAATCGGTCATTTCGTCAACGCCATCATCCATCGTTATTGACGCGCCCTCCAAAGGATTCATCGGTTCGTTGCTGGTAAGCTTCGATTCATTCACCGGGTTGGTACACACTTCTATACCGAACCTGCTGTTCAAATAATATACACCGCAATACCATCCTGTGCCCGGGCCGGTGGTAAGGTGCATATTGATGGGGATATCATTGTTTTGCTCATCGAGGTACACCACCAGTTCGTTTCCCTTTTGCAGTTCCCACTCCTGTTTTTCTCTATTGAACAGTTCTATATTCATTTCGGTATTGAATACCTGCGACAGCGAATCTTCGGGCATGGCATAATTGTGCAATGCCTGCAGCAAATGCCAGTCGTTTATTTTATTGCAGCAGGCCAGGATATAAACCAGTGCCTGCGGCGATGCATTGTCGGTTTGTTTAATGACCTTACCGGTAGCAGGTTCCGTTAACGAAACGCGGTTCGCATGTACCTTCAGTTCATAATCGTGATACTGGTCTTTCGAATAAACAAAGGCAAGCGTTTCCTCTTTTTCCTTTTCGGCCAGTTGCTGCCAGGCCTGTTGCGTGGCGGCATCGGCATTTACATATATACATACGGCCGGCGGCAGGTTCAGCAGCGTGCCCTGGTAAATTTTGGGCGTTAAGGTAATATTTTCCAGTTCGGCATTATCGAGCCCTACAGCCGTGATCTTTGCCAGCCGGGGCGCTGCGGCCGGGTCATCTTTGTCGGTAATACTCACCGCCATGCTTTTTACAGACTGGCGATCGTTCTTCATTCCATGCAACGCACCGCAATTGATGGTAACCTTACCATTCTCCTTTACCACCTGGTAAATACCATTGCCCGCCGCTACAGTATTTTCAAACACAACGGTGTTCACATTAAAGTTGCCCGACACCTGCAGTTGCGGGGTTTGCTGCCGCGCCCTGCGCTTCAGCAACGTATATAACTGTTCATACAGCTGCGAATAACTGAGATTGACAACACCTGCATTCAAAGCTTCCAGCATCATGCTGGTGAACATCCCTTCCGGGCTATAACTACTTTCATACGCCACTTCGGTACGGTCGCAGGCAGAAAGCGTTATGCAGCGCAATTCGGGCAGCCTGGCTTTGTTATTCTCATCGAGCAGTTGTTCGTACCCTTCATTGTTGACGGTAAAATAATCAGCGAGGTTACGGCCGGCATCATTACTGCGCGCAGGGGCGTGTTTCGCTTTGCCCAGCAGTATTACATCGAGGTCATTTATATTACGGGTAATGGAACCGGAATGACAGGCATCGACGATCACAATGATACTGGTGGCACGAATACGGCTCAACAGCAGCCGCAGTTCCTTATCTGCCAGATCGAACCCGCCGGCGCAACGGCTATCGTACAACACCAGCGTTTCATCGCGGCCTTCACTGTCCCAGGTTGAAAACGCCGCATTCGATTTACTAAAAGATCCGTGTCCGCTGTAATAGAACAATACGGTATCGTCGGGTTGTATTGCAGGATTATTGATGAGATGACTCACAAAACTGTCCCTGAACGCTTCTCTTGTGGCCTGTTCGTTCAATAACTTTTTAACAGCTACATTGGCGGCGCCGAACTTTTTAACAAGCATGGCTTCCATATTATTCACGTCGTTTACACAACCGCTGAGGCCTGAAACGCCCGATTGGGGATGATAATCTTTAATTCCTGTAAGCAAAGCAAATATGCGTGGCATAAACAATTGTCGTGTTGAAGTGATGAAAAATGAATGGGTGGCTGAATGGTGATCACAGTTTTATACTGGTAAGCTTTTCGATAAGACCGCCTATGGTGTTGCCGGAGAGCTTCGACTTGATAAGGCTTTTAACGGAAGGGTTGTCGATATTCTTTTCCGCATTGATCAGCGAGTCGAATGCGCTGGGCGAGCTGAAACCGGGCAGCAGTTCCGCAGCCTTTTTAAAAAGCTCGGCCATCTGTTTATTTTTCTTTTCGCCCTTTGCTACCTGCTCGGCGCTTACGAGTGCATTCTTTAATATTTCCAGCGATCCGGTTTGAATTGTCTGGGGGTTTGCGGCAATGGATTCCACTACTTCGTGTACGTAATTAGAAGTAAGCGCATCGCGGGTAAGTTTGTCTTTACCGATAATGGAAGTTTTTGCTTTCTTCCCGGTTACCGAAGCCGTTATGACAGGGGTACAATCTTCCTCCTCTTCAATACGTTTTTCGGCCTTGATCTCAATATAACCGATATCAAAATCATCAGCGGCATCCGTTACATCTTTACGGCAGTCGAATTCTTTGAACCGGAGATCTTTATGAATGGCTTTCATAAGGCTTTTTGCCTGGTCGTATGCTTCGCGGTAAGTACCGGGCTGCCCGATCTGCGTAAATAACAAAGTGGCGAACCGTTCGGCAATAAAACTATTGATCTTGTTCTTGCAGGAAATAATGACGAGGTTATCTTTTGATATCTGCCGTTCATCTATGATGTGCTGTGCGAGCTTGAAGGTTTCACAGGCATTGAAAAAGATGAGTTTGGCGTTCTTCAGCGAGGTATTCACGATGTCAGACATTTCCGCGGGCTGAATGGTAAAGTTCCTGAAAAGCTGTAAACAGCCATCCACGCCATGGCCCGAAAAATAAAAGATGTCGATACGCCGGCCATACTTGCCAAAATTCAACAGCAGCCGGTCGAAGCTGAACACTTCATCTTTTATATAATAAAGTTTATCATTAAACGCCAGTTCCTGCAGCAGGTCGCTGATCTTCATTGCTTCTTCACTCAAATTCGGGATCACATCGGTAATGCTGTTTGAAAAAGCGGTATAGAAAGTTGGCTTGCTCATGGTGATCGGTTTATTACAACAAAGCTTTTAAGGTGGCCGATGCATAGGCCGAGGTTTTGATAAGCGATTTGAACTTATCGCGCGCGGCCGCACGGTTAAAAAAATCTGCGTCGGCGCCATCCAGGTCAATCGTATCGAGGTACTCGAACAACGCCGGGTCTTTATACATGACCTGCATTATTTCAACCGACATCATTTCCTGTATTTGTTTATCGGTGGGCGGTACTGTTTCGGGAAGCGCCGATTTTGCAGGCAATGCCCGGAACCATTGTGATACGAATTTACCGATTCCCAAAAAACTTACCGACGCTTCTTCTGCCTGTTTCAATTCCATATTGAAAATATCGGCCGAAACATCCAGTGCTGCGCTTGCTTTTAAAGAGCCATTGCCGTAATATTTTTTATACCCGGGATAATCGATTCCACCGCTCTGGAACAGGGCCTGCCGCACCGCTTCTGCCTGTTTCCATGTGCCTTTGTATTGTTTATCTGCCAGCTCCTGCCGGTTATATGCGATCCATAATGCGGCGGCCGCCGCAATTTGCGGGGTAGCTGATGAAGTGCCGCCACCGGTTCTTGAAAAGCGGTATTTGCTGTTGGGATTATTGTTGGCCCATGCCAGGTTGGGCGTATACGCAGCCAATGCCGTTCTCATTGCCTTTTCGGGCCCCCAGTTACCCTGCATGGTATCGCCGCCTTCGGAACGCAACTTCATTTCTTCTTCGTTCGCTGCAAAATCATAAGGCTTTTCATTAAAGCAAACACCGCAGGCAGCAATTACGCGGTCGAACCGCGCAGGATACATTACTGCTTTGGGCGTTAGTTTACTGATGCCTTTTACCCAATTATTACCGGCGGCTGTAACAATCACCACGCCGGCCTCATACGCTTTATTTACCGCCCGGGCCACCCGCCGCGTTGGATAACCGGCCATCGACATGGAGATCACTTCGCATCCCATTTCAATGGCATATTCAATACCCCGGGCCACATCGTTTGCATTGAATGAATTGTAAACCGTATCGCAAATGCGAACAGGGATCACTCTGGCGAATGGTATGCCGCCAAAGAAACCTTCATAACCTGCATAGGCATCCTCTTTCTTTATGAAGTTACCCGCCAGTATGGCCAACGTGGCAGAACCATGTCCATCCTGCTCGAGGAACTTTATGCGGTTTTGCATTATATCGGTGCCCTTGTTATCGGGTTCGCCGCCTACGAAACTGATGCCGGCATCTTTTACCAGGTATTTCGGTGTGGCCGGGTGCGAAGGGATATACCCCGTATCGATGTGCGCAATTTTCACCATGTCGTCTGGAACCGTATCCAGCACATCGGTTAATTTCATTTTCTCCTTTACTCTTTGCGCCGCCTTTCTTAGCTGGGAATGGTTATCGCCGAGGTGCCAGATGAATTCATCTATGCCCAGCGTATTGGGCGGTTTGGGCCAGTTAGACATATAATTGTTTCCATCGGCCGATTTGGAGAGCGGTGATTCTTTCAGGTATTTGCTTTTTACATCGGGCTCAACAAAAACTTCAGGGTGTTCGGCCCGCAGTGAAAAATACGCTTTGTAGGCTTCATCCCATGAACTGGTGGTATCGGGAGCTGTTTCTTTTAAATGAATGGAAGGAGTATCAGGCATATCGCGTTTGAGATGTTGCGCTGGTTTATACTCCGTTGATCTCAATTGCGGTGCGGTTTTCCCAAAATCAACAAGCAGGTTCTCCTTCACTTTTTCAGGAACCGTATTTTGTTCGGGATCAAAAAAGCTGAAAGGACTTTGTCCATTACCCACCTGGAAGATCTTTTCCTTCCGGAAAAGATCAGCGCCCGAACCATAAGTGAACAGCGTAGGATGCTGAATGGCCGGTATTTGCTGTGTAATCTTTTCGTGCCAGTCGTCATAACTGCCAATACTTTTATTCATGCTCAGCACTTTCCTGATGGTACTGGTGAACAGTCCATAGCCGTCCCATTCGCTGGCCAGCTCTTCATCGCGGCAGGCGCCCAGCAGCAATACCGTGGCCGGGATATCTTCCTTTACAACGATGGGTTTGTGCGTGGGGCCGTAATATTGTTCTTTATGTTTGCTGTATGAGTTGAATGTAATATCCTTTGGCGCATTGCGCGTAACCAGATTCATTTTCTTAAAGATATCTTCCAGCAAACCGGCCACTTCTGCATCTTTTGGCGAATCGATCGCCCGCGCCACGCTTCCGCTATGACAGCTGTCGGAGATCATAAGAATGCGAACGCCTTTTTTGAACCGGCTGAAATGTTCCCACAATTCATCATCGAGGTACTGCCGGTCGTACAGGCACCAGGTTTCATCTACACTGTCTTCTTCATCGAAGTTTATGTCCTTTATTTGTCCGCCATGGCCCGAATAGGTGATAAAAAGAAAATCGCCGCTTTTCAATGTTTTGCTGAATTGTTCAAGATATTTATCGAGGTTGGCCGAAACAGGCATTTCCGCACCCTGGCTGCCGCCTGACAATAACAATTTGCGGTTCTTAATACCGGCCCGTTCTGCCATTTCATGATAGAACAGCGCGTCGTTCTCACAACAATACAACTGGCCGTTCCAGCCGTCGTAATGATCAGGATCTACATTGTTCAGCCCGAGGTGGAGTGAATACGCATTTGACATAGCTATACAATTGAAGGTTAAAGTAGATGGATGCTGGCTATACCTGCTGTGAAGCAACTGGTGCGGGCACCATTGCTGTACTATACACATTTAAATATAACGCAATGCGACACAAACGGATATGCATAGCACACCCACCTGTGTCGCCGTGGTATATAACTTATTGAAAAAGATCCTCTTTGAGAATCCACAATCTGATTGTAGAATTACAATGAAATAGCCGATAAAATCCGGGTGTTTTTCACGTTTTTTATATGATCATAATTTCTTAAACAGAAAGAAGTTGCAACAGTATTCCTGCCTGGCTGGTTTACCGGTTGGCATATCTTTTACATAGATACCTGAACCATGTCGTAAATTAGAATATGACAACAACCTACGAGCACATAATGATGCGTGAGCTGCAAACCTGGCAGCGGAAAATGATGCGGCGGCCCGGCATTCTCAACAGGCTGTCGAAAAGCGCACAGGACAAGATCAACAGCATCATACCGGAAAAAGTGCACCAGGTAATTACCACCACCATAAAACAAATGATCAGGGGCGTGCTGTTTGGCGCCAAACTCACTACCCGCAATAATAAAACACGCCTTGCGCTCATAGAAACCGACCGCAAAGTTGAAGAAACAATAAAGAAATACCGCACCACGGCAGCAGCCGAAGGCGCTATTACCGGGGCGGGCGGTATATTACTGGGACTTGCAGATTTCCCGTTGCTGATTGCGATAAAGATCAAACTGCTGTTCGAGATCGCATCCCTTTATGGTTTCCCGGTGAACGACTATCGCGAGCGGGTGTATATTCTGCATATTTTCCAGCTTGCCTTTTCATCTGCCCAACACAGGCGAAATGTATTTATGGAAATGAAGAACTGGGATGAAAAATCGAAAAGCCTTCCCGCCGATATCAACCAGTTCGAATGGCGCAGTTTTCAACAGGAGTACAGAGATTATATCGATCTGGCGAAACTCGCACAACTCATACCGCTGATAGGTGCTCCCGTTGGCGCTGTAGTGAATTACCGCCTCATTCGCAAACTGGGTTTCACCGCAAAAATGGCTTATCATATGCGTAAAGCGGAAGCGCAACCGTGATTATTTCAACAGGTATAGTATAATCCTCAATTCATACATCATCCGCTACCTCACCCGCCTGCCCGCTGCTAGTTTTGCTGCACTGAAAATAACAGTGTAAAAATCATCACCACCATGTTACAACGAATTACCGCAGCCATCACGGGCTGTGCATTGATGTTCCTTTTGTTCGCATGTAAAAAAGATAACAACGCCCAACCTGATCCAGTATACAATGGCGAAGGCGTGGCAACGCCTGTAGGTTTACCCGATGCCACCGCAGCCAGCGTAAAAACAATTGGCGCGGAAGGGGGCGCCATTTCCAGTGCCGATGGACGTATAAAACTGTCGATCCCCGCAGGCGCCGTATCAGCAGCACAACAGTTCACCGTTCAGTCGATCAGCAATCAAAACCCGCTTGCTATCGGTAAGGCATACCGCCTTATGCCGCACAATGTTACCTTCAGCAAACCGGTAACCATCGAGTTTTCGTATAATGAAGAGGAGATCATAAACACCCTACCCGAAGCGCTGGGCATTGCCTACCAGGACGATAAAGGCATCTGGCAGGCGCAGGGCAGCACCGTTATCGACCCTGAGAATAAAAAGGCAAGAGTAACAACCACTCACTTTAGCGACTGGAGCCTCTTTGAAAGTTTTTACCTGGTAAGCTCCGCATCCATGTTACCGGTTAACGGCACAGCCGACCTGGAAGTGTTTTGCACCGAAGATATTCTGGCCCCGCTTACACCCGGTTCGCAGGTTCCGATGGGTAAGAAAATTTCGATAGCCACTACCAATATAAAAGAATGGAAACTGGCCGGTGCAGGCAACCTGCAAGCGAATGGCGCCAAAGCTGTTTACAAAGCGCCGGGCACGGTACCGAATGCACCCAATCCGGTAGCCATCAGTGTTAACCTCGATCTTAAACAACGTGGAAAATTTATGCTTGTAAAAAACATTGAAATAACCGGCGACGACGGCGAAATAGAAGTAAGAGTGGCTGGTGGTAACTGGGTAAAACAACCGGCCTCCCCCGCGGTTAAAATGGGTCCCGATAATATTGCCATGGCCGATTCGGACGGCGACGCCCGCGGCTGGTACGTATTGATAAGGTTTGTTGGCGGCGTTGGCACCCATGCTTTCAAAGACCCTGCAGTTATCTGGGGCACCCACGTGCATTATCATATAACAGGCGGCAACAACTATACATGCGCCTATATAAACGGCGCTGAAGAATTTGTACCCAGCGGCGGCGGGGTTACAATCACCAGCATGGGTGATGATGACGGGTTTATAAAAGGCACCTTTGTAATGTCACCTGCTGGTTTTGGCAACAATTTAAAAAACACGACAACAGTTGAAGGCAGGTTCAGGGTAAGAAAGAGCTGGTAAACTTCAGGGATGGGTCGTTTGCCAGCGGGCAGACGGCCTTCTTTTTAACAGGTGGGTTGCCTTCCAAGGGCGGCCCACCTGTTTATTTTAACGGTAACAATATTGCAGCCAAATGCTGTAATTTCATTGCCGTCAAACTTTGTCACATGAGAAGTATAATTCTTATACTAATAGCTGCTACCTTAGTAGCCTTTAATCAACCATCACCTGTTATGAAGGGATTTCAATGGCCGGAAGGCGTTCCACCGCCCACTGTAAAAAAGCAACCCAAAGAATTTATTGCCCACGATGATAAACGCATCGATGATTATTACTGGCTGAACCAGCGCGAAAATCCGGAAGTACTGTATTACCTGAAAGCAGAAAATACCTATCTCGATACCCTGATGAGCGGCACAAAAGAGCTCAGGGAAAAACTGTTCCTTGAAATGAAAAGCCGCATTAAAGAAAAAGACGAATCCCTTCCCTATAAAGACAATGGCTACTGGTATTACTCCCGTTTTGAAGAAGGCAAACAATACCCCGTATTTTGCCGGAAAAAAGAAAGCCTTGAAGCGCCGGAACAGATCATGCTCGATCAGAATTTAATGGCCACAGGATTTCAGTACTATTCAGTCGGCCGCCGTGTAGTAAGCGACAATAACGAACTGCTGGCATTTACGGTTGATTCCGTGGGCAGAAGAATTTACACACTTCAATTCAAAAACCTGATAACCGGCGTTATATACCCCGAGATCATTACCAATGTGGAAGGCGGTAATATAGCATGGGCGGCAGATAATAAAACCATCTTCTACGTTAAAAAAGATGTGGTTACGTTGCTGGGCTACCAGATCTGGCGTCATGAGCTGGGCACCGATGCTGCCAAAGACGTAATGGTTTATGAAGAAAAAGACAATCGTTTTTATACTGGCGTTTACCGCACCAAGTCGAAAAAATATGTTAGCATTTATTCCAGCATGAACCAGGTGTCGACCGAATACCGTTTGCTCGAAGCAGCCCACCCAACCGGCGAGTTCAAAATATTTGAACCGCGGGAAGAAAATTTTCAATACTCCATAGAACATTACAACAACAAGTTCTATGTGCTTACCGACTGGAAGGCGCCCAACTATCGCCTTATGGAAACGCCTGAAGAAAAAACCGGAAAAAACAATTGGAAAGAAGTGATCGCCCATCGAAAAAACGTATTCATTTCCGATATGCTGGTATTTAAAGGCCACCTGGTGCTGAGTGAAATGAAAGACGCCCTGAACCAGTTGCGGGTTATAAACTTCACCGATAAAAAAGACTATTACATAACATTTCCCGAAGCAGTTTTTACCTCGTTCCCCAATGTAAATCCTGACTACAATACCAACATCCTGCGTTTCTCCTATACTTCCATGACCACCCCTGCTTCCATCTACGATTTCGATATGGACACGCGGCAACGCGTACTTAAAAAACAAACCGAGGTGCTGGGCGGTTTTAAAAAAGACGAGTATACTTCAGAGCGGCTATGGGCAGTAGCAAGGGATGGGGTGAAAATACCTGTTTCCATAGTGTATAAAAAGGGCGTAAAAAAAGATGGCAGCAATCCATTGCTGTTATACGCCTATGGCTCTTATGGCGCCAGCATGTCGCCCTCTTTCAACAGCAATGTCATCAGCCTGCTCGACCGTGGTTTTATATATGCCATTGCGCATGTCCGGGGCGGCCAGGAAATGGGCCGCCAGTGGTACGACCAGGGACATATGTTTCATAAGAAAAACACGTTCTATGATTTTATCGATTGCGGTGAATTCCTGATCAAAGAAAATTATACCACCAAAGAACACCTGTATGCCAATGGCGGCAGCGCCGGCGGTTTACTTATGGGCGCCATCGTGAACCTGCGCCCCGATCTCTGGCATGGGGTAATAGCCGATGTACCGTTTGTAGATGTTATCACCACAATGAGCGACCCCAGCATCCCCCTTACCACCGGGGAATACAAAGAATGGGGCAACCCGGCTCAGAAAGAAGAATACCTGTATATGAAATCGTATTCGCCTTATGATAACGTAGAAAAGAAAGCCTATCCCCATATGCTGGTAACAACCGGTTTGCACGATTCGCAGGTACAATATTTTGAACCGGCCAAATGGGTAGCCAAATTACGCGAGCTGAAAACAGACAACAACAAACTGTTCTTCAAGATCAATATGGAAGCCGGCCATGGCGGCGCCTCGGGCCGTTTTGATTACTTAAAAGACAAAGCCTGGCAGTATGCGTTTTTGCTGGCGCTGGAGGGGAAAGTGGAGTAAGCCTTACAGGAACGGCATTCCCATTTCTGGCGGGCCATTTAACGGCCCTGCCCCCGGGAACAACCCATTCGCTATGCGGCCAGGCTACGCGGTATTGCGCGGCATGGCCGCCGCCGTTACAAATTCCTTCAATGCCCAACGTTGCCGGCCTATCGGTTGCCGCAACGGTAAGTTTTACCTGTTAAAGGATGCGGAATCCACCACGTTACGGTGGGGAACCTTAACACGGCAAAGAACTTTTACAAACTCACCCGCTGTTTGGTAGCAGCCGATTTATAAATGGCCTCCACAATTCTTATATCACGCAATCCTTCTTCGCCGGGCACCATCATCGGTTTCTTTTGCATAATGCTCAATGCGTCATCATCCATTTGTGTTGCCTGCTGAAAGGGTATATTATAAGGATGCTCTATAGTACCGAGCGGGCTGGTTATTTTTTGCCCGTTGTAGGCCGAATAAGGCTGCACCTTTATTTCGCCCTTTTCACAGGTGATATTGAGAAAGTTTACATTTTCGCCAAAGCTGGTCTTTATATCGGCCAGCACCCCACCCGGAAACTCAAGGGTAGCGATGGTGGTTTCATCGAGACCGTTCTTATAGATCTCAGGACGTGTAGTTGACGTTTGTGCCGAAACGATAGCAACCGGTTCCATATTGGTACCCAGCCGGGCGCCCTGTATGGAGTATACGCCCATATCGTATAAAACGCCGCCGCCCATTTCTTTTTTCTGTTTCCAGTGATCGGTGCGGTTATCGCGGTATCCCGCTGCGCAATTCACCTTTGTTACTTTACCCAGTTGATTTTCCTTCACGATCTTTCGCCATGCCTGGGTATTGGGCTCATGGTGCAGGCGGTATCCAATGGCCAGGGACCTTTTGTTGGCTTTGCAGGCGGTGATCATGGCCTTACACTCCGCTTCGGTCATTCCCATGGGTTTTTCGCACCAGACATGTTTACCGGCATTGGCAGCCCTTACCACATACTCCTTGTGCATCGATGGCGGCAATACCACATATACCACATCGATATCGGGGTTATTGGCAATGCTGTCGAAGTTCTGATAGTTGTAAATGTTCTTGTCAGGTATATTGTATTTCTTCTTCCATGCTTCCGCCTTGGCCGGCGTACCGGTTACTATACCTGCGAGGTAACAGTGTTTGGTTTGTTGCAATGCCGGCGCCAGCAGGTCGGTACTGTAATAACCCAGTCCAACCAACGCAATACCCAGCTTGTCTTTGTAAAGGCGCTTAGCGGAAAAAATGGTTTTGGGAGAAAGCAAAATGATGCCGCTGCCGGCAGCAATCGTTTTAATTATTTGTCTGCGTGACACAGTGCTCATTGTAACAGGATTTTCAGGTTTTATAATAATAAAACACCATCGATCATATGGCCTTCAGTGAAGTTACCATTTTTTTTGGAGGTAATACCAGTAATGAAACATATCTCATATTTGTTAACCTCACCTGCAAATTGATGCCTTAGATGTTACAGGGCACAGGTTTCAGGGAAAACCATGTAACCCCAACTATATGGGGGCAACCTGAACCATATAACCCCAACCCTGGTCATATTTTTGAATAGGGAGTATGAAAAATAGTATAACTTCCCTGCTGCACATGAAAAGCTGTCTTTATATTGTATCCATAATCATATTCCTTGCCGGCGGCTGCCGGGAAAATACCCCTACAGAAATGCTTATTATCGAAAAAGAATTATTGCTCGACAGTATTCCCTCCGCCTCGGGGCTTGTTATACATGGCGATTCAGCCTGGATCGTAGGCGATGACGCTACCGGCATATACCGGCTTAACCTTTCCAATTACCAACAACAGAAGATCCCGCTGAACAACGTTGCCACTGATGAATACCGGCTGCCCAAATCCATTAAACATGATCTTGAATGCGCCAATCTTATCAGGTACAACAACAAACTATACCTGCTGGCCTTCGGGTCGGGCAGCCTGGCGCCCTACCGGGATAGTATTTTATTACTGAACATGGCCGATACGGCCGATCAGCAAATTATACCCGTTCAACAATTTTACAGGGAACTACAGCAGCTAACAGGCACCGATAGTACACAATGGAATGTAGAAGGTTCCACCGTTGCGGGCGATTCGTTGTTGCTTAGCAACCGGGGAAACAATACAATAATCAGCTGTAACGTCGATTCATTGATGCATTATTTCTTTTTTGCAGGCGCCCCGGTACCGCCCATAACTTATCAGCGGGCTCATTTACCGCAGATTGATGGCAAAGAAGCCCGGCTTTCGGGGTTAAGTACCATCAATGACAACCTTATATTATTCACTGCTTCCGTTGAAGATACACCCGACTGGATAACGGACGGCCCTATATCAGGCAGCTTTATAGGCATCTATTCAATGAAAGAAAATAAAGTGATAGCCAGTCATCTGTTAAGGGACAAGCAGGGCGCAGTGCTGAAAGAAAAAATAGAATCGATAGATATTGTAAGCAAAAAGGGAGGAACAATTACCTGTATTGCCGTGGCCGACAATGACAATGGCACCTCAAAACTTTTCCGTCTACAACTGATCAGTTCAGAAATAAAGAATTAGGTCATACCCTGAAACTTGTGCCATTGGTCCTGAGATTCGAAAATGAGGTGTATTCCATTAGCACAACTTGTCCCGCGCTGCGGAATTAGCACATCAGCACATTAGCAAATTAGCAAATTATTACTGGCATCCTACATTTCCATTTTATCGTTGTAAATGCCGGGTATGCGCCATTTGAACCGAACGGCCAGAATACGCACCAGGAATACGATAGCCATAATTACCACATCGAGCCAGTTCTTGTTGAAATCGAGTTTTAATAAAAGAAAATAGATCAGTCCGCCAAGGATACAGGCGGTAGCATACACTTCCTTTCTGAAAATAAGTGGAATATTATTGAGAAGGATATCCCGGATCACCCCGCCAAAACAACCGCTGATGGTGCCAATGGCAATGCATATACCCGGACTAAACCCGAAGGTTATTCCTTTTTGTATACCCAGTACGGTGAAGAAGCCCAGTCCCAGCGAATCGAAAACAAACAGCGTTTGCTGAAAGTTGCCGATGATCTTTCTGAACAGAATGGCAGCTACCGCGCTTACGAGGATCAAAAGCGGCGTTGTAACGCTCCGCATCCAGCTAACCGGCAGATCGCCGATCAGCATGTCCCGTAACGTTCCCCCGCCTATTGCTGTAATAAAGGCTATGATCAGGATCCCGAAAAGATCGAGCTTTTTTTGAATAGCGGCAAATACGCCCGAGATGGCGAAGGTTATAGTGCCCAGGATGTCGATGAGGCTGAGCAGTTCTTCTTTCATACAGTTTAAGTTCCTGTAAATATAGGGATTGTAGGTTGATGAGTTGACTGGTTGACGAGTTGACTGGTTAGCGCAGCCGGGATCATCACATCATCAAATTATCTTACTTCGCCATTAGTCCTGAACTACAAAATTAAACTGTATTCCATTAGCAAATTAGCATATTAGCCCATTATCAAATTATTTCAACCCGCTGCCCGCTCTCCATGGCCTTATAAATAGCCTGTAAGATCTTTACATCCTGCCGCCCCATTTCACCCGGTACCGGTGTAGGCCGTTTATTTTTTATTGCATCCGCAAAATCATCCATTTGTTTAGCCTGCTGGTTAACCTGCGGAAAATCCATTTTCCCTTTGGAGGTTTCTCCTTTTATGCCCCTGTACTCATAGGCCGGTGATAGTTCTGCCCATCCGTTTTGCGCTTCTGCCCGCAGTTTGTTCATTTCTTTTGAATAACTGGTAGTGCAGGCCGCTTTTATATTATCGGGAAACTCCATTACCCAGCTAAGTCCTTCCTCAACGGTTGTGAACTTTTCCGGATTGGTTTTGGCAGCTTCTTTGGCAGTTACGGCAACCGGCTCCATACCGGTTGTATACCGGCAACCCTGTACGCAGTAAATACCAAGGTCCATCAACGGACCGCCGCCGGCCAGTACTTTATCTAACCGCCAGCCTTTCGTATCACCCATTCCATTTTCCGCTGTCATTTTTACAATACTACCGAATGGTTTCTCTTTGCCTATACGCATCATCCCGAGGTTATGCGGTTCAAAATGCAGGCGATAACCGATCGACAACATTTTACCGGCTGCTGCACAGGCCGCGATCATCTGGTCGCACTCTTCAACGGTAATGGCCATAGGCTTTTCGCATATCACATGTTTGCCGGCTTTGGCCGCCCGTATCACGTATTCGGCATGCATGGCATTCGGCAGTACCACATATACGATATCTATATCGGGATTATCTTTTATGGTGTCGAAGGTTTTGTAATCGTAAATGTTCTTATCCGGTATATTATATTTTTTCTTCCATTTATCTGCTTTATCGGGCGAACCGGTAACAAGGCCGGCCAGGTAGCAGTGTTGGGTTTCCTGTAAGGCAGGCGCCAGTTCGTTCTCACTGTAATTGCCCAATCCAACCAGGGCAATTCCCAGTTTTCCTTCTGTATTCATATTATTCATTTTTTTCGGTTCTTTTTTCATTGGAAGCGGGCCCGCAGGATGGCAGCATGGAAGCGCTTCCTAATGCGAGGGAAGCCAGCGATACATTATGGATGAATTTTCTTCTCGAATAAGGTGAATAAGGCGAAGTGCGTGAAGCTTTACTCATAAACAGGTATTAGGCCATTATTCCCATAATTATTATACCATACAATAACCGCTCAGGAATAAATTTTGCGTCGCCGGCCGCCTGTCACCAATACATATGTTCAAAATATTACCCAAATTTGCGCTACGACCTTTAACAATAACACCATGAAAATGTATCAGCAACAGATAGCATTACCGGAAAAACCAAGGGGCTTTCATTTAATAACAAGGGAAGTGGTGCGGGCATTGCCGGAAATGGCGGGTATCACTACCGGCTTTTTACAGGTCTTTATTCAGCATACCTCGGCATCGCTTACCATCAATGAAAATGCCGACCCCACCGTTCGAATGGACTTTGAAATGTTCTTCAATAAAACAGTGAGGGAAAACGACCCCGATTATAAACACGATTATGAAGGCGCCGACGATATGCCCGCTCACCTGAAAGCATCCATGCTGGGCTGCTCGGTGCTCATTCCCATTCGTAAAGGCCAGCTGGCCCTGGGCACCTGGCAGGGCATTTATTTATGCGAGCACCGCAACCACGGCGGATCTCGATCCCTGGTGATCACCGCCTGGGGGCAATAAACTGCCTGTTTTTTATCCATTTATCCGCTTTTATTGCCCGGGCTGTTCCAATCTCGATTTTTTATAGCAACTTAAAGCCTCAAAGCCTGCATATATGAAAAAGATCAGTTCAGTACTCCTGTTCGTCCTGGCATTTTATACCGGGTTTACCCAACCGGTGAAAGAGAACGGGCGGTTACAGGTATCGGGGTTACACCTCGTCAATGAGAAAGGGCAGCCTGTAGTTTTGCGCGGCATGAGCTATGGCTGGCATAACTGGTGGCCGCGTTTTTATAATGCCGGAACCGTAAGCTGGCTGAAAAAAGACTGGGGTTGTAACATTGTGCGGGCAGCCATGGGCGTTGAACCTGAGCACGGCTATATAAATAAACCCGGCTGGTCGAAGGAAAAAATAAAAGCGGTGATCGACGCCGCCATCAAAGAAGGCATTTATGTTATAGTAGACTGGCACAGTCATAATATCAGGCAAAAAGAAGCGCAGCAGTTCTTTACCGAAATAGCCACCACCTACGGCAAACATCCAAATATCATTTACGAGATCTTCAACGAGCCCGAACAACAGTCGTGGGCCGATGTAAAAACCTACTCCATCGAGCTCATAAAAACCATCAGGGCCATAGACCCCGATAATGTCATTCTGGTTGGCTCACCTCATTGGGACCAGGACATTCACCTTGCGGCCGATGACCCCATAAAAGGATATAACAACTTAATGTATACGCTTCATTTTTATGCAGCAACACATAAACAGCACTTGCGCGACAGGGGCGATTATGCGCTTAAAAAAGGATTACCCATTTTCATTTCGGAATCTGCCGGGATGGAAGCTACCGGTAATGGCCCGCTGAACGAACCGGAATGGAACGCATGGATAACATGGGCCGAGAACAATAAGATCAGCTGGATCACCTGGTCGGTATCGGATAAAGACGAAACCTGTTCGGTATTGTTACCTACCGCTTCGGATACCGGTAACTGGAAAACGAGCGACCTGAAACAATCGGGCATAAAAGCAAGAGCGCTCATCAGAAAACATAACGGTTTAAAATAATAAGAACACCTATTTATTTATTCACAAGTTAAAATTGGTAAACTCGCATTCCAATTAACTATATACTTTTGTGTCCCCTTTAGTTACATTTTTCATCTTCCCCTATTAATCACTAAGCACCCTGCACTGCCATACCTTCTTCATTTTTTTCGAAGCACCGCTTCGGGTGAATTGTCATTTCTCTAATGCAAATAAACCCACAAGAATGAAACATTTATTATCGAAACCGGCTATCCTTTTCCTTAGCCTTTTCAGCGTAGCGCTAACCTACGCACAAACACCAGTTTCGCAAAACGGACAACTGAGGGTGAACGGCACAAAGCTTGTCAACCAGAACGGTTATCCCATTCAGTTACGGGGTATGAGCTCTCATGGCATTCAATGGTTCAACCAGTGTTTAACCGATGCATCGCTCGATGCGGTGGCCAATGACTGGAAAGCAGACATCTTCCGTATTTCGATGTACATCCAGGAAGGGGGATATGAAACCAATCCCACCTATTACACCAACCTGGTAAAAACACTGGTGAACAAAGTAACGGCCCGCGGTATGTATGCATTGATCGATTTTCACATGCTTACGCCCGGCGACCCCAATTTCAACACCAGCCGCGCCATTACGTTCTTTACCGAAATGGCCAATACCTTCAAGAACAACAACAACATCCTGTACGAGATCTGTAATGAGCCAAACGGCAATGTAAGCTGGGCAAGCATTAAGAACTATGCCAACCAGGTGATCCCGGTTATCAGGAATATCGACAACGATGCGCCTATAATCGTAGGCACAAGAGCATGGTCATCACTGGGCCTGTCGGAAGGCAGCAGCGCACAGGAGATCGTAAACAGTCCGCTTACCTTCCCTAACATCCTGTACACGTTTCACTTTTATGCCAAAAGTCATGGTGATTCGTACCTGAACCACCTCGAGTGGGCTGCAGACAGCCTGCCCATCTTCGTTACCGAGTTCGGTACGCAGGAAGCATCAGGTGACGGCCCCAACGACTTCAACATGTCGCAACGGTACATCAATCTCATGCGTACAAAAAAGATCAGTTGGGTAAACTGGAACTACAGCGATGATTTCAGAACCGGCGCCGTATGGACAACCGGCACCTGCGGTGGCAGCAACTGGACAACGGGCAGACTGAAAGAAGCGGGCGCATGGATCCGCAATAATATCCTTAGCCCCGCCGATGATTTTGGCGGCGCACCGGGCCCTGAGAACATCGCCCTTAACAAAAATGTTACCGTTACTTCTATTGAAGACAACACACTGACAGGGCCAAACGCCGTCGACGGCAATGGTTCAACCCGTTGGGCAAGTGCGGAGGGCATCGATCCGCAAACGATCACTGTTGACCTTGGCGCTACTTATAACATCAACCGCATCCGCATCAACTGGGAAGCCGCATATGGCAAAAACTTCCTGGTACAGATTTCAAATGACAACAGCAACTGGAGCACCGTGCAGAATGTACAAAACAATACTTCCGTAACCAATGACTATACCGGTTTGACCGCCACCGGCCGCTATGTGCGTATTCATGGTACAGCCCGCGGCACTACCTACGGTTATTCAATTTATGAACTGGAAGTATATGGCACACAGGTGAGCGGACCCGTAAACATTGCTTTGAACAAAAATGTGACCGTTTCTTCCGTTGAAGAGGCCGGGTTTGAAGGTCAATATGCAGTTGATGGAAACAGCACCACCCGCTGGTCGGCCACCCTGTATGCAGATCCGCAAACGATGACGGTAGATCTTGGCGCCAATTACAATATTTCGCAGATAAAGATCAACTGGGAAGCCGCGTATGGTAAAGATTTTCTGGTACAGGTATCAACCGATAACAGCAACTGGAACACCGTAAGAAACATCACCGGCAATACTTCACTCACGAATGACTATACAGGTTTAACCGCAACAGGAAGATATGTGCGGATCCATGGAACCGCCCGCGGTTCTGTTTATGGTTATTCAATTTATGAACTGGAAGTATATGGTACGCCGGTAGGCGCGCGTAGGGAAACAACCACGCCGGCCGCTGTTGTAAGCAATGAACAACCGGTCAGCGTGTACCCGGTTCCGGCACATGACCAGGTTACCATCTCTCTTCCCGGTAACCGTCAAAAAAGCCAGATCATCGTAAGCGACATCAATGGAAAAGTATATTCAGTGGCAAATGCTACCGGAAATTTACACACATTGAACATCAGCAAATATCCAGCTGGCATGTATCTGATACAGATCATCGATGGCGATAAGAAAACGATCAAAAAGATCCTGAAGAAGTAAAATCTTTTATAATTCACCCAACCCGGTTTTTAAAAAACCGGCTCAGGTAGCCAACCACCCCCGGGCGTGGTTGGCTTTTTTGTTTATAAATGTCCTAAAAACCATTATTTTGATGGGGTAAAATATATCTTATTCCTGTTATATACCAGACAAGGCTGCTTAATCGTTATATTAGAATTAATTACCGATTGAAAAAATGAAAAACCCCAGGACCTGTTTTCTCTTTGCTGCATTGCAGTTGTTTGTATTTTCAGGAATAGCACAATCCAACGCGGTTATCAAAGGAACAGTAATTCACCCCGTAAACGACCTCGTAATTGTCTCAGTAGATGATCTGCTTGAAAACAGGAAATATTCTTTGCTCGTAAGCGATTCCGGCTACTTCAAACAGGAAATTGCCGTAGGTACGGGAAACTACATCACTATCACTTTTCCGAACCAGGACTTCCGTTTTCCCGTACTGCCCGGCGACACCGTAGATCTTACATTCGACGAATCGTTATTGACCTATAATCTGGCTGTAAATAACACGCAGCGAAAAAGGGAGATAACAGCGGTGCTTGACAATACCGCCCTGTTCGATAGCAGACTCGAAGAGATCGATGCTGCTGCAGAAAAAGGGTCAGACAGTTTACTGAGCGTAATTTACAACCAGCAGCTAAAAGATTTTCTGCAACGCATTCAACAACCTTCACCCAGTATTAAACAAACGATCTTTGAAATATATTACCGGCATCTTACACACTGGCTCAGCAACAACCCCGTATTCGCCCTTAAGCAAAATGAAAAAATAATAGGCAAAGAACTGTATAACAGATACAGCTCCTTTTTTCCTTCAGAGCGCGAATACCAAACCCTGAACGAACCGTTGTTTTACACCTCGGATCATTACCGTACGTTTTTGCTGAACTATACAAATACCGGACTGCTATTTACAAAGACCATTAAAGCAGACAGTACACGGCAGGATCATCCCATCAATCATCATGGGCGATACCATACGATCATTGGTGATGTTCATATTCCGGTGATCAGGGACTGGCTGATCATGAATTACCTGAAAGGTTTATACCATGGCGGTTCCTATGCAGACGCCCTCCGGTTATCTGACGAATACAAACAGATCTGCAACAATACAGCCATCAAAGAAAGCATAAAAAAAATGGACATGGAATATGCCAGGCTTAAAAATGGCAATCCCGCGCCTGACTTCACCCTGGAAGACACAGATGGCAACAAAGTGTCGCTTTCCGGCTTTAAGGGCAAATGGGTTTATCTTAATTTCTGGTCTGTATCCCATGGCGCCTGCACGGGTAATTTCATGAAATACGAACCCATCATCAATGAAAAGTATAAAGATAAAAACATCGTTTTCCTGAATATCTGCTTTGAAGAAGACGTAGCCGGATGGAGAAGAAAAGTGAAAGAACTGAATATCGGCGGCGTTAATGTAGTGGCAAAGGGATTTACCGAACTTCAAATTTGTAAAGACTATAAAGCTGATTCACTGCCCCGTACCTTTTTGATTGATAAAGCAGGACATATAAACAGTAATCAAATGCCGGTTGAGGTATTGGTACAGTTTGATGCGGCTGTAATAAACGAATGGCTGCAATAACAGCCATTCGCTACATCCGGGAAACTATTCCACCCAATGTTTTCAATTTCTGCCGCAGCTCATCTGTCCAGTATAACCCAATCGATAACCGCATGCAGTTTTCGAACTGGTTTTGCAGCGTATACATTCTGCCGGGTGAGATGCCTATTTTTTGTTTTATGGCCCGGTCGAACAGGTCGGCGGTATTTACCTTTTTATTGAACTCCACCCAGGCGGCAAGGCCGCCCTGTGGACGGCTTATTCTGGTGTCGGCCGGAAAATATTCAGCTATGGCGTCTACGGCATACTGGTAATTCTGCTGCAAGGTTAGCCGCAGTTTGCGCAGATGGGAATCGTACCGGCCGCTTTTCAAAAAGTTGGCCACCGCCTCATTATTTACGGTTGAAGAGGATATGGCATGAACCCATTTCAGTTTCAGGATCTGGTGTTTGTATTTACCCGGTGCTACCCAGCCTACTCTATACCCCGGTGCAAGCGTTTTTGAAAATGAACTGCACAACAGCACATTTCCTTCCTTATCGAACGACTTGCAGCATTTAGGGCGCTGCCCGCTAAAGTACAGGTCGCCATATATGTCATCCTCGATAAGCGGAATGCCGTGTTTTGCCAGCAGTGTCACTACTTCCTTTTTATTTTCTTCGGGCATTAAACTGCCCAGCGGCGTATTGAAATTGGGCACCAGCAAACAGAGATCGATCTTATTGATCACTTTCTTCAACGCATCTACCTCTATACCGGTCGTAGGGTGGGTAGGCAGTTCAAGCACTTTCAAACCGAGGCTGACGGCCAACTGTAAACTACCGGGGTAACAGGGACTTTCCATGGCAATGGTATCGCCCGGTTTTCCCAATGCCATCATACAAAACGACAAAGCATTCATACCGCCGGCGGTAGTGATGAGGTCGTTTTCCCGCAGGCTTCCACCCCATCCTATGGAACGGGCAGCAACCAGGCGGCGTAAATTTTCATTACCCGGAACGCTTTCATATTCCGTACCGCTCCCTGTCAGTTGCCGCGTGGCATGCATCAGTTCTTTATTCAGTTTCGCTATTGGCAACAGCTCTTTGGCCAATACGCCAACAGACAGAAATGTAACCTCGCCTTTCCGCATGGAACCATACACTTTGCGGATCAGTTCATCTGGTTCCTTACCGTTTGTTCGTAAAGGTTTGCTTACCCCGGGTAATGCAGGCTTCCGGTGCAACAATCGGCTTACAAAATAACCCGATTGCGGTTTTGACTCAATCAATGATTGCGCTTCCAGTTCGAGGAATATTCTTTTAGCCGTATTCATGCTGATGCCATGCTCCTGGCATAACATGCGCACCGAAGGCAGGCGGTCGCCGGCTTTCAGTACTTCATTCCTGATAAGACCGGCAATGTTGTTCGAGATCTCAACGTAAAGAAAATCGTTCTTCATATGTTAAAGGTCAGTTCTTTTGTATTTCAATTATCACACTATCACATTATCACATTAACCAACTGTGTCCATAAAAATACATAAAACTGAGACTGTGATTATTAAATACCTGCCGGTAATTTTGTGGCATCATTCAAAACCAAACAACATGTCAGCTGTAGTTATCAAAACGGGCAAAGAGCAGATGGATGTAAATACAATACACCGCTTTTTAAGCGAAGAATCGTACTGGGCCAAAGGCATTCCCTATGCCTTTGTAGAAAATTCGCTGACTCATTCATTTTGTGTTGGCGCCTTCATCGACGACAAACAGGTTGGCTTTGGAAGGGTGGTTACCGACTATTATACATTTGCCTGGTTTGCCGATTTTTTTGTGCTGTCCGAACACCAGGGCAAGGGTGTTGCCAAAAAAATGTTATCCTATATTCTTGAGCAGGAATGGAGCAAACGACTGAGAAGGAAAATGCTGAGAACGAGAGATGCGCATACCTTGTACCGGCAGTTTCAGTTCAGGGATGTGTCAAACGCCTCAACCATCATGGAGATCAGTAATCCCAATATTCACCTGGAATATGTTGATGAGGTGACGAGGTGATAACCTGAAACAGTTACCCCGGCTGGCGGGGTAACTGTTTCAAAGTTACAATTTAAGATCGGCAGGCCGTATACCGTGCGGTTAGCTGTAACAGAAACATTTACCAAAATCTGGTCAATCCGCACACTCACTGTATCGATACCGGACATTGCATATTGGAAATCCTGCTTTTCGAACTGGCAATCAGGCTGTTTGAAGAATGGCATACTATTTAAGGGATTAAGAGGCCATTCTATCATCATTAAAGTGAACCTTTCATGAAACCTGATAACGACACCCTGCACAAGGTAATGGTGAATGAAACACTTATTCATAAACTGGGTATACAGCAACCGGAAAAGGCAATAGGTGTTCGATTAAGAGGGGCGGGCGAAATGGTAACGATAGCCGGTGTTGTAAAGACTTTCAAAGCGAATCGAAACACAAACCAAGAAGACCCTGTATCATCAATTACAATAGCCGTCGCTTTTTCAGGATAAGTGCATCATTGCAACCGGCTGCCATGGCCCAAACCATGCGCCAGATAGAAAAAAGGTGGACGGCCATGAACCCGCGGGAAATGTTCACTTATGAATTTCTCGACGATCATATTGCGGATTTTTACCGGCAGGAACAAAAACTTTATACCGCCTTCCGCATCTTTGCCGGCATTGCTATTCTCATTGGTTGTTTGGGTTTATATGGACTGAACTCTTTTGCCACCATCCAGCGCACCAAAGAGGTGAGCATTCGCAAGGTACTGGGCACACCGCTCGCAAGTATCGTTTACCTGTTCTCGCGGAAGTTTATCTGGCTTATACTCATTGCCTTCCTGGTGGCGGCGCCATTATCGTATTTCGCCATGCATAACTGGCTGAAGCATTTCGCTTATCATATAGACATAAGCGCCGGCTTTTTTATTGCGGCCATTACGGCTTCGTTTGTCATTGCCGCATTGACCATTGCCTCCCAAACCATAAAAGCCGCCAGGGCCAACCCGGTAAAGGCATTGAAGAGTGAGTGAGGTTTGATAGACCCGAACAGTAACCTACTTTATAACTCTCTTTGACTAACAATTGTACCTTTTTAGACGTTTTTATCGCGTTTTTGGAAGGTTTTTAGCGATTGCGCCAATAATCGTTGTTCGTTCCCTGTTTACCCCCGGCAACCTGAACACTACCCATTTACCAGAGAAATACTACCTTTTTACTACCCCTGCGCTAAGGGAGCGGGGTGTAAAAAGGTAGTCATTACCTAATGTTCAGGCAGCAGAACGGCAAAACGGATGCGAAGCAGGAACGAAGACGGAGCAGTTCCTGCCCCATCCACTTCCAATTCATATGAACGGCTGGCGTAATCTTTATTTTTTATGCATATTTGCAGAAGAACATAATTTTTTGCACCAGGGCGTATCATATTTTGAGAAAGGGGAATTATTACTAATTGCTGAAGGCGACGAACAGGTCTTCTTTAAATTCTATGCCCATTACAGTAACCAGATACGCCCCTTCCTGTTAAACTATACCCGCTCCGAAACAGATGTTGAAGACATTATACAGGAAACCTTTGTACGAGTTTGGGTAAACCGCGACCGCCTGCCCGGCATTGATAACATCGGCGGCTGGATATACCGGATCGCCTCCCGGGTTTACCTCGATCATATTGAGCGCGACATTAAACACCGCGACCGCAAAGCTTCTTTTGGGGAAGCGATGTACGGCTCGGGCATGGTAGTGCCCTCTGAACGTACGCACCTGAATGAAGTAAGCCACATCATTCAGGTTGTGCTGAACAACCTCAGCGAACAAAAAAGGAACATCTTCAGGCTGAACCGCGAAATGCAAATGAAACCGGGGCAGATAGCGGCCGAGCTCAACATACCGGTAGGCACCGTGAAGAATAATTTATCGGCCATTCTGCAAGAAATCAGGAAAGCCCTCGCCGCTGCCGGTTACGGGCCACTCGCGCTGCTGATCCTGATGCACCCTCTTACCGACTTTTTTTAAAAAAATGTGAAATTTTTTCGTGACGTTCTTTCCTGAGTCCGGTCTTATTAATGAGGACGCATGAAAGAGCGATGGCGTATACATAGTAAAACCCTGAAAATGAACCAGAACAGATTAACCTACTTACTGAAACAATATGCTTCTGGTAAACTTACCAGTGATGAACAACAGGAACTTGCCCGTTTGCTTACAGAAACCGATCGCGAAGAGTTAGCACAATACATTACCACAATTGCCCAACAGAACGATCTGCCCCGGATAATAATAAATGAAGAAAGAAGCGCTACAACTTTCCGCAATATTATGGCTGCCGACAAACCGGCTTCACCAGCCATCGATGTTCCCTGGTGGCGAATAAATTTTCGCCGGCTCAGCATCGCTGCCACATTGGTGTTATCATTTTCGGCCGCTATATATCTTATTACCAGGAACGATAAGAAAAACTCTGTAGCAGGCAGTCAGGTAACACCCGTAAAACCCGAAAAGCCCGCCGGGCGTAACACCGCCGTCCTTTATCTTGCAGACAATTCCGTTGTAGAACTGGATAGTATTAATAACGGTCTTATTACCACGCAGGGTGGCTCGCAGGTAATGTTGGCAAACGGGCAGCTCGCTTATGTTGCCCCCGATAAAAAAGCAACTACCATTGCATATAATAAGATCACCACACCACGCGGCGGTGAATATTCCATCACCTTGTCAGATGGCACCAAAGTGTGGCTGAATGCAGCTTCTTCACTGAAATTCCCCACCGCCTTTACCGGCAAAAAAAGGGAAGTGGAACTTACCGGCGAAGCCTATATGGATGTAGCCAAAGACCAACATCATCCTTTTGAAGTCAAGATCGGCAACGTTAACGTAGCAGTTCACGGTACCGAATTCAATATCATGGGTTATGAAGACGAGAACCAGATAGTGACCACCCTGGTTTCGGGTTCCGTAGCCATTTCAGCAAATGCAAACGCGCCACTTACGCTTGTCCCCGGTGAACATGCCGTGGTAAAAAATAATAACTCCGATATGATTGTAGAGAAAGCAGATGTGGAAGAAGAAACGGCCTGGAAGAATGGACGCACCTATTTCAATGGCGCCAACATCAGGCAGATCATGCGGCAAATTGCAAGGTGGTACGATGTAGATGTTCAATACAAAGGCGATGTAGCCAACCTTGATTTTACCTGCACCGTTTCGCGTAAAGACAAATTATCGAAACTGCTCGGCCTGATGGAGCTTACGGGGGCAGTACATTTTACCATGGAAGGAAATACGATAATCGTTCAACCATAAAAAAATAACAAAAACCAGGACCATGCAAACAGACACATGAGAAGATAGAAATAACCAAAACAGTACTTTATAGATCTAAAAAGCCAGTAATGTTGGCGCATTACCGGCTTTGTTCGCCGAAGTTTTAGCAAAGGCGAACCCGCTGGATCTACATTCAATTAACATTAGGAAAACGTAAAACCCAACTCTCGAAAGTATGAAAATAACTGCTAACGGGTGCGTCCATTATTTGCGCGGACGCCTCCCGGCCAAAACTTTTTTGACTATGAGATTAATCCTATTGTTGACGACCGTAGCCTCACTGCAGTCAAGCGCGGCAGGTTGGGCGCAATACGTTTCGATCAACCTTAAAAATTCCCCGGTAGAAAAGGTTTTTCTCGAAATGCGGCGTCAGACCGGTTACCAGTTCATGTACAACATGCAAATGCTGCACAATGCACACAAGGTTACCATCAACGTCAAAAACGTTCCGCTTGAACAGGCCCTGAAGATCTCCCTTGCGGGCCAGCCATTCACTTACACCATTGTCGACAGTACAGTAGTTATAAAACCGGAAAGAGAACCGGTTACCCCTGCCGTTGCAATGCACGCCAAAACTGCCGTCAACATTACGGTGTCTGGTGTGGTAAAAGGCATCGGCGGCGTACCACTTTCGGGCGTGTCGGTAATGATAAAGGGTACGAGCAGCGGTACGGTAACCGACAACAACGGCCGCTTTGAATTAAGAGGCATACCCGAAACGGCCACCCTGGTGTTCAGCATCGTTGGTTATGCCAATAAAGAAGTGAAACTTACCGCCAGCACTACCGTACTGAACGTACAACTGGTAGAAGCCGAGACCAGGATGCAGGAAGTAGTGGTAACCGGTTATCAGAATGTTGACCGCAAACTGTTCACCGGCGCTACCGGGAAAGTGAACGCCAAAGACGCCGAGCGTAACGGTGTTCCCGATGTATCGCGCATGCTGGAAGGCCAGGTAGCAGGTGTAACCGTACAAAACGTATCGGGTACCTTTGGTGCAGCACCCAAGATCCGCGTGCGCGGCGCCACTTCACTTTCCGGTGAGAACAAACCGCTTTGGGTGGTAGATGGCATCATCCTCGAAGACATTGTGAATATCAGCAACGAGGCGCTTTCATCGGGCGATGCCAATACGCTCATAGGTTCTTCCGTTGCCGGTTTGAACCCCGATGACATTGAATCGTTCACCATCCTGAAAGATGCGGCAGCTACCGCCATGTATGGCGCCCGCGCCATGAACGGCGTAATTGTCGTTAACACCAAAAAAGGTAAGAATACCAACGGTACGCCCCAGATCAACTACTCAGGCACCTTCACCACTTACCTGAAACCAACCTACAAGCAGTTCGACATCATGAACTCCGCCGAACAGTTGGGAGTGTTGCTCGAGCTGGAAAGCAAAGGCTGGTATAATCACAGCTCTATATCACGCACCAAAGACGGTGGCATATTTCATAAGATGTACAACCAGATGTACGAATATGACCCCGCCACCGACTCATACGCACTTAAAAATACAGTAGACGCCAGAATGAATTTCCTCGAGCGTTATGCCGAGTCCAATACCGACTGGTTCGATCTGCTTTTCAAAAATTCACTGTTACAGGAACACTCACTGAGCATGAACTCAGGTTCTGCCAACTCGCAAACCTATTTCAGCACCTCCATGATGAAAGACAACGGGATGACCGTTGGCGATAAGGTAAGCCGTTATACCGTAAAGTTCCGCAACAACTTCAAACTAAGTGAAAAATTCCGCGGCGAAGCCATGGTGAACGGTTCCATAAGAGACCAGCGCACACCGGGCACCCTTACCAGGAACAGCGATCCCGTATATGGCGTTTATTCAAGAGACTTCGATATTAACCCCTACTCCTACGCCCTTAACACCAGCCGTTTAATGACGGCTTATGATGAGAACGGCGCACCTGAGTATTTTGTACGGAACTATGCCCCCTTCAATATTCTCGAAGAGTTGAATAACAACTACCTTACTTTGAAAGGGCTCGATCTGCAGGTGCAGATGGGACTTAAATACAAGATCATTCCGCAACTGGAATACTCAATTGACGGAGCCTACCGGTACGCCAATACCACGCGTCAACACTATGTGAAAGAACAAAGTAACATGGCCGAAAGCTTCCGTGCCGACTATGACGGAACCATTGCAGATAACAACATCAACCTGTACACCGACCCCGATGAGCCTAATTCATTGCCTGTCGTAGTGTTACCCGAAGGTGGTTTCTTCAATACGAAAACTGACCAACTGCGTAACTTTTACTTCAGACAGAACCTCGAATACAACAATAAGTTTGGCGACGACCACCTGTTCAACTTCTTTGGATCGATGGAATTGCGCAGCACCGACCGCCAAACCTCTTCTTATGAAGGTATCGGTTACCAATATGAGAACGGCGGACTGGTAAATCCCAACTACCGTTACTTCAAAAAAATGATCGAAGGCGGCGACGCTTATTTTGGTATGGGAACCGGTAAAGACCGTTTTGCCGCCTTTATGGGACGCGCTGCTTATTCATATGCCGACAAATACAGCATTAATGCAACCGCCCGTTACGACGGCAGTAACAAAATGGGTAAATCGAAAGTGGCCCGCTGGCTTCCTACCTGGAACGTATCGGGTGCATGGCATATCGACCACGAACCATTTTACAGCGACCGTATTGCCAAAGTGATCAGCGGCGCTACCCTGCGCGGTACCTATGGTATGACCGCCAGCATTGGCGACGCACGCAACTCTTCGGCCGTATTTTATAACCAGGTTACTTACCGCCCTTATGATACCGAAAAAGAATCGGGCATTTTCCTCAGCGGAGTTGAGAACTCGGAACTGACCTGGGAAAAAATGTACGAGCTGAACATTGGTACCGACCTGGCCCTGTTCAATAAAATTGACGTTACCATGGACTGGTACAAACGCCGCTCATTCGACCTCATCGGCAGCCTGAACACATCGGGCATTGGCGGCCAGTTTGTAAAAACAGCCAATTATGCCGATATGGCTGCACGCGGTTTTGAATTTACCATTGGCGGCAACCCCATTCAAATGCCACGTAATGGTTTCCGTTGGAGAACACAGTTAAACTTCAGCATTAACAGGAATGAGATCACCAGACTTGAAATAAACCCAACCATCTGGAACAACGCAAAGGCCGAAGGCGGCATGCGCGTAGGGTACGCACAACGCGGCCTGTACTCCATCCCATTTGCGGGCCTCGACCCCAACTATGGTTACCCGGTATATTATACAGCAGAAGGCAAGGGCGCAACTACTCCCTATGTTCGTTTGCAGGATGAAGACAAGAATTACCTCAGGTACCATGGGCCAACCGACCCAACATTTGCCGGTGGTTTCTATAACAGCTTTAGCTGGAAAGGATTCTCACTGTCGGCCCTTGTTACCTATTCAGCCGGTAACTACATCAGGCTGCAACCCACGTTTTCAGCTTCCTATTCCGATATGTACACACTCTCGAACCGCGTGAACGACAGATGGCTGGTTCCAGGTGATGAAACACGCACCAACATCCCATCGCTCATTGGCGTGTACCATTTGGAGAACGGAGTGCTGAATGGAACATCTACCGTTAATGCGAATTACCCGTATAACGCCTACAACTATTCAACACAAGCCGTGGCCAAAGGCGATTTCGTTCGGTTGAAAAGAGTATCGCTCGATTACGAGATCCCCGCCAAACTGCTGAAGAACACAAAAATGAGAACCGCGCACGTGTCGTTGGTGGGTAACAACATTGCCCTGTTGTACTCCGATAAGAACCTGTACGGCGCCGACCCTGAATTCTTCAACAACGGTGGTGTGGCCATGCCTATACCTAAACAATATACAGTGGCTTTGAAAATGGGATTTTAAAAACCAGTTTGTAAGTTTCAGTTAATTCAGCATTCAATAAGCGCACAACTGAATAACCAGGAACAGCAACCAGTAGAACTTTGAAACAATGAAAAAAATATTATCATATACCGCGATACTTCTGGGATTTGCTTCATGCAGCAAATATCTTGAAGAGAACCCCGATAACCGGGCTGAAATAACAACAGTAGACCAGGTGGCCGGCCTGCTGGTTTCGGCCTATCCCGACAGGCATTACCTTTGGAACGAAGAAGCTTCCGACAACTCGGAAGACAGGACAACCAAAATATCGAACGAAGGCCAGCCCTACACCGACCTGTACTTCTGGCGCGACCCCGAAGGCAATGGCAACAGCACCCCTGCCGAATACTGGATAGCAACCTATGAAGCTATTGCTTCAGCCAACTATGCACTGGAAGCTATTGAGAAAAACAATTTCGGAAGCAAAGCCGATACCTATAAAGGCGAAGCCCTTATAGCACGCGCTTATTGCCATCATATGCTGGTAATGCACTTTTCACCGGCTTATGAAATTGGCGGCGCCAACAATGGCATGGGTATCCCATATGTTACCGCACCGGAAACAAAAGTTTTCCAGAAATACGACAGGGGTACCGTAAAGAGCGTTTACGAAAACATCGAAAAAGACCTTACCGATGGATTGAAGCTGCTGAAAGCCGGATCATGGGATGTGCCCAAATACCACTTCAATCCGCAGGCAGCCCATGCATTTGCCGCCCGCTTCTTCCTGTTCAAAGGCGAGTGGGATAAAGTAATTGAACATGTAAACGCCATTTTACCCGAGAATAATTTCTACGACAATCTGCGTCAGTATGCAGGCAACCTGAGCAGTTTATCCGGCACTGAGCACAGGCAGGAATACACGAAAGCCGACAGGCCATTCAACCTGCTGCTGGCAAATACCTATTCAACTTTCCATCGCAGTTCGGGCGCAGGCGCCAATCGCTATGGCTTTGGCGAACAGGTAAAAACCCATTACAATGGAACCACTGTATTTGGCGCTCCTTTCAGGACCGTATTGTTCCACTGGACGGCGCCCAACTACAACCCTGGTAAATTCAACGAGTATTTTTATTACACCAACGTAGCCCAGGGTATTGGATTGCCCTACATCATGATGCCGCTGTTCACCGTTGACGAAGCATTGATGAACCGCGCCGAAGCCTATATTCAAAAAGACGATTTCACGAATGCTATCAATGACCTGAACACTTTTGGCCGCTCGCGTATTGCAAACTTCAACCAGGGCACCCATGGTTTAACTACCGGCAAAGCAATAGCTTTTACCGGAAAAAGCGATACGAAGGAAGCTATGATAGCTGTCCTGCTCGATTCGAAGAAACGGGCTTTTATCTGGGAAGGAATCCGCTGGATGGATATACTCAGGCACAAGCTCACTGTGAGGCATAACCACATCGATGGCATCAGCGGCACCGAAACATTCACCGAATTGCCCCATGGCGATCCCAGAAGGGCATTCCAGTTACCAAAAGAAGCGGCAACCGCAAACTTACCTTTAAATGCAAGATAATTATGACACTAAAGAATATATTCAATATAAGCGTATGCGGCCTGCTGCTTGTTAGCACCTGGTCGTGTAGCAAATCAGACAAGCTCGATGTCGATATGTCGCAATACATTATCGACAACCCAACAGCGAACGACCTCGATAAATGGATAACGGCCAACCTCACCGATCCTTACAACATTCAGTTGCAATACAGGTTTGAAAGAAGTTTGATGGATGTGGCAAAGGATGTATCGCCCGTTAAGCTCGAAAAAGTAAAACCTACTGCCGAGGCCCTCATCAACATCTTTTTGAAAACATATGAAAATGTAGGTGGCGCTACATTTATTAAAACCTATACGCCGAAACAATTCGTGCTGTACGGCTCCCCTGCTTATAACTCGAATGGTTCTATAACCCTGGGTACAGCCGATGGGGGCCGACGCGTGGTACTCTATGAACTCAACGATCTTAACTTCAACGATCCGGCTCAGGTAAGCCGTAAAATGCGTACCATTCACCACGAGTTTACACACATCCTTAACCAGATCATCAGCATTCCACCCGATTATCAGGAGGTAACCAAAAGCGATTATTATGCAGACTGGACCAATACCACCAATACGGAAGATACGGCCAAAAAACTGGGCTATGTTTCACGATATGCCAGAAGCGCATATACCGAAGATTTTGCCGAAATGGTAGCGCACCTGCTTATTGAAGGCCAGTTGTGGTTCGATACCTATGCAAAAAGCGCCGGCACAGCAGGACAGGCTAAATTGAAAAAGAAGGAAGCCATTGTAGTTGATTACTTCAGGCAGTACTTCAACATCAACTTTCGCCAGTTGCAATATGAAGTAGGTAAAGTATTACGCGATACGTACAACGATAAAACCCGGGGCTTTACCTATGCCATGCAAAACGGCATGCTGGCAAACCCGCTGGTGATCAACTTTACCGATGGCACGCACTACGCAGAGTTTGGCCAGTCGGCAAAATTCAAAGCTATCTGGGATCAATGCAAAACCCTGCTGTTTACCAATGGCGGCCGCACGCCGGTTTACTTTAATGTAGTGTGGTTGTCTAAAACAAGAATACAGTTGCAAATGAATTATGTGAACAGCAGCAACACCGCCCTGGTGGCCTGGTACGATTTCGATTTCACCATCAACAGCAGCGGCGACATTACGTTCACTTATTTCGATAACCCAAGTACCGAAACGCCCTATGCCAATGGCAGGAACGCACAGGTACTGGCCGGCTTTACCCCGCTGATCAATTACCTAACCGGTAATACTTTCACCGGCGACTGGATGCCGGTGACCGAAGGTGGCAACTATTATTTGAAGTTTGGCGGTTTCTATGTAAAAAGCGACCCCACCAGTTACTTCTATGGTAAATTTTAAACCAAACTAACATGAAAAAACTGCTATATATACTTTCCGCAGCAATTCTGTTCACCGCCTGCAAAAAAGACACGGCAAAGATCTTTGACGAAACACCTGAAGAAAGGATGTCGGCCCGCATCGATGAGCTCAAAACGGCGCTGGTTGGCAGTGAGCACGGCTGGACAGCCTTCCTTTCCACCACAGGCAGCGGCGGCTATGGCTTCTATATGGATTTCGAACCATCACAATCATTAGTAATGGTAGCCGATCTGAATGATGAATCGGCCACGAATGCCAACACTTCCACCTTTCGTATAAAATGGGTAATGAACGCCACGCTCATTTTTGATACGTATAATTACATTACCATGTTGCAAGACCCTGTGCCTTCTGTTTATGGCGGCGTGGCGGGCTCAGGCATGAAAAGCGATGTGGAATTTGAGTTTATACGCATGAACGGCGATACCATTGTAATGAAAGGCTTCAAGTATAAGAACGATCTTATTCTTGTAAAAGCAACAGCCGTGCAAAAGACCCGCTACCTCAGCAGTGCGTTCAAAGCCAACATAGACGACATTACCAGTTTCTTTGTAACCAAACAGAACAACTATTTCAACATAAATGGCATCACCAACCAGATAGAGTTCGTGCTCGACAAAAGCGGTAAAACGGCCAAATTCCAGTACCTCAATGACAATGGGAATGTAACTCAGACCACTGCCAAATACAGTTATGTAGACGATGGCATCCTGTTCGATGATGGCTTTACTGTTAACGGCGTTGTTTTCATCAGAGGAAAAATTGAAAATGGCGAATTCGTATTATATGCTGCCGATGGCACGAAATATACATTAAAGCAAAATGCCATCCCCGTTCTTCCCATGCCTTTGCTGTTCGCTTACAATGGCACTTACAGGGAGCTTTATATAGGCAGCAACCTGCCGGCAGGCGTAACCTCGGGCTTCAATACCGCTTACAACGGCTGTGTGGCAAAATTTGCGGCCATGAGCCCCAAACGAACGCTGGTTGACGTAAGGTTCGTACTTACCAATTCGACAACAGCCACGGTGATCACCCGCAACAATAATGGCACTTCGACCTTTATTGCCAACGCCACCTTCCAGTACGTTTATAACAACGGCATTATTACTTTGAGCAACCCAACATACGATGGTAACTGGACGGCCCGCACTGCCCAACTGATAGATATTCAGAATTACTTTGCAACCGGTGGGCCATTCAAAGTCGACTACGTTCAAAGCACCAACCCGGGCGTAACCAACCTGGGCGGTTTATACCGGGTGTCAGATAACACGTCGTTCTTTTACGGCACGCTAAGAAAATAAACGGCATTGTCCTGTTTCAAAAACCCATTCCCCTGCGGGGGATGGGTTTTGTTGTTTTAAGGCCCGGCGGAAAAAGCCATTCCGCAGCCTGTTTACGCACACAACTCACCCCTGGTTTTAAACAATTCATACAGCCAAAACCGCAACCAGACTTCCCGCTACGCAACAACAGGTATTTGGAAGTAACTTGTATCACGAGCGGAAAGCATGAAATGGAAACTACCTCAATATAGTGGCAGGGATTACCTGGTGATGTCGTTTTTTGTTGGCCCTTTTACCATCGGCGTCAACAGCCTTATGCTGGGCGCTCTTTACTTTACCGATTACAGGGTATTTCTTACAGCAACAGCTGCCGCCGCCCTTATTTATGCAACCGGTTTTACCACCTGCAGCGCCGTTGGCGTTTTCTTAAAACGCTTTTTTACAGGCGAAGAAGGGATCGGCCTTCGATTACTGGTAATGGTATTTCTGTTCCTTATCATAATCGTTCTCTTCCTCGAGCTGTTGTTCCATGGCTATAAATACATTCCCTTTTTTCAATACACCTTCAACAATACGGCCTTTGTATGGAGCCTGCTGGGTACCGGCATCAGCGCCATCTTTATCACCTTCCTGCTGGAAGGTATAGCCCGGTATGAGATCTGGAAGAATAAAATGAAAGAGAGTGAACAGTTGAGCAGGGCCAACCGCCAGAGCCGGTTACAGGGCCTGAAAAGCCAGGTGAACCCACACTTCCTGTTCAACAGCCTGAACTCGCTCAGCAGCCTTATACATGAAGATGAAGAAAAAGCTGAAAAGTTCCTCGATGAAATGAGCAAAGTATACCGGTACATGCTGCGCAATGACGATGACGAACTGGTAATGCTTATCACGGAACTGAATTTCGTTCGCTCCTATTACTACCTGTTGAAAACAAGGTACGGCGATGGTTTGCAGATCACGATCAATATCAGTCCGGCAGATTACGACAAATGGCTGCCGCCGCTTACGCTGCAAACCATTATCGAAAATGCCTTTACCCAGAATGTAATGACCAAAGACCAGCCGTTGCACATCCAGATCGCAAAATCGGCAGATGGCATCGTAGTGTGCAATAATGTACAACCGAAACTGATCAGTCAGAAAACCGATATAGAATCGGGGATCGATAACCTGGTAACCCGCTATTCCCTGCTGCATCAGTCGCGCATCGTAATAGAAGACAGCCATACCGAACGCGTAATCTATCTTCCTTTGTTTACATGCAAAACGGGAGGCTGCGCATGAGATTACGGGCTATCCCCAAACTAAAGGTGTATTCGTTTCTGTTCTCCATGCCCATCATTGATATTGCGGTGAACCAGATCCTGTACAAAGAACGGTTGTGGTGGGAATGGCAGATCTGGGCCATTTCGTTTCCCCTCATTTTTTTGCTGGGATTTTTTGCCTGGTACGCGCGCATCTCCGTTTCGGCAAAAGCGGAAAAAAAATATCCCGAGCTGAACCAGACATTAAAAAGGCTGCGCTACAAAATGCTGATCTGTTGTATGTCGATGGTGAGCACGGTGCTGGTGATCATTACCATTTACAGCCTGCTTCATATTGAAGGGTATTCATTCAATCTTTCCGACGTATGGCAGGGAGCGGTGTTATCGCTTTGCGTGAATATCGTTTTTGAAATGCTGTACGACGCCGATTATGCCATTACCAAATACAAGGAAGTGGAGGAAGAAAAAGAAATGCTGCGGCAGCTGTCGTTCCGCGAAGAATTCGACTCGCTCAAAAACCAGGTGAACCCGCATTTCCTTTTCAATTGCTTCAATACACTTTCGTCGCTAATTCGTGAAGACAAAGACACAGCCGATCTGTTCCTGAACGAACTGAGCAAAGTTTACAGGTACCTGCTGAAGAACAATGAAGAAGGGCTTAGCACCGTAGCCAACGAGATCCGTTTTGTACACTCCTACTTCCGCCTGCTGCAAACGCGTTACGGCGAAGCCATCAAACTGCGGGTAACCACAGTTCCGCGGTATGATGCGTTCCTTTTGCCATCCCTTACGTTGCAACTGCTTATTGAAAATGCCGTAAAACATAATATCCTTGCCCGCTCAATGCCCCTTGAAATAGAGATCTACACCCGCGATGACCTACAACTGGTAGTACGGAATAATCTGCAACGCCGCACCGTAAAAGTACCCGGCACCAGGATCGGGCTGCGCAATATTCGCATGAAATATGAGCTGCTGCAACAGGATGGTTTTGCCATTATACAGGATGAAAGCAGTTTTATGGTAACACTTCCCCTGCTGCCGCCGCAACTAGCCGACGAAAGAACGCTGGGATTAACCAAATAAACAGGGATCAGTATCTTGCAGCCTGTATGGCAAACAAAATAGCACAATTGTCAGGCAGGTTGGGGTTCGACTGGTTCATTCTCTCCATTATTGGGGTAATTATTCTTGCATCGCAGTATCCCGGTCCGGGTATTGCCGAAGGGCCCTTTTCCATATCGTGGCTGGCCAACATCGGCGTTTCGCTCATCTTCTTTTTTTATGGATTGAAGCTGAACAGAAATAAGCTGGTAGCAGGTTTAAGCAACTGGCGTTTGCACATACTGGTGCAGGCGGGCACTTTTATCCTGTTCCCATTGTTGCTACTGGTATTGAAACCATTGCTTAACAGCGGGGAAACGCAGGTATTATGGTTAGGCAGTTTTTTCCTTGCAGCGTTGCCTTCAACTGTTTCTTCGTCGGTAGTGATGGTATCCATTGCACATGGCAATATCCCCGGCGCTATTTTCAATGCCAGCATTTCGAGCCTGATGGGTATTTTCATAACGCCCGCATGGATGGCACTGGCAACCGGCGGCGATCACGACCATATCGACATGAGCGATGTAGTTAAGAAATTACTCTTTCAGATCTTATTACCGGTAGTGGTGGGGTTGTTACTGAACCCTACCCGTTTGGGTAAGCTTGCGGAGAAGTACAACAAACAATTAAAATACTTCGATCAACTGACCATACTCGCTATCGTATACACGGCATTCAGCGATTCGTTCGATCAGCACATGTTCAGCACACTTGATATAACGGAGTTATTCTTACTGGGCGCCTGTTTGCTGGGTTTGTTCTTCGTTGCCTATTTTCTTATTGGAAGTATTGCGAGGTTATTACATTTCAACCGGGAAGACGCCATTACGGCTACGTTCTGCGGCTCAAAGAAATCATTGATCCATGGAACGGTAATGGCAAAGGTGATCTTTATGGGCAGTCCGCTCATGGGTATATTGTTACTGCCTATAATGTTGTACCATGCCTTGCAGCTGATTGCGGTAAGCATTATAGCGCAAGGCATGGCACGTAAATATAAAACGGGATCGTAAATAATATCAGGCAACCTGGGGAACGCCAGCTTTTTTCTCCCTTAATTCGCTGATGAAGCCAATCAGGATCAATAAACCGAGAATGGCCCAGCCAATGCCCCAGTATAATCCGCTTTTAGAACTGTTCTTTTCTTTTTCGGCCGTTAATTTACTTGCAGGATTTACACAGCTAACGGAGGGATTGCCTTTCAGGTAATACACTTCGAGGTTTTGCGTGGTTGGCAACTGGGAAAAGGTGTGCTCACCGGTATAAGATCTGCCATCGACCTGGTAGTCGTATTTAAACTCATAGGTCTTTACAGGAACTTTCATGATCTTTATGGTAACTTCTTTGTACTCATCCTGAAGCTGGGCGGTAACTTTTGATTTGTCGGCCAGCATAGATTCATACCGGGCGATGGCGTCTTTGTCGCCACCTTTCATATAATCTGAGAAACAGCCTTTTGACAGGAAAACACAGACGAGGATCGCTATTACAGCGGAGATTTTGTTTTTCATTGATAGGGTCGGTTAAGATGGGAAGAACGTAGGGGTGGGTTGATTTATTATTATTCCCTTATTTTTTATTACAAGGAAAACATTACTGCTTCTTAAACCCCTCGGATATGCCCGCCTTATCGATATTCAGCTTTGAATACATGTAAGATGGCAATTTTTTATCAGCCTCTTCCAATTTTTGCAATCCTGCCAGGCGGTCTTCTTTTTTATCGAGATAATAAATATAATTCAGGAAAAGGTAGTGCATGCGTAACCGGTTGAGATCATCCAGCTCGTTATCGGCAATAAATGAAAGTACATCCTTTTCCATTTGAGTACGGTCTTTGGCTTCAGCGAAGGCCCTGCCCAGCCGGCTAACAGGCGTTACAACCTGCTAAACCAGCTAAACTCCCCAATCAGCTGAGTAAATTTTCCGTATTACATAAACGCATTTCCCGAAAGCGTAAATAATACAGTTATTCTTCAAATTAGTTTTGCCGGCGAAACCAAAACGCTTAGGCACATTTAGTTTCAACTGTTAAAAATCATTCACAAGCAACTCATTACCACTATGACGCGTTTTCAAAAGCAATACAGTATCCCGTTCGCCGCTGTATTCAGTGTTTTTTTGTGTCTCTTTCTTTCCATGAACCTTTCAGCCCAGGTAAACACGTCGAAAGGCGTTATCTCGGGTCAGGTCTTTACGGTAGATGATGAACCAGCGGAAGCAGTAGCTGTAAAAATTACCGGTACCCTAGAAAAACTAACCCTTACTTCTGAAACAGGTTTTTACATTTTCAAAAACCTGCCTGCCGGCACCTATCATGTCGACATATCAGTAAAAGGATATAAAACGATCGACACAACAATAACTGTGTCAGAAAATGGCAAACAGAATATTTCTTTCAAACTGGAATTATCCGATGCCCAAATGGATGAAGTGATCGTAAACTCCAGCGGCCGCTATAAAGTTGACCGTGGCTCTTCATCACTCCGGTTACCGGGTACCATACTCGAAACGCCGCAAAATATACAGGTGATCAGCAAACGCACCCTCGCCGATCAGCAAACATTCGATATCGTTGACGGTATTACCCGCAATGTAAGCGGCGTATCGCGCATGGGTCACTGGGATAACCAGTATGCCAACATTCGCATGCGCGGCTCGAAGATCCCCGCTTTCCGCAATGGAATGAACATTGAAGCCAGTTGGGGACCTACTGCTGAAGACGCCTCCATGATCGAAAACATTGAATTCGTAAAAGGTCCGGCCGGTTTTATGCTGGCTGCCGGTGAGCCCGGCGGTTTTTATAACGTAGTAACCAAAAAGCCTACCGGCCGCAACCACCAGTCGGTGAGCCTGAGCGCCGGAAGTTTCAGCACTTACCGCGCTGCCGTTGACCTCGATGGCAAACTCACCAAAGATGGCCGTTTGTTGTACCGCCTTAACCTGGCAGGTCAGCAAAAAGACTATCACACCAAATTCAACTTCAATAACCGCGTAGTGATTGCGCCGGTAATAAAATACCAGATCGACGACAAAACTTCGGTTACTTTTGAATATAGCTACCAATCGATAAAATACCTCGCCAACGGCAACTACATGTTCAGCAAGGTAAAACTGGCCGATGAAAACGTAAAGAACGATTTCTTTTATGCCGATCCTTCTTTACCGCCCAATAAGATCAGGGACCATAGCGTATACGTATACCTCGATCACCAGATCAATGACCGCTGGAAGGCACATGCGCAGGTTGCTTATTTCAACTTCGCTATGTTATCGGGCAGTATGTGGCCTTCTACCCTCGACTCAGCAGGTAACATGACCCGTTATTACAATATCGGTGACGAAGCCGGCGAAAACCGCTTTGCCCAGTTCTCGTTCAGCGGCGAAGAGTATACCGGCAGCATCCGCCACCGTATTCTCGCCGGCGGTGACTTCGGTAACAAAAAGTTCTGGGGCGATTTCCGCTCAGGTAATCCCAACGTTCGTTTTGCCGGTGGAAGAGTATTTAACATCTATGATCCCATTTACGGGCTACCCGTGGATTCTATCCCCGTGTTCGACCGTTCTAAAAACATTCGCACCCACGCCGGTTCTACCGCATATGCTACGTATACCAATTACGGCTCTGCCTATGTTCAGGATGAACTGGGCTTCTTCGACAGCAAATTACGTGTGTCGCTTGGCCTGCGTTTCACTTATGCCGAAACCGTTGGTAAAACAAACGCTGCCGATATAAAAAACCAGGTATGGTCGCCCCGCGCCGGTATCAGCTACTCGATCGATAAACAAACTTCAGTATATGCGTTGTACGACCAGTCGTTTGTGCCAGTATCCGGTACCGACTTCTTCGGCAATGCGTTCAAACCAATCAAAGGAAACGACATCGAGTTCGGTGTGAAGAAAGAATGGTTCGGCGGCCGTTGGGCAAGCGGTGTGAGCGTTTACCAGATCGACCGGGTAAACTCACTTACCCCCGATACCGATCCCACTCACGTGAACGGCACCACTACCTTCCAGGTACAGCTTGGCGAAACCCGTACAAAAGGAGTTGAAGTTGACCTGAATGGTGAAGTGGTAAAAGGCCTGAACCTGATCCTGAACTACGCATATACCGATTCAAAGATCACTAAAGAATCACCAGACCAGCCAACCAAAACAGTTGGTAACGTTACACCGAATACAAATGCCCATATTACCAACGGCTGGCTTACCTACCGTTTCGGCGCTGGCGCCCTCAAAGGTTTTGGCTTAAATGGCGGTGTTCAATGGCTTGCCGAGCGTTATGTGGGAACCACCCAAACAGCAAACATGCCCAATTATTTCCGTGCCGATGGTGGTGTTTCTTACCAAAGAAGCAGGTTCAGCATTTCGATGCTGGTGAACAACCTGCTCGATAACCGGAAATTATTGACAGCAGCTACGCTTGCTGCTTCTTCGGCTAATACCAGTTTCTATACGTATATAGTAGAAGCCCGCCGTAACATGAGAATGACCTTCACCTATAAATTCTAGCCATATACAGCAACATGAGCAACCAATCAACCTCCATGGCAGCAAAGAGCAATGCGCGCAAAAAAAGCGGCAAAAGCCTGTTTCGTAGAATTAACGACTGGTTGCACCTGTGGCTGGGTTTGGCTTCCGGACTGATAGTTTTCATTCTCGGCATTACCGGCTGTATTTATTGTTTTCAAAAAGAGATCACCAGCCTTACACAACCGTATCAGTTTGTAAAAACAGAAGATAAACCCTATATAACTCCTTCCGCGCTTAAAAAGATCGCCGAACAGCAACAGTTCGGCGATAAAGCCGGAAAGCCCGGTTCGGTAATCAATGGGATCCAGTATCCCGGCCGCGGTAAAGCAGCCATTGCTTCGTACCGCGACAAAAAAACGGGTTTCATGATGATCTACATGAACCCCTATTCCGGTGAAATACTAAAAGTAAAGGAGCTGGAAAAAGATTTCTTCCGAATCATACTCGCAGGCCACTTCAACCTGTGGCTGCCGCGCCAGGTAGGCCAGCAGATCATCTGCTGGGCAACAGGCATTTTTGTAATACTACTGATCAGCGGGCTGATCATGTGGTGGCCAAAGAACCTGCGCAAAGCGAATGTCGACAAGAGCTTTAAGGTTAAATGGAAGGCATCTTTCAAACGCGTGAACTACGACCTGCACAATGTGCTGGGATTTTATGTGCTCATTGGCGCACTCATAATTGCCATTACCGGTTTGTACTTCGGTTGGAAATGGGTGCCCAAAAGCATTTACCGGATAGCTTCGGGTGGTAAAACAATGCCCGAAAGAAGAGGCCAGGTATTTTCCGACACAACAAATATTCCACCGCAAACAGCCCTGTATTCTTCTGAAGACCGCGTATGGGCCAACCTGAACCAGGAATACAAAGGGAGAGGCAGTCTGTCCATTACTTTTCCGCAAAAACAAAGTGATGCCATCACTACTACTTACAATCCCGGTGAAGGAACGTTTTACAAAAGCCATACTCGCTACTTTGACCAGTACACGACAAAGGAGATAAAAGGTAAAACGCTGTTCAGCAAAAAATACGAAGAATCAAGCGGGGCCGACAAACTGGTTCGCATGAACTATGATATACATATTGGCGCAATTGGCGGTTTTGCCGGCAAATGCATTGCCTTCCTGATCAGTCTTATCGCGGGCAGCTTCCCCGTTACCGGTTTTATTATCTGGTGGGGAAAGCGGAAAAAAGGCAAGGTCAGGGCCAAACCTAAACGGGCAGCCAAACTAATGGTGGTTGAAAGGCTGGAGGAGGCTAATGTGATAATGTGATAATGGAATACACTTTATTTTAGGGACTCGGAACTAATAGCAGAAAGTATAACATTTACAGTTCATAGTTCACAGTTCATAGTTCATAGTTCATAGTTCACAGTTCACAGTTTATAGTTCACAGTTTACGGTTAAAGACATATAAAGGCCGGGGCTATTGCTCCGGCTTTATTCTTCTACCAACTTTATTCCCGTTTGGGTAAAAATGATCTTTTTGCTTTTGTATAAATTGCCGGTAGTCATTTTGAAGGTCTTTTTACTCATACCGAAAAAGGAATAAATATCTTCGGGATCCGACTTATCGTTATAAGGAAGATAACCGTTGTTCTCCTGCAGCAATCGCAGTACTTTACCGGCTTCATCTTCCACCCGCTGGTACCCTACTTTTCCAATACCAACGTCTATTTTGTTTTCTTCCCTGATATTCTTGATATAACCTTTCAACCTGTCGCCAACCCCTATCTCCTGGAAGATATCGTTGAAATGCAGTACGCCGGTGTGCTGGTTGTTGATGATGACAGTATAGCCTATGTCGGTACGGCGGTAAACGAGCAGGTCGACCGGTTCCAGCTCCTTCACCGTCAGGTGTTCATTATTTAAAAAGGGTTCTATTTTTTCAGTAGCGGCTACCCGGCCGGTTTGTTCATCGAGGTAAATTTTTACGATGTAATACCCTCCTACCCGCATGCCCATCAGTTGTTTTGATTTGGGCACAAACAGGTCTTTCATAAGGCCCCAATCCATAAAAGCGCCCTGGTTGGTAACGGATACGGCCTGGAGGTTTACGATATCGCCAACGATGCCTATGGGTTGCTGGGTAGTGGCTATCAACCGGTTTTCGGAATCATGATAAACAAACACTTTCAACATATCGCCTACCTCTACTCCTTTGGGTATAAATCGTTTAGGCAGCAGCACCACATCTTTATCCTCGCCGAGGTACATTCCAAAATCGAATGCCCGTGCCACGCGTAACGTATTGAATTCCCCAACTTTGATCCTGCTGTTTGCCATTTACCGGTATTTTTGCAAAGAACGATAAAAAAGGGGAAGCTGAAAAGCTTATTACTGCCGATAAGCTGCCATATCAAAATATTAAATAATAACCGGTTACAAATAGATCAAATAACTATTTACACTTACTTACAATCGTTCGTTCTTATTCGGGTATTTTTTTTACATTGCAGCCTCTTTCTGCTAAGGATCGTGTCATTTCCAACAAGCTCACTTAAGTAAACCTAAGAACGGGTTCTTCCGTTCCATGCCTTATATTGTTAAACCCATTAAGTTATGGAAGAAAAAGAAGTAATTAAAGGCTTACGCGATCACAATCCGGCTGCTTTACGGGAAATTCTGAAATTGTACAAAGATCAGGTCCTGCTTACGATTGCCGGGAGATACCACAATTTCACTAAAGCCGAAATAGAAGATATCATCACCGATACTTTTAAGGATGTGTGGCTTACAAAGCCGGAATTCAAATCTCTCATAAACGTACGCCGGTATTTGTACAGGACAGCGCTCAATAAAAGCAATACACTTGTAAGGCATCAGCAATTCCTCGCCAGAAGAGACAAAGAGCTGGCTTATATGTATGACAATCAGCAGGAAACGCTTGACGTGAAACGAAGAAGGGAATACGCCATCAATTATGTGATCTCCCATTTCCCGAAACTACCCGCTCGTAGCCGCCAGGTGTTGAACCTTATGATTGAAGAAAAACTATCGGATGAAGAAATTGCCGACAGATTGAAGATCAGTATTAATAGTGTTCACCAGGCAAGAAAGCGGGGTATTCAAAAACTTAAAGAAATGCTGGGCAACAGCATGCCGGATGACCCTAACGCGCTTACTTATCTCCTTATCTTTTTAATTCAACTTAATTCAACTGGTTTAAAATCAGACATGTACCCTTTGCTTTTTTGATTTTTAAACAATTTTTATAAAAATCTATAAAAAAGTGTCAGAAATGTGCCGGCTGTTTGTAATAGCAAAAAGGACATAGATTTTACAGCAGAAAGATCTTATCCTCAACAACCTTTATCCCGCATTATCCTATAAATACCAACCACCAGATTTCCGAATAATTAATATTCGTTTACTAAACTTTATCTCGCATGCCTTACAAAAACGACAATATTAAAAAGGAGATTTTTAATAAAGAACCCGATGAGCTATTAACAGCAGAGGAACAGGACATCTTAGATGAAATAATATTAAGCGAACAACCGCAGGAAATAAACATTGACCTGAACGACCCGGTATTTTACAGTGCTTTTGAGTTGTATTTCAAATTGAAAAGAGATAATATAGCTCCACTGGAAAAAATAGAGCGGGCAATTTTGGGCCACGCGGAAGAATATAAAACCGAGGAACCGCAGCCACAGTTAAAAACCCGGAAGACGTTATGGTGGTCAGCAGCCGCTGCTGCAGTACTGATTATTGCAGGAGTTTTCTTATGGAATTCTAAACAGGTTGAGCCCAGATATCTAACGGCAAAAACGGGCCTCGGTGAAATACGGACAGTTTCCCTGCCCGACGGTAGTACAATAAAATTGAGCGCGCTTTCCACCATTGAGTACCCTGCGGAGTTTAACGGCAAAGAGCGGCACATCAAACTTACCGGCGAGGCATTGTTTAAAGTAGAATCCGATGCAGCCAACCCCTTCAGGGTAAGCGCTTCCGGAAAGGATATCACAGCTAAAGGAACGGAGTTCAATGTAAGAGCTTATAAGGAAGACACGACAGTAGAAGCTACCCTTATTGAAGGAGTTATAACGGTAGATAACGGGTCGGAAAAAAAGACCTTAAAAAAAGGAGATCAGGCTGTTATTACAGAAAACAAGATCTCAATAAACGAAAATATAAAAACCACAAATGTTACAGCCTGGCAACAAAAATGGATCATATTTGACGGAAAGACCCTGCCCTCCATCATGCAACAAATTGAACGCTTTTACAACGTAAAGGTTACTATCAGGGGCACGCTGCCTGAAATCGGCCTTACAGGCAAGGTAGATGCCAACAACGACCTGAGCGTAATTTTGAATACATTAAGAACAAATATTCCCGAAGCGAATTTTGAAATAAATAAAGACAGTACCAATATCACGGTGGCGATAAAATAATACAACATCCCGGTAGTTCCCCAACCAGCAGTAACAACCTGCAACTGATCTGTACCTTATGACAAGATGGTTAAAGGCCGCCCCATCAGGCTGCGCTTTATAATCACGCCATTAGTTTCATTAAACCTTTTGTTCTTATGTAGAAGATCTCAGTGAAGCCGTACCAACGGCTTTGATAAGGTCTGTTTGGTATCCCCGCCCGGGGCATCATTAACATTAATGTATACCCGGGCGCAAGGGATATATTTCTGAACCAAAACTTTCACTAATGCCAAAGTGTAACACGATTATTTACAAAAAAAATTGGACTAAGAACGATCCTGCCATTAAATACTTCCGCAGTTTTGTTTCTTCCCAATTAATAAAAAACGAATCTCGAACATACTGCCAGCCGGCAGTAATTCTCTTCAAAATGCTTTAAAGTTTTCACCACTCCTTATCCATTTTACCTAATCAGGACCATTTAACATCGCACCATTAACCAGATTCCTTTTTGTAAACAAACACCAAACCTGTCGTTTGGAGAACCAATCCGTGCAGCATCTTACATATTAGTAGCAGTACGGTTTACAATTAAAAAATGATCATATGATCAAAACAACCATGGTTTTGGTAATGATTTGCTGTGTATGTATTGTTAAAGGTCAGTTCAACGGGAGTAAAAGCGGCCGCATTTCATTAGAAGACTTTCTTAAAAGCTACATGCAGGCAACAAATGCAGAAATAGTTGCACGGGAAGGCCTTGTAAAACGCAGAGGAGATCCTGTCGATCTGAAACAACTGCCCCGGGACCCGGACTCGGCCCTTGTGTATGTTTTCAACAATCAACGAAATCTGACCTTCGAGATCACCGGACCAAAAATCATCTCGGTAATAAAAAAGCAGGGAAATAAATATATACCTTTTCCCAACCCCGCGGGTTGCCCGTTATTAAGGGGAATAATCATAAATACTGAAGGAGAAGATCTGTCCGAAGCTTCGTTGACGATACCGGGATCAAAGAATGGAACTACCTCGAACAATGAGGGTAAGTTTTCTATCACCAGGTGCCGGGGCGAGAAACTGGTGGTTTCTCACATTGGCTACAAACAGCAGGAAATTGAATGGGAAGAAACAAACTGGCTTACCATTAAACTGGAAAAGAAAATATCGGTTAATGAAGCACATACAGTTACCGGTTACAGAACTGAAGGTAAATATACCGGCCTCCCGGTTCCGTATAAGTACAAACCAGATCTGGCAATCAATACCAACCTGTTCGAAAATATCAAAGGCCAGTATTCTTCGCTGACCAACCATTCATCAAGCGGCGCCCCCGGCGCTTCCCAGATCCTGAACATAAGAGGGTATAGTTCCATAGGCCAGGTAGCAGGCTGGAGCAACAGACCGTCCGACGAGCCATTGGTAATAATAAATGGAGTCCCCATCAATTTACGTCCAATAAATGTATTTCCGGCAATGGGCAGAAATCCGCAGGGAGAAGGAATTTCAGGTACAGGATTTAATCCCTTATCGGGAATTAACCCGTTGGATATCGAGTCTATTCAGGTTTTAAAAGATGTTGCCAATACTTCTATTTACGGCTCGCGCGGTTCGAATGGGGTAATTGTAATAAGAACCAAAAAGGCATCAGATACATCGCTGCAAATAACCTTCTCTTCTTTTACCGGGGTCGGCTTTAGCACCAGGGCTATGACCCCAATGAATACCCGTCAATTCCTCGATATGCGGTATCAGGCCTTTTAAAACGATACCATTCAATGGTGGCTGCCAAACACCTTGGCACCGGACCTGAAAGCATTGGATACTACGCGGTATACAGATTGGAAAAAATGGCTGTTGGGGGGTACCGCCAGGATCACCGACCATCACGTTACTTTATCTAATGGCAACAATTTATTCAGGTATTATATCAACGGAGGTTATCACTATGAATCAACCGTGTTGCCGGGTGATCTTTATCTCAAACGATTTTCGTTAACAAGCGATATCTCCTATAATTCAAAAAACAACAAATTACTTGCGGGTGTTACAGCTATTGCCACAGGCACCCAAAACAACTGGATAACTGATAATATTATGAATGTGCTGCTGCTGGTACCTCATGCCCCTGAGCTCTATAACGAAAACGGCACCTTAAAGTGGACACATAATAATATCAGCTTTCTTAACCCTATAAGTTATTTAAGGAACACACTCCGGCTAAACAGCAGCAATACATTAATTCATACCCACTCACAATATAAAATTTCAAAAAGATTAAAAGCCGAGATCTCTTTAGGATACAACAGGATCTCAACCCATGAAGAAGCCAGATGGCCAAAGAGTGCAAAAAATCCGGCCCGGCCCTCAACCGGTATGTTAACAACTGGTAGCAACGAAAGCCAGGTGCTTGACCTGAATCCACAATTAGAGTATAATTATAAAAGCCGGTCCAGAAAATTTAACTTACAAGGCATTGCAGGTGGTTCTCTTTTTAGTCAAAAAAATGACTATCTCATCAACGAACAGGGAGGCTTTACCCACGATGACTCGTTAGGAATACCAGGACCGCATACAACCTCGGAAATAAGATCAGGAAATTCAAAGTATGGGTATGTATCGGGGTTTGCCCGGATAAACATGTCGCTCTTCGACCGGTTTCAATTTAATTCAACTTTTCGGCTCGATGAATCATCGCGGTTTGGAGAAAATGCCAGGTTGGCAAAATTAGGGTCTGCAGGTGCCGGTTATACCATAAAAAAGCAAGACACATCGCAGCGGATTGTAACCTTTGCAAAACTAAGGGCAGGTTTTGGCATAACTGGCAGCGACCAGATCGGAGATTACGGGTATCTTAACGATTATACCAGAACTACAGACCCGCAATACATGGGATATTCAACAATTGCTGCATCTGCCCTGGCAAATCCGGATTATCGATGGGTGCTTAGCAGAAAACTGGATATTGCGATCGAAGCCAGTTTATTTAAAGGGATCGTTGAACTTTTGGTTCTCTTCTATCGCAACCGGACCACCAATCAACTTGTCAACCATCCCATCCCTTCTCAAACCGGTTTCACATCGATCACAGATAATTTTCCGGCGGAAGTAGAGAACAGCGGCTTTGAGTTTGAAGTAAACATCCAGAAAAAATGGAAACATGCTTATTATAACGCAAGGGCCACCCTCTCAACGCAAAAGAATAAACTGCTGAAGTTCCCCAACCTCGATCATTCTATCTATAATAAAAGCCTGATCGTTGGAGAGTCGCTTACAGTGGAAAAAGTTTACCGGTTTGGCGGTATCAATCCCAATACAGGGATGTATACAATTGCAGATTCTTCCGAATTTATAGCGGGTCACCATGACCCGGTAGTAATGGGTGGACTGGCACAAACCTTCAAATACCATAGCATTCAATTACAGGCTACATGGATCTTTACAGTTAAAAAAACAAATCACTATATGTACTATATGTACAACCTGCTGGCGCCAGGCAGAAGTAATAATAATCTGTTAATGAACCAGCCTGCTGATCTGGCTAACCATTGGCAAAATCCAAATAACCCAACCCAATGGCAAAAATTTTCAACAAAAAGCACCAGCCAGATCAATACTTCCATTCGCAACTGGACCAACACCAACGCAAAACTTGTTAACGCCTCATATGCATTGTTAAAGAATATACTGTTTACCTGGGAGGTAAAGGAAAAGCTGTCCAAAAAAGTTGGAATAAGCCGATTGAAACTATATGCAAACGGAGAAAACCTGCTGATGATCACTTCTTATGAGGGAACCGATCCACAAATTGGCAATCCCCTTACACTTCCTGTTTTAAAAGTCATTACCCTCGGCCTTTCAATAACCATTTAATCGCAGATCATGAACCGACAATTTTACAATTTATTACCCGGCTTTTTAATTGCATCATGTTGCATTATCATTATCAGTTGTAAAAAGCTGGTGAATCCGGGCGTTCCGGCCAACAGAACTACCTCGGAAAAAGTATACAACAACGATACGCTTGCGCGGGAAGCCGTCGTTGGCATTTACCGGGAAATCATGAAATCATTCGGGCCATTACACGGACAAATAACCTGGCTATGCGCAATCTATAGCGATGAACTTACCCAGCCTGATATCATGAAAGAATATGAACCTTTTCTTACTAATACACTTAGAGCCGATAACCCGACGGTACAGGCAATTTGGACAAAATTATACAGCACCCTTTATCAATGTAATGACGTAATAGAGGGACTAAAAAACTCATCGCTTAGCGACAGTATACGCAACCAGTTATCCGGCGAAGCCTACTTTCTACGGGCATTGAATTACTACTACCTGGTTAATTTATTCGGCAAAGTTCCCCTAATTACAATCACTGATTTTGCTGCCAATGCAAAAATGGGCAGAACCGAAATTCACAGGATCTACGACCAGATCATCAGCGACCTGCAGGACGCACAGCATCTGTTAACATATTTTACTTCAGTTGACAAACCCTATCAAAGAGTACGCGCCAACTCGTTTGCAGCTTCCGCATTGCTGGCAAGGGCCTACCTGTATAAAAAAGACTGGGCTGCCGCTGAAAAAGCAGCAACCCAGTTGATAGAATCTCACTACTACAATTTAGAGTCCAACGTGCTACAGGTGTTTTTGTCAGACAGTAAGGAAGCTATACTTCAATTTCTGCCCTTTACCATTTACAATTCAGCGGAAGGCGCTACGTTTATTCCGCAAACCGGCAAACCACCTACTTTCAATATTCACAGGTCACTCCTAAATGCTTTTGAAACAAATGATAAACGCCGGGAATGGGTAAATAACACAACCTATAACGGTTCAAAGTATTATTACCCGTATAAATACAAACAAAATAATGGCGCCCCCTATACTGAATACAATATGGTACTCCGGTTGGCCGAACAATATCTTATTCGTGCAGAAGCCCGTATAATGCAAAACAATTTAACAGGCGCCGCCATCGATCTGAATAAGATCCGTACCCGGTCAGGACTTGCTCCAATAGCCGGATTTAGCTCTGAACATGCTGCAATGCTGGCGCTTGAACAGGAACGCCGGATAGAACTCTTCGCCGAATGGGGGCATCGCTGGTTCGATCTCAATCGATTCGAAGCCCATACCCTGCCGGGAAATTTTGTAAACCGTGCAGATGAAGTACTTGATACATTCAAGCCCGAATGGGAAACTACCGCCCTGCAATGGCCGATCCCAGGCAAAGAGGTAAACTTAAATCCTGCCTTAATTCAAAATAAAGGATACTAGTTTAGTTAAAGATCGCTGTAGATAATTGACGTATTGCTGTATTCGTTGTAGCCAAATTCATAAGGGTTCAACATTCCAAAAGGCGTTGCACTGAATATATTGTAAGGGAACAAATTCCGCAAGCGGTTCATTTCTACATTTATATCGGAATGAGTACCAACAGGAACCATAAAATCTTCATCTGCATACCATGCATAATTAATCAGTGCCGGTTTCACCTTTTGCGTAAGTGTGGTTGTTTGTTTGGCAAAAATATTCGTTCCGGTAATAGCGATAACGATCGCTATCATAAAGAGAATTGCTTTCTTTTTCATGATCATTCTATTTTAGGTTTTTAAAAAGAAAAAGACATCCTTCGCTTACAGGCGTACCCGTAAACGCAGCCGAACAAATGAGAACGGAAATAAATCGCAGCAAACAAAGAGGAAGAAAAACAGGCCTGTTTAAGCGCTTTCCTGCTTGTATTACATTGGTATATATTACATAAACAATTCCAAGTGACTCGTGACAAAAGAAAGCGGCAAAAATCTCAAACACGGGGCGGTTAACGGTGGAAGTAAAGCGATTAAGAAGGAAAACTATTTTATATGTTTAGCAGCCTGATTTAAAACTCAAAAACAAACCAACCATTTAAAAAACAGGTATGTCATCGATCATGATAACATACCTTTTATTTTTCAGCAAAAAACTATTTATTCTTTCCCAGGTACCTCCCTATCCAATCATCGAACCGGCGCTGGTATTTCTCAATGGCAGGCGCCAGCACAATATTTTCATCATCTATGGCATCGAGGTTAAAATTCTTTTTCAACCAGTTCCTGAACTCTCCTGAGTATTCAGTTGATTCATCGTCTTCGTCTCTATAATAACTGGCGTGCCGGTAGGTCATGGGCTCCGTATCGAGCGTTAGCAGGCGTAAAAAGGCCTGAATATTTTCGGCCACAACAAACTCACCGCCTTCATCGCCGAAAAGTACAACCGGGAATTCATCGGGCGCTATGCCATCCTCATATTGCCATAAAGCATAAAAAGAACCGCCGGCGGTGGCGCGGGCAAAAGGCATTAATTTTTCAAGAAAATCAGGGTTCATTGACCAGCCATGCTCGAGCCCGCTCTTATCGTCATAAACCAGGCCGAACCCTTTGCAATAACTTCCGAATTCGGTTTCGTTCTGAAAATCTACCAGTTTCGCCAGCGACCCCGGAACAGGTTTGCCGCCGAAGTTTTGAGCGAACTCTTCTATAGTTAACATAAGATCCGATTTAAGGTACAGTTTCCCAAACGAAAGCATAAATGCATTATTACCGGAATTTGAAGGTAGTTATTCACAACATCGCTTTTACACAAAAAAAGCGTCCCGATACATCGGGACGCCTGAGCAGATTTACGAATCTCTAATCGGTGATTAATTTGATGGTGTGAGCTTCATGTAGTTGGCGGAATGCGATCAACGTCCTGATCGTTGACCAACATACCCATTCAACACTTTTCACTCCGCATCAAGCGCTCATCATTTGCGTTCTTCAAATTGGATTTTAATTAGCGGGGACTTGTCCGAAAAGCGTTTCCAGTTTTTTATTCAGCGTTTCACCGCGCAACCCTGTAGCAACTATTTTCCCGGCCGGATCGATCAGAAAACTGGCTGGCACAGCCCTGATGCCATACAGCACGGCCACTTCATTGCTCCAGCCTTTCAGGTCAGAAACCTGGGTCCATGGCAGCGCGTCCTTTTCAACTGCTTTCAGCCAGTTATCTTTGTTATTATCGAGCGAAACACTGAGAATATCGAATCCTTTATTGTTGTATAGCTGGTATTGTTTCAGCAGGTTGGGGTTCTCTGCCCGGCAGGGACCGCACCAGCTTGCCCAGAATTCAACCAATACATAACGGCCCTTATAGGAAGAAAGGGTAACCGGTTTGCCATCGGGTGTGCTTTGGGTAAATTCCTGCGCAGGCTTGCCTTCCTCTACTTTACTTAACAGTTCAATGCGTGCAGCGATCTCCTTTCCTATATTTGATTCTTTGATAGAGGCATCGAGCCCATTAAACAACTTTATGCTGTTGCTCAAGGTAATTGTGGTAGTATAGCCCAGTAGTTCAAACGCGGAGATATAACTCTTCGGATGCCCTGCAATGTATTCATGCCTTGCCTTATACTCCCATTGATACTGGCTGTCGGCCCGGGCCTGCAATTGTTTCGCAGCAACAGTATCGCCTGCATTCTTCAGGTCATATGCCTTTTGAAAAAGCGCAACGGTCCGGATGCGGTTATCCATAAACCGCTGATTCAATTGTTCATATTCCTTTGTAGTTCCGGTACCGGTCACTTTATATTTGAACTGTGAGTTTGCATCGCCTTCCACAGCGATGTTTGAATTTTCAAGATACAGGTCGATCTTCACTTTGAAATTCTTTGTAAAGATCATGGCGACAGCCGGTTCTTTTACATGCCCCTTAAAAGTAAAGACGCCATTTTTAACCACAGCCGAATCGATCGATGATGCACTCAGCGTGCCGTAATTCAGGAACAACAGGCTATCGGTAAAATTTGCAATCTTTGCTTTGATCAGAAATTGCGGCGCTTTTTTCTGAGCCAGGGCATTGTTCGTTATCAACAGGCATAATGCCGCTTTCAGGAAGAATGGTCTCATGGAGGTTGTAATCATCTAACGATTAATTATTATTATAAGATTATTTTGTTTTTATAACATCAACAGGTGAACCAGGTATACCTTCATACTTCCTGATAACGTCACCAAACTTACCGGTACTGATATCGAGATAATAAACAGCGCCTTCAACACCAGCGATCAATGTATTATCATTATCGGCAAGCTTAACCATAGAAACTGCTTTACCACCGAAATCGGTTGTGAGCGCTCTCAGGTCCTGGTTGGTTGGGTTGTACCGATACACTTTATCGCCGGAAGTAAAATAAAACACCTCAGCCTGAGAACCCGCCCATTTAGTGGTTGGCGTTATCAATGAAGGCTGTGGAAATGCACGTTTGTACAGCGGCGATAATTTCACCACTCCTACAAAGGCAGCCCCAAATTTTATTTCATATAGTGTTCCATCTGCAGCTTTGCCAAAGGCAAAACAGTTGTTGTCGTTGATCTGTTGAAAATGGATGAGATCGAGCCCTACGCTGAGGGGATCGAATGCAACTACGTCTGAAACCTGGTAACCCGTACCTGCATAGGCAGGAATACCAAAATTGGTAAAAGCCACCACCTGTTTGCGGTTGATGTCGTACCCTAAAAAGTAGGGCATTACGCTGTTGAAGGCAGCCCGGTGGTACAATTCATAATCGCCGGGAACCGCTACCCCAAACATACCGTATACGTCACTGCCATAAAAGGTTTGTGAAGCGCCCACGTATAATTTACCATTGATAACACCCTGTAAAACACCATTGGTAGAGTTTTCGAGATAACCGGGCTTTGCTTCTGCCGGCATATCGAAGAAGTTTTTACGCAGCGTACTGTACTGCAACAGGGTATTGTTGTTCAAACGCACTCCGCCATCGGGCACTCCACTGCCGGTAATCCAGTAACCCAGGGCCGGCGTTGGTGAAATAAACTTATGGATCATATCTATCACCTGTAGTGGTTTCCCCGGCAAATCAACGCCATGCAATGCCTTATAAATACGGGGCAATACAGTACTATCGGGCTTTACAAAACTTAGCTGTGATGTATTTCCTTCCTGGCTTAGCACCAGGGAACCTACAGAAAATTGTGTTTGGCCCCTGATCCTGAAAAAGCGGAAGTATTTCATTCCGTTTGAATTATCGGTAACCGTCAACCTTGCATCATAATCGTCGGGCTCAAGCGAGAAAATGAAGTTAAACGGAAAACCGGTCAAAGTAGTATCTGAAAACTTTTTAGGAAAGTTTACCCGCCACTCGTAAGTAAATGTGGCGCTGGCATTGGCCGACCTTACAGTTGGTTTTATGATAAGCGTATCACCTAAAAAAACTTTATACAATGAATCTAAACCTGTTATTTCCGGTATCGCAATATCCTTATAATCGTAATTGCCTTTATCCTTATAACAGGCCAGCTGAAGCAGCCCAAAGGCTGTAAGCGTAACCAATATTAATCGCTTCATTCAATTTTCTTTTTAAGCAGTTAACCTAAATCACTTTAATACCGTTCTCATCCATGAAAAAATACTTACCGGTAGCCGCATCTTTCTTATACAGGAACTTCTTATCGGGAGTACCTGCGTCATAAAAATCATAGTCACCATCGGACCTTACACTGAACACATATCCTTTATCGGGATTATTGGCTACCCAGGTAGCAGGGCTGGTGAGCAATGCTTTCAGTTTATCAACGAAATACAGGTTCTTAGGCGCATCTATACCGGCGGTAGTGAGGTCGTCGGTAGTGGCCGACAAGCGGAACAGCTGGTGCTTTACAGTTGAATAATAACCACCCAGCCACATATCCCACCAGTTGGGCTTTTCGAGCTTGGCCGAAAACACTATACGGGTAGTAATAAGCTTAGTGAGTTCGGCATTGAAATCCTCGCCGGGCACTATTTCCAGTTTAAGCGTAACGGCTTGCTTAAGCAGGTTAGTATCGGTATTATACACCACTACGGGCAACCGCTGAATACCATAACCTGCCGCAAACAGGTAATCAGCCTGCAACGGTTGATAATGTATACCAGGCAGCGCGGTAGATGCCGTGTCGATCACTTTTACAGAATAGGTTCTGTCCTTATCTCCTATACGGTTTCCGGCCACTCTTACAGGGATGAATACCGTATCTTTTGATTTTCCGGGAAATTTAGCGAAGGTGTATAACACACTGTCCCTAAAACCAGCCATACCTATATCGAAATATAAATTCTCGTTCCCATGAAAGCTGTCTATCTGCTGCTTCTTGCAGGCTGTCATCAGCGCAACAGCCGCCAGTAAAATAATTGCAATCTTCTTCATAACGGATGCTGTTGTTTAACGGTTACCAAATTCAATTTCATTGTCAGGAAGCGGCATTACAAAGATCTTGTCAGAAGCGGGGGTGCTGCCGCCCAACAGGGTTGGTATGTTCCTGTTCAATCTTTTGTACATAAAAAAGATCTGCCCCTCGCCATAAAATTCCTTGCGGGCCTCCTTTACCAGTTCATCTATGAATGTGGCCTTATCCGACACGGTAAGATCAACAATATAACCACGGTTATGCCGCACCAGATTTAAATAGTCAACTGCCCCGGCAGGATCGGAATCGTATGCAGCTTCCGCAGCTATGTAATACATTTCAGAAAGCCTGATGGCAGGCAGCATCAGGTAATGGAGGTTACGCTCGAAATCGCGTTTGTATTTCTGCAATTCATACCACTTGATAGTTCCGGAGCCGGCACCGGGAATAAACCAGTTCTTATAACGCCAGTCATCACCGCCCGAACTTCCCGCCTCATACAAAACATTTGCGGCATTCTCCTCTATAATAAAACCAGAAATTCCGCTGTTGAAGCGCCTGGCCAGCGTATCCTTTATATTCGGCACATACCAGCCAAACAGCAGCTCCTTGTACATTATGCGGTCTTTGTATTTGGGGTCTGGCTCATAGAAATATTTAAATGTCGTCCACGGAAATTTCTTTGATTCGATCACTTCGCGCGCATTGGCCAACGCCTCACTGTTTTTTTCCTGGTACAAATACACTCTTGCCAGTTCACCGCAAATGGCATAATAATTCAGGCGGTGCCGGCGGTTCTGCAGGAAAAGACTGCCCGACCGTTCTTCTTCAGGAATTACATCGGGCTCATTAACTTTGTCTGCATCGTCGGGATAGCTGGGAATGTATTCAGCTGTAAGAATAGGATCAACAGGCCGTATCAGGTTTTTAGCCTCTTCCAGGTCTGTTATGATCTTTGTCAACACCTCCGTTACAGTCGACAACGGAGTAACCTTATTCGAAAATTCAGTAACATAAGGAATTGCCTTTATGCCCGCGCCGTTCTTGAAAGAAGGCGCAAACAAACGCAACACGTCAAAATGTAAATATCCTCTCAAAGCCAGGGCTTCCGCCTTTATAAGCGCCTGCCGGTCGGCCGGCAGCACATCCTTATTCGTTTCCAGGTTTTTAAGAATAAGATTGCAGTTTACTATGGCATTGTACAAACGGGTCCAGGCAGTATCCTTGCGGGCAATAAAATAGGGATCTTTATAATTGTACTGGCTGGTTTGCTTAAAGTTCAGCAAATCATCACCCGGCCAGCTGTAGTTCTGCGCCAGCACTTCAGGAAAACCGGTGCTCAGTTGGTACCCATACAGGTTCATATGGGTACAAATCGTATACACACCGTTAATTGCCTCTTCAAAACCTTCCTGGGTCTTAAACAGGTCTTCTTCGGGCACCTGCGATACCGGTGTTACATCGAGCCATTTTTTGCACGATGACAATCCGAGTAATATAACCGCGATCCAGATAATATTTTTCATACCACAGATTTAAAAGCTTGTTTGAATGGAAAATGTAAAACTTCTGGCAAAAGGATAAGCAATCCCCCGCTCTGTTTGCATAGTTGCCCAACGGCCAATGTCGTTCATGGTAAAGGCCACCCGCAGGTTTCGCATAGCCAGTTTGCTGTAAATGGCATTTTCAAAATCGTACGACAGGTAAACCGATTGCAGTTCCAGCACATTGTCTTTTTGCACAAACCGTTCGCTGGCTCTCGACTGGCCTATTTCTGCAATGTTCTTATACAATGCTTTATCGCCCGGTTGTTTCCATCTTTGCGACAGCGCCCTGCTGTCTACGTTATCGCGTGGATCGGCATTCTCGATGCGGTCAACCACAGTTTGATTGTATTCTTTACCCCCGAAGCGGCCGTAGAAGTTCACATTCAATAAAAAGCGTTTATACCCGATATTGCCGCCAAAAAAACCATAAGCTTTAGGCGTATTGTCGCCAACCGGCACTATATCCCTTACATTATAATCATAGGTATATTTACCATTCCTGTCTATATATATTTCCTTTCCGGTTTCAGGATCGATACCCATTGACCGTACTGTATAAATAGTATTCAATGACTGGCCTTCGTTGAAGCGCAATAATGGTGTTGCTTTATATTCATCCTTTATCTGCTCCTGGTCGGCTTTGTCGTTGTATGCTTTCAGTGCGTTGGAAATTTTCAGTATTACATTCTTATTGCGGGCCATATTGGCGGTAAGGTTCACCGTCCAGTCGCGGTTTTTAAATACCGTACCCTTAAGATTCAGCTCGGCGCCGGTGTTTTTCATATCGCCGAGGTTTTCCTTATAGGAGATAAAACCGGTTGAGGGGGGCAAAATGACATCGGCCAACAATCCATGCGTTATTTTTTCGTAATACCTTGCACTGACAAATATCCTGTCGTTCAGCAATCCGAGGTCCACCCCTACTTCATAGTTATCGGTCTTTTGCCATTTCAGTGACTCATTGCCATAATTGTTCACCGCAGCCCCGATGCCGGTTGAGTACCAGTTGCCGGTATAATAATCATAGGTTGTTTTTGCCTGATATGCAGGGAATGATACCGAACCTGTTTGGCCAACGCTTGCTCTCAGCTTCAACATGCTGATAGCGCTGTTCAGTAAAAAACCTTCCCTGTGCGCATTCCAGCCAATGCCAAAGGCCCAGAATGGCGCTGTTTTATTTTCACTTCCGAATTTGGAAGAACCGTCTAACCTTACCGACAGATCGGCCATATACTTATTTCTGTACGAATAGTTCAGTGAAGCGAATGAACCGAACAACCTTTCGAGCTGGTAATCGGCAAAGGGAGAACTATTCAGTGCATAGCTGTTGGCAAAGGCAATATTGGTGAACCGGTCGTTCGAAAACCCTATAGCGGTCATGCTTTTGAAATCGCTGGTATAATTGCGGATATTTGCGCCTGCCGCCAGGTTGAGGAAATGATCGCCGAGTTGTTTGTTATAGTTTAATGTAGCATTCCCATCGAGGATCGTTTCATCGGTATTGCTAAAAAAATAACTACCGCGCTCTTTTAACCGGTTGGCATCATAAAAATAGAATTCATTGGCGCGCGGCGAAGTAAAGATATCGGTATTGTACTTACGTTTGGTAACACTAATCAATGTGCGTAACCGAAAGGCGCCGGTTATTGTCCAGTCGGCGGAAAACGCATCGATCATCTCGAAATACTTGTTCTTATTAAAATTGCTGAGTGTTGAGTTATACAACGGGTTCAATACCGCTTTGATCACATACTGATTATTCTGTTGTTTGGTATCTACCAGCCATTCGTCCACCCCCTGAATAATATGGCCTGCAGAGTCGGTTTTAGGGTAGTAGGGGTTCATTCTTACATAGTTGGAGAAGTTGCCATAGGGCGATTCGGTACCATCTACCCCGGTAATGGTAAGTTTGTTCCTGAATGTAAACCTTCTGTTAGGGGTATAGGTAAGCTCACTGCCAATGCCATACCTGTTGCGGCCCGATCCCTTCATTACACCCGGCTGGGTTTGATAACGCAGATCGATACCGTAGCGAATGGCGCCGCTTCCACCTTCAATATACATGGAATGCTTTTGTGCAAAGGCAGTTTTTACCGGCTGCGACAACCAGTAGGTGTTCACACCGGCTATTACATTCGAATACTTTTTATAATAGATCTCCTCCAGATCATCTCTGGTTATTCCACCGAAACCCTCCTCATATAACCCGGCCAGTCTTTCATATTCCAGTTTGTCAGCTGCGTTCAATACACTATAACCGGTAAGATCGGGCGCATTAACTGTAAGATCGGTATTGTACGACACCTGCAGCTTTCCTTCTGCCGGCGCCTTGGTGGTGATCACCAATACGCCATTGGCGGCACGGGAACCATATACGGCTGTGGCAGCCGCATCTTTAAGGATGGTGATCGACTGAATGCGGTTCACATCCATATCGTATACTTTTTCAACACCAACTTCATAACCATCGAGAATAAAAGTGGGCAGGTTCACATTACCGGCCAGGTTGTTGCGGGTTAACACCCCTTCGGAACCTGTTGGCAATGAAGCCGAACCCCGAATATTTACATTGGGAAGCGCATTGGGGTTTGAACCGAATAAGTTATTCTGTTGTACCTGAAAGGAAGGATCGTATGCCTGTATACTTTGTAAAATATTTATCGGATTCACCCGCTTCAGTTCATCGCCTGTTACGGTAACCGCGTTTCCTGTATAACTTTCTTTTTTGATCTGCTGGTAACCGGTGATCACCACATCGGTCATGGGCGTTTTGCTGTTTTTCATCTTTACCGATAACTGCATATTTTCCTTTACAGTTACCTGTTGATTTTCAAAACCCACATAACTGATGGTGAGTACCGCGCCACGTTTCGCCTTAATGGTAAAAGCACCGTTTACATCGGTTGTAGTACCGAATTGATTGCCTTTTGTCACTACATTGGCGCCCACAACCGGTGTGCCCGAGCTTTCATCGACCACCTTGCCATGCACTTCGAGCAACGGCACCGTATCGGGCTTTGTTTCACCAATTGGCATGGGCGGCGGAGCAGCTCTTTCGCTTACCACAACAGTTTTATTCACAATACTGTATGTTACAGGTTGCGCAATAAAGACCTGATCCAGCACCTCTTTTAGCGGCTTATTCTTTACGTCGATATTTACAGCATGCGTTTTCTTTAACAGTCGCATGTTATAAAAGAACACGTACCCTGTTTGCTTCTTTATTTCCCTGAAAAGCTGCTGCAATGGGATGTTTTCCTTTGAAACGGTAACAGTTTGCGAAAATCCCGCTGCAGAAACCTGTAAGAAGCCCGCCAACAATAAAACAGCGGTTAACTTCATAACCAGAATAGTTTTGGACTTTGCCCGTTGTGGTATACCACGGCGACGCAGTACCACTTGGCAAAGAATGGTAAAAATCATACTTTTAAAATTGGGTAAACAAATAACAGTTTCGACGCTTTTACAGAGTTTGCCCATTTAGGCCGGTTGCGTTCCAGCGCTTCCGGCTTTGTTATGTAAGGCAGTCAATGAATAGTTTGGTCAGGTTTTCATCGTGTGTTTGTTTTGGTTGAGTTTTGGTTAATAATCAATTTTTCGCAGTTACATACACTAATGGTCCCCGGGTGTAGCACCCGTTTTCTCTTATGGCAGCACCTTAATTTTTTTACCTTCTATTTTGCAATGCACATTGCTCAGTTCCAGAATTTTAAATACCTCGGTGATATTACTGTTGCGTGGTATTTCACCTTCGAATTTTTCATCCGGCACTTTTCCCACATATTCTATTTCCACATCGTACCACCGCGCTATTTCGCGCATAACCGCTTCAACATTTGCATTGTTGAACTGGAAGCGCCCATTTTTCCAGGCAACGGCTTCCTCTACGTCGGCATCTTCATCCAATGCCATTTTACCGCTGCGATCAATTTGCGCCTGCTGTCCCGGCTTCATCAGGTACTGTCCCTTCAGGCCACTCATTTTTACCGAACCTTCCAGCAAGGTTGTTTTGATGGAAGTTTCGTCATTATATGCCTTGATATTGAAGTGTGTACCCAACACTTCTACCCGGTTTTCACCGGCTGCGGTAATAATATTTACAACAAAAGGCCGGTTTCCCTTTCCATTCGATGATGACTGATGCGCCACCTCGAAATAAGCTTCACCTGTGAGCTCAACTACCCGCTCATTACCGGTGAAGCTGGCCGGGAAACGCAATGCGGTAACAGCATTCAGCCATACCTTGGTGCCATCGGGTAATATAACCTGGTACTGGCCGCCACGGGGGGTGCTGATAGTGTTCATGGCAACAGCCTGTTGCCCATGCCTGCCTTCCGTTTTATATACCAGTTCACCATCCTGTTTCTTCATTATCATGGTTGCGCCCTGCCGGGTAAGCGCGCCATTGGCTGCGCTATCGAGCACGATCGTTGACCCATCGGCCAGTGTTAGTACCGCTTTATTTCCACCCGGCACCACTGTGGTCTGAATAACCGGCTTTTGTACTTCTACCGTTTGCGTGGTCACCTGTTTGTCGTTCATTACAAAATACCAGGTGGTGGCCATGAATAATAGTGTACCGGCAGCTACCCACCAGGCGCCGGGGCGCCGCCAAAGTGGTACTACATTTTTCTGAGGTTCAGATGTAAGCACAGTCATTACGTTGCTGTAGATCCTTTGGCCGGCAAGCGCTTCTTCCTCGTTTGTCAACGGGTTGTATATGTTGTTGCGCCGTTCACTGTACCAGCCTTCCACCCATTTCTTTTCCTCTTCGGTACAGGTTCCAAGCTGATAGCGTTTTAACAGATCGCTGAATTGGTTAGCATCCATTTTCAATCATTCATTTAAGGTTAAGGTTAAATTAAATATGGCAGGTATTTGATATTATGTCGGAAAAAAGAGAAGGTGGTGGTAGAAGAATTTACAATTTCTTAAAAAAAAAATTTGATGCCTTCATACATGCAACAACAATAAGCCGTACCTGCCGGATAATCAAAGGCATACAAAACTGCATGTCTTCCCTTCCGGTTTTAACAACAACCTGAAATGTTTAGATCATTTGCAAATAAAGGTGGCGGCGATGAGCATAGCGAGGGAGGCATCGCCCAAATGCGACTTTAAAATTTTAAGCGCCAGGTAGATCTGCTTTTTTACCGTCTCCTCCGAGATGTGTAACCGGTTGGCAATTTCGCGGTGCGAAAGGTGCTCCTGCCGGCTCAACCGGAAAACCTCCCGCATTTTATTGGGCATTTTATCCATTACCTGGTCGATATTCGCGGCAAGGTCGCGGGCATACATCTCTTCTTCAACGGAAGGCAGGGATTGCTGCCCGGTCATGTAGCTGGTAAAATCTTCGAGGTATCCCCCGCGGATCATATCCCGTTCAATGATATCTATACACTTATACTTTACGGCAGTATGTAAATAAGCGCCCAGTGATGTGGTTACAGAAAGGGATTCCCTTCGCTTCCATAAGGAAACGAATACTTCCTGCACGCAATCTTCCGATTCTTTTTGCGAACGCAACACATTCATGGCTTCCCTGAACAGTGAATTCCAGTAACGTTGGTAGATGACGGTAAATGCAGCCTGGTCGTTATGCGAGAGCTGTTGCAGTAAATAATTGTCGGTATATTGTTCGTAATCAGGGGCCAGCATTCACCATATGATCAGAAGCGTTGAAATTACAATAAAAATCATATATCACCTGTTTTCAATTTTCCATTTAGCTGCTAAACAATGCTAAAGTGGGGAAAACCCTTAGCGAAAAACCCTTGAAGAAAACCTCTCATAAGTTTTATATTCCTGCTGACATAAGGTTGTCAGCAGGTACCGTCATTTTTGCAGCACGAACAAAACCGGAAAAAATGAATAAACTCGATCTTACGAAAGCATTCAAAACCTATTTCACCGCCAAACCAAAACCAGAACTGGTAAACATCGGTGAAGCTCATTTTATTTCGCTTACGGGAAAAGGCGATCCTTCGGCCCCGGCTTTTGCAAAAAATATTGAGGCGTTGTACTCCACGGCTTACACCATAGAGTTTGTGTACAAAGCCCAAAACATGGACTTTGTAGTTTCAAAACTCGAAGGTTTGTGGTGGTTCGATGAAACCAGGTTTCCCGGTAAGAATATAAAAACCGCCGCCACTGAAGTACCAAGAAGCGAATGGGAGTACCGGTTACTCATCAGGATGCCCGATTTTGTAATGGCCGGAGACATTGAGGCAGCGAAACAAACAGTTATTAGTAAGAAGAACATACAACTGGCCGGCCAGGTGCAACACTTTACCATGAATGAAGGAAAATGTGTTCAGATGTTACACGTTGGGCCTTTTTCAACTGAGCCGGAATCCTTGTTGCAGATTGCCGCTTTTACAGAACAAAACAATTTGGCAAGAAACGGGCTTCATCACGAGATCTACCTGTCTGATTTCAGAAAAACATCACCTGAAAAATTAAAAACGATATTGAGAGAACCGGTTCGTTAATACAAACCAATTAAAACAAAAGAGGCAGCAGCCATTTGCCTGATGCCTCTTTTATTTCGTTATTCATTTACGTTACCTCTGCTTTTTGGCTTCCAGATCCAATTCAACATCTACCTTCTCTGAAATGAATTTATCGCCCAGCGTTTTATCATTACCATAACGCATTTGCCATTGCGTACGGTCGATAACGAAGCTCGACTTCGCTTTTAATGTATTACCGTCGAGATCGATCTTCGCAGGAAAACTTATATTCTTTGTAACATCCTTCAGTGTAAAGTTACCGCTTACCATATAGTTGGCGCCTGCTACAACAGATGTATCTGACCCGCTCTCCGTGTATGGCTGAACACCGGTAATCTCGAACTTTGCCGTTCCGAATTTATCGGCATCGAAGAAGTCACCGCTCATCAGGTGCGGACGTAATTTTGAATCGAAGATGCCGCCTTTTTGTTCCAGGTCCATCGATTTGATATCGATCGTGAAACTGCCACCGGTGATCTGATTGTTGGCAAGTGCTACCGTACCCGAAGAAATTTTGAATTTACCCGGATGGTTCTTACCAACGCCGTAACCGATAAAACGAATGGTTGAAGTATTTGTATCGACCGCAAATTGCGTTCCCGTCGCTTCTGACGTTTCCTGTTTTTCCTGTATCGTAGCATCATCGCCTTTTGGCGAGCCGCCGCCACAGGATGTTAAAATTGCTATAAAGCCGGCTATTACCAGAAATGCTTTTACTTTCATAACATGTTGATTTTATTATGGACTGATTATCATTTGCACATACTCAAAATGCCTCATCAATTCTGCAAAAATCAGACCCCCACCCTGCGGCTTATTGCCACATGACAAGCCAACTTAACCGAATAAAATGCCAATTCACCACATCCTTCTCCTTCCTGCATTGCTTACCTTTTATTAACGATACCATTTTTCTCTAATCATTAAAAACTTGCCAGATGAATTATCAACAATCGAAGGGCAGCAAATACATGCTGTTCCTAATGCACATGTCATTCCTGTTACTTATTGTTTCATTCCTGTATGTTAGCTGTAGAAAAACGGCAACGTCCGCTGCACAACACGATGCGGCGATCTCAGGCAGGGAAGCAAACACCGAAGCCAATCCAACCAGCGGCTGGACGCAAACATCCTATACCTATAATATTCAAACGCCGTGGAACCTTTCCCAATCGAGCCGTTATAGTTATTCAGGCGGAGAACATCGCTTCTGGATCTATCCCGATGATGAATGCCAGTATGAAGGGTGTTCTACCGGGCCGCGCTCAGAACTGCGCATGAATAATAACTATACATCGGGCCGGCACCAGTTTGAAGGCGATGTATATATCGTTTCCGGCTCTAAAGGCACCGATATTATGCAGGTGTTCGGCGGTTCTACCCATGCAACGGCCATTATGCTGAAAATACATTCGGCCAGCGGCGGCACCATTAAACGATACGACAATGAAACGTTAATGACCAGCGCTTACAACAAATGGATTCACGTGAACGTACAGCATGATGCCGACAACGGCAGGATCTATGTGTATATCAACAATACACTGAAGGGAAATTATGCCGACCGTGGCAATGCCACCCATTACTTCAAATGCGGTGTTTACAATATCAGCGGGTCACGGTCGGAGACGCGTTGGAAAAATGTTAAGTACTGGAAGAACGGACCTGTGGGGCAATAATTACTGAAAAATTTCATAAGCCGCCCCCGTAAAACGGGGCGGCCATCTTTTGAACAGTTTGCGGCCCAAACATCATTCTGAAATACGCTGCAGATAGCCGCTAACTGAAAACCACCCCCCGGCAGGAAGATGGTTTGCACTTATTTTAATTATTATATTTAAAAAGCTACAACCTATCTTATAAGGGTAACTGTACCTTTTCGTTCAATAATACCGCACTTTGTAATTGCCTTTATAGCATACACATACGTTCCAGATGGTTGCGCCTCACCGTTAAAGCGGCCATCCCAGCAGGCGCCGGGTGTGGTAGTGATGAACACACGTTGGCCAAACCGGTTATATATAGTGAAATCGATTTTTTGTATTACCCCCCAGAACCTGACGCCGAAGCAATCATTCTTACCGTCTCCATTGGGAGTGAAAGCATTTGCCATTACATTTTCTCCTGACTTAACGGTTAATATCCCGATGCGGACATTGTCTGTATTCTTACAGCCATTTGCATCGGTTCCCGTTACCGTGTACGTTATGTCGTCTGCAGGCGAAGCCACCGGGTTAGGGATATGGGGGTTGCTTAATCCGGTAACAGGAGACCAGGCATAGGTTACGGCGCCGCCGGCATTTAGTTTTGTACTGGCTACATTACAATCAAGATCGTTCGATTTAGTAGCCCATACACCGGGCAATGGATTCACAGTAAAGAAAGCCACCCCGGTTGGGTCCTGTGTGCCTGGCGCCAGAATAACACAACGTATAAAACGGCCGGCAGTTGCATCAATAGTGAGGGTTTCAGCGGTTGCCCCGGCTACAGGCTGCCAGTTGCTGCCATCATTACTTTCTTCCCACTGATAGGCAATTGTTACCAATATACTCGCGGCAGTTGCTTTAGCAGTGAACGAAACCTGTTTTCCTTCACAAGCCTGCTGGTTCTGCGGGTGTTCAGTGATAAACACGCGCGCCCCTGTAACCGTAAATGTTCCGTTGGTAATTACCAGGTTGTAATTAACTGCCGCTCCCCCGCTTAATGTTATGGGGTAAGTACCCGGGTTGGTAGTTATATCAACTGTAGTAGCAATGGCCGGCTCTGTGATCACTGAAGCATCCTCTCCGTTTACAAACCCGGTATAGGTCATTGAAAGTGCAGGGTTTGCTTCACCATATGGTCTTGATTTATCGTCGCCTTGCACATACAGGTCTTTTTTATTCACATGAACATTAAATAGCAGCGTTGGAGCAACTGCATACATATTATCACCAGGCTGCTCAATGGCGATTAATGCCGAACCTGCTCCCGTTATCCTTACTTGCCCGTTAGCATCGATGACAGCTACGGCATTGTTACTGCTGCTATAATTTACCTGCAAACCTGAACTTGCGGTGGCCGCCGCACTGAACGGATTATCGCCGTAAGTAACAGTAACCACGCTGCCATTTGCGGGGGCAGGTAAATTGATTGTCTGCGGACGTTTACTTACGGTCAATTGGGCATCGTTAGTGATTGCTGATGGTGCACAAGCGCCTGTAACAATGCAACGATATAGGTAACTGTTCATACCGGGCTGAACATTGGTAATGTTGAGTGTAGCAGCATCGACCCCGTTATACACGCTTCCGTTGGAAATATTTACAAATCCGCTGCCGGTATTTACCTGCCATTGATAATTCAGGGCACCTGTGCCATTTGCCGATACCGCAAAGCTGGCGTTATCACCTATAAGGACCGATGCGTTACCTGGCTGGGTGACAATGGTGGTCGATAAGTTCACCACCAGATTCAGCGTTACCGTGCTGTCGCAACC
>NZ_LWBP01000184.1 GCF_002078015.1 Niastella populi | reverse complement strand
GAGGGACGAAGCCCTGGGGCGCAAACGGGATTAGATACCCCGGTAGTCCAGGGTGTAAACGCTGCGGGCTTGGTGTTGGGGGTCCTTTGTGGGCGCCCAGTGCCGGAGAGAAGTTGTTAAGCCTGCTGCTTGGGGAGTATGTCCGCAAGGATGAAACTTAAAGGAATTGGCGGGGGAGCACCGCAACGGGAGGAGCGTGCGGTTCAATTGGA
>NZ_LWBP01000183.1 GCF_002078015.1 Niastella populi | reverse complement strand
TTAACTGCCCCGCTGGGGTAATTTTAAACCATTAAATGCAGCGTCATTATGGATGTTGACGGTCATGAATTTTCAATTGACTTACTTTTCTACAATCGTATCCTACGGCGTCTTGTGGCTTTTGAAATTAAGAAAGACCATTTCTGGCCAGAGTATACAGGTCAATTACATTTTTACCTGAATGTGCTGGATGACAAAATAAAGCTTCCAGATGAACTTCCAAGTATTGGCATCATTCTTTGCAAAGAAAAAC
>NZ_LWBP01000182.1 GCF_002078015.1 Niastella populi | reverse complement strand
AAGTTTTCTCAGTCGGCGGCACATCTTCGCCTGAATACAGGGTATCATGTACATGTAAGATCTGCAGGCTGGCTTTGTTACTGGCTGCAATACTGATGGCAAACTCCAGTGCATTTAAAGACGCCCGGCTGTAGTCGGTTGGAACTAAGATCTTCTTAATCATTTCGATTTTCCTTTCGACAAATTTTTATTTGCAGTTTCGTTTTGGTTCATGAATTCCTGGTTTTTTTTTTAATTGTTTTTTTTACCGGCCGTTTATAAGCAATGGTATCTGTAACGCTCCGGTTCAAT
>NZ_LWBP01000181.1 GCF_002078015.1 Niastella populi | reverse complement strand
ATTGCTTCAGGATGCGGTAATCGGTAAAGGGCACTCCCCCATTCTCATACTGGTAACCATAACCGGTATTGGAGTAATGCTGCCTGTCGGCATATTTTATCTGCTGGCCAACCAACGCATTGATAAAGTGTTTGCCGGAAATAGTTTTCGTATAGTTCAGACTGTTACGGATATCGAAGTTCATCAGGGCGTCTTCAGACCGGTTGTAGAAACCTCCATAAGGCAATACTACTTCAGGCAATGCCTCCGGATCGTCAGGATTGGTGTACAGGAATTTATTGGCGTTGCGAATGGTTGATGTTT
>NZ_LWBP01000180.1 GCF_002078015.1 Niastella populi | reverse complement strand
TGAAGAGGAGATAGCTCATACACATCTTCCAGCGTATTGTCTGGGTTGAGCTTTGAGAGATCTTCCTGGCTCAGCCCCTTAAAACTTAAATCTGAAGGGGTCAAATATCTCTCCTTACTTTTAGCTAATTCCTCTATTAAAAACTGTAAGTTCTTTTTATAGGATCCGGCTAATTTTTTGATCGTGGCCGGATGGTGTCTCGACCTGGAATAGCGGATCGACATACCCAACTCTCCCTTCACCAGCATCCCCGATACATCCAGTATTTCATCCGTTCTATTCTCTTTTGATACATCTGATCCGAT
>NZ_LWBP01000179.1 GCF_002078015.1 Niastella populi | reverse complement strand
TTGTATTTAAAGTCCTGGCAAGATTCTCTATGCTCTCTAAATAGGTATTATCCCGGGCGTAGGAATAGTTTGCAAATTCTTCCTGATCTGTAAATAATTCCAATCGCTCATATTCAGCCAGTTCGTTTCTCCAATAATTTTTTACCGAATCATCTGTCTGGTTCATTTCATTCTGAACAACAGCTTCCTTATAACTCGATTTTAAAACGGAAGGCTTATAACTCTTATCTTCCCCTAACTTCAGGTATAAATTATTTAATTCCGTTATAAAGGAAGCCTGACTCCATCCATCGATGATGGCATGAT
>NZ_LWBP01000178.1 GCF_002078015.1 Niastella populi | reverse complement strand
TCGGGCTTCAAAAAAATAATGTCGCAAATACCACCGTCAGGGGTAATTATTTGGCGCATATTACGAACAGAACGAACAGAACGAACAAAACGAATAGAACGAACGCACATTTGGAAATCGTTTATTCCCCATATTATATTTGTATGGAAGAACGGCACCCTGAATGAGTAACCGAAAAATCTGTCACTACGTAGTACGAGGTAATTTCATCGGGCGAGTTAAACCGGTTAATTTGAAAGATGAATTTCACTTTAAGGATCCAACGGTAAAAAGGTTCATTCAGGCAATTTAGTTCCACTTGTATTGGCCATTACATTTTCTTACGGCCTTTATTCACCAGAGTTCAATGACTGTATGTCACCAGTCTTTAGCCTGGGCTAAAGCACAAACTATCGGAATACGGTGGTATAAGGCAAACTTTTGTATATCCGGAAACCTGAAAATATCAAATGGATATAGGATTTGATAGTAGCGTATGGAATCCCGATTATTTAACCTTTAAAACTCATCATCATGAGACAGGTGAAAGCTAAATATAAAAAACGCGAAAGCGAAATCCCGATTATAATCCAGCGGATTAAAGAGAAGCTGGCAAACAATCCTGATTTTCCCAATCCGCCTGAAGCGCTGACGGAACTCATAAAAGTGGAACCTGTGTTCCTGCAGGCACTGGCTAACGCCGAAGGACGGGATAAACACATGGTATCAATTAAAAAGGATGTTAAGGAAAACGTGCTCAACCTGATACAGCAATGTGCAGATTATGTTACCGATATCAGTAAGGGTAACAGGACGTTGATCCTTAGCACCGGTTTCGATGTAACAAGTGAATCCGGCACCAGGAATAGTTTGCCTCCTTCGGTTGAAATACTGGAAGTTAAACTGGGGCAGCCGGGAGAAGCTACTACCAGTGTGAAAAACGTTACCGGTGTAAAAGCATACGTACACCAGTACACCAAAGAGCAACCCACTTTGAGCACCGAATGGGCGGGGATTGGTTCTTCGGAAGGTAGTTATACTTTTCAGGGTTTGATTTCCGACCAGCGGTACTGGTTCCGGGTCATGGTAATTGGTACCAACAATGAACGGGGTTATTCGCAGGTAGTTACCAGGGTTATTCAATAGTAACCAGACATATTACATTGTCCTGATAAAGGATTAAGACGGGGCTGCGCAAGCGGCCCCGTTTGGTGCAGCAATTATAAACCCGGGTATTGCCCGGGTTTTTTATGATTGGAATTATTGATTATGACCAACTCCACGGAGTTGCTAATTGTCATTGCGTTTGATTATTTTTGATATTGTATTCGTATATGTCTATCTTTTACCAACTTATTCAGTTTCATGCAGTTGTGTGCATAGGATTTTTGTTAATTGGCCCTGGAATGGTATCAAAAAGCCGCCAAAGCGAATAGCCCCGAAGCGATGTATAGTCTTGGTTATATTTATGGCAAAGGATTGGGAGTGGTGGCGAAAGACAACTACCTGTCAATGCAATGGTACAAAGCGGCTGCTGCTGCCGGTAATGAAGATGCTATAAAATATTTAACTTCACTGGATAGATCAAATAAGAAAAAGACAAACCAATAAAAAGTAATATCTATTCAACCCGTTCCTGATGAAAAGAATAAATGTATTATCGCTCTCTTTAATGTTGGCCCTGCTGGCAGCTTCCTGTTCCGAAACACCAAAGAAAAACGTACCTGATCCAAGACGAAGGATCTATGTCTCCAAAGGTGATTTTCCCACCAGGCTCGATACCCTGTACGATGATGCAAGAATTTTGTATGATGAGGGCAAAATGGAAGCATCCTTCCTGGCGTTTAAAAAAGCGGCTGACAGTGGTCATGCCGATGCCATTTGTAAAGTTTCCCGGATGTATGAAGCAGGTATAGGCGTTCAGCCAGATAAAGTGCTGGCATTGGAATGGATGGAAAAAGCCGTTGATGCCGGACAGCAGGAATGTTCTTATAAATTAGCGGAAATTTATTTTAAGGGCGATGGAGTTGAACAGGACTATCAAAAGGCCATGGAGGTATACAAGAAAATGTCGGCCAACGGGCACCGAATGGCCATGCTGCAAGTGGGGTTGATGTACGAACAAGGGAAGGGAAGCCCGGTTGATCTGAAACAGGCTTTTGAATGGTATCAAAAAGCAGCGGACAATGGAGATTCCGAAGCTATGATCTATGTCGGAAATTTTTACCGCCAGGGTAAAGCAGTTGCCGTTGATTATAAAAAGGCAATGGAATGGTATAAGCAATCGGCCGCTATTGGAAATGCTACCGCCTCTAACCAGATCGGCGAAATGTTCCAGCATGGATATGGGGTAGAAGTTGATATAAGATCGGCCCTGGAATGGTATACGAAAGCAGCCGGTGAGGGCGATCCGCAAGCCAAAAATAACATCGGCTGGCTGTTTGAAAAAGGTATTGGCGGTGTACCTAAAAATGAGTCACAGGCGAAAGCATGGTATGAAAAAGCCGCCACAGCCGGCAATGCCGATGGAAAAAAGAACCTCGCCCGGTTGATGAAGAAAATGAAATAATAACAACCACCAACAAGCGCATAGTAAACGTGCCATCCCGTTCCCCCCGGATGGCACGTTGACCTGGTCAAGCACCGCATGTTCGATGCCAGTAAAACAGTAAGTGAGATCGCCTATGAGCTGGGGTTTAAATATCCGCAACATTTTACCCGCCTGTTCAAGCAAAAAACCGGGTATACTCCTAATTAATACCGCCTGTTGCATTAAGACAGGGCAGGAACGGGAAAAAAAGTCCACGGATCAACAGGTACAGCCAGTTTACTCAAATAAAATATGTGCTAAAGTCCTGAGAACGGCAGCCGGTACGGCCTGCCGTTCCTCATTTACGGCAATGGTATCAGAATTGTATCAAGTCTCCGGATATCCTCTGAAGTTCCTGCCTTTTCCGCTTTCATTGCCCGGTTTGTACAGTATTTGCCCAAAAAGAATCAAGTAGTAATTCGACTAATATGAAAAAACATGTGCTGAAGTGTGTGCTGGCCTGCCTGTGGGCATTGATCATTTGTACTTTACTTTTTTCCTGTTCTAAAATAAATGAATATAGCGCCGGCCGCAGTACCGGTAAAAGTCCCTGTATTTGTACTGGTCCGCATGATGTTGTTTACCTGCAAACCAATCACGAAAAACAAAATGCCATTCTTGCCTATAAAGTGTATAGCGATGGCCAATCGGTATTAATGGATGGCGCGCCCTTCCTTACCGGCGGAATGGGGTTACCCTATTCATACAATGCCGGTTCTTTTAATTCTGATAAAGAAGTCAGGTTGTCGAACGACAAACGTTTTTTGCTCACCGTTAATTCGGGTAATAATACCATCTCGGTTTTTAAAGTACAATCCGATGGCGCTTTGTCGTCCGTGCCGGGCTCGCCATTTCCTTCAGGTGGAGAAACACCGGTAAGCATCGAGCAGTGGCAGCAATATATCATCGTGCTGAATAAAAGCAATCACCCGGCCATACCATCTTCCATGCCGCCGAATTATTCCATCTTTACTTTACAGGGGGATGGATCATTGGTGCCGGTACCCAATGGTAAGTTTGAAGTGCGTGATGGCATTTCACCCGGACAGATACTCGCTTCGCGCACCGGCGCTTTTGTGTATGGTTCTAATACCTGGGGTTTTGATTATACACCGCCGGCGATCAGGATGAATATTTTTTCTATTGGCCGCAATGGTGTGTTAACACCCGGACCGGCAGCGCCGCCCTTCGATCCGTTGAAGCCAGGTGCATTGGGAATGTGCCAGAACGCAAAACAAAATGTATTGTATGTGGCGTTTCCGTTTGCGCCGGAGTTCAGTACTTATGAAATGAACACCGGTACCGGTGAATTAACACATATAGGCGACAGTTATGCACGGCCGGGCTGCAGCCGTTTTTGTTCGAACAAGTCCGGCAACAGCCTGTTTACCGCCAACACCATGGAGAATTCGGTCAGCAGGTTCGATATCAGCAACCCGCGCGCACCACGCAAAACGGGTGATCTGTCGCTCAAAAACGTTGGACCCATGTATTCGGGCTATTTCGGTGAGTATACCACCAGTCAGTGCGTATCACTGGCCAGCAGCACAAAAGATGATTTGTTATACGTGGTATCGCAACATACCAATCCCGATACCACCATTGGCAATTATAATTACCTGCATATACTGCAAATAGAAAATGGTTTGCAGGAAAAGGATGAGCCGGTGCAGTTACCGGTGGCGAATAAGTACAGGCCGCGGGGGCTGGCGGTGTTGCGGGTAGAATAGGCTGATAAGTTGATAAAGTTAATAAAGTTGATAATGTTGATAAAGGTATTTACCGGTTGGTTTACATGAACTGAGGTTAGAAGGAATTGTGTAGTCAACCAGTTAACGTGTCAACTTACTCCCAACCCGCTATCACCTGTATCAACGCTATCAACTTTTCAACTTCAATTAAAAGTAAGTATAAACGGCTTCCAGCCTGCTCACATACCCCGGCATTTGCGGGTAGGTCATGGTTGAATTTACTTTCTCTATCTTATAATTATCAACGGTAAATACATTCTCCTCTACTTTATCGACATATGATGGGTCTGAATTGCTTTGCACCACGCGGGTAACTTTCGCGGGCAGCTTGTGCGCTTTTTGCATTTGCGTCATGATGCCGAGGTTGTAAATGGTATAGTTCTCCATCAAGGTGGTTTCAATATAATGACAGGGCACAAAGCTAACCGGCGGTGAATACGCATCGATGGTATGGGTGATGACGGTATTGTCGTATTTCGAGGTCACTTTTACCAGGTCGCCGGCGCTGTTGTATTCGTAGCCGCTAACCCAGCGCGGTTGTGTGCCCGCTTCATTGGTGATGAGGTAGCGTACCGTATCGATCCGGTTGGCGCTGTTGTAATGAAACTCGAACCGGTACCCGTTTGTTTGGGCGCCTGTTTTTTCCATATTCCGCATGCGGATCAGTTTTCCTTCCGAATCATATTCGAACACATTTTTGTACGATGACCGGTCGTCGTACAGTTCGGTAAGGTTTTTCCCGGTCCAGCTAACAACCGTTCTGCCCGATACATTTTTATACGTATAGTCGATGGATTGCAGGGTGTTGCCGGCATATACAAAATCGCCGGTCAGCCCATTGTTCCAGGCAATGGATTTCAGCTGATATTGCGGCACATTTTCCTGCGGATCCGTGGGCGGGTCATTGTCCTTTTTACAGGCGGCGAATGCGATTAAACTTACCAGGAGCAATTTAGCGGTCGTTTTTGTGGTCATAGCTATACATTTCAACTTATGACCGCAAAGGTAAACCGGCCGTGGCTTTGGGTGGAACACGGTTATGACAGTTCATACCGGGTTTTCGACAGTTCATGCAGAAGCAAAAACGTGGCACACCTCCAGGGTGTGTCATATTTAAGGTGTGCCGCGTTTACCTAAACATTGGCGGATGCTTCTTATTATGATCCGTAGCATCCTGGAAAACCTTTGCCACGGCGAGGAGGGTAGCCTCGTCGTACAGGTTGCCGATAAGGGTAATGCTGTTGGGCAGGTGGGTATCGGTGGTAAAGCCGATGGGCATAACCACCACGGGGTGACCGGTGAGATTGGTAATGGCCATCTGGTTGTCGACAAAGGAAGGGGTGATGATAACGTCATAATCTTTCATAAAGGCGTTCAGTTGTTCTATCAGCACCGAGCGGTGGCGGTTGGCATTGATGTATTCAACGGCGGGAATAAACCGCGCCATGCGGAAGGTGTTTGGCCAGAAATTTTTGTCCTGCCGGCGAATAAGATCATCCCTGTTGCTGCGGGTGAGCTCATCAAACGCGGCGGCGGCTTCGGCGCTGATGGTAATGCCGATCATATTATAGGTATAGATGGCAGAATCGGGGAACTGCACTTCTTTGAGGTTGGCGCCCAGTTCGCGGAATTTTTTCAGCACCGACCATTGCATGCTTTCCTTTGATAATTTATTGAAGTAGTTGCCGGCATACCCGATGCGGAGTTTTTTCAGATCGGCTTTGCCGGTATAGTTGAAAGCGCGCTGAACAGCGCTGGCGTCTTTGCCATCGGTTCCTTTCAGATAATAAAATACGATGGCGGCGTCTTCGGCGCTGCGGCAGATGGGGCCGGCTTTATCGAGGCTCCAGGAAAGCACCATGGCGCCGCTGCGGCTAACGGAGCCAAAGGTAGGGCGCAAACCGGTTGCGCCGCAGCGATGGGTGGGCGTAACGATAGAGCCCCAGGTTTCGGTGCCAATGGCATAGGACACGAGGCCGGCGGCGGTAGCGGAAGCCGAACCGGCGCTGGAGCCGCTGCTGCCACGCGTCAGGTCCCACGGATTGCGGGTGCGGCCGCCGAACCAGAGATCGTTATTGGCGAGCTCGCCCAACGTTAGTTTGGCTACCAGCACGGCGCCCGCTTTTTTCAGTTGGGTATATACAAAAGCGTCTTCGTCTGTCACCTGGTCTTTATACGGCGCCGAGCCCCAGGTGGTTTTATACCCTTTTACGGCAAAGAGGTCTTTAAGTCCGTAGGGAATGCCATGGAGCGGACCGCGCCACCTGCCTTTGCTTATTTCGGCATCTGCTTCGCGGGCCTGTTGTAGGGCCAGTTCTTCGGTAATGGTGATCACGCATTCGAGGGTATCGCCCCATTTCTTCAGGCGGTTGAGAAAGAATTGGGTCAGCTCGAGCGAGGTGATCTTTTTATTTTTTATCAGCGAAGCCAGTTGCGGAATGGAATAGAAGGCCAGCTCGTTGCGGTTGGCAGGCAGCGCCATGTTAGTGGGGATGTTCCAGCTAACGGGTAATTGTTTGGTTGGAATTTTATACCCCGGCGGTGCGGGATGAAAGGCGAAGGGGTAGGCCAGGTTATTGGGCGTGGGTTGTTGGTGGAGCTTTTTATATTCATCCCGATAGACGGAGAGCCAGCCGGTCATGCTATCTTTTTCCGCTTCGGTAAAGCTGAGACCAATCAGTTTTTGGGCCTGGGAAACGGTGGCGGTGTCGATGGGTTGGGCGATGGCGGTGGTGGCTGATAAAAGCAGGAGGAAAAGGAGATATTTCATGTGTGATCAGGTTAATATGTTAATATAAGGAAAAGACCTGATTTCCCGACATGTTAGCCGGTAATGGCAAACTTCTTTCAATCTTTGAAACACATCAATTAATAATAAGGGAAACGATGTTATTTATATAGTGCTTGTTCTTATTGCCTAACGTGATTTTAATTTTCTCCTTTTGTCAAAGGATGTACCGTGATTGTTTATTATATATGTGTGCACACACCCATCCGGTAGCCTTGTAAAAGGTTTATGCGGGGAAGTCAATATTTTACTTCTGTATGTTATGTAAACGCTTATTGTATTTCATTCTAAAACATTCAAAATGGTTTTATGCTAAAGATCAAAGTTGTCCTTATTGGAGCAGCCATCATTGGCAGCGTGTTTGGAGCTGTTGCCCATAGAAATAAAGCGCTTTGTGAATCCCAGCAACAGTACGTCAGGTTTGGAAACAGCTACATCCCGGTCGGTGAATACGGCGAGGATTATGTTTGTTATGCCGCCGGGGGAACGTGTACATACTATCTCGCCAATCCGTTCAATCCCAATAGCTGGACACCCTGCCGCACCGGCGCATTCTCCTGGTTATTAAAATAGCCGTAACCTTTATGGTTAGCGGGGATTTTGCACAACGGCACTATTGATCGCAATTACATCTGGTGGAATGGGCAATACATACCTTTTGTCGCCGGGTGAAAGCGTATATGCCTGTTGTTTGAACCATCTTTTCAGGGTAATGGAAGCGCCCTGTTTGTTGAGCCTGCGAATGTCGGCCAGCCTGATGCCCCGGAACAGCAGCTCCTTACGCCGCTCAGCTAATATGAGCTCAAGAATTTCTTTGGCTGTATTCAATGGCGGTAGCGTATAACTTCCATTTTTCCATCTGCTTTTCATTAAACCGGAAAGATCCTGTAATGCGTCTGATAAATTATACATCCGGGCGTTACATTCTGCTCTTATCAGTATTACTTCATCTACAGCCAAGCCGCTAAACCTGGTAATGTTACCGGTGTAACTATAGCGTGGTACAGGCAAGTTGCTGTTGTCAAGAGAAAAGAACAGGTATTTCCTTAGGTCATCTATTGCAAAAGACCGGTACAACGAGGAATCAATATAACAGTTGCCGGGGTAAAACATAGAGGTTGTTGAGAGCAGGTTGCTTTGATACAACACTTCTGCATTATTGGCTGTAAACGGATAAGCCAAAGTGGTATCTATACTGTTATAGTCTATAAGGCTTGCATATTGCATCAGGCATGAGTCTGCATACAATTTGGCATTTTCGTAATCGCTCATACTTAAATAAACCCTGGCCATCAAAGCGAAGGCAGCCGGTATCGATGGCCGGTTTTTTCGGAGCGGGTCTGGGGCCTGGGGCAGATAACGCGCCGCATCACTTGCATCGCGGATGATCTGCTTATAGGTTTCAGATACAGTAGCGCGTACCGGTACCGCGAAAGGCTCCGGCGATAAAGGTAATGGAATTCCCATGTCTGATGCTGCGGTTGCAGGATCGTAGAGGTTGGCGAACTCCAGCGCTACATTATGAAAGGCATACGCCCTGATAAATAAAGCTGCGCCTTTAACATGAGTTCCCAGTTGTTCTTTACCGCCCGACAAATGCGGCAAGGCGTCGAGTATTGTATTGGCGTAAAACACCTGCCGGTAAGGTTGATACCAGTCCCCGGCCAGTTTCCGGCCTTCAAAAATGTCGTCTTTCCATAGATAAGTATTCAGTTCCACTTTGTCGAACACGCCGGAATCGGGAATGTAAAAGTTATCTGCCGAGATCTCGGAAAGGGCAGGGGTTTCCTGCATCACGATCATGTTGTCGAGCAGGGCCTGTGCATCTTCCACGCTTTTAAAAACAGTGAGATTACTGTCAGGCACCTTGTTGAGGTCTGATTGTTTTACGCACGCGGCGCAAATGATCATAAAAGAAAAGGGTAGGATGGTTAAAAGGTTAATCGGTTTGTTGTTCATTGATGTGGCTTTAATGCTTAATAATAATTACACTTTATTTGAAAGTTCCTCTAAAGCCGATGGTGTAAAGAACGGGTGACCGCAGACCGGTTAGTTGATCCGGATCGATGCCCCGTTTGTTGGCTCTCCAGATAATACCTGCATTACTGCAATTCAAAAAGAAATTGGCCATTCGCAGGTGCAGCTTTTTTAAAACGCTTCCTTCCAGGTTATAACTTAATTGTATATTCTGCAGCCGCAAATGATCGGCCTTTTCAGTCAGTACGCTTGAATAATTATAAAAAATATCCCTGTTCAGGTCGGGCCTCCGGGTAACGGGCATTGAAGGCACTGTCTTTGTTTCTTCATCGCCCGGTTGCTGCCAGCGTTGGCGGAAGTCGGCAGAACCGGCTGACTGGCCCAGGTATAGTTTATAGTAATTGACAGATTGTCTTCTGAAATAATAATTCAGCTTGTACAATAAGGTTACCGACAGGTTAAATTGTTTATAACTGAAGTCGTTGGTGATACTGCCGAAGATGCCGGGCGTAGCCCGCCCGTTATAAACAAGATCGCTGTCGCCATTTGCCGTTACCATGTTTACGTAATCGATGCCTTTATTCCCAAGCGGATTGCCGGCATTATCGAGCCCTTTAAAATCAAAACTGAAGAGACCGTACAGGGGTTTGCCTTTTACTGCGGTGATGTATTCCGGATCGCAATACATCCATGCCGGCAGTAACGTATCCTCAACTTTGGTTACTCTGTCTTTTACCACGCTTAACTGAAAGGCTGTATTCCACCGGAACAACCTGAGAATGTTTTTAGTTTCAACCACCACATCGAGGTTGTTCGAAGCCATTCCCGCATAATTTCCGGTGAGGGTATTATTCCCCGAGGTAGGATTAAGCGCTATGTAGCTGACCACGTTTCTTGCCTTTTTGCCATACCAGTTTACGCTGAGCTCAATGCGGTCGTTAAACGTTCTTGCATTGAAGCCGATATGTATATTGCGTACTTTTTCCCAAAGCAGTGAAGACATTCCAATGCTGTTTATAAACGCAAAAGGATCGCCATTTGTATTGTAACCGGCATAGTCGAGTGTCCGTTGTGCCAGGGCATTATAGGGTGGATTGCCGGTATGGCCATAGGTAATGCTGAACCTGGCAACCGGCAGCCATTTCAGGCGATAAAAGCGTTCAGCGCTTAATTGCCATGCGAGGCCGCAGGATAATAATGGTATAAAGCTTCTGTTTGTAACAGTCCCGAACAGGTTCGAACGTTCCTTTCTGGCGCTGGCTGAAAGATCATATTTTTCTTTCCACCTGAAAAGCGCATTGATATAGGTAGATGAATAGTTATGACTTATCGATCGTTCAAGCCGGTAGTAGGGGATGGGAATAGCCACAGATGTGTTGTAATACAATGGGAAAAGCTGGTTGTAATTCAGGTTGTCGGCGCCGGACCAGTTATTTTCTATATAGTTATATATCCGGTCGCGTAAATACTCTTCCTTACGTTTGATGTGGTCCTGCCCGGCCATGGCAATAAGCCTGCTGCCATACCACTTTTTTGTATAAACAAGCTGTAACCGGAAGTTGGTAATGTTATAGCCCGTTTTATAAACATCTGCAATATGGCCTTCAGGTACAGGCTTAAATATTTCATTTGGCCGTACCTGGGTAAAACTGTTTACCAGGTTGCGGGAAAAAAAACTTTCTTTGTCATGGATCTCCTTCAACCGGTTATCGGCCAGCTGTTGCTGAAAAAAAGCATTGATCTCGAGGCCGGGTAAAACGGGCGCTGCGTTATATTTTAATGCCACGTCGTAGCGGTAGTCAGTTTGTGTAAGGGTATTGTTACGGAGGCGGAATTCCTGCAGCGGGTAATACTTCCAGTCGAGCCCGGTTTTTTTCCCGGCTGTATCTACATAACCATGCCGGTACTGCCATGCGATGGCCGCCGGATGGCCACTGACATCTGTAAGCATTTCGTACGGCCGCATTATTTCGGGAACCCCATTTGTGTTATGCTGCTTCCGGTGTGCTGCGGAGAACCCTATAGAAAGTTCCAGCCCATTTAGTTTGGTGTTGAAATTGAACAGGGTGGTTTTGCGTTCTTCAATGGCCGATCGTACTTCGGGGTTGATGCGATCGTAACCGGTTGAAAAATAAAAATTGTGTTTATCACTACCACCTTCACATTGAATGAAGAAATGATGCCGGAAGCTTCGGCGGTAAAAGAATTTTTTTAGCTGTTGCCGGTTATCGAGCGAGCTCAGGGTATCAAAATAAGCCAGTCGTTGTGCAGGCGTTCTACCATTGTTATACAATGCTTCTACTACCGGCGATAATGCCGGGTGGCTGCGGTTCTTTTCCATCAGGTCAAAAAAACCGGTGCGGAACAAAGTAGTATCAACGAAGATGTGTTCGGCAGCGCTCATTCGTTCGCCCTGAAAAGGATCTGGCCGCGCAGCGGTACCAACGGAAGTATTGAATGATACGCGAAAGCGATCGATATATTTAGCTGATCTGGTTTTAATAACCACAACGCCATTGGCAGCCCTGGCGCCCCAGATGCCAATGGCAGTCGCATCGCGCAAAACCGATATATCCTCCACGTCGTCCGGGTTAATGTTGATGAGGTTCCCCTCCAACGGAAAATCATCGATAACGATCAATGCGTAGGGGTTAACTAAACTGGTGCGGGCGCCGATAGTTAACCCGGCAGGCTTATTAGTGGCAGGGTTATTATTGGTGACCAACAGTGCGGGCACTAATCCTTCCAGCCTTTGTGGAACGTTGATCGCTACCCGCTGCTGAAACGGCGCCTGCTTTACGGAGAAATTTGCGCTGGTATTGCTGTTTTTTTTAAAGTACTGGTAACCGGTATGAATAGCTACCGTTGCTACATTGGAAGAAAGCTTTTTTTCTACATAAATAACGAAGCCCCGCTGCCGCCCTAAATAATAGGTGTCAGTGATTATATTTTTACCTGACACTTTTAGGTAGGTATATGGTTTGAGGTCCTCGAACATGACCCACCCGTCACTGTTGGTAGCCTTGGAAATACCGGTACTCAGGTTTTTAACCAGGGCATCGGCAACAGGCTCTTCGTTTCTTCGGTCTAACACCTTGCCTCCATTGGGCGTGTTTGTTTTTTTTGTTTTGGCGGTTGATGCTTTTTCAGGTGGCTTTTTTTTAGTACGGGTGTCCTGTTGCGCACGGGTTAGCTGCGACATCAATAAGAGGAGAATTAAATAAATCACTGGTTTTAAGATCATCTTCCTGAAGGTTTCAATTGTTGAAATGGCAGCGCAATTGCCGCAGCCGTTGATAAAAATATTTGGGAAGTACGGAGGGTATGCGTTTAATGGTTGAAAAAGTTGCGCGGTAATACTGGTGCACTTCCTGCATCCAGGAAGTGCAACGCAGCATTGGTGGCAGAACGAGGCTAATGGTCAATGTAATGCAGTGACCAGAATACAACATCAGAACGCATGGGGCTTATTCGATGACCAACCTGCCATCTGCCAGCTTAAGATGTGGTTTGTTGTCGGAGGTTGTGAGGTTGTTAATTAAATTTTTTAAATCTTCAAGATGCAGGCCCCGGGTGCCGGTGAAGGAAATCCGGATATGTGATGGGGCTGTGCCATCAAGTGGAACGTCATACCAGCGGGCAATTTCGGCAGCAGCCCTGTTTAGCTCTGCATTGTTGAATTGGAATTCCAGCCTGGTATAGGCGCTTATAGCGTTGGGATCAATATTGTTATACACTTCAATTGGCGATCCTTTGGTAATGACAGCCATCTGGCCCGGTTGAACAGTGGCCTGATAGGGGCCTGCAGCCACAACCAGGTTGTTACCGGTGAGCGCCGTGATCTGTGTTTGCGCTTCATCTTCATACGCCCGTACGTTAAAGGTACCGCCGGCCGTTTCTATATGTACGGTGTTCGCCACTACGAGGAACGGGAATGCGTCAGCCTGTTTTGCTTCAATATATCCTTCCCCGTTAAGCTCGATCCTTCTTTTGTTGCCCTTAAATATATTGGGGTATTTAAGAGTTGAAGCCGCATTGAGTGTTATAAGGCTTTGGTCGGGTAACGGGTGGTCTTTCAAAAGGGATTTGTCTTCATTCTGTAAAAGATGTTCTGCCTGTCTGGGGCCGATGATGTTGTTGGCCATGGGTTTGTTTTTGGCGGCGAACTCCATGGGTATCTGCGACTGTTTGGTAGCGGAAGTTGGTGGCTGCGTTTCCGGATCGTTCGCCCATGGGTTGGTGCGGGAAGCTGCCCCGGTGGACTGTACATCTGTGGTTTTTTTGATCTGGTTTGTTAGCAGGGGTGTTTTTTTTACAGACTTACTTTTGTTCAACCGAGGCGATGCCGGTTGGTGGTGGTGTTTTACAAATGTTGTTTCCGGGTGTGGATGATGGACTGTTTGCTTTTTTGATTTGGTTAAGGTAGTTGCAACAGATGGAGTAATTGCAGCATCACGGGTAAGCGCCAGTTTATAAAGGTAGGGGGCTACGAGGATTAGGCACAGGATGGCGGCCGCTGCTTCATATTTATACCGCCATAGTTTTGCAATGTGTTTGTTCTGCCATAGTTTTGTTGCCAGGGAGGTTTTTGTTTTGTGCTCCCTTAGGCGTCGGTGGAAATCGTTGACGCGTTCCTGTAAATCTATTTCATCCAGTTGCTGTAAACGGGACCTCAACAACCTGTGATTATTGAACCGGTGGAGTAAGTTCCTGTTTTCTGCTGAAAGAGAAGCCCATTTTTCAAGCTGCGTTATTTCGGTGGGTGTGGCTGTGCCCAACAGGTAATTTACAACGAGCGTTGAAATAGGTTTATGTGTTTCTGACATAAACATAGTTTGTTATTAAATAAAGGTAAAGGCTTACTTCGTTTTTATTATCCCATATTAAAGACGAACAGGTAGTAAAAAACTGCCAGATTTTGAAAAGTTTTTTTTGGAAACAGTGCGGCACATACGATCGAAAGTAAAAGTATAACAGTTATTACCAGGCACTTATTCTTAAGCATTTTGCGTAGTTTATCTATGGCCGATTTCTTTCGCCGGTACAGCGTACTAGGAGAAATATTAAGTGTTGAGGATATTTCCGAATTGTTCCTGTCGTGCCAGAACCAGAGCTTTATTACCGCTGCTTCCTCGGGTGTAAGCCGGCTTATAGCCTTGTGCAGTTCATTGATGATTTCAGCTTCCTGCCATGCCAACAGCACCATCGGATCTTCAAAGTTATTGTTGTGGCGCAGCTCCCGCAACTTTGCCTTGTATCGCTTGTTTTTTCGGCATATGTCGATACATTTATTTCGCGCAACGATGAACAGATAGTCCCGTACGTCTTGTTCAGTTATAAAGCGCTCATCGGGAGTAGTCCACATCTTAACTAATGCCTCCTGTGTGGCGTCCTCGGCAGCCTGTTGATCTTCCAACAGGATCAGGCAGAATAAAAATATGGGTGGGATAAATTCAGCATACAGTATGTCAATAACTGTATTATCACGCTGGTTAAGTAGGTCGATTTCCAGGTTGCTAGGCATTTCTGATTATGCATTTGAAGTGAAAGAATAGATGCGCGGGGCACCATAGTTGTAGTCGCAACAGTTTCGCCATTGCTACATTTTATCTGTATGCAAGGCATATCAATGCGGAAAAGGTGGGAGATAAAAAACGAAGTAAGTGGGATGGCGCAAAAATGAAGCATTAAGTTGATGCAGCAAAATACGACAGCTGAAAGATGAGAATTTTTTGCTGTCTTTTTCGATTAATTGATTTTAATCAATTGGGTTCCTGGTACCTTAAGTTATAGTTGTACCTGCTATTTAATGAGAGAGGGGTAAGAAGGTTAATAATAACGAATGAACAGCATATTGCATAAGTTGTGGCAATGCAATTATAATCAATAAAAGTTGAGATATAGTACAATTTAATGCATTGTTATTCACCAGCAGCTTTAATGCAGCAATTCACTACACCGATCAGTTGTACTATATTGATTGCAACAGTTATATATATATCCCAAAAAGCTTCCCATAAAACGCGGCAATGCCTGTATGGATAGCCGCACCCTTTCCCTGGTTTACATCGTGCTTTATATATTTGAAGTAATTGATCGTCAGATCCGGTGTGTTCGATATATAGTTCTGTACAACTGCTTCCGTATTGTCGCTGGAGCAATCATTTACAATGATCACCTCTTTTTCTATATTCCTGATCAGCTTTACCTCATTGATCCGGATAAGGATCAGCGCTATCGTCTTTTCCTCATTACGTGAAACAATTACAAATAGGCCTCGATCCGTTCTTTTTATTTCTTCCGGTGGCAATTACCGGAGCTTCATTCGTTCTGTATGCAAGTTACACCGGCTCATTATAGATTTTTGCTTCATTATTATCGCTTATTGCATAAATGTTGTAGAAAATTGCAACATCCATGTGCGTTAGCTCAGGCAAAACGCGTTTGCCATTCGGTTGGCGTTAAACCGAACTCCTTTTTAAACGCGGCGGCAAAAGCGCTTTGCGATCTGTATAAACATTTAGCCGCCACCTGCTTTTTACTCATACCAGCTTCCAGAAATTTTTTGGATGCATTCAAACGTTGTTTTACCTGGTATTCTTTGATACCAAAGCCAAACACGTCTTTAAATGCTTTTTCAACGGAACTTCTATTGGGGGAACATACCTGTTCCAGCAACTCTGCGGATGTTTTGTAACAAAAAGGATTGTCATCTATGTGCTGTTTGATGCAGCTGATGGCATCCCGCACATACTTCGAATAAGGCTTCACAATATTGATCATGGCGCAACGATTTATAACGTTTTAAGCGTAAATAACAAGCGTTGCATTTAATAAGTAAGGTTTATGCTGCGCATGTAGCGCTGAGAATGGTCATAATTCCAGTTAAAATTACAGGTCTGGCTAAAATGTAAAAAGAAAATAAGTTCATGTTTTGCCCATTTTAGTCATAGTTTGCAATCTTTTGGTGTTACTTTAGTGCCGGGATACAGCCTAAAGCTGAAAGCTGAAAGCGAATACAGCTGAAACCCAAACGCCGAAAGCTTAAGGCGAATACAAATACAGCTTCACTTCATTCAGCATACTAATTTTTCGGCAACACCAATTTTGCTTTTTCCTTTACGCGTGATCGCATAAATATTTTTGTCTTTAGTAATAATAACCCGCTATATATAATTAAAAAAATAATGCCGCTAACGCGGCCATGCAACGTTACGCTTCCCTTTGAATTTGAATAAATTTGAAAGAACAAATGCTGACTGCTATGAGCGCTCATCCCGGAAATAATGGCCGACGTAGAAAACGCCCCAACTATATGCACGCCGTTTTGGAAGCGAAAGGATACATTGTTAAAGCATATGAAAAACGGCTGCGCAAACTCGACAAATACCTCAAAGATGGCATCATCACCGAAGAACAATACCTGCAACTGCGCACCGAGTTCGCCCGCAACGCCGATAAACTCCTTCGCTACGAAGTAAAAGACCAGCAGGATTATTCGCATATTCGATTAATGGCAGTGTTCGATACAGCAGAAGCCCACGAATTTAAATTGTGAGAATACAGCCCCAGGCTTTAAGCCGCAAGCTGCAAGCAATACAGAATACAGCTGCAGGCTTCACGTAATAAAGCTTAAGGCTTAAGGCTAAAAGCTTAAGGCGAATACAAATACAGCAAAACGCAGAACACTTAACGCAGAACGTTTAACGCAAATACAGCCTAAGGGTGAAAGCATAAAACGGAAAACCCGAATGTAACTGTATTTGCTTTTGGCCTTAAGCTTTAAGCTTTTAGCCTTCTGCCTGAAGCCGATAGTTAATACCTGATAGCCCGCACTTCGCCACATTAAAATTTAATGTTAAAATGACGCATATTCCCCGTTAATTCGATATATTGAACCTCATTTCACACCAACCAAACACGATGCTATGCCAGGGGATTCGCTCAATGTTAACAGCAAAGCTGTTGTCCAAAACACATATGACGCTATTGTCATCGGCTCAGGAATAAGTGGCGGCTGGGCCGCCAAAGAACTTACCGAAAAAGGCCTGAAGGTACTGATGCTTGAACGGGGCCGGAATATCGAACACATCAAGGATTACAAAACCGCCAACAACAACCCGTGGGATTTCGAACACCGCGGTAAACAAACCCAACAAATAAAACACGACCTGCCCGTTGCTACCCGCGACTGGGCCGGCGGTACCATCGTTCATGAAGAGAACCAAACCGCCTGGGCCAATGAAAAGGATTGTCCGTACGTGGAGAAAAAGCCCTTTACCTGGTGGCGCAGTTACCAGCTGGGCGGCCGCTCCCTCTTATGGGGCCGCCAAAGCTACCGCCTCAGCGATTTTGACTTCGAGGCCAATGCCAAAGACGGGTACGGGGTAGACTGGCCCATCCGCTACCGCGACCTGGCCCCCTGGTACGACCATGTGGAGCGCTTCGCCGGCATCAGCGGATCAAAAGAGGGACTGCCCCAGTTACCCGATGGTCAGTTCCTTCCACCCATGGACCTCAACTGCGTGGAGAAAGATGTGGCCGCCCGCATCAAAGCCCATTATAAAAATCAACGCCATTTATTCATAGGCCGCGTGGCCAACCTCACCGCTCCCATCGAGGGGCGTACCCAATGCCAGTTCAGGAACCGGTGCTGGGAAGGCTGCCCCTTCGGCGGTTATTTCAGTACCCAGAGCAGCACCCTGCCGGCTGCCATGAAAACAGGTAACCTCACGGTGCGGCCCTGGAGCATCGTTACCAAACTCATTTACGACAAAGACGCCAAAAAAGCCAAAGGCGTTGAAGTGCTGGATGCGGAAACCAACAAAACCTATGAGTTTTATGCTAAGATCGTTTTTGTGTGTGCCTCGGCGTTGAACAGCGCCTGGGTGCTCATGAACTCGGCTACCGACATCTGGCCGGGCGGCCTCGGCAGCAGCAGCGGCGAACTGGGGCATAATGTGATGGACCATCACTACATGCTGGGCGCCGCCGGACTGGTGGAAGGATATGAAGATAAATACTACTATGGCCGCCGCGCCAATGGTTTTTATATTCCGCGTTTTGTTAACCTGTTTGGCGACAAACGCGATTTCCTGCGGGGCTACGGTTACCAGGGTGGCGCCAGCCGCGACGGCTGGTCGCGCGATGTGGCCGAAATGGGCATCGGCGCCGAACTGAAAGACGCGCTGGTGGAACCGGGCGCCTGGCACATCGGCGCCACGGGTTTTGGCGAAGTGCTGCCCTACCATGAGAATAAGATCACCCTCGATACTTCGGTTAAAGATAAATGGGGACTGCCTGTGCTGGCCATGGATGCCGAACTGAAAGAGAATGAATGGAAAATGCGCAAGGATATCTTAACCGAATTAGTGGCCATGTTCGAAGCGGCCGGGGTGAAGAACATCAAAACCTGGAATGCAGACAATTATGCCATCGGGCAGGGTATTCATGAAATGGGTACGGCTCGCATGGGGCGCGACCGCAAAACATCGGTGCTGAACGGCCATAACCAGGTATGGGATGCACCCAATGTCTTCGTTACCGACGGCGCCTGCATGACCTCCTCGGCCTGTCAGAATCCTTCGCTTACGTATATGGCAATGACAGCGAGAGCCGCTGATTTTGCGGTGGGAGAGTTGAAGAAGCAGAATTTGTAAGGAAGAGGCATAAGGGCATAAAGGCAACGAGGCAACTAGGCAACGAGGCAACTAGGCAACGAGAAAAAGGCATAAAGGCAAAATAGTTCGGACTCCCGATTGTTCGCAAAACTGCGAATAATCGGGAGGTTTCATTTAGGGTAACAACAAACAACAAACTCCTTAATAATCGTGAAACGGCAAACGTGAAACGTGAAAGAAAACCCTTATTTGTGATTTATAACTAAACTTCGGCCTCCTGATTGTGCAGCAACACTGCCAACAATCAGGAGGTTTGCATTTAAGAAACCATAAACAAAAAACCATAAACCATAAACTTGCATTTAGGATAACCACAAACTACAAACAGCAAACCACAAACAACAAACTCATTCTTTATTCTGCTTTCTCCATTCCGTTGGTGGCATGCCTAATTCCTTTTTGAACAATGTAGTAAAATGTGTTACATGACTATAACCGATCTCATACGTTATATCGGTTACCGACATGTCGGTGGTAAGTAAGAGTTGTTTCGCTTTCTCCAGCCGCAGTTGTTGCAGATAGTTATGAATGCTTTGGTCGTATAATTCCCGAAACCCTTCCTTCAGTTTTGCTTCATTGATCCCAACCTGCCGGGCCAGTTGCGGAATGGTGATGTTTTTGTCGAAATTTTCTTCCAGGGCGGCGCGGGCCTGCCGGATATACACCATATCCTGTTTCTTTAATGGCATAAAATAAGGTTTACAATCGTGCGATCGCATAAATGTTGATTACATACGGCGATTCACAAACGAAGTTAATAAAAACTGCCTGTCTATGTTCGCTTTCTCTTTGCGATTTGTGGGGGAGGCCGGGGAGTTATATAATTTACGCCTGTTTTTGTATTTCCTGTTGCCAGTTGTCGGAAAACCGCATGAATTTTTCGCGCGAATACAGGTAAACATGTACGCCGGGCCAGTTGTAACGGCTGTTTTTGATGAAGCCACACTGATTGGCCAGGCCGGTAAAATGTTTTTCACGGTCATGCAGCAGCCATACGATGCGCTGTACATGCTCATGCGAAAAAAAATAATGCAGGCTTGTATACATGGCGTACATAAGCCAGTTGCGCGTGTTGATGACTGTTGGAGACATTATTATGTTGATCATATGGTCGCCCCTTTCGGCGATAAAACAACCCGCTTCGTATTCAGTCAACTGTTTTTCACCATCACAGATCTCGATCATAAAAGCCGGTTGTGCGTTTATGATGCCCACAAACGGCTGGGCGAAATCGCATTGCAACATCATGGCCAGGGTTTCCTGCAAGTGTTTTACCGGCAGTTGCCAGGGGTGCGTGGTAGAGCGGGAGAGATCCCGGTTCATCCATTTACTGATAACGGGCCAGTCGCCCGGCAATGATAAAGGCCGCAACGCAACGGTTACCTTATTGCGGTTAAAATGTTGTTTATGAACCAGCCGGCCCGTATTGTCGGGCATAAGCGGCGTATACAATGGCATAATAATGTCGTTCATGGCGCAATCACCCGGTTTAATAATTAATAGTACGTACAGCGATGAAAATTCACTATTCAATCCGGTAAAGGAATGAACAGCTATGGTTCGATAAAGGGAATAGTTACCGGCTACCGGTTAAGGTGGTTGGCCGGAATGAAGTAGTTTTAAACGGGAACCGCCATTGCACGCGGTAGGGGCAATATAAAGAACCTGAACCTCTTTTGGTTATGAAATTGGAAGAAAATATTTTACCGCGCTGGCGCGGTGACGTTTGGGCAGTGATTCCTGAAAGCATATTCGATTTGGCAAACCATATTGTCAGTATTTTTAATACCTTCAGCCCCTTATGTTACCAACCCCTACATGTTCCCCGTTACTTCGACTTCCTTTATTTTTTACCATGGCCTCACTGCTGGCCTGTAACCATAAAAAAGGGGAAGGCAACCTGGCCGGCTTCGCCGTTACCCCGCAGGCATATGAGCTTAGCAACAAATCACTTAACGAAGCCTCGGGTATTGCTGACAGTAAAACCAATACCGGCTTTTTATGGGTGCAGCAGGATGGCGGCAACCCGCCTGCCATAGACCTGGTACAACAAAACGGCGCCTGGTTGAAGACCATTCATCTCGCCAATGTGGTTAACCGCGACTGGGAAGACATGGTGTTATCTACCGGCCCCAAAGCCGGTGGCAACTACCTGTACATTGCCGAAACGGGCGATAATTTGCTGGTGCATCCCGACTACGCCATTTACCGGCTGGAAGAACCGGCCGCTGCCACCGATACCGTTAAACAGGTGGAGAAGATCGGGTTCTTTTACCCCGATGGCAGCCATAATGCGGAAGCCATGTTGGTTGATCCCGATACAAAAGATATCTATATCATTACCAAGGTGGATAAAAGGTCACGGGTATATAAACTCACCTACCCATATAGCACCACGATAACCAACAAAGCCGAACTGGTGGGCAGCCTCACCTATAACCTGGCAGTAAGCGCGGCGCTTTCGCCCAAAGGCAATGAAATTGTGGTGAAAACCTATGACGCCATTTATTATTACCAGCGCGCCGCCGGCGAAACCATTATGCAGGCGTTAAGTAAAGACCCCGTTAACTTACCTTATGAGCAGGAACCACAGGGCGAAGCCATTGTGTTTGCGAATAATGACAGCGGGTATTATACGGTTAGTGAAAAGGCGTTAGCTACTTCGGTGAAACTATATTTCTATAAACGGGGTAAGTAGTTCTTAGTTTACAGTTTATTGTTTATAGTTTATTGTTTCGTTGACTGTTCAGTTTTCATGACTATTGGCAGCCTCAAAACAAAAAAGCCATTCCGAACCTTCAGAATGGCTTTTCAATTTTATATTTAGGTGGCTACGGTTTATAGTGCGTCTGCAATTAAACAACCATAAACAAAAAACCATAAACCATAAACAGCCTGTTAATCGTACTTTCTTCCTTTACTGTAAAGAACTTCCCTATATGCCAACGAGAGTGTGAACTGAAAATAGTTTTCTCTTACTAAATTATTGGCAATCGTTCCTCTTCTGCCGGCTTCGAGCGCGAGGTTGAAGGAAAGTGCGCGGTTCAGGTATCCACCGAAACCAACGGTTCCGCCCAGTTCTTTTATTTCCTGGCCCTTTACCTCTAAATAAGATTTACCGGTAAAGAAACCTGCCGAGAAATAATTCTTTTCGCCGGTTACGCCATAACGCGATACCTGGTTGCTTAACTGGAAACCCGCTGAGATGCGTTCGTTGTTCACCATCGTCCAGGTACCACCGCCGGGGTTCAGTTTGTTCCAGTCGCCATAACTATAGTCAACCGTGAAGGTTGCACGGCCTTTGTGCACCAGCGCAATACCGGCATCGTACTGCCAGGGCAGTTTATAGTCTACCGCTTCCAGTACTTTATCCTGTTCTACAAAGGTATTGCCTTCGGTAACGGTGAGTGTTTTTTCATTCTGCAGATCGCTTTTGGCGGTAACCTTACCGCCGAGGTTGAGGCGCCAGTTCTTGTTGATCTTAGCGCCGTACATAGCGCCGCCTTCGAACCGGAAACCGCTGTAAAAATTGGTCACCTGCGAAACGATGGGCGAGCTGAGGGTATTGCCGGCCAGCGTTTCTATCTGGTTTATAGAACCGAAAATGATATTCGAACGTATGCCAAGGGCGAGGTTCTTTTTCTTGCCTATTGAAAATGCGTTGTTCCAGAATACATTGTGTAAACCGCCATTGCCTTCATACAAACCGGTGTAGGTGTCGCTCGAGCCTTCGATGCTTTTTTGCGCATTGAATGAATAGTTCACATAGCTGAAGGGTTTGAAGCCTACGCTGCTGGCCCAGTGGTTGCCTAATTTGGCCGAGATGGAAATGCGTTTGATGGTAACGTCGCGGGTGGAGCTGTTGTCGCCGCTGATCGAATTGCCTTTGAATGATACGAATTTACCTACCAGGCCGAGGTCGACCTGGGCTACACTTCTTTCCAGCCCGATGAGGGAGGCCGGGTTTTTATTGATGAGAAAGCCCGGGGTACTCATAATGGCCATGGAGGTGTTGGCCATACCACTGCTGCGGTCGGGCTGCAGCTCCTGGATCTCGCCCACCCCGTATACCGAATACGGTGAGCTCATGTTCTGCGCACCGGCTGTACTCATAAGCACCACAAAAAGCCCGGTCAATACAATTAGTTTTCTCATTATATAGTGGTTATTCAATTGTCAGAATGTTTAAGATCAGTTTGCTTTGGTAATTCTCGTTCTGCAGGCTGCCTATTACGGCCCGGTTTATCTGGGTAGCGTCCTGGGGGTCTTCCTGCAAAAAGAAGATGCCGTTCTCGTTGGTGCCCGGGGTGTTCAGCAATGCGTTGATATAAGAAGTGATATTGAATGTATAGGTGGTGTTGATGCCGTACAGGTCGTCGATGGTGGCAAAACGTTGCTGCACTTCCTGACCCGTAGTATCGAGGAGGGCCGAACCGGGCGCATTGCCAAGATCGGTAACCCGCATGGTTACGGGACCGGGCAGTCGTTGTCCGTACCGGTCATAAGTACCTTTTACGGGTTTCAATACCAGGCGGGCATCGATGAGCCGCACCACTTCATTTATTTTAAGCACCTCGCGCAGGCTGGGGAATTTCGCTTTCAGGTAAACGCCGGTACCGGTTTGCATGAAAGCATACGGGTTGGCGTCGGTAGCGAAGAATTCCTGTTGCTGGCTCGATGCCGGCTGCAGGGGCGTACCGCTTCTGTCGGTAACGATGCGGTTGAACTGGTAATTGGTACGCGTAGGGAGGAACTCAATTACTTTATCCTCTTTCAAAGGAAGCGAGAGGTGGTAATGTAACCTGATCTTCATGCTGCTGTCGGCCAGGTTAAACGCATACACCGCACCGCTGGCGCTGGTGGTTGGTTTAATGGCAAGGCCTTTGAAATAATCGAGGAAGAGCTCCTGGGTGCTGAAGCGGTTGTCTTTGCTTTGGATCTTATCGAAGAAATCTTTTCCTTTTGCCCAGGGCAGTACGATCACTACCGAATCGTTCACGTTTGGCCGCAGTGCCCTTGAAAAGCTGGCAATAGGACCGCCGGCAACGGGAACGTTTGATTTGTTCCAGATCTGTAACCGTTCGGCGTCGGCGCTGGGTTGTGCGGCCAGCTCATACACGGAGATCGAAAACGGCACGGTGGTATCGCCATAATAATACCCGTTGGGTTTCATATACAGCACAATGGAGTCGAATTGGGCCGATTTGGGCAGGAGGGTGGAAGCATCTTCACTCAGCGTTGGTAAACCTGGTTGAAAAAAGGTGCTGGCTGATGTTTTACCGAGGTAGCTGTCGTGGTAGTTGCCGATGAGCGCTATGTTATTATTGGCGGTGACAAAGGAATCCAGTACATAACTCGATAAAACCACGCCAACGGTATCGACCGTAATAAGCCGGGTATGGCTTTCGGCCAGCTCGCTGCCCACCTGGATATCTTTTTTATAACATGAAGACAAAAGACCGGTAAAGATGAAGCAGTAAGTAAGAACGAAAGTTGCCCTTTTGTGTATGTGCATATTATGTTTAGTGAGTGATTGTTAATGCTAAATCAGGTTCAGGTTTATATATAGCGCGTTCAGCCGCCTGTTTTTGCCAGCCGGGGTGTAAAGTAATAGAATATAAGGTTTATAGTTTCGGCTGCCGTGAATATTGTTTTCATTTTAACACCTCTTTATATTGATATACACCCGATCTGCTATAGCTTGTGTTCGCTAAAATGGAACAACTGCGCCAAAGCCGGAAGATCAGTACCATATTGACAATCTGAGACCCGTAATTTATACGGCAGGCAGCACGAAAATTTGTTATTATATATTATTGCCACCGGATAATCGACGAACCGTTTATTTTTGCCGGTGGAAACTAATTTATAAATGTGCAACCGAAATTGTGCAAATTTGCAAATTTATAATAAGCCCGGTAAAAAAGAGCAAAAGTGCGGATAGGAAAATGGAATGGGCGAACTGATATGTTAATACTTGGTTAATCTTGTGGTTTACAGTATTTAACATGCCGGTTGTTTGTGTAAGCTTGCAGCTTTTTCAGCAAAAAAGTTGTTTATTTAGCGAATTCTGTAGGGTAAAACGGTGAAAATTGACACCTTTGTGGCCCGAAAGATCATAATACCATGCTGGTCGACTTAATAACCTTATCTATCTATTTTATAAAGTTGTTTGGAATACACGGAAATATTTTTACCTGCCGATATAATTAATTTAAAAAACCGGGGCATGTGAAAATGCCTGCCATGACCGGGATCGACGGCTTTCCCGGTCAGTGGTATAGTTACAAAAAAAACAGTAAAAAAAACAAAATGAAGAATTTTCTGGTTTACTCCCTGGCCCTTGTGATTGCTACCGCACCAATCCTGATCATTCCTGCTTGTAGTAAAAGTTCCGACAGCTCGAGCGACCTGGTGGGTAACTGGGCAATCAGTGATTTTTTTGACGGTAATGCCCGTAGTGAGGCTGTTTCGTTCACCATCAACGACACTGTATATGTAGGTACCGGTTTAACTGCTACCAAACGTTTGGAAGATTTCTGGAAATACTCTATCGATAAAAAATTCTGGACAAGAGTTGCCGATTTCCCGGGCGGACAACGCAGCCAGGCTATCGCTTTTTCAGTTAACAATAAAGGTTATGTAGGAACCGGTCTGGATCCTGCGCTGAACTACCATAACGACATTTGGGAGTATAATCCCGCTACCAACACCTGGATGCAGAAGAACGACTTTGGCGGTACCCCCCGCCGCGATGCCGTTGCTTTCGTTGCCAATGGAAATGCCTATGTAGCTACCGGTTATGACGACAACTACCTGAAAGATGTTTGGCAGTACAATGCCGGCGCTGACAGCTGGACGCAAAAAGCCGGTATCGCCGGTGCAAAAAGAGCCGAAGCAACAGTATTCAACATCAATGGTAAAGTATACCTGGTAAGCGGTAACAACAACAATTCAGCTATCAACGACCTGCAGAGCTATGACCCTGCTACCGACAGCTGGACCACTTTAAGAAAACTCACCAACGTAACCGATGAGAGCTTCGATGATAAATACACTTCTATCATCCGTTACAATGCAGCCGCATTCGTTATCGATGGCAAAGCATACCTTACCACCGGTGAGAACGGCAGCATGAACTCACGCACATGGGAGTACAATCCCGGTGACGATACCTGGACCGAAAAAACTGCTTTCAGCGGTGCCGCCCGTACAGGCGCTATCGGTATTACGCTGAAAAACCGCGGTTTCATCATGAGCGGCCGCAGCGGTACAAATCCTTTCGATAATATGTACGAGTTTCAGCCTTCAGCTGACGATGACGACAATGACAATCAGTAAAAAACATACACTGGTACTGCTGGCAGCATTGATGATCGCCGCCGGCAGTACTTTTTTTTTGCTGGTAATTAAACCCGCACCCAAAGAAGGCATCTATTACAACGTTTTTAAAACGGAGCATGGGTGGGGGTACGATGTGCTGGTGAATGAGAACATAGTTATACACCAGCCTTTTGAACCGGGTAAACCGGGCAATAACGGGTTCCGCACAAAAGCGGCTGCCAGCGCCGATGCGCAAAATGTTATAGAAAAGATAAAGTCAACCGCAAACCCCGTAAATGGTCAAAAGGAGGAGCAACGTCCCGCCGGTCCACCTGCTCAATAATGGTTTGAAAAACCAACCAGATTGACCATGAGAATTAATTGCCTTCTTATCGACGATGACCCCTCGGTACTTGACCTCCTGGAAGCGTTTATAGAGAAAATTCCCTACCTGAACCTGGTGGCCCGCTGTGAAGGGCCGTTGGAAGCCTTCCCTTATTTTGAAAAAGAACAGATCGACCTGGTATTGCTTGATATTCGCATGCCCGACGGCAGCGGTACGCAATTCCTGAAAACGCTGCACAAAAAGCCGGCGGTGATCTTTGTAACCGCCCACAATGAATATGCGGTAGAAGGGTTTGAACTGGACGCCATCGATTATTTGCTGAAACCCGTTTTGTTCAACCGGTTTATGGCCGCGGTGAACAAAGCGTATGAGCATATCAGCTACCGCAGAACAAGGTCGCTCCTGAAAAAAGATGATTTCCTGTTCATCAAAACCGCGCACAAAATTCAAAAGATCTTCTATAGCGATATCCTTTACCTCGAAGGCCTGAAAGACTATACCAAAATACACCTCGTTGACAGCAAGAAACCCTTTGTTACCCTGCAAAGCCTGAAGTATTTCGAGAGCCGCCTGCCGCATGAGGATTTTATCCGCATTCACCGGTCGTATATCATTTCTTTGAGAAAAGTGGATACGGTTTCCCGTAAGGCAGTGCTGTTGGGAGAAACGGAGCTGCCCTGTAGTGAGCATTACAGGAATATGTTGTATAGTATCATTGGGGAAAAATTGTAGAGACGGCGGATACAAAAACAGCTGAAGGCTGAAGGCTGAAGGCTAAACGCGAATACACAATACAGCTGAAGACTGAACGCGGATACAAATACAGCTGAGGGCTGAAGGCTGAACGCTAAACGCGAATACAAATATAGCTGAAGGCTGAACGCTGAACGCTAAACGCGAATACAAATACAGCTGAAGGCTGAAGGCTGAAGGCTAAACGCGAATACAAATACAGTTGAATTTTGAACTGTGAACGTTTTCGGAATGCAGGAAAAGCCGAACATTCGCGGGTGAGCGTTAAGCCTTCAGCGTTAAGCCTTTAGCGTTATTATAAAGAAATGCTTATATTTGGTGTAGAAGGAAATCAAATACCATCGTTATTTTATGTCTTATCCGGCATCACTGATAGCCTATGCCTTCGTAAAAAAAGGTATCGAAGAAGGAAAGTTTGTGACGCAAATGAAGTTACAAAAGCTGGTATACTTTGCGCAGGGCGCACATCTTGCCAAGTATAACAAACCGCTTATCAATGAAACATTTCAGGCCTGGAAGTACGGCCCGGTAATTCCCGAAATATACCAGGATTTTAAACTCTACGGAAGCAGGCCCATCATCGATACGTCCGAGTTCACGCCCTCTTCTACCTACAAACCGCCTTTTCGCCTCGATGCGGATGCCCTCGATACCATCAACTACACCTGGGGGGTATTGAAAGATTTCTCCGCCATGTCCCTTAGCAATTGGACGCACCAGCCCGATGGCCCATGGTCGAAAGTATATGACCCCGATACAAAATCAACGCACATCGGTAACAACGATATAAAACAATACTTCGAAAAACTGCTAATAAAGGCATGATGAAAACGCCGCCGTCTCATCCTGGTCGTGCCTCGGAAAGCGAGGTAAAGGACCTTTTACAGCCCAAACTCGATGAACCGGCAGATGAACGGGTGAATATCAAGGATGCAAATGCCGAAGAGGTGGAGGTACTGAATGCCGAGTTCACCAAGGCCCAGTTGAAACGGCTGATAGACGATAACAAAGCGCGAAAGATCTTCAGCCAGCGCCTGTTCTTCATTACCGTTTTATGGATGTTCATTGTACTGGCCATCGTGATCCAGTGCGGCCGTAAAAAGATCACCCTTTCCGACGGGGTGCTGATCGCCCTTATCACTACCACCACCGCCAATGTATTTGGGTTTTTCTACGTTGTGGTGAATTACCTGTTCAACAAAGACAAATCGACCTAGCAGGGGCCGGGGTGCCGGATCCCGGTTCAAAAGTTATTCACATTTTCCCGCAAAACAAGGCTGTTTAAAAGTTGAAAACGGTTTACGACAATCGTTAATATGTCGTTTGGACATTCCCGGACTGATTATTGTTGCTGAAAATGGCTATTTTTAAAGATACCTCCACCGGAATTGTCTTAAGTGTAATTGAAAAAGGGTGGCTCCGGGGAGTGGTATTGATAAAGAATAGCAGATCGATTGGCAGGGAAGCCAGAACGTAAAGCTTTGCTTATTGCATTTTACCTGTTGCCCATTGATCCTCGTTCATTATTTCTGTACCGGATAGATGATGACCTGGTTTCATCGATCTATCGTAAAAATGCGGGAACGGATTCCATGCGACAACCATTAATCGTAAAACCGGGAAAACGGCTATACCTGTACCTGTTGGCAGGCATTGTAGCGTTCAATTCTTCAGTTACCCCTGCAAAAGCGGGTAGCAGAACGGGTTATCACCCCATTTCCGATACATCCACAGCGCCCAACGGCAATTCCTATTTCTCCATTTCAGGCAAACTGAGTGTGTACGACAGCCTGCACCTGAAAGCGGCCGGCCTGTCGAAAAAGGTATTTACCATGGCCTTAAAAGGAATGGCCAAACTGGTAAAAACCCGTCATATAAAAGATAACCTGCTGGCGATCGTTGATTTCAGTCAACCCAGCAACGCCAAGCGCATGTACGTTATAGACCTGAACACGTACCAGCTGGTATACAATACCTATGTGGCGCATGGGATGAAAACGGGTAAACTGAACGCCACTTCATTCAGCAATAAGATCTCTTCCAATAAAAGCAGTCTGGGTTTTTATGTAACTGGTCCGGCCTACCAGGGCAGCAACGGCTATTCGCTGCGGTTGCAGGGCATGGAAAGGGGCATCAACGACGGGGCTATGCGCCGCGGCATCGTGATCCACGGGGCCGATTATGTTTGCGAAGGATTGATTGAAAGCCAGGGGTATATCGGCCGTAGCTGGGGGTGCCCCGCGGTAGCGCCCGAGGTATCGCAGCCGCTGATCGACCTGTTGAAAGAAGGCAGCTGCCTGTTTATTTATCACCCAACGACCGCCTATACGAGCCGGTCGGCATTTTTAAGATAGCCGGGCAGCCTTTTAATTTCAGGATGTTATGATTAACGGGTTCATCCCGTTATCTTTGCGCCATTAAATGTATGTATGCTAAAGATCGGTGTATTCGGCGTAGGTCATCTTGGAAAATTTCATCTCAATAACTGGAAAGAGATCAAGGAGGTGGAAGTGGTTGGCTTTTTCGACCCTTCCGATGATGCCGCGCAGGACGTTGCTGCCAAATATCAGATCCCCCGCTTTCTGGATGCTGAACGGCTGATCGATGCCGTTGACGTGATCGACGTAATTGCTCCCACTCAATATCATTTCAACCTGGCCAAAATGGCCATCCGCAAGGGGAAACACGTTTTCCTGGAAAAACCCATGGCCCATACCATGCAGGAAGCCCAGGAACTGGTGAACCTGGTAAAGGAATCGCAGATAAAACTGCAGGTAGGGCATGTGGAGCGGTTCAACCCCGCTTTCCTGGCGGTAAAGGGTATGGACCTGAGCCCCATGTTCATAGAAGTGCACCGCCTGGCGCAGTTCAATGTTAGGGGTACCGAGGTAAGCGTGATCCTCGACCTCATGATCCACGACATCGACATCATTTTGAACCTGGTAAAAAGCGAGGTAAAACAGATCTCGGCCAGCGGCGTGGCGGTAATGACCGATACCCCCGATATTGCCAATGTTCGCATCGAATTCAACAATGGCTGTGTGGCCAACCTCACCTCGAGCCGTATTTCCATGAAGAAAATGCGAAAAATGCGGTTATTCCAGAAAGATGCTTACATTGGGATCGACTTTTTGAACAAGAAGACTGAAATCATAAAATTGAAGTCGCCACAGGACATTGACGCCTTTTCCTTCGATCTGGATACTTTACATGGCAAAAAAACGATTGCCGTTGTGAACCCCCTGGTGCCGGAAGTGAATGCCATAAAACAGGAACTGGAATCATTCCGCGATGCCATCCTGAACAATACCCCTACCCGGGTTTCGGAGGTAGACGGGTACCGGGCCATGGATGTAGCACACCAGATATTACAAAAGATCAAAAACAATAATATTATTGTGTAACCCTATACATGCCGTCTGTTAAACGTATCCATAGTACCTGGTACCTGCTAAGCGATTTTTTGGCAGCCATATTGGCCTGGATCGTTTTGTACTTTTCGCGACGGCTGTTGTTGCATGAAGATACCATTATCGACAACTACCCTTACCTCAATAACCGCTTCTGGTGGGGGGTAACCCTGATACCCGTTACCTGGATCATCTTTTATGCGCTGGTAGGCGCCTATAACAACCTCTACCGCAAATCGCGGTTATCTGAATTCATCGTCACCCTGCTTTGCTGCCTCATAGGCTGTACCATCATCTTCTTTGCCATCGTGATCAATGACCCGCAAACGCAATACACCTATTATTATAAAGCACTATCGTCTTATGTGGCTGCCCAGCTGTTCTTCACCTGGATAGGCCGCAACTTTTTATTGAACCGGGTGAAAAATCAATTGGTGCAGGGGGCTTTGCGTTTCAATACCTTATTGATTGGCGGAAACAGCATTGCCGAGCGCATATTTTTGGATACCCGCGACGGGCTGCGAACCGCCGGTTATCATTACACCGGTTTTATAAGCGCCGGCGAACCCAATGGTATCAGTCATCACATACCCTGGCATGGCTGGCTGCGCGATATGGAAAAAGTGATCCATGAACGCAACATTCATGCAGTGGTGATAGCGTTGGAGAAAGAAGAAGAGAAACAAGTGGAAAAGATCGTCGACCGCCTGAGCGAAATGGATGTGGAAGTGAAGATCGTACCTGATGTGCTGGATATTTTGTCGGGATCGGTAAAAACAAGCAGCGTGTTCGGGGCCATGCTCACCGATATAAAATCGGGCCTGATGCCGCAATGGCAACAGAACATAAAACGGGTGCTTGACGTTGCCATCGCCCTTATCGGGTTTATATTCCTGTTACCGCTGATGATCTATGTGCTCATAAGGGTTAAACTATCATCACCGGGGCCCGTGTTGTACTCGCAGGAGCGGGTAGGGTACAAGGGCAGGAAATTCCGGATCTATAAATTCCGGAGTATGTACCACCCGGCCGAAAAGAACGGTCCGCAGTTATCTTCCGCCACCGACCCCCGGGTTACGCCCTGGGGCCGCATCATGCGTAAATGGCGCCTCGATGAACTGCCCCAGTTATGGAATATCATAAAAGGTGAAATGAGCCTGGTGGGACCAAGACCCGAACGGGCTTATTATATAAACCAGATCCATGAACAGGTGCCGTATTACTCGTACCTGTTAAAGGTAAAACCGGGACTTACCTCCTGGGGCATGGTGCAGTTCGGGTATGCGGAAAATGTAGACGATATGATCAAACGGATGAAGTACGACCTGATCTATATAGAAAATATTTCCCTGGCGCTCGATTTCAAGATCATGGTGTATACGCTGCGGATCATATTTTCAGGGAAAGGACGTTAATGTGATAATTTGATAATGTGATGATTTGATATTGAAATACAAATACAAGAATACAGAGGAACAATGTGGTATATTGCTGCTTAGGCATATAATTCATTATCGAATTATCGAATTATCACATTAGCTAATTGACATTCATCATGAAACGATTTTACCTTCTACTGTTTATTTCGGCCATCTGTACGCAGGCCATAGCCCAGGACAATTACTGGCAGCAGGAAGTACGCTATAACATACAGGTAGCGCTGAACGATAAAAAACATAGCCTGAAAGGCGATCTGTCGGTTGACTATATCAATCATTCGCCCGATACACTTCGTTATATCTGGTTCCATTTATGGCCCAACGCCTACCGGAACAAAAACACCGCCTTTGCCAAACAACTGGCGGCCGATAAAACCAATACTAAAAAAACAACCTCCAACGAGCCCGGTTTTATCGATAGCCTGCGGTTTACCATAAACGGCCAACCCGCCGCTACCGAAAGCGATACCGCCCACATCGACATGATAAAGCTGGTACTGTCGCAGCCCCTGTTACCCGGCAAACAGTTGACCATTGCCACGCCGTTCTATGTAAAGCTGCCGAACTACTATTCACGGTCGGGCTACAACGGCCAGCAGTTTATGGTTTGCCAGTGGTACCCCAAACCGGCTGTATATGACCGCAAGGGCTGGCATGCATTCCCCTACCTCGACCAGGGCGAATTTTATAGCGAATTCGGCAGTTTTAAAGTGGATATTACCGTGCCGGCAGAATATGTAGTAGGCGCTACCGGCACCCTGCAAACCCAGCCCGAGCTGGACAAATACAAACAGATCGGGTTGCAAAACAGTAAGAACGAAAAAGCGGTCACCTACAAAACCACCACACCCGGAAAACGGAAAACCCTGCAATACTACGGCGAGCGCATCCACGATTTCGCGTGGTTTGCCGGTAAGGATTATGTGATCCGCTACGATACCCTGCAACTGACGCAGGACGATACCATCGATGTATTTTCTTACGGACAAACATCGGGTAACAAAACCTGGAAGAACAGCATCAGCTATATAAAAGACGCGGTTCGCCATTATTCACAATGGATAGGCAAATACCCGTACCCGGTGGTACAGGCGGTGGAAGGACCCAGCAACCTGTCGTCGGGCGGTATGGAATACCCCATGATCACATTGATCACCAGTCCGAACGCAAAAGAAGAAGAAATGGATGCGGTGATCACACACGAGGTAGGACATAACTGGTTTTATGGCATCCTCGGCAGTAACGAACGCGATCACCCGTGGATGGATGAAGGGCTGAATACCTATTTCCAGTTCAGGTATGAAGCGGAGAAGTACCGCAGCAACAGCGTGTTGGGCCCCATGATACCCCCTTATATAAAAGAGCTGCCCGATTCAGCGTTCCAGGAAAGGATCTACGAGGTATTACGGTCGGTGCCGGCAGATAAGCCGATCAGCACCGCTTCAACAGGTTTTACCAATAAAGACGATTATGGGATCGTTGTTTATCTAAAAACAGCCACATGGATGCACAAAATGGAAACGGAACTGGGCCGTGATGTGATTGATAAAGCATTGCAGTCATACTTTGCGAAATGGCAGTTCAAACATCCGCAACCCGAAGATTTTAAAAAGGAGCTGGAAGAAGTTAGTGGGAGGAATTTAGATACTTATTTCGCTTTATTGGACAAAGAAGGAAAATTGTAACTGTACTGGCTTCTTTTACAAGTTATTCAGTTATTCAGTTGTTCTGTTATTGAGTTATTGAGTTTGGGAGGTTCGGATGTAGTTGTGAACCCTGGAGTTAAGAACTGAATAACTGAACAACTATCGACCATTGACTATTTACTATTCACCAAAATGAAACATTTTTACCTTCTACTACTTGTTACAGTTGTGCGACTACAGGTTGTTGCTCAAAACGCCTACTGGCAACAGGAAGTGCATTATACCATCGATGTATCGCTAAACGATACCGAACATACGCTGGAAGGTTTTTTAAAGCTGCGGTATATCAATCATTCGCCCGATACGCTTCGTTTCATCTGGTTTCATTTATGGCCCAATGCGTTCAAGAACGATAAAACGGCCTTTACCGACCAGTCGCTGGAAAACGGCGAAACGAAATTCTATTTTTCCAACCGCGAACAAAGAGGTTATATCAACCGCCTCGATTTCAGGGTGGCCAATAATACGCTGAAAACCGAAGATCATCCCCAATACATCGATATCGTAAAAGTAAACCTGGCGGCGCCGTTGCTGCCGAACCAGGCAACAGAAATAACTACGCCTTTTCATGTAAAACTGCCGGCGAATTTTTCGCGGGGCGGTCATACCGGCCATTCCTACCAGGTAACACAATGGTATCCCAAACCGGCGGTATACGACCGTAACGGCTGGCACCCGATGCCCTACCTTGACCAGGGCGAATTTTACAGCGATTTTGGCAGCTTTGACGTGCGCATCACCGTTCCGGAAGGGTATGTGGTAGCGGCCACCGGCGAGCTGCAGAACGAAAAAGAAAAGACCTGGTTGAAAGAAAGGGAACACTATATTTCCAGGGAGCCTGAGGAATCGGCAAACGTGAAACGTGAAACGGCAAACGGCAAACGGCCATCGGCAGCGGAGCGAAAACAGATTGCCATAGAAAAAGCCAGGGCGTTGAAAGCGGCAAAGCGGAAAGGGCAGTCGGCAACGGACAATAGGCAATTGGCAAAGGAACAACCACAAACCACAAACAACAAACCACAAACTGTTCAAAATACCCGGGGCGCTTCCCGTGTTCCCCAAACCTTCAAAACACTTCAATACAAACAAAATAACATCCACGATTTTGCCTGGTTTGCCGATTCGGCCTTTTTCGTAAAACAGGATACCATTCAACTGGCATCGGGCCGGGTAGTGCAGGCCATGAGCTTTTACCGTTCGGCAAAAAGCAGGTCCTGGAATCAATCCATACAATATATAAAAGACGCCGTGCATTTCAGATCGAACGCCATTGGCGAGTACCCTTACAATGTAGTAAGTGTGGTAGAAGCCAAAATGGGTTTTCAGGGCGGTATGGAATATCCTACCATAACGAGTATATCGCCGGGGATGGATGAAAAACAACTGGATATGACCATCGGGCATGAAGTGGGCCATAACTGGTTTTACGGTATTCTCGCCAGCAACGAACGCGCATATCCGTGGATGGATGAAGGCGTGAACTCATATTACGACAGGCGGTACAAAGCCATCAAATACCCCGGGCCGCCCTATGGCAAATGGGTACAAAAAAGGGTACCCGATGATCTTGAAGAACTGGCTGTCGATGCACTGGCAAAGATCAAAAAAGACCAGCCGGTGGCAACACATTCGGCCGATCTTACTTCGGTGAACTATATGGTGGTCACTTACCTGAAAACGGGTTTGATGGTACAGCGTCTTGAAAACGCCATGGGCCGGCAGCGGTTCGATAGCTGTATGCAGGCGTATTACCGGCAGTGGCAGTTCAAACATCCTTATCCGCACGATTTTCAAAAAAGCTTTACGGTGGGCGATGGCAAAGCGGTGCAGTCGTTCTTCGATTCGCTGCAGCAAAAAGGCGGCATCAACCCCATCGTGCGCAAAAAGTGGAAGCCGGTGTTCCTGTTCTCCTTTAAAAATTATGACAGCGTAAGTTATCTCAACTGGATGCCGGCCATAGGGTACAACAGCTACGATAAGTTCATGTTCGGTGCGGTGCTGCATAATTATACTTTCCCTGCACATAAACTGCAATACATTTTTACACCCATGTATGCCTTCGGCAGTAAGGACCTTACAGGACTAGGCCGTATCGGTTATACCTGGCGTCCAAACAAAACATTCGATAAGATCGATCTGTCGGTAAGCGGTGCGCATTTCAACACCCGCGAAGGCACCGATAGTTTGGGTAAAAAAATACATAACGGTTTTTACAAAGTGGCGCCGGCCCTGCGGGTTACGTTCAATAATAAAAATGTACGCAGCAGTGTGGATAAATGGCTCGAATGGCGCACCTTTTTTATTTGGGAAAATAACTTCAGGTATGTGTTGAAAAGCGACGATGGCGGGTTTTATCCTACCGAAGGCAAAACAACCAGCAGGTACCTTAACCAGCTCACGTTCAATTTTGCCGACTACCGCACATTATATCCTTACGATGCGCAGTTGCAACTGCAACAGGGCGAAGGCTTTTACCGTGCTTCGGCCACGGCCAATTACTTTTTTAATTATTCCGGCTATGGTGGTTTGCAAATGCGCGTGTTTGCCGCGAAGTTTGGGTATATAGGCGAGAAAACGCTTTCGAAACAATTCAGCACGCTGGTATATCAACCCAAGCTCACCGCGGTGCGGGGCAATGAAGATTATACGTACAGCAATTATTTTATCGGCCGCAATGAACAGAGCGGGTTGCCGGGCCAGCAGATAATGGTGCGCGATGGTGGATTGAAATTACGCACCGATCTGTTCCAGGGTTTACAGGGCCGCAGCGATAACTGGATCGCGTCGCTGAACCTGAGCACTACGCTACCACAGGGATTGTTACCGGTGAACCTGCCGGTAAAGATCTTCTTCGACGCGGGCACCTATGCCGATGCATGGAAAAAAGATGCGGCCACCAGCCGTTTCCTGTATGTGGCCGGCGTACAGCTTACCCTGTTCAAAGACCTGGTACATGTATATGCGCCGGTGTTGTACAGTAAGGAATTCAGGGACAACCTGAAAACCGTGCCCGATGAAAATTCTTTCTTCAAAAAAATATCGTTCAGCATCGATATACACCGGTTCAATTTACGCCGCGCAACGGGCAATAAGATCCCGTTTTAACCATAAGGTGTGCCACACTTAACCGTGCGATCGGAGGAAAGTGTGGCACACCTAAATTAACTATGCACCGCAACCTGCAATACCTGCAACGTAAACACATCGACACCCAACAATGGGATCGATGTATTGCCAATGCAGCCAACGGGTTGTTATACGCTCATTCTTTTTACCTCGACTATATGGCCGGCAACTGGGATGCGCTGGTGCTGGGCGATTATGAAGCGGTGATGCCGCTGACCTGGCGAAAAAAATGGGGCATCAGGTATGTATACAGGCCTGCTTTTATACAGCAATTGGGAATATTTACCGGGACCGAGTTAACTGTTGAACTGGTAAACAGGTTTTTAAATGAGTTGCCTGCCCATTTTCGGTTTGCCGACTTTTTTTTGAATTATGCGCACCCCCAAACTGGTTTGCCCGGTCATTCCAATTTTCTTCTACCACTACAACTGTCATATGAACAGCTTCGGGCAAATTATAAACATGACCTGGTTAAAAATCTGAAACGGACAAGCCGGTTTAACTTATTGTATTCAAAAGAAAATACGTATAAAGAGTCGCTGGCTGCCTTCAGGGATCTGTACGGAAACCGGATAGCACATGTAACCGACGATGATTACAGCCGCTTTGAAAAGGTGCTTGCCTATCTGAATGAAAGAAATAACCTGGTCGCAAGGTCTGTTACCGAAGATGGTAAATTACTTTCAAAGGGAATGTTATTACGCGATAAACACAGGTTGTATTTAATCGCTTCTGTTACCTGGCCAGAAGGACGGAATAAAGGCGCTAACCATTTTTTGATCGACCGGCTGATCGATGAATTTGCCGGAAGCAGTTTGGTCCTTGATTTTGAAGGTTCTGATATACCGGGCATAGCGCATTTTTATAAAAACTTTGGAAGTTTTGACCAGCCCTATTATCATTTTTATTACAATAAACTGCCCTGGCCGGTCCGGTTGTTAAAATAGGAGGTTGGCGGTTCACTGATAGTGTTTGTACGCCACATATAAACTTTCATGCTCCAGGTTTTTTTCTTCAATAATAAAACCATAAGGCGTAACAGCTTTCGTGAACAACTGTAGGTTTTCCTCAGAATGAATTTCAACGATAATAGTATCGGTAATAGTGAGCCATTCGGTATCGTCGGTAAAAAGAAAAAACTCTGCACCTTCAATGTCGATCTTGATAAGGTCGATATGCGTTAACCGGTGTTGCTGCAGAAACTGTTGCAAGCGAATGCCGGGCACCGGAAAGTTGGTGACCATACCGGACAGTTGAGAATTGTAGGAATGCTTTGATCTTTGTAAATAAACAGTGCCGTTGCTATTGCTGATGGCAGCATGATCGGCAATTATAACCCCGTTGGCAAGTTGCGGCTGCAGGTTTTTGGTAAGCAAAGCATAATTGCTTTCGTCAGCTTCCACCGTGTACACTTTTGCGTTGGGGCAATGCCAGTGAAGCCAGGCGGCTGTAAAACCAATATGCCCGCCAAGGTCAACAATTGTTTTGGCGCGTTTAAACAATGGATCGGGGAACTGGTAAATAGAACGCCAGAAGATATCGTAAAATATCTGAAGATCACCGGCATAGGTGCGCAGGTAAAATGGCTGTTGTTGTTTATTGAATTGAAAAAGATAAGCACTGGCATTATCAACATCGATCGGCGAAGGGTTTTTGTGCGGCCATTTCGATCTTTTGGTATTTATGATAAGCTTTAGAAAACTGGTTGTGTTAACCGTTACACGATAACAAAAAAACAATTTGCCGATCGCTGTTTTAGTCCGGGTCCATATATGACTGATAGCCGGCATCAGGCGCGCAGATTTTCTTTCAGGATCTTTTCGGCCAGTAAAATATCGAGCGGCCGGGTTATTTTGATATTGGTGGCTTCGCCTTCTACCAGGTGAATGGCCACGCCGAGTTTTTCCACCACGCTGGCTTCATCGGTAAATGCAACATCGTATGGTTGTTCAAAAGCTTTTTGCAGGATGTCGCTGAAAAATGTTTGCGGGGTTTGAATGATGCGCACTTTGGTGCGATCGATTACCTGACTGCCGTCAGGGGTTTCAATACGCAAAGTGTCGACCGGTTGAATGGCGGGAATGGCATTTCCTTTTTCAACCGTGCTTTCGTAACAACGGTGAATAAGGCCGGTGGAAAGCAAACAGCGAACGGCATCATGCACGAACACCACACCGGGCGCCTGAATGGCGGCAAGCCCGTTCTTGACGGAATGAAAGCGGGTTTCGCCACCGGTGGTGATGGTTATGCGGGCGGGGTCGCTGGTAGTGCCGATGATCTCCTGCCCGGTTGGTATATGGTCTTTGGGTAGAACGAGAATGATGCGCATGTCGGGCGCGGCCGCCAGAAAGGTTTCGAGCGAATGCCACAGCACGGGTTTACCGCATACCGGCAGAAACTGTTTGGGCAATGTGCTACCCATGCGTACTCCGGAACCTCCGGCTACTATGACAGCGTATTTGTTCATGCCTCCGGCTTAAAGTTTTTGTTTGTGGTTTGTGGTTTTCCCTTGTTGCCTTGTTGCCTTGTTGCCTTTTCACCTTTAAATCAAATTTTAACATATTCGAAAAAGGGTGTTTTCGCCCTGAGATGATCGCGGAACGGGTGACACAACGTCGGGTGGCCTGAATTCATATTTTTATGCCTGAGCCGGTGAGCTTAAAACGTACAACTTTCTGTTTACAACTTAAAAACTATCCCCGAGTTCGCGTTCTATTTCTTCCATGTGCACGATATCCCATGCCTCGCTTTCTGTAGGTGCTACGTTCAATAATTCAAGCAGATCGGCGGCGTCGAGGTCTTTTTCCACCTGCTTTTGAAGGCAACAGATAACGAATGATGAACTTTGTGCGTAAAAGCTTTGTTGTATATTCACAAGGTGCTCACCGGCAGCGTTATCGACGTTTTGGATGTCTTGTAAATTAAGCACCACGTTTTTAACTTCCTGTTGCAACAGGGGCATTAAACAAGCATCCAATTCTCCTGTCATATTAGCAGATAAAGTCTGTTCTTTGATCTGAATGGCATGGAATTTCTCACTGGTATCAATTTTGAACTGCATAAGGTCTTAAAATTATTTTGATGCAAAACACGAAAACCATTAATAAAAGGGTACAACAGAATGTCAAAAATATTCGTTATTATTGTATAACACACAACAAATTATAATTAAATGGACAACAATTTTTCAGCCCAGGTGAAGGAGATCATTTCTTTTAGCAGAGAGGAGGCTTTACGGCTTGGGAACGATTTTATCGGAACTGAACATTTGTTGCTGGGGTTGATCCGTGAGGGAGAGAACACTGCTGTCCGTATATTGAAAAGCTTTAATGTGGATCTGTACGAATTGCGGAAAGAAGTAGAACTGGCAGTAAAAGACAAAACCGGTAAAAACATTGCTAACATAAACAGTCTACCACTTACCAAGCAAGCTGAAAAGGTGATAAGGGTAACTGTTCTGGAAGCAAAAGCGTTGAAGAGCCCTACAGTTGAAACGGAACATTTAATGCTCTCCATTCTCAAGAATAAGGAAAACATAGCAACTCAAATCTTAAATCAGTTCGACGTGGATTACGATTTATTCAGAAACGAATTAGGCGTTGTTAAAAGCAACGACGTACGCAGCGAATATGCCGATGAGAACGAAGATGATTTCGATGATGAAAAAAAGTATTCGCAGCAGAAATCGCGCTCTGCCGGTAATACGAAAAGTAAAACGCCGGTATTGGACAATTTTGGCCGCGACATTACCCGTTTAGCCGAGAGTGGTGCCCTTGACCCTATCGTTGGACGTGAGGAAGAAATTGAAAGGGTGTCGCAGATCCTGAGCCGCCGTAAAAAGAACAACCCGATTCTCATTGGTGAACCCGGCGTTGGTAAAACCGCCATCGTTGAAGGGTTGGCCCTGCGTATCGTACAGCGTAAAGTATCCAGAGTATTGTTCGATAAACGTGTGATCTCATTAGACCTTGCCGCCCTGGTAGCAGGTACAAAATACCGCGGTCAGTTCGAAGAGCGCATGAAAGCCATCATGAACGAACTCGAGAAGAACCGGGATGTGATCCTGTTCATCGATGAAATTCATACGATCGTTGGCGCCGGTGGTGCAAGCGGTTCACTCGATGCATCGAACATCTTCAAACCGGCCCTCGCACGCGGCGAGCTCCAGTGCATTGGCGCATCTACCCTCGACGAATACAGAATGTACATCGAAAAAGATGGCGCACTCGATCGTCGTTTCCAGAAAGTGATGGTAGAACCGCCAAGTGTAGATGAAACCGTTCAGATCCTGAACAACATCAAATCGAAATACGAGGACTATCATAACGTTACGTACAGCGACGATGCCATCGACGCCTGCGTAAAACTCAGCGACCGTTACATCACCGACCGTTTGTTGCCCGATAAGGCAATTGACGTAATGGATGAAGTTGGCGCCCGTGTTCACTTAAAGAACATCAACGTGCCGAAAGAGATCCTCGACCTCGAAAAGAAGATCGAAGATGTAAAGGTTGAAAAGAATAAAGTAGTAAAGAGCCAGAAGTTTGAGGAAGCCGCTTCTTTACGCGATACCGAAAAACGTTTGCAGGAAGAGCTGGAAAAAGCGAAAGCAAGCTGGGAAGAAGAAAGCAAACACAAACGCTATCCTATCGACGACGAAGCCATTGCCGAAGTAGTAAGCATGATGACCGGTATACCGGTGAAGAGAATGGTGCAGGCCGAAAGCGAAAAACTGCGCCGCATGGCCGAAGATATGCGTGGAATGGTGATCGGTCAGGACGAAGCGATCGAAAAAGTGGTGAAAGCCATACAACGTAACCGCGTTGGTTTGAAAGATCCCAAAAAGCCTATCGGTACCTTTATCTTCCTCGGACCTACCGGTGTTGGTAAAACCGAGCTGGCCCGTTCACTGGCCCGTTATATGTTCGACTCGGAAGATGCGCTCATCCGCATCGACATGAGTGAATACATGGAAAAATTCACGGTAAGCCGTTTGATCGGTGCGCCTCCGGGATATGTTGGTTATGAAGAAGGCGGACAACTGACAGAGAAAGTACGCCGCAAACCTTATTCAGTGATCCTGCTCGATGAGATCGAGAAAGCACACCCGGATATCTACAACATCCTGTTACAGGTGCTCGACGATGGACAGCTCACAGATGGTTTGGGAAGAAGAGTTGACTTCAAGAACACGACTATCATCATGACCTCGAACATAGGTGTACGTCAGTTGAAGGATTTTGGCGACGGGGTAGGTTTTGCTACCCAGGCACGCACACAAAGCGCTAATGAAAATAACAAAGCCGTTATTGAAAAAGCGTTGAAGCGTACCTTCTCGCCCGAGTTTCTGAATCGTATCGATGATGTGATCATCTTCAACTCGCTGAACAAAGACCATATCTTCTCGATCATCGACATCCTGATGAAAGGTGTTATGAAACGCCTGGCTAACCTCGGCTTTACGCTGGAGTTGACCACCGAAGCAAAACACTTCATCGCCGAGAAAGGATACGATCAGCAGTTTGGCGCCCGTCCGCTGCACAGGGCTATTCAGAAATACCTCGAAGATCCCCTTGCAGAAGAGATCCTGAGCCTGCACATTAAACAGGGCGATACCCTGGTGGCCGACCTCGACAAAGAGAACAGCAAGATCAGGTTCACGTTGAAGACCGAAAAGGAAAAATCGGAAGCCAACAACTAAGAATACAGAAATAGTTGAAACATCATATAGGCCCCAACGCTCGCCGTTGGGGCTTTTTTTATGCATTTTTGGCGCTGTGAACAACTAAACAGTTTACCTTTCGTTAATAATATCGTGTCCCTCGGTTTACAATACCCCCGGGTATCAGGTGGCATTTTCGACGTGCCGGCATATTATTCAGGGCATCAACTCTAAGGCGATGGACTGCTAACCAGGTGACACAGCGTAGTGTGCCAATCAAGTCCCACTACAAAACTGATGTCGTCCCTCAACCGGGGCGACATTTATTTTGAGAGAAATACAGCTTCAAGCTTCAAGCTGTAAGCGTGAATACAGGCGAAAGCGAATACAAATACAGCTAAAAGGCGAAAGCTCAAAGCTTAAAGCGAATACAAATACAGGGGAAAGGCGAAAGGCTAAAGCCGAAAGCAAATACAGCAAAGGCGCTGGTGGCTTGAGCCCAAATGATTAGTTTTTAACAGTTTGACTTTAGTTGCCCGCCCCGAATTTTAAGTCTTTCGCCTTGTTCCTTGCAACTGGTTCCTTTACTTTTGCAACCATACCTATGCAACAAAAGATCATTATCACCATCGACGGGTGGTCGTCGTGCGGAAAAAGCACCCTGGCCAAACAACTGGCCCGCGAGTTAGGGTACCTGTATATCGACAGCGGCGCCATGTACCGGGCCATTACCCTTTATTTTTTGCGTAATCACGTTGACTGGACCCACCACGACGCGGTTGATCAGGCGTTGCAGAATATCAAACTCAACTTCCATTCGAACCATAAAAGCGGCCAAAGCGAAATGTACCTGAACGAGGAGAATGTGGAATACGTTATCCGCGACCTGGTGGTGGCGGAAAAAGTAAGCGAGGTGGCGGCCATCAGGGAAGTACGCGAGTTTGCCGTTAAACAGCAGCAGGAGATGGGCCGCAACAAGGGCATTGTAATGGATGGCCGCGACATAGGTACGGTGGTTTTCCCCAACGCCGAACTGAAGATCTTTATGACGGCCGACAACGATATCCGCGTCAAACGCCGGTTCCAGGAACTATATGAAAAGAACCCCAACGTTACCATGGAAGAGGTGCGGGCCAACCTCGAAATGCGCGATTATATTGATTCCCACCGCGAAGTGAGCCCGCTGCGCAAGGCCGACGACGCCCTCGAGCTCGATAATACCAACATTACCATGAAAGAGCAGCTGGAGATTGCCAAGAAGTGGGTGCAGGAGCGTAAGAACGGGCAACAGGACAATTAAGAAAAGGCAACGAGGCAACGAGACAACGGGCAATGCCAAAGCGCAATGGGTCAAACCCGGCCGGCCTTCATATATTCAATAATTTATATTCTATTTATTGTTAATTCGATAAGGAGCCTTACATTTGTCGGGCTCTGTTATTATTATACTCCACTTGCATCATTCAATGTAAGCTTTATTCATTTGTCCTACAGCTAACCTTCAAAGGCATTATCCTTTTGTGCAACTCCGTACTATGAGATCTGGTTCAGGCATGTATTTCATTCCATGATGACCACTTGTTTAACCTCCCCGCAAACCCGCAAACCTGTTTAACAGGATCCATTATTCTGTACAAAAACGCCCCGATACATCCGTACGCTGATGTAAGCTATCCTCATATACATTGACAACTTTTAAACCATTTGTTTTATGAAGCGAATGCTACAATCATGCGCATTGCTACTACTGTGTGCTTTCTCAACTGGTATGTTACAGGCGCAATTAGAAGAAGATTTTACGCCAAATCCGCCCAACTGGATCTTAGCCAACGGGTATGGCATTCACAACGTAAACGGGAACGATGTGATCCTTTCCGCTGCGGGAAACAATCCGGGCACCATTGGTACGCCTATAGTACAAAAAGCCGCCAATACTAACACTGTCACCTATTGCTTCGATGTATTCGGTTATACGCCGCAAGACGGTTTGGGAGAATTGCCCTGCGGTACTACGGTTGATCTTTATTTTACCAACACAACGGTGAACAACGCCAATGACCTCGATGAAACGGATGATACCAAGGTGTACGGTTCGGTTAAAGACATCGCTGTGCCTGCCGACGGCGGCAGAGTTTGCCATGCATTCACCTTTCCGGCCAGCGTTACCGTAACGCAGTTCAGGGTGTTCCTGGTAATAAACAAACCCGATTGTATGGGCAACACCCGTTTTGCGTTTGATAATTTCACCATTACCGGTTTAAGCGAAGTATGTACAGGCGCAGCGTGTGCGCCTGTAGCATTGCCCGATGTATTTACCATCGTTGGTCCGCCCGGCATTACTTCTATAAACGTGGTATTGTATGGTGATAACCCCAGCTTCCCGGCGCCACCTGCCGGTTACCTGGTGTATGCGCCCGGTACCGACAACGACCCCAATGACACTTACAGCGCTTTGACCTGGACGTTGCTGACACCGCCCGACCCGGTTTTAGGTACGGTTACCATGAATCCCGGCGGACAGGGAACCGCAACCATTACGCGGAGCAGTTTGAGTATTACGTTAATGACCTTTGTATACCAGTTGTGCGATCCCAATGGCAATTGCGATACCGCGATCGTACGGGTGCTCTTCCCTGCGGGCGGCGCCCTGCCGGTAACGTTATTGAATTTTTCGGGCAACCGGTTTGGCGGCAATGTGGTGCTGAACTGGACCACCGCCAATGAAAGCGACAATGCAGGTTTTGAGATCCACAGGCTGATCGATGGCGAGTATAAGCAGGTAGGTTTTGTAAACAGCAGGGAAGGTGGCAACAGCGCGTTCCAGTTGAAATACCAGTACAGTGAAATAAACAATACCAATGCGGTTAGCTGGTACCGGCTGGTACAGATAAATAAAGATGGTACGAAGAAGATATTGCCAACGCTGGCGGTACGCGGCCTCGAAGATCTGAAGAAGATGCTGATCTATCCCAACCCGGGCAGTACGGTGAATGTGTTGTTTGGCAGTTCGGCAATAAGGGATGTATCGGTTGTTGACCTGGCCGGAAAACTGATAAAGCGCTGGAACAATTACAGCGATGACAACATAACGATAGCCGGGCTGCAGGCGGGCATGTACCTGTTGCAGGTAACAGACCGGAACACGAAAGCTAAGATGGAATCGAAAATACTTATCAGCAGATAATTATTTGAAAAAGTCATTTGGAAAAAACTTTTCCTGCCAGCGGCGGGAAAAGTTTTTTTTATATAAAGGGTTAAAAATATTTGTGTTATGTTTAATGTAGACTTGTTTAAAGTCAATTATATATTTTCCTATTGCAAATATGAAACTCGCATACTATTTTTGATTAATCTATTTCCAATACCCCTGATCCATCTACGTCCCCTTTAAAGCCTTCGGCAGATAATGATTCTCTTTCCTTGAAAATTCCTGAAACCAGTATTCTCTGAACTGCTGTTCAGAACCTCTATAACCGTAAAAAGAAAGTATGCATTAGATTGCCTCGCTATGCGCTATGCTATGCCATGCATTTCTCCTCCGGCTAATTAAGGTATAACAGCTACCAGTTTTTCAGTAATCAATAACGTCATCATATAACTCCGGTAAACCGGGGAACAGGATAGTATTGCACATACCCGTTGAAAAAAGTAAAGCCAATATACCGCTGTGAACCACCCCTATAATTTCCTAACCACAAAAAGTTTAATTTATGAAGCGGTGTTTACTATTTATTTTGTTTGCGACAATTACGACAATTACGCAAGCCCAACTGGAAGAGGATTTTGATCCGGCGCCTTCCGGTTGGATCTTATCACAAGGCGCCAGTTTCAATGCTGTAAATGGCAACGCGGTTGTTAATACCCCTGGTGTTGGTGGTAACAACCCCGCTAACATTGGTACCCCGGCCGTGAATAAAACCTCGAACACGGTAAAAGTTTGTTTCGATATCTGGGCGTACGATGCCAACCTGAACAATAAACAGCCTTTTCCATGTAACACATATGCGGATATCTTGTTTGTAAACGCTGCGGTTACCTCTTCGAGTCAGGCTGTAGACCCGGCAAATATTTATGCGCGGCAGGATAACTATTTATTGCCAACCAATGGCGGCACCAGCTGTTTTACATTTACTTTCCCGGCGGTTGTAACGGCAAGTAATTTCAAGGTATTTATCTCTTTTCATGCAGATTGTAAACAACCGGGCGTCAAGTATGTAATAGACAATGTATCAATAAGCGGTGTAACGCTTACCTGCTTCGATACCAACTGCCCCCCTGTAGCCCTGAACGATGTGTTTAACCGCGGCAATGGCCTCGAAACCACCTTTGACGGCGCGCTGTATGGTTCTAACCTGACTTATCCCGCAGGATATATTGTAGATGCAACAGGAACGGATAATGATCAGAACGATGCGTATGCCGATCTGCAATGGTCGTTATTGACGCCACCGGTTAATGGAACGGTTACCATTAACAGCAATGGTACCTTTACCGTTACCCGTAATTCAACCACTGTAACGAGTTTGACATTTACCTACCGGTTAATGGATAACGGTCCGGATAACAACATTGCCACTACGGCCGATAATATGTTCGATGATGCCACCGTAACCATCAACTGGCCGCCTGCCGGGCCGCTGCCGGTGACGCTGGTGAACTTCAATGGCAACCGTAAAGGCACCAATGTAACGCTTACCTGGACAACCAACATGGAAATGCAGAATACCGGCTTTGAGATCCAACGCAGTACCGGTAATGGCGTTTATGAAAAAGTTGGTTTTGTAGCAACCAGGGCACTGAATGGTAACAGTGATGTGCCATTACATTATACGTTCACCGAGGGGAATATGGCAAAAGCCAATAGCTGGTACAGACTGGTGCAGATAGATAAGGATGGAACGCGCAAAGTGACACCGGTAAGAGGTATTCGCGGACTGGAAGAAATTTCGAAGCTAACGGTATATCCTAACCCCGGAACTACCGGTAATATGAATGTGTTGTTTGGCAGCAGTGCGGCACGGGATATCATGATCATCGATCTGAATGGAAAGATCCTGAAGCAATGGAACAACTATCATGAAGACAGCATGCCCATCAGCGGACTGCACACAGGTGTGTATATGCTGATCGTGAATAATAAGGCAACCAGCGAAAGGCTGACACAAAAGATTGTGGTTTTATAGGAGAAGTATCAGATAGGTGCGAATGAAAAAGCCCCGTTATAGTAAAACTGTAACGGGGCTTTGTGTTTTTTAAGATCAATGATTACCGGCAAACGCCGCAGGAGCCGCCATTTTTAGCGCAATGGCCGCAACTGCTGCAGTTTTTACAGGCTGTACAGTACTTTGAGCCTTTGCAGGTAGCATGATGTTTTTTAAGATTGTAGGCATAACCGGTGTAAGCGGTAGCGAAGGCGGCAACGGCCACCAGGGCGGATACAGCAAGCATACGTTTCATAAAGTAGGTGAGTTTTGAATTAAGGGGTAATGTTAGAGAATATTTGGGTTATAGGAAATTGACGAAAGACAAGTTCGGATGAAGGGAGGTGGATGGGCGTGAGAAACAGGAGGTTGTGTAGGGGAGGGTGGGGAATTTGTTGACGGTGGTCAAGTATACTGTATAGTTGGTAAAAGGCGGATACCGTAGTTGCGTCGAAGGGAAAAAAAACGGCATACAGCAGTAAATTATTTCAATTCACTGTTATACGCCGATCTTCTGACAGATGCAATCTTTACAAGGAATTTTACTTACTACCGGTTCATCAATTTATGCCTTTACACCCTTACGCTTACTCTTAGTGGTAGTTGTTTTAGTAGATTTTGCCGATGCCGGTTTTTTCGTTTGTTTTTTGACGGTTGCTTTGGCAGTGCTGGTGTTTTCCTTTAACGGTAACTTACGTATACGCGCTATTTTAGAATCTGTTTCTCCTTTGTTGTAATAAAGATCGAGGTAAAAATGATCTCCTTTCCTGTTGTGGTAAATGCACCGGTAGGTGTTGTAGTTTTTGTCGGGGGTTACCACTACGATCGACAGTTTGGTTTTGCCGGCCACTTGTGAAAGCTCTTTGTGATACGCGGCCAGCGAATCGCGGTACTTTACTTTTTTTCTCAGGAAGGTGGGGGCTATGTGATCGATCGCTTCGTCGATGTCGCCTTTTTCCAAAGAAGCCAGGAAAATGGTGGTGTTCAGTCCCTGGGCTCTTTCAACCAGGTCGCGGTGGTCGTTTCTGGTAACTGATTGTGCTAATGTTGCTACATGGCCAACAATGAACATGGCCATAACGAGTACGGTTTTTTGCATAGATACGGATTTCTACTGTTTATGGTTCTGATATACTTACCTGCAATAGCTCGAGCAGTTCGTATATCATTTGGGTTTGCGCTGGTATCAGTTTTTGAATGGTCGTTTTTGCATTGAACCATTCAAATTTATCCAGTTCAGGAAATTCGGCCATAATTCCCGACTTCGGTGGCCATTCCATCTGAAATGTATTGCTTTTCACTTTCTCCATGCTGATCTCCTGTTCTATTGCCCAGGCATGTACCAGCTTGCCACTTTTCTGTTTTACGGGCGTCAGGGCCTGAAATTTGCCCTTTATCTCAATTCCTGTTTCTTCCTCAAACTCGCGAATGGCTGCCTTTAACGGCTCTTCACCTTCTTCTATCTCGCCTTTCACGATGCTCCAGAACCCATTGTCCTTCTTCCGGTAAAACGGTCCGCCCGGATGCGCTATGAAAAAGAAAAGCTCCTTTTTAACGAACCTGTATGGTATTATTCCGGCGCTTTGCTTTTTCATACCATTAAGTTAGCTCCCTTTTCTATTACTTTTTCACGTATTGACAATGCGTGGTGCGTTTTCACCGGTTCATTTGTCAATTTGTGTGGCCTGTTTGCCGTTTTTGACTATCTATTCGACAGGTTGACTATTGGTATGCTTAATTTCTTAACACAACTATCGATTCCTGCCCTGTAGATACGCTGAATTTACCGGCTCACTCAGCAGGTTTTAGATATCATTTGTTCTACTGCCGGTACAATTCTGCAAATGTATTGTACAATTCAGTACACTGCTTATTGTAATTGACAGGTGTTCAATAACATTCGCTCAACTGCCTGTTGTACCCGGTAAATGATTTATATAATTCAATGAACTGCTTATAGAACAGTGCAAAAGTGTTGTAGAAATTGGCAGGAACAATGTTGAATTCGACAAATGGTTTGCAGGTTTCGTTAAACCGGGTGTTGAATTCGATAAATGTATGCGTGAGTATGTCGATCGGGCAGGCATGTACGGTAATTCGATTGAATAATCTGGATAAAGCGGGCTGTAAAATTGGTTTACTCCATCCACGCCTTTATTCACTAACGTTCAATAACACGTGTGTTTTACCTGCTTTAGCAATTTTCATCGAACAGGAAAGACAGGATCCTTTTGCCGGCTAAGAACGATAGAAAAGCTGACCTGGTGGGGTTGCTTAATGAGTTGAGCGGGCAGGTGACTGCAAACGGCTCGAAATTCGGGTAGCGCAAGGTGGTACATCCTGCTGAACTATCGCGAGGCCATTGACCATTGACCATTCACCCAAAAGAAGAACCCCATCCTTGTTCAGAACGGGGCTCTTGCTTGTCATGTCAGTATACCTTCTTGAGTATATTTCCCTGTTTCTCCGCCGGCTGGCGAAGGCAGGTGGTATTAGCGTAAGAACAGCATCTCACGGTATTTTGGCAGCAGCCAGTACTCATCGCCTACCAGCAATTCGAGCTTGTCGGCATGGTAACGGATCTGATCAAAATACGCTTCTTTGATCGTATCGCAATAAGCGATCGCTTTCTCGCGGGTATCACCGATGGCGTTAGCCTTTTTACGGGCCTGGATCATCTTTTCAACCAGTTCGCTCATTTTGTTCACATGCTCAGAAACTTTGGTCAGGATCTGCTTTTGGTTAGCAGAAGCCGTTTCTGGTAAACCTACTTCTTTCAAACCTTTGATGTTTGCGATGAGCTCGTTCTGATATTTGATGGCAGCCGGTAAAATGTGGCTGGTTGCCAGCTCACCCATTACACGGGCTTCAATTTGTACTTTCTTGATATATTTTTCCAGCTCGATCTCATGACGGGCTTCCAGCTCAACATGCGTTAATACGTGGTTGCTTTCGAACAGCTGTTTAGCTTTGTCGTTAACCATCGCATCCAGCGCTTTTGGCGTAGTGCGTACGTTAGGTAAACCGCGTTTTTCAGCTTCCTGGTGCCATTCGTCGCTGTAACCGTCGCCTTCGAACAATACTTTTTCGCTGGCTACGATGTACTCGCGGATAACGTGCATGATGGCGATCTCTTTTTTCTCGCCTTTTTCGATCAGCGTATCTACGTCTTTTTTGAACTTCTTCAGCGTTTCGGCCATGATCGTGTTCAGGGTGGTCATGGGGTTGGCGCAATTGGCAGTAGAACCTACAGCGCGGAACTCGAATTTGTTACCGGTGAACGCGAACGGTGAAGTACGGTTACGGTCGGTGTTATCGAGCAACAGCTCAGGAATGCTTCTGTGCAGGTCTAACTTCAGGATAGCTTCGTCCTGCTCGTCGAACTTACCGCCTACTCTTTCTTTAACATCGTTCAGCACTTTGTACAGGTATTGACCAATGAAAACAGAGATGATAGCAGGAGGAGCTTCGTTTGCACCCAGGCGGTGATCGTTTCCTGCAGAGGCGATAGACGCACGCAGGATGTCGGAATAATCAAATACTGCCTTGATGGTATTTACGAAGAACGTAAGGAACATCAGGTTGGTCTTTGGTGTTTTGCCGGGCGCCAGCAGGTTGATGCCGGTATCGGTAGCCATTGACCAGTTGTTGTGTTTACCACTTCCGTTGATGCCGGCGAATGGTTTTTCATGCAACAACGCTCTTAATTTATGACGGCGGGCAACGCGGTCCATAACATCCATCAACAGGGTGTTGTGGTCAACTGCAACGCTAACTTCTTCGAAGATAGGAGCGCACTCGAACTGTGCAGGCGCTACCTCGTTGTGACGGGTTCTTAAAGGAATACCCAGTTTGTAAGACTCCTGCTCGAAATCGCGCATGAAAGCGTAGATCCTGTCAGGAATAGCGCCAAAGTAGTGGTCTTCCAACTGTTGGCCTTTGGCAGGTGAGTGACCGAATACGGTACGTCCGCCCAGTACCAGGTCGGGACGGGCATTGAAGAACGCTTCGTCAATTACGAAGTATTCCTGTTCCCAGCCTAATGTAGCGTTTACTTTGGTTACGTTCTTGTCGAAATAGTGGCACACTTCAACGGCAGCTTTGTTCAAAGCTTCCAGTGATTTTAATAAAGGTGCTTTATAGTCGAGTGTTTCACCGGTATAGGAAACGAAGATGGTAGGAATACAAAGTGTTTTACCCTGACCGATCTCCATAATGAAAGCTGGAGAAGAAGGATCCCATGCTGTGTAACCGCGTGCTTCGAAAGTTGCACGGATACCACCGCTTGGGAAAGAAGAAGCATCTGGCTCCTGCTGGATCAGTGCATCGCCGTCGAAAGTTTCAAGAGCAGTGCCATCACCTTTCAGTGTGAAGAAAGAATCGTGTTTTTCTGCAGTTGTACCTGTTAATGGTTGGAACCAGTGTGTATAGTGAGTAACACCTTTTGTTTCAGCCCACTGACGAAGTCCGGCAGCGATCTGATTCGCCATTGCGCGGTCAATTTTCTTACCACCCTTGATAGAGGCATTAAGACTTTTATAAGCCTCATCACTCAAAAACTCACGAGCGGTCTTTAATGTAAATACATTTTCACCGAAGATGCCGGTAATTTTGGTTGAACCCTCTACGTCCTGGCCATTCTGGTTGGTCAGGTCGTTGATTGCTTTAAAACGTAATGATTCCATCACTAAAATTTTTGCTTTTGTGCAAATAAACGACAATTACAGTATCAAAAAAAAATTTTGAATTTATGTGGCGGTTTTTTTGATAAAATACAGAAAAAGCGGCCCCGGTAGCGGCAAACAGTTTGAAAATAGGGCGAAAAATGCGATTTTTTTAAATATATAGTTTTTTATTAATCTTCCTGGTGAAGCTCCAGTTTGTACAAATTACCGGAACGGCAAGCAATAAAAGTTCGGCAATGGCTTTGTACCGCACAATGGCGCCGGGGAATGGAACTGTATATCCGATGAGTATATATAATATGATACCAAAGCCCAGGCTAAACAGGATCAGCGGTTTGGAAACAATGGTTTTCCAATACATTTCTTTTTTTATAATAGCCAGCAGAACCAGCAGCCAGAACAGCATGATGGCTGCCGCCGTCATGAGTTGCAGGGCCCCCTGCGCTTCCCATATATAAGGTCTTAGGAATGTATGGCTGGATGCCTGGGGCAATACCCGGGCAAAACTGCCAGGGGTGGGTTGCAGGCTGTCGAGCGGGAACCGGGTTCCCTTCAATTGCATAAATGCCTGTTGCCGGTGCACGATCACCTGCGGCAGGTTCCGGCCGGGCGACACCCAGGCCGTGGCGAAGAACAACAAACCACCCGTAGCATATACCGCCAGAAAGGTGAGCGTGGGTTTTCGGTTAAATTTTACCGGTATATACCAGGCTATAAGCGCCGGTATCAATAATAACAATACCTGACTGCGGAAAATGATTATGCCTGTGGCGCTGATGGCGCAGTAAACAAGCGATCCTGTTTTATTATAATACAACCACCGGCGAAAATGCAGCAGCAGCAGGGCGAGGAAAAAAAGTATCAGTCCATCCCCGCGGATGCCGCTTAGCCAGAATACGAGGGGCGGGAAGAAAAAGAACAGCAGCAGCAGCGGTTTTCTTTTTTCGGGGAATTCCTGCACATACAGGCTGAACAACCAGTAGTGTCCCCAGAACAGTATGAAATTGAAGAATACCACATTTATATAATAATTACTGCCACCGAAAATATTGCCGATGGTGAGGATCTTGATGATGAGGTTGTTTTCGAGGGTGTGTATCCAGGCGCTTATGCCATCCCAAAAACCGCCGCCTGCCCAGGCAAAGGACCCGGCGGGGCCCAGGTTGGTTATGAATTGAACCGGGTCGGTAGTCAATAGTTTCAATTCTTCCTGTGAATAGGCCTGGTACATCCAGGTGTCGTCGCCGTTATAAAAACGCCCATAGATATAACCGTATAAACAACCCAACGCTACTTTGAACAGAAAGGCCAATGCCAGTTCGGTTACGGATAACATGGCTTTTTTCCGGATCATCCGGTTTATTAGAAAAATAAATATTATACTATAAAAAATGATACCTATTATAGTCATATAGTTCTTAGTTCATAGTTCTTAGTTCATGGTTTCGGTGCTTGCGACTTTCGCCTGATGTTTTTTACCGTAAACTGTATTCTGTATTCGCTTTCAGCTTTTGGCTTTCAGCTGTATTCTGTATTCGCTTGTAGCTTGAAGCTTGCAGCTTGTAGCTGTATTCTGTACTCGCTTGCAGCTTGAAGCTTGTAGCTGTATTCTGTATTTCGTACAGCTTGCAGCGTGCAGCGCGAAGCTGTATTCTGTATTCGCATTCAGCATTCAGCTGTATTCTGTATTCGCTTGTAGCTTGAAGCTTGCAGCTTGTAGCTGTATTCTGTACTCGCTTGCAGCTTGAAGCTTGTAGCTGTATTCTGTATTTCGTACAGCTTGCAGCGTGCAGCGCGAAGCTGTATTCTGTATTCGCATTCAGCATTCAGCTGTATTCTGTACTCGCTTGTAGCTTGAAGCTTGCAGCTTGTAGCTGTATTCTGTACTCGCTTGTAGCTTGAAGCTTGCAGCTTGTAGCTGTATTCTGTACTCGCTTGTAGCTTGAAGCTTGCAGCTTGTAGCTGTATTCTGTACTCGCTTGTAGCTTGAAGCTTGCAGCTTGTAGCTGTATTCTGTACTCGCTTGTAGCTTGAAGCTTGCAGCTTGTAGCTGTATTCTGTACTCGCTTGTAGCTTGAAGCTTGCAGCTTGTAGCTGTATTCTGTACTCGCTTGTAGCTTGAAGCTTGCAGCTTGTAGCTGTATTCTGTACTCGCTTGTAGCTTGAAGCTTGCAGCTTGTAGCTGTATTCTGTACTCGCTTGTAGCTTGAAGCTTGCAGCTTGTAGCTGTATTCTGTACTCGCTTGTAGCTTGAAGCTTGCAGCTTGTAGCTGTATTCTGTATTCGCTTGTAGCTTGAAGCTTGCAGCTTGTAGCTGTATTCTGTATTCTGTATTCGCTTGTAGCTTGAAGCTTGCAGCTTGTAGCTGTATTCTGTATTCGCATTCAGCATTCAGCTATATTTGTTTATCCCGTTCAAATGTATAAATTTGATCCTAATATTCATTAATGTATAGCAAGGGACGTGCTCATAAGTTGATCGCATTTGTATCGAACAGCGCGTGGTCGGTCTACAATTTCAGGTTAGATGTGATCCGTGACCTCATGGCAAATGGTTTTGAGGTAATGGTGCTCGCGCCTGATGATGAGTATTCGGCTTACCTGAAAGAGAGCGGCTGCCGCTTCATTCCGCTCGACTTCAATAATAAAACAAAGAACCCCGTTGCCGAGCTGGCTTTCTACCGCCAGTTGCGCTCGCTCTACCGCGAACATCGCCCCGATTTTATCTTTCACTATGTGGCCAAACCCAATATTTACGGTTCGCTGGCAGCTGCCGCCATCGGCATTCCTTCCGTTGCCGTAATAACCGGACTGGGATACCCGTTTGCCAAACGCAACTGGTTGTACCATGTAGTGAAACAGCTGTATAAAAAAGCCCTGCGCAAAACCCGCGAAGTTTGGTTCCTGAACAATGAGGACGCCAAAATATTCATCAACGAACATATCGTGAATATTGAAAAGGTGAAGGTGCTGCCGGGGGAAGGCGTTGATACGGATTATTTTTCCAACCCGCATAGAGGCGCCAGGAAAGAAAGCGAGCCGTTTACTTTTTTGATGAGCACCCGGCTGCTCAAAAGCAAAGGCATCAGTTTGTACGCCGATGCCGCCCGCATCTTAAAGAAGAAGAACTATGCGGTGCGGTTTGAGCTCATTGGTTTTTTTGAACAGCATCACCCCGATTCTATTTCGCGCGAAGACCTCGACCGCTGGCATAAAGAAGGCCTGATCCATTATGGCGGATTTGCCAAAGATGTGCGCCCCTTTCTGCAACGGGCCGATTGTTTTGTTTTTCCCTCCTTTTATAATGAAGGCGTACCCCGCTGTTTAATGGAAGCGGCCAGTATGGAACTGCCGGTAATTACCAGCAATAACCGTGGGTGCAAGGAAGTGGTGGTGAACAACACCACGGGTTTCCTTTGCCATGTGCACGATCCTTTCGACCTGGCCGATAAAATGGAAAAGGTCATCAACCTGCCGGCGGAAGAACGGCTCCGCCTTGGCCGCAACGGCCGGGCGCTGGTGATCAAAAAATTCAATATCAGGAATGTTATAGATGAGTATGTGGCTACGCTGAATGCCGATTGGGCGGAGTAGTCAATGTGATAATTTGATAATGGAATACAGCCTGCAGGTCAAAGGCGAATACCAAAATAAGCAAGCGCGCAAATAGTTATTATTCACCGATAAAAGAACCACAAGCCATAAACCACAAACCGCCGCCTAAAACTTCAACTCAGGAAATTTAGCTTCCAAAAACTCCAGCACGCCACTATTCCGGATCCTGTTCTCCCAGGTCAGCGACTCAACACCAGGTTTTGAGAACGGGAATGCATTGACCGCCTCCCAGGTGAGGTTAGAGCAATCGGGTTGTAAATAGAAGAAGTTACCGCCATATTGTTGCTGAAACTGTTCAGCCCAGGCATACCGGGTGGTAATAATGGGCAGGCCGAGGGCGGCGTACTCGAGCAGTTTGGTAGAAGTTTGCCGGTTGAACGGCTCCTTATCTATCATATAATTGATACCAAACCGCGCTTTTAAAATGTAGGAATCCATGGAATTATAGGGGAGGGGCCCCATAAATACGATATTCTCATAACCGCCATAGGCGTTTTGAAGGTATTCGTAGTCTTTTCCTATCAGCAGCAGGGTTTGTTGCTTAAGCGCGCCGGTACTGAAGCAGTTGAGCAGGTTTTCGGGCTGCCGAACGGGCGACAGGTCGCCGGTATATACAAAGTCGTATTCTTTTTCGTGTAAAAAAAGATCGGTCAGCAGCCAGTTTTCCGGTACGCCCATATCGCGGTAACCAAAGGGAATGTGATCGTGAAAATTGAACGCCCTGCGTACGTATTCATTCAAAAAAAGCCGGAAATCGGGTTGGGCATTGAAAAAACTTTTCCACCAGTTCTTCCACCGGCGCCAGGGGGGTACCGAGGAGGAGCAATATTCATGGATCTTAAAAATACCTTCTTTGGGTTTGGTGAGGTCGGTTCCCATCATCCACCACTCCACATGACGGTGCATCAGGCCCAGGTCGTTCTTATTGACTGTTTCACACGTTATATTGTAGCCCGAAAAGAAACGCGTGTAGGCGTCCATTTCGGGCAAAAAGGCTTTATTATTATGAACAAATGCGATTATCATGGGCTGGTAAATAGGGATAAATTTATCAATTAGATGACAGACTGTTTGTACTTTTGCGCTTTCTTAAAAAAGTCGGTTGGGATTTGGGGGAGCTGTCTCTCACCAGCAAATTAACACTCAATCAGCATTTTACATACAATTAACATGGAAGTAACAGTAAAAACGGCTAAACAACTACGTCTTACCGAAGAAGAATTTGAACTGATAAAACAAAAACTCGGCCGTACGCCCAATTTTACCGAATTGTGCGCTTTCAGCGGTATGTGGAGTGAGCATTGCAGTTACAAAAATTCAATTAAGTGGTTGAAGACATTGCCCCGCGAAGGCAAAAAAATGCTGGTAAAGGCTGGTGAGGAAAACGCGGGTTTGATGGATATTGGCGATGGCTTCGGTGTTGTATTTAAAATAGAATCTCATAACCATCCCTCTGCCATTGAACCGTTTCAGGGCGCTGCTACCGGGGTTGGTGGTATTCATCGTGATATTTTTACCATGGGCGCACGGCCGATCGCCTCGCTCAATTCATTACGGTTCGGTAACCTCAAAGAAGCCAAAACACAGCACCTGCTGGCCGGTGTGGTACACGGCATCGGCCATTACGGCAACTGTTTTGGCGTACCTACCGTTGGGGGTGAAATTTACTTTGAACAATGTTATCATACCAACCCGCTCGTGAACGCCATGAGCGTGGGTATCGTAAAAAATGGCGAAACCATTTCTGCTACCGCCAAGGGCATAGGCAACCCGGTGTTCTTTGTAGGTTCTGCCACCGGTAAGGACGGTATCGGCGGCGCATCTTTCGCTTCGGCCGATATTACCGCCGAAAGTGTTGAAGAATTACCTGCGGTACAGGTGGGCGACCCCTTCCAGGAAAAGAAACTGCTCGAGGCCTGTCTTGAAGTAATTAAGACCGGCGCCGTTGTAGGCATGCAGGATATGGGTGCGGCCGGCATCATTTGTTCTACCGCCGAAATGAGCGCCAAAGGCGAAGTAGGTATGCGTATCGACCTCGATAAAGTGCCTACCCGTCAAAAAAATATGAAGGCCTGGGAACTGTTGCTGAGCGAAAGCCAGGAGCGGATGCTGATGGTTGTGGAGAAAGGCCGCGAAGCCGATGTGCTGCGCGTGTTCGATAAATGGGACCTGCCCTGTTCCGAAATAGGCGAGGTAACCAATGACGGCATCCTGCATTTCTATATGCATGGCGTGCTGGAAGCTACGCTGCCTGCCAATGAACTGGTATTGGGCGGCGGCGCTCCGCAGTATACCCGCGAGTACAAAGAACCTGCTTACTTCGAAAAGATAAATGCATTCAAAGCTGACACTGTTGAAGTGCCTGCCGATCTGAAAGCAGTGGCCGAACAGCTTATTACCATTCCCAATATTGCCAATAAACGTTGGGTGTATGTACAATACGATAGCATGGTTGGCGCCGGTACTTCTACCACCAATTTACCTGCCGATGCAGCGGTGGTAGTAGCCAAACCCACCAATAAAGGACTGGCCCTTACAACCGATTGCAACAGCCGGTATGTGTATGCCAACCCGTTCGTAGGTGGTATGATTGCCGTATCTGAAGCAGCCCGCAATATCGTTTGCAGTGGCGGCCAGCCCCTTGGCATTACCAACTGCCTCAACTTTGGCAACCCCTACGATCCGCAGGTGTATTACCAGTTCGTATATGCATTGAAGGGAATGAGCGAAGCCTGTAAGAAATTCGATACCCCGGTTACCGGCGGTAACGTAAGTTTTTACAACCAGAACCCCGATGGCGCGGTTTATCCTACCCCAACTATTGGTATGGTGGGTTTGCTGGATAATGTGGATGCAAAAATGACCATGGATTTTAAACAGGCCGGCGACCAGTTATTCCTGATCGGTACCAGCAGGAACGATATCAATTCAAGTGAATACCTGCATAAAATAAAGAATGTGGAGTTCAGCGGGGCCCCGCATTTCGACCTGGAAGAAGAGGCTGCTTTACAGAACAAGATCGCTGAACTGATAAAAGCCGGTGTAATTGAATCGGCGCACGATACCAGCGAAGGCGGTTTGTTCATTGCGTTGATCGAAAGCTGTTTCAACCGCAACCTGGGTTTTGACGTAAAAGCTGCCAAAGCCGACATCCGCAAAGATGCTTACTGGTTTGGCGAGGCGCAAAGCCGGGTAGTGGTAAGTGTGAAAGCCGGTAAGGTAGAAGCGTTTAAAAAGGTATTGGGCGGCCACCCGTACGAGCAGTTGGGCCAGGTTACTGCCGGCGCCGTTACCATCGATGGTAATAACTGGGGCACTGTTCAATCGTGGAAAGATAAATACGATACGGCCATCGAAAAATTACTGGCAGGTCATGAAAGCGAACATGCATTGAGTGCGTTGTAAGTAGTTTACAGTTGGCAGTTTTCAGTTGGCAGTTGTCCTGTGCAAAGAGTATAATTAAGTGCAGGCATTCTTAATTTATGGATTGCTGATCACAAATTGCTAACTGAAGTGAAAGCATGTTGAATTTAATAGTTCAGTTCGAACTGTGATTAACTGCCAATTGCCAACTGCCAACTGCAGATGCTAATTAAATAACATAGCAACAGTTAATGAACAAAGAATCAATCATAGTAATAACCGGCGCCGCGGGTTTCATTGGAAGCTGCCTCGCCGGTTTTCTGAATTCGAAAGGATATAACAAACTTATTCTGGTAGATGATTTCAGCAAGGTGGAAAAAACGCCCAACCTCGAAGGAAAACAATACCGGGAAAAAGTAGAGCGTGAACAGTTTTTCGACTGGCTGGCTGAAAAGAAACCATCGATCGGGTTTATATTCCATATCGGCGCCCGTACCGATACTACCGAATTCGACTACAGCATACACCAGCATTTGAACGTAGACTATTCGCAGAAGATCTGGCAATACTGCACTGAGAATAAGGTGCCGGTAGTATATGCCTCTTCAGCCGCTACCTATGGTTCGGGCGAAGAAGGGTACAATGACGACCATGCCATCGTATATGCATTGAAACCATTGAACCCCTATGGCGTTTCAAAAAACGAGTTCGATAAATGGGCCCTGCAGCAAACAACGCAACCGCCGTTCTGGGCGGGGTTGAAGTTCTTTAATGTGTACGGTCCCAATGAATATCATAAAGGCCGTATGGCCAGTGTGATCTGGCATTCGTTCAACCAGATCAACCGGCAGGGATTTGTGAAATTGTTCAAATCGCATAAGGAAGGGTACAAGGATGGGCAGCAGCTGCGCGACTTTGTATACGTTAAAGATGTGTTGAAGGTCTGTTACTGGCTGATGGAGCAATTTGAAAAAGGGAATGGCAATGTAACCAGCGGGTTATATAACCTCGGTACCGGCAAGGCGAGAAGTTTTGAAGACCTGGCGAAGGCTACCTTCAGCGGTTTGGATAAAGAAGCGAAGATCGAATTCATTCCCATGCCGGAAGATATCCGTGACAAATACCAGTATTTCACCGAGGCCAATATGCAAAAGCTGAAAGATGCCGGGTATACCGATAGTTTTTATTCACTTGAAGAAGGTGTGAATGATTATGTGAGAAATTACCTGGCGAAAGGCGGTTATTATTAGTAAGGCGGTAGAAAGGTTAAGGTATAAAATTCAGGTGGTCAACGTTTGTTTTGAAAGATCGAATTGAGTAACCACAAACTATAAACTGCTACCTAAATCCACCAAACAGAATTTATGAATAAAAAGATTGCTATAATAGGTGGAGGTAACCTTGGAACCGCCATCGCAGAAGGACTGATCAATAGCGGGTTTACCTTACCAGAGCATATACTCATTACCAAACGGAATATAAAAACACTGGCTGCGCTGGAAAAACGCGGCGTGCTGGTGAGTGATAACAACGAAGAAGCAGTTCGTTATGCCGATATGATCATTCTGGCGGTAAAGCCGTTCCAGGTGGATGATATATTGGGTAAGCTGAAATCATTGCTGATTCCCGAAAGGCATGTGCTGGTATCGGTGATCACCGGTATTACCATTGGGCATATGCAAAAAGCGGTGGAGAATAAAGTTCCGGTTATCAGGGCCATGCCCAATACGGCCATTGCTATACAGGAAAGCATGACCTGCCTGGCAGGCTCACACGATGTAAGCAGCGATTATGTGTCCTATATGGAAGATCTGTTCAACCAGTTGGGTAAAGCGGTATGGATAGATGAAAAGCTGATGGATGCAGCCACTGTACTGGGGGCATGCGGCACCGCATATGCCATGCGGTATATTCGCGCCAACATTCAGGGGGGGATAGAAATTGGTTTCGATGCGGCTACCGCGAGTCTGATTGCAGCGCAAACGGTAAAAGGCGCTGCTGAATTATTATTGAAAAAAGGCGCTCACCCCGAGCAGGAGATCGATAAAGTAACTACACCCAAGGGCTGCACCATTGCCGGACTGAACGAAATGGAGCACCAGGGTTTTAGTTCGTCGCTCATCAAAGGAATTGTGGCCAGCTACGATAAAATTGCAAAGGATAGCTAACTCAACCGGGTAAAACCGGCCGCCTGTTAAATAAAATTTATGTTATAACGTTAATAGAGCGGTATATATGACCGAGGGCAGGAATTAAACGTGTTTTAGTTACGGAAAGCGTGAAATTACAGTAACATGTATTCGTAGTTGTACGAATATGGTAAAAAAGAATATGTTTGCTTGCAATTGAAACAAAATTTTCGTTGCTTTGTTGCGCGAAAAAGTTAAAACCGTACCCCTCAAGGTAATAACCCATCAGCACTTATGAAAAAGGAACGATTTAGTTTTTTTATACTTTTTGTTGAAATTGCAGCAATTATTTTTTTACATTCTGCCAAGAACAGGGAAGCGGAAGGAAAAGGTGTGGCCAGTTCAAAAAAAGCTGCCGTTACATCACCTTCCTACCAGTTAAAAGCCCTTTCGTTCACTAAAGTAAAATAGTACCATCTATATACTTTATTGGAGCCCCTGGCCCTGCCGGGGGCTTTGTTTTGAGCCCCATACATCGCCGAAACCTGCCTCTATAGCGCCAAACTGCTTCCTTTAGCGCCCAACAGGCTGATTTTAACCGCTTTTTAATGCAATTCACTGCCCATGGCCCGGTTTTCCACACCGGTAAAAATGGTGCTTTTCTGGCGCGGGAATTTGCCGTAACTTTGCACGACCTCCCGGAATTATTTTTCCATTAAGTGTTATAAATATCCGCTGGTCATGTGAATTGCTTTCAAATTATTTGTGGCTAATTACGGAGTAAAACGAATTGAAATAAATAACCATACATTATGGCCAAGCATATTTTTGTTACCGGTGGGGTAACTTCATCTTTAGGAAAAGGGATTATTGCAGCTTCGCTGGCAAAACTGTTGCAGGCGAGGGGATTGAGGGTAACAATTCAGAAGTTCGATCCTTACATCAACGTTGATCCGGGTACGCTTAACCCATACGAGCATGGGGAGTGTTATGTTACTGAAGATGGCGCCGAAACCGATCTTGACCTCGGGCACTACGAGCGCTTTCTGAACATTTTCACTTCACAGTCGAACAACGTAACTACAGGCCGCATTTATCAAACCGTTATCAATAAGGAACGCGAAGGCGCATATCTGGGTAAAACCGTTCAGGTGGTGCCGCATATAACCGACGAGATCAAACGCCGCATGTTATTATTGGGTACTACCAATGAATACGACATCATAATCACCGAGCTGGGTGGTACCGTTGGCGACATCGAAAGCCTTCCGTTCATAGAGGCATTGCGTCAGTTACAATGGGAACTGCCCGAAGAGGATACCGTTGTGGTGCACCTGACGCTGATCCCCTACCTGAAAGCGGCGAAGGAGTTAAAAACAAAACCAACCCAGCACAGTATAAAGATGCTGAGCCAGGAAGGTGTTCACCCCGATATCATCGTTTGCCGCACCGAAAAAACGCTGACACCCGATCTGCGCCGTAAGATCGCCCTGTTCTGTAATGTAAAACAGGAAGCGGTAATTGAAGCTGCCGATGCGCCAACGATCTATGAAGTACCGCTGGCCATGATGCGCGAGAAGCTCGATCTTATTTGTTTGAAAAAACTGAACATCACCGGCTATCACGAACCCGATCTGCAAAAGTGGAAAGAGTTCCTCGATAAACTGAAATATCCCAAGAGCCAGGTTACTATAGGCCTTATTGGTAAATATATAGAGCTGCAGGACGCTTATAAATCGATTCTCGAAGCCTTTGTACATGCCGGCGCCATGAATGAATGCAAGGTGCAGATCCAGAATGTGCACAGTGAATTCATTACCCCCGAGAACGTAGGTGAAAAGCTGGCTAACCTCGATGGTTTGCTGGTAGCGCCGGGTTTTGGCCATCGCGGGGTGGAAGGAAAGATCCTGGCGGTAAAATATGCCCGCGAAAACAAACTGCCGTTCTTTGGTATTTGTTTGGGTATGCAAATGGCCGTTATTGAATTTGCCCGCAACGTATTGGGATTGAAAGATTCGCATTCTACCGAAATGAACGCCAGTACGCCCGATCCGGTTATCGACCTCATGGAAGAGCAAAAAGCCGTTACCTCAAAAGGCGGCACCATGCGTTTGGGCGCATATAACTGCGAAACCATGGAAGGCAGTCTGGCCCGCCAGATCTACAACAACCAGGTGATCAGCGAGCGTCACCGTCACCGCTGGGAGTTCAACAACCGCTACCTGAACCAGTTTCAGGAAGCCGGCATGGTTGCCAGTGGTAAAAACATTGAAAGCCAACTGGTTGAAATTGTTGAACTGCCTGCGCATCCATTCTTTATCGGTGTTCAATACCACCCCGAATTAAAGAGCACAGTTGAGAACCCACACCCCATTTTTGTGAATTTCGTGAAGGCCGCCAAGGAGTATACCGAGAAAAAGGCCACGGTAAAGAACCCGCTGCTCCAGAGCGAAATGATATAAAACGGTTATAGTTGTGGCTTATGGTTTGTTGTTTGTGGTTATTGACGAAGTTCGAAGTGCCTGCTTAAACGGCGGCTGCTTTAATTGCAGAAATTTATTAAAAGATAATGCTGCGGTTTTGCAATTGTATCAGGCTGATATTCAGCGCAAACTGCTCAAAGTGCAGAACAACCGCAAACTACAAACAACAAACCACAAACTCGTATTCCCCTATCTTTGCACCTCTTCTAAACTAGTAGTATAATGAACATGGACCGCAATACGGTGATTGGCTTTGTGTTGTTAGCGCTTTTACTGTTTGTTTATCTTTTTATTTCTACCAAAAACAGTCGCGAATTACAGGCGAAACAGCAACAGAAAACAGATTCAGTCGCCCAGGTACAACGTGTACGGGATTCAATTCGCTTAGCTAACGATACCACCGCCAAAGTCACAACAGCAGTAGATTCTAACCAACTCGCCACCCGCGGTGTTGAAGAATTAACAGTAGTTGAAAATGAAGTAGTTAAGATCAGCTTTACCAATAAAGGCGGTCAGCCGAAACAGGTTGAGCTCAAAAGCTATAAATCGCTTATCAATGGTAAACCGGTGGTGCTGAACAATACGGCATTCGATAAGTTCTCGTACCCCATCAACACCGGTAATAACAATGCTGCCCAGATAGCCGATCTGTATTTTGCCACCCCAAAAGTGGTGAAAAATGCAGATAACAGTCAAACGGTAGTTTACCAGCTGGCGGTTCCCGGCCAGGGTGCGGTTACCCACCAGTTCACCCTCAGGCCAAATGATTACCTGATAGACTGGGCGGTTCAAATGGCGGGCGCCGATAAAATGCTTACTTCGGGAAAATTCAACCTCATTTGGCAGCAGCAGCCCAGCCAGCAGGAAACCGATGTAAAATACGAGCGCACACAAACCACCGTTGGCTATTATGAGGACAATGAGTTTGATTACATTCAGACAAAATCTGCCAAAGCATTTGAAAAGCCGGTACAATGGGTAAGCGTTTCACAGCAGTTCTTCAATACCACGCTTATTGCATCGAAAAGTAACTTTTCCGGTGGCGATATCAAATTCATCAAGAATCTTGAAGACACCACTTCGAAAATAGCCGAAGTGACCACTACGCTGCAAACACAGGTGCCATTGGGGCCAAACGCCAATGTACCGATGCAGTTGTATTTTGGTCCAAACGATTATAGCATTCTGCGCAAGCATAAGAACGAGATCCCCGAAATGGATAAGATCGTTAACCTTGGCCGCGACATGTATGCCTTTGTACGCCCCATCAACAAATACATTGTGATGCCGGTGTTCGACTTCTTTAAAAGCTGGGGCGTAGGCCTGGGTATTGCCATTGCCCTGCTTACCTTATTTATACGTTTGCTTACATCACCGCTGGTGTATACCAGCTACCTGAGCGGCGCCAAAATGAAAGCCCTACGGCCCGAGATCGATAAGCTGAAAGAAAAATACAACAACGATCAGCAACAGGTAGGCGTTGAGCAAATGAAATTATTCCGCGAAGCCGGGGTGAACCCGCTGGGCGGTTGTATACCGGCGTTGTTACAGATCCCGATCTTCTTTGCATTGTATAGTTTCTTTAACTCGAATATCGATCTGCGCGGGGTCGATTTCCTGTGGGCCGATAACCTGGCAGCATACGATGTTATCCTGCGCTGGGGTTTCCATTTTCCCGGACTGGGCAATCACCTGAGTTTGTTTACGATCACAGCGGTACTGACCAGCTTCCTGATCTCTGTATATAACATGAACATGACGCCCGATCAAAACAATCCGGCGCTCAAGTACATGCCCTATATTTTCCCGTTCATCTTATTGTTCGTGTTTAACGGGTTGCCGGCGGCGTTGACCTGGTATTATACCGTGTCGAACGTGATAACGCTGATCTTGCAGTTCGTAATTCAGAACTACATCATCGACCACGATAAGATCCTGGCGAAGATCGAGGAGAACCGGAAAAAGCCCAAAGGCAAATCGAAATGGCAGGAGCGGCTGGAAGCCATGCAGGAAGCACAGGCCCAGGCGCAAAAGGCCAAAAGCCAGCAGAAGAAGTAGGTTATAATAGGTTATAAGAAAATTTTGTATAGAAAGGTGAGTTTCCGAAAAAAGGAGGCTCACCTTTTTGATAGGAGATAAAAGTAGGAAGTAAGAAGTAGGAAGTAAGAAGTAGGAAATATGAAGAACCCGAATTTCGGGAGGGCTGAAGTTGCAGCGACTTCCCGTTTCCAGAGGTTAAATGTTTTTTGAAATCTGCATAATAAGGCTCTTCTTACTTCCTACTTCTTACCTCTTACTTCGGTTCTCTGGTCATAAAAGCTTCATTTTTAACATAATTATCAATAAACCACGAGTTTACTTTTCAAAATTTACCTTGTCTTTGTATTTTACATAGCAACTATTATCGGCTTGTGATCATCTTGCTATTATTTAGAACCCCAGATCATGAAAAAACATATTGTAATACTGTTAGTTAGTTGTTTTGGAACACTTTATACTGCCAATGCGCAGCGTAAGGTGGGCGAGCTTACGTTGGTATACGATGCCAGTATTTCAAGCGGAAGCAAAGAGCCTAAGCTGGCCGATGCCTTTGACGGGCATACCAAAACGATATATATAAAGGGCAATATGAGCCGTGCCGAAATAGCCAGCGCCATCTTTTCATCGGCGGCCATTCACGATTCCAAGGCGGGTACCTCGGTTGTATTGAAAGAAGTGAGCGGGCAGAAGCTACTTACCAGGATGACCAGTGAGAACTGGGCTGAAGCCAATAAACGCTACGATGGGATAACATTCGCCAATACCAGCGAAACAAAGACCATTGCGGGTTATAACTGTATAAAAGCGGTGGCCACTTTCCCCGACGGAACTACGTTTTCAGTGTTTTATACGCCGGATATTGTGCCGGAGAACAAAGATTATGAGTACCTTTTCAAGAACCTGAACGGCCTGCCGCTGGAATATGAGCTGGTGCAGGGAAAACTCACCATCAAGTACACGGTATCAAAAATCAATCTGAACCCCGTACCGGCTTCAAAATTCGACATACCTAAATCAGGCTACCGCGAAATGACCTATGAAGAGAGTAAAAAAATGAACGTCAATAATTGAGCTGAATAAAACCGGTTTGATTATTTACGTAACCGGATCTTCAGATCAAAAGCGTTCAGGTTGTTGCGATTGTAAGATGATTTATCGGGAGTAGTATTTACTACCCGGCTTCTGTTATAAGGCAGAATGAACACCTTATTGCCTTGCTGATAAGTCACTACAGTACTGCGTGTAATGAAGTTGTTGGAGCGCACACTGCTGAAGGTGCGGCTGCCTGTGTAAGCAGGACCTGCTTTCAGCGTGAAGCCATTGGTCGTTCTGATTGGAGTGAAATCGGGTTTGCGAAGCGCCTCTGCTTTCTTTTTATCACCACCTCCGCTGCTGGCCAGCGCAAGCGCAAATGCCCCGATCATCGCACAACTGATGATGGTCTTTTTAAGCATGTGGTTAAGTTTTAGCGTAGAGTTCACTTGCATATTGAGTACAAAAATATAAAAAAATATTTAGTTTTTTTTAACCGTTGAGATTAAAGTTTATATATCCCTTAACGATTAAGACACATAAATGTTACGGATTTCATAAAGAAAGGGTTGGTTTTTTTACAATTTTTTGGTTTCTATCTGTAAAACGCTGTTATCCAGCTGTAAATGTTTTTCCGCTCCTTCCATCCGGTTTAGCCGCGGATAGAATAAATACTACAATTACCTACAGGTAAGTAGTTATAATTATTGTCCACATGTGTCAAAAATTAAAATTGGTATACACCAGTGAAAATCCTATTTTACATTAACCTACTATTTAAATAAATGAGAGAAAATCCGTTTCGTCAGGATAATGAAGAAATCAGGGAGTTAGTTAAGCAGTTCCAGAATCTGAAAGCGGGTCGTGGCAATTCTTTCCTTGAGGAAGAAGCATTTGAAAAGATTATCGATTACTTTGATGATGTAGAAGACCTGCCGCAGGCACTGGAAGCCGCTGAAATGGGCATTGAACAATACCCCTATTCCTCAGCTTTGCTTATTAAAAAGGCCGATCTGTTAATAGCTACCCGGCATTATAACGACGCCCTCGAAATACTCGACCACGCAGAATTACTCGATAGCAACGATATCAACCTGTACATTTTAAAAACAGATGTTTACCTGGCGCTCGATCAGCAGGAAAAGGCGGTAGAACTGTTGGAAAATGCCCTGCAGTTGTTCGATGGCCAGGAACGGATAGAGTTGCTGTTCGAACTGGCCGATGTGTATGATGATTACGAGGAATTCGATAAGATCTTCGACTGCCTGAAACTTATTCTGGAACAGGAGCCCAACAATGAGGAAGCATTGTACAAGATCTGTTTCTGGACCGACTTTACCGGCCGCAATGAAGAAAGCATTACCCTGCATAACCAGATCATAGAGGAAAACCCATACAGCGAGCTGGCCTGGTTTAACCTGGCAGCGGCTTTCCAGGGATTGAAACTATATGAAAAAGCCATCGACGCCTACAAGTATGCCGTGGCTATCGACGAGAAGTTCGATTATGCCTACCGTAATATGGGCGACGCTTTTATCCGGTTACGGAAATACAGGGATGCCATAGAAGTGCTGGAAAAAGTGCTGGAGCTGTCGCGCCCCGAAGATGTGATCTACGAAGCAATTGGCCACTGCTACGACCGCATGAAGAACTTTGCACAGGCCCGCTTCTATTACCGCAAGGCTTCGCACCTGAACCAGGGCGATAGCAAGCTGTATTATAAAATAGCCTGTACCTATATTAATGAGGAGCAATGGTCCATGGCTGTTAAACAGCTTGAAAGCGCCATGCAGATCCACCGTTTGCAACCGGAGTACAACCTGGCGATGGGAGAATGCAAGATGCAGCTGGGCGATTACAAAGAAGCTATACAATATTTTTCTAATGTAGTACGGCAAAGGCCGCGTAATATCTCCAGCTGGGAGGCGCTGATCCGCTGTTTGTACCAGGGCGAGTTTTACGAAGAAGCGCTTGAACAGGCCAAAGCGGCTATCAAGATCACCGAATCGAAACCGATCTTTATATATTACCTCAGCGCTATTTACCTGGCATTGGGCAAAACCAAGGAAGCCCTGTTACAACTTGAAGCGGCGCTTACCGCCTCACCCAGGTTGTTGAAGAAGCTGATACACCTGAACCCCGCTGTTTTACGGCATCAGCTGGTAATAGAGGTAATAGCGCATCATAAGAAGAACAAGTAGGCAATAAGCAATAGACAATAGGCAAAGATCATACTGCAGGCCTCGCTGCAAGCAGGCATGCTACCTAATAAATAAAAGATGGAAGCCGCGACCGGTCACGAACCTGTTGCGGCTTTATTGTGTTAAAGGCTGAATTTAAATCCATTTTAACAAATGCTTTTGGTAGCCTGATGGTTTTTCGGGGTGGATGGTTTGTCTATTTGCACTTGTTACTTGCTAATTGTTTTGCCCTTTGCCAATTGCCTATTGCCTGTTGGTTCTCATTGTCAATTGTCAATTGATTCCATTATTTTTGCGGCTGCTTTAAAAATCGTTGCACAAAAAAACAAGGAATGAATTTTAACCTCACACAGATTCCCGAAAGGATAAAGAAACCACGCAATAGCGGCATTACAATGGTAATGGACAAAGGCCTGAGCATTCCGGAAGCGCAGAATATGATGAGTGTCGGACACCCCCACATCGATATCGTAAAGCTCGGCTTTGGTACATCCTTCGTAACACCGAACCTGCGCGAAAAGATCGAAGTTTACAAATCGTACGACATTCCCGTTTATTTTGGTGGCACTTTGTTTGAGGCGTTCCTGATCCGTAACCAGTTCAATGATTATATCAGTGTTTGTAAAGATTATGGTATAACTTATATGGAGGTGAGCGACGGATCTATCAATATCCCGCACGCTGAAAAATGCGGTTATATTGAAAAGCTGGCAAAGCACGGAACGGTGTTGAGTGAAGTTGGAAGTAAAGATGCTGCCCACATTATTCCCCCTTACAAATGGATTGAACTGATGCGCGCCGAACTGGACGCCGGTTCATCGTATGTGATCGCCGAAGCCCGTGAAGCCGGCAACGTAGGTATTTACCGCGGAAGCGGTGAAGTGCGTGAAGGCCTGGTACAGGAGATCCTTACACAAATTCCCGGTGAAAAGATCCTTTGGGAAGCGCCGCAAAAAGCACAGCAATTGTATTTTATCGAGCTGCTGGGCTGTAACGTAAACCTGGGTAATATTGCACCCACCGAAGTAATTCCTTTGGAAACGATGCGTATTGGTTTGCGCGGCGATACGTTCAATTTGTTCCTGAATGGAGTGGAGAAGAAGTAGGAAGGTTGATGAATTCATAATGTAACGTTTATAAGGTTACAGTTACCGGTTTCCGGTTCCCTGTTTCCGGGAAATACAGGCAGCCGGCTTCAAGGCGAACCTGGTAACTGGTACCCGGTAACTGGTAACTTTCACGTTTGCCGTTTCACGTTTCACGACTGAAATTAGCGGGGCAAACAATAGTTAAACACTTCAACAATGAGAAGATATGGCTTGATTGGCTACCCTTTAAGCCATTCATTTTCCCAGAAATATTTTACTGAAAAGTTCCGGCGGGAAGGCATCACGGATTGCGTGTATGAGAATTTCCCGCTGGAAACTATCGATGAATTTGCTGCGCTTATTCAAAGCCAACCCGGCCTGAACGGCCTTAACGTTACCATCCCTTATAAGGAAAAAGTAATTCCCTTTCTCTCCGCCCAAAGTAATGTGGTCAAATCTATAGGAGCCTGTAATTGCATAAGGATAGAAAATGGTATGCTCACCGGCCACAATACCGATGTGGTTGGTTTTGAAGAATCATTACGGCCTTTGTTGCAGCCGCATCACAGGAAGGCGCTGGTGCTGGGCACCGGCGGCGCTGCCAAAGCCGTGCATTATGTGCTTGATAAACTGGGCATCGCCTTTTATGAAGTATCCCGCACACCAGGTAACGCCCGACAACTCTCGTACCAGCAGGTTGATGAAACCGTTATACAAGAACATGAGGTGATCATCAATACCAGTCCGCTCGGCATGTACCCCAACGTCAATGAATGCCCGGCGTTGCCTTACCAGGCGCTTACGCCAAAGCATTACCTGTTCGATCTGGTTTATAATCCTGATAAGACCTTATTTCTGCAAAAAGGGGAGGAGCAGGGGGCTGCTATCAAAAACGGGCATGATATGCTTATTATTCAGGCGGAGGAAAGTTGGAGGATCTGGTCAATGTGATAATGTGATAATTCGATAATGTGATAATGGAATACAGCTGAATATGCTAATGTGCTGATTTGCTAATGTGCTAATGGAATACAGTTATGCATGAATGCTAAAAACAGCTTCAAGCAGCAAGCTATAAGCAAATGCAATTTTCGTTAAGCCCACTGGCGTTTGATGTTTTGGCTTTCCAACTTTTCTCGTTGCCTCTATGCCTTCATGCCATATTGATCAAAGTTTCAATTTTTCAACAACCTCTGTTGGGATGGCAGTAACTTTCTTTTTACTGTAATCGTAACAAACCATGCCGGTTTTGGCAACGGCTACCGGTACGGTTTTGTCGCCGGCGCGTTTTTCGAGTTTATAATACAGGTCGAAAGATATTTTTGAAAAGTCGCCCGCTTTTACGGAAACGAGCACTTCATCGCCATAGAACAGTTCGCTTTTGAATTCGATGGCCACATCGCTCATGATGAGCCCAACGCCCGCCAGATCGAGTTCGCCATAGCCCAGTTGCCTCAGGTATTGTACCCGCGCTTCATGGATCATAGAGAGAATGGTGTCGTTGCCAACATGTTTACCGTAGTTAAGATCGGTAATGCGTACAGGGATGGCGGTGGAAAATGTGAATTGCTCAGGTAGTTCAACTTTTATTCTGGCCATGGTTTATTAGAGTATTGCTCCTTTCTAATGCTTCATTTCTCATTTTATTCCTCATCCGCAACCAACAGATCTCTCAATTCGAGAATGTCGGTAAAACTGGTAGCGGTAGGAACGAAGGATGCCTGATGCAGGAATTTTTCTTTCCATTCGCTGAAGCGGATCTTCCACAGGCTGCTTTCGCGGGTCATGAGGTCGAACTCATCCTGCGGTTCCACATCCTGGTTGATGGCGCTGATGATATGCAGGAATTTGGAAGAAATACGGGTTTGTTCACCGTTGGGGCTGGTAACGGTGATATAACAATCATCGGGTGAAATGAGTTTTTTATCAAGGATGACCTGGCCTTTGGCATCGCGGATAAGCGGGGCCTCAACCGTTGGGTTGTTGTTCTCCGTGAAATCGACCTGCACATCATCCATACCTGAATAGCTGGTGGCTATGGGCTGATAATCGTACCAGGCAGTACGGCGGGCGCCATGGCGGTTGCCGTATTTCCGGTTAATGATGTTGGTTTCTACATCGGTTAAAGCAGCCAGCGGCTTTTGGCTCAGCTGTTCCCGCTCAACCGGGCGTTCGCCAATTTCAGTATCCATGGTGCGTAACCGGGCCGGGGAGCGGTCACTGACAGGTGAGGGTTGCTCCTGCGGCGTTACGGTGGCGATATCAGTTGAATTGTTTTTGGCTGAAAAATACCAGGCGCCGATGGCAAGTAAAACCATGGCAGCGGCGGCGGCAATGGCTTTACGGCTATGCATGGAAATAAGCCGGCCTTCTTTTTTGGCAGGTTGCCGGGGTAAGCGGGCGGCGATCTTTTTCCAAACGGCTGCGGGCGGCGTTACAAGCAGCTCATACATTTTTTGGCCAACGGAAGCTTCATCTGCCTTTAATTCCGTATCCAGTTGGACGGTAATATCGGCCCATACGCCGGGGGGCGGCGTTACCGAAATATCGTGCATTTTTTGTGCAACGGGAAGTTCAGCGGCATCAAATTCAGCATCGAGCCTCGACTCAATGTGAGGCCATACGCCGGGTGGAGGCGGAACTTCCAGGTTATAGAGCGTATGTTTAATATTCGTTGCCATATTTACGGTTACCGGGTGTAGGATTTTTGTGTGTCGCTTAAATATTGAGCGACCTTTTTTTGTAAAACTGATTTGGCCCGCGCCAGTTGCGATTTGCTGGTTCCTTCACTTATTCCCAGCATATCACCGATCTCTTTATGCGAATACCCCTCTACCACGTACAGGTTGAATACTGCCCGGTAGCCGGGTGATAATTCCTGAACAATTTTTATAATGTCTTTTTCTGCCAGGCTTTCAAGGGCGGTTATGTCGGTATCTTCAATCGTTCCCTCTTCCTTTTCGGTAACCATCGACAATTTGGTCGATTTCTTCCGGAAATGTTCAATTGAGGTATTTACAAATACCCGCCTGATCCAGCCTTCGAAGGAGCCTTCTGCCCTGAAATGGTGTAAGTTCCTGTAGATTTTAATGAAACCTTCCTGCAGCAGATCCTGTGCATCCTCTACATTGCTGGCATATCGCAAACATACCGCGTACATTTTGGGAGAAAAGCGGTGATACAATTCTTCCTGCATGCGCCTTTCTCCGGCGATACATCCTTTTATTAAGTCGGATTCAGAAATCGTATAGTTGCTTTTTGGCTCCAAAAAATTTTAATCTAATATTTAAAAGTAAAACGCTAAATGCTGAACCCTGAACGCTGCACCCCGGATTTCGGGCTGTTCCAGAATATTCGAGAAGAACCCGTTTTGGGAAGCTGCGTTGCGTGTTAAGCCTTTAGCCTTAAGCGTTAAACTATCGTGTTTTCAGTACCTGTTCCTGCAAAAATAGTACAAGTTTAGCAGCTGCTTTTTTGCGATGACTGATCCCGTTCTTTTCGGCCATGGTCATTTGGGCAAAAGTGCGGTCGCCGCCGGCCGGTATAAACACCGGGTCGTAGCCAAAACCACCCGTACCTGCTGGTTCCCGGGTGATCACGCCTTCACAAATGCCTTCAAAAAGCCATTCCTTTCCTTCCCAGATCAGCGAAATTACCGTACGAAAACGCGCTTTCCTGTGATCTGAATTGCCCAGTTTATTCAATAATTTCTCCACATTTTTGTCGAAAGCTTTATCCTCCCCGGCATAACGGGCGCTTTTAACGCCGGGTTCGCCGTTCAGGGCTTCCACTTCGAGCCCCGTATCCTCGCTGAAGCAATGCCCGCCGGTAAGCTGGTGAATGGTGCGCGATTTTTCAGAAGCGTTTGCTTCCAGCGTATCGTGCGGTTCGGGAATATCGATATCGATACCGGCCTGTTTAAGGCTGATCACTTCAAGCTGATCGCCGATCGCTGCCTGAATTTCTTCGACTTTATGTTGATTATTGGTAGCGAAAATTAGTTTCATTATTAACGATATATCAACTAATGGATGTATTTCATTATCACATTAGCATATTATCAAATTATCACATTGGCTATAAAAACATCCGTTTCAAACATTCCCACAACTTCTTCTTCAATCCTTTTGCCACATCGGTATCCTGGTTCAACTGGCTAAGCGCCGGTGTAAACAGGTAGGTTGTACCGGCATAAGGTTGCTCCTTGAACGCCGGAAAATTTATAGGAAGCTGAATTTCATCAGGTTCTACCCCAAATAACAACAGGAACCGGGGCTGTAACTGAACTTTCACCCTGTCGATGGTTACCGCGGCGGTGGCATGGTTTACGATGGCCACATCGGCCATGTTCAGCTTACAGGCGTCGAGCATTTTTGTCAGGAACTGCAGGTCGCCTTCTGGAACAAAAACGTCTTGCGGGCAGTTTACCACGACAGTGATCTGTTTTTTATTATTCCCAAGGATCTTATAAGGCGGCAGATCGGCCAAACCGGGCGTTTTGGCTGTAACTGGTTCCTGTACCGGTGGCTTGGCAACAGGTTGTTTTTCAACCGCTGCCGGCCCGGGTTCGGCAACCGCTGTTTCCGGAAGCGGCTGAAACCCATCGGCAGCCGAAGGCTGGATCAGCGTATTCCGGTACAGATCGGCAATTACAAAGCCCGGTAATTTTATATTAGATAAGCTCATTTTGTGCAATAGATTCCTAATCAAACAAATATCGGTAATCAGGCGCAAACTGTTATACGAACACTTGTTAGTAATTTATTTGACAGCCCCAAAGTTTATTTGTTTATTTGCGGCTCAAAAATACTTGATTATGGTTGAAGCTTATAGTATCCCTGTTACAAAAGTTGAACGTAGCAGGTTACCTGAAATTACGCTCAAAGACATTCCGTTTGGCCGAACCTTTACCGATCACATGCTGGAAGCGGATTACATCAATGGTGAATGGAAAAATGTTGAAATAAAGCCCTACCAGCCGCTGATGGTAAGCCCTTCACTGGCCGCCCTACATTACGGGCAGTCCATTTTCGAAGGCATAAAAGCCTATAAGAATGAGGCAGGTGAGGCATTTATTTTCAGGCCATATGACAATTATAAACGATTCAATTTATCTGCCGCCCGCATGGAGATGCCTACTGTGCCTGAAGATATCTTTATCGAAGGTATGCGGCAACTGATTGCACTTGACAGCAACTGGATCCCCGCCATGCACGACCACTCGCTGTACATTCGCCCGTTCATGTTCTCTTCAGACGAAATGATCGGTGTGCGCCCTTCGGAAAATTATAAGTTCATGATCATTTTGGCGCCCACGGGCCCTTACTACAGTACGCCCATGCGTATAAAGGTAGAAGAAACTTATACCCGTGCCGCCCCGGGTGGGGTAGGGCAGGCCAAGGCCGCCGGCAACTACGGTTCGGCCATGTATGTGACGGCCCAGGCCAAAAAGCAGGGGTTCGACCAGGTTTTATGGACCGATGTATATGAGCATAAATATGTACAGGAAGCCGGCACCATGAACGTTTTCTTTGTGATCGGGGATACGGCGGTTACGCCCGATCTGACGCCGGGCACCATTCTGGCAGGCGTAACCCGCGACAGCGTAATGACCATTTTGGAAGAAATGGGGCTTAAGGTGGAAGAAAGGCCCGTGTCGATCGATATGTTGATAGAAGCCTATAAGGCCGGGGAACTGCGCGAAGTGTTTGGTACGGGTACCGCCGCCACCGTTTCGCTGATCCGGGAACTGAAGTACAAGGATTTTGCCATGAGCTTCGACACGCAAAAATTTACGGTGACCGCGGAGATCAAAAACCGCCTCGATGCCATTCGCGAAGGTCATGCCCCGGATAAATACGGGTGGATGGTCAGTGTGTAAGCATTAAATAATATTTGGATAAGACCTCCCCGCCGGAGGTCTTTTTTGACCATTTTTGAATGATTTTTACGGGTAAAATTCCTCGTTTTCCGTTTATTTTGCACGAACCGGGTGGTTTATCCACATTATCCGGGAAAAATGAACGTGATTTTTTTGGTTATAAATTTTATCCGCTTAACTTTGCCGTCCCAAAATCAAAAGGTTCAGAATGCCTACTATACAACAATTGGTAAGAAAAGGAAGAGAAATCATTAAGGCTAAAAGCAAGTCAAGAGCTTTAGACTCCTGTCCTTTCCGTCGTGGTGTGTGCACCCGTGTTTATACAACCACTCCTAAAAAGCCTAACTCAGCTTTGCGCAAAGTGGCTAAAGTTCGTTTAACAAACAAAGTTGAGGTGATTGCCTACATCCCCGGTGAAGGTCACAACCTGCAGGAGCACTCAATTGTGCTGGTGCGCGGTGGTCGTGTGAAAGACTTACCAGGTGTACGTTACCACATCGTTCGCGGTAGCCTTGATACTGCAGGTGTTAAAGACCGTAAACAAAGCCGTTCCAAATACGGAACTAAAAAGGAAAAGGCTAAAAAATAATTAGTAAGACGCTCTACAAATTTTTATAAATGAGGAAGACAAAAGTCAAAAAGATTCCCTTAGCGCCTGATGCCAGGTATAATGATTTGATGGTGACAAGGTTCATCAACAACCTCATGTGGGAAGGAAAAAAGAATACAGCTTTCAACCTGTTCTATACCGCATTGGACCGCGTGTCTAAAACAACCGGTGAAAACGGGTACGAAATATGGAAAAAAGCCCTCAGCAATGTTACGCCTGCCGTAGAAGTACGCAGCCGTAGAATTGGTGGTGCTACTTTCCAGATCCCTGCCGAAGTTCGTGCAGACAGAAAGGTTTCTCTCAGCATGAAGTGGTTGATCCGCTACAGCCGCGAAAGAAACGGTCGCAGCATGTCGGAAAAACTGGCTAACGAGATCATCGCAGCCAGCAAGGGTGAAGGCGGTGCTTACAAAAAGAAAGAAGACACGCACCGTATGGCTGAAGCTAACAAGGCTTTCGCTCACTTCCGCGTATAACACTGATAAGTACATCTTACCATATACACCCACCGGTTTCCCGGTGGGTTTTTTAGTTTGTTTTCGGGCCACATAAGGGCAGAATAGTAAACAGACTTGTAGCCTGATGGCAGCGATATGGCCTCGACATTGTACACGAATCCTACAGGTATCCTACAGGGATGTATGTGTGCAAGGCCATTCCCAGGCAATACTCAGGCCATTCCCAGGCAATGCTCAGGCCATTACCTTACCATAACCCTGCCTGAAAACTCCTTCTTCCCGTTTTTCTGTATGATCACAAAATAGATCCCCGCTTTAAGCCGGTTCATGGGAATATTCTCCACTGTTTGCGTTAACCGGTATTGCAATGCTTTTTGCCCCAGGGTATTGAACAGGAACAGCCAGGTGCCGTTCTCCGGTTCTTCTTTGGTGAACACCGACATGGTGCCGGTTGCGCTTACCGGGTTGGGGAAAATAAGATAGCGGGTAGTAAGGAAATAATAAATGCTTTGCGGTTCGCTGTTGACAGACAACCCGTTCGTGAGGGTAACTTTAACGCGATATGTATTTACGCCATCGGCCAGTTTATTGTCGGCCGCTTCAAATTCGGGCGTTGTTACCGGCTGAATGGTTTGCAGCGGCTGCCATTCCCTGTTCACCAGTTTCTCGAACGTTATGCTTTTTACATTCAGCAAAGTGCCGATGGAAGCCGTTAGCCAACCCGTATTCCCGTTCTGCAGGTCGGCGAGAAAGTATTTCAGGTAGCAGTCAACTCCCTGTGTACGAAAATTGATGGTATATGCTTTCATGCCCTCGCGGGTACTGCTTATTACCGGTGCAATGGTATACCATAACAGGTTACCCGGCTGCCTGATGATAACACTGGTATCGGCCGCTGTTACCATCGGCTGCAGGTATTTTTCGCCAAGGCGGTAAACTGTGTATGATTGTATACCGGGTATTTTGTTCCAGTACAACATAGCCGAATCGGCACAGCTAAACCCCACGCGTACTGCAGGCGGAACGGAGATGGTGAAGGTGTCGGACGTAAATGTTTGTCCGTTGATGGTCATCCGCAGCAGGGCGGCGCTGTAAGTTTCAGGGGCCTGCCAGTACAACCTGCCTGTTGCCAGCGCCGTACCATTATCGATCGTTTGCCAGGTGAGGCCTTTGTCGATACTGAACTGCAGCAAACCCGTGTTGTTGGTGAAGGTGCTTGACCAGCGAAGCAGGTTGGCTTCACCGCCTTTTGCATAATCAACCGATGTGGGGTATTGCCATTGGAACTGATCGGCCGCCTGCGCCTGCCAGGCGATAAAAAACGACTGACTGCCTGAAGGAATCGAAAATCCATTTACCCTGATGGTATAGCTGCCGGCCGGGGGATTGTCGAGCGTGATCTGTTCTATATTATTAAGCGAATCTTTTTTGCGAACCGCAGGCGACAGCAGGGCGTTCAGGTTGGCTGTGTGGTTCAGCACCCAGGGTAACCAGCGTTGCGAGTTACCGTTATTCACCAGTTCCATATTCACATCGTTGATCAGGGCTTTGGGGGCATTGGCTGCGGCGGCAGGGTCGGTCCAGCAAATGGTTAATTTCAATAGCCTGGTATTGGCCGGAACCGTAATAGTATAGGTTTGCGTGCCGCTTTGCGATACGGCGCCGGAAAAAAAGCGGTCGTTCACGAGCGCCTGCAGTGCATTGTATGTGTTCAAAGTGCCAAAACCATTTTGAAAGTCGGGCCCATTTGTTCCCCGGTCATCGGCGCCATTCACCAGCACGGCCTTTAACAACGCTGACGGGGGCAGGCTGCCGCCGTTCTTTTCTTTATAATACTGTTGTAACAGCGCCACAGCGCCCGAGGTGTGAGCGGCTGCCCCTGAGCTGCCGTCTTCGCCAAAGGCTATCAGTTCGGGCTTTATGCGGCCATCGTATGCCGGGCCTCTTGAGCTGAGGTACGAAACGTTGCCAAACGAATCGGCGGCCCCAACCGTCAGGATGTTCTTCGCCATTTTGAAACTGCCGGTAAGGTTAGCCACATCGGGTATTCCGGCATACGCACCGGTACTTGTGTGGTTGCCCGAATTGCCCGATGAAAAAACATGCAGCAGTCCGGGGTTATTGATGGTGCTGGCGTCGTAAGCAGCCGCATCGGCGCCATAGTAATTTTCGAGGCCGGTGCCATAGGAATGGTTCTGTACAGAAACCCCGTATTGTTTGTATATGTTATCGCCATCGGGGAGGAGGGTGGCGAAATTCGATGAAATAATGGAGGCAGAGGGAACAACACCGCCGCCGGTATGAAAGGTGTTTCCGCCACCTGCAATGATGGTGCACATATAGGAGGCGTGTGATGAAATGAGTTCAGAGCTAAGCGGGGTGGAAATATAACGGCCGCGGAAATCGATGTCGGCTGTATCGGGTTTATTTTCTTTTACCGAAACGACCATGTTATTACCGTTCAAATTAGGGAAACGGCTATGCACCAGGTTGATGGTGTTTAAGCTGTTGTCGAACGGGTTTAAGGCCAGCTCTTCATACGGCTGGCGGGGAACATCCACAAAGCGAACAAAGGGCAGTGACAGGATGGTTGAATCAATGAAAGGGCCCTTTGCCGATACCACCAGTAAGCCGCCTGCATGTTCCTGAAGGATGGTAAGTGGTAATTTTTTATCGATAAAATAGTTTCGGGCAGAATCGGTGTTCGATGTTACGATCCAGAAAACCTGTGGCTGTTTATTGGCGAGCAGTTTGCGGTTGTTTTGAAGCACGGGCGACAGCTTGCGGCTGGTAACCGAAATAGCCTGTTGCGCCTGTAGTTGTTGTACGGTTAAAACAAGGATAAGCAGCAGAAGCCTGGTTTGTTTCATGATACAATCTACAAAATTTGGAAATGATGGCCTTACGCAGATCGATAAATAACAAAGCCGCAGCATTGAAAATTTACTAACACTACCGGGCATCCTAAGTTGATTTAAAACAATTTCTTATTACATGTTGCTGAGAACCATTCCCGGCTGATGGGTATAATATACATCTTATGCAACCCCGTTGCTTAATTTATTTAAGCGTTATGTTATAAAATTTATTAAATTGAAATTACCATTAATTTGTAAGCTATTAAAACGAAACACTTATGAGAATTGTTTACCTGAAGATGGCTGTTGCAATATCTGCCTGCGTTGTTGTATTGTTTGCCTGCCGTAAAAATGCGGCTACCGAACAGCTTACGACTCCCTCCGAAGAAGCCCTCGGTAAAATATACAACCTCGGATTCAGTAATAAGAATGTGCGCATCGATGAGGACGGGAATTACGTGGTAGAGGGGGATATTATTTTGAGCCGGGCCGACCTGGATGCTGCGCCCGGGATGCAGTTTTTTCGGGTAGGTGTGGAAGAACAATACCGCACGAACAACCTGGTTACCGGCCCGCGGGTAATTAAAGTGAGCCTTTCTTCGAAACTGCCAACATCATACAGGGCGGCGCTGGATGAGGCGCTTGCCCGTTATAATGCCGAAAACCTGTCGCTCACTTTTCAGCGGGTTTCTTCAGGCGCCGATATTTCAATAATAAAAGGAAATGGCAACTTCCTGGCATCGGCCGGTTTTCCTACAAGCACGGGCCAGCCTTATAGCCAGATCAAAGTAAATTCAAATGCAATGAACGGTCAGCCCCAGGGAACGGTAGCTTCGGTGCTGGCGCATGAAATAGGGCATTGCATCGGATTCCGTCATACCGATTATATGAACCGGTCGTACAGTTGTGGCGGCCAGGCGGTAAATGAGGGGGCGTCAACAGCAGGGGCGGTATATATTCCCGGCACTGCTGTAGGTCCTGATCCCAATTCATGGATGTTGTCGTGCATAGGTTCGGGGCAGAACCGTCCGTTCAATGCGAATGATAAGATCGCGTTGAATTTTTTGTATTAATAATTGAGGTCCAACAATAGGGCTAACTATAATGGTTGACCTATGGTTGCCGGTTGCCGGCTACCTGGTACCTGTTACCCGTTGCCCGTTGTTTGTTTCCGGTAACCTGTTTCCGGTTGTCCGTTGTTGTTCCCGGTAACCGGCCCCCGGAAACGCGCAACGCATTTTTGCTAATTCGTTGTACTAACCCTCTCGTATAGTGTATTTTAGTAATTCCTGAAATATTTTTCCACAATAACGGTGACCCTTACCGGTAACTGGGTAAAACCTGCGCGGTTCTGCAACCCCGTTGCCAATTTGCGAAAAAGCGAACTCGATAATTTCGTTAAATTGACAGAACGTTCACCACGCGTGCGCGGTGCAGTAACACTACCATTAACCGACATTAAATCTACAGTCACATGAGAAAGACTATTTTCACTTTAACTGCAGTTGCGGCAGCCTGCATGCTCACGTTATTTGCCTGCCGGAAAAATGTAAAAAGCGATAGCGATACCTCCAATTCTGCTGTTTCTGAAGACGTTCTGGCCAAGATCTATCAACTCGGTTTCAGCAACAAAAACGTAACCGCCGATGGAAACGGTAATTACATTGTTGAGGGCGACATCCTGATCAGCCAGGAAGAACTCGATGCGAAGCCCGAGATGCAGTTTTTGCGGGTTGGCGATGAAGAACAGTACCGGACCAACAACCTGGTTACCGGTTTGCCCCGAAACATTACGGTAAGTCTGGCTTCTGCCCTGGGTACCTGGTCAACAGCGCTGAATACAGCCATTTCGAGGTACAACGCGCTGGGGCTCAGGATCACTTTTACCCGGGTTACATCCGGCGCCAATATCCAGATCGTTAACGGATCGGGAAGTTTTCTGGCCTCTGCCGGTTTCCCATCGGGCGGAAATCCTTATAACAGGGTGATACTCAATAACAGCGCAGTATCAGGACAGCCTCAGAACACCGTGGCTACCATTCTGGCGCATGAAATAGGGCATTGCATCGGGTTCCGTCATACCGATTATATGAACCGGTCGTATAGTTGCGGCGGTTCGCCGGTAAATGAGGGCGCCTCTACTGTTGGGGCTGTGCACATTCCGGGAACACCTACCGGTCCGAGCGCCGGCAGCTGGATGCTTTCCTGTATTGGATCGGGCCAAAACCGTCCCTTTACATCCAGCGACATCACTGCTTTAAATTATCTGTATTAATTTTCCATTACCTGGTTGGTTACTGCACCGGAAAGTCCCGCCCATAGCGGGACTTTCTTTTGCGGAATCCCCTGATTCCGCTTTATTTTTACCCTTTCCCATACGAAATTCGATGGAATTTTTCTTACCTTTGCCCGCTCATTTTCAGGGCATTTTTCCCTGGAACATTAAAAAGAAAATATAACAAAGTCATGGCAGACTTACGATTACAAAGAAATTTTGGAATTGCGGCACATATTGATGCCGGTAAAACTACTACTACGGAGCGTATCTTGCGCTATACCGGTATGATTCATAAAATAGGAGAGGTGCATGATGGGGCGGCTACCACCGACTGGATGGAGCAGGAAAAAGAAAGAGGTATCACCATTACTTCTGCTGCTGTTAGCTGCCAGTGGAACTTCCCTACCGTAAAAGGTAAGGCAGATGCCAACACTAAAAAATACTACTTCAACATTATCGATACTCCGGGACACGTTGACTTCACCATTGAGGTAGAGCGTTCCATGCGCGTATTGGATGGTTTGATCGCCCTGTTCTCTGCCGTTGACGGCGTTGAGCCTCAGTCTGAAACCGTTTGGCGTCAGGCAAACCGTTACAAAGTTCCCCGTATCGGTTTCGTTAACAAAATGGACCGTTCGGGTGCCGACTTCCTGATGGTGGTTAAACAGATCAAGGAAATGCTGGGTGCAAAAGCTGTTCCCCTGCAATTGCCCATCGGCGCTGAAGATGACTTCAAAGGTGTAGTTGACCTTATCAAAATGAAAGGGATCATCTGGCACATGGAAACCGAAGGTATGACCTTCGACGAGATCCCTGTACCTGCTGATATGGTTGAAGAAGCAAATGAGTGGAGACAGAACCTGATCGAAGCTGTTGCCGAATACGACGACAAGCTGATGGAGAAGTTCTTCGATGATCCTAATACAATCACTGAAGATGAAGTGCATGAAGCTATCCGCAAAGCGACGATCGATCTGAGCATCGTTCCTATGATGTGCGGTTCTTCATTCAAAAATAAAGGCGTACAAACTGCGCTGGATGCCGTTTGCCGCTACCTGCCTTCACCAGCCGATATCGATGATGTAGTTGGTACCAATCCTGAAACCGGAGAACCAGAAGTTCGTAAGGCTGATCCTAAAGCGCCTTTCGCAGCCCTGGCCTTCAAGATCATGACCGATCCGTTCGTAGGTCGTTTGGCCTTCTTCCGTTGTTACAGCGGCCACCTCGATGCCGGTTCGTATGTAAAGAACATGCGCAGTGGTAAGAACGAGCGTATCAGCCGTATCATGAAGATGTTCGCCAACAAACAAAACCCCATCGATTTCATCGAAGCCGGTGATATCGGCGCCGCGGTAGGTTTCAAGGAGATCAAGACCGGTGATACCCTTTGCGATGAAAATCATCCGATCACGCTGGAGAATATGTTCATACCGGAGCCGGTTATCGCTATCGCTGTAGAGCCTAAAACACAGGCCGACGTTGATAAAATGGGTATGGCCATTGCCAAGCTGGTAGAAGAAGATCCTACATTACGTGTAAATACCGATGAAGATACCGGACAAACCATCCTGCGTGGTATGGGTGAGTTGCACCTTGAGATCATCATCGATCGTATGAAACGTGAGTTCAAAGTAGAAGTTAACCAGGGCGCTCCCCAGGTTGCTTATAAAGAAGCGTTCAGGAAAACAGTTGAGCATCGTGAGGTACTGAAAAAACAAACCGGTGGTCGCGGTAAATTCGCCGACATCGTATTTGAAATGGGACCTGCCGATGAAGAGTGGCTGAAAGAAAATCCTGACAAAGGCTTCCAGTTCGTGAATGATATCTTCGGTGGGTCTATTCCCCGTGAGTTCATTCAGCCAATTCAAAAAGGTTTTGAATCAGCTATGGGCACTGGCGTACTGGCCAGCTATCCTGTAGAGAACGTAAAGATCCGCATTTTCGATGGCAGCTACCACCAGGTTGACTCTGACGGTATGTCGTTCGAGTTGTGTGCAAGAAGTGGTTTCCGTGAGGCTGGCCGCAAAGCACAACCCGTGTTACTGGAGCCGATCATGAAAGTGGAAGTAATTACGCCTGATCAATATATGGGTGATGTTACCGGTGACCTTAACCGTCGTCGCGGTATGCTCGAGGGCATGGATACCCGCGGTAATGCACAGGTAATTAAAGCTAAAGTACCGCTGAGCGAAATGTTCGGTTACGTAACACAATTACGTAGCTTATCATCTGGCCGCGCTACCAGCACCATGGAATTCAGCCACTACGCACCTGCGCCGACCAACATCGCTGAAGAAGTGATCGCCAAGTCGAAAGGTAAAGTGAAAGCTGAATAATTAGCGTTCTCATATCTCTTACTATAGGCCCTTCCCGATCAAAGTCGGGAGGGCTTTTTTTGTGCCCTGCAGCCTGCACGTTCATCGGTTAAAAATGCGCGGTTACTGCAGTCAGTGGCATAGGCGAAGCCGGGGGGAATGTTTTTGCCGATGGCCCGGTTACCTGAAAAAAAGCGTGAGTTTTGAAATCAGGTAGCCCTTTCCCGTTCAAGGTTGCGGTTTCACGTTTTTTATTTTCGGTAACAGTTGTTTGCGTTCAAAGTCTTAATTTCCTGCCCCAAATTGTATAAACATGCATTTTTCCACCCTTCGGCTTCGCTCAGGGCAGGCCCTCACGACTTATTTATTGGTTATACTCACCGTGCTTGCGCCGGCAGTGCTGCTGGCCCAGGGCGGCGCCATAAAATGGGCGAAGAGCGGCAATGCCTATTACCGGTTTGACAACGGAGAACTGGGTTTATATAACCTGCCACAGCACACAAGAACCGTTGTGGTTTCAACGAAGCAGTTAACACCCGAAGGGAAGACCGCGCCATTGAACAGCCGCAGTTTTAGTTTTTCGGCCGACGAAAAAAAGATCCTGTTCTTTACCAATACCAAAAAAGTATGGCGGCTGCAAACCCGCGGCGACTACTGGGTATTTAATACAAATACAGGAAAGCTCACTAAACTGGGTAATAACCGCCCGGCTTCCTCCCTGATGTTTGCCAAGTTCTCGCCCGACGGCTCGAAAGTGGCATATGTAAGCGATTATAATTTGTTTGTGGAAGATTTGGCAACAGGAAACATACAGCAGCTTACGCAGGATGGCAACCGGAAATTCATAAACGGAACATTCGACTGGGTTTACGAGGAAGAATTCTTTTGCCGCGATGGTTTTCGCTGGAGCCCCGATAGCAAACACATTGCTTACTGGCAGATAGACGCCCGCAGAACAAAGGATTACCTGATGGTAAACAATACCGATTCCATTTATCCTTTTGCCGTACCGGTTGAATATCCCATTGCCGGCGAACCGCCTTCCCCTTATAAGATCGGGGTGGTTGACGTAGCTGCTGCCAAAACCCAATGGATGGAAATTCCTACCGATGCCGCATTGCAAAGTTATGTGCCGCGGATGGAATGGGCAGGTAACGGCAGTGAGCTCATTATACAACACCTGAACCGCCATCAGAATCAAAGCGACCTCATGTTGTGCAACGCACAGACCGGTGCTTCACAGGTCATTTATACCGAAAAAGATTCAGCCTGGATCGATATCCTTCCTACCTGGGACAATGATTACATATGGGGTGGCTGGGACTGGCTTGGCGGCGGTAAGGAATTTATCTGGGCCTCGGAAAAAGACGGCTGGCGGCACCTGTACCGGATTACGCGCGATGGAAAAAAAGAAGTTCGGATAACCAACGGCGACTACGATGTAATGGATATCGCCGGCATCGATGAAAAGAACGGTTACGTGTATTTTCTGGCATCGCCCAATAACGCTACGCAGAAATTCCTGTACCGTACCAGGCTCACCGGTAAAGGCGTGGCAGAACGGGTTTCGCCCGTTGGCCAGGAAGGTACCCATGAATATGACCTTTCACCAACAGCCGCATTTGCCCGCCATGTATTCTCAAATTATTATACAGCGTACACCGAGGAGTGGGTTTCATTGCCCAATCATAAAGGTTTGAATGGAGAAAATAAGGTAAATGATAAAATTGCCGGGGCCCAAAAGAATGGCATCGAATTCTTTAAGGTAAAAACAGAAGATGGGGTTGAAATGGATGGCTGGATGGTAAAACCCCACAATTTCGACAGCAGTAAAAAATACCCCGTTGTATTTTATGTATATACTGAACCCTGGGGGCAGAACGTGAAAGACCAGTTCGGCGCCGCAGATAATTTCCTGTACAAAGGCGATATGGCGGCCGACGGGTACATTTATATTTCAATTGATAACCGCGGTACGCCTGTGCCAAAAGGGCGCAACTGGCGCAAGGTGATCTACCGTAATATAGGGCGGGTAAACATCCGCGACCAGGCAATGGCGGCAAAGGAAGTTTGCAAATGGCCATATGTAGATGTTTCGCGCGTTGCTGTATGGGGATGGAGTGGGGGCGGTTCAGCCACGCTTAACCTGATGTTCCAGTACCCCGACATATATAAAACCGGTATTTCCGTAGCGGCTGTTGGCAGCATATTTACATACGATAATGTATACCAGGAGCGTTATATGGGGCTGCCCCAGGAAAACCGTGCAGACTATATACAGGGGTCGCCTGTAACGCATGCGAAGAACCTGAAAGGCAACTTATTGTATATTCACGGCAGTGGCGATGACAATGTGCATTATCAGAACGCAGAGCTGTTGCTGAACGAACTGATCAAATACAATAAGCAGTTTCAGTTTATGAGTTATCCTAACCGTACCCACAGTATTTCTGAAGGGGCCGGAACGTTTGAACACTTAAGCACTTTGTACACCAGTTACCTGAAGGCGCATTGCGAACCGGGCGGTAAATGAGCATCTCAATAATACGTTAATGAAGAAAAGAACGAACCGGTGGGTTTACGTGTCAGCAATTGGGGTGTTGATCTTCGCCCTTTTGTTTGTATACCGGCTTGATATAATGTTTGCATTTCAACGGATGCGCTTAAACCGCCTGGGGTGTACCGCTGATAAAAGGGTTGCGATCTCTGCCTCGATCGATGTATTACCGGTTTGTGAAAAGTTATGGGCCCACCGGGTGAACGGTACAGAACGGATGATGTACCTGAAAGATTACTTCTCAGGGCTGGAAACAGATGTCGTCTTCGATGGTGCAATAAATAACTTCAGGGTGTATCATCCGCCGGCTGCACCTTCGGCGCTGTTGCTTGATGAATACTTTAAGCAATTCAGGGTAGGCAATAAGGGATTGTGGATAGATGTAAAGGGCGTTGATCGGGCCGACTATAAAAAGGCTGTTGAATATTTTATGGTGTGTGACAGCCTTTATAACATTAAGAATTATGTTATCATTGAAGCGGCGATGACCCCGTTTATTAACCTGCTGGCTGAAAAGGGGTTTATAACTTCATATTATGTTCCGGTCACCTTCCTGTTACCTGAAACACCGGACGGGGTAACCGATTCATTGAGACAACAATTGTCGCCGGCGGTAAAATTTGTTTCGCAGGAAGATATTTATTTGTCTGCCCTAAGATCGAGGTTTCAAAACAGGAAGATCATTACCTGGGCATTGTCTTTCAAAAATTATCTCGATCTGTCGCATATAAAGACATTAATAAATGATACATCTATTAGTGTGGTATTAATAAACTGCAAAAGCAAAGGATATTTATAATATCAGGTACACTATGTTCAGGAAAGTAAAATTGGTTTGTGTTTTGTTTATTTGTTTGCTTGGTATTTATACCCTGTTACGGCTACTATTTTACTTTATGCATTTCAGGGCAGAACCGGTTCAGCATAATCTGCCGGGTGTATTCTATTGGGGAATGCGGCTTGACTTTACAGCCTTATTCTATATCAATCTGCCTTTTTGTATATACTATTTCTTTATTGATGGCTTGTTGCGGGAAAATGCACGCACAATAATTTCAATTTTATTATTGCTGCTATGTAACATCCCTTTCCTGGCCATCAATTTTATTGATCTCGGCTATTTCAGTTTTAACAACAGGCGCAGTACCATCGATCTGCTCTTTGTTGCGGCCGACTCATTTCAGGCAATGGGGGCGTTTTCAAAAGATTACTGGTATCTTTTTATATTGTTCGCAGTGACTGTTTTTTTATTGGTTGTCATTGTTAAGGCGATTTTTAAAAAATCAACAATTGATACAAACATTGCCTGGTATAAACGGTATATTCCGGCTGTATCGATTCTGTTTATTTTTGCCTTCGTTGCCAGAGGGGCAGGGGGAAGGCCTATAATGCCTTCAACCCCTCTGTTATATTTTGATGCCACCTGGCAGCCGCTTGCAAGTAATTCAACCATTACATTTCTTTATTCGCTAAAGCACCGGCCAACGCAGCTTGAAATAAAAAAATATTATACAGCGCAGGCGCTGGATTCTTTTTTTACCATTAAGCGGCAATACCTACATGCAAAGCCCTTTCAACGCAGGAATGTGGTGGTGGTAATGCTGGAGAGCTTTTGCCGTGAATACCTCGATGTGGAAAGCGTATACCACGCCGATACGCCCTTTCTGGATTCAATTATCTCTCAAAGCACCTGGTGCAGCAATGCCTATGCAAATGGCTTTACATCGAACCAGGGAATTGTAAGCATATTAGGGAGTATGCCGCCTTTACTCGAAGAGCCTTACTATAAATCGATTTACAGCAATAACAGGATCCGGGGGCTGGGTGCAATCTTAAAAGAGCAGGGATACTCGACCCATTTTTTTTATGGCGCTGAGCCTGATCATTTCGGATTCGGGAAGTTCTGTAAAGTAATAGGTATAGATAATCAACATACCAGGGAAGATTTTAATGATGAAAGGTATTTTGATGGGAACTGGGGTATTTATGACCATCGGTTTTTACCATTTGCCGGCAGCATACTGGAAAAACAAAAAGAGCCGTTCCTGGCTGTATTGTTCAATATATCTTCGCATCCGCCCTTTACTTTGCCGCCCGATGTAAAAGACCGCTTTAATAAGCATGCACAAAAACCGTATCAACGATCAGCGGCATACGTAGATTACAGCCTGCGGTTGTTCTTTGATAAGATCAAAAACACCGATTGGTTTAGAAACACATTATTTGTCTTTTGTGCCGATCACTCGCTTATTACCGCCATAAAAAAGCCCGTTACGATAACGACCGCCACACGCATTCCCATTTTTTGGTTTGAACCGGCCAACCCTGTTCACAGAGAGATCTCAAAAACGGTTCAGCAATTGGATATTGTTCCCACTATACTCGACCGGCTGTCTTATTCCGAACCATTTATGAGTTTCGGGCGCTCTGTTAATGATACAATTAACCAGCCTGCCGTCTGCAAATATGCAGGTCTTCAAATGATCGACAGTTCATTTGTGTTCCGTTTCAATCCCGAATTGAATGAGCCCGTTTGTATGTTTGACACGCGCAAAGATCCGGCCCTCACAAACAATTTGCTGAATATGCCTGAATATTCCACATTTGAAAAAAGAATGTTACTATTCGGTAAGGCTTTTATTCAGCGGTATAATAATGCATTAATTCAAAACCAACTCTATATTAAATAGTTTCTTTATCTGGTTTTTAGGCATCACTTTTATAATTCCTTAACTCTTTATCCCTGTTGATTATGTTAGCTTGTACATAAAAACATGCAAGGATCTTTACCCATTACCGTTATAATATGGCTTTTAGCCTCTTCCTGCAGCACCTACCAGTACGGTACCGTCAGCAGTGCAAAGATGCCGATGAATGAGAAACAGGAATTTGTATATGAGAACGACAGCCTGCGCCTGGTATACAATTTCAACGGCCCCAATGCACCCGTGAACATCACCGTTCATAACAAGTTGCAGGTACCGCTTTATATCGACTGGAAGAAGTCGGCAGTCGTCATCAACGACCAGGCTGTAAGTTATGTGCCGTCAGAATTGAGAATCGAAGGCGGCGTGCAAGGCAGCTCGTATAACACCGGCACACGAACAAACGGCGCCACTTTCGGTTCCGGCATTATAGATGCCACGGTAAGCCTGCCGCCAGCCATTGATTTTGTTCCGCCCCGGTCGTTTTTTACCAGGAGCCCCATCGGCTTAACCGACAGGCTTATTGAAAATGTGCCTGAGTCGGATTTTCACCGGCTGAAATACCAGGCGGCGGAGGGATACCGCCTGAAGGTGAAGGCGGCGGTATTCACTGAAGAGAATTCGCCGCTCAGGTTCAAAAGTTATCTTACGCTGATGGTGGGGGAGGTTACGGGTAAACCGGTATCGTACGAACATTCCTTCTTCCTTTCCCGGCTGATGTCTACCGATCAGCCCCCGGGTATTATATGGTTGAATGTACCGAACCGGGGCAACCAGTTCTATATTTCCCGAACGCCGTCTTCCGGGGCTGCGGTTGCTGTTGTATTTGGTACAATGACAGCCGGGTCGATGGCGGTTTGGGCAGATAAGAAGTCCAATTCGTCCAATTAGGGCGATAGTTGGCCCGGGTGGGGGAACCGGTACTTTCAACGGGCGGTGAACCAAAACCTGGCCGGCACGTTAAAAGGTACGGCAATTCAAAATGGGAAGAAGGGGTGGGGGAGCGCCATTAAATGAGCGTGGCCCAATCCCCGGGAAGCCCAAAAAATGCTGAAAACGGCGCCGGAGACCCCTGAAATGGCCTTTTTTTCGATTTTTTTCACGCCCGGAGCGAAAATAATTGAGAAATCTTTTGCTCAATAACTAACAACCCCTACCTTTGCATCCCCAATGGAAAAATTGGGTTTTGCAATATGTCTCAGCGAATCAGAATAAAATTACAGTCTTACGATCACAATCTGGTTGATAAATCTGCCGAAAAGATCGTAAAAACCGTTCGCAGCACTGGCGCTGTGGTAACAGGTCCAATTCCTTTACCTACACGTAAAAAAATATTCACCGTATTGCGTTCACCCCACGTGAATAAGAAAAGTCGTGAGCAGTTTCAGTTGTGCACCCATAAACGGTTGTTGGATATTTATACTTCTTCTAGCCGTACTGTGGATGCCCTGAGTAAGTTAGACTTACCCAGTGGTGTTGAGGTGGAGATCAAAGCTTGATAAGCATTGTATGAACCCTGTCAGGGTTCTAAAATCCTGACAGGGTTTTTTCATAAAGTTCTTTCAATCCCATCTGCAAACTTTGTTCCTTAACCGGGCAGATAAAGCAGCGCTGGGTTAACTAATTGAACCGCCTGTGAAAGCAGGAGTGTAAAGCACTCGGGAGCGGTTCCGAATGAAACAGGTTATAAAAATTTTAAAATATGAACTAGCCCTTCGAGGTTAGTTTACTGTTGGTACTTCCAGCGACCGCCATAGCTTTAGCGAAGGCGGTTATCCCGAAAGATTACGAAGACCATGCAAGCGGCACAAGGCCGCCTACGCTGAAGCTTCGGCGCCCAAAGGAAAAGGTCAACAGCAAACGGAGATTGAAGTTGCTCATGGTTGTGTGCCCGTTCCGATCCCATCGGAATGCGCCTCTTCAGAACGCCCCCGTTCTGCAATCATTACCGCAAATGTCTCTTCAACCACGAGGGCACAAACCGAACAACGATGAAAGGAATCATTGGTAAAAAGATCGGGATGACCAGCATCTTCAGTCCAGATGGCAAGCAAACAGCCTGCACCATCATTGAAGCAGGTCCCTGTATTGTGACCCAGGTTAAAACCGCCGAAACAGACGGATACAACGCTATCCAGTTAGCTTACGGTGACAAGAATGAAAAGCACACTATCGCTGCTGAAAAAAATCACTTCGCAAAGGCCAATACAGCCGCAAAGAAATTTGTAAAAGAATTCCGCAATTATTTTACCGCCAAAAATTTAGGTGATGCTATCACCGTTGACATTTTCGCCGAAGGTGAAAAAGTTGACGTTGTAGGTACTACAAAGGGTAAAGGTTTTCAGGGTGTTGTTAAACGTCACGGATTTAGTGGTGTGGGCGAGCAAAGCCACGGTCAGCACGATCGTCAGCGCGCTCCGGGTTCAATTGGTAACTCATCAGATGCCTCACGCGTATTCAAAGGTATGCGCATGGCCGGCCGTATGGGTAACGATCGCGTGAAAGTGAAAAGCCTGAAGATCCTGAAAGTATTCCCTGATAAGAACTACATCCTGGTGAACGGATCTGTTCCCGGCCACAATGGCGCGATAGTATACATTCAAAAATAATTTTGTTATTGCAGATTTATCCCGGCCTGGTTCGGGAGGTAATCTTAAATATAAAGTACGATGCAAGTAGATGTTTTAAGTATAAAGGGTGCAAAAACCGGTCGTTCTGTAGAATTAGCAGATGATATTTTCGGAACGGAGCCCAACAACCACGTCGTTTACCTGGCTGTAAAGCAATATCTGGCTGCACAACGTCAGGGTACGCACAAAGTGAAAACCCGTCTGGAAGTTAAAGGTTCCAGCAAAAAACTGCACCGTCAGAAGGGTACTGGTGGTTCACGTAAGGGTAACATCCGTAACCCGTTGTTCAAAGGTGGTGGTACCATCTTCGGGCCTAAACCCCGCGATTACGATTTCAAACTGAACCGTAAAGTGAAAGATCTGGCTAAGGTCAGCGCACTGTCTTATAAAGCTAAAGAGAATGCGATTGTAGTTGTTGAGGACATCAACCTGGATGCGCCAAAAACAAAGACATTCATTGATATCCTGAGCAGCCTGAAGATCGAAAACAAGAAAACGCTGGTGATATTACCTGAATATGATGAGAACCTGCAGTTGAGCGTTCGTAATATCCCCAATGCACTGAGCATTCAGTTCGCTGATATCAATACATACGATATCGTGAATGCCGATGTATTGTTGCTGACCGAAGGGGTGGCAAAGTTGTTCAGTGAAGATGGTGTTGAAGCATAATTAAAGGCTGATTAGCTAATTACAAATTTTTCAAACAGAGTAATATGAAACTCGCAGAAGTACTGATAAAACCAATCGTTACCGAAAAAAGCAACAAGCTGTCTGATGCCAAAAGAACTTTTGCTTTTCGTGTAGCCCGCAAAGCAAACAAACTGGAAATTAAAAAAGCAGTTGAAAGCTTTTACGGCGTAACGGTTACAGAAGTAAATACGGTAGTGGTACCCGGTAAAGCAAAGAACCGGTTCACTAAATCCGGCTTTATTTCCGGCGTAAAACCCGCTTACAAAAAAGCGTATGTTAAAGTTGCAGAAGGTGAAAGCATCGATCTGTACGGAAACATTTAAACCTTACCGTTAGTAAGGGTTGAAGAATGGCGAGTCAATCGCCGCAAAGAATTGACAAAAGATTTTATAACAGTATAAGACGAAAACATGGCACTTAAAAAATACAAACCGATTACAGCAGGAACGCGTTGGAGAATCGGAAATGCGTTTGCTGAAATCACTACCGATCAACCGGAAAAAAGTCTTCTCGAGAAAACAACATCTACTGGTGGCCGTAATGCTCAGGGTAGAAGGTCTATGCGTTATATGGGTGGCGGACACAAGAAAATGTTCCGTATCATCGATTTCAAACGTAATAAGAAAGATATTCCCGGTACTGTAGCTACTATCGAATACGATCCGAACCGTACTGCATTTATCGCGCTGATAAACTACAAAGACGGTGAAAAAAGATATATCCTGGCTCCCCAGGGCTTACAGGTTGGCGCTACCATTCTGGCTGGCGACGCCGTAGCTCCTGAAGTTGGTAATGCGCTTCAGATGAAGAACATGCCACTGGGTACCAACGTGCATAACATTGAAATGCAACCTGGCCAGGGTGGTAAACTGGTTCGCAGCGCTGGTACTTCAGCTCAGCTTACCAACAAAGAAGAGAGATACGCTGTATTGAAAATGCCTTCAGGCGAATTGAGAAAGATCCTCATCAACTGCTACGCTACTGTAGGTGTGGTAAGTAATGGTGATCACAACCTCGAAATGATGGGTAAAGCAGGCCGTAACCGTTGGAGAGGTATCAAACCTCGCAACCGTGGTGTTGCCATGAACCCTGTAGATCACCCGATGGGTGGTGGTGAAGGTAAGGCTTCTGGTGGTCACCCGCGTTCAAGAACCGGTAAATACGCCAAAGGTCTGAAAACACGCCAAAGAGGTAAAGGAAGCGATAAACTGATCATTCAACGTAAAAATGGTAAGAAGTTAGCCAAGTAGTGTGCTAATGATTTTAATTATCACATTATCTAATTATCACATTATCAAATTAACAAATAATGGCTCGTTCAATAAAAAAAGGTCCTTATGTAGCCGCAAAACTGGAGAAAAAAGTTCTTGGCATCAATGATGGCAAAGCAAAGAAAGGTGTGATCAAAACCTGGAGCCGTCGTTCTACCATCACTCCTGATTTTGTGGGCCACACATTTGCTGTGCACAATGGCAACAAATTCATTCCGGTATATGTAACCGAATTCATGGTTGGTCATAAGCTGGGCGAGTTTGCTCCTACACGCCAGTTCAAAGGACACTCTAGTAAAAAAGTTGGTTAATAAAATTTCAATATCCCCGGATTGAAATACCGGGGATCAGAAATCAGAAATAATAAAAATGGAAGCTGTAGCAAAACTTAGAAACTATCCCACATCACCCCGCAGAATGCGTTTGCTGGCTGATGAAATACGTGGTGTTGAAGTGGAAAAAGCGTTAGCGTTGCTGGAATTTCATCCTCAACACAGTGCCACTCCGCTGTACAAATTATTAAAGAGCGCCATTAGTAACTGGGAGCAAAAGAACGAAGGCCAAAGCGCTGCTGATGCCGGTTTAATTGTGAAAACGATTTTTGTTGACGGCGCACGCACTTTGAAAAGAATGTTACCCGCTCCGCAAGGCCGTGCTTACCGCCTGCGCAAGCGTAGTAACCACGTAACCATAATCGTTGATGTTAAATAATTAGCAAATTTTCAAATTATAATAAATGGGTCAGAAAACGAATCCTATTGGTGCCAGGTTAGGGATTATCCGCGGTTGGGAATCTAACTGGTATGGTAACAAAAAAGATTTTTCTACCAAGTTGATCGAGGATAACAAGATCAGAACTTATCTGAACGCCCGTATCAACAAAGGTGGTATCTCTAAAATCGTTATTGAGCGCACGCTTAATAAACTGATTGTTACCATTCACACATCTAAGCCTGGTATTATCATAGGTAAAGGTGGGAACGAAGTTGATCGCATCAAAGAAGAGCTGAAAAAGCTGACAGGTAAAGAAGATGTGCAGATCAACATCCTCGAAATTCGTCGTCCCGAGCTGGATGCCATGATCGTAGGAGATACCATCGCCCGTCAGATCGAAAACCGTATCAACTACAAACGCGCCATTAAAATGGCTATCGCTTCTGCATTGCGCATGGGTGCTGAAGGTATCAAAATAAAGATCAGCGGTCGTTTGGGTGGTGCTGAGATCGCCCGTACCGAAGAGATCAAACAAGGTCGTACGCCATTGCATACCCTGCGTATGGATATCGACTATGCCAACGTATTTGCGTTGACTGTTTACGGTAAGATCGGTATCAAAGTATGGATCTGTAAAGGTGAAGTACTTGGTAAGAGAGACCTGAACCCGAACCTCGTTGGTGGTAAGAGCGATGTAAACGACAGAAGAGACAGAAGAGAAGGTGAAGGCGGCGGCGATCGCGGACACCGTGGTGGTGGTGACAGAAGGGGTGGTGGCGACCGCAGAGGCGGTGGCGACCGCAGAGGTGGCGACAGAAACAGACAGCAGGATTAATTAGCTGATGTGCTAATATGCTAATTCAATTTTCAAATTTTCAAATTTTAGATAAATGTTACAGCCAAAAAGGACGAAACACCGGAAAGCGCAGAAGGGGCGCATCCGCGAAGTTGCAAAACGTGGTACTACCATCGCTTTTGGTTCTTTCGCTTTAAAATCCCAGGAAGCTATCTGGTTAACAAATCGTCAGATCGAAGCTGCCCGCCAGGCTTTAACCCGCGCTATGAAGCGTGAAGGTAATGTTTGGATCCGCGTATTTCCTGACAAACCAATTACCCGCAAGCCGCTTGAAGTGCGTATGGGTAAAGGTAAAGGTAACCCCGAATTCTGGGCTGCGGTAGTTGAACCAGGTCGTATCATCTTTGAATGCGACGGTGTTCCTGAAGCAGTAGCTAAAGAAGCACTGAATCTGGCGGCACAGAAACTGCCTATCAAAACCAAGTTCATTGTAAGACGCGATTATAGCGCATAATATATAATGTGATAATTAGCCATGTGCTAATACCGGTTTTGAATTATCACATCAGCTAATTATCGAATTATCAAATTGAATTTATATGGCAAAGAGATTAGATTTCAATAAAGGCCTGAAGGATATGAGTGAGGCAGATCTGAAAGCCCGGATCCAAGAGGATGAACTGCGCTTGAAAAAGCTGGAGTTCGCACACGCTATTTCTCCATTGGAGAATCCGATGAGCATACGTGACCTGCGCAGAGATGTAGCCCGTTTAAAAACTGAACTCAGAAAAAGAGAACTGGCTTAATCGCTGATGTGAAAGTGAAATACATTTCACACTTACACATTTTCAACTTTTCAAATAACAATAGATGTTAGACAGAAATTTGCGTAAAACAAGAATCGGGGTGGTTACCAGCAACAGAATGGAAAAAACCATTACTGTATCGGTAGAAAGAAAAGTAAAACACCCTATTTACGGTAAGTTCGTAAAGAAGACTACCAAATTCCACGCTCATGATGAGAAAAATGAGTGCACCATAGGCGATACCGTTCGCATTATGGAAACCCGTCCCCTGAGCAAGACCAAGAGATGGAGACTGGTTGAGGTTGTTGAGAAAGCGAAGTAATAATAGCTGTTAGCGGCAGGCTGCAAGCCTGTTTGCTAACGACGATTTCAAATAAATTTTTAATCATTCGCTATTGGTCCCGAAATCATCGGGGCTAAAGGCTGAGAGCTAAAAGCTAAAAAAATGATTCAGCAAGAGTCCAGATTAAATGTAGCTGATAACAGTGGCGCCAAGGAAGTACTGTGTATCCGTGTACTCGGAAACAGCGGCCAGGATTACGCCAAGATAGGCGATAAAATTGTAGTAACCGTAAAGGATGCTATTCCTGCCGGCGGTATTAAAAAAGGCACTGTTACCAAAGCGGTAATTGTTCGCACAAAGAATAAATTGCGCCGCAAAGACGGATCTTATATCCGGTTTGATGACAATGCCGTGGTGCTGTTGAATCAGTCTGATGAGCCTCGCGGTACCCGTATTTTCGGGCCCGTAGCCAGGGAGTTGCGTGATAAAGGATACATGAAAATTATTTCTTTGGCTCCGGAAGTTTTATAAAAACGCTAAAGGCTGAACGCAGAACGCTAAACGCTGAAATGCATAAAGCCTTAAGATCTCAATAAAAAATAATTGGTAACTGCGCAGTGCAAAAGCGTTAAGCGTCAAGCATTTCGCGTTAAGCTTTAAAAAATGAGCAACAGATTCAAACCAAAGTTCAATATTAAAAAAGGCGACACCGTAGTAGTTATTGCCGGTGATGATAAAGACGCTAAAAAGCCCCGCAAGGTATTGGAAGTATTTCCTGATAAAAGCCGTGTGCTGGTAGAAGGCGTAAACATTGTTACCCGCCATACCAAACCTTCTGCGCGCAATACCCGCGGCGGTATCGTAAAAAAAGAAGCAGCCATTCACATCTCTAACGTAATGTTGTGGGATGCGAAAGCCGGCGCTGGTGTGAAAGTAAAGCGTACCCGTGAAGAGGGTAAGCTGGTGCGTGTGAGCAAGAAATCAGGCGAAGCAATCAAATAAATGCTGAAGGCCCCGGCCCGAAGCTTTTTTATAAATCGAATTTCTCAATTGCGTTATGCTGTTTGCCAAAAGCATTAAACATAACGCGCTAAGCTAAATAAAATGAGTACAACAAAATATAGTCCCAGGCTGGCAGATAAGTACAAAAAAGAAGTTGTACCTGCTTTGATGAAGCGTTTCAGCTACAGCACCGTAATGCAGTGCCCCCGTTTGGAGAAGATCTGCATCAACCGTGGTGTTAACGGAGCTGTTTCTGACAAAAAGCTGGTGGATGTAGCCATCGAAGAGCTGACAACCATCTCAGGTCAAAAGGCTATCCCTACAATGTCTAAAAAAGACATTTCGAACTTTAAGTTGCGTAAGAACATGCCGATCGGCGCCCGCGTTACTTTACGTGGTACCAAAATGTACGAGTTTCTCGACAGGCTGATCGCTACTTCATTACCTCGTGTACGTGACTTCAAAGGGATCAATGAGAAAGCTTTTGATGGCCGCGGTAACTACACACTGGGTGTTACCGAGCAGATCATCTTCCCTGAGATCGACATCGATAAAGTGAGCAAGATCACCGGTATGGACATTACGTTTGTAACTACTGCCCAAACCAATGAAGAAGCTTACGAGCTGTTGAAAGAACTGGGTATGCCGTTCAAGGGAGCTAAAAAAGAACAGGCTTAAGTACATATCATTCAGAAATCTCAAAACGTAAAATAAATTATGGCTAAAGAGTCAGTTAAAGCCAGACAAAGAAAAAGAGAACGTATGGTAGCTCAGCATGCCGAAAAACGTGCTGCGCTGAAAGCTGCCGGCGATTGGAAAGCTTTAGATGAAATGCCGAAGAACTCTTCGAAAGTTCGTCTGAAAAACCGTTGCCAGTTAACAGGTCGTCCGAAAGGATACATCCGTTACTTCGGCGTAAGCCGTGTTACGTTCCGTGAAATGGCGTTGAATGGTAAAATCCCGGGAGTTAGAAAAGCTTCCTGGTAAGGCAAAGCATCCCGATCGCTATCGGGACAAGCCTAACGATATGAGAGCAAGCCTGTAAACAGGGACTACTCTTGAATAAAATTGTAAAACTGTTTTAATTTAAAATAAACATGGTAACTGATCCCATAGCAGACTTCCTGACTAGAATTCGTAATGCGCAGATGGCCGGACACCGGATCGTTGAGATCCCGGCTTCTAATCTGAAAAAACGGATTACCGAGATATTATACGATCAGGGATACATTCTGAAATATAAATTTGAGGATGATAACAAACAGGGTGTTATTAAAATAGCCCTGAAATACGATCCTCAAAGTAAAGAGCCTGCTATCAAATCTCTGGAAAGGATCAGCCGTCCTGGTTTACGTCAGTACGCCAGCCCTGCTGAATTCAAGAGAGTGAAAAATGGTCTGGGTGTTGCAATTGTGAGCACGTCACAAGGTGTAATGACCGACAAACAAGCCAAAAACCAGAACGTTGGCGGCGAAGTTCTTTGCTACATCTATTAACAATATGCTAAAGCGATAGTGTGCTGATGTGCCAACAGGTTTGAGAATAACGCGGGTTTTAAAAGCACATTAGCTAATTAGCACATTGGTTCTCTGATACATTAAGCTCTTAACCTATAGGAGCTGACCGGTCAGGTGAACTGGAAACAATAAACAACAAACTAAAAATTTAATTAGTTATGTCTCGTATAGGTAAAAAACCGGTGCCAGTTACAAGTGGAGTTACAATCGCAGTTGGTGCTGATAACATTATCACTGTTAAAGGTCCCAAAGGTGAATTGAAACAGGCTATCGACCGGGATATCAAAGCCGAAATAAAAGACGGCGAAGTTATTTTCACCCGTCCTACCGACCAGATCCGTCACCGTGCATTACACGGTTTGTACCGCGCGCTGGTAGCCAACATGGTGAAAGGTGTTACTGAAGGTTTCACAAAGAAACTGGAGTTGGTTGGGGTAGGTTATAAAGCAAGTAACCAGGGTAACCTGCTGGATCTTTCACTGGGTTATTCTCACAATATTCTGTTCGAAGTTCCCAAAGAACTGAAGGTTGCTACCGAGCAGCAAAAAGGGGAAAACCCGAAGATCACCCTTGAGGGTATCGACAAACAACTGATCGGACAGGTTGCTGCCAAATTACGCAGCTTACGTAAACCTGAGCCTTACAAAGGAAAAGGTGTTAAATACGTTGGCGAGGTTATCCGTCGTAAAGCTGGTAAAGCAGCTGGTAAATAAATTAGCTGATCAGCTAATGTGCTAATGTGCAGAGATTGCATTAGCACATTGGCAGATTGGCACATTATAACATTAACATTATCTTCCGGCAGCATCGGAAGAGTTAAAATAAAAGCAATGAATACCAAATTAGAACAAAGGCAGAAGATTCGCTACCGCATTCGCAAGAAGATTGCCGGTACAGCTGCTAAGCCACGTTTGGCCATTTTCCGTAGCAACAGCGATATCTACGCTCAGCTGATCGATGATGATAAAGGTTTCACATTAGCTGCTGCCTCTTCACGGGATAAGGATATCAGCGCACAAAAGATCACAAAGGTTGAAAAAAGCAAACTGGTTGGTCAGGCTATTGCCCGCAAAGCAAAAGACCTGGGTATTACCGCTATCGTTTTCGACCGTGGTGGTAACCTGTATCATGGCCGTGTGCAAAGTGTTGCGGAAGGCGCCCGCGAAGGCGGTCTTCAATTCTAAGACAATTCACAATTTACAATTCCGATAATTTCAAATAGAAATAATGGCAAAAGTTAATTTAAACAGGGTTAAAGCCGGCGATATCGAGCTGAAAGAGAAAGTGGTGGCTATTAACCGCGTGGTAAAAACAACCAAAGGTGGTCGCGCTTTTAGTTTTTCTGCCCTGGTAGTGGTAGGTAACGGAAATGGTGTTGTAGGTCACGGTCTGGGTAAAGCTAAAGAGGTTCAGGAAGCTATCACCAAAGGTATCGAAGACGCCAAAAAGAACCTGATTAAAGTGCCTATCATGCATGGTACTATCCCTCACGACCAATGGGCTAAAGAAGGTGCTGCCAAAGTACTGGTAAAACCTGCCGCTCATGGTACCGGTGTAATTGCCGGAGGCAGTATGCGCGCTGTGCTGGAAGCCGCCGGTATCACCGACGTTCTGGCAAAATCACTGGGTTCTGCCAACCCTCACAACGTGGTTAAAGCTACTTTCAAAGTGCTGGCCATGCTGCGTGAGCCGGTTACTGTTGCCCGTCAGCGTAAACTGAACCTGAAGAAAGTATTTAACGGCTAGGCCTCCCCCTGGCCCCCTTCGCAGGAGGGGAACAGATTCAGGTAAGCCACGTTAATTAAAATAATTCTCAACTTATAAACTTACTCCGTCAGCTGGCGGAGACAGGGTTATGAAAAAGATTAAAATCACTTTAGTAAAAAGTCCTATTGACAGACCCGAGCGCCAGAAGTTAACTTTACAGGCCCTGGGTTTAAATAAGACCAATGCTTCAAAAGAAGTAGAAGCTACTCCTCAGATCCTGGGTATGGTTCGCAAGGTGACCCACCTGGTGAAAGTTGAAGAGCTGGCATAAACATAATGAGCTGATTAGGCCATTTTTCTAATTAAAAGCAGTCATTCCTACCAGATTGATTGCTTTTGATGTTAGTAAATGATTTATATTCGCGGCCGCTTTAATCAGCGACCGCTACATATTAGCGAATAATTACATTAAATAAGCGAGGGGCGATTCCCCGTAAGTAAAAATCAAACAAGATGAAATTACATGAATTAAGGCCTGCAAAAGGCGCAACGCACAAAGAAAAACGTTTAGGCCGTGGTGAAGCTTCCGGTAAAGGTGGTACCTCTACAAAAGGTAACAAAGGTAGCCAGAGCCGTGCTGGTTATCAACGTAAAAATGCCCACGAAGGTGGTCAGATGCCGATCCAGCGTCGTTTGCCAAAACGTGGCTTTAAAAATCCTTTCCGCGTTGAATATAAAGTATTTAATCTGGGTCAGATCGAACACCTGGTTGAAAAATATGAACTGAATGATTTCTCTCACGAAACACTGAGAGAGTGGGGACTGGTTGGCCAGACAGATAAAATAAAAATATTAGGTAACGGCGAGCTGAAGAGCAAAGTGGCTTTCAAAGTAAATGCAATCAGCGAAAAAGCCAAGCAGGCGGTTGAAGCTGCTGGCGGCTCCGTGGAATTGGTAAAGTAATTTTGTGTAACTTGCATAGACGCATTGACCATGCGTCTTTTTTTTTCTTTGAGGGAAATTTAAAAATCTTGGCAAATCCGTGAAAAAGTTCATCCAAACACTGAAAAATATCTGGAGTATTGAGGAGCTGAGGAGTAAAATTCTGGTGACCATTACCCTGATAGCCGTTTACCGGTTAGGCACACACATTGTATTGCCTGGTATCAACCCCGACCTTATCACCCAGGGTAATTCCAGCGGTGGTATCCTTGGTTTGATCGATGCCTTTGCAGGTGGAGCATTTTCCCAGGCTTCTATCCTTGCATTAGGTATCATGCCGTACATTTCTGCATCGATCTTCATTCAATTGATGACCATCCTGTATCCTCCTTTTCAGAAACTGCAAAAGGAAGGCGACAGCGGTCGTAAAAAGATCAATCAATACACGCGTTACCTGACAGTGCTTGTAACCATCTTACAGGCCAGCGCTTATGTAGCATTCCTGAATACTACTAACGGTCAGGCAATGATCGAATCGTATAAACCATACTTCTGGTTGTCTACCACTGTTGTCCTTACCGCAGGTACATTATTCGTAATGTGGCTGGGTGAAAAGATCACCGACAAAGGTTTGGGTAATGGTAGTTCAGTGATCATCATGGTGGGTATCCTTGCACGCCTTCCACAATCTCTGTGGCAGGAGTGGGCCGCCCGTTCGAACAGAGGCGGTGGCGGTTTATTGATCTTCGTTATCGAGATCGCTATCCTGGTTGCCATCATCATGGGGCTTATCATCCTGATCCAAGGTGTGCGCAAAGTGCCTGTTCAGTATGCAAAACAAATTGTAGGCAACCGCCAGTTCGGTGGCGCCCGCCAGTTCCTGCCTTTAAAGGTGAACAGCGCCGGTGTAATGCCTATCATCTTTGCCCAGGCGATCATGTTCCTTCCAACCCTGTTGAGCAACTTCGACTCAACAAAAGGACTGGCCGCCGTATTTGGCAATCATAGCAACTACTGGTATATGGTCATTTATGCAGTAATGGTAATTGGTTTTACCTTCCTGTATACCGCATTGATATTTAACCCCAAGCAAATTGCTGACGACCTGAAACGTAATAACGGATTTATCCCCGGCGTAAAACCCGGTCAGCCTACTGCCGATTATATCGGTGCCGTAATGGATAAGATCACATTCCCGGGTGCGGTATTGCTTGCATTGGTTGGTATTTTGCCAGGTTTTGCACAAAGAATGGGCGTACAACAATCATTCTCTTCTTTCTTTGGAGGTACATCCCTGCTGATCATGGTGGGTGTTATTCTCGATACCCTTCAACAGATAGAAACACAGTTACTGATGCGTCAGTACGATGGTTTAATGAAGAGCGGAAGAATTCAGGGACGCCAGCAGGTTACCCCGGCTTCTTCTATGTAAAAATATTTATCAGCAAAACCAAACCTGACAGCTGTTGTTATAGTTGTCAGGTTTTGTTTTAGTATAAATTAATGAGATGATCTATTACAAAACGGAAGCGGAGATCGAACTGATGCGGGAGAGCGCATTACTGGTTAGTAAAACGCTGGCCCATATTGCCGGACTGTTGAAACCGGGCATCACTACGCTTTCACTTGATAAAGTCATTGGCGAGTTCATTCGCGATCATAAGGCTGAGCCTACTTTCCTCAATTATAAAGGATATCCCTTTAATTCCTGCATTTCTGTGAACGATGTGGTGGTTCATGGTTTTCCCGATAAAAATGAACTGCGCGAAGGCGATATCATTTCCGTAGATATCGGCGTGTACAAGAATGGGTTTCATGGCGATCATGCCTATACATTTGCCATTGGCGAACCAGCCGAAGATGTGATGAAACTGATCTGTGTTACAAAGGAATCGTTATACAAGGGCATTGAAAAGGCGGTGGCCGGTAATCGCATCGGCGATATTGCCAATGCCATTCAGGAGCATACCGAAAAAAAGCATGGCTACGGAGTGGTGCGCGAACTGGTAGGGCATGGGCTGGGAAGGTCGTTGCACGAAGATCCGCAGGTGCCGAACTACGGCCGTAAAGGTACCGGTCCGGTGTTGCGTGAAGGCCTGGTGCTGGCTATTGAACCAATGATCAATATGGGAAAAAAGGATGTATATACCGAAGAAGATGGCTGGACGGTGCGCACCGTCGATCATAAACCTTCGGTGCATTTTGAACATGATGTTTGTGTTCGCAAAGGAAAGGCTGATGTGTTAAGCGATTACAGCATCATTGAAGCGGCTGAGCAAACCAACCCTAATTTGAATGCAAAGTATTAAGTTGTAAGTAGTAAGTAATAAGTTATAAGAGTAAGTGAGTGATAAAAAGAAAAGACTGATAGTAATAGGAGGCGGGGCCGCCGGTTTTTTTTGTGCAGTGAATGCGGCCCGCCTGCATCCTTCACTTGAAGTGATCATTCTCGAAAAGACAGGCAAGCTTCTCTCAAAAGTGAAAGTATCCGGTGGCGGCCGGTGTAATGTAACCCACTCCTGTTTTTCCATCTCCGACATGGTACGCCATTATCCGCGCGGCGGCAATTTTCTTAAAAAAGCATTTCATCAGTTTTTTACTACCGATACCATTCAGTGGTTTGCCGATAGGGGCGTACAACTGAAAACGGAAGACGATGGCCGCATGTTCCCGGTCACCAATACATCGCAAACCATTATCGATTGTTTGATAAGGGAGGCGAATAAGTATGGGGTAGAGGTGAGAATGATGGCTGATGTAAAAAGTTTGAAGTATGAAGCAGGCGCTGACCAGCCGTTTACGCTTGAACTTGCTGATAACCGGTTGCTGAACGCCGGTTTCGTGTGCATAGCGAGCGGCGGTTACGCCAAATTATCGCAGTTCGGCTGGCTGCAACTGTTGGGCCATCACATTGCCGAACCGGTTCCCTCCCTTTTCACATTTAATATGCCCGGAAACGCCATTACGCAGTTAATGGGCGTATCGGTACCCGAAGCGCATGTTAAGGTAACCGGTACGAATTTATCGGCTAAAGGGCCGCTGCTGATCACCCATTGGGGAATGAGCGGGCCTGCGATACTGCGCTTATCGGCATGGGGTGCAAGACAACTGGCAATGGGCAATTGGCAATTCGCAATTATTGTGAATTGGCTTCCCGATTATAATGAGAATACATTACGGGAGCATTTACAGCAATTGCGGTTTGAGCTGGCATCGCAGAAAATAATAAACCGCAATCCGTTTAATTTACCGCAACGCTTGTGGCAGTACCTCCTGGCGCAATCGGGTATCCAGGAAGAAAAGCGCTGGGCCGATGTGTCGGCCAAAGAACAGAACAAACTCATTGCAAACTGTTGTGCGCAGGAATTCAAAGTGCAGGGAAAAACAACCTTTAAAGAGGAGTTTGTAACGGCGGGGGGTATTCAGCTTGCGGAAGTAGATGCCAATACCATGCAAAGCAAAATTATGCCCGGTTTATATTTCGCCGGTGAAATACTGGATGTGGATGGTATTACCGGCGGGTTCAATTTTCAGAATGCGTGGACGACCGGGTTTATAGCGGCAAAGGCAATTGCGGCAGGCGTTTAAGTGGCGTTGGTGATTTGGGGTACGGCTCACCGTGAAACGTACAGGTACAAAAGCTTCTTTGATAAAGTATGAAACGAACCATCAAACCCAATTCGAAGGCATGATGGTTCGTTGGTTAACCAGCCTCCTGCAGGGGGCGGTCAATTGGTATGATAACCAAAAACTATTTATTGCTCCTGGGGAAAACCAAGTAATCTTCTGTGATAATTGATCTGACCGGTATGATAGTTCAAATGGGTCAGCATGTGTAATAACAGGAACTCTGTTGTTACTGTTTCACCATTAATAGGCAATGGATAATTTTTTTCCAGTTCCTTTTTGCTGGTTTGCTCCAGTGCGTCCTTTACAGCCACTTTTGCGTTCTCTATTTCGTTCAGCAGCTTATGCTTGCTGATATTTTTAAGATTGAATTCTGCTTCCCGGTTTCTGATATATCCCGAATCGCCCAGTACATTTCCGATAAAATGTTGTAAGCTGCCGGTCAGGTGCAAACACAGGTTGCCGCCGCTGTTTTTGATGCCTTCCTTAACTACCCACAGGCTGCTGTCGTCAGGATATTGGGAGATCTCTTCAGTCAGTTTATTCAGGTCCCGCTCAAATAATGTGATCAAAACTGGTGTAATCATAACAAATAGTCAGTTGAAATAATTTTCGATAAATGTAAAAATAAAAAGCGCCTGTCAGAATAAGTGCACAAAAAAATAATTTTCATTAATTAAAAGCAATCTAAGTTATACACGTTTTCACAAAAAAACGTAAGGAGATCATCCTGCAGATTGTACCGTGACAGGGCTAATCGTTTTTGCTATGGCAATCATACTATTAACACAAATTTCTTTTCCTACCTTAAGAGTATAGTAATGCGCCCTGTAAGAGACCGGATGATACTTTTTCACAATGCCAGGCGATTGGTGAAGAAGTGACGACCGGTTCAAAATACTTGTTCAAGGCCGTGCAAATCAATTGGTTACCAAACCAAAAAAAACGCATAATCCCTTTACAATTCAGCATTTTGGCCTATCTTTGCAGCCCGAATTAAAATCATCGGGTTTTTTATCATGTTTCAATTATTTATTAAACAATTAAACGCTGATGCACAGGAGTCTTCTGCAGCCGATCAGGGTGCTGAAGCTACAGCGACACCAAAAGCACCTGAGGCTCCGGAAGTGGACAACACTGCCCACGACGATTTCGACTGGAGCATTGACAAACGTAACGTAGCATCTTACACCAAAGAGCAAAAAGAAAAGTACGATGCTGTTTACGAAGGAACTTTCAAAGCTGTTACTGACGGCGAATTAGTGAAAGGTCTGGTAGTTGCGCTTACTAAAACTGATGTGGTTATCAACATTGGCTTTAAGAGCGATGGTCTGGTTTCGTTAAACGAATTCCGTGATCTTCCTAACCTGAAAACTGGTGATGAAGTGGAAGTTATGGTTGTAGAGAAAGAAGACCGGGAAGGTCATCTTAACCTGAGCCGTAAACAAGCCCGCATTACACGTGCCTGGGAAAAAATCGTTGAAGTTCACAAAACCGGTGAAGTTATCACTGGTACTGTTACTTCAAAAACGAAGGGCGGTTTGATCGTGGATGTATTCGGTATGGAAACATTCTTACCGGGTTCACAGATCGATGTAAAACCTGTAACTGATTACGATCAGTTTGTAGGAAAGACCATGGAGTTCAAAGTAGTGAAGATCAACGAAGCTATCAAGAACGCCGTAGTTTCTCATAAAGCGCTGATCGAAAGCGATATCGAAGCACAACGTGCAGAGATCATGAGCAAACTCGAAAGAGGTCAGGTACTGGAAGGAACCATCAAGAATATCACCGACTTCGGTGCCTTTATGGATCTTGGCGGCTTAGACGGTCTGTTGTATATCACTGATATCAGCTGGGGCCGTATCAGCCATCCGGGCGAAGTACTGAAAATGGATCAGAAACTGAAAGTGGTTGTATTAGACTTCGATGATGAGAAAAAACGCATCAGCCTTGGTCTGAAACAACTGACTCCTCATCCGTGGGATATTCTGCCTGAAAATATTCACGAAGGTTCAGTAGTGAAAGGTAAAGTAGTGAATATTGAAGATTACGGCGCATTCCTGGAGATCATGCCAGGTGTTGAAGGTCTGGTACACGTAAGTGAAATTACCTGGGCTAACACACCGATCAATGCGAAAGAATTCTTCAAACTGGGTGATGAGTACGAAGCGAAGATCGTAACGCTCGATAAAGATAATCGCAAAATGAGCTTATCTATTAAGCAAATGAGCGAAGATCCATGGAGCACTATCGAAACCAAATTCCCCGAGAGCAGCCGTCATACCGGCCTGGTGAAAAACATCACTCCTTACGGTGTGTTCGTTGAACTGGCTCCTGGTATTGGTGGTATGATCCACATCAGCGATCTGAGCTGGTTGAAACGTTTCAATCATCCTTCTGAGTATACCAAAGTTGGTGAGAACATCGACGTTGTTATCCTCGGCATCGATAAAGACAATCGCAAACTGCAACTCGGACACAAACAACTGGAAGAAGATCCCTGGAATGCATTACAGGGCACATTCGCGGTTGGCTCTGTACATGAGGGAACAGTTATCCGCAGAGACGACAAAGGCGGTATCGTTCAGTTACCCTACGGTCTGGAAGGATTTGCGCCTAACCGTCACCTCATGCGCGAAGATGGTAAAAGCATCGGCGCCGATGAAACGCTGCAATTCATGGTTATCGAATTCGATCGCAATGAAAAACGCATCGTAGTATCGCATACCCGCCTGTGGGAGCAATCTAAGCAGGAAGAAAAACAAGCTGCTCAGAAAGAAGCCCGCGCCGAAGCCGACAAAACCAAGAAAGCAGTTAAGAACATTCAGGGTAAAGTAGAAAAAGCTACTTTAGGTGACCTGGGTGCGCTGGCTGAGATCAAGGAAAAGTTGAAGCAGGAAGAGCAACAGGGTGGTTCTACAGAAACGAAAGAGTAATCCTTAACGCTAAAAGCAAACGCTTAAAGCGAATGGATTTCCTGATGAATATAAAGCGTTCCGGCTTTGGCCGGGACGCTTTTTTTGCGTCTTACCGGTAACAAAACAGGCTTGTACGGGATAATGAAAAATGCAAACGCATATAACCGCCCCGTATATGTGACTGAAAATCATGGGAACTGCCAATTGTTTATTGGCGATTGTGTATTGGGTTCTTGATCAGGATTATTACTTATTAAATAATTACGCATATATGCTTGCATAAAGAAAATCTGTGTTATATATTTACGTCAGCAAGTCAACGGGAACACCATCCTGATCCTATCTGCACCTTAATAGCAACGCTCTCTTTCCAGTGTAATAACGTATGTGATACTTTGCCGTTATCCATCTTAACAAGCAACAAGGTTGTTTTGTATTTCAACAAATTAGTACCATATGAAGAAGCAATACACTTCTTTCGCATTTATTTTCATTTTCATATTCTTTTTTGCGCTTCATTGCAGCGCCTGACAGCCAGAATAAGCCGTCATGCATCACTAACCATTAATAATAGCTGATAAAAATATTACGTACACGGATGCCAGTGATTTTGGTACAGGCCCCGTCATGTACATAACTTAATTACATACAGGTTCATTTGGGTAGTAACAACTCAACGGATGTTCCGGTGTAACCGGGGTGTCCCGTTTGATTTTCCCGCCTTCAGGGGCGGGAAAAATGAAGAATGAAAAGGATAGCATGTTAAATGAAGAAGTAAATACAGTTCCGGATTGCAGGCTCGCATTTTATAGTGTCTCAAGCACTGTATTATTAAAACCTGATAACGAGGTCAACTTACGGTCAGCTGCATCCCAGCGGCCCTCATGGTGCACATGTGGGGCGGGTATCACAACACATTTCATACGCGCTGCTTTGGCGGCGATCATTCCGTTGAACGAATCTTCAAAACAAATACAGGTGGTGGGCGGAACCTGTAATAGTTCGGCGCAATTCAAAAATACCTGGGGATGCGGTTTGCCATGGGGAAGATGTTCGGCAGAAGTGATGGCATTAAGGTATGGCTGAATATTCAGTTTATCAACTACGGCTTCGATCAACCGCATGGGAGAGGAAGAGGCCAGTCCGATATGGAAATTATGCTGTTTGAAAAACTCCATAATGTACTGCACACCTTCCATGGCCTCGCCATGTTCTTTGATCTTATCGAGGGCGGCCTGTTCAATTTGCCTGGCTGCTGCTTTGGCCTGGTCTTTACTGATCGAAAAGTGCGTGAACCAGTAATCGACCCACTCGGGCGTGCGAAGGCCGGTGGTAAGAATATACTGCTCATCGGTGAGCGTAACACCATATTCCTGTAAGGTTTCTGCACCTGCCTGTTGCCATAAGGGTTCAGAATCTATCAGCAGGCCATCCATATCGAAAATTACCGCGCTAAATTTCATGCGCGCAAAGATACAGGGATATGGTAAAGGGAAAAAGGATAAGGTTCAAGGTTGATTATTTTATGGCAAACACCGCATTCACTTCCATGAATATTTTGAGCTTCCTGAAATCGATACCGCCGCCTGATAAGTCGCCCGAATTACCATTGTAAGAGAGGTTCTCCATTGTATTGGCCATAGACGCCTGGCTTACATTGAAGTACCCCGGTTGTACAAATCCGGCATTATATTCTGTAATTGTCACCGCTGTGCCCAAACTTTCACCTATGGCTTCGGTAAGATAAGCGGCTTTCTCTTTAGCGGCTTTAATGGCAAGTATTCTAACCTGTTTGCGGTATTCCTGTATTTTACTATGAGAAACGCGAACGACATCGAAGCTTTGGGTAGCTTCATCATCGAGTTTACTTACCAGTTCATCGATCTTTTTGCTGTTGTTGAATTTGATCTGATAGGAAATGGTGGCATATAATTCCTCTTTTGATCTTCTTTTCTTCAACAGGCTGCCTTCGTACGATGCAATTGTTATTACTGAATCGGGCAGGCCGGTGTTTCTGCAGGATGCGAGGAAGTCGGCCTTTATTTTTTGAAGGTCTGTTTTACCAGCGCCTTTTTTTTCATACTCTTTTAATGTTACCTGCACATAAATTTCATCGGGCACAATTTCTAAATCGGCGCTGCCGCTAACGCTGACGGTTTTGGGAAAGGGATTTGGCGCCTGCGCAAACAAACCGTTGATAACAAAAGCGAGGATGAGGGTAGTAGTAATTTTTTTCATGTTCTTTTATTTAATATCAGTATGATTTAAGGAAGACATAAATTACACAAAGAAACAGGCGGTTACAATAACCGTAACCTGTTTATTAACATTTCCTTAATTTCGATACAAATTGGTTGTCAAAACAACGCAGCATGAGTTCGTTTAGTGAAAGGATACGACATTTTAAACTGGTACGAAAAATATTATATCCCATAATAGGCATAATAACCTGGCCCGGTCTTGTTATCATAAACAAACTGCGTATAAGGGGCACTGAGCATATCGCCAGCCTGCCAAGGAAGAATGTGCTTTTTGTAAGTAACCACCAGACCTATTTTGCCGATGTAATTACGTTTCTGCATATTTTCTGTGCTGTGAAATGGCGCAAAAAGAACAAACTGGGCATTCCTTATTATTTGTTAAACCCGTTTACAAACGTATACTATGTAGCTGCCGAAGAAACCATGCGCGGCAGCTTTATCAGCCGGCTGTTTACGTTAGGTGGTGCGCTTACGGTAAAGCGAACATGGCGTTCTGCAGGGACCGAAGTTCGCAAGGGGCTCGATCCTTCAGATACAAGAAAGATCACCCGGGCCCTGGAGCACAACTGGGTGATCACATTTCCGCAGGGAACCACCACGCCTTTTGCACCGGGAAGAAAAGGCACGGCGCATATTATAAAATTGTGCAAACCTATTGTTGTGCCCGTGGTCATCAATGGCTTCTGGCGCGCCTTTAATAAAAAGGGATTGAAGTTCAAGAAGAAGGGAACATTACTTTCCGTTACGTTCAAGGAGCCGCTGCAAATAAATTACGAAGCGTCTGCAGAAGAGATCTTACAACAGGTGATGGATGCCATTGAACAAAGCAAATCGTTTATGATGAAAGGGGCGCATCACTGGAAATAATGTGATAATTCGATAATGGGATAATGGAAATACAGATAATTGGAAATCCCGCGCCTGGCGCGGGATTTTTCATTGAGAAAGTTATTTAAAGAACAATGCTTTTAATTCAGTAGCATCATCGGGTTGCATTTTACCGCCAAGGATCAATCGTACCTGTCTTCTGCGCAATGCGCCATCAAACAATTTCTTTTCATCTTCCGTTTCAGGTACCAGCGCAGGGATCTTACGCGGTTTACCATTGGGATCGAGCGATACGAAGGTGAAGTATGCTTCGTTGCTTTTGTATTTGTATTGGTGCAGGGCATCTTCGCCCCAAACACTCATAAAGATCTCCATAGAGGTATTAAAAGCGCGGGAAACCCTTGCCTGTATATGAACGGCGTTGCCCAGTTTAATGGGGTTTTCGAATGAGATATTATCAACCGATGCAGTTACCACCGGGGTGCCGCAATGTTTCATAGCGGCGAGGGCGGCTGCAATATCCATCCAGTACATTAATCTTCCGCCCATGAGGTTGCCAAACATATTGGTATCGTTGGGCAATACCAATTCGGTCATGGTGACCGATGATTCTTTGGCTGTTTTCGAAAACTGGTCCATGCTTTTTTTTGCGCAAAGATATACTCAGAAAGCTCAGGAAATGCGGAAAACCGGAAAACTCCGGTTCCCGGTGTAATGAAATATGGAATTGGCGTGTTGCCGGTTGTAGTTAAATGCTTTAGATAGTAACCTTTTCAAGCGTTTGCAGGAAGGCTTCATCGGCATCGGCGCCTATGCCCGGTGTGTCGGGCACTTCGAGGAAAAAGCCTTTGTATTGAACGCCACCGGTAACGGGGTCGGTTTTATGACCAAGCATACAGGTGTCCATGTCATAAAAAACGACATTATCGTGCGACAGCGCAAAATGCGCGAAGGCCGTCAGCGCTACCCGGCTTTCGAGCATACCGCCCATCATGCAGGGAATGTTATTTTCCCTGCAAACCGCGTGTATTTTGCGGGCTTCCCAAATACCGCCCGATTTGGCGAATTTGATGTTCACATAATCGCAGGCGCCGGCGGCAATGATGCGTTGAGCGTCGTGGTGGTCAAAAACGCTTTCATCGGCCATGATCTTAATGGGCGATTGTTTTACCAGCGCAGGTAATTTGTCATCGTCCCAATAACGCATTGGTTGCTCACAGAATTCGATATTATAGCTTCCCATGGCTTTCAGGGCAAAGACCGCATCTTCGTAACTCCAGCCCTGGTTGGCGTCTATACGCAGTCCAATGGATGGTCCGGCCGCTTCGCGGATGCGTTTCACCCGTTCCACGTCTTCTTTGGCATTTTTGCCCAGCTTTATTTTGATGATGCGTACGCCGCGTTTTACAAAATCGATGGCTTTGGCAGCCATGTTCCCGGGCGTATCGATACCTATGGTAAGATCGGTTTCCAGTTCTTTTCCGGTTCCGCCCAGATAGCGATACAACGGCTGGCCGGCCGCTTTGGCTGCCAGATCGTACAACGCCATATCGAAGGCGCTTTTTATGGTGGCATTGAATGCAGTATAGCTATGTAGTTCCTGCAACCGCTCTTCAATGGCTTCGGCGCTTTTGTTTTTCCAGAGTGCGGCAAAATCTTTGGCCATCTCGAAACACGTACTTTGGGTTTCGCCAACGATCATGGGAAATGCAGAACATTCACCTACCCCATATACGCCCGCATCGGTATGCACCCTGATGAAAATATTCTGGGCAAAGTGCATGGTGCCGGTAGCGATGGTAAAAGGATGCATGGGAATGCTGAACCTGTAGATATCGGTATGTAGGATTGTCATATCGGGCACAATTTACAAGGTTTGTGTGGAAGGAAAACCGGCAGGAACCGGCAATCGGGGAATCGGCAGACCCCGACTGTATCGGGGCAGGCTGTGAAACGGCAAACCTTTGCGTGGCCTTCATCGGCAATCGGTTCGAAATCCGGCGGGGCAAGGTCGTAAACAGATCCCAAAAATCGGGTGTCACTCACCATTCACCACCCGCCATTGACCATTCACCACTCACCATTGACGATATCATTTGCAACTAAAATGGTTTCGCTTTATCTTCGCGCCTAACATTCGTTAGTTCTATGTCAAAAACCGCCGTTGCTGTATCTTTTGATAATACGGAGAATGCATTTGCTTACAGGTCTGATAAAGCGTTAAAAAAGGCCTATTTTCTTTTCTCGAGCATGGGATACAAAGTTTTGGTTCAACTGGGTACCAGGCTTACGCCCTGGGCTATCAAAGTTGGTCTTCCAATAAAAAATCTCATTCGCAATACCATTTTCGAACAATTTGTGGGGGGCGAAACGCTGGAAGAAACGGCGCATGTAGCTGCAAAGCTGAAGCAGTTCAATGTGCAGGTGATCCTCGATTATGGGGTAGAAGGAAAGGAAGGGGAGGAGAATTTTGATCATGCCACCGACGAATTCATCAGGGTGATCAATTATGCCGCCACACAGCCCAATATTCCCTTTATGAGTGTAAAGGTGACCGGTCTTGCCCGGTTTGCCCTGCTTGAAAAATTAGATGCCGCCGCTGCCGGCAAAAGCGGGTTTGAAGGCAAGGTGCATGAAGAAATACTCACAACCGCGGAAAAAGCCGAATGGCAACGGGTTGTCGACCGCATCATTCGTATTTGCGAGGTTGCCGATACCAAAGGCGTAGGCGTGCTGATAGATGCAGAGGAAAGCTGGATCCAGGATCCCGTTGATGCGCTCACCATGCAAATGATGGAACGGTTCAACCGGAAAAAAACAGTTATCTATAATACGATTCAGTTATATCGCCACGACCGGCTGCAATTCCTGAAAGACAGTTTTGCTGTTGCTCAACAAAAAGGATTTGTACTGGGTGCGAAACTGGTACGCGGCGCTTATATGGAGAAAGAACGTAAACGCGCAGCTGCCATGAATTATCCTTCGCCCATTCAGCCCAATAAAACGGCTACCGACCGTGATTACAATGCGGCGCTGGAATTTTGCATCGATTACCTCAATCATATTGCGCTGATCGTTGCCTCACATAACGAGTACAGTAATTTATATACAACCGAACTGCTCGATAAAAAAAGTATTCCGCATAACCATCCCCACGTACATTTTTCACAACTGTATGGCATGAGCGATAATATCACTTTCAACCTGGCGAAGAGCTCGTTCAGGGTGAGCAAGTACTTACCGTTCGGCCCCATCGGTGATGTAATTCCCTATCTTATGCGCCGGGCGCAGGAGAATTCATCAGTATCCGGACAAACGGGCCGGGAGTTGGGGTTGATCAGGAAGGAGCTGGAGAGGAGGAAGGGTTGAGTTGACGAGTTGATGAGTTGATGAGTTGACGAGTTGATGAGTTGATGAGATAAGGCGGATGGTTACTTAAAATTTAAATCCCACGTTGATGCAGCGTGGGATTTAAATCTCCCGATACAGTAAGAAACGCAAGGCGCTTCATCCTACTTCTTACTTCAGAATTCAATTTGCACGGAACGTGCCCAATATTATTTAAGTTTCTCGTTAAAGAGTTTTATCGTGCGTTCCCATGCCAGTTTCGCTGCCGGCGCGTTATAACGCGAAGGCGCTGTATCGTTATGAAAGGCATGATTGGCGCCTTCGTAAACAAATAATTCATATTTGGTGCCTGCTTTTTTCAGCGCCTCTTCATAAGCCGGAATGCCCGCATTTACGCGCTCATCGAGTCCGCCATAATGCAATTGCAGGGCTGCTTTTATTTTAGGCACATCTGCAGCATCGGGTTGGCGGCCATAGAAAGCGACTGCGGCTTTCAGGTCGGGTACATGAACGGCTAACTGGTTGGCCATAGCGCCGCCCCAGCAAAATCCAACACAACCTGTTTTACCATTCGTATCGTTGAGTGACTTTGCATAATCGAATGCTTTTATGAAGTTGTTCAGATTTTTTTGCATATCCAGTTTTCCGAACATATTGCGAGCCTCATCTTCATTGGCCGGGGTACCACCGAGGGGCGATAAGGCGTCGGGCGCAAGGGCCAGAAAACCGGCCAGTGCCACACGGCGGGTAACATCTTCGATGTGCGGGTTCAACCCACGGTTTTCGTGAATGACCACAACCGTTCCGTATTTCCCTTTTTGTTTGGGTTTGGCCAGGTAACCTTTCATGGTGCAGTCATCGCCGGGGTAGGTGATATGTTCTGTAGTGATGCGGTCGTCCTGTGCAGGCACGGTTTGCGCCTGCGCGTAATTCACTTCCAGCATGGGCAGTACGGCAAAGGCCGCAGCCAGGCTGCCGGTGATCTTTGTAAGCCGGCGAAGGAACTCTTCGCGGCTGAGCGGTGCGTGGGTATACTCGTCGAAAAGGTTGATGATTTGCTGGTTCATAAAAAGGCTTGAATGGTGAAGTTCGTATCTAAAGATAATGAATTATGAACCGGGGGGCATCTATGAAGCTATTTTTAATGTGTACCCGTTGCCTGCTGCCGGGTATGGGCTTTCGTTTATATATCTAAAAAATTTGGGGAAGGCGAATGACTGTTTTACCTTCGGTCTCCTGTTTACGGACCGTTAGCTCAGTTGGTTTAGAGCATTACTTTGACAGAGTAGGGGTCACTGGTTCGAGTCCAGTACGGTCCACGATTTTGTAAAACCCGCTCTAGTAGCGGGTTTTGTTGTTTAAAGGAATCAGATAGTTCTTTCAAAGATTCTTTACACCTATAAAATCAACTGTCTATTGTTTCGAGTCCGGCAGTAATTCTTTATTATATCTTTATATATTGAAAATGAAATAAATACACGATTCGTGATTTGCGAATTAGAAACTGCCGATGTATATTTGTAGCATGAGATTACATAATGGGATGCGACCACAGGATATAGTCGTCTTGCTGAAAATCATTGCTAAAGAAGGGAATAACTGGCATAATAAAAACTTGTCGGAAGAACTTTTTATTAGCGCGTCCGAAGTGTCGGAATCATTGAGAAGGAGTGGTATAGCCGGATTAATAGATAAGGAGAAAAAGAAAAAAGTGTTTCGTCAGTCATTGATGGAATTCCTGCAGCATGGGATTCGATTTGTCTTTCCTGTGCTGCCAGGAACACTAGTCAATGGTATACCAACTGCTCATTCTCATCCTTTTATGCGGACCCATTTCAGCAGTGAGTCAGATTATGTTTGGCCCGATTCCCGGGGATATGACCGGGGGCTTAGTATTGAGCCATTGTATAAAAACCAGGTCAAAGCGGCTAAGCTCGACGCCAATCTATACAAGATGCTGGCATTGGTGGATGTGATTCGTGTGGGTAGAGTAAGGGAAACGATAGTCGCAGTGGATGAACTTAAAAAAATGATATTATGAGCCATCACGCAAATATTACCCGGATCAAGGCCGTAAGTAATGCGCTGGGGCCGTTAAAAAATGAGGTTGTGTTTGTAGGTGGAGCAACTGTGAGTTTGTATGCTGATAGACGAGCTATTGAGGTACGCCCAACAGATGATGTTGATATCGTAGTGGAAATTGCTACCCGGTATGAATATGCCCAACTGGAAGAGCAGCTTAGAACACTGGGGTTTCAAAGTGACATAACAGCCACATTTGTTGGTCGCTTTCTACTGCCTGGAATAATAGTAGATGTTATGCCTACCGACGAGACCATTTTGGGATTCTCGAATATCTGGTATGAAGGCGGCTTTAAAAACGCTGTCGATTATATCATAGATGAACATCATACCGTTAGGATTTTCTCGGCCCCTTATTTCATTGCTTCGAAACTGCAGGCATTCAAAAACCGAGGGAACAATGATGGAAGGATAAGTACAGATTTTGAGGACATCATTTTTGTATTAGATAACAGAAGCACAATCTGGGAGGAAATGAAAAGCGCTGATCACGAGGTCCGGAAGTTTTTACTGGAAGAATTCAAAACCCTTCATAGTAATAAATATGTCGAAGAATGGATTGCGGCGCATGCCGGTTACGGTTCTCCCCCAAGCACCTATATAATCCTGGATGATATCCTAAAATTTATTGAGTAGACCATTTCATTCTTTTGGCATAGGGAGTTAAGTCGATATGGCGTTTTCTGTTATCGCTATAACCGCTGTGTTGAAAAGCAACCATGGGACTGCAAACATAATACTTTCCTAATCCGGCTAATCGCCGGTCATAATCTTTGTCTTCCGGCAAATTCAGGATGATTTCATAAAATTGTTTCTTGGCAATGTATAACATGGTGCCTGCAAAGTCGGTTACCGTTTGATCGTTATGAATACTTCCCCATAGAATACCACCGAGGTAAAGGTCGAAAGCTGTCGGGGTGTGTTCGATGAAATAGGAAAATGCGCCTGGTGCAGCAAACTGAATGTCATCTTCAGCAATGCATATTTCCTTTAGCCCGTTTTGCTGTGCCCAAGAGATTATTTGTTTGTGTGATTTGATAATTCCTCTGCAGGGAAGTTCGTCATCCCAAATCCCATCCCATATCCTGAAATTGTTGATATTCTGAGTTGAGAGCTCGTTTGTTAACAAAGTGAAGCGATCAGCCCGGTGAGGAAGATGAATGATATGTAAGCAGGTGTTGTTCACCGGGTAAAGTTATAGTTCTGTGTTAATACTTGAGTAAAGTATAATAATAAAACCTTTTTAGATTCCCATGGTTTCTGCTACAATGGTCAATAGGGCCTAAAGCATTTCACAACCTATTATACAATGAATTTTGTTTATTAATTGTTTTACATTATTCATACGCTTAAAGAATTCCTTTAATTGGTTCGACAATCTGTCGGCGGACTCCACGGAATTGTAAAACCCGTGCTGATAGCGGGTTTTTGCGTTTAAGGAGTTCAAGTTGTTCTTGTTGATATGTCTTAGTCCCATAAAATGAATTGTTTCCTGGTTCGAATCCGGTGGTATGCTTTTGTAAGAACGTTTAATGAGATTTTGTGCATGGAGGACGTGTTTTGTTGTTGCCGTAATAAAGCATTTGTGTTATCATGAAACAGATTGACATATTCAATAAATTCTCTGCTTTTCAACTGACAGGTTGTTTTTTTATTGATTGTTATACTATTTTTGGCGTCATTACCAAACTTCAGTAATACTTCTTTTATGAGCAAATTCGGACGCACCTGGTGGGGCGAACAATGGCTTAAATCATTGGACCGAATTGATTTTTCGAACCGCCTTCCGCGTGGTCGCTCCTATGCAACAAAGGGAATGGTGGCTTCCATCAGTATAAGTGAAAACCTGATCCGGGCAAAGGTTAAAGGCAGTCGGCCCAAACCATATGATGTATCAATTGTAGTACCGCCATTTTTTGACGAAGAGAAGAAGGTTTTTATTGAGAAAATAAAAGGTGATCCACTGGTTGTTTCGCAATTGCTCAATCGTCAGCTCCCAATGGATCTATTGGAGATTGCCGAACGTGCCAGTATAAAGATCTTTCCGAAAAGCTGGCAGGATATTAAGCTGAATTGCTCCTGTCCCGACTGGGCAGTGCCCTGTAAACATCTTGCTGCCGTTATTTATACCATAGCCAATGAGATAGATCAGAACCCCTTCCTGGTTTTTAATCTTCACAGGTTTGATCTGGTTGCGGAACTATCTGCTCACCGGATGCAGTTACACGATCTCCAGACCGAAACCATTTTCTCCATACAGGATTGTATGGCCGCTAAAAAGGGCACTGCTGCCAAAAACGGTAAACCACCCGATACTCCTGATTTCTCTTTAATTGAAAATCTTCTTACTACACTACCGTTGCTATTTACAGCCAACCCCCTGTTTTATGATGGAGATTTCAAAGACGTGATTCAAAAGCAATACAGACGCCAGGCAAAATTTGAGGGGCAGTACCTTTCCACCCTGAAAAATGAAAAGCTTTCTTTGCCGAAGGATTATCGTTATTACGATTATTCGATCATAGCGCACGAGAATGGCGAGCTATTATTTATTGCAAGGGACAATGATGATCATAAATACCCGGTAAAAAAAGATAACCTGCTGGTTTTACTGGCGCAAACGGAAAGCAAACATCTGGATAATTACTCACCGTCCTTTGTACTGCTTTACCACACATTCAGGTTTTGTAACGTATTGGCAGAGCGAGGGGCTATATTGCCAAGGTTATTTAAAGCCGCTAATGAAAAATACCGTATTCAATGGATACCTGCATTGATCAACGGAAGCGTTAAAAAAGTATTTGACGATCTGCTTCAATGGTATCCTGCAAATATGGTGACAATAGAGAAACCATCTGTTTCCGAAAAGCAGAAAAGGTCAAAGTCCTCTTTATTGCCAGCCAAACAGGATGAAGCGCTTATATTGATCTGCAGCTTTTTTGCAAATACTTCGGTTCAGGCCTGTTATAACAAAGCGGAGGTAAGTGTAAAACCATCGAAAAAGCAGGCATTGAAAATAAATGAGCTGTTCTTCAGCGATACATTGAACTGCTTCGATGGTTTTTCAGAGAAAGAGATTCCCAATACCATTCAGCTTTGGCTTAACCGGTTTTATATCGGTAAAAAGGAATACACTCCTTTGTTGCAGGTAAGTGAAAATGGTAATAAAGGCTTTGAAGTGCAGGTACTGATAAAAGATAATACAGCCTCCCTGAAACCGGTAGAAAGCCTGCATGTTTTCATGAAACGTGATAGTGATAAGCAATTTTCCGCGCTTAAAGACCTACAGTTACTTGCACAATATCTTCCAGGCTTGAATAATTCCATCGCCTCTAAAGGCAATGAGAAACTATTTTATTCTTCCCAAACATTTGCCGAAGTGCTGACAGGTATTTTGCCTGCCATCAAGCTATTAGGTATTCAAACCTTATTACCTAAAAGCCTTCAGCATCTGTTACGGCCGCAGGTAACATTGGCTATAACATCAAAGGAAGGGAATAAAAAATATTTTTCATTAAATGATTTGCTTGATTATGACTGGAAGGTAGCCGTGGGCGATAGCTTTTTAAACAAAGACGAATTTTTTGTACTGGCAAACCAGGCAACCGGTCTTGTGAAGATTCGTGACCAGTACATTTTAATGAACCAGGATGAAATTGAAAAGGTTATCCTGAAACTGGAACGGCCTTCGGCGCCAAAAGCTTTTACTTTATTGCAGGCTGCACTTAGCGGTGATTATGAAGGTGCGCCGGTGCAAATTGACGGGGCGGTGAAGAAAAAAATACAGGAGATACTGAAAGCTGACGTTACTACCTTACCCGTTGCACTGAATGCCCGTTTACGGCACTATCAGCAGCGGGGGGTCAGTTGGTTGTATAAAAATGCCCGATTGGGCCTTGGGTCCTTGCTGGCCGATGATATGGGGTTGGGAAAAACATTACAGGTGATCGCTACTTTACAAAAATTTAAAGAAGAGGGGGCATTAAAAAATAAGCCGGCATTGGTAATAGCCCCTACTACCTTACTGAGCAACTGGAAGGCTGAAATAGAAAAATTCGCTCCATCACTCAATGCGCTGGTTTTTCACGGTACTACACGGAAAGCTGAATTTAAAGAAACAGATGTTGTAATTACCACGTATGGCATAGCCCGCACAGAAAATGAAATGTTGTGCAGGCAGAACTGGTATGCTTTGATCATTGATGAAGCGCAAAATATTAAGAACACGGAAACAGCACAAACCAAAGCCGTAAAGAAAATTAAATCAGGAATAAAGATCGCTATGAGCGGAACCCCTGTTGAAAACAGGTTGATGGAATACTGGAGCATTTTTGATTTTGCCAATCCAGGTTATCTGGGTAATTCAAACTGGTTCAATGAAGAATATGCCAGGCCTATTGAAATAAACCAGGACCGAAAAAGGCTGGAGAAATTTCGCAGCATAACCTCCCCATTCATTATGCGAAGAGTGAAAACAGATAAGGTTATCATCAACGATCTTCCTGATAAGATCGAAAATGATCAGTTCTGTAATTTAACCAAAGAACAGGCCGCTCTGTATAAAAGCATTACACATGACCTGATGCAGGAAGTAGAAATGGAAGAAGGAATAAACCGGCGGGGTATAATTCTGAAGTTGCTTACTGTTTTAAAGCAGGTGTGCAATCACCCGATGCAATACCTGAAAAATGGGGGCGACCTGCGGCCTGATCATTCGGGAAAAATGTTGCTGCTGCTACAATTATTGGAAACAATTTATGAGAACGGCGAAAAAGTACTGATCTTTTCGCAATATCAGGAAATGGGCTCCCTGTTGCGAACGGTAATATATGCGCATTTTGGTAAAAAGGCTTTGCAGTTGCATGGCGGTAATTCCAGGAAGGAAAGGGATGAAATGGTGCATTCTTTTCAAAACAACCCCCTATGCGATACTTTTATTTTAAGCCTGAAAGCAGGTGGCACAGGGTTGAACCTTACAGCGGGCAACCATGTAATTCATTACGACCTGTGGTGGAACCCTGCGGTGGAAGCACAGGCAACTGACAGGGCTTTTCGTATTGGCCAGGGAAAAAATGTAATGGTACACAGGATGATTACCAAAGGCACACTGGAAGAGAAAATTGACGAAATGCTTCGCGGAAAAAAAAGTTTGGCTAATCTCACAGTATCGAATGGTGAAAAATGGATCGGGGAGTTAAGTGACATAGAACTGCGTCGGCTGGTATCATTGGAAGTATAATTCTTTTTAAAGTACTTGTAAAAATCGAAGCGATTCTGTTCCCTTAAGAAGATTTACTAAATTATTAGCCTTCTAATTTCCTTGCATTCCCCGTGATTACCTCACGATAGGCTTTCTTCATAGTTTCAGGAAGGAAAGAAATAGATAGCCAATGGTAGG